>NZ_QMKQ01000001.1 GCF_003287975.1 Arthrobacter sp. AQ5-05
GTGGCTTCAAGCCCCGTGAAGACCGTGGCGGATTCCAGGGTGGAGATCGCCGTGAAGGCGGCTTCAAGCCCCGTGAAGACCGTGGCGGAGACCGTCGTGAAGGTGGCTTCAAGCCCCGTGAAGACCGCGGAGGATTCCGCGGCGGCAACGACCGCGGCGGATTCCAGGGTGGAGACCGTCGTGAAGGCGGCTTCAAGCCCCGTGAAGACCGTGGCGGATTCCAGGGTGGAGATCGCCGTGAAGGCGGCTTCAAGCCCCGTGAAGACCGTGGCGGATTCAAGCCGCGCACCGAGACCAGCACTGCTGATCTCGAGGCTCTGCGCGACGAAGAGGCCGCACGCCGTAACCACAACCCGGCGGACCTGCGTAGCTCGAACAGCCCGGAACGTGGCCGTTCCCCGGAAATCGATGATGACGTAACCGGCAAGGAACTTGACCGCATCACCCGTGCGGAACTGCGCTACCTTGACGATACGAACAACGAATGGGTTTCCAAGCACCTGGTCATGGCCGGCCGCTTGATCGACATCGATCCGCAGCTTGCCTACGAGCACACCATCGCAGCCAGCCGTCGTGGCGGCCGCGTGGCAGTGGTTCGCGAAGCAGTTGGCCTGGCCGCATATGCTGCCGGCGAGTTTGCCGAAGCCCTGCGCGAGTTCCGCACGCACCGCCGCATCAGCGGTTCCAACCTGCATCTTCCACTGATTGCCGACGCCGAACGCGGTATCGGTCGCCCGGAAAAGACGCTGGAAATCGCACACAGCGAAGTCGTTGAGACCCTGGATACCAACGGCAAGGTCGAAATGGCCATGGTTGCTGCGGGTGCCCAGCACGACTTGGGCAACCTCGAGGCCGCCTTGGCGGAACTCGAGATCCCGCAGCTGGACCTGAACCGCGCGTTCAGCTACAGCCCGCGCCTGTTCTCCGCATACGCGGACGCACTGGAGAACCTGGGCCGCGACGAGGAAGCCGCAACCTGGCGCAAGCAGATCTCGGTGGCAGAGGAGGCCCTCGGCACCGGCGAATTCGCCGAACCGGATATCATCGACCTCGGTGAAGACGACGAAACCGATGCACGCCGCCCGCGTGCCCGCGACATCGTGGAGCCGGAAACCGCCAAGGCAGAAGACGACGCGGAAACCCCGTCGGACGAAGCCGGCGAATCACTGGCCGATGAAGACGCCGTCGAGGTTGTCGAAGCTGAATCGCTCAACGATCCGGCCGAGGAATCGAACCCGGAACTCGACGAAGAAGCAACTGTCGCCGAGGAACCCAACGGAGCGTCCCCGGTCATCGACCAGGACGAAAACGACGAACGCTAGGAATTCGATCCACCCATGCTGATCACAGGTTTTGACGCGCTGCTCGCCGATCTTGACGGCGTCGTCTATGCCGGCAACGGTGCAATCCCCAAGGCCATCGAGGCCTTGAATCGATTGGAAGAAAACTCGGTTTCCTTGGCGTATGTCACCAACAACGCCTCCAGGTCACCGGGTGCCGTCGCCGAGCACCTGATTCAGCTGGGTGCCCCGGCGTCTGCAGAACAAGTATTTGGTTCTGCAGACGCCGGAGCCGAACTCCTTGCACAAGAACTACCCTTGGGCTCCAAGGTCCTTGTCGTGGGAAGCGCCTACTTGCGCGACTGCGTCAGCTCCTTCGGCATGGAAATCGTCGCCAGCCATCGTGACCTGCCCCAGGGCGTCATCCAAGGCTTCGACCCTTCCCTTGGCTGGAAGGACCTCGCCGAAGCGGCATTCGCCATCAATGGCGGTGCGATCTGGGTTGCCACCAACACCGACCGGACCATCCCGCGCGCCGAGGGCATCGCACCCGGCAACGGCTCACTGGTCGAAGCCGTCAGCGCCGCCACCAATGTGCAGCCGCTGGTGGCAGGCAAACCCGAACCACTGCTCTTCCGCCGCGCGGCCGAAACCTTCGAAGCCACCCGGCCGCTGGTGGTCGGGGACCGCCTCGACACCGACATCCTCGGCGGCAACAACGCCGGCTACAACACCGTCCTGGTGCTCACCGGGGTTGACTCGGCCCGCTCGGCCCTGGCCGCCCGCACCGCGGAGCGCCCCGACTACATCATCGCGGACCTCTCCGGGCTCTACGCGGATTACCCCGTGGTCGAGGCCACCGGCTTCGGCATCCGCTGCGGCGCGGCACTGGCCTCGGTCAACGGCGATGCCATCACCGTCAACGGCGACGAATCCGACCTGGATTCCTGGCGCGCGGCATGCGCGGCCTGGTGGCTGGCACACCCGCACCAGGAACACGCCGTCGAACCGATGCTCAATTTTTCCCAAACCGTCGCCGCCAAGCCATAGGCTCAAGGGTGATGATGAGCAACAACCACACACCACCTGCCAGCAGCCTCCCGGTCCCCGGACCGCGACCCGCCTCCCCGCCGGAAACCGCCCGGGAGGCAACCGACCTCGACGTCCTGGAAACCCTGGCCGAGGTCCCCGTCGCAGAGCACCTGGCCATCTTCGAGACCCTGCAGGCATCACTGGCCGCGGACCTTGAATCGACCTCGCAGGAGCACGCATGAGCCGACTCGACCAGGAACTGGTCACCCGTTCCCTGGCCCGCTCGCGCACCGACGCGGCCCGGCTCATCGCCGAACAACGCGTAAGCGTGGACGGGACCATCGCGGCCAAGGCCGCCAAGAGCGTCTCGGGCACCTCCGAAATCACCGTCAAGGCCCCCGCGGGCGAAGAATTCGTCAGCCGGGCCGGGCACAAGCTCGCCGGTGCCCTGGAAGCTTTCTCCCGGATCGAGGTCGCCGGAAGGCGTTGCCTCGATGCCGGTGCCTCCACTGGAGGCTTCACCGACGTGCTGCTGCGCCGCGGCGCCGACCACGTCGAGGCCGTGGATGTCGGACACGGCCAACTGGTTCCCGAACTGCGCAACGACCCCCGCGTGCATGTGCACGAAGGCATGAACGTGCGCTACCTCGACCCCGCTGACATCGGGGGAGTTGTGTCCCTGGTCGTGGCCGATCTGTCCTTCATTTCGCTGACCATGGTCATGCGGGCCCTGGCCGGGGCCACCGAACCGGCCGGGGACCTGGTGCTGATGGTCAAGCCCCAATTCGAGATCGGCCGCGAACAACTTTCCCGCACAGGGGTCGTTTCCAGCCCCACCCAGCGGCGCAAGGCGGTGGATGCGGTGATGGCCTCGGCAGCGACGGCAGGGCTTGAGGTGTTGGGCCTGGCCCGGAGTCCGCTGCCGGGCCAGGACGGCAACGTCGAGTTCTTCCTGTGGCTGGGCAAGGCCGCCGGTCAAAATCCCGACGCTTCTCCACATCGCCGCGTCGGCACCGACGTGTGGCCCGGTGTTGACTATTCTTAGACTGGCGGCATCAGAACAGATGTCCTAACCTTCGGTCCGCCGAGGAAGGAACCCATGCGCAGGATTTTGGTCCTCACCCACACCGGTCGCACCGACGCCCTCATGGCGGCCGTGGACACGTGCTCACGCCTGCGCCTGGCCGGGCTCATCCCGGTGATGCGGCGACTGGAAATGCAGGCCGTCCGCAATACCCCGGAGGGCGAGAACCTCGATGTGGAGGTCCTCGACGAAGACACCAGCCTCGAGGCCATCGACCTCGGCGTGGTGCTCGGGGGAGACGGCAGTGTGCTGCGCGCCGCGGAACTAGTCCGCAACGCCAGGGTCCCGCTGCTTGGCGTGAACCTGGGACATGTGGGCTTCCTGGCCGAAAGCGAACGCGCAGCCCTGCAGGAAACCGTGCAGTGGATTGTGGAACGCCGCTACACCGTCGAGGAACGCATGACCATCGACGTGCAGGTCTGGCTGGACAACCGGCGCATCGCCCACACCTGGGCACTGAACGAGGCCGCCATCGAAAAGGCCAACCGCGAACGCATGATCGAGGTGGTCATGGAGGTCGATGGCCGTCCGCTGAGCACCTTCGGCTGCGACGGCGTGGTCATGGCAACCCCGACCGGTTCCACCGCCTACGCATTCTCCGCCGGGGGACCGGTGGTCTGGCCCGAGGTCGAGGCCCTGGTGATGGTGCCCATCAGCGCGCATGCGCTCTTCGCCAAGCCCCTGGTCGTGGCCCCCACCTCGGTGCTGGCCATCGAGATCCTCACCCGCACCGACGCCGCGGCGGTGCTGTGGTGCGACGGGCGACGCACCATCGAACTTCCGCCGGGGGCCCGCATCGAGGTCACCCGCTCCACCAAGCCGGTGCGCCTGGCCCGGGTCAACCAGACGCCGTTCTCCGAGCGGCTGGTCAACAAGTTCGAACTTCCCATCCAAGGCTGGCGCGGACCGGTTCAACCCGGTGAACGCGAGACGGCCACGACCGCTTTGCCGGTCATCACCCCGGCGATGCAGGTCATCGAGCCGCGCCACCACGCACCCAAGCCGGAGCCCGAGACGCTCTTGGGCAAGGATCATCGGAGGCAGTTGTGATTCAGGAAATCCGTATCAAGGACCTGGGCGTCATCTCCCAGGCAACGTTGCCGCTGGGCCCGGGCTTCAGCGTGGTCACCGGCGAAACCGGTGCCGGCAAGACCATGGTCATCACCGCTCTGGGGCTGTTGCTGGGCCGCCGTGCCGACGCCGGGGCGGTGCGCCACGGTGCCAAGCAGGCGGTGGCCGATGCCACGCTCGTTTTGCCGGCCACCAGCAAGGTGCTGGACCGCGCCGAGGAGGCCGGAGCCCTGGTCGAACGCTTCGATAACGAGGCCGAACTGATCATCACCCGCACCCTTTCCGCGGAGGGGCGCAGCCGCGCCTCCGTCGGCGGGCGGGCTGCGCCGGTGGGCGTGCTGGTGGAGCTGGGCGAGGACCTGATTGCGATCCACGGGCAAACCGACCAGCTGCGCCTCAAGGGAGCCGCCGCACAGCGTGACTCGCTGGACAAGTTCGCCGGCGCCCCGCTGGCCAAGGTGCTTTCCTCCTACCAGGAGACCTTCGAGAAGTGGGGCAACGCCTCGAGCGAACTCGAGGAACTGGTTGCCGCTTCCCGCGAGCGGATCCGCGAGGCCGAGTCCCTGCAGGCCGCACTGGAGGAAATCGACGCCGTCGAACCCCAGCCGGCCGAGGACATCGAGCTGAAGAACCAGTCGCTGAAGCTCACCAACGTCGAAGAACTGCGTTCCAACGCGAATCTCGCCCACGAGGCGCTGAACAGCGAGGACTATGAGACCAGCAGCGTGGTCTCGCTGGTGGAAGCCGCGCAGCACGCCCTGGAACAGGTCGCCGCCGACGATGCCGACATCAAGGCACTGGCCGAGCGGCTGGGTGAAATCGGGATCCTCGCCGCCGAGGTTTCCACCGACCTGGCCGGCTACCTCTCCGACCTCGACTCCGAGGGCCCGGACCGCCTGGCCGCGCTCGAGGAGCGCCGCGCCGATTTGAACCGGCTGATCCGCAAGTACGCCCCGGACATCGATCAGGTCATCGCCTGGGCGGATACCGCCCGGACCCGGCTGACCGAGATCCAGGGGGACGACGGGCGCATTGAGGCGCTGCGGGCCGAAACCGAGTCGCTGCGCCTGGAGGTCGCCGAGACGGCGGCCAAGCTCTCCAAGCTGCGGGCCAAGGCCGCCAAGGACCTGGCTGCCCGCGTGACCTCGGAGCTTGCCGCGCTGGCCATGCCGGACGCGAAGTTCGTTCTTGAGATTGAAAAGCTGCCCGAGCCCAACCGCTACGGCATCGACGCGATCACCATGCTGCTGCAGCCCCACGCCGGAACCACCCCGCGCCCGCTGGGCAAGGGAGCCTCGGGCGGCGAGCTCTCCCGGGTGATGCTGGCCATCGAAGTGGTGCTGGCCGCCGTGGACCCCGTGCCGACCTTCGTCTTCGACGAAGTGGACGCGGGGGTCGGCGGAAAGGCCGCAGTGGAGATCGGCAAGCGCCTGGCCATGCTGGCCAAGCACGTGCAGGTGATAGTTGTCACCCACCTGCCACAGGTGGCCGCCTACGCGGACCGCCACGTACGCGTGATCAAGTCCTCGAACGCGGCGGCCGCGGATGGTGCGGGCTTCACCGCCAGCGACGTCGTGCTGCTGGACGAGGCCGAGCGGGTGCGCGAATTGGCGCGGATGCTGGCGGGCCAAGAGGACTCCTCGACCGCCCAGGCCCACGCCGAGGAGCTGCTGGGCGAGGCCCAATTGCTCGTCAGTTCGCTTTCCTAGCCATGGATTTCCCGTGGCCCATCCCGCAAGCCTGTAGAGTCTTTCCCAACCGTCCAGCAACGAAATGGTGATAGGGTAGAACCCCGTGGTGCAACGTAATCTTTCTCGTGATTCCCGGTCGTCTGAAACGACAAAGCATATCTTCGTCACTGGTGGCGTGGCCTCTTCCCTCGGAAAGGGACTGACGGCTTCCAGCCTCGGTCATCTTCTTCGGGCACGTGGGCTCTCCGTCACCATGCAGAAGCTAGACCCGTATCTCAATGTGGATCCGGGCACAATGAACCCCTTCCAGCACGGTGAAGTCTTTGTCACCGATGACGGCGCCGAAACCGATCTCGACATCGGGCACTACGAGCGCTTCCTGGACGAAAACCTCACCGGCATGGCCAACGTGACCACCGGTCAGGTCTACTCCGAGGTCATCGAGAAGGAACGCCGCGGCGACTACCTCGGCGACACCGTGCAGGTCATCCCGCACATCACCGACGAAATCAAGCGCCGCATGCGCCTGCCGGCCACCGAGCCGGGCAAGGGCAAGAAGGCCCCCGACGTGATCATCACCGAAATCGGCGGCACCGTTGGCGACATCGAGTCCCAGCCGTTCCTCGAATCGGCCCGCCAGGTCCGCCAGGACATTGGCCGCAAGAACGTCTTCTTCGTCCATGTCTCCCTGGTGCCGTACATCGGCCCGAGCCAGGAACTGAAGACCAAGCCGACCCAGCACTCCGTGGCCGCGCTGCGCTCCATCGGCATCCAGCCCGACGCCTTGGTCATCCGCTCGGATCGGGATATCCCGGACGAGATGCGCGTGAAGATCGGCCGCACCTGCGACGTCGATCCGGAAGCGGTCATCAACTGCGCCGACGCCCCGAGCATCTACGACATCCCCGTGGTGTTGCATTCCCAGGGCCTTGACGCGTACATCGTCCAGCACCTGGGCATGAAGTTCAAGGACGTGAACTGGTCCAAGTGGAACAAGCTGCTTGACGCGGTCCACAACCCCAAGCACCACCTGGAAATCGCGCTGGTCGGAAAGTACATCGACCTGCCCGACGCCTACCTCTCGGTCACCGAGGCCCTGCGTGCAGGCGGCTTCGCCAACAAGACCAAGGTCCAGATCCGCTGGGTCCCCTCGGACGACTGCTCGACCGAAGCCGGTGCCAAGAAGGCACTGGCCGGCGTTGACGCGATCTGCGTGCCCGGCGGCTTCGGCATCCGCGGCCTTGAAGGCAAGCTTGGCGCCCTGAAGTACGCCCGTGAAACCGGCCTGCCGACCCTGGGCCTGTGCCTGGGCCTGCAGTCGATGGTCATCGAATATGCCCGCAACGTCGTCGGCCTGGTCGATGCCTCGAGCACCGAATTCGAGCCGGACACCAAGCACCCGGTCATTGCGACCATGCAGGAACAGCTCGACATCGTTGACGGCAAGGGAGACTTGGGCGGCACCATGCGGCTGGGCCTCTACGACGCAACCCTCACCGAGGGCTCGGTAGTTGCTGAGACCTACGGCAAGACAGCAGTGGCCGAGCGCCACCGCCACCGCTACGAGGTCAACAACGCCTACCGCGAGCAGATCGCCAAGGCGGGACTCGTCTTCTCCGGCACCTCGCCGGATGGCAAGCTGGTCGAGTTCGTGGAACTGCCCAAGGACGTACACCCGTACTACGTCTCCACGCAGGCCCACCCGGAGCTCTCCAGCCGCCCGACCCGCCCGCACCCGCTCTTCACGGGGCTGGTCAAGGCCGCACTGGAACACCAGAAGGCCGGCAAGTAGCATCATGGCAAAGACAGACGGCGAGGCGCTGGGCGATACGTTCAGCCCTCGCCGCCTGCTTTCGTCCGAGACCGTCTACGACGGACGCATCTGGGACGTTGTGCAGGACACCTTTGAATTTGCGCCAGACACGGCGCCGCTGGTTCGCGACTACATCGACCACCCCGGCGCCGTCGCGGTGCTCGTGCTCAATGAAGCCGACGAGGTACTGATGATCAACCAGTACCGCCACCCCGTGCGCATGACCCTGTGGGAAATCCCCGCCGGCCTCATGGACATCGAGGGCGAGGCACCGCACCTGGCCGCCGCACGCGAACTGGCCGAGGAAGCGGACCTGGTTGCCGCCGACTGGGCCGTGCTGGTCGACCTGTTCCTCTCCCCGGGCTCCTCTTCCGAGGCGATCCGCATCTACCTGGCCCGCAATGCGAGCCCGGTCCCGGAGCACGAACGCCACGAACGCACCGACGAGGAAGCGGACATGGCCCTGGCCTGGGTTCCGCTGGACGAGGCCGTCGCCGGTGTGCTGGCCGGTCGGTTCCACAATCCTTCCGCTGTGGCGGGCCTACTGGCCGCCGCCGCGGCACGCGCCGGTGGCTACGCCTCGCTGCGCCCGGTCGATGTCCCGTTCGAGGCACACCCGCGCCTGCGCTCCGCCGAGCCACGGCTCTAAGGGGCACGGAAAAGAACATGCACCCAGGAACCGACGACGCCACCTTGCGCCTTGCGGTGGTTCCCGAGACGGTCTCGCTGCCGCGCCCGGACGTGGCCCCGACGGTGCGAATCAGCCCCGTCGACGCGACACTGCGGCTGGAAACGGTACCCGACCCGGCTCCGGTTCCCGACCCGATTCCGCTGCCCGGACCGGATCCGGCGGAACTGCCCATCGGCAGGCACCTGGCCAGCTACCTGCAGCACCTGGCGGTGGAACGCGGCATGGCGCGGAACACCGTCAGCGCCTACCGACGCGACCTGTACCGCTACGCGGCCTACCTCCACGGCCAGGACGTGCATACCCCGGACCAGGTGACCTTGGGGCACCTGACCTCGTTCGCCCAGGCCGTGCGCGACGGGGCCGACGGCGCCGCACCCCTGAGCGCCCGCTCGGCAGCCCGCACCATTGTCGCGGTGCGCGGCGTGCACAAGTTCTGGGAACTCGAGGGTCTGGCACCCACCAACCCCGCCGTGGACCTGCACCCGCCGCAGGCCGGGCGCCGCCTGCCCAAGGCCATCTCCGTCGCCGAGGTCACCGCGATCCTTGACTCGGTCTCCATCGAGACCTCCGCCGGCCTGCGCGACAAGGCCATCCTGGAATTCCTGTACTCCACCGGCGCCCGCATCTCCGAGGCCGTCGGCCTGGACGTCGATGACCTGCACCTGGAACGCCCCGCCGACGGCCCCGCAGTGGTGCGCCTCTTTGGCAAGGGCTCAAAGGAACGCATCGTTCCGCTGGGTTCCTACGCGATCGACGCCCTGAACGCGTACCTGGTCCGTGGCCGGCCCGAGCTGGTCGCCAAGGGCAAGGGCACCGCCGCCCTCTTCCTGAACCAACGCGGCGGTCGGCTCTCGCGCCAATCCGCCTGGTCGGTGCTCACCAAGGCTGCCGAGCGGGCCGGCATCGAACAAGACGTTTCCCCGCACACCCTGCGCCACTCGTTCGCCACGCACCTGCTCGAGGGCGGGGCCGACGTGCGTGTGGTCCAGGAATTGCTGGGGCACGCCTCGGTCACCACCACGCAGGTCTACACGCTGGTCACCGCCGACACCCTGCGCGAAATCTACGCTGCGGCGCACCCGCGCGCGAACCTCTAAGGAAGCACCCCCACCATGGCACAGAGATTTGCGGCAACACCCACCCAAGTCGTCCTGTGCCTGCCGCTCCTGCGTGGGCTGACCGGCACCCAGGTGCTGCTGGGCCACAAGCAGCGCGGCTTCGGTGCCGGACGCGTCGTGGCCCCGGGCGGGAAGATCGAGCCGGGGGAGAGCACCGAGCAGGCCGCGGTGCGAGAGCTCTTTGAGGAAACCTCGCTCGTCGCTGAGAGCTCCTCCTTGGAACCCGCGGCGCGGGTCTTCTTCCGCTTTCCCTCCAGACCGGCCGCCGACATGGACTGCACCGTCTTCCTCACCTCCGCCTTTGCCGGCATGGCCGCAGCCTCGGAGGAATTGGTTCCTGCCTGGTACCCGGTGGGACACCTGCCGCTGGCGCGGATGTGGGACGACTCGGCACTCTGGTTGGGCCGGCTGTTGGCAGGGGAACGTTTCGACGCCCTGGTGGTGCTGGACGAAGACAACGAATCGGTGGCCCGTTTTTCCACCGTCGACTGGACGGACAACAGGATTCCTGCGACAACTGCAACCGACGCCGGCTTTCCGGAGATTACATAGCCCACAAGGGGCCCGCATGTGTGAGGCCCACGGGGTAGTGCGGGGTGAAGGGACGTCGGTGGAGACACAGGCATCAGCGGCCGTGGAGGAATTGCACCGCCTGCATTCCAAGAATGTCCACCGGTACGTCTATGGCCGGCTCCTGGACATCGAGGCCTCCCGGCAAATCGCCAACGACGCCTTCCGGCTGGCCTGGCAACGCGGCATCTCGCCGGGCGCGGATGCACTTCCGTGGCTGTTGGTGGCGGCCCGGAACCTTGTCGGCAACGAGCTGCACTCCATGGGCCGGGAAAAGAACCTCGTGTTCAAGGCCGCGGCCGCCCAGCTCTCTGAGCGCGGCGGCCGCGACTCCGGACTGGACGATCAGGTGCACGAGGTCCTGGACGCACTGCGTGCCAAGGACCGAGAGGTGCTCATCCTCGCCTACTGGGATGCGTTATCGATCGCCGAGATCGCCGCGGTGCTGGAATGCTCGCACGAATCGGCGAAATCGAGGCTGTTCCGCGCCCGGAATGCCGTTGACCGCAAGGCACCAACGAGCATGTTGAAGGGCGGCGGCTCCAATGGACAACATTCAGAAGCTCATTTCCGGCATCGATCCGGCCGAACGCGACAACATCGGCGATCCCGGTCCGCTGCAACTCCAAGACCCCGTCCCGGTCTTCAGCCAGCGGCCGGTACCGGCCAGTCCGGGAAATTCCCGGGGCAAATGGCGGATCCTCGCGGCCGGAACAGCCATCGCCGCAGCGGCCGTCGGACTCGTTATCTGGGCTCCATGGCAGGCCCCGACGGGAACCGTCCCGGCCGCGCCCACGCTTCCGACCACGGAAAATCCCACCACCGGTCCCTCGCCCAGCTCATCCGTGGATGGATCGGCGCTGCCGCGCATCGATTACGGGCTGCCCAACTTCCTGGTCCCGGCCAACCAGGACGTCTACTTCGAGGACTCGCCCTCCTGCAACACCCTTGACCTGCGGACCCTGGACCTCGTGGACGCCAACGGAATCCGGACAAAACTGCCCGACAACGCCAACGCGT
The DNA here is from genome assembly GCF_003287975.1 of Arthrobacter sp. AQ5-05. Taxonomy (GTDB): domain Bacteria; phylum Actinomycetota; class Actinomycetes; order Actinomycetales; family Micrococcaceae; genus Paeniglutamicibacter. The sequence goes on from NZ_QMKQ01000001.1 coordinate 11,371, forward strand.
ACCCCGTGGTCGGCTGCGTCGATTCCCTGGCCGCGATCCTGCGGTCGGACCTGGCCGAGGCCGGCAACCCCACCGGTAACGGTTCCGGCATATGGCTTGCCCGTTGGCAGGACGGATGTTGGAGCATCAAGGCAGATGACGACACGGGCATCAACGTCGTTCACGGCATGCCCTTGTTCACTAACCCCCGGCTGCGGGCGCTGGACAATCCGTCCGATCCCATCCTCAAGACCGAACAGTTGCGACAACTCAAGGTCTTGGGCCTTGACGACACCGGCATGGGCCGGCTCCTGGGGCCCGACGTGCCGTCGTGGATGGGCGCCAAGGCAATGGAGGAAAGGCACGCCTTCGGCAACGAACTGCTGAGGACGGACCATCCCGCGTGGGAAGAACGCGAGTGGAAGACGGACGGGAACGGCACTCCCATCGACGATCCGACGATCGGCCCCAACGACGTGGACAGGTACGACCTGCTCCTCTACGACCTCCGCGGCAAAAAGGTCTTCAGCCTGGGCAGCCTGAGAAAGGGCGCGGTGCACGAACCCACCGACTGCGCCGAACCGGGATCCACCTACGCGTTCGATGGTGAACCACCCAGCGGGGTCCTCACCGACGCCGGTCCGCTGAAGCTGGCCCTGAGCACGGTCGCGGCCGCCGACGGAAGCCGCCACTCGGTGGTCGGACTCTATCCCGCGGATCTCCCGTCCACCGGGAAGACCTGCGACGTGCGCTCGGGTGTCGACATCGGGGATCGCACCTTGATGCTCACCCAATGGAACGGCCCCCTGGGTTTCAAGAACCAAGTCGAATTCAACGCCTATTGGGGCTCGGTTGAATACACCCAGGCCCGGCAAGTCGCGGCGTCACTGGTCATCCAAGACAACAGGTGATCCCGCCACGCCGGGGCGGTAATGCACCGGTAACGCACCGTCGGGCATACTCCAAGGGCGGCATCCGCCGCACTGCACCCGACAGGAGCGGACCATGGCATTGCTGACCGGCGGGGCGAACGGATCCGCAACCCGGCCCGAAGCGCTGCGCGCACTTCCCGCGGGAATCGACCTGCAAGCCCTCAAACCCCACCTGGTCAACCTCTCCGACGGCCGCTTCTCCAGCGGCGGGCAGCTGCGCACCACACCCGAGGACATCGCGGCGATCTTCAACAGCCACCTGCCGGATTTCGTCGCCGCGAACGGCGGCCGCGACGTCCCGCTGCTCTTCTGGGCCCACGGCGGCCTGGTGGACGAAACCGCCGGCATCACCGGGGCCGCCGCACAGATCCCCTGGTGGCTTGCGAACGGGGTCTACCCGGTCTTCTTCATTTGGGAAACCGGGCTCTTCGACGCCATTGGTTCACTGCTCGGGGCTCCCGCGCGCGAGGTTGCCCCCGGGATCCCGGCCGAACGCGGCTTTCTCCAGGACGCCTGGAACAAGGCCTTCGAGCTGCTCGCCCGGCCCGTGGGACCCAAGATCTGGGGCCAGATGAAACTCAGTGCCGCACAATCCGTGGCCGAAGACGGCGGGGCCCTGTCGGTCGCGCGGGCGCTGGCCGACTTCGTGGGAAACAACCCGAATGCCGTGCAGCTCCACGCCGCCGGGCATTCGGCCGGGTCGATCTTCCATTCCCGCTTCCTGCCCGCCTACGCGGACCTCGAGGCGGGCACGGGATTCTCCACCCTTCAGCTGCTTGCCCCGGCCATCACCGTGGCCGACTTCAAGAAGCGACTGTTCCCGCTGGTGGGGGCCGCCAACGGGGTGGACCACCTGGGCATGTTCTCCATGGCTGCACCCTTGGAGGAAGAGGACAACGTCATCGGCGTGTACAAGCGCTCGCTGCTGTGCCTGATCCGCGCCTCCCTGGAGATCGAGCCCAACACCCCCGTCCTGGGTCTGGCCGAGTCCGTGGCCGCCGACGGGCAGCTGACCCGGCTCTTCGGTTCCGCACAGGCCGATGCGACATGGTCGCGCTCCACCGGTGGGCCGAAGTCCGCACGCAGCAACGCGACGTCGCACGGCTCCTTCGACAACGACCCGGACACCATGACCAGCGTGCTGTGCCGGGTGCTGGGCCGCGAGGACGTCATCGGCTACGGTGCCGCCCGGCCGCTGGCGTCGCCGGCCCCCGCACCGGCGAACATTCCGGCACCGGCCCGCCCCTTTGCCCCGGCGGCCCGCGGTTCGGACCGCTACGCCCTGTGCGTGGGCATCAACGACTTCCAGAACCTGCCCAAGGGCTCCTGGCTCAATGGCTGCGTCAACGACGCCAACGACTTTGCCGCGTTGCTGGGGGAGGGGTTCGGCTTCGCTGATTCCCAGATCGAGGTGCTCACCGACGCCGCGGCGACCAAGGAAGCTGTCATGGGACGCCTCGGGCAGGCCCTGGATCGGGCCGAGGCCGACGGGCTCAGGCACCTGGTCTTCACCTTCTCCAGCCACGGGACACAGATCCCGGATGCCACCGGCGACGAATCGGACCAGGCCGACGAGGCATTTGCCACCTACGACCTGACCCAGGCCGGGGACCAATGGGACCCGGCCACGCTGGTGTCCGACGACGAACTGCACGCCCTGTTCTCCAGGGCCGGATCGGGTCTGTTGGTGGAGGTCGTCCTGGACACCTGCCACAGCGGGACCGGGCTCAAGGCGCTGGACCTGCTGCCCGGACGCCGACCGCGCTTCCTGCCCCCGCCCACCCCGATCGGCCTGGACCGCACGGCCACCGCGGACCCGCGGGCCTTCCGCGACCTGGTCTCCGGCTCCGGCCGGGGAACGCGCCCGGTGCTGCTGGCCGGCTGCCGCTCCGACCAGACCTCCGCCGATGCGGTGTTCGACGGGCGCTACAACGGGGCGTTCACCTACTACCTGCTCGAGGCGCTGCGCACCGACCCCGCACGCAGCCGCCGCACGTTGCTGGCCGCGGTCTCCAAGTCCCTGGCCGCGGGCCGCTTCGACCAGCGCGCCCAGCTCGAGGGCCCGGCCGCGGCAAAGTCCACCCCGTGGGGCAGCCCGTTTGCGAAAGCGGCGGGGTGAACCGGTGCCAGCCCTGCCGCAACACCGCGCCGGGGACCTGAGCCCGCTGACGGTGCTGGCCCAGGGCCCGCATTCGCTCGATGCCGCCGGACGGCCGATGACCCAGGTCCTGCGGGTTCCCAATGAGCGGCTGCTGACCGGCCCGGTGGGTGCCCGCCTCGAGGTGGTGGTGCTGGGACCGCGGGGGCGGCGGGAGAACCAGGCACTGGGCGACGGCAGCTGGGGCGCCGAAGACATCGCACCTCCCGCGGATCCCGCCGACCTGCCCTCGGACCGCCGTTTCCTGGCCCAACAGGCCTATGCGGTGGCCGCGCACACCCTGGCCTCCTTCGAACGGGCCCTGGGTCGGCGGATGGGCTGGGCCGGCGGGTGCCGGCTGACGCTGTTCGCCAACGACCGGATCGACTACCGCAACACCGGCTACACCCGGGCCGACTGCTCGATCAGGTTCGGCATGATCGAGGACCCGCGGCACCGGAACAAGCTCCCGCTGGTGCTCTACCGGGACCTGGTGGCCCATGAGGTGACACACGCGGTGCTCGATGGCTATCGCCCGCGCTGGGCCGACGCCCAGGCCGGGGCCGACCAGCTGGCGCTGCACGAGGCGCTCGCCGACCTCTTGGCGATGCTGGGGGTGTTCACCGCCGAACCGGTCGTGGAGAAGATCATTGCCGGGCAGCTGGCCGCCACGGGGGCGAGCCTGGACTCCATTGATTCCACGCTGCTGGCCTCGGGGCTTTTCCGCTTCGCCGACAACCTGTTCAGCCATGGCCGGGCCGCCCGCGACCCCCTCTCCGGGGTCCCGCCGCGGGATTGGCGCGACGACGTGGAGCCGCACCGGCGTGCGGCCGGGGTCATCCATGCGGTGCTGGGGACCGTGTTGCGCCTGTGGCGGGTGGAGCTGGGCCGGCCCGGGGGTCGGGCCGGCATCCACCAGGTGGCAGCTGCCGGTGCCCGGATCGGGGAGCGGGTGCTGAACATGATCCTGCGTGGGCTTTCCTACATGGCCCCGGTGGATGTGGGGTGGGAGGATCTGCTGCGCGGGATCCTGGCCGCGGACGCCGTGGTGGTCCCGCAGGACGAACGCAACTACCGCGGCACCCTGCGCGCCTGCTTCGCCGAGGTCGGCATCGTCGCCGGTCCGCCCCACGCGCTGGACGGAATCTCCGGGCTGCGGGGGCTGAACTACCCGATCCGGCTTTCGGCACTGGGTGCCGACCCGGACGAGGTGCTGCGTTTCATCTGGGACAACCCGGTGTTGATGGACGCGGCGAAAATGGATCCCGCCGCCCGGATCGCCATCGACAGGGTGCGGCCCAGCCTGCGGCTGAGCCCCGACGGGTTCGCGGTGGCGGAAATCGAGGCGTCCTTCGTCCAGGAGCTGCGGCTGGGCCGCTCCGCCGCCGTGAAGCTGGGCCTGCGTTGTTCCTCTTCGGTGCTGCTGCGCGGCGGCGGGATGCTGCGCTTTGACGAGGGCGGGCGCCTGTCCTTCGCCGCGCTGAAGCCGGTGCTCGATGTGCCGCGGCAACAAGGGATCCTCGACGGTGCCGACGCCGCCCGGGTGGCGGCCCAGCGCATCGGGGCCTCGATGTTTCATCCACCGACTGCATCGGATCCGCCCATGCCTTGACCTGCATCCGGCACAGGCGGACGATTCGATTGGTGGTGATATCGCCCAGGGGGCGATCGACGTACACGAAGTACAAAGGGGGGACGATGCGCCATGGGCTTTGAGGCGGATTTCGGGCAGGGGGCGTATGCGCTTCGCCTGATGCCCTCGTGGGGGTTGTGGAGCAACGGACGGCAGATCGAGGTTTCGCTGCGCCAGCAGCGGCTGCTGGCTTTCCTGGCGGTCCAGGGCACCAGCAGGCGCGAGCTGGTGGCCGGGGTGCTGTGGCCCGAATCGCCCGAGCACTGCTCGCTGGACAACCTGCGGGTGAGCATCCACCGGGTGACCAGCGCGCTGCCGGGCCTGCTGCGGGCCGATCGGCACGCGGTGGAGCTCTCCCCGCGGGTGCAGGTGGACCTGCACCGGGAGTGGGAGCTGATTTCGGGAACCAACGCCCAAGCCGACGGGCTGCTTCCCGGCGCCACCGGGCTGTTGCTGGGCTGGTATGAGGACTGGGTGCTGGACGAGCAGTCCCGGCTGCAGCGGGCACGCACCGCCTATTGGCGCCGGGCGGCAGGGGAGGCACTGGCCCACCGCGACTACGCCGGCGCGGTGGAATCGGCAACCCAGGTGCTGCACCTGGATGTGCTGGACGAGGCGGCCCTGGAAATCATGGTGGTGGCACAGCTGGGATTGGGCCAATGCATCTCGGCGCTGCAGGCGATCGTCGGATTCCGCCGGCGGGCCAGCAGCGAGCTCGGGATCGCAGGTTCCCCGACCCTGGACCGGCTCGAGGCCCGGGTGCGCCATGCTGCGAACACGTCGTTTGCCGGGTTCCCGGGCGGCAGACCCGGCCGCTGGTTCGCCTGAGGTCCCCGGAGGATTTTCCCGCATCCGTGCCGACACCGGGGCATCACGCAATGTCATGGCGGGGTAACGGCCGGGTAATTTTCCGGTCATGGCCCCGCGCCTACGCTGGAGCACCACCGCGGCCGGCGGGTGGGGGCCGCCAGGGGCAAGAGGGCGGTTCAGACACCGTGGGCGCCGACGCGGCGGGGTCCAAAAATGGGAGAGAACCATGGATAACATCCAAGCGGGCACCGACGTCGTCTTCGAGCGGCTGCTGGCCGCCCGGCGCGAGCAGGTCGTTGCCCTCCAGCAGGCGCAGACCAAGGAACTGGCGGACATCGAGGCCCGCGGGCAGGGCAGGCTGGCCGGCCTGCGCAAGTCGCTGCCCAAGGAATTGGCGGCCTACCTGGCCAAGTCCGAAGAGGCGGAGTCCACGGTGGCGGCCGCCGCGGCCAAGGACACCGAAGCGGCGGCCGCGCGCCTGGCAGAGGCAGACCCGACCGAGTCCACCGCGCTTCAGCTGGTTCTGGGCAATGGCCCGGCCGCCGCCGCGGTGGGCTGGCTCAGCCCGTACTACGGAACCCTGCACGGTTCCGACGGATCGGTGTACTGGCAGGGATACAACCCTGGGAACATCGACGCCTCGTGCTACGCCAACGGTGCCGGATCGGGCATCTTCGGCACCGGTGCCGGGTCGTTCACCGTGTACATGGACTGGTGGTTCACGTTCAACGCACCGGAAAACCGGAACTACGCCCAGACCGTGTACGTGCCGTTCAACGGCTTCCACATCGTGCGCGCCGACGACGGCTGGTTCGATTCGAAGCAGGCCAACGTGAACATCTCGCTCTCGGCCACCGGCTACCAGTACAACTACAAGCCCACGTCCACCGCCAACGTGCTGGCCGTCGGGAACGACAACATCAACGTCAACGACCGCTTCGACGGCTGGCGCACGATGTACTACTCGGACCTGTTGGGTGCCGACCGGGCCTACCTGCTGGTAACGGCGAAGTTGTACGTGTACGCACGCGGCGGCGGCTCCACCGCCCAGCTGGACTTCGCCAGCGGCAACGCCAACTACCTGGGCGTGCCGCTGGTCTACGTCAGCTGAACCCGAAACGGCAGCCCGTGCCGTGGGCGGAGCTCGCCCTCCCGCGGCACCGGCTGCCGATCCGCCATTCCCGCACCACCGGTTCGGAAGGAACCACCATGAAGTACGAGAACCAACCCCTCTGCGTCCCGCGGAACCCGGCGCCCCGCCCGCTGCCCCCCGGAATGCCGTTCGAACGCGACCGCCTGCTGCGGGTCCTGGCCAACGTCTGGGTCAACGGCACCGAGCTGCACTACTTCCTCATCCAGGGTCCCGAGCCCCAGCGCCAGGCCGTGCGCGACGCCTTCACGCAATGGAAGGGGCTGCCGCTGGGCCTGGAGTTCACCGAGACGACCAACCGCGCGGCCTCGGAGGTGCGCATCTCCTTCGATGCGGCCGACGGTTCCTGGTCCTACGTGGGCAGGGACGTGCTGGGCATCCCCAACACCCAGGCCACCATGAACTTCGGCTGGGATTTGACCGACGACTACGGGCACACCACCGCGCTGCACGAGATCGGGCACACCCTGGGATTGCCGCACGAGCACCAGAACCCGTTCTCCGGCATCCAGTGGGACGTGGAGAAGGTCTACGCCTATTTCACCGGTTCCCCGAACAACTGGTCCCGGGCACAGACCGAGTCCAACGTCTTGCACAAGTTCTCCACCACCGAGGTCGACGGTTCGGCCTGGGACCCGAACTCGGTGATGGAGTACTGGTTCCCCGCCGGGTTGATCATCGAACCGGCACAGTATGCCGCCGGGCTCATGCCCGCCGGCGGCCTGTCGGCACAGGACATCGAGTGGGCCAAGAAGTTCTATCCCGGGCAGGCGCCGGGGCCGGAGGTGCTTGATCCGTTCACCTCCCGCCCGCTGAGCCTGGGGCCGGGGGAGCAGGCCGACTTCGCCCTGGAACCGGAGGACTCGCGCCCCTACACGATCTCCACCTTCGGCACCTCGGACGTGGTGATGGTGCTCTTCGAGGACGACGCCGGGACGCTGCGCTACCTGGGCGGGGACGACGACGGCGGGACCGGCCTGAATGCCAGGTTGCACCTGCGGCTGCTGGCCGGGCGACGCTACGTGGTGCGACTGCGCCTGTACTGGGCCGGCGGCACCGGCTCGAGCGCGATCATGTACTGGTGAGATTGCCGGCCAGCGGCGCAACACACGAAAAACGGGGGGTGCCGGGACCTCAAAATGGTCCCGGCACCCCCCGCTGCGGTACTCCGGCGTGCGCCTACAGGGCGCGCTGGTCCGGGCCGTTGTAAGCCGAAAGCGGGCGGATCAACGCGTTGTTGGCGCGCTGTTCGGCAATGTGCGCGGTCCAGCCCACGATGCGCGAGGCAATGAAGATGGGCGTGAACATGTCGGTGTCGAAGCCCATCAGGTGGTAGGTCGGGCCCGCCGGGTAGTCGAGGTTCGGCTTGATGGCCTTGGCCTCGTCCATGGCGGCCTCCAGCCCGTCATACAGGCCCAGCAGCTCGCCGCGGTCGTAGTACGCGACCATCTTGTCCAACGCTGCCTTCATGGTCGGGACCCGGGAATCGCCGTGCTTGTAGACGCGGTGCCCGAAGCCCATGACCTTCTTCTTCGCCGCCAGGGCCCGCTCCATCCAGGCCTTGGCACGCGCCGCGGCGTCCTCGCGGGATTCGTTCTTGTCGATCCCGATCTCCTGGAAGGTGTGCATGACCGCTTCGTTGGCGCCTCCGTGCAGCGGGCCCTTCAGTGCACCGATGGCGGCGGTGACGGCCGAATGCAGGTCCGATAACGTGGAGGTGACCACGCGGGCGGTGAACGTGGAGGCGTTAAAGGAGTGCTCCGCATAGAGCACCATCGAGACCCGGAACGCGTCGGCCACCTCGGGGGCGGCCTCCTCGCCGAAGGTCATCCACAGGAAGTTCTGCGAATAGTCCAGGTCTTCCCGCGGCTCCACGACGCCCAGGCCGCGGCGGCGGCGCTGGTCGTAGGCGACCACCGCGGGGAACGCGGCAAACAGTTCCTTGGCCTTGATGAATTCCGCCTCGGGGGAGGAATCCTCGGCCAGCGCGTGGTTGGCGCCCAGGACCGAGACCGCGGTGCGGCCCACGTCCATCGGGTGGCAATCCAGCGGCAGCAGGTCGATCGCCGCCTTCACGTTGGAGGCCAGGGCGCGCCCGGCACGCTCGGCGGCGATGAAGTCGGTCAGCTCGATCTGCGTCGGCAGCTCGCCGGTCCACAGGAGCAGTGCCACCTCTTCGAAGCTCTTCGTGGCGGCCAGGTCCTGGACCGGGTAGCCGCGGTAGAGCAGCGAATTGGTCTCCGGGTTGACCTTGGAGATGGCGGTGTAGTCGACGACCACCCCGGCCAAGCCCTTCTTGATCTCTGTTGTTTCAGTCATCACTCGCTCCTGTTTCCTACAGATCCGCGTTGTTTGAGTGGATATCCAGATCCGGAACCTGGAAGTTGAAGATCCCGGTGTCGAAGCGGTTGTACGCCTCGTAGTCAACCAGCTCGTACAGACGAGCACGCGTCAACATTGAATCTACCCGAGACTCCTGCGTTCCGTGGGCGGCAATCGCGTCCAGGACGCGCTCCGCCTCGCCCATGGCACTGCGCAGCAAGGTCACCGGGTAGATGACCATTGCCACCCCGACATCGGCCAGCTGCTGCCGGGTGAAGAGCTCGGATTTCCCGAACTCCGTCATGTTCGCCAGCACCGGCACATCCACGGCCTTGCAGACCGCCTCGAACTCCGAAAGGTCCTTCATGGCCTCGGGGAAGATCGCATCGGCTCCGGCATCCACCAGCGCCTTGGCCCGCTCGATGACTGCACCCAGGCCCTCGACGCCGCGCACGTCGGTGCGCGCCATGATCAGGAAGTTTGCATCCCGGCGTGCGTCGGCCGCGGCGGCGATGCGCCTGACCATGGTGTCCAGGTCGACGACGTTCTTGCCGTCCAGGTGGCCGCAGCGCTTGGGGTTGAACTGGTCCTCGATGTGGCAGCCGGCCAGGCCCGCGTGCTCGAGTTCCTGGATGGTGCGGGCCACATTCATCGGCTCGCCGAAGCCGGTGTCGGCATCCACCAGGGTCGGCAGGTCGGTCATCCGGGCGATCTGCCCGGCACGGGTGGCGACCTCGGTCAGCGTGGTCAGCCCGATGTCCGGAAGGCCCAGGTCGTTGGCCAGCACGGCACCGGAGACATAGACCCCGTCAAAGCCCTTCTCCTGGATCAGCCTTGCCGAGAGCGGGTTGAAGGCTCCGGGGAGCTGGCGTGCCGCCCCGGGAACGAGCATCTCGCGCAGGTCCTTGCGCTTCTGCTCCGGGGTGATGGTTGAGTACAGCATTTAGAACAGGCCCTTGGGTGCGGCGGCGAGGTCGATGACACCGGGTGCCGCGACGATGTTCAACTGGTCCAGGTCCCCGGCACCCAGGTTTTCAAGGTCCTGCGCGGCGGCGATGAAGCGCTTGATCTCGGCTTCCTCGACCAGGCCGGCGGCCAGGGTGCGGAACTTGTTGATGTACTGCTCGCGGGCGAACGGGCGCGCCCCCAACGGGTGCGCGTCGGCCACCGCAATCTGGTCGGTGATCACGGTGCCGTCGGCCAGGGTGATGACCACGGTGCCACCGAAGGCCTTTTCGCTGATGTCCAGCGAGTGGTAGCGGCGGGTCCACTCCGCGTCTTCCTCGGTGGTGATCTTGTTCCACAGTTCCACGGTGTCGGGCCGGCCGGCACGCTCGGGGGCGTAGGAATCCACGTGGTGCCAGGAGCCGTCCTGCAGGGCGACGGCGAAGATGTACGGGATCGAGTGGTCCAGGGTTTCGCGCGAGGCGGTCGGGTCGTACTTCTGCGGGTCGTTGGCGCCCGAGCCGATCACGTAGTGGGTGTGGTGGGAGGTCTGGATCAGGATCGAGGCGACGTTCTTCGGGTCGGTGGCCTCGGGGTGTTCGCGGTTGAGCTTGCGGGCCAAATCGATCCAGGCCTGCGCCTGGTATTCGGCCGAGTGCTCCTTGGTGTAGGTGTCAAGGATGGCGCGCTTGGCCTCGCCGGCCTCCGGCAGCGGAACGGTGTAGGCGGCGTCCGGGCCGTCCAGCAGCCAGGCGATGACGCCGTCCTCGCCCTCGTAGATCGGCACCGGGGAGGTCTGCCCGCGCATCGCGCGGTCGGCGGCCTCCACGGCCATCTTGCCGGCGAATGCCGGGGCGTGGGCCTTCCAGGTGGAGATCTCGCCCTTGCGCGACTGGCGGGTGGCGGTGGTGGTGTGCAGGCCCTGGCCGACGGCCTGGAAGATGGTCTCGACATCCAGGCCCAGCAGGGTGCCGATGCCGGCGGCGGCCGAGGGGCCCAGGTGCGCGACGTGGTCGATCTTGTGCTCGTGCAGGCAGATGGACTTGACCAGGTCGACCTGGATCTCGTATCCGGTGGCCAGGCCGCGGATCAGGTCCTTGCCGCTGGCACCGGTGTGCTGGGCTACGGCCAGGATCGGGGGGATGTTGTCGCCCGGGTGGGAGTAGTCGGCGGACAGGAAGGTGTCGTGGTAGTCGAGCTCGCGCACCGCCACGCCGTTGGCCCAGGCCGCCCACTCGGGGGAGACCTTCTCGGAAATCCCGAAGACCGAGGCGCCCTTGCCGCCGGTGGACGGGGCGTGGGCCAGCGCCTGGGCGCGCGCCGCAACGATCGGGCCGCGGTTCAGCGAGGCAATGGCCACCGAAGCGTTGTCGATGACGCGGTTGATGATCATCTCGGTGACGTCCGCGGGGACCTCGACGGGGTCGGCGGCGACAACGGCGATCTTGTGCGCTAACTGGTCCTCGTGGGCCAGGTTTTCTTCACTGCGGTACACGCGTACTGGGTGGTTGATCATTTAGGTGTCCTCTCGGGTGCCGGAATGGGCTTTGATGTGTTCAAGACTGTGGTGCAGGTGCAACTGGGTCGCTGCGGCGGCGATGTCGGGATTTCGGGCGGCAATGCCCTCGGCGATCGCTGCGTGCTCGAGCGCCGAGACGGCCAGACGCGCGGGGTCGTCCTGGGCCAGGCGGCGGACCCGGGCCAGGTGCACGCGCAGGGAACGCAACGATTGCTGGATGTAGGGGTTGGCCACCGCGGCGTCGATGCGGCGATCGAGCTCGGCGGCCAGGTGGTAGAAGGATTCCCGGGATTCCCGATCGGCACCCTTCCCCGCCTCCAGGAAGCGGGTGCGCAGCTCGGTGAAGATCGCCGGGTCCGCGCGGCGGGCGGCAATGCGGGCGGATTCAATCTCCAAGGCGCGGCGCAAGGCAAAGAGGTCATCGATGTGTTCGAGCGAGACGTCCGAGACGACGGCGCCGCGTCCGCGCTGCTGCACGGCCAGCCCGTCGGCCACCAGCCGCGCAAGGGCCTCGCGCAACGGGGTGCGTGAGACGCCCAGGCGTTCGGCCTGCTCGACCTCGCCCAGGACGGCACCGGGACGCAACCGCCATTCGACGATGTCCGTCCGCAGCTCATCGTAGGCCTTGTCGCTTGCTCTCATGACATCAACTGTATACAGAAATTGCCAAATGTCACGTCGCAATCGGAATAATCCGGCTAAATTTTCGTAAACTGTATACAGAGCCCTTGAAATTCCGTGGTGCTGGTCATAGGCTCGAGTCCACCCGAACAAACCCCCAGACCCGAACGGATGGACGGTTCGCATGGCACTTTCCTACGCGCAGACCTTTGCCGAATCAACCAGGGACCCGGCGGCCTTCTGGCTCGAGGCCGCCACCTCGATCGACTGGGAACGGGAGCCGGCCATCGGACTCGATTCCAGCCGCGCCCCGATCAACGCCTGGTTCCCCGACGGGATGCTCAACATCTGCCACAACGCTCTGGACCGCCACGTGGCCGCCGGCCGCGGGGATGCCACTGCCCTGGTCTACGACTCCGCACTCCTGGGAATCCAGGAGCGCTACAGCTATGCGGAATTGCTGGAGCGGGTCGCACGCTTCGCCGGTGCGCTGCGCGACCAGGGGATAGGGACCGGGGACCGGGTACTGATCTACCTGCCGATGATTCCGCAGGCCCACATCGCGATGCTCGCCTGCGCCCGGCTCGGGGCCATCCACTCGGTGGTCTTCGGCGGCTTCGCGCCCAAGGAACTTGCCGCCCGCATCGACGACGCGACCCCGGTGGCAATCATCACCGCCACCGGCGGCATCGAGCCCGCCCGCCGCATCGAGTACCTGCCGGCGGTTGCCGAGGCCATCGCCTTGGCCGCGCACAGGATCCGCACCGTCATCGTCGCCCACCGCGACGGTTTCGAGCACACCCCGGCCGAGTTCTCCGGGGCCGGCGCCGCCTGGCACAACTGGGACGAGCTCGCCTCCACGGCCACCGCGGCCGAGGCGGTCCCGGTGCCCTCGACCCACCCGCTGTACATCCTGTACACCTCGGGCACCACCGGATCGCCCAAGGGCGTGGTGCGGGACTCGGGCGGCTACGCGGTGGCCATGGACTACTCGATGCGCACCGTCTACGGGGTGGGGCCCGGCTCCATCATGCTCACCGCCTCGGATGTGGGCTGGGTCGTGGGCCATTCCTACATCGTCTACGGGCCGCTGATTGCCGGGGCCACCACGGTGCTCTATGAGGGCAAGCCCGTGGGCACCCCCGATGCCGGGGCCTTTTGGCGGCTCATCGAGGACCACAAGGTCGACACCTTCTTCACCGCCCCCACCGCGCTGCGGGCCATCCGCAAGGCCGACCCGGAGGCGGCGCTGCTGGCCGGGCACGACATCTCTTCGCTGCGCAACTTCTTCGTGGCCGGTGAACGCCTGGACCCGGACACCTACGCCTGGGCGCGGGAGAAGCTCGGGGTGCCGGTGATCGACAACTGGTGGCAGACCGAGACCGGGTGGCCCATCGCCTCGAACTGCGTGGGCCTGGAAACCCTCGAACCCAAGGCCGGCTCTCCCACGGTCCCGGTGCCCGGCTACGACGTGCGGATCCTCGACGGGTTCGGCGCCGAGCTGGGGCCGGGCCAGGAGGGGAACATCGCCATCAGGCTGCCGCTGCCCCCGGGCACCCTGGCCACGCTGTGGGGCAACGACGCCCGCTACATCGCCACCTACCTGGAACAGTTCCCCGGCCACTACGCCACGGGGGACTCCGGGTACCTGGACGCGGACGGCTACCTCTTCGTGATGGGACGGACCGACGACGTCATCAACGTCTCGGGCCACCGGTTGTCCACCGGAGCCATGGAGCAGGTGCTCGGTTCCCACCCGGCGGTCGCCGAGTGCGCCGTGATCGGCGTGGCGGACGAGCTCAAGGGGCAGCGCCCCAGCGGCTACGTGGTGCTCAAGAGCGGCACCCGGATCACCGAGGAACAGCTGCGCGGTGAGCTGGTGTCCATGGTGCGCGCGCACATCGGACCGGTCGCGGACTTCCGCGAGGTGCGCATTGTCGCGGCGCTGCCCAAGACCCGCTCGGGAAAGATCCTGCGCAAGACCATGCGGCAGATCGCCGACGGCAAGCCGTACACGGTGCCCTCCACCATCGAGGACCCGGGCGTCATCGAGGACCTGCTCCCGTTCCTGCGCCCCGCCTGGTAACCAGGTGGCCGGTCAGCCTTTGGAGACCCAGCGGTACTCGTACTCGGGCCGGCCGCGGGTCCCGTGGCGCGGGGCCTTGGCAGCGTCCCCGGTGTCGGCCAGGTGCTCCAGGTAGCGCCTCGCGGTGACCCGGGACAGGTCTAGGAGCTCGGAGACCTCGGTGGCCGAGAGCGCGGCGCTCGCCGAGCGCAACGCCTCCGAGATCGAGCCAAGCGTCTCGGTGATCAGCCCCTTGGGCAGGGGAGCGGCGCCCACCGAGCGCAGCGCGGCAAACGCGTTGTCGATCGATGACTGGGATGCGGCCTGCCCCGCGTTGCCCAGGTTGAAGCGGAACTGCCGGTAGTTCTCCAGCTTCCCGGCAAACGCGGCGAAACCGAAGGGCTTGATCAGGTACTGGGTCACCCCGGCGGAGATCGCGGTGCGCACCACGTTCAGGTCCCGGATTGCGGTGATGGCGATGATGTCGACGGTGTTCCCGCGCCCGCGCACCCGCCGGGCCACGTCCAGGCCGTGCAGGTCCGGCAGGTTCATGTCCAGCAGCACCAGGTCGATCGGGGTGCCCGCCTCCTGCGCCGCATCCAGGGCAGCGAAGACCTCGTTGCCGCTGTGCGCGATCGAATGCACGCTGAAGCCCGGCACGCGGGCCACAAACTTCGCGTGCGCGGCGGCAGTGGTCGGTTCGTCGTCCACGACCAGGACGCGGAGGCTTCTGTGCGTATCCATGGACCGGTGATTCCTTTGGCTGGTGAGGGCTTCGAAACTGTGGCGGGCGCCGGCGGGGTCAGCGCCCGCTGCATCCCGGGGGTCCGCTGCGCGGGGACATCGGCAGGGTCACGGTGAAGATCGCCCCGGCATCATTATCCACTTCCAGGGACCCGCCCAGGCGCGCGACCGCCTGGCGCACCAGTGCCAGGCCCAGCCCGCGCGAACCGGAGCCGGGGACCACCGGCTTGGAGGAGACCCCCAGCCGAAAGAACTCGTCGAGCAGATCCGGGTCCACGCCGGGGCCCGAATCGGCGATCGAGATCACCACGGATTCCGCGTCGGCGGCGAAGTCCGCCCACACCCGGCGCAGCTCGGAGCCGGCCGCCGCGTCGAACGCGTTGTCCAGCAGGTTCCCGGTGATGGTGACCAGGTCCCGGGCGTCCAGGGCGCCGGTGGGCAGCTGCCCGGAGGCGGTCATGGTCAGGGTGATGCCGCGCTCGTGGGCCTGGGCGGCCTTGCCCACCAGCAGCGAGGTCAGGTACGGCTCGTCGACCGCAAGCACGAACTCGTCGGTCAGCCGCTGGGATTCCTGCCGGTCGGCCACCGCGAATTCGAGGGCCTCGCGCTCGCGGCCCAGCTCGATCAGTGTCGCCACGGTGTGCA
The DNA here is from genome assembly GCF_003287975.1 of Arthrobacter sp. AQ5-05. Taxonomy (GTDB): domain Bacteria; phylum Actinomycetota; class Actinomycetes; order Actinomycetales; family Micrococcaceae; genus Paeniglutamicibacter. The sequence goes on from NZ_QMKQ01000001.1 coordinate 26,873, forward strand.
GCCGGTTGGCGTGCTCGTGGGTCTGGGCGCGCAGCGCCTCGGTGAGCGTGCGCATCGATTCCAGCTGCCCGGTCAGCGCCTGGACCTCGGTGTGGTCGCGCAGCGTTGCCACGGTCCCCAGCTTGCTTTCCACCTGCCGCCGGCGCAGCGGCCAGGGCACGCGGGCGGCGGGAGCGGAATCGGGCTGCTCGGCGTTCTGCTGGGAGATCACCAGCACCCGGTGGTTGGTCAGGTGGATCTCGTCGGTGGCGCGCCGGCCCGAGGCAAAGAGTTCGGCCACGGTCTCGGGCAACCCGACCTTGTCCACCGGCAGCGGGCGCAGCGAACCGGCGGGCGGCAGTCCCAGCAGTCCCGCGGCCTGGTCGTTGTAGAGCACCAGGCGCCCCTTCGCATCGACCAGCACCAGGCCCTCGCGCACCGAATGCAGGGCGGAGAAGTAGTACGCGTAGAGCCGGCGCAGTTCCTCGGGTCCGTAGCCCAGGGTGGCGCGGCGCAGGTACCTGGACAGCGCATAGGTGAACACCGCGCCCAGCCCCACCGCCAGCAGGCCCACGGCCAGGGTCGCCGGAACCAGTGCGGCCTGCGTGGCGCCCAGGGACTGCAGCGTGACGCCCACGGCCACCATCGCGGTGATGTTTCCGCCCGCGTCCCGGATCGGGGCGATGGCACGCACCGAGGGGCCCAGGGTGCCGCGGTAGTCCTCGACCTGGCTGTGTCCGGCCAGCGCCTGCTCGACGCTGCCGACGTATTTCCGGCCGATCTCGCTGGCTGTGGGATGGGTGTAGCGGGTGCGGTCGGTGTCCATGATGGTCACGAAGTCCACCGCCGCGTGGGACACGATGTTGCCGGCAAAGGGCACCAGCGCACCGGAGGGGTCCGCTTGCTGCACCGCGTCGATGACGAAGGGGTCGTGGGACAGCGTCTCGGCGACGGAGAGCACGCGCTTGGCGGCGAATTCGTGGGCCTGGGTCCGGGCGTTGAGGTAGCTGGCCGTGCTGACCACCAGCACCACCAGGGCCACCAGGGCAAGCTGCGCGACGAAGATGCGGGTCGCCAGCGAGTAGGAGGAACGCGCCCGGTTCGCGCTGCGTTCCTTGGATGCGGGGGCGGAAGTGCCGCCCGGGAGCCGTGGCATCGATGCCCCCCTTCCGTCTGAGGTGCCCGGTGCCGGGTGCCCGGGCGCTGCCTTCAAGGGTGGCACGCGGGCAAGCGCGCCATGACCATTATGAACACAAGAGAGATATCGATCACGTTCGCCCCCACCATGGATGAAGAAGCCCGGGCACCCCAAGCGCCACCGCCCCTGCACGCACCCCCCAGCAGCAGACATTCATTCAGAAGGAGCCACCCCATGGCAACGACGCCAACATCGACAGGAGTCCTGGACCGGGACCCGATCGAGAACCAGGAAGCACCCGTCAAGAAGGACCGCACCCACTGGCTCTACATCATGGTGATCATTGCCGTGGTCGCCGGTGCCGCGATCGGCCTGATGGCCCCCGACGTGGGCAAGGCACTGAAGCCCCTTGGCACCGGGTTCGTCGCGCTGATCAAGATGATCATCGCGCCGGTGAATGTTGTTGTCACACCATGAGTGCTTAGAGTTCGCCTTGTTCGATCCTCCACGGGATGTCTTCGGCGCTGGGGGAGTCATGCCACCGAGATTCCCGATACGGGATCCGCACGGCGTGCTTGGTGTCCATCCACAGGTCGTGGGAGTTTCGGGCCTCGTCGAACCAAACGGCGAGGAACTTGTCACCCTGCCATGCGCTGGCCTTCCCGTCGACGATAGACCCGTCGGGCAGCGTGATCCGGACGTATGGTTGGCGACCGTAGGGGTAGCGCTGGCAGGTGCCAGGGGCGGGGATGAAGTCGGGGTAGTAGGACACGACCCCATCTTAACCACGAATAGCGCCCCACCCGGGAATGGGTGGGGCGCTCGTGTTTACTGTTGGTCGCGGTCCGGTGACCTCGTCGGCTCGTGTGCGTCAGCCACGGGAAAGCCCTCGTACGGGCCGTCAGCGATGAACTCACCGGCGATGGGCTCCGGCTCCTGCTCCACGCCGGTGCCGAGGCCGATCTTCGCGAGGAAGTCCTGCGCCTTGGCCAGCGCCATGAGTCGGGTGATCAGCGTGGATAGGGCCACGAGGAATGCGACGGCGCCGGTGAGCCATGCGACCCATGATTCCGGCAGGTAGTCGCCGAGGTACTCCTGCAGCAGCGGGATCGCCGCGGCCAGGAACAGGACGGCGGCACCGAAGTAGGCGACGCCGGTGCGGAGCGCCGCCCGGGCGGGGTGGGCTACTTGCGTGGGTGTTCCTGTTGCGATGTGCTTTGCCATGGGTGCTCCTTATGCTCGTTTGTTGACTGCGGCGCGGACCTTGGCATAGGTCGCGTTGTCCACGCCGAGGGACTTCTGCCGGGCCACGTGCCCGTTGCCGTGCATGCCCTGGATGACTTCGGTGGCCATCTGGGCGATGCTCTTGCTCGTGCCGTTCACGGCGGCGCGGACCTTGGCATACTCGGCGGCGCTGATCCCGAGGGACTTGCGGCGCACGTCGTGGCCGTTGCCGTGCTTGCCGGCGCGGACCTCCGCGGCCATCTGTGCGATGGACCTTGCCGCGGGCTTCGGCTTGGCCGGTGCGGGCTTAGGCTTCACGGCGGGGGCGGACGCTCCGGCCTTGAGCTTGGCCAGCAGCGCGGTGTTCTGCGCTGCGGTGCCCGAGTACCCCTTGATGCCGCACTGGGCAGCCAGCCGGGCGCGTGCAGCGTAGGACGAATCCCGGCCCTTGGAGGCGAGCCAATCCACGACCGACCCACTACCCGCGGACGGCTTCGGCTGGGCAGGCGTGCTCGGGGTTGCAACTGGGCCGACCGCACCTGCGCCGAGCTTCCATGCACCACCAGCAGCGGCGGCCGTGGTGTGGCGAATGGAGATGTGCACGTGCGCGGTGTGGCCGTTCGGGCCGCTGTACGGCTGCCAGCCCTTCGCGTGGGTCCAGATGCGGCGATTCCAGATGACGTAGGCGACGCGGCGCTCACCAATGACGGCCTTGAGCAGCACCTCAACGTCAATGCCGTCCTTGTCCACGTCGAGGGCGCGCACGATCCCGTCTGGCCAGTCCGGATTGTGGTCAGACGGTCGGGCCTGGTGTGACGGGTCCCCGATCCAGCCGTCAGAACCCTTATCGCGGTTGGGCCATCGGCTGTTGATCTGGTCGCGCAACGTGCGCAGGGACGGGGCGAGGAAATAAGACATGCGGGCCTGCCTTTCGGGCAAAGGGAAAGGCCCACCAGTTGGTGAGCCTTGAATGTGTGGTGCTGGTCAGTCGCCGTGGGGGCCGATCTTGAGCTGGAAGAACAGGACCGCCAGCCGGACCCCAGCCACAAGGACCGCACCGTAGACGATGTACCGGACGACTTCCCGGCCCGGGTACGCACCGAACATCCCGGACGTAGCGATCATCAGGAACGCGGCCGCCGTGGATGCCAGGAGCATCATCATGGCCCGCCCCGTACTGGACTTATGCCAGTCGGGATTCACGGCCCAGTTGATGAACGGCAGGCACGCATAAACGGATGCGGCGATGTATCCGAGGTAGATTGCTTTCACCCGGTTCCTTTCGGTCGAAACTGCGCCTCGAATGCGGGCGCGAAATGGTTGCGGAGTCGGGTCTGTCGTGAGGAGTTCACCGTGACAGCGACCTCGAAGGCTTGCCGTTTTGCTGCCCGAAGCTCGGCATCGGATTCCGTGAGCGCATGCTCCACCGGGCCCGTGTCGATGGGCGGCAATTCGGGCGCGACGGGCTTCCGGTGACGGAAGAACATGATCACTCACCAGCCCTCTCTTGGAGGGCGGTCATCACGTGGTTGGAGAACTTCGCCGACTCCATCAGCTCATGGTTCGAATTGGTTAGGACGGCGATGGTTTCGCCTTTGCGGTCGGACGTCGACCTCCACGCGTCACGGTCCTTGAGAGCATCGGCGTTCCGAGCCTCCATGAGCCGCACGATGGTGTTGTGCTGGGCGAGGGTGACCAGCTTGCCGGTGAAGATCAGGTACAGCATCGCCAGCGCTGTTGCTACCGGCGATGCCAATCCCACCAGCGCGGGAATCTCATCCATCGGTCACCGCCTTGGGGTTTGGCATGGTTGCCTTTCGGGAGGCCCGACTAGCGGGCGTTGATGTAGTCATAGTGGCCGGGTGACGATTCGAGCCACGCGACCGTTCCCGAGTCGTGTTCGCCTTCATGGTTGCGCGGTTTTATGCAGACTGGATTTTTACCGTTCGTGCGTATGGCAGAGAGCGTTTCTGAGCATTTCTTTTTACTGCCGAACATGAGGTGCCTTTCGGGTACGACGAAGGCCCCCACCTTTTGGTGAGGGCCTTATTTGAACTTCTTAGTTCTGAGATTCGAGAGCATCAAGAATCACATCTGATGCCCAGCCCATGGCCGCTGGACCAAAGTGGTACGGGCCGCTACCCCATTCATGCTCAACCGGCGCGGTTGCCACTTTCTTAGGCATTCGTTCGACCCTCACGCCAAGACCGGACAGGATGCCTGTCAGATGACTAATGCTGGCACTAACCTCGCGGATCGGCATGCCGTGACGCTCGCCAAATGGGACGCCGCCTTCGTCTTCTTCGGCCCATGGCGCATCGATGACGAGAGCCTTATCCTTGAGGCCGTATTCCTCTAATCGCTTCACAAAGCGCTTGGCGGCGTTCTCCCAGAACCTCGTATGACGCTCGGTTCCGAGGGGTACATGAACATGGCCAGATATCTCCCGGAGCAATCCCGACATTTTTAGTTCCGCAGAGGGGGTGAGGAATGCACCGTCCCGAAGTCGGTATACACCACCTCGCTCCACGTGACAGTCCATCACGAACAGGTCTGTTATCGAAGCCGCCCTCCGCAGCGTGTGCAGGAGGGTGGAGCTAATATCACCGTTGAGCATGCGCGATTGAAACGGAGATTCTAGGGTTACTTCTCGAAGTTTGGCCGGAGGATTGATAGCGCTAATCAGAGATTGTCTCGCGACGTATCCAGACAGCCCGACGTGTTCCTGAACGGTTTTGTACGAGTCACGGATTACGCATCCGCCATAGAGAAAAATATTCGGCATAGGACCACCTTACGGCGCTCCAGATGCAGAACCATCACGGAGAGAGGCGTCGGGAACCCCTATGAGTCAGCGTCTTCAGTCTCACCGCACCCAGTATCGTCCTACCTACATGTACGTTCCGAAACTAACCATCACTGCATTGGATTAGTTTGTTATCCTTTCATGAGACTAAAGTTGGGCTGAAAATCTCTAAAATAGGATGGAAAATTGCTTTTTATCGGGCACACGCGATTCAGTGTTTACCAGCCGCAGTCCGGAGCTTGGAAAGCCACTAATGGCACTCGCTTTAAATCCGAACAGGACTACCGCAACTACCTGTTCTCAGACGAGAGATTGGCCAGTCGAGCCGACATTTTCTTTGGCCTCTCTCTCCCGCAGCTGGCTGAGGCCGCAAAGAACCACGCAGTAATTCATCTCATCTCCTATTCGCACCATCTGCCTACGAAGTACGAGACAAGGCTTATCGAAGCGGCCGATAAACATGACTTCCTGGTCCTCGACAAGATGTTCCCAAGTTCCGCCGCTGCCACCACTGAAAGTGTTGCCCGAGAAGCGCTATTCTCAAAATTCTCGGCTGACCCTTACCAGCCTTTTGGCGTGTACCGGCTGGATGACGATGACCTATTACCGGCTGACTACTTTGACCGCCACGAAAAGTACATCAAGGAACCATTCGTGGGCATGCAGGTGTCGCTTGGTACAGGCATCACGGCGATCTATTCGGAGGGAAAGTTTGTCAACGCTCGACGCTGTTACCATCCAATGCTAGCCATCGGCTTCATGAGCATCCAAAGGTTCACGCCAGATGGCTTGGTGCGCCCGGAGAGAAACATTGCTCATAACCTGTCTGACCGCCATTTCCCAGTCATCATGGATTCGTCGGGGCTTGGTTATGTGTGGACCCGGCAGGTAGAGCAGGATACCTCTCTGGGGCTCGCCTCAACGAACCGTGAAGGAATCCTGACAAGTATCCGGAATCACATCAACGCCAACCCGCCCATCGATGGTTCGGATCAGTTTGAGAAGTACTTCCCAATACTGAAGGGAAAATTGACCGCTGCTGAAGATGCCCGGTCCACTCATGAACAGCTGATTGAGCGCAGGGTTGAAATGAAAAGCACTGTAGAAAATTTCACGTGCCAACCTGTCTCAGGGGATCTTTCCATAACGGTCAAGATGGTTTGCGACATGTCAGCAGTGGAGAAGAACTCTCTGTTAAGCTTCAGCCTCGTTGACGCGTCTGGAAAGCCTGTTCCCGTTGAAAGGGTAGCTGCCCATATGGCGGAACAGGGAGTTACGTTATCCGGCAACCCAACCATTGGATGGTTCCGTTACCTGAATACACGACCGGGGCAGAACAGAACCAAGGCCGAGTTCAGCCTCCCCCAGGGGGTATTTCTGAGCGCTGTAACGGTGAGGAAATGGAAGAAAACTGATACGTCTATTACCCTGCATTCCCTCACCGTTGAATCTAGTTAGGTGGCTACGCCGTAGTCCAGAACTTTCGCCCCGGCAACGCTGGTGTTCGAGCGTTGTACAGTGACGGTGTTGCCGGGTGACCTGAAATCGTTCGGGCCCAATGTCCAGGCGGAAGCTTCGCCCGTGGTTGGGACCGAGCCTGAGCTGTTGTCTAGCACGTAACAGGTGCGTGGAAGGTTGGTGTCCATGAACATTCCGCGGTTGTTGGCGATATACATTTCCCCGCGGTGCAACATGTGCATGCGCACGATTGCCGTCCTGAGTTCTGCTTCATTTCCTGTTACCACCAGCTGCCCACGCCGAATTCCGGACGGTGGGTTTGATTGCCAGGTGTCGTACACGGTAACGATCGTGTCGGCTCGCATGCCGTCGATATTTGGTCCGCCAAAATTGCCCGAGGGTTTCAACGACCAGTACCCGGCGATGATTCGGTTATTCGTTACGTACAGGTTCGTGCCAAGGTATGCGCGGACCACGCCGCCACTCGTTCTGCCCATGACCAGATTGTCGTGAATGTACGTGTTCCGTCCCCGAATGCCGAAGGGAGACCACACATCAATGACCGTGTTGAATCGGTAGGTGGTGTTGTCTGCTGCCCCATGGTTTCCGTAGCCTGACTGCTGTGTGCCAAACGAGCCGTCTGGATTCCAGCCGTAGTGCTCGCCACGGGAGTTTCTTCCTCCGCCGAACGTCTTGCAGTTCTGGACAATGGTGTGGCGGCTGATGCAGTTGAAGCCGGTGACATCAACGCCCTTGTTTGATTCGTGGGTGTGCCGCCCGTCTACAAGGCCATGAGCGCAGCCTCGAATGGAAACGCCGTACCCGTTGTAGAAGTTGTTCGCCTTGCGGGTGTAGCCGCCCAGCACGCGTGGCGCCCATGATCGGGAAACTGCAATGCCGGTGCGGGCGCAGTTCTCCGCGTTCACATCGATCAGAAGCGGCTGGTCAGCCCCTTGTACCACGATGCCTTCGACAGCTTTTGTTTCCTCCCCGACCGCTGGCAGGGTTCCTCTCACAGTGATGTTCTCAAGTCGTACACGGATCGGCTTGTAAAAACGTAGTTCGATGGTCTCTTTGGTCAAGTCGTATCCGTCATTGGCGGGGTCATCCATCCAGACGCGGCCGTCGAATGTGTCCTGAACGCGATGCAGTTCGGACTTTCGGGCATCGAGTGGGGCCGACTCTGGGCGCGGATCGTGGTACCAAGGAGCGCTGGATACTACCTCACATAGCATTCCCTTCTGGATTCCAGTGGTGCTGTTGACCATCCAGCCGCGGGAGTTAATTCCAGTGCTTACAGTGAGTGTCTTGACCGTCACAGGCTCGCCGGCGTCGAAGCGAATGGCCGGATACGACTGTCCATCGGATCCGAGATCCAGGACTGCTGGTTTGGATCCGACTGCTCGGATCGACACTGAGTCCTGCCCGTCCGGCACAACCAGGGTTCCGCTCATCTTGTAAACGGTGCCCCCTTTCAGGATGACATCGTTGCCATTCGCGGCACGGAGAGCAGCACTGATCCCATACCAATCATTGAACACGCCGTCGCCCACGGCCCCGTGGTCCTCTGCGACCACTCCGAAGTCGCCTCGACCCACTGCGGTGCGCCCTTTGCTGGGGAGCCGTGCGGCATCGGCAACGCGTCCCTGTTGCACGGCGCGGTCAACGGCGGCGTCTAGCTGGGCATCGGTGGCACCTCCGGGGCCGGATGCGCTGAAGGCGTTGTCGGTGTATTCAAGCGCCTGCCGCAAGATTGCAGAGTCTGCGGATCCCCAAGCGTTGCGACTTGCTGAGTCAAGCGTGTTTGCATGCTCTCGGGACCGCCCCTCAGAGTTGCTTATTGCCGAATTTGTGCTGACTGCAATGCGCATGAGGTCAACCGCGAGCTTTGCTGTGGAGTTCGGGTCCTTGATGAGGTCTGCGGCCTGGGGGTAGTGAATGGAATGTGGGACGGTGGTGGCCATTGCTGGACCGCCTTTCAAAAGGGTTCCGGACGCACGAACGCCACAAGCCGTGACATTGGCTTGTGGCGTTCGTGCGGGGACACTGCTAGGGGGTGTTGAATTGCGTGTAAGAAAGGGGTGGCACCGGGCCCTGTTGCTGCCATTCGGCATAGGTGACCTGACTGCCGCTCATATTTGCGCTGAATTCCGCATACGTTTCCGTGAGCTTGACGGCTTCCACGACCCGCACATCAAGGGACTGCGAAAAGCCTGACGAGTCATGGGATCGGCCCATGCCCACAATCAACGCCTTCAGCTCAATGCCCAGATACCGTGTTGAACGAATGTTGATCATGTCGCCCAACATCAGTCGCAGGTTGGGTTCGATGCCCATACCGGTAATTACGGGTTGCGGTGTGGCGGTCTGCCCTGCCAGATAGTCGAATACATTGGGGACTGTTGACTCTGGAACCCATACGCCGGTTTCGTGAACGAGCTCAGGGCCTGCACCCCCTACTTGAGATGGCGAATACGTTTGGTCGGTCCACTTGACCTGCGCATGCGCTCCGATATCCGGCAGGGGCTTGCCCTTGCGGTTATCCCACAGGAGCGTATGGATGGGAGAGGTAGATTGGTTTGCCACGACGTCGGCCGGGTAAGTTCCGGCAGTGTGCCTTATCAAGTACTTGTTCGGCCCAAGCTTGGACATCGTAATGTCAGTGACGAGCCCCGCAGCCGATGACGTTTGCCCATCCGCGGAGTAGTACACCCCAACGAACGAGCCACGCAGCTTGTTATACGCATCCCAGTTGGAACCTCCCAGTCTGGTGGGCGTTTCCGCTACGCCAACCCATGCTTCATCTGCCCCAGGTTCTGCGAAGTCTTCGGTTACGTCACCGGATTCCAGCTGGTTCGCCGACCCTTGCCACACGCGCACGGCGGGCCACTTAGACAGCTTCACCGCATGCTTCTTGTACTTGATGCTGACGCGTGCAGCTGAGCTGAGAAGATCCTCCTCCCAGTTCAGTTCAAGGATGTCATCGGCGGTTGTAATGGTCCGGTTCGCGTTCCTGCTCCGAATCGCGGCTGCCGGCCACCATTGTGCCTTTCCAGTCTCATCGATCCATAGGCAACTCAAGGTAGCGCTACTGATCTCATCGAGCAGCGCCGCCGCCGTTTGGCCAGCGATTGCGGGCGAGGCACGCAGGATTCCCATGAGCGACACGTTCGAAACGTTGATGTGTGCATTTGGCTGGAACCCAACGGACCGGAATTCATCAAAGCTGGTCGTAGGGTTGCTTACCTGCATCCCTGCAACTCGTGCATCCGGGTCCGCGCCGAGGGTGATCGTCGTAATGATGGACTGGCCGCCGAATGCCACCACTCCTGTCGCTTCCCCTCCGGATCGTGAGCGCAGTTTGAAGGTATAGCCTTTAATGAGGACTTGCACCACGTCATCCCCCGGTGGGAGCTGCACGGAAGCGACAATGGTTTCACCCAGCATGATGGACGCCTTGCGGTCCACGTTGACGGCCAGCTGCACCCAGGTCCCCTCGTACCCGACTCGAAGGTATGCGAATCCTGCGTGCTCTGCCCCTACGACCATGGTCATTTGGATATTGTCATTTGCGGTTATAGTCGCGCCTTCAGGCAGATACGTTGCTTGCGCGTTCGAAACCGCAAACCCCCATGATGCGTATGAGTTCGTTGGGTACGAAGCCGATCCCGAACGTACGCCCGCGGTCACGCACCGCCCCCGGTGGGGCCAAATGGTCCCCTGCGCGGGAACGTGGAGCAGGCAGTTGGGTTCCTGTTTTGGCGTCACGAAGAATCCGGCTGCCCGGAATGCCACATCTACGAAATAGGTGTGGGTCAGCCCGGTGCCTCGAAAGTCCCCGCCACCCGACGCCGGCGGCATCACGTTCAGCAGCGGTTCATGGGATACCGGGGCGGAGAAGCGGTCGTATGCATCGATGATTGTGGATCGCATTTGGCCGCCCACGGAACCCGTGGTCTTGTCGATGACGCCCGTGAACACTACCCAGTCTTGGGTTCCGTCTGATTCTGTGATTACCACGGAATCGCCACGACGCGGACGCCATGAGCCCTTCATGTTCCACGGGGTTTCCGACCCGTCGGAAACATTTTCGCCAGATGCCCAGACAATCGATCCGGTTGCTTGGGTTATCCCGGATCCGGCCACGACCTGCGCCGGTAAGTCGCCACTGATTTCACGGTCATCGGACCATGATTCGTGTGCTCGGATGGTTCCATTCACGCTCACACGCGCAGTGAAACTCTTGACACTCACGGCAGGTCCACCTCCATGTTCAGCCGAGCTCCGTAACGGTGAAGCTCAGGTTGGAATACGTTCGGCCGGGGCCGGTGAGCACAAGGTCACTTGAAGGCGCGTGTGGAACGGCTTCCAGGCACCCGCGGCCAGTCGTCCATGGCGCGGGACTGTCACCCCAAACCAATGTCGGGGCCGTGCACAGCAGGGCAGTGAACGCGCCCACACCTACGCCGACGGCACCGGCTGGCGGGATCCCCGTCACCCGGGACACCGTCAGCCCGCCGGCAGTCCCAGCCGTGGTGCTCGTCGTGGATCCGAGGTATGCCTTTTGGGCGTCGTACCAATTGAGCCGTGCGCGGGCGGTGTCGCCTTGGACGACGACCGAGGCGGTGACGGGGCCGCCGGTGGGCGGCACGGGGTAGATGCCGCGCCCGAAAAGGTACGTCGTGGGCGCGGCCGAAGCGTAGGCAGAAGGCACCATGCGCCCGTCCGGGAGCATTACGGGGCCAGCCATGACCACGTCCGTCTGCCATTGGTCCTCCGGGGCGCACAGGGATGCCGAAGGCACTAGCATGTTCGTGTACTGGGCTTCTGCCGACACAAAAATGAATGGCCCCGGCCCCCACGCGCCTTGCACGAACGCCATGATGGCGGCTACCTGCTCAGGGGTCGCAGCGTCGGAGGTCTGTAAATCCCATACCCTGCGGGAAGTTGGGCGAGCCTGAGCCTTGCGGCGTCCTTCAATCGTGGTCGTGAACGTGTATCGGTCCTCCGAAGTTGACCGCTGCGAGGCCGGGCACTTGAGTTCGACCATACGCCCGAGTTGGCCCAAGTAAATCGACAATGAAGCCTCCTAGGGCATGAGTGTGGCGGGCCACGAATGGCCCGCCACGCGGTTAGTTAGCGCCTACGCGCCTGCTGGTTAGCTGCCTGCATCACGCCGTAGAACTTCCGGCCGTCGATGCTGACGATGGGCTGGTAGCTGGCAATGGCTCCGGCCACCGCATTGGCGATGGCCTGGGTGTCCACGCCGCCACCATGTGCGGGCTGTGCGGCGTACCGTGCGACCTCAGCCGATGGCGGCACCGAGAACGCGGGAGCCTCGGCAAGCATGCCCATGGCACCCTGCACGTCGCCGACCTTGGACAGGATGCCCAGCTCGGCACCCTCGCCCACGTTCACGCCAGCACCGAACATCACCCGCGAAGGTGACTTGATGCCGAGCGAGCGCTTGAAAGCCTTCTCAGCGTTCTTGCCCAGCTTGTAGAACGCCGACTCGACGCCCTTCGTCTTGGACTCAAGGCCGCGCACCAGCCCATCAGCAGCGTCTAGGCCACCCTTGTACATGGATTCAGTGACGTACTGCCCGGCCTTGCCAGATGCGCTATCCAATCGCTTGTACGCGCCATTGATGTTCTGCTTCTCCTTGCCCGATGCAGACAACAGAACCGACGCAACTTGCAACCCCTCGTCAACGCCTAGACCAGCAACCTCCTGGATGATCGCCTCCCCGTACCCCATTTTTCGGAGCAGCTTCAACCGCCATGCGAAGTTTTCAATCCGTTTAGCCATTTTGTTGGCGGACACAGAAATGCTCTTCGCGGTGAACGGGTTCGACCCAAGGTCCTGCTTGGTGTTCGACAGCATCCCCGACAAGCTGAACTCACCACGTAGCCCGCCTGCCACCGAATCGCGCACAGAGCGCAGCTCGTCGGCCTTCGACTTTGCGTTGTCCAGAGCTGTGGTGAGCTCGTCGGAATACTTCGTCAGCCGTGTGAGTGACTTCTCTAGGGCATTCGCATCACGGGCTAGACCGCGACGCTTGCCCATCGAGTAGTCCTTGTTTCGTGACGCATCCCAGAGCCTGTCAACCTGCCCCAGCCCCGAACCACTGGTGAACGCGTCCGTGATGTTTCCACGGCGCAGGTCGGTGCGCAGATCCCGGCGTGACTCGGCAAGACGCTGCCGTGCCTCGGCGTCCTTCTTCGCCGCATCAGTGGAAGCCTTTGAAGACTTCTTGACCGCAGCAAGCTCAGCCTTCGCCGCATCGTACTGGTCCTTTGCTGCCAGCTTACGGAGACGATTGGCTTTGTCGCCCGAGATGCGATCGTAAGCACGCTTCGTGCTCGTGACCTTCTTCTCAGCAGCACCAACACGACCACCGTCGGCAAGGCCATCCAGGCGCACAGTCGCACCATCGTTGATCGCCTTGAGCAGAGGGTAGTTCTCGCTAGTGGCTTTCTCGTTGACGACCATCTCACCCGAGCGCAACCCGAACGGTTTCCCGCCAACTGTCGCCAGCACGTTGTCACCCTGCGAGTTCAACGGGACCTGGCCAGGCACCAACCCGCCGCCGGCAAGCCCGTTGATCAACTGACCAACAAGCCCGCCAGTGTAACCGCCACGAGTTGGCCCACCCCGGCCGCCCGGCAAAGCTGGTGGCCGGTCGCCTGAGTAGACGGACTTGATGTGGATCTGCGCGTAGCCATCCTTGACGCTGTTGATAGCCTGCTGCACCCAGGAGAGCCCCGACTCGGTCACGTTGACGTTGGCCGCTCCATCCTTGACGTTGTTGATGCCGCCTTGAATGATGCTGATTGTGCCGTCGTCGCGCACAAGGATCTTTGCGTCCCCATCGGTGACGCCGTCGATCTTGCCTTGCGTGGTGAGGACGGTTCCCTCGTCAGTGACTTCGATGCCGACGGTCTGGCCCTTGATGGCAGCGATCTGCTCCTTAGTGAGCTTCGCGGTGCCATCGTCAGTAACCAAGGCCTTAATTTTCAGGTCCTTGGGCATCTGCAGGAGCTGCCCGGTGATCCGCTCGGCGGCGGCTGTTGCCTGGTCGTCGACCCACGCGGCAATGGTGACATCCTTGGGAATGTCCAGTGCCTTGCGGACCAGCGCGTCGGCTTTCTCGCCCATGATCCCGAAGCCTTCAGCGGACTTGATGCCCGCATCGTAGGTGGCCTGGTACTGGGCGACCACATCCTTCTGTGACTTGGAGGTGTCGGCTGCGTACGTTTGGGCGACTGCGATGCCTTCTTGCAGTTTGCCTTGGAAGAGCTGCAGGCCCTCGTAGCCGGCGTCGGTATTCTTGTTGAAGTCGGTCTTGCCCTTGTTGAGTACGGCTCCCATCTTGCCTTGCGAGTCCGTGATCTTCTTGATTTCACCGTCCATGTCCCGCAGGCCCTTGGCCCACTGGAACGCGGCATCCTTGGACGACATCATGGCGAGGCCAGAGTTGAACAGGTAGTCGGTGAAAGCACCCAAGCTTGCAACGGAACCGTCCGCGGCCACGCCAATGTCAGCGAGGGCTTCGGCCATTTCCTTGGACGGGGCAAAGGCACCCGAAGCACCAGCGCCGAGGGCTTCGAGCCCGCCGCCAGCGTTGGCTGCCTCAGCAGCAACACCACTGAGCGCGTCAGCATAGCCGGGGAACATGGCCTTGGCCTCTTCGACCGTGCGGCCCTGCTCCACGAACTTAGCCGCGATCCCATCAAACGCGGTCTTGGCACCTTCAACGTTCCCGGATCCGACAAGGTCAGCGAGGGACTGGTCGATGCGCCCGAAAGCGTCTTGGGTCATCGCGAGGGAGCCCTTGATGCCAGTGAAGAAAGTGACCGCACCTTCGCCCCAGTCGTTGAACTTCTGTCCGGAGGTCTTGTTGAATGTCCGATCGATGGCTGTTCCTAGGCTGTCGATGTCGTCGGTTAGCCCGGCACCATCCTTGTTCTTGAACAGGTCATCGAGCGCATCCGTTGCATCCGGTGCATTGTTGATGATCTTCGCCATAGCCAGGTCGACGCGGCCCATGCCCTCGTCGATCTTGGACATGTAGGAGGCTTCGGCCAGCTTTGCAATGGCCACAGTGACGGCACCGATGGCTACAGCGGCGCCGGCGAACTTCGCGAACTTCTTCGCGACACCGGGCGCAGCGTTCCCGAACTTCTCCATCTTGCCGGTCAGCCCCGGGAACTCGAGACCAAGGGCCTTAAGTCCACCAATGGTGGACGTGAACGAGCCAACCATTTTCATTCCGACGCCAGCGACGAGCGCGCCGACACCAACGAATCCGGTCAAGACGGTCAGGGCCCCGGCGATGGGTGCGGGGATCTTCGCGAATGCTGTAGCGATCCCTGCGCCAGCCTCAGCGACACCAGCGACTACGGGCAGCATGACGCCACCGAATGTGATGGCAGAGTCTTGGATGCTGGAGAAAGCGGCCTTGATCTTCGACTCGGTCGTGCTGTACCGCTGGTCGGCTTCCTTCATCAGGGCAGAGTTCTCGCCCCAAGCCTCAGCGCCAAGGTTCAAGGAATCCGTGAGCAGGTCACCAGAGCTGGCCAGAGCCAACATGACCTGAGTTTCCTCAGTGCCCTTGATGCCCATGTCCTTGAGCGTCTTGGTGACGTTGCCGCCGGACTGGTTCACACCATCGATACCCTTGGACACCAGTGCTAGGGCAGCTACCGGGTCTTCGCGGAACTTGGCTGAGAACTCGTCCGCTGTTACGCCAGCGGTTTCGGCAAAGGTTTCGAGTGAGTCTCCGCCTTCATCGACAGCGGAACGCATCTTGAGCAGGACGCGGGACGCCACGCCGCCGCCCATCTCGGCACGGATGCCCATGGACGCGAGCGTGCTGGACAGTGCGAGCACGTCGGTCTCGGATGCCTTGATGGTGGCACCGGCGCCGGCGATGCGCTGCGCCATGGACAAGATTTCAGCTTCGGTGGATGCGCCGTTGTTGCCCAGGGCGACCAGTGCGGAGCCGAACCGTTCGACACCTTCGGTGCCTTCTCGCTTCATGGTGCCCATGACGTTGGAAATTTGGGCGATGTTTGTTGCTGCTTCCTCAGCGGTCAGGTTCGTGGTTTCGCCGAGGTCAATCATGGTCTTCGTGAAGCCGACGACGTCACCGGTCTTGACGCCCAGCTGTCCGGCAGCCTCGGCTACGGCAGCGATCTCGGTGTGGGTGGACGGGAGGGTGCGCGCAAGGTTGCGCAGGCCTCCTTCAACCTCTGCCAGCTGCTTCGGGGTGCCGTCAACGGTCTTCTTGACACCGGTCCAGGCAGACTCCCAGTCGATCGCAGCCTTCGTCACCAAGGCGACGCCACCAGCTGCAGCAACACCACCAGCGACAAGGCCGGTGGAGACCTGCCCCCACGCCTTTTCGTGCATGCCAGCGACGCGGCCAAGCTTGCCAATGCTGGAGCTGGCCTTCGTGCTGGCTGCTTCGGTTTCCGCTGCGGCCTTGCGTGCGGCGCCAGCGGCGACCATCATGTCACGCTTGAACGAACCGATCTCGGCCTTGATGCGTACTGTAACGTCACGAGTTGCCAACGCATGGCCTCCAATATTCAGTTTTCAGCACCCGACATGGGATGCTTGCGGAATGACAAACACGAGCGGGAATGTGCAGCGCAAGCGCGGCCACAACACGATAATGACCGGACTCGCGATGCTCGTTATGGGCATCGCTGTAGCGCTAGTTGGCGGCTATAGTGATGCGCCAGGCCTGCAGGGGTTCGCGATCCTTGTAGCCATCGCCGGACTCGTCACCTTGCTCGTGGGTGTTGGCCGACGCCGGGAAACCCCTGCCAGCTAATCCGCGTAGGTGTCCACCGAGTACATGATCTGACCCGGGTACGTCGTGCGTCCGGTGTCGTTTCGAGCAGACTCAAAAGCGGCACACCCATGACAGATCGCGTCATCACGAATTTCGATGCGACCCACGTTCTCGTCACCCCGAACCATTGAGTGCGGCAACCCGCACCCCTTGCATAGGCTGTTCAGGTACCCCGTGTACGCGATCTGCATGATCCGGTCACGGTCGTTGTACTTCCCGTCTTGCTCCCGCACGCCCAAAAGCACGGTCACGGGAATGACGCACGCCCGCGCTGTCTCCACCAAATCCAGCAGGTGACGCCAGCGCGGACGAGCAAGGGCCTCTACGATTTTGGGACGGTCACCAACGGCACATCATCGGAGGATGCGATTACGGCGTCAGCAATGAGACCCATCTGAGCATCACCAAGGACGGTGAGCATGCGCTCCACCTGATCCCGGTTGATCGATGCCCACTCACCGCTGATGCGGGTCTTCGCGGCCATCGCGATCTTCCGGACGCGTAGTTCTCGGGAGATGACCGCATTGGTTTTCTCGTTGGCACCGGTTCGCGCCAACTGGTTGATGTCGGCGGGCGCGGTGATGTCCATGAGCTTCGCGGTGATCTTCGCTTCGCGGCGCCCTTCGGCTGCGGCTGCCTCAATCTCCGGGGCGAGGTCCTTGCGGATCTGGTCCAGGATTTCCTGCTCTTCGTTGTAGGTGATGGCGGAGACCCGGAACTCACGCTTGGACGCGTAGATCTGTGCTTCGAACTCTGCGATCTTTGCGTCGAGTTCCGTGTTCGGGTCTGTGTCGCCGCCCAGGGATGCGTCTGCTTCGTCCGGCGCCTTGTAGGGGATCCGCTGCTTTTCGAGCTGTTCGATTTCGGCCATGAGGTCGAGGCGGGCGAAGAGGGTGACGTGGTGGGTGGTGCGTTCGCCGCCGGCCAGCCATGCGTCGAAGTCGAGTTCGCTGGTGGGGGTGTTCTGGTTTTCAGTCATGGTCAGACTCCATTGCTTTGGGGGTCGTCAGACTCGGTGGTGGTGGTGCCGTGGCGGGGCGGAGTCTGACGTACGCCCCGCCACGGGGTCTTGGGGTGGGCAGGCTAGACGCCTGCGGACACCTTGGCGCGGGGCTCGAAAGCGCCCGGCGCAAAGCCCTGCGTGAACTTCTCGTAGCCCGCAGTGGACGGCGACATCGGCACCGGCGACAAGGTCAGGCCCTGCATAATGGCGACCTCGTCGCCCGCCTTGTACGGCATGTCCTCAGGGTTCTCGCCTTCCAGCACCTGGCCGATGCGCTCCACGAGGTGGCCGGGGATGCCCTTCTCGGTGAAGGTCGTCCAAGCGAGGTCGTCGATGGTGTCCTTGAATCGGAACATGTCGAACTTCGCTTCGAAGGTGTCCATGCCCGGGACGCCGGCCTCGATGCGGTCGCATGGGGACGGGTCGGTGACGATGTTGGTGCCAGTGACACCGAACTGGTAGTTCGCGACGGTGACGCGGCAGGTCAGGTTGACGCCCGCGTTCAGTTCGGAGGCCTTCGGGTTCTTGAGGTCTGCGATGGTCGGCACCCAATCAAGGCGGCGGTTCGCGGTGTTCAGCATCTTGGGGCCAAGGGCTACCATGATCAGTTACCTGCTTTCTGGGAAGGGGTTTCTACGAGGTTGGGAAAGCGGCCGTCGAGCCACGTCTCGGGGACGGTGCGGCGGACGACCTGCTTGGTCTTGGCGTCCATGACGCGGACCTTCTTGCGCGGGTCGTAGACGCGGTCGGGCTTGGCGGGTTCGGTCACAGGGTCCACCGGCTTGGCGGGCTCGGTGACCTGTTTCTGGGTTGCCACGGTGGGCCTCCTAATTGGTGATGAGCCGCCACGGGAGCGGCAGGTAAGCCCGGGCCGGAGTGACCTGGGTGTCGGTGAGGGGTCGAGCGACCCGGAATGCATCAGGGTCGGGCATGAGGTAGCCGCCACCGATGCGCAGGTTGGTGAGCGCTGCGGTGACTTGCTGGGCAGCGAGGCGACACGTGCGTGCGTCGGGGCCGACCACCGTTGTCTGTGGGGACCAATCAGCGACCGTGAGGTCCACCAGCCCGGTTAGGTCGCGTTCGGCTGGCAGATCAGCGCCCAGCCCCGCGAAGAACGCAATGTAGGGGCGGATGTAGATGCCGCCTGCATCCGTTGGAACCTTCGTCGGGACGATGCCGTCATAAACGCGGGCGCCGATGTCCGGCAGGGACCGCAGCTTGGCCAGCAAAAGATCCGCGAGAACGTTTGGGTCAACCACTAGAGCGCACCACCAATGATTTGAGCCATCGCGTCAGAGAACGCGGGCGTGTGCTTGTCCGCAGCCGGGCCCATGAACGGTTGCGCGGCCATGCGGCTGGTCCCCACCTCGAGGTAGACCGCATAGTTTGCGGTGGCCCTGACCTCAGCCTCGAGCGGGCCCACGTCCTGGGTGCCTATGCTGCTCTTCAAGTTGCCGGTATCCACCGGCGCCAACACCTTGGCGGTGCCCTCGATGTCCTTGGCGGTCTTGCGGACCACCTTTGATGCGAGCGGGATCGCCTTGGACGGAACCTTTTGCAGGTCCGCGGCCAGCTGGAACATCTGGGATGCATCAAATTCCATGACGACCTCCGGGGCAGAAGAAAAGCCCCGCCGGTCGGCTAGGGCTGTTGCTGGGTTTGGTTTTCCCAGGCGATGAAGTCGTTTTCCCAGAGCAGGGATCCGGCCATGGATTGTTTGAGGTTGAACGTGCGGCCGGTGGTGGCCACGATGTCGCCGCGTTCCCCGGTGTAGAGCTGGGGGAGTGGGACGCCTTCACGGTTCTCGAAAGGCAGGGCCAGTAGGTATTGGCGGAGCTCGGTCGGCTGGTCGCCAGGGATTACGCTGTTTTCGCGTTTGAGTTCCTGCAGGCGGCACATGCCCGTCCACACGATGACCTCATTCGACCAGCCGTCGGGCAGCGGGTACGGGGCCGGGCCCTCCTGAATGCGCCGGATCGTGCACGCGGCCGTCATCGTTTGCACGGCGACGGGGCGGTGATGCTCGGCCCAGTTCGATGGGAAGACCATGGCGTTGGGGAGGGGGCTCATAGCCGCCATTCCTCGGCCTCGGCGCTACGGGATCCGCAGAAAGGGATGATTTCGAAGAAGCTGTCCGCTTCGGCATCGGCCTGGTCGGCCTTGCCGCGGAGGGTTGCGGCTTGCTTGCGCAGCTCCGCGGCGACTGCCGGCCCGTCGGTGGAAAGGTCCTGTGTGCGGATCTTCTTCGACGTGAGCACTTCGCTGGTCGCGATCGCATCCAAGGCGTCGGCGGCGGCCCGCCAGATGCCGGGGCGGGTGATGCTTTCCGGGGTGCCGTCGTAGTCGTGGAGGCTGAGGTAGCCCTCGAGTACGGGATCGGACATGAGCGGTGGATCGCCTAGGTCGGCGATCAGGAGGCGCGTCTGGCCTACGGGCGTGGTGTAGTCCATGCGGACCTCCTATGAAGTTTGGGGGTGGCGCGCCCGGCCAACCATTAACCGAGAGTTAAGAGTTGGACAGGCGCGCCGGGGTTGGGCTAGGCGCCCTTGGAGCCGTACACTGCCTCGGTGAAGCCCTTGGCCGCGCCGGTGACGTGGCGGCCACGGAACTGGATCGTGTCGTCCTGGATCGAGCCCTCGGTGACAGCGACAGCGCCTCCGCCGACGCGTTCGCCCTGGTCACGCTTCACGCGGATGTCCACGTTCTCGTGGCCGATCAGGCCGGTCTTCACGACGGCCGGGTTCGACGTGCTCTTACCCGGGAGCAGGGCCCAGCTGGTGTTCTTCGTCGCGGCACCGTTCTGATTCACGAACTCGCGGGACACCTGCAGCTCGATCTGGCCGCGGAACGGATTCGACTCTTCGGTCTCCGTGATGTTGCCGGCGCCGTCGTCGACCTTGCGCACGATCTTCTCCGCGTTCAGGATCTGACGAGCGCGGATGGCCAGGCCGGGACCCACGACCAGAACGATGGTGCTGATGTCCACCAGTTCCTTGCGGTGGTTCTCCTTGACCGACAGGCCTTCGATGGCTGCGATCAGGTTTTCGGAGGTCAGCGGCTTGGTGTCGACCGAGCCGAAGAAGCTGGTGTTCAGGCCGGACTTGCCGACGAGCACCTCGTAGACCTTCTTGTTCTCCGTGTTGACCGCGGCGTTGCCGAGGACCTTCGGGAAGTCGGCAAGGTCGGAGAAGTCGCGGGACAGCTGCAGCTCCCAGGTGAGGTTGAAGAACTTGCCGGTCTTGCCGGTCTTGATCTCAACATCGGTTTCGGCCAGCTTGCCGCCCTTGTACTCTTCGCCTTCCTTCACGTCCTCGAAGTACTCGTTGCCGAACAGGTCGACGAGCTTCTTGGGGCGGAAGTCGGAGAGGTTCTTCGGGAGGGCGAAGAGCTCGTATTCCTTGACTGCGTCCTTCTGGGCAGTCATGGCCTCCTTCTCGAAAGCGGCGCCGAGCAGCTTCGGGAAGTCGCTGGTGGTGAGCGCTTCCATGAGGACGGTCTGGCGGGCGAAGTTGGCCGGGTTGCGACCTTCGCCGAACAGTAGTGCGGCTTCGTAGACGCGCTCGTCCAGGGTGGGTGCAGCGCGGAAACCTTCAGTTGCGAGAGTTGTTGCCATGGTGGTGGTCTCCTTACGCGCCGACGGCGGTCTGAGTGGTGTAGCCGATGGGGGCTACTTCTACGGGGCCCGCAGCGGCGGTCTTGGTGCCCAGCGCGATGCCGAACAGGTAGTTGCCGGCGGCGGTGGTGTTCAGCACCCCTGCGTCGGTGATGTACACGGGCAGGCCTTCGGTGGCCAGGGCACCGGTGACGGTGAGGTCCCACGATGCGTCGAGCCAGATGGTGACCTTCTCACCGGATTTGGCGGCGATCTGTGCGACGCCGCAGATGCTGCCGACGCGGACCGGGGCACCGGATGCCACGTCGTAGGGTGCGGTGACGCTGATGTGCAGGGCGTTGGTGTAGCGCTGGTTCGTGGCCATGGTTAGGCAGCCTTCCCGTGAAGTGCGGAGACGATGCTCTCGCTGGTGATGGTCTTACCGGATTCGGTGACCTTCGCGGTTTCGCCGAGGCCGCGGGGGGTGCCGGCGCCCTGGTCGACTGCGATCTTGGCCGCGGCTTCGGTCGCGTCGGTGCGCAGCTTCTCCGGGTCAAACTCAGCCGACTCAGCGAGCAGGGCCGCGGACGTGAGGAAGAATGCCGGGGCGTCAGCACCGAATGCTTCCTTGACGATGCTTTCGGCGTTGGTCTTGCGGGCGGTCTTGGCTTCCTCGGCGCGGGCTGCGCGTTCGGTGGCCAGTTCAGCTTCGGCCGTGGTGGCCCGGCTGGCGGCCTCGCGGAGGTCCGCGAGTTCCTTGTCATCAATGGTTGCCATGGTGGCTTCCTCCTGATTTTTGGTTTCCCCAGCCGGGACCGGCGGGGTGGTCTTGGATTCCGCCGCGGGTGCGGCGGTGATGGGGACGTACTTGGTTTCGATGCGGACCTCGATGGGCTCACCGGTCAGCGCAGCGGTGTTACCGGAGAGCGTGTAGCCCTGCTCGTAGGTGCGCATGGTGTCATCGTCGCCGTCGGCCTCGAACCAGACGTTGGTGTCGTCGAAGTCGCGGACCCAGGCCCACCGGTCTTTGTCTGCTCGCACGGCGGCCTGCAGCCATTCGCGGGTGTCGTTGGAGGTCGCCTCGGACACGATGGACCGCGCCGCCACGACCCGGGCAGCCTCGAGCACTTCGCTGATCTTCCCGCCCCGCCCGGCAACCGTCACCAGGTCAACACGGTTGAACGGCGAGGGATGAAGCTTCTCGACGATGCGGCCCGATTTGGACTCAGTGATTTCGGCGCTGGCCACAATGGACGACCCAATGAATTCCTTGAACTCTTCGATGAAGTCGCGCCAGGCGGAACTGATCAGCGCCTCGGCGACGAGTGCCCCCTCGTCGTCGACGTAGGCGTCCTCGAGCAGGACCCCGACGAGGTTGCGCAGGTTGCCTTCGGGGCGTTCCATGCGTTCGAGGGGAGTGTCGTGGTTGATGTGGGACTGGGTGCCGCGGGGGAACACCTTGTCGGCTGCGGCCTCGGCGAGGACCTCGGGGGAGTAGGTGCCGCTGGCCCCTTCGCCTGGGGTGATGAGCGTGAGCAGGATGCGGCCGGGGCCGGTGCGGGTCGCGGTGGCTGCTTCTTTGATCAGAGTCGACATCGCGACCTCCTATGATGTGGGGTATGGCTATTGATGACGCGAACGACAACGCGGGCGTGCCTGGGGAGTGCCCGGAGCACGAGTGGAAGGTCCACGGCATCTACCTGCGCGGTACTGGCGCGTCCATGTCCGTGGAATGCAAGTGGTGCGGGGCGATCCAGTACGAGCCGTCACTGTCCGACGGGACGTAGGTCTTTCACGGGGACGTTCGTCATGGAGTCCCGCCACCCGGGGGTTTCAACCCGCCGGGTGAGGTCATCCCATCCAATTTCCCCGTCTCGGAGCATCTGAGCTTTCGCCTTGCCCATGATCTGGTCTTGGGAGTCGTCGGTGAGGTTGTCGAACCAGGCGCGAGCGTCTGGCGTGGCGTCCTCGGGTTCCTCGATGCCGTCAAAGCCGAGCTCTTTCCACGACAAGGTCTTGTCCACGCGTGCGCAGCGGCCTTGGTGGTGGTCGATGGGTCCGAACTCGTCCACGGGGTGGAAGCTGCCGTGGTTCGATAGGCAGGATGGGCACGTGCGGGCGTCCAGGGACGCGGACCAGACCCATCCGGTGAGTAAGTCCTTGTTCTGCTGCGCGGCGGTCAGAGCGCCTTGCCTGTGCGCGTCGAGCAATTCCGTCCTGGCGATGGTGGCCGCCCGGGTGAGCCCACCATTGAACTCGCCCTCGGCGCCGCGGAGGATGCGGCGGGCCGTGGTGCGCGGGTTGTCGCCCACGGCGATGGCCCTTACCAACTCCCGCTTCATCATTCGCTCAACGTCCGCGGGGATCGGCAGGGATGAGGCGTGGATCTGCTCTGTGGAGCGCAGCACGATGCCGTCCAGTGCGGTCTTGGACACCGCATCGAAGTTGACGGCCACGCCGGCAGCGGCCGGCGGCATTTGCGACCGGGCCACAGCAAGGTGCGTGTCCGCGGCATCAAGCACAGCGGATGCCAGGTCGTTGGTGACGGTGACACGTGTCTGTGCGGCGAGTTCGTCCAGTGTGGTTCGAGCCTGCCGTAATGCATCCTTGAGACGCTTCGCCTTGGCGACCTTGGCGTAGGGGACGCGGGTCTTGCCGTCACCGATGACCTCGAGCAGGGCTTCGTGGAACTCCGGCCCGAGGGAGTCCCAGGCGTCTACCCATGCGCGGGTGATCACGACGATCTGTTCGTCGGACATGGCGCGCAGGCGGCGTTTGGTGTCGGCGGCGATCAGCAGGGTTTCATCCGTGATCGCCACCAAGCACCTCTTTTCCTACTGCAGCACGCTTGCCGGGTCTTCGCCGCGCCGGAATGCGTCCGCGGCAGCTTGGCCCGCGGTCACGGTCGGGTCGATGAAGTTGCCGTCGTCGTCCTTCATTTCCTCGAGCCATTCGTCGACGTCGCGGACCTTGAGGGCCCGCATTATCAGTTCGGCGATGAGCAGCGGCGGGACATGCCCGTTAGCCGCGGTGAGGGCGTCCATGATGACGTCGAGCGGGATCTCTTCAAGGTCCGGGTACGTGATCGTCAGTGTGCGGTCCTGCGGCCGTGGAAGCTTGACGCGGATCCGGTCCCCGTCGCGCTCCAAGCTGCCCTTGAGCGGGCCACGGGGCGCGAGGACGGCTTGGTCGATGACGTAGCCGAGGATCTGCCGGCGCGCTTCCCGCCACACTTCCTGCCGGGACTGCATTTCGAGCCGTGTAGGCCGGTCCAGGGTCTCAGCAACCGCCCGCGCCCCAGTAGATCCTGGGTCGGACAGCAGCATCGTCACCGGCAAGCCCAGCGCGGAGGCGACCATCGCGGCCAGCGGCTTCGCGGATTCCGAATTGATCGTCACACCGGACTTCGGCATGGCTTCAAGTTTGCTGTCCGCGGTGCTGTTCACGATGGACCCGGCAGGCATGTTGCCCAGAGCGGCGAGCTGCTGCCGCTTCGCCTGGGCGTCGGACTTCTTGCCGCTCACACTCTGCCATGCGATCCGCGATACGGACTTCATGTGCAGGGCCCAGTCCTCAAGGAATTCCTTGAAACCCCTCGCCCACGGCAGGGCGGCGTAAGCGTCACCGATGCCGAACTTCCACCCGTTCAAGGCGTTCACCTTGACGTGGAAGATCGGGGCATCCCACATGACCTCGATGCGTTCCGTTGATCCAGCGTGCTGGATGAACTTGGGGCGCGCCAAAGGCCGGTACGTGATGTCCGGGTAGTACGCCTTCCGCTGCACTTCGCGGCCGCTGCCGTCAACTTCCACCCACGCCCGCAGGTAGTACCAGGTGGTGGTCTTGTCGCCCGGCTTCGTGACCTTGTCCTCTACCTCGTCAAAGTCGATCAGGCGAGGATTCACACGGCCCGTGAGCGGATTGGTGAAGAGGGAGAAGAATACGTTGCCGTCGGTGGTCAGTGACGTTTCGTTCCGTTCCTGCGCTTGAGCGCCGGCGAAAACCTCGCGGACCTCGGGATCGTCCAGCCACTCTTGGATCAGCCCGTTGACGTCCTGAGATCCTTCGGCGCCGTCTCCGGTCGCTGTCGTCCCGACACCCTGCCCGTGCACGTAGGCGACGCGCAGGGCGTTGCCGCGCTTGAGCAAAGGGTTCGCGATAACAAACACCCGGGAGAGTTCCGCGGACGTCTTCAAGCCTTGGCGGGAGAACTCCTGGGCCGCGTCCTGGGTGATTTTCTGCCACCCGACGTCTTCCCGCGCCATGATCAGCGCGGAATACGATTCCGTCAGTTCCTCGAGGCGATGCCCCAGCGTCTCCACCGTGCCCGCAACGACCAGTTCCTTGCCTTCCGGCACCGCGGCCTCGCGGAGGCCCATGCGTTCAAGTAATCCCACAAGGGCCTCCAAAGCGTTAGTAGGGGGAAAGGCTCCACCCTTGTTCGTCGATCAGGTCGTACTCCGTCGGCTGCACGATCGTGTCCCCGGCGGCGAGCAGCGGCATGAGCAACAGCCGGTTGATCGCCTGGCTGAATGCGTCGAGCTGGTCGTCGTTCGCGCCGGATGGGAAGGACAACGCTTCTTGCAGGAACGTTTCCACCCACGGACACAGGCGGGTGGAGGGTAGCTGCACGTTGCCAGCCCATGCCAAGGGGGACACCGCGCTGATGCGGGCGTACTTGCTGCCTTCGGGCTCAATGGGCACGAGCCCGACAACCTTGCCTTGCAGGGCATTCATGATTGCAGGACCATTGGCCTTGTCCTCGCAGAATTTCGCGATCGCTTGCGGCCACTTCGCGGACATGGCGATCAACGCTTCGCATGATTCGTTGAAGTTCATCCGGCGCCGCACCTGATCCAAAAGGTAGGCTGTGTTCCCCACGCGCAGCCACACTTGCCCGACGACGTAGTCGCTCGTGTTCTCGCCCTTGAATGCGAAGTCCCACGACTGCACGAGCTCGTGGTCATCGCGGCCAATGCCAGGTACCGTGTGGACGCCAGAATGGTCGACGAGCCAGAGGGGTTGGTCGTAGTGGGTCCATTCGGTGGGGAGGACGCCGCCTTCGTCGAGGGTCGGATTCCCTTGGTAGAGGGACTGCCAGACCTTCGGGCCGACGGAGACTTTGATCTGCTCCCACTGTGCGGGTGTGCGTTGCCGGGCTGATTCGAGCCATTCCCCGGGCTGCCGGTTGAGCGGGTCGTCTTCGACGGCTTCGGCAGGGATGTTCAGGACCGTCCACCGGTGCGCGTCTTCCCCGGCCAGCAGGCGGCCGGCCAGGTCGTCGGCGTGCCAGCGGGTGAGTACGAGGATGACGGGAGCGCCGGGAGCAAGACGGGTGATACCGACGGACTGCCAGAACCCCCAGGCTTGTTCGCGGTAGGTTTTGGAGTTCGCTTGCTCAAGGTTGCTGATGGGGTCATCGATGAAGAGGGCGTCTACGGCACGGCCGGTGAGGCCACCGCGGATGCCGACAGAGCGGACACCGCCCTTGTTGCCTTCGAGCTTCCACCGTCGGGCGGCACCGTTGTCGCGTGCCACCTGCAGGCCAAGATCCAGGCTGCCGTCGTCGCCGTCATTGTTGGCGATGTGGTTGCGGATGTTCCGGCCGAATTCGTCGGCGAGGTCTTGGGCGTAGGAGACGATGGCGATGCGGCGGTCAGGGTTTCGGGTGAGGAACCAGAGCGGGCCGATGGTCGTTACCCGGGTGCTCTTTCCTTCCTGCGGGGGCAGGTTGATGATCAGCCGGTCAATCTCACCGGCCTCTACCTTGACCAGGTACTCGTCTATGAGGTCAAGGGCCGGGGTCTGCAGGGTCGTCGGCTCGATAGCCTTGGCGAGCTGGCCAGGGGTTTCCCAGTCGTGCTCGGCGACCTCAAACATGCGGGCTGCGTATTCCGCCCAGTCCACTACCAAGTCGTGCCCCCTCAGGCTAGGGTGTGCCCATGGATGCAAACACGAGATTTTGGAGCGTTGTCCACGTCAGCAGAGATTTATACGCTCTGCAGCACGACGGGGGCAGTGCGGCCCACGACATCGATGTGACATTGAGCGGCCATGCGGTGATCAACGGCAGGAGGGACTGGTCCCACTCGCTTTCGGAAATGAATCCCGGCGACAGGTTGCAATTCAAGCTTGTCAGAGCGATGGGAGTGGCACAGGACCCTCCTGTGATTCATGTCGAATGGCGGACTGTTGTCGACGGGACGGCCTATTTCTCTCGTGCGGACATGCCGGTTCCACGCTGATTGATTTTGACGGCGGCGGGGTCCGCGGTGTGCGCGTGGCATAGCCCGGCGCTTTGTGTTGTGTCGGCTTGTCGCCGCCGTCAATTCTTGAACGGCAGGTTTTTGCCGATTCGTCCGGATCGAACGCCCTGGGGGCTCGCAACCGGAGGGATCGGCAGGATCTTGCCGCAAAGGGTTCGGCGCAGGTGGAAGGCACTGCGCCAAGTTTGAGCCCACGCATTGGGTTTATGTAGGAGTCATGTACCGGTCAACTTGATGCGTGGGCTTTGTCGGCTTGCGGGATTTGAACCCGTATCTCCACCCCGGTGGGTGGTGTTCTGAACCCGTCCAGTAATTTCCAAGCTGTCCCGCTGCAGCAGCGCTTGCGAATATGTGGGGCTCACCAGATTGAACTATCAGCCGTTGATGCCCCGTGCCGGCTCATGTTCCTGCGCGGGGCTATTCAGTTTTTACTGCGGTGCGCTGCCTGGCGGTGCATCAGAAGATCCGGGCAGTGCGTTTCCCTCGGGTGTTCGCGAATGGTTGTTCGATCCGAGGAATTCCGTGGGTGGGGGTTGGCCCTTTACCGGGTCATGGCGTCTTGCCTCGCTTGGATGGGCGGGGTTCGCTCTCCGGCCGGAGTCTGTGCAGCAGACACCAACCCCCACGTGGGGAAGGTCGCCAGTACTTGGGGGTGGCTGGCGGCCTCTTGGGTGAACTCTTAGTTATAGGAGTTCGACCTTGATTTCATCTTAGGTGCACTTACGTAGTTTTGGCAACTGACAATAGGTATGTTACCGCGTGAGGGCAGGTGTTTTGGGCATGGCTTCGAGTACGGCGGCGGGGGATACTCCCTCGGTTCGGGTGTGGAGGTCGCAGACTGGGGCTAGTTTGCCGCGGCGTACCCATGATTTGGCGGTGTCGTATCGGATGTGGATTCCGTAGGCTTTGAGTGCTCGGATGACTTGGGGGAGTGGGGCGATGATGTTCCAGGCGCGGCTGATCTTCTGCTCGATGCGGTCGCGGGCACTGTGGGGTGTGCGGCAGGTGTCGCATCGAGCGTGGTCGTCGCCTTCGCGGCCGATGATCTGGCCGGCACATGGTTCGATCCGGTCGTCTACCCATTGGAGGGTGCCGCACTCTCCCAGCAGCAGTTTGGGCGCTTGGCGGTCGGCAGCGTTGATGACACTGCGTTCCGCGGCTCGGAGTTCCTGCAAGATGGTGTTGGCGTGCTCGTTCCCACGGATGAGGCCGAGGTGAGCGCGGAGGAACATGGCCGCGGTGATCGTGTCCACCGGGGCCGGCTTGCCCTGCGCTTCGCCGATCATCTTCGCCCAGTACCGGATGGTCTCTTGGTATTCCCGCACGTGCCCGCTCATGTCCACCGAGTACGGCAAGCCAGGGGCCTCTTGGCCGCCTCCACCGCCACCGATGGGCGCCGGGGCTACAGCAGTGTTCGTGAGGGTGCCCCCTGCTGTGTTCAGGGTGTCGCGGACCCGGGACAGGATCCGGCGTAAGTCATCGGCCCCCTGATTGCATAGCGTGAGACCCTCCGGCAGCTCGGCCTCACAGTGAGAACAGGGGGTCACTTCTTTTCCTCCCAGTAGACGATGATGTGGTCGTCGTTCGCGGTGACGATTGACGCGTCGTCAAAAGTGTTATCCACTCCCACTTCCTTCATGTCGCGGTCCGCCCATTGCAGAGCTTCGTAAATGTCCTTGCGGTATGCGGGCATTTCTATCCGGTACTCGTGGCGGACGGTGGTCACGGTCTTCATTTCAACACGGCTCATGCTGCCATCCTGTCGATGTCGTTGTGGGTGAAGAGTTCGTTGCGCTTAGCGATGACGGCCTTCTCGGCTTCGCGAATATCGGCGTAGTTCCCGACATAGACAACCCGCCTGTTGTGCGTTATCTGAGCGCGCCAACTATTTCGGCGCGCTTCCCATCTCACGCCTCGGACTCCCGATGTATTGTTTCCCCTCAGCCCCCGCTGATTCTCGGAGTTCTGCTTGCCGGTCGCCATGCGCAGGTGGGAGGGATTCACGCAAAGCGTGTTGTGGCATCGGTGGTCAATCTCCATGCCGACGGGGATGGGCGCATTGTGGATTTCCCATGAGACGCGATGCACGCCGATCATTGCCCTCTTGCCGTTGCGGTAGTGCCCGAAAGTGCCGTAGTTGCCGTTGCGGGAGGGAGATTTCCAGTTCCAGCAGTCCGCTGGGCCGCGGACGTCTACCATTTCCCAGAATCGCTGCTGCCAGGTCTTGAGGTGCACTGTCCCTTTGGCCTTCATGCGCTGGTAGTGCTTTCCGCATAGGCCTTTTGCGAGGTGCTGGCCGTGGCATTCATCGACTGAACAGGTTTTGGGTACCATTGTCGGTAGCCCCTTCCTTGCTAGAACAAGTGAGTGGGTCAGGCCCCGGCGAGTGTTGCAAGCACTCTTCGGGGCTGTCTCAATTCTACCAAAGTTCCTTGTCATTCCGGGGTTTTTCATGCCATTTCGCCGGTCAGTTCGCGCAATGCGTTGGGTACCAGGACGGGAATGAGGGACACCTGATCGGGTGTCAGATTCAGCCCGTCCAATACCTTGCGGATCACGCCGGCCACCGCGCTACCTTGCGACTCGGCAATGCGAACCTTGCGTTCCTCCACACCACTACGCAACGCGGACGTGATCCAGCTTGCGAGCTGATTCTCAGCCTCGCGCAACAGGCGGTACCAGACGCTTACCTCTGCTTTGTAGACCGTCACGTCCACGGGTCCCTCCTGCGCCATTCCTTCGCGGTGCTCGGTCTTGCCCCACACCAGATCGTCGTCTTGCAGGGCCTGGACCTTCCCGCGCAGCCATTGCACCTCGGCGTTCTTGGACCGGATGAGGTTCAGTAGGGTCTCTACTGGGTTCTCCCTTGGAGCATCCGGCGATATCCTCCCGAGGATGCCGCGGGCATTGGCTTCGATGACGCGCTCTTGGGCCTTCGCCTTCACGTGTTTGGCTGCTCCGCCGTGGTTGCCACACCGGGTGCCGCCTTCGATGGGCGGAGCGTGGCAGGGGTTCAAGTCTTTCTTCTTGGCCCCGCAGCGGATCTTCCCGTTGATGGCTTGGCCGGGCGCGTACTTGGGGTCACCCTTCCAGCGTGCGACAGCCGCGGCCACGGTGCCGTCGTCAGTTATGCGTGCTGGCTTCATCCGTCCACTACCTTCCCGGACTGGCCTTGGATGCCCATGCGGTCTGCATAGGCCTTGCTGACGTACAGATATCCGCCCGGCGCGGGGATTGCTACGAACTCGTCTCCGACCTGCCACCTGGGCACATCTTCAGCGGTGACGGTGCAGCTGATGTCTACGCCGGAGTTGAGGTCGGTTCCATGCCATGGCATCGCCTTGATGCGCTTCTCGAAGGCTCTGGACTGGGCTTTCTTCTCTTCAATCTCGATGTAGTGATCCATGAGCTGCTGTTCGCTCTTCCGGTGTGCTGCGCCGACGACGAGCAGGATGACGATGACGGCACCGATGAGTGCCCCGGCGACAAGTGCGGCGAGCGTGCTCATGATGCCTTCCCGGTGATGGTGACGGCGTCGGTGGGCGATAGCAGTACGGCATCCAACGGCCCTGTCTCGCTCTCGCGAATCAGTAGATCGACGGATTCGTCGTAGTGCTTGACTGACACCAGGATTCCCTCATGCCATGTGCCTCCGGTGTTCTGGTCGGCGATGTGCACTTGCTTTCCGAGGTCTACGCCGGAAAGGTACCTGGCTTCACGGGTTACTGGCATGGTTTCTCCTAGGCGTGGGATGGGGCGATTATCGATCATGGGCGTGATTCCTTCTCCTGGCGTGCTTGTTCCCGGCGCTCGGGGTCCCAGCGTTCGACCATGGCGGTGTAGGACGGATGCGGGGCGGTCACTGGGTGGCCGCCCGGGTTTGGAGCCAGTTGCTCATGGCTTGGGCAGCCGTCACGTCGCATTGGACGTCTTGGGCGATGAACTCTTCCAGCGCGTCATGCTCAGCCCACGCGTCCGCGGCTTCGTTGAGTGCGTCCCGGCGCGCAGTGGCACGCACCTCGGCAATAGCCCGGTCGAACTCGTTGCCGTCTGTCACGTGCCCGGTCTGCAAGTATGTGCCGTCGCAGTAGCGGCCACGGATACGGTCAAGGCTCGGCGTCTGGTCACTCATCGTTGCCTCCCGTAGGGGTTAGTCTCACCGTCAAGTAAGAGTCGGTAGCCTTCATTCCACGCTTCTCGTTGCGCGTCCCGGACCACCACGGCCAGTTGCTCGGCAAGATGCTGGTGGTGATCAGCGTTTCCGCCGAACGCGGGAAGGTATGTTGACCGCCAATCGCAGATGCAGCGCACTGCCTTAGAGGGGCCGTGCATCCCGTCGATCCGGTGCATGCGTACCACTTCGGCTAGGCGGGTCGTCAGGTCAGGGGTGGTCATGCCGTCACCAGGAATCCGTCGAAGCGGGGCATGTAGAACTCGCTGAACCCGTGTGTCAGCAGTGCTTCGTCCATTGGGTCGTCGGTGTTCCATCCGGGACGCCACCCCCAGTCGGTGCGGTACTCGAAGCCCAGAGACCCTTCTAGGTTCTCGCCGGTCAGGCTGGCTTCGTGCTCACGTACGGCTTCGTCGGCACTGTGCGCGTCAGACGTGCCGGTCACGATCCAAAGGCCGCCGTCTTCTCCAACGCTCTCAACCTTGATGCTCTCGGTACTCATGATGGTGTCTCCGTTTCGGGGGTGTGGGGGTCGCTTACCAAAGGCTCGGTGGATAGCCTTTGGTATGGGGTGGTTATGGGGTGCCGCTTAATGCGCGAACTGTGGCGCAGTAGTCATCCGGGGCGTTGCCGCAGAACGTGCACCACGCGCCGTGCCCCTGGGGAGACTCTTGCGAGCGACCGTACTTGTCGTAATGCTCGTGCGCGTGCAGCTCCCGCACCGCTGCCACAGCCTTCTCGGCGGCTTCCACGCGGTCGAGTAGGGCTAGTACGGTTGGCGGGTCGAACGCGGCGATGTGGCGGGCGTCGGCCCAGTGCGGGATTTTCTCGTCATCAGCGAACGATGACGCTGACTCAATGGAACGCCACGCCAGTTTGCCCGCTATGGAGATGTGCGATCCGCCAACTGCTGGATTCCACATCTCCCATGGTCCGGGGGTCGCGGCTTCGGCGGTCTTGCGTAGCGCGGTCAGGTCGGGGGTGGGGGTGGTCATGAATCCTCCGTGAGTCGATTGGCGTGGTCGCCTTGGTACTTGCTGATGAATTGTCTGCGCTCTTCGTGGGCGGTGATCCTGTCGAGGATTTCTTGCGCTGCCCACTCGACGTTCTCCTTGTCGGTCGCATCGCCGATTGGGATAATCTCGTTGACCAGAACTGAGAAGAACCACACGCGCTTTCGTAGCTTCACGACCGGCAGTCCAAGCACCGAGCCAATCCGCCAAAAGTGGTTTTCCGGTGGAGTCGGCAAGTTCAGCCCGCTCATGCCGTGCCGCCAAGGTGCAGGACGCGGGCGGGAAGGGCGAGGTCTTGGTCGCGCTCGGGATTCTCGTGGGCGAACTGAATCCACGTTCCGTTATCGTTATGGTCCTTGCCGTCGAGCTTCCGGACGATTCCCACATCGTCCACCGTGACGCTACCGACGGGCAGATTGCGCAGACCCTTAGTGGTGCTCACGGTCAGCGCGGATAGGTACGCGGTCACAGCGGCACGGGCGTTGTCGATGTAGCTCTTCCGCCACGGACCCTTGAGTAACGCCCAAGTCTCAGGTGTGCGGTCCGCTGGGTACGTTGCTATGTAGTTAGCGCACGCAGCCGCTTCGATTGCTTGTTCGTTGAGGTTCATTTGGTGCCTCCGAGGCGGGTGCTGATCTGTTCGGTGAGTTCGTACAGGCGGTCAGTGTCGCCCTGATTGAGTGCGTAGGTGCGTTCGGCTTGCAAGGCGATGGTCCGCTGCTCGTGAGCAAGGGCGTAGGTAGCTTCGGTGTTGCGGGTCAGCTCGGAAAGGATCACGGTTTCGGCGGTGACACCTTCCTCCGCGATGAAGTGATCGTTGATGGTTTCCGAAGTCGCGACCTGCGGCCCCTCATGCACGTGCGGGTTGCCGGGAAGGTTGCTCATGGGATTCTCCGTTCGTGGGTTTCGCAGGTATGGATGAAGCGGGCGAAGAGTAGTCCGGCGAGGACGGATGCGACAGGCCAGATGACCAGGACCCAAACGAGCGCGGTCACGCTGCCACCGCTGCGGCGTGCGCTGCTTCGGCTTGCTCGAGCAACGTGCCGGCCCGAACCATGCTCTCGATGGCGGCTTGCACGTCCGCGCCCTGCTGGAATGCTGCTCGGTCAACTTCCATGGCAGCGGAGCGGATGGCACGACGGGCAGCGATCACGCCACGGTAAGCACGCTCGGCGGCCAGGGCAGGTGGTGTGTGGGTGATGCTCATTTGGCGACCTCGATGATCTTGG
Source organism: Arthrobacter sp. AQ5-05 (assembly GCF_003287975.1). GTDB lineage: Bacteria > Actinomycetota > Actinomycetes > Actinomycetales > Micrococcaceae > Paeniglutamicibacter. The sequence goes on from NZ_QMKQ01000001.1 coordinate 60,614, forward strand.
TGAACGCGATCCGGTCGGTCCATGAGTACCCGGTTTCCACGGAGACCGTCTTCGCGTTCACTCGAACGACTTTGAACCAGCCGAGGTTGGTCTTTACGGCACGGGATCCGGGAATGGTTGCGGGGTCTACTGGTGCCGGCTGTGGTGTGGCCTTGGCGGCGGCATACGCTGCGTCGCGCTCGGCTTTGATGGTGGCTACAGCGTGGTCGACGCTGGCCTCTGTGGCTTTGGTCCGGCGACGGTATGCCGTCACGGTATCTCGCTTCATGGTTCCCTCCTAGGTTGGTGGCCCGTCCCCGGGCCTCTGCTGCTGTCTACAAATCTACCTACTGATAGGCGGCAAGTCAACCACCGTTACGCGGCGCGCTGGGCAGACTTCAACTCCGCCACAATCCGACCGGACAACAGATCAGCCGGCCGCCACACGCCAGCATCCTGGCCACACGCGGTCAGCGCGTCCAGCCACGCCTGCTGGTCCGGTGTCACCTTCCCGACCGTTCGCTTCAATTCCCGGTACAGGATCCGCTTATCTCGGCTCGAAACCATGACCAAATCAGGGAAGCCAGGGGCACTGCGCTGGCTGTTCCAGGTGTGGTAGACAAGCTCGAATCCGTGGAACTTCGCCAACTGGATCACCCGCGTCTGAAATGGTTTCTCCAGCATGGCCAGCACGCCTCGGGCCACAACATCGGTTCTTTGGGGTGCTGCTGTCATCCTGAGGCCTCCGGGGGTGTTGGGTGGGGGATTGCTCGTCCCGGGTCTTTCTCGTCCGGCAGATCGCCGCCTGTGACTGGGTGCGGTGGGTTCACCAAGGCAGGGTCGGCCCGAACACGGTTCGGTCGGGGACTACGTCCCGGGGTCACCGTAGGTGTGGTGCGTTTCCCGATCATCGATTCGGTTCTGTCGCCGGCCAGCACATCGGCCCGGCAGGATCGGCAGTTGTGGGCGGGTTCGGTGTCGTGGTCTCCGCAGGGTCGGGCCTTGGGTGCTTCGTGGCCGTCGGGTGCGGTGGTGGTCCAGTGGCGGCCGTGCTCGGGGTAAACGTTCGGGGTCCGCTTCGCCGGGGTGCCGTCGGCATTCGTTTCGGTGGCGTATGCGGCGAGGGCTCGGATGCAGTGACCAAAGTCTGCTGCGGGGAACCCTTCGGATTCGTTGGCTCGGATCAGGACGGTGCCTGGCTTGTTGGGGATCCAGTCGGGGCGCATGGCCAGCATCATTTGTGTGAGGCGTTGGCCTTGCTGGTCGGTGAGTTTCATGATCATCCTCGAATCAAATTTGTTTGCGGCGGGCGTTGCTCGGGTCTTGGGCTTTGGTCGCCGCCGCTGCGCTTTTTCGGTTGCCGCTGGTGAGTTAAGTTCTTAGAAGACCGCCGCGGTGAATGGTGAATGGTGTCTAGGTGAGAGGTGTTAAGGTGTGCGGCATCCCTTGGCCGATGGGTTTGCCCTCCCGAATTGATGGCTAGAACGGTGGGTCATCGGTTGGCGTGGTCGATGGGTTGTTGGATGGGTTCTCCGATGGGTTTGCCGATGCCTTTCCGGATGGGTCAATGGCGCGTTTCTGCATGACATCGGCGAGGAATTCCCATGACCCCCACGATGGGTTCTCCGCGTGCAGCCGGTGCAGCTCGTGGACGATGATTCCCTTGAGTTCCCGGGAGCCGGTGGAGGTGTACGCCTTGGCCACGGCGGCGCCCATGTTCTTCTGCTTGAGCAGCCCGTCGCTGCGCATGAAGCTGCGCACCAGGATTTCTTCGGTGCCGTCGTCGATGATGATGTAGCGCTTGGCCTGGAGGACGTTGGCGGCCAGTTCGATGTCCTCGAGGGTGATGTCTGCTGCCTTCTGCGTGATCTTTTTCGGCCGCCAGTCCATGACTCCCGCGTAGGACAGGTCCGCCTGGGTGATGAGGTGCTGGTAGAGCCACTGCTCATTCACGGCCAGGTCGAGGAAGTCGTCGTCGTCCCAGATGGCCACGAGAATCTGGGCGAATTTGCGGGCCACTAGTTCCCGTCCTTGGGGAACCATGCGTCGGTGATGATTTCGCGGATCTTCTCAGATTCGGGATGCTCGTTATCGGCGTAGTCGATCAGCAAGTTGAATGCTAGGCGTATCTTGTAGTCGTTGTCTGGCGTGTGTTCGCCTGCAGTCTCGAGGTTGATGACTGCCCAGTTGTATCCAGCGATGAAGTCATCGTTCCAGTCCATGGCTAGTTGCCTCCTGTGTAGCGGGCGACGACTTCGAGGCCGTTGGAGTATGCGTCGTATTCGCCGGCGGGCCGGAATGCTGCCCTGACGCCTTGGCGGATCTGGTAGGCCGCGGATGCTGCGGCGGTGGTGTTTGGGGCGCTGCGGACGACTGCCCACACGCCCGGGTTTTCTTTGAGGTGCTTGGCTACCTCGAGGTAGGAGCGACGGTCGCGGTTGACGGTCGGCCCGGGGCGGTACTGGAATGGCTGTGTATTCACAACGATGTCCCTTCTTTGAACGTATGTCTCAATAATACCATTGATAAACGGCAAAACGCCGTGTGTTGCTAGGTAAAGTGGGCGCAGCCTTGTAGCCGCGCCCACCAGTTCACAGCCCTGTCGGTTTCGTTTTGCCTTCGACGTCACGGGTCCAGTGAACTCCGCCGGCGTGCTCGTAGTAGCGCACCCTGGAACGGTCGCCGTTCTCTTGCATGACTTCTCAGTGGATGCGTTTGGCGTCTTCCCGGGTCGGGCTCCACACCTTGGCGCAATACTTGTCAGGGCACACGGGCCTGGGGGAGCGGTGCGGAGCACGGCGGGCTGGTTGTGCGCTCATGCTGCAATCCTTTCGCTCATGGGTACGTATCGGTTGCTTGCTTCTTTGGCTTCTGCGAGTTTGCAGGGGTAGCAGAGAGTTTCGCCGCGGTTGCGGTGCCGCATTGCTCCGGGCTTGGTGCCACATTCCGCGATGGCCCGGCGCCGGCGGCCGGTGAACTGGTGCCCGTTGCGGTCGGCTTCGTACTTGGCCACTGCATCCAGGCAGGGGTCGCAGGCGTACTCTCCGGCGCGTAGGTGCCGGTCATAAGCGCCGATGGTCCCGCATGGGTGCAGTTCCCGGGGTGGGCCGCCACGCTTCCGGTCTCGGTACGCTTTGGCGTCTGCGGCGCGGCGTGCCTTGCATTTGGCGCAGGCTTCCTCGCCTGCGTTGCGGTGCCTGTCGTACCCGCCAGGGGAGCCGCATAAGGCGACCTTCCGGCCGTTGCGTGGTTGCCGGGTGATGGTCGTCGGCTCTTCCCGCTTCGTGCCCTTGTACATGTACGTCATGTTGGTGCCCCTGTTAGAAAAGTAACTCTCGGACTTGTGGCCTGATCTGTGTTTCGAACGCGGTCACGAACGTTTTGTTGATTTCGAACCCGAAAGACTTCCGGCCCAAATTCTCCGCAGCGAGTAGCGTTACGCCCGACCCGGCACAAGGGTCAATAACCACGTCGCCAGGATCGGTGAACGTTTCGATCAGCCGACCGATGACGCCTATCGGCTTCTGGGTGGGGTGTACTTTCGGCGTGATGCTGTCGCGCTGCCAGTCCATGCAGTTCATGACCATGCGGCCCTTGTTACGGAACTTCGGCAATTTGTCCCGGTAGAGGATGATCGCGTACTCGGTGTTTCCCACTACGCGCATATTCGCTTTCATCACCTGGGGTGAGAAGTTCTTGCGGAACACGAGGTTGATGTAGTTCTTGTATCCGTATTTCTTGCCTTCATCGATGACCTGCATCTGCTGTTCGAAGGCGCAGAATACGATCATGCATCCAGCGTCGTTCTTTTCCTTGGGCTCTTTCTTGAGCATGCGGCTGGTGAAGTGCATGAATTCCGGGATGTTGAAGTTTTCGTCTGTGTCGAAGAATCTCTTGCCGGCAAGCTTCGATTCGCCGTTTGAGTTGTCGCCGCCTTCATACCATTGCGGGTTTGACCCGTAGGCGTCAGTGCCGATGTTGTAGGGAATGTCAGCGATTATGAGTTGCGCGGGTGGCAAGTTGTACCGCTTATGGTTTTGGAAGTTGTCATGGTGAAGTTTCATGAGTGGTCCTTTGCTATGCTGCGAGGCGTTCGGCGGGTCGGTAGGTTTCAGCGACCAGCAGTGCCAGGCGGGCTTCTTTCACGGCCGCGGCTTCCGGCCAGCGGCGGGCCGCCCAAGCCCGCTCCCGCTCGTACTCTTCCCGGAACGCCGCGGTGTTGAACGCTGGCCACTGGTCGGTGTTCTTCGGCAGCATCCGGCGGAACCTTTCGAGGCGGGCGAGCTCGTACTCGAGGAAGTTGACGCGAGCATTGGCGTGGATCAGTTTCGCTGTTGGTGTTTGCCCGTGCACGTAGGGCTTCATGACTCGGCCCTCGCGTTCTGCAGCTCGACGGCCAGCAGGGTTTCCATGGTTGGTTTCCAGCCGCGCTGCCCTCGGTCGCGGATAACCTCGACATGGCACGCGCAATTCTGCTTCTTCGCGCAGCTGTACGGCGTCCAGCAACAAGACCGCTTGCACGCGCTCATGCCGCGGCGGCTTCCGGTGCGCAGAACTCTTCGAGAAGATCAGGCCGGAATCCGTACCAATGCATTTCGTTGGACGTGTCCCCGTCAACATTCACGACGACCACCGGCGCCCCCATGTAGCCGAGAGCCTTGACCGCGGCCAGGTCGCCTCCGTTCTCCGGGAGGCTGATATCGATTGCCGTGTAGGGTGTGCCAGCGCGGTCTAGGAACTTCTTCGTCATGTCGCACTGGCGGCATTCGGGCTTCGTGTAAAGGGTCGTTGTTGCCATGATGTTCTCCTGTTTTTGGGTATGAAAATGGGGCCCGCCCGTTGACGGGCCCCCGATTACTGGGTGATGCGGTGGAGCTTAGAAGGGTGGTTCCTGGCCGCCGGCGGGTGCTCCGGTTCCCCAGCCGCCCGCGGTGCTGGTCGCGGGAGCGTTCCATGCCCCTGCGCTGGATCCGCCGTCAGGTGTCCATGACCCATTGGTTGCCGTGCCGCCGAACCCACCACCGTTCCCGCCGCCGCGGTTCGCTGCGCCTTCGCCATTGCCACGGGCCGTGCGCGTGACCTTGGCCGATGCCCAGCGGAGATCCGGTCCGATTGCTTCGACCTTCGCCTCCGTGACCGTCCGCTTCTCCCCGTCCTTGTCGTAGGACCTGGATTCGAGTTCCACGAATGCGAGCACGGCCATGCCCTTGGTCAGCGTCTCCGCGATATTTTCGGCCAGCTCGCGCCATGCCGAGCACCGCCAGAAGATGGCGTCCTTGTCCTTCCATTCGTTCGTGTTCTTGTCGAACGTCCTGGCGTTTGCGGCGATGGTGAAGTTGACGACGGCGGAGCCGGACGGGGTAAATCTCAACTCGGGGTCACCGACCATTCGCCCACGGATCGTCATCATCTGTTCGTTTGCCATGGTTATGCGGCCTTCCTGTACTGGTTTCGTTTTGCTTCAATGGGGCCGCCAACTTCTGGCCACCTGAGTCCGCGGACGATCATGCTGATCTGCCCATCGGAGACGCCGAACTGCTCGGCGAGGTCGATCTGTCGAGCGCCGCGGGCCCGGCGCTCTCGAATGAGGACGACTTCCGCGTCGGACAGCTTCCCGCTCCGTGCCGCCCGGCCCCGTTGGACCATGTCGTCGACGTTGGACTTTCGCGTGTCGAACCGGAGGTGTCCCGGGTTTACGCAGGGCGGGTTATCGCATGAGTGGCAGGTCTCGAGAGATTCGTGGCGCTTCTCCCCGGTGGTGAAGGATAGGGCCAGCTCGTGCGCCCGGCGGTTTCGGCCTCGGTAGAAGAACTCCCCGTAGCCGTTTCCGTCCAGGCTTCCGGCCCAGATCCAGCAACCTTCATCGGAGCGCTTCACATTCGCCCAGAACCGGGATACCGCTACGGCTTCTTCCAGCTCCGGGTGCGGGTCGGCCGTGACTTTCCGGCGCCGCGGAGCATCGATACCCGCCATGATTAGGCCACCTTTCCGTCTTCGATGGTCCAACCAAATTCGCCGGACTCGTCGACGAATTCTGCCCAGATCTGCCAGTTGTGCTCGTCGCCCAACGCTTCGAGTTCGGCGAGCCCTTCGCTGTCCAAGTCATTGCCGTTCGGGACGGTCATGACGCGCAGTTCCGGGTCGGATGCGATGATGAGGCGGGCCGCGGCCAGGGTTCGTTCACGGGTGGAGCCCTTGCGGAATGGGCGACCGTTCAGCAGGACGCCTTCCTCGTCGAATGTCATGCCCTCCACCGGGAAGTCGGCGGCAGCGAGCCCGTCGGCCTTCCGCTTGTCCAGGCCTTCGATCTGCGCGGTCATCTGCAGGGCCTGGTCCTGGGTGACGTCCAACTGGAACTGCAGCTGCGCCTTTTCCTTGGCGACCCGCACCATGGCGTTGGTGTCCTCCGCGTTGGCCATGCGCAATCGCAGGTCGTCCACATCGAGCAACGGTTGGTGTGAGTCGATGACGGCGCGGAGACTCGTGGCGTCCTCCAAGACGGTCTGACGCTGGCGTTGCAGTTCTGCGATCTGCCGATCAAGTTCGTCCAGTCGTCGCCCGTGCTGCTCGAGTCCCTGGATGTCCGCCTGCTGTGCGCGTTCCAGGGCTTCGGCGGCCCGGATTTCCTCGGCCAGCGCGGCCACAGAGGTTTCCTCCGCCGGCAGATCCTCGGGGAGCTCCAAGAACCGGCTGATCTGTGCGGTGAGTTCCTTCACCTTGTGGTTTATGAACGTCCGCTTCTCAAAAATCCCGGCACGTTCCGCGGACAGTTCGGACGGGTTGAAGTCCAGCTTCACGATGTCGAGGACCGCGGCCAGCTGCTTCTTGTCGTCCATGAGGTCGAAGACGCCGGTGCTCATCCCGAACGCGCCCAGCATCCCGGACAGGGTGGCCTGGGAAACCTTGGACCCGTCCTTGGCCTTGGCCGTGAGCGAGGATGAACCGTCCGCCTTGTACTTGCGGATCAACGTTAGGCCGTTGTCCAGGACGTTGACGACCTCCGCGGTCTTTTGGCCGTCGCGGACCGGGCGGGGCACGTCGCGTTTGCTATGTCCCATGAACGTTGCTTCGAGGCCCTCCAAGACGGAAGTCTTGCCTTGGGCGTTGCGGCCGCTGATGGCCACGAGTGCGCCGTGAGGTGCGATCTGCACCCATTCGAGGCGCTGGAAGTCGGTGAAGGTTGCTTCGGTGGTTTTCGTCATGAGGGTCAGACTCCTATGATTGTGGGTTGGTTAGGCTGCGGTGCCGGCGGATGCGATGGCATCGAGCACGTCTTGTGGTTCGCCAGCGGCGGCTGCCTGGCCGTAGAGAGTGCGCAGCCCCGCCTTGTCGCCGGCCAGACGCGTGATTTCGTCGAAGTAGTTGACCTCGAGGGCCGCCGGGGTGCCCTCGTCCGGGAGTTCCCCGGTCTCGGTGTCCACGTTCTCTTCGGGCTCGTCCGCTGGCTCGGGGGCGCTGTTGACGACGCTGGGGACCGTCGGTGCGGGGGCGGCGGCCCGGGCCCGGGTGACCTTGCGGGTGGCCGGCTTCGCCGCTGGGGCGGCCGGGGTGGGCTGGTTGATTTCGCCCATGTCGTCCAGTTCGATTTCCTCGGCGCTGTACGCGGCCACACCGGTGAGTACGTCCGGGGCGATGACGCGGCAGGCTTCGGCCAAAGCCTTGGCGGTGAGCATGCCGATGGGGTCCGACTGGTACTTCTTATTGCTGGTGTACCCCGCGAGCTTGGCCCGCTCGATGGTCCAGGTGAATTCCTGCCAGCGTTCCTGGCCGCGGCGGCGGGCCTGCACGGTGACGCTGCCGGATTCGGCATTGGTGCGGATGACTTCGTGGCCTTCACGCATGACCAGGGCGGCCATGGTCCGGGCGTACAGGGCCGGGCGGCCCTGGACAACGAAGATGTTCGCCAGTGCGTTCATCGGGTCGAGGCCGAGGGACTTGCCGGTGAGGATCGCGGCGGCCGCGGCGTCCGGCTTGCCCCGAAAGTCCTTGGGTACGAAGTCGGTGCCGCACAGTGCGGTGCCGAGTGCATGAGCGGCGGACAGCTCGGCGGCCCATTCCTGCAGCTGCACAGTGCCAGCGGTAGAGGTGAAGGACGACATGGGAGCAAGTGCTCCGGGAGCGGGGGTGGTGGCCAGTTCAGTCATGAGGTGGGTTCCTTTTCGGTGAGTGCTTTGTACGGTGCGCCGTAGCGGCTGATGATGTCGGCGCGCATGATGGTCAGGTGTTTGATGAGGTCGTCCACTGCATCGATGGGGAGCAGCACCTCGTGGCCGAGAAATTGGCCTGCGTCGCGTTCTCTGTCGGTGTCGAGTGCGATCATGTGGTCTTCGTAGAAGAGATGCAGGGACTCGCGGCGGATCGGGTCGAAGTAGCTGTAGACACTCATGCAGCCACGTCCAACACTTGGCCCGGCGCCACGAGGGGCTCGGTGATGAACGCTTCGCGCTGCTTGGTGGTCTTGTGGATGTAGGCGGCGGTGAGGAACATCTGGAACTGCTGGTCGATTTGCTCGGGGGAGTCGGCCAGCTGGTAAAGGCTGGTGCCCAGCGGCTTGTCCCCGTACCGGGCGTTCACGCCTTCCCTGTCCATGGGCGTCACATGCGCCACATAGGTGGCCGCGACCTTGGGCAGTGGGTGTTCGTCGCCTTCGAGGCCGTAGAACTCGGCCCGTGAGTAGGCCGCGTTCTGCAATGCGGTTTCCCCGTAGACGTACTTCGAGGTTTTGAGGTCGATCATCACCGGCTTCCCATTGGCCAGGAACGGGCTGGTGCAGATCATGTCCAGCGTTCCTGAGTACCAGTGGGTGCGGTTCCCGACGCTCATCTCGGTGTGGATGACGGTGATCTGCCATGCCTCGAGGAAGGCCACGTAGCCTTCGATGAATCCGGCCAGATCCTCCGGGACGTCGACCTCGCCGTGGTTGGCGACGATTTCGGCGTAGTGGTGGACTTCGGTGCCGCGTTCTCCGGCGCTGTCGCGTTCCTTGGTGGGGATCGACTTCAATTCCCGGATGGCGTGGTCTCGGTTCCCGGCCAGCAGGGCGTCTAGCTCTGGACGGTTCGCCGGGTCGGTGACCCACTCGGCTACGATGCGCGGGGCCCAGGCGATCAGGGCCGGCTTTGGGATGCCGCCGCCGATCAGGGTGGTGACGCCGGTGACGGGCTTCCCGTCGAGCTGGTAGCGGTGGCCGTTGTGGGTGAACTTGAGTCCGCGAGCTGGGGGCTTCGTTTTGGTGGTCATGCTGCTTTCGATTCCTCTCCGTGGATGGGGCACTGGTCGTTGATGGGATCAAGCTGGGCTTTGCGTTCCCACCCGGGGCAGTCCCCGGACGGGCACCGGCACTCACTCACAGCGCACCGGCTAGGACGATGAAGCCGACCATGCCGAGGTACACGCCCAAGGTTCCGCCGAGCACCTGCAAGACGAACAACACGTCCCGGCCACGCTGGGTAAGCACCAGGCCCTTCATGCCGCCACCGCCAAAGCTGGCATGGGAGCGGGCACGAACCGGGACCAAAGGATCTGCCGGCACTTCTCACTGATCAAGTCGTCGCAGCCGGCCAGGTAGTCGGACTTCGCCGGGGCGTACTCCGGGTCGCCTACACGCCAGCCGAGGTTCGCCCGGTCATCCTCACAAACGGCCTTCCGCTCGATTTCCTCGAGCAGTTCCTCAAGGTCCGATTCGCGGGCCTCCACCTGCAGCGCGTTGGACAGCTCACGGACCAGCCGCGCCCAGCAGTCACCCTCCGAGAGGAAGCCGTGCTCTGCGTAGTAAGCGCGGACCTCACTGGTCAAGGTCACCGCCGCCGCCATGTAGACCGGATTCTGTAGAACGTTCATTGGTATACTCACTTTCAGAAATTGATTTCGGTTGGGCCTGCACGCTTCTCAAGGGAGTGCGGGCCCAATTTTTTATGCGGCAACCGGCAGTGCCGTGGTCTCCGTCGGGACGAACTCCCACCCCTTCGGCAGGAGGATCCTCGAGCTGACTGCACATTGGGCTGCGGTCATGGGCGGAGCTTTCCGGGCAATGTGGTCCACGTAGGCCCAGTACTCGTCCTCGGTCATGCCACTAGCCTCAGCTGCTGTTCTGGGATGCCCACCCAGGTGTACTGGTGGCCGCCGTTGCGGGACTTGGCCCTTGACGTGTTGTCGGCGACCTTCGTGATCAGGCCACGCTTTGCCGCTCCGATGAAGACTCCGCCTTCCATTCCGGGACGTGGTGCCGGCCGCATGGCTTCCCGCAAGTCGTCCGCGTTGAACCTGCGCCCGTCCGCGGCCCATCGTTCGATGAGGTCCGTGGCGTCCTGCTTCCACGTGGTGTCCAGTTCAAGAGCCATTGGTGTTGCCATGTCGGCGTGTCCTTTCGGTTAGGCGGCGCGTGCCATCTGAGACAAGGGAATTTGCCGCTTCTTAGACGGTGCAGTGGGCAGGAAGATCAGCTTGAGCGGGACGTTGAGGACCTCCGCAATGCGTTCGGCTGTTGCCGGTTCGCAGGTGGTGCGGCGTCCGCTGGTCAGGTGGTTGATGAAGCTGGGGTGAACCCCGATCCTGTCGGCCAGGCCGCGCTGCGTCATTTTGTGCGGCATGGGTTGCCCCTTTTTGTGGGCTTCGATGTCGTCTTGGGTGATCAAGAATTCTCGGAAGTTTTCCTTCGAAATGAGCCGCATGTAGGTGCCTTTCGTCCAGCGGGGCTTTTTGTTCCAGGGGGCCATGGTGATTTCCTCTCTCGGGGTGGTAGGCGGGTATCCGCCGTCTGCTGCCCTTTCAGTATTGCCTACTGATAGGCGGCGTGTCAACTGCTGTCGCACGTCAACTTGCCAAGTGGCATAAGGCGTCCCCGGTGGAAGGCGTGTTATTTGGTAGGCACCTGCATAGAATCAAGGGTGCCGCCTACCGGTAGGCAACGTGACGCCCTGCTCCATTGACCACCCTTGAAGCCCACGGAAAGCTCGGAGACATGACCAGCAACAAGCAAGCACCCGACTTCCAAACGCTCGTCCTGCAGCACAAGGGCGACCGCTCCTACGAAACAATCGCCAAACTCGCCGGCGGCCTACCCAAAGCGAAAGCCCTCCAAGCTATCGTCCAAAAAGGTTTCACCCGGATGCCCAACCCCGAAACCTTCGAAGGCCTATCCCGGGCACTCAACGTCCGGAAACGTGACCTCGTGCTCGCCGCGGCCCGAACCCTCGGCATAGATGTCGGCGACGACGACCAGGGCGACCTCATCCTGGTGGGCGCCAAGCGCCTCCCACTCGCCTCGCAAGACCTGCTCGTAGCCATGTCCCGGGAAATGCAAGCGTGGATGGATGGCAGGCACGCCGAGGCCGCCCCGGAAGACTCCGCAGACGCCCCGGCCACCATCGACCCGGACGACGCCGCAAATTACGACCTCGCAGCACACCCGCCGTTCGAAACCGACCGTGACCGATTCAACAAAGAACACGGGTCAACCGGCGAAGAAAACCAGGACCCCGAAGACACAAAGTAACTCCGATGTCGTAAACGTCCGGGGCCTCCGATAGCTTGCAGCCATGCTAGAGATACCTCCCGGAGTTCGCGTCATCTGGCGCCGGCCACGCCCTGACATACCCGCCGCCACCAATGGCACCGACAAGGTCTGGGTAGACCCCGCGCTCTCCCAAACCGAAATCCGGTGCTCACTTGCGCACGAGCTCGTCCACCTGGAACGCGGGCACGTCGGTCACCAGCCGCCAGCCATCGAAAAAGAGGTCCGATACGAGGCCTCCCGCCGCCTCATTAGCATCACCCAACTTCGAGCGGCAGCCGCCTGGGCACAGTCAAGAGCGGACCTACGTGACGAACTGCACGTTACCGACATGGTCCTGCTGGATCGGCTCTCCTGCATCACCGATGACGAGCTGCTAATCCTGCAGCACGCCACCAGCCACCACGCGACCTAAGTCAACCAGTGCACATCCACGAACCGGGGATCGAACGCCGGTGGCAAACCTTTCGGCACCGGCAGGATCGTGACGCTCATATAGAGGCGCACCATTGAGCGCTTCTGGGCCCACTCCAGCGAGTCCCACTCTTTGCGTAGGTCAGGGGCACCAAGGAGCCGTTCAAGAACGGGGGAGGCCCCCGGGTGGTAAAGTTCCCGCTCCGCCGCCTGCAACCGATCCTTCGTGACAGAGTTCGCCTCACGGAATTGCAGAGGCGTCATGACATCATCCGCGAGAAGGAGAGCATACTCATCCAGCTTGGCGCGCAGAGAATCCACTTTCGATCGAAGCGCCTCGACATCCTTCCCCGAACCTTTGTGGACCACCTGGGCGGCATCCGGGAGGGACATTCGGTGCAGCAGGAGGTCGGTGACGAACTTGTCCACGTATTCGACTCGGCGGCCCATATGCTTTCCGGTCGCGCACCGGTACGTGTTGATTTTCTTGGCCGGGGTGCCGACTGCTGCGGTGATCATCTTTGACCCGTCGTTGCATCGCCCGCACAGGGCGAGCCCGGCCAGCAGCCACCGGCCTTTGGTGGACGAGTTCAGCCGGCGGCCGGGAGCTGTCAGGATCGCCTTCACGGTGGAGAACTTATCTTCACTGATGATGGCCGGGAACGCATCGGTTTTCACGACTTCGCCACGGTAGATGCTGGCCCCGTAGTTCTTCTCTCGCAAGAGGATGGCACGCAACTGCAGGGTGGTGAATGTGTTTCCGCGGGTGGTCTTGAGGCTGCGGGCTTCCCAGTCGCGGACGATGCTGGCCAGCGTGTGGCCCTCGAGGACCATGTCGTAGGCGCGGCGCACCGCATCGGCCTCGACGGGCTCGAGCTCCTGGGCTCCGGCTTGGTACCCGAAGGGGCGGGGCCCGCCGCGCCATTTCCCTTGCTCGGCGGCCTGCTGCTCTTGCCTTACGAGTCGGTCGGATTTGTGCGCGGACTCATACCGGGCGATCTGGCCAAGCATTCCGGCGCGCAGCATCCCTTCGGGCGTGGCGAGGTCGACCTCTCCACCCTTCACGGTGTGCGTGCGGACTCCTTGCGCCTGGCACACGTGGATGTACTCTTCCAGCTCCATGGGGCGCCGATGGAGGCGGTCGGAGTGCCATGCGAGGACTCCGTCGAAGGTTCCGTCGCGGAGGCCTTGGAGTAGCTGCGTGTAGCCGGGGCGCTTGCGTCCGGAGTATGCGCTGCGGTCATTGTCGATGATGACGGTCGCAACGCCCCAGCCGAGCTTGGTTGCGAGGGCTTCGCAGTCCTCCTGTTGGCGGGTGACGCCGAGGCCTTCGCCGCCGGGATCGGAACTGATTCGGCAGTAAATGACGGCGTTCTTCGCGTGCTTCATCCCTATAGTGTACGAGCAACGTTCACCCCGGTCATCTTCTGCACCATCGTCTTGGGCATCGGCTCGATCGCCAAGGCCGCCACGGTCGGCAAGGTCGGCGGCCTGGCTCTGCTCTACTTCATCACCATGTCCACCTTCGCCCTGGCCATCGGCCTGTTCGTCGGCAACCTGATCCACCCCGGGGCAGGCCTGAAGCTGGAGAGGTACGAGAGTGCCGGCGCCGGCGGCGGCAACGCCACCGTGGACTTCCTGCTCGAAATGATCCCGGGCGACATCCCGGTGCTGCCCACCCTGGTCCTGGCCCTGTTCGTCGGCTTCGCCCTGCAGTCCATGGGCAAGAGCGGCGAGCCGGTGCTTGGCGCCATCAAGCACATCCAGGCCGTGGTCTTCCGCCTGATGATGATGATCATGTGGATTGCCCCGATCGGCGCCTTCGGTGCCATCGCCGCGGTCGTCGGTGCCACCGGCTGGGCCGCCATCGGCTCCATGGCGATCCTCATGGGCGCCTTCTACGCCACCTGCGCCCTGTTCATCGTGGTCATCCTCGGCTCGCTGCTGCGCGCAGTGACCGGGCTGAACATCTTCTCGCTGCTGAAGTACCTGGCCCGCGAGTACCTGCTGATCTTCTCCACCTCGTCTTCCGAGTCGGCGCTGCCGCGGCTGATCGCCAAGATGGAACACGTGGGGGTCTCCAAGCCGGTCGTGGGCATCACCGTGCCCACCGGTTACTCCTTCAACCTTGACGGCACCGCCATCTACCTGACCATGAGCGCACTGTTCGTCTCCACCGCCATGGGCATGCCGATGAACCTGGGCGAGCAGATCTCCCTGCTGGTCTTCATGATCATTGCCTCCAAGGGCGCCGCCGGGGTCACCGGCGCCGGCCTGGCCACGCTGGCCGCCGGCCTGCAGTCGCACCGCCCGGAACTGCTCGACGGCATGGGCGTGATCGTGGGCATCGACAAGTTCATGTCCGAGGCCCGCGCGCTGACCAACTTCACCGGCAACGCCGTGGCCACGCTGCTGATCGGCAAGTGGACCAAGGAAATCGACATGGAGCAGGCCCGCGCCGTGCTCGCCGGGGATCGTCCCTTCGACGAGCTCTCGTTGACCGCCAACGAGCACTAGGCGGCGCGAGACCTCCGCACGATTCTCCGCACGAACGCCAGGGACCCGCAGGCCGGGAACCCTGGCGTTCACCCGTTTGGCGCAGGAAGCCCGCGACCCCGAAGATTTGCCGGGACACGGATTCTGCAAGCAGGTCCTCCGGTGCGAGGGCGCGGCAACACGCGCTCCGAGCACCTGGGCCTTCGGGCCCCCACCCTGGCCTGGGCGAGGGACGGGAGCCGATGCCTATGCCGACCCCGGGAAACGCCCCGCACCCAACATTGGACTTCAACTTCAAGGTAAAGGCTCGCCGTGACCCCGATGGGGCAAAGCCCGGCGCGAAACCTATACCCTTGAAACAAACAGTCAACCAAATCGCACAACGAACGGAAGCGTGGTTCATACCGTGAGCGAGGAACAGGGCAACAAGTCGCGAGGCGCGGGTTTGCTCAAGGAGCCGACCCCCTTGGGACCCACGGGTCGCCCGATGACGATTTTCCCCGACCCTTTGCCCCTGGAATCCCACGGCCCGGCCCGCGTGATCGCCATGGTCAACCAGAAGGGCGGGGTCGGCAAGACGACCTCCACCATCAACCTGGCCGCGGCGCTGGCCGAATACGGCCGCAAGGTGCTGCTGGTCGACTTCGACCCGCAGGGCGCACTGTCAGCCGGCTTCGGGACAAACCCGCACGAGCTGGACGTCACCGTCTACAACGTGCTGATGGACCGCAAGACCACGATCCGTGACGCCATCATCACCACCGACGTGGAAAACGTCGATTTGCTGCCGGCCAACATCGACCTCTCGGCCGCCGAGGTCCAGCTGGTCAACGAGGTCGCCCGAGAACAGGTCCTCGAACGCGCGCTGCGCTCGGTCACCGACGACTACGACATCGTGCTCATCGACTGCCAGCCGTCCCTGGGACTGCTCACCGTCAACGCGTTGACCGCCGCCCACGGCGTGATCATCCCGTTGACCGCGGAGTTCTTCGCGCTGCGCGCCGTGGCCCTGCTGGTGGAAACCATCGAGAAGGTCCAGGACCGGTTGAACCCGGCACTGTCCATCGACGGGGTGCTGGCCACGATGTACGATCCGCGCACGCTGCACGGCCGCGAGGTCGTGGGCCGGCTGGTGGAGGCGTTCGGGGACACCGTCTTCGAGACCGTGATCCGCCGGACCATCAAGTTCGCCGACGCCAACGTGGCGGCCGAACCGATCACGTCGTACGCGACCAACCACCCCGGTGCCGAGGCCTACCGCCAGCTGGCCAAGGAACTGATCGCCCGTGGCGGCGCCCCGTAATGACGGCACCCGCCGCCGACCCCCTGGCCACCGCGCCGGTCCCCGAGAAGGAACCGGCCGGTGGCTTTCGGGTTTCGCTGGAAAATTTCACCGGGCCCTTCGACCTGTTGCTCTCGCTGATCGCCAAGCGCGAGCTGGACATCACCCAGATCGCCATGGCCGAGGTCACCGACGAGTTCATTGCCTACCTCAAGGCCCTTCAAGCCCGCGGAGGTGCCAAGGCGCTGGATGAGACCACCGAGTTCCTGGTCATCGCCTCCACGCTGCTGGACCTGAAGGCCGCCCGCCTGCTGCCGAACACCGACGCCGAGTCCGACGAGGACATGGCGCTGCTCGAAGCCCGCGACCTGCTCTTCGCCCGGCTGCTGCAGTACAAGGCGTTCAAGCACGCCGCCGGCTGGATCTCCGAAAAACTGCTCGACGAGGCCTCCAGCTTCCCGCGCCAGGCAGGGCTCGAGGCGCACTTCGCCGCACTGCTGCCGGAGCTGCTCTTCAAGACGACCCCGGGGGAGCTGGCACAACTGGCCGTCGCGGCCCTGTCGCCCAAGGCCCCCGAGCCCACCGAGGTCGGCATCGCGCACCTGCACGGCGGCAACGTGTCGGTGCGCGAGCAGGCCGCCATCCTGGCGGCGATGCTCAAGGAACGCGGGACACTGGTCTTCGGCGAGCTGGTCGCGGACGCCGCCAGCCACCTGGTGGTCGTCGCCCGATTCCTAGCCCTGCTGGAAATGTACCGCGAGCGGGTCATCGCCTTTTCGCAGGACGCCCCGCTCCAGGAACTGGCCGTGCGCTGGCTGGAGGCCGACACCGACTGGGATCCGGCCGCGCTGCACGAGGAATACGGACCCGGGCCCGGCCCCGAATCCGAGACATCCGCCACGTTGGCACCACCCGCACAGGGGGAAAACCCATGAACGAACCCGTCACCGCCGCGGCCGCGGCACACCCCGCGGCCGCGGCCCCGGTACCGCCGCGGGAGGCCTCCGAGGGCCAAGGCGCCGTTGATTCGCTGCCCGGGGGACTGGAGGCGGGCATCGAGGCGGTGCTGATGGTCATCGACGAACCGATCTCCGCCGGCCACCTCGCCGGCGTGCTCGAGGTCGGTGAGGAACGCGTCACAGCGGCCCTGGAAAAGCTGCGGGCACAGTATGATGGTGGGGATACACCACGCGGTTTTGAGCTGCGTGAATTGGCCGGCGGTTGGCGCATCTTCTCCCGACGTGAATTTGCTCCCTTCGTTTCACGCTTCGTCATCGACGGCCAAACGGCAAGACTTACCCAGGCAGCGCTGGAAACTTTGGCAGTGATCGCCTACCGGCAACCGGTCTCCCGCGGCAGGATCGCGGCGATTCGCGGGGTCAACGTCGATTCGGTGGTGCGCACCTTACTCACGCGCGGGCTGATCCACGAAGCACCCGACGACGGTGAAAGTGGTGCCACGTTGTATCAGACCACCTCGTACTTTCTGGAAAGATTGGGACTGGGCAGTATCTCCGAGCTGCCCAGGATCTCCCCGCATCTTCCCGGAGTGGGTGACATCGACGACTACGACGTTGATTCGCCCTGGCAATCGGCGAACCACGAAACAACATAAGGACAGATCATGACCCAGGGATCCCGCCCAGGCCGCGGCAACCAGCGCCCACAAGGCTCCGGCAACGGCCGCGGCCGTGGAGCAACCGGTGCTGGCCGTTCCGACCAGAATCCACGCTCTTCCACCCCGCGATCCGGCTCGGAGCGCGGCACCGAGTCCTCGGCCGGTTCCTGGTCCAAGGCCCACGGCGGACCCAAGCAGTCCAAGAAGACCGGGGCCCCGGGCAAGAAATACTCCGGCCCCAAGGCCTTCGGCAAGGAACGCTTCGGGAAGAACCTGGGCCCGGTCGACGCCGTGCGCACCAGGCCGACCCAGCGGGCACAGGCCGTCGCCGCAAACTCGGACCTCGAGGGCGTGCGCCTGCAGAAGGTCATGGCCAACGCGGGTGTGGCCTCGCGCCGCGTCTGCGAGGAAATGATCGCCAACGGCCGCGTCGAGGTCAACGGCGTACTCATCACCGAACCCGGCATCCGCATCGACCCCGAGCGCGATGCCGTGCACGTGGACGGCATGCGCCTGCAGCTGAACGCCGACATGAAGTACTTTGTCTTCAACAAGCCGCGCAACGTGGTCTCCACCATGGAGGACCCCGAGGGCCGCAAGTGCATCGCCGACTTCCTGCGCAAGCAGGGCCAGTCGCGCCTCTTCCACGTGGGCCGGCTGGACTACCAGACCGAGGGCCTGCTGTTGCTGACCAACGACGGCGAGGCCGCCAACCGCCTGGCCCACCCGTCCTACGAGGTCCCCAAGACCTACCTGGTGCAGGTCCGCGGAACGCTGCCCTCGGGCATCGGCGCGCAGATGAAGAAGGGCATCAAGCTCGAGGACGGGTGGGCCTCGGTCGACTCCTTCCGGCTGATCGACTCCACCCCCGGGCACGTGCTCGTGGAGGTCATCCTGCACTCCGGGCGCAACCGCATCGTCCGCCGGCTCTTCGACGAGGTCGGCCACCCCGTCACCCGCCTGGTCCGCGTGCAGGTCGGCCCGATCCGCCTGGGCGACCAGAAGCAGGGCACCATCCGCCCGCTGGGCAACCAGGAAGTCGGGCACCTGCTGGCAATGGTGGGGATGTAGCCACATGCCCCCCACGCACCTTGCCGGACCGATCCTGGTCATCGGCACCGGGCTGCTGGGCACCAGCGTCGGGCTGGGGCTGAGCCAGCGCGGACTGAACGTCTGGCTCATCGACCCCTCGCCCAGCGCGCAAACCGTCGCACAGGACATCGGCGCCGGCACCATCCACGTCCCGGGGCGCCCACTGGCCCCCGAGCTCGTGGTGGTTGCCGCGCCGCCGGATGTCACCGCCGCCGTGGTCACCCAGGCGTTGCTGGACTTCCCGATGTCCACCGTGGTGGACATCGCCTCCGTCAAGGGATCGATCCTCGAGGCGGTGCGTGCCGATGCACGCATCACCGACGAGCACCTGGCCCGCTACGTGGGCACCCACCCGATGGCCGGACGCGAACGTTCCGGACCGGCCTCGGCCCGCGGTGAGCTGTTCACCTCGATGCCGTGGGTCATCTGCGCGCACGCGGGATCGCGCGGCGACTCGGTGAAGACCGCCGAGGCGCTGGCCATCGACCTGGGCGCCACGGTCGCGCGCATGAACGCGCAGGACCACGACGCCTCGGTCGCGCTGATCTCGCATTTCCCGCAGGTCGCATCCTCGCTGATCGCCTCGCGGCTGCTGAACGCGCCGGGACACTCGCTGGCCCTGGCCGGCAACGGGTTGCGCGACACCACCCGGATCGCCGCCTCGGACCCGAAGCTGTGGATCCAGATCCTCAGCCACAATGCCGGGGCGCTGGTCCCGATCCTGCGCGGCATGCGCGAGGACCTGGACCGGCTTGTCGCTACGCTCTCGGACCCCACGGCCTCCGGCGCGCTGCTGGACCTCGCCCAGCTGATGGGGGAGGGCAACGCCGGGCAGGCGCGGATCCCGGGCAAGCACGGCGCACCGCCGCAGGCCTTCGCGCTGGTCACCGTCGTGGTGAAGGACAAGCCCGGGCAGGTCGCCAAGCTGCTGGCCGACATCGGGGACGCCGGCATCAACGTCGAGGACCTCCGGGTCGAACACTCCGCCGGCCACCAGGTCGGCCTGGTCGATGTCTCGGTCATCCCGGGACGTCGCGAAGAATTGATCACAGTGCTCAGTGCACTTGGCTGGAAGGTTGCGCAGTAATGCAGAAAATCACGGTGGCCATCGACGGCCCCTCCGGAAGCGGCAAGTCCTCGGTGTCCAAGGAGGCCGCCCGCCGCCTGGGCGCCGCCTACCTGGACACCGGTGCGATGTACCGCGCCGTGACCTGGCATGCGCTGGATGCCGGCACGGACCTGACCGATGCCGCCGCGGTCGCCGCGGCGGTGAAGGCCGCCGACCTGTTCATCTCCACCGATCCCGACGTGGAGAAGGTGACGATCCACGGCACCGACGTGACCGAGGCGATCCGCGAGCCATTCGTCTCCGAGGCCGTCTCGGCCGTCGCGACGAACCTTGAGGCCCGCGCGGAGCTGGTGGCGCGCCAGCGCGCCATCATTGCGGCGCACGGGCGCATCGTGGCCGAGGGACGGGACATCACCACCGTGGTGGCCCCCGACGCGGATGCCCGCATCCTGCTCACCGCCTCCGAGGAGGCGCGCCTGCGCCGCCGCGGACTGCAGCTGGGCGGCACCCAGTCCGCCGCCGAGCTCGAGGCCCAGGTGCTCGCCCGCGACGCCAAGGACTCGACCGTGGTCAACTTCCAGGTCGCCGCCGACGGCGTGGCGACCGTGGATTCCTCGGACCTGGACTTCGAGCAAACGGTTGCGACCGTCCTCGAAGCCATCAAGGCCCAGGCCGCCTAGCTCCACCATTTCGATCCAGCACCAACGGATCGCACCATCCCCGCCCGCGGCAGCGGTGCCCAGGCACCGAAATGCGCTGGCGGGGGACATGCTTGAATTGATACCGGCTTCCGCGTTTGGTGGAGGCACGCAACGCAAAGGAACCACACCATGAGTGAGAGCCTGCTTCCGGACGAGGGCGCCGAGTACGTCCCGTTCAACGAGGACCACATCGCCGACCGCCTGGCCGAGATCAGCGACGAGGACGCCGAGGCACGCGCCACCGCGCTGCTGGCCGGCCTCGACGACTACGAACTGGACCCGGAGGACGCCGAACTGCTGGCGCACCTGGGCGATGACTTCGACGACGACGCCGACGAGGTCATCCCGCCGGTCGTGGCGATCATCGGGCGCCCCAACGTGGGCAAGTCCACGCTGGTCAACCGCATCCTGGGCCGCCGCGAGGCCGTCGTGGAGGACGTCCCGGGCGTGACCCGCGACCGCGTGTCCTACCAGGCCGAGTGGCTGGGCAAGAAGTTCACCATTGTTGACACCGGCGGCTGGGAGCACGACGCCAAGGGCATCCACGCCCGCGTCGCCGAGCAGGCCGAGGTCGCAGCCGACCTGGCCGACGTCATCCTCTTCGTCGTGGACTCGCGCGTTGGCGCGACCGCCACCGACGAGGCAGTGGTGAAGATGCTGCGCCGGAAGAAGAAGCCGGTGCTGCTGGTGGCCAACAAGATCGACGACTTCAACCAGGAATCCGAGGCCGCATTCCTCTGGGGCCTGGGATTCGGCCAGCCCTGGCCGGTTTCGGCCCTGCACGGCCGCGGCGCCGCGGACCTGCTGGACGCCGTGGTGGCCAAGCTTCCCGAGTTCTCCGCCTTCGGCGGCATCATCCCGCGCGGCGGCCCGCGCCGCATCGCGCTGATCGGACGCCCGAACGTGGGAAAGTCCTCGCTGCTGAACAAGATGGCCGGTTCCGAGCGCGTGGTCGTTGACACCCTCGCCGGCACCACCCGCGACCCGGTCGATGAGCTCGTTGAACTCGGTGGCGAGGTCTTCCGCTTCGTGGACACCGCAGGCATCCGCCGCCGCCAGCACATGGCCCAGGGCTCGGACTACTACGCCTCGCTGCGCACCCAGGCCGCCCTGGAAAAGGCCGAGGTCGCCGTCGTGCTCGTTGCCGTGGACGAGGTCCTCTCCGAGCAGGATGTGCGCATCCTGCAGATGACCATCGACTCGGGCCGTGCCCTGGTGCTTGCTTTCAACAAGTGGGACCTGATGGACGACGACCGCCGCCGCTACCTGGAGCGCGAGATCGAAACCGACCTGGCGCACGTGGAGTGGGCACCCCGGGTGAACATCTCGGCGAAGACCGGATGGCACAAGGACAAGCTCGTTCCCGCCCTGCACACGGCACTGGAGTCCTGGGACAAGCGCATCTCCACCGGCAAGCTCAACACCTTCCTGGGCGAGCTTGTGGCAGCGCACCCGCACCCCCTGCGCGGAGGCAAGCAGCCACGTATTCTCTTCGGCACCCAGGTGTCCTCGCGACCACCCCGTTTTGTGCTGTTCACCACAGGTTTCTTGGATCCCGGGTACCGCAGGTTCATTACCCGCAGGCTTCGCGAGACCTTCGGCTTCGAGGGCACGCCCATTGAAGTGGCGATGCGGGTGCGCGAAAAGCGTCAGCGTTCGAAGTAGTCGAAAAAATAGGGTAGGGTAATCACGGAGCTTTTCGCAGACGGCACCTTCACGAGAGTGAGGGAGAACGGCTGCGAAAGCAACCGGGCTATGGCGCAGCTTGGTAGCGCGCCTGACTGGGGGTCAGGAGGCCGTGGGTTCGAATCCCGCTAGCCCGACCGGTTAGAACCCCGGCAGATCAACGAAGTAGCGTTGAACTGCCGGGGTTTTTCCATGTCCCGGGGCACTTTCCGGATTCCATTCGTTGCCGCGGGTCTCTGATTCGCATGCCCGGACTGCCCGCACCCACACAACACCCCAGCCGAGTTCACCCGGGGGGTGAAGGGTTCCGCTCTTGGTGAAGGGCGGCAGCGCACGGAACGGTTTGCCTCGGCCCGCCAAGACCGCCGCAGGGCAGGACCTCGGATTGTGCGGCAATCGTTCGCAGGCTGGCTAGGAGCCCGATGCAGCACCCATCCGTGGCGGCACCGCAGATCGCTCGCACGGCTCGCACTGCCGGACGGCACGGGCAATGGCACCAAGTCCTTGGAAGTCTTGAACCTGTTGAACGAAACAGCGATGGTTGCGGCCAGCCCGCTGGCCGCCTGGGCCTGGGGCGTGGTCCTGGCCCTTCCACCGTGATTGGAACCCTCCGCAGGTGCCTCGGGGCCACACTCCAACCATGACTTTGGAACAAGTTCCCACAGCGGCCGGGAGCTCCGGCGGGGTGCTGGAATTCGCTCCACGGGCGGGCAGCGAACATCCCCCGATTCCCTGGGGCGACCGCTTCGTCTGCTACGCCCCGGATGCGGAAGTCCCGGGCAACAGGCAGCCGTCCGCCACGATCGTCACCAAGAACCACCCGGATGACACCGGCTTGCGCCTCGACGCGCCCGGTCGATGGCACCTGAGCATCCACGTGCGACCGGCGCTGTTCGCGGATCTGATCGGACACGCGCCCGGGTCCTGGCCGGTTGTGCCGGTCGATTTTAGCGAAGCCGACGTGTTCCTCCCGCACCCGCTCCATGGGCACCATGGCTGGGTTGCTGTCGTTGATCCGGGCCCGCGAACCATCCCGCGTGCATTGCCCGCTCTCCGCGAGGCGCACCTCGCCGATCAGCGCCGCGTGGAGCGCCGTCAGGAACCGCCGCGCGGTTGAGCCGGGCTACCCCACCGCGGCCCCAGCGATGTCACGGTGGGCGCGAGCATTGGCGGGGCGGTACTGCGTGCCGGGCCGGTGCGCTGCATCCGCGACCTGCCGTGCATACGGGCCGGCTGCGTCTTTTGGCAGGCAGTGGCGAGCACATCAAAAGGCCGGCGGCTTCTGCGGCAAGGTCGTGCGGGATTTCGCCGCCACCTGGTCAGGTCAGCCTGTGGATGAGACGCCACGAGGGCAGGAAAAGGCGCCCCGCCACATGCGACTCCCTGTCGTCGGCGGGGGAGTGGCCCGGCGGGACGCCCTGGGGTGTTGCTTGGGGCCGTGGTGGCTAACTGGACGCGTTGGAGCCGCCGGGGCTCTCGCCAGGTGCCATTGGGGGAAGCTGGGCGTCGCCCTGGCCCGCTTCGGAGATCGGAGCCGGGCGATCCGGCGTCTTCGGCAACTCGGGGTTCGACGCTGTCGCCTGAGCGGTGCCCCGCGCCTTGATGTCGGATTTCATGGCCTTCATCTTCTTGCCGCGAGAGTGCCACAGTTGCCAGAACGCGGCAATTCCCACGAACAGCACCAAACCGGCAATCGCCCCGCCAATGCTCCACGACGGGAACCAAGTGGCGCTGGTGTCGATCATGGTCCTGGCCTTGGCAGCCGAGCTGGAGGAATTTGCGTAGATGCTCAGGGTCAGCAGGTTCGGTATCGCCACCAGGACGGCCACAAGCACGATCAAGGCTTTCCAGGGCCACGACACTTTCTTGTACCGGGCCTGCCACACAATGAGCAACGGAACGAAGGTGAATACAAAGCCGTAGATAAGACCGAGGAGGATCCCGCTGGTGATCGAGCCCTGCATTTGATTTCCAATTCGGGTGGCCCACCAAACGGGCAGGAATAGGCGCACAACCAAGTAGACAATTGCCAGCAACACCAGCGCTGCGGCACCGAGTCCAATACGGAGGCCCCACCGGGGCTTCGGGTCGGATTTTCGCGTGTCCGTCATCGGGGACGGAGCTTGGTTCTCGGAATCAGCCATAAGTGCATCCTCCCATGCCGAACGCGCAACCGTAGAGAATTACTGCGACGTTATTCTCGAAAACCCATTGGCGGCTAGTAGGCTAATCTGGTGATGGGACGATTGCCCCAATTTGGGGTGGGACAGCGTCTAAAGGGAATTACGAGAAAGAATTTTGGGAGGACCGGAAATGGCTGAAGCTCAGGTGCCTAACCAGCAGCAAGAGACGTCAACCGAAACCACGGGAATTGCCTTGCCGCCGGTGACGCATGAACCTGTCGTTTTCTATGGCCTGAGCCCCGAAGAGCGCGCAGCCGTTTCCGCACTGCCGCACGGTTCCGCGTTGCTGATCGCACACTCCGGACCAAACCAGGGCGCACGCTTCCTCCTGGACCAGGACGTGACACAGGCGGGACGCCACCCGGACGCCGCCGTGTTCCTCGACGACGTCACGGTCTCGCGCAAGCATGCCCAGTTCATTCGCGACGCCGACGGGTTCAGCGTCGTTGACAGCGGTTCGCTGAACGGGACCTACGTCAACAACGACCGGGTCGACTCGGTGCGCTTGGCCAACGGCTCGGAAGTGCAGATCGGCAAGTTCCGTCTGACCTTCTACAACTCGCTGCCCAACAACCCGGCCAACGCCCGCGACTAAGCAGGACAACGTAGTGAATCAGGCAGCCCGAAACCCGCGACTGGCAGTAGTGGCCGGCGACGGCCAACGCGCCGTCGCACTCAATATCGGTGAGGTGCTGTCGGAGCTTCATGATGAATTCCCGCAGGTGACTGCGTCGAAAATCCGCTTTCTCGAGGAAAAGGGTCTGCTGACCCCGCAACGGACCTCGGCGGGGTACCGCAAATACCTGCCCGACGACGTGGGTCGACTGCGCTTCATCCTGGGCCTGCAGCGGGACCAGTACCTGCCGCTGAAGGTCATCAAGGACTACCTGGACGCCGTTGACCGGGGTGAACGCCCCGACCAGCTGCCCGGTGGCCACACGCTGGCTCCGCGCAGCATCAGCGAACAGATGACCCAGGACCTGGTGGCCCGCACCCGGCCGGTGACCAAGGCCGAATTGCAGGGCCTGTGCGGCGCCAGCACCGAATTGGTCGATGACCTGCTGGCCTTTGGCATGATCGTGCCTGAGAACGACCGCTTCGATGAGCACGCTCAAAGGATCGCCGCGGCCTCTGCGGCACTGGCGGCGCACGGCATCGAACCACGCCACTTGCGTGCCTTCCGTGCGGCCGCCGACCGCGAGGTCGGCCTGGTCGAACGGGTCGTGGCGCCGCACATGAGCCGGGGCGATGTGGCATCCCGTGCGCGTGCCGCCGAGACCGCCCGCGAAATCAGCGATGCCTGCATGGCGTTGCACGGTGCGCTCGTCAACGGGGCGATTGCCAAACTGGATCATTAGGTCGGTCACGGCAGCTGCAGCTTGCAGCCGCCCGAGTAAGGAGCGAACCATGCATGAACTTGAAGTTGTGGGAGTTCGCATTGAACTTCCCTCCAACCAGCCGCTTGTCCTGCTCAAGGAAGCCAATACCCAGCGCCATCTGCCGATCTGGATCGGTGCCCCGGAGGCCTCGGCCATTGCGATGTTCCAGCAAGGGATCATCCCGCCCCGGCCGCTGACCCACGACCTGATGATTTCCACCTTGCAGGCGCTCCACGCGCCCCTGGTGCGCGTGGAAATCGTCTCCGTCCTCAACGCGGTGTTCACCGCTGAGTTGGTCTTTGCCGACGACGTCCGCGTCGACGCGCGGTCCTCGGACGCCATCGCGCTGGCGCTGCGCGCGCAATGCCCGATCCTGTGCGACGAGCGGGTACTTGACGAGGCCTCCGTGATGGTTTCCGACGATTCCGAGGTCGCCGAGGGAGAAGAAGACCAGGTGCGGGAATTCCGTGAATTCCTCAACGAGGTCGAGCCCGAAGATTTCGATAAATAGACGACCGTCCGCGACACGCCTCAAGTAAAGCTTGAAGGTCTTTGACGCAGCCCCAATGTAGTCGTACCGTCGAAGCATAAGTTTCCCAAGGTATGCCACGGTCGGTTTTCGGTTTCACTCGCAACGAAGTCGCTCGACGCCCCGGCAGCCCTCCTTCCCTCACGGGGATGCTTGAGCAAGGAGATTCCAATGAATCCCACGGACGACCAACACGCGACGCCCCTGAGGCATGCCGCGTCTCACCACAATACCCAGGGGCTCCTGTTCACCGAGGACCTGCCGGTCCTCGACGAAGACGCCGGGTACAGGGGCCCCATCGTCTGCAAGGCCGCAGGCATCACCTACCGCCAGCTCGACTACTGGGCACGCACCGGTCTGGTGGAACCTGCCGTGCGCGGGGCCAGCGGCTCGGGCACCCAACGCCTTTACGGCTTCCGGGACATCCTGGTCCTCAAGGTGGTCAAGCGTCTCCTGGACACCGGCGTCTCGCTGCAGCAGATCCGGACCGCTGTCGGACACCTGCGCGAGCACGGTGTCGAGGATCTGGCCCAGATCACGTTGATGAGCGACGGTGCCTCCGTGTACGAGTGCACCTCGGCAGATGAAGTCATTGATCTGGTACAGGGCGGCCAGGGAGTGTTCGGGATCGCCGTGGGGCGCGTGTGGCGTGAGGTTGAGGGATCTCTGTCGCAGCTGCCCAGCGAGCGCGCCTCGGACTTCCCGGACGATGAGCTGGCCCAGCGTCGGGCCGCAAAGCGTTCGGCCAGCTAGGACCGAGCACCCGCGAATCCACGAACGCAGGCCGGAAGCCACCGAAGCGTCCCCTTGGGCGCCAACCGGAGGCCGCTGGCCTGCAATCTTTTCACGGTCGATCGGACCGGCCGGAACATGACGACCCGCCAACAAGAAACCGCCCCATGTCCGCCCCGGCACTGCCGGTGGCTCATGGAGCGGTTTTCGTGTTTCGGCGGCTGAACCGGAGGAAAAACCTGCCTGGGCTATGCGCGCCCGGGCTTTGCTGCGGTGTCGGTGATGTTGCGCAGCAACTCGTCAAAGAGTCCCGCGGTCCTCTGGGCCGGCTGTCCCGGCCATTGGTGCACGGAGTACGCAGCTCCCTGGATCTGCTGCCAGTCCGCAAACTCCGGAAGTTCGGGGCTCAACACGGAGGCGCCGAACATGGAACGCATCTCGGTCAACCGGAAGCGGTGCTCGTCCGAATCCTTGCGCACGCGGTTGGCCACCACGTCGATGCGCCCGAGGTCCGGGGCATACTCCTTGCGGAACATTTCCAGGGCACGCTGCGTGCGTTCGGTTCCCGCGACAGAGAACAGCGAAGGCTCCGCAACGAGTAGGATGCGGTCGCTCGCGCTCCACGCCATCCGGGTCAAGCCGTTGAGCGAGGGCGGGCAATCGATGAGGACCAAGGAGTAGCCGGAGGTCTTGCCCAGCAGTTGCGTCAATCGGCGCAGGTCGCGGGCGCGCAGGTCGGGACGGTCGTAGATGCCGGTGTAGGCATCGCCCACGGCCACATCGAGCACAGGAACCCGGGTCAGCGAACGCTTGGAGACGGCCTTGGCCTGCCAGGAGCTGGAGACGATGTTGTCGGACAAACTTGCCTTGCGCGAGGCCTTGAGCATCCGCCCGATGGTCATCTTGCCATCGGCACGCACGCCCAGGCCGGTGCTGGCATCGGCATGGGGGTCCAGATCGATGACGAGTGTGGGGATACCAGCTGCGAGGGCGGCCGAAGCGAGCCCCAATGTAACGGAGGTCTTGCCTACGCCACCTTTAAGGCTGCTAATGCTCACTACCTGCACGGAACGGACCACGCCCTTTTCTACTGTTAGTTGCTCGCGATGTAACGATTGGTTCCCATAACATCATAATCGGGTTCTGCTTCCTTTGCCGCCACGGGTCAAAACGACCGATTGACACCACTGTTTCGTGCCCGGCGCAATCTTTTGCCGCACGTGTGGCCGATCACGGTAGGGTGTGATTTTGGGACGCCAGCACTTAGGCAGACACCCGCTACGAGGCACCGGTTCAGATCCAGAACCGTGTGCGTTTTCACCCCCATTATCATTTCGCAGGAGCGCCATGTTTAAGAAGATCTTGGTAGCCAACCGCGGCGAGATCGCAATTCGCGCCTTCCGTGCCGGCTATGAGCTGGGCGCGAAGACCGTCGCCGTTTACCCGTACGAGGACCGCAACTCGATCCATCGCCAGAAGTCAGACGAGGCGTACCAGATCGGCCAGGAGGGACATCCGGTCCGTGCATACCTGGATGTTGCCGAAGTCATCCGTGTCGCCAAGGAAGCCGGCGCGGACGCTATTTACCCCGGTTACGGGTTCCTGGCCGAAAACCCCGACCTCTCGCGCGCAGCGGCGGAAGCGGGCATCAAGTTCATTGGCCCGGCGGCCGAGATCCTTGAATTGGCGGGAAACAAGGTGGAGGCCTTGCGGGCCGCCCGTGCAGCGGGCATCCCCGTACTGAAATCCTCGGAGCCCAGCTCCGACGTCGAGTACCTCACCGCAGAAGCGGACAAGATCGGTTTCCCGGTCTTCGTCAAGGCAGTGGCAGGCGGAGGCGGCCGCGGCATGCGCCGCGTAGACACCCGCGACCAACTCGCCGAATCGCTCTCCGCAGCGATGCGCGAAGCCGCAAGCGCCTTTGGCGATGACACGATGTTCGTCGAGCAGGCCGTGCTGCGTCCGCGCCACATCGAGGTGCAGATCCTCGCCGATGAGCACGGAAACGTCGTGCATCTCTTTGAGCGGGACTGCTCGTTGCAGCGCCGCCACCAGAAGGTCATCGAGATCGCCCCGGCGCCGAATCTGGACGAGGGCATCCGCCAGGCGCTCTACAAGGACGCGGTCAAGTTCGCCAAGGCACTGAACTACCAGAACGCCGGCACCGTGGAGTTCCTTGTGGACACGGAAGGCGAGCGCGCCGGACAGCACGTGTTCATCGAGATGAACCCGCGCATCCAGGTCGAGCACACGGTCACCGAGGAAATCACCGATGTCGACCTGGTGCAGGCGCAGATGCGCATTGCCGCCGGTGCGAC
The DNA here is from genome assembly GCF_003287975.1 of Arthrobacter sp. AQ5-05. Lineage (GTDB taxonomy): Bacteria > Actinomycetota > Actinomycetes > Actinomycetales > Micrococcaceae > Paeniglutamicibacter. The sequence goes on from NZ_QMKQ01000001.1 coordinate 89,604, forward strand.
CCTTGAAGACCTGGGCATCCGCCAGGACGAGTTGAAGATCCGCGGCGTCGCCATGCAGTCGCGCATCACCACCGAGGACCCGGCCAACGGGTTCCGCCCGGACGTCGGCACCATCACGGTGTACCGCTCGGCCGGCGGCTCCGGGGTGCGCCTGGACGGCGGCACCATCTACACCGGTGCCGAGGTCTCCCCGCACTTCGACTCGATGCTGGTCAAGCTCACCTGCCGCGGTCGCGATTTCGCCACGGCCGCGGCCCGCCTGCGGCGCGCGTTGGCCGAGTTCCGTGTCCGCGGGGTCACCACCAACATCCCGTTCCTGCAGAACGTGCTCGACGACCCGGCATTCCTGGCCGGGGAGGTCGCCACGGACTTCATCGACAAGCACCCCGAGCTGCTGGCCGGGCGGAAGTCCCAAGACCGCGGCACCAAGGCGCTGTCGTTCCTGGCCGAGGTCACCGTCAACCAGCCCAACGGGGAACGCGTCGAAGGCATCGACCCGCGCAAGAAGCTGCCCTCCTTCCCGGGGGACAAGGCCTCGGAGCCGGAGCGCAGCCCGTTTGACGGTCCCTCGGACCAGGCCCCGGCCGACGGCTGGCGCCAGCGCCTGCTGGAACTCGGTCCGGAAGGCTTCGCCAAGGCACTGCGCGCGGAGACCGCGGTGGCGGTCACCGACACCACCTTCCGCGACGCCCACCAGTCGCTGCTCGCCACCCGGGTACGCACCCGCGACCTGCTGGCCGCGGCCCCGGCCTACGCACACGTGCTCCCGCAGCTGTTCTCCATGGAGGTCTGGGGCGGGGCGACGTACGACGTGTCGCTGCGCTTCCTGGGCGAGGACCCGTGGAAGCGCCTGGCGTTGCTGCGCGCCGAGCTGCCGAACATCCCGCTGCAGATGCTGCTGCGCGGACGCAACACCGTGGGCTACACCCCGTACCCGACCGAGGTCACCGACGCATTCGTGAAGGAAGCAGCCGCCACCGGCATCGACATCTTCCGCATCTTCGATGCGCTGAACGACGTCTCGCAGATGGCCCCGGCAATCAAGGCGGTCCGCGCCACCGGCACCGCGGTCGCCGAGGTGGCCCTGTGCTACACCGGCAACCTGCTGGACCCGAACGAGGACCTGTACACCCTCGACTACTACCTGAACCTGGCCCAGGAAATCGTTGATGCAGGCGCCCACATCCTTGCCATCAAGGACATGGCCGGGCTGCTGCGCCCCGCCGCCGCCGCCAAGCTGGTCACCGCGCTGCGCGAGCGCTTTGACCTGCCGGTGCACCTGCACACCCACGACACCGCCGGTGGCCAGATGGCCACGCTCATGGCGGCCATCAACGCAGGTGTCGACGCGGTGGACGTTGCCGCGGCATCGATGGCCGGGACCACCTCCCAGCCCTCCAGCTCTGCGTTGATCGCCGCGCTGGAGAACACCGAGCGCGACACCGGCATCTCCCTGGAGGCCGCGGCCTCCCTGGAACCGTACTGGGAATCGGTGCGTTCGATGTATGCGCCGTTCGAGTCCGGGCTTGCCGCTCCGACGGGACGGGTCTACCGCCACGAGATCCCCGGGGGCCAGCTGTCGAACCTGCGCCAGCAGGCCATCGCGCTGGGCCTGGGCGAGCGCTTCGAGGCCATCGAGGACATGTACACCGCGGCCAACCGCATCCTGGGCCGCCTGGTGAAGGTCACCCCGTCCTCGAAGGTGGTCGGCGACCTCGCCCTCCAGTTGGTGGGCATGGGCGTGGACCCCGACGAGTTCGCAAAGGACCCGAAGTCCTTCGACATCCCGGACTCCGTCATCCAGTTCCTCTCCGGCGAGCTCGGCAACCCCCCGGGCGGCTGGCCCGAGCCGTTCCGTTCCAAGGCCCTCGAGGGCCGCGTCGTGCGCCCGCACGTCGAGGAGCTCTCGGCCGAGGACTCGGCCGCGCTGAACAAGGATTCGGACACCCGCCGCGCCACGCTCAACCGCCTGCTCTTCGCCGGCCCGACCCGCGACTACGAGGCGACCGTCGAAAACTACGGCGACGTCTCCACGCTGCACACCCGCGACTACCTCTACGGGCTGGTCAAGGGCCGCGAACACGTGGTTTCGCTGGGCAAGGGCGTGCGCCTGCTGGTGATCCTGCAGTCGATCTCCGAGTCCGACGAGAAGGGCATGCGCACCGTCACGGTGCTGCTCAACGGCCAGCCGCGCCAGCTGCTGGTGCGCGACAACTCGGTGGAGTCCACCGTGGTCGTCGCCGAGAAGGCCGATGCGGCGAACCCGAACCACGTTGCCGCGCCGTTCGCCGGTGCGGTGACCCCGCAGGTCGCCGTGGGCGACCGGATCGAGGTCGGCGGCACGGTCGCCACCATCGAGGCCATGAAGATGGAAGCCGGAATCACCTCCACGGTGGCCGGCACCGTGGCCCGCCTGGCGATCTCGGGCACCTCCCAGGTCCAGGGCGGGGACCTGCTGTTGGTCATCGAGACGGCCTAGCTGCCGCTCGCCGGCCCGCACCAGCGGGCCGGCAGGGCATCTGATGCGCACGGGGATGGACCCGCCGCACCCCGACACCGGGGGTGCGGCGAGGTCCATCCCCGTTCGCGTGTTATGGTGCGAACTGCCAGTGGATGCACCAGGGGCAGGAAACATGTGGCGGCAAACCGAGCCAGGGGAGCCGCTGGTAAGGAGTGGGCCCGATGGCCGGCAAGCGGACAGGTCTCATTGCACGATGGCTCGCGCGGCGGGCCGGGCGGGTTGCCCCGGAGGCCGGACCCGTGGCCGCCGATGCGGATGTGCCCGCGCACGACGCTGCTGCCACCACGCATGCGCGCCCCATGGCGCCATCTCCGGTCGTGGAGCCGGGCCCCCGGGCCCCGGTCGGCGTCGCAACGGACCCCGACGCGGCGTCATCCGCCGAAGGCACCACCGATATCCCGGCTCCGGCCCCCACCAGCCAGGCCCCGGTCGACGAACCTGCGGGCGAAGAACCAACGGCCGCCGCGCCCGCGCCCGACGGGCCCTTCGACGTTGCGCCAACAAACGCGGGATCCACGCCGCCCGCCGTCGCCCCCGAACCGGAGGCGGAATCCGAAGAACGACCGGAGGATGAAACCGCTGCCGGCGACGGCACCGCCCCGGAGGCAGGCAAGCCCCGGGACCAGGCTTCGGCGCCGCGGGTCGATCCGGGGCCCGCCTCCCGCGACCACAAGGTCATCACGCTGGTCTCCCTGGTCGCGCACTCCGGTGCCAAGACCGTGGGCGCAGCACTGGAAGGCAGGGCCCGGGCCAAGGGCTGGCAGATCCGGGCCACGGGCCCCGGGCTCACCCGTGCCGCGTTCTGCGGGATGCTCACCGACACCGATGCGCTGGTGCTCGTGGCCCCGGCAGACCCGGAAGCCACCGCTGCCCTGGGCGGGAAACTGCGCTGGCTCGAAGCCAACAACCGGCCCCAGCTGCCCGGACGCACCGTCTTCGTCGTGAACCTCGGTTCGGCCGACGGTTCGGCACTCCAACTTCCCGCCGACCTGTCCAGGCCCCTGGTGCTGCTGCCCTTCGACGCGGCGTTGAGCCTGCCAGGCACCTCGGGCCGCGCACCACGGCGGGCCGCACGGCACGCCGTGGACCAGCTGGTCGACGAACTATCCACCATCCTTCAGGAGCACTAGACACCCCATGGCACATTACGACCTTGCAATCATCGGATCGGGATCCGGAAACTCGCTGATCACCGAATACTGGGACGACAAGAAAGTGGCGATCATCGACGCCGGCATCTTCGGCGGAACCTGCCTGAACGTCGGCTGCATCCCCACCAAGATGTTCGTCTACCCTGCCCAGCTCGCAGCGTCCGTCGCCGAGGCGGAGGCCCTGGGCATCTCGATGACGTTCGAGAAGGCCAACTGGGAGGCCATGCGGGAGCGGATCTTCGGGCGCATTGATGCGATCTCCGAGGCCGGGAAGAACTACCGCGCCCACGAGCTGGAGAACGTCACGCTGTACACCGAGCACGTCAGCTTCGTCTCTCCGAATGAGCTGCGCACCGAAGGCGGCCAAGCCATCACCGCCGAGAAGATCGTGATCGCCACCGGCTCACGCGCAGTGCTGCCGCAGGTCGAGGGCATCGACCTGCCCGGGGTGCACACCTCGGACACCATCATGCGCATCGAGGCGCTGCCCAAGCGCCTGGTGATCCTGGGCGGCGGCTACATCGCCAGCGAATTCGCGGCAGTCTTCTCCGCGCTGGGCAGCGATGTCGTCCAGGTCAACCGGTCCAGCGCACTGATGCGACAGCAGGATGCCGACATCTCGGCGGCCTTCACCACTGCCGCGGCAAAACGTTGGGGAGTCGAGCTGGATGCGGTGCTGCGCGGCATCGAAAAGCAGGGGACCACCCTGCACCTGCAATTCGAACGAGACGGCGAACCGCTCCACCTGGAGGCCGACACCGTGCTGGTGGCCACCGGGCGCACGCCCAACACCGACGCCCTGGGCGCGGGGGCCCTCGGGTTCGACAGGCGCGCGGACGGCTCCCTGCTGGTCGATGGGTACCAGCGCATCCTGGCTTCCGGGAAACCGGTGCCAGGGCTCTTCGGGATCGGGGACGCGGCAAACCCCGAGCAGCTCAAGCACGTGGCCAACCGCGAGGCGCGCGTGGTGATCCACAACCTGGAAAACCCCGATGCGATGCGGAGAATGGACCGCCGCTTCGTGCCGGCAGCGGTGTTCAGCAACCCGCAGATCGCCTACGTCGGCGCCACCGAGGCCCAGGCGCGGGCCGAATACGGCGCCGATGCGGTGCTCTCGGTCATCCAGCCCTACGGGTCAACCGCCTACGGCTGGGCCATGGAGGATTCCGAGGGCATCGTGAAGCTGCTGGCCCACAAGGAGACCGGCCTGCTGCTCGGCGCGCACATCATGGGGCACGAGGCCTCGCTGCTGATCCAGCCGCTGATTCAGGCCATGGCGACCGGGCTGGACGTGGCCACCATGGCTCGCGGGCAGTTCTGGATCCACCCGGCTCTGAGCGAGGTCGTGGAAAACGCGCTACTGGGCCTGGGCGTCCCGGCGCGGGCATCGGACCCGCTCTAGAAAGCGGGGGCCCGGGCCGGTGAACGCGAAGGCGCCGTGGGGTGGACACCGGCAGGTGTCCGCCCCACGGCGCCTTGTTGTTGCTGCCGGCGAAGGTGCTAGGCGCGCGGCCTGGCGGCCGAGTAGATCTCCTCGAGCACCGAGTCGTAGTCCTTGAGCACCTGGGCGCGCTTGATCTTCATCGACGGGGTCAGGTGCCCCGATTCCTCGGTGAAGTCAGTGGGCACGATGCGGAACTCCTTGATCGCCTCGGCCCGCGAGACCGCGGTGTTGGCCTTCTCCACCAGCGCGGCGATGGCATCGCGGACCTGCGGCAGTTCCGCGGCCTGCGCGACGGTGGTGCCGGCGGGCAGCTGGTGGCGTTCCAGCCAGCCCGGAAGCGCCTCCGCGTCCAGGGTGATGAGCGCGGCGATGAACGGGCGGGCATCGCCGACCACCACGCACTGGGAGACCAGTGCGTCGGCGCGGATCTGGTCCTCGAGCTGTGCGGGGATCACGTTCTTGCCGCTGGCGGTGACGATGATTTCCTTCTTGCGCCCGGTGATCTTCAGGAATCCGTCGGCATCCAGCTCGCCGATGTCCCCGGTGCGGAACCAGCCGTCGACGAAGGTCTCGTCGGTCAAATCCGGGCGGTTGTGGTAGCCGCGCATCACGCAGAAGCCCTTGGCCAGGATCTCCCCGTCCGCGGCGATCCTCACGCCGTTGCCCGGCAGTGGGCGCCCCACGGTGCCGATCTTCAGCTGGCTGGGGGTGTTCACGGTGATCGGTGCGGTGGTCTCGGTCAGGCCGTATCCCTCCAGCACCGTCAGGCCGATCCCGTGGAAGAAGTGCCCCAGGCGCTCGCCCAGCGGGGCTCCGCCGGAGACGGCGTGCACGACCTTCCCGCCCATCGCGGCGCGGATCTTGGAGTAGAGCAGCACGTCGAAGAGCTTGTGCTTGAGCTTGAGTCCCAGCGGGACCTTGCCGTCCTGCTCGGCACGGGAGAAGGCGATGGCGGTGTCGGCGCCGGCATGGAAGATCTTGCCCTTGCCCCCGTCCTCGGCCTTGAGCATCGAGGAGTTGTAGACCTTCTCGAACACGCGCGGCACGGCCAGAATGAAGTTCGGCTGGAACGACTGCAGGTCGCCCATGAGGTTCTTCACATCCGGGGTGTGGGCGACGCGCACGCCGGCGGCCACGGAAAGCACCGAGATGTAGCGGGCGAAGACGTGGGCCAGCGGCAGGAACATGATGGTGGCGGCGCCCGGGTAGACGCATTCGGGCAGCGCGGCGGCGGCATTGTCGCTCAGTTCCACGAAGTTCGAGTGGGTCAGCTCGCAGCCCTTGGGCCGCCCGGTGGTCCCGGAGGTGTAGATGATGGTGGCCAGCGAATCCAGGCCGGCTGAACTCCGGCGTTGCTCGAGCACCGCATCGTCCACGTCCTTGCCCGCCGCGCGCAGCGCGTCCAGCCCGTTGCCGTCGATCTGCCAGACGTGCTTCAGCTCGTCGAGCCCTTCCTGGTGGGCCGCCTGGCGCACGACGTTCTCGTGGTGCGGGGCCTCGACGACGGCGGCAACCGTGTGCGAGTCGCCCAGGATCCAGGCGACCTGGCCGGGGGAGGAGGTCTCGTAGACCGGGACCGTGACGCAGCCGGCGAACCAGATGGCAAAGTCGACCAGCGTCCATTCGTAGCGGGTGCGGGCCATCAGCCCGATGCTGGCCCCCTGCTCGATGCCGGAGGCGATGAAGCCCTTGGCCAGGGCCGCGGCGTCGGCGGCGAATTCGGAGGCGGGGATGTCGATCCAGGTGCCGTTCGGGCCGGGCTTGGCCAGCAGCGCCGGGTCGGCCGCGGAGCGGGCGTGGCGCAGGAGCAGGTCGGTGATGTTGGTCTGCGGAGTGTTCTCCACCAGCGGAGGGACTACTAGTTCCTGCATTTTGCGCTCCTTCGGTTCCGGGGCGGGGCAGTGCGAGCCAGCCAACCCCCCATCGATCCCCTCACCACCCATCTTAGTGGTTCGGGTCACATTGTTTACTCACTAGTAACTTACGGGTTTTTGCCCGGCTTCGCAACAAACCCGCCGCGAGGCCCATGGATGCCCGCGCCGGTGCGGGAACCGTCGCGGGGTCCGGGGAAGCCTGCGCTAGACGCGCGCCCCGTCGTCGTCGTCCTGGCGGTGCCGCGGCAACCTGGCGAAGAGGAACACCGCGGCGGCAACGGCGACGACCACCAGCCCGATCCACAGCGGCATCGGCGCCCGGCGCCAGAAAATGGCCAGCAGCAACAACGCCATCGGGGCCCCCGCGGCGCAGATCCAGGCCAGGTTCACCAGCGGGTTGCCCGATCCCAGCGCCGGGGGAACCTCGGGGACGAATGCGCCCTCGTCATCGTCATCGGACGTCTCGTAGTCCCGCGGCCCGGTGAGGGCCGGGTGCATCCGGAACAGTTGCGGGTCCACACCCCGCGGGGTGTCGGCTCCGGGCAGCGCGGGCCCGGCGGCCCCGGGCCCGGGCGAGCCGCCCGGGGGCGCATCGGTGGCATCCGGGGCCGTGGCGCGGTCCGCCTCCAAGCGGCGGACCAGGTCCTCCCAGACTGCGTCATCGGAATCGCCGGATTCGGCCGGCTCGTGAAACGGGTTGGTCATGGCCTGCTGGTGTCCACTTCCTGAAAGAACTCGATGGAGCGGGCGAAAATCTCTTCCGCCTCATAGTCAAGCGTGGCCACGTGGTAGCTGCGCGTCAACCGTTTCACCTCAAGGTGGACACCGTCCTTGAGTCCGGCGCGCAGCACCGCGAGGCTGGAATCGGGCACCACGTGGTCGGTGTCCGAGCGGAACACGACCACCGGCGCGGTGATGGACCCCAGCCGCGCGGCGGTGTCCTTGAAAAGCTTGCGCAGCTCGTGCACCCCGGCCACCGGGGTGCGGTCGTAGGCGTGCTCATTGCCGCCGGGCTTGGCGATGTCGTTGGCGATGGCCGCGACGCTTGGCACCACGAAGCGCAACGCCCCGGTGAACGGGGCCAGCGGGGAGGCGATGGTCAGCCCCGGGTTCACCAGGGCAAGACCGGCCACCGCGTGGGTCGAGGCCAGGTTCAGCGCCAGCGCACCTCCCATCGACAGGCCCGCAACGAAGACCCGCGAATGCGTGGCGGCCAGCGCCGCGTACCCCTGGTGCACCGCGTCGAGGATCTGCGTGTACTTCGTGCCGGCCAGATCCTGCCAGCTGGTCCCGTGCCCGGGCAGCAGCGGCACCTCCACGGTGTAGCCGGCCCCGGCCAGGGCCCGGGCCCACGGCAGCAGCCCGGCGGGCCCGGCCGTGAACCCGTGCAGCACCAACACCGCCTCACCGTTCGACCCGTCGTGGTGGAACGGTGCATTGGGGCCGGCAGACCCTGGTGTCTCTGGCATCTGGTGCGTGCTCCTGGGTGGGAATCGGAGGTTCGCCGCGGAGCTGCACCCGGTGCGTGCGTCGTGCCGAGTGTGACCGATGGCGTTGTTTTGCCTACAGTTAGAGCCTAACTGAGAACCCGGCATTCCCCGCCAGGTCCGCTGGCCCTGGGCGCGCGGGCTCCGGAGGGAACACCGCGCACCCACCCGCACCCCCGCACCTCGGCCCGGAAGGCACCCACGGAAATGTTCTACCAATTCATGAAGAGGTTCATCGTCGGGCCGCTGGTGAACGTGATTTTCCGCCCCTGGGTCAAGGGGCTGGAGAACATCCCGGCCGAGGGAGGCGCGATCCTGGCCAGCAACCACCTCTCGGTATCGGACTCGATCTTCCTGCCCGTGGCCGTGGACCGCACGGTGATCTTCCTGGCGAAGATGGACTATTTCACCGGCAAGGGACCCAAGGGCCGGATCACCGCCTGGTTCTTCCGCATGATCAACCAGATCCCGATGGACCGCTCTGGCGGGGCCGCCAGCGCGAACTCGCTGGGTGCCGGAGCCCAGGCGCTTCTCGACGGATCCCTGCTGGGCATCTACCCCGAGGGCACCCGCAGCCCCGACGGCCGGCTCTACCGCGGCAAGCTGGGGGTCGCGAAGCTGGCACTGGAGGCCGGGGTCCCGGTGATCCCGATCGCGATGATCGGCACCGACAAGGTCCAGCCCATCGGCAAGCGGGTGCCGACCATCCGCCGCGTGGGCATGATCATCGGCGAGCCGCTGGACTTCTCGCGCTACGCCGGGATGAGCGAGGACCGCTTCGTGCAGCGCTCGGTGGTGGACGAGATCATGTACGCGATCATGCGCCTGTCCGGGCAGGAATACGTGGACACCTACGCGGCCACGGTGAAGGCCAAGCTGGATGCAGAGCGCCGCGGGAATGGCAAGAAGAAGTAGCGGCTGTTGCCGGTGCGCGGCACTGTGAACGCTCCGAGTCGGACGGTTACGCGCAAAATGCCCGCCGGGCCCCGGGGCGGTTTACCCTAGAGGGGTGACTCAGCTATCTTCGACTTCCTCATTGCCCGGACAATCCCCGGCCGGCCCCGCAGCCGACCCCGCACTGGACATCTGGCGCACCCTGCCCATCGCCCAGCAGCCGACGTGGAGCGAGAGCCCGCACTATGCCGAGTCCGTCCGCGAACTCGGTTCCCGCCCGCCGCTGGTCTTTGCCGGCGAGGTGGACATCCTGCGCGATCGCCTGGCTGCCGCGGCCCAGGGCAAGGCCTTCCTGCTCCAGGGCGGCGATTGCGCCGAGACCTTCGACGGCGCCACCGCCGACAAGATCTCCGCCCGCGTGAAGACCATCTTGCAGATGGCCGTCGTGCTGACCTACGGCGCCTCGATGCCGGTCATCAAGATGGGACGCATGGCGGGCCAGTTCGCCAAGCCTCGATCCTCCAACGACGAGACCCGCGACGGGGTCACGCTGCCGGCCTTCCGCGGCGACATCGTCAACGGCTATGAATTCACCCCCGAATCCCGCGCGCACGACCCGCGCCGCATGGTCGAGGCCTACAACACCTCCTCCGCCACGCTGAACTTGATTCGCGCCTTCACGCAGGGCGGCTTCGCGGACCTGCGCTCGGTGCACTCCTGGAACGCCGGCTTCATGGCGAACCCGGCGCACACCGCCTATGAGCAGCTCGCCGGGGAGATCGACCGCGCGGTGAAGTTCATGGACGCCTGCGGCGCCGATTTCGAGGCCCTGAAGCGCACCGAGTTCTTCGCCTCCCACGAGGCCCTGCTGCTGGACTACGAGCGCGCGCTGACCCGCACCGACTCCCGCACCTCCCAGCCCTACGACACCAGTGGCCACTTCCTGTGGATCGGTGAGCGCACCCGCCAGCTGGACGGCGCGCACGTCGACTTCCTCTCCCGGGTGCGCAACCCGATCGGCGTCAAGCTCGGCCCGACCACCACCCCCGAGGACGCGCTGGCGCTCATCGAGAAGCTGGACCCGAACCGCGAGCCGGGCCGCCTGACCTTCATCACCCGCATGGGTGCGGCCAACATCCGTGAGAAGCTGCCGAACCTGGTCGAGAAGGTCACCGCCTCCGGCGCCCAGGTCCTGTGGGTCACCGACCCGATGCACGGGAACACCGTCACGTCGGAAAACGGCTACAAGACCCGCCGCTTCGACGACGTCATGGACGAGGTCCGCGGCTTCTTCGAGGTCCACGATTCGCTGGGCACCTTCCCGGGCGGCCTGCACGTGGAGATGACCGGCGACGACGTGGCCGAGTGCCTCGGCGGCGCCGACCCGATCCGCCAGGAGCAGTTCGACGACCTCTACGAGTCGGTCTGCGACCCGCGCCTGAACCACAAGCAGTCCCTGGAAATGGCCTTCCTGGTCTCCGGTGCGCTGGCCAAGCGCGGTCGGCGCGGCTAACGCCACCTACGGCCCATGCACGATGGCCGGGTTCCTTCCCCCCTTGGGGGGAGCGGAACCCGGCCATCGGTGTATTGGTGGATCGCCGAAACCTCCGGCAGCCCGGGACCCAGCGCGATGGGGACCGCACCCCGGGCCAGCTGCCCTAGACCACCACGAGCTTGATGGTCGAACCCTCCGGAGCGCTGCCGCCGGCAGGGGACTGGGAACGCACTGTCCCGAAGAACCCGCCGAGGAACTCCTCGACCTCGACCTTGAAGCCCAGCGCCTCAAGTTCCTGACGTGCCTGGGCCAGCTGGCGCCCCTGCATGTCGGGCACCTGGATCATCCGCGGACCGCGGGAGACGACGTATTCGACGGTCGAGCCGCGCTCGAGCTGCCCGCCGGAGGGCTTCTGCGACAGGATCTGCCCGGCGCCCACCGTGGTGCTGTATTCCTTGCCGGCGTTCTTGCCCTTCAGCCCGGCCTTCTCCAGCACGGCATCGGCCGCCTTCGGCGTCATCCCGGCCAGGGTGGGGACGTCCACCGGTGCCGGCCCGCGCGAAACAACCAGCGCGACCTTGCTGCCGCGGCGCAGCTTCTCCCCGGAGGCCGGATCCTGCTTGAGCACCACGCCCTTGGCAACCTCCTCGGAGTACTTCTGCGTGACCTTGCCCGCGGCCAGGAAAGCGGACTTCAAATCCGCCTCGGCATCGGCCTGCTTGCGGCCGGTCAGGTTCGGGGCGGCGAAGAGTTCGGGGCCCTTGGACACCATCAACGTCAGGCCTTGAAATCGACGGATCGTTTCCCCGGCGGCGGGTTCACTTCCAACCACGAGGCCACGCTCAAGCTTGTCGTCGAATACCTCGCGGGTGGCTGCCTTGACCCCGGTGGCCGCCAGCTGGTCGACCGTCTGGCTGGCGGAGGCGCCCTGCAACGTGGGGATCTGGAAGGGTGCGCCTGGGCCCATGCCGAAAAACAGGGACACCGCGGCAACGATCGAGGCCAGCAGCACCAAAAGGATCCCGATGAGCCACTTGCGGCGCGCCGGGGTACGGGGTGCCAGCTGGTGCGTTGGGATCTGCGCATCTTTCTTCCACGCGATCGCCGCGGCCTTGGCGTTCTTCCTGGCCTGCCGGGCGGACACCGGGCGCTGCTCCCTGGGCTCCGGCTCCCGGGTGTGTGGCGGCCCGGCCTGGGCGTGGTCCCAGGTCTCGTCGAAGGCCCGGGTGTGCCCGGCGCCGCCCAAGATGGTGGTCTGGTCCCCGGCAACGCCCAGCGCACGGGTGGCGTCCTCGGACGTGGGGCCCTCGGCACCCCCGGCGGCGGCCGGAAGTGCCATCGTCGGCTCGGCGCCGTTGGCGGCCCGCCCGGCCGCGGCGGAATCGCGGTACTCCTGGGCCTGGGCAAGGGCCTCGTGCACCGAGGTGTGCGCAGAGGTCGCCGGGGGGATCAGGTCCTTGAGCCCGCCGAGGGTCTCGGAACCCAGGTCCAGCTGCGCGGAGGACAGCGAGTCGTGGATCTGCCGCAGGTCGCTGAGCAGGAACGAGGCGTTCTGCGGCCGGTCCTCGGGGTCCTTGTTGGTGCAGTATGCGACGAGCTCGTCGAGTTCGCCCGAAAGCCCGGGCACGAATGCCGAGGGCGGCGGGACGTCGTCGTTGATGTGCATGAACGCCAGCCCGTACGCGCTGTCCGAGGTGAAGGGCTGGCGGCCGGTGAGCAGCTCGTAGGCGATGATGCCCACGGCGTAGATGTCGCTGCGTTCGTCGGCCGGTTCGCCCTTGGCCAGCTCGGGGGAGATGTAGGCGGCGGTGCCGAGGAAGTTGGTGGCATTGGTGTGCGCGGTGGCGGCCCGGGCCAGCCCGAAGTCGGCGACCTTGATGCGCCCCTCGTCGGAAATCAGCACGTTGGCTGGCTTCATGTCGCGGTGCACGATGCCTTCCTCGTGCGCCACCGACAGCCCGGTGCAGATCGCCTGCAACACCACCAGCGCCTGGCGCGGGGTATAGCGGCCGCGGGATTTCAGCGACTGGCTCAGGTTCAGCCCGCGCACGAATTCCATGACCAGGTAGGCGGTGGACCCCGAGACGTGGTGGTCGCGGATGCCCACGATGTTGTCGTGGGTCAGTCCGGCGGCGATGATCGCCTCGGCCTCGAAGCGTTCAAGGATGACGGGATCAGAGGCCAGGTGGGCGTGCAAGACCTTCACGGCAACCGTGCGGTGCAGCCGCAGGTCCGTGGCTCGGTAAACGGTGGACATGCCGCCGTCGGCAATGCGGGCATCGAGCCGATAACGTTCATCGAGGATCGTGCCTAGGCGGGGGTCGGTGTGTGGCGGTGTCACTTATCGATCGTAACCAGTGGTTGGGGACTTGGGGGAGTGTGCCACACGGGCGGCACGTGGTTCTTGCTTGGCCGGTGCGGCCTGCATTGGGGCCTGAATGCAGGTGAGGGGTCGGTTCCAGTGGAACCGACCCCTCACCTTGGTGTGCTGTGGAGCACCAATCGACCTAGGAGGCTCGACGGGCCCGTGCTGCCCGGCGCTTCAGCGCCCGGCGCTCGTCTTCGCTCATTCCGCCCCAGACCCCGGCATCCTGGCCGGACTCGATGGCCCATGCCAGACACGTGTCCACCACGGGGCACCGTCGGCAGACACTCTTGGCTTCTTCAATCTGGAGAAGGGCCGGTCCGGTGTTCCCGACGGGGAAAAATAGTTCCGGGTCCTTGTCCAGACAGGCCGCGCGGCTACGCCAATCCATGCTTGTTGATGCTCCTTGGGGGTAGGAAAAGTGAGGGGGATCGCCCTGGGCCGTGAGGCCGGGCAAAAGTAGTGCGACGGGAAAATTGCCATACCCGATCGACTGCCTAACAAGGTTTTCATGTTACGTTCACGTAAACAAGGGTCCCGTGTTGCAAATACCTTGGCTTCCTTGAGTGCTTGGTCACAAGCACCCGTTTTAGGGCTCCCGCTAACAGGTTTGTCCCGTCGTGACAAGGGTGTTTTTTGGCCGGTTGCAGGGTCTTTGTCACACGCTGGCCCTGCCTCGGCTTTGGCTTCGCAGGTGGTGGCCGTACTAGATTTGAGGCGTGATGAACCAGCCAGTGCCCCAGTCCAACCGCCCCGCGATCCAACGCCGCCCGATCTCGGTGCTGCTGATTTCGGCGCTTCTGGTCCTCGAGGGGCTGGCGGTGCTCGCCTACGCACTGACCTATGCCCTATCCCTGGGACAGCCGGGCGTGTTGGGCATGGGAGCACGGATCTTCATGCTGGTGCTGATCATTGCGGCCGGCGCCTGGCAGCTGCTGGTGGCCCACCACTTCTTCCGGGCCCAGGCCTGGACGCGTGCCGCGGCGTTGATGTGGCAGGTTTTCCAGATCATCTTGGCCATCCCCTACTTCCAGAGCGGCGACGCACTGGTGGCGTGGCTGTGGCTGGTGCCCGCGGCGTTGATCGTTGTGCTGCTCTTTGACCCGCGCACCACCGCGTTCCTGGGTGACCGGCCGACGGCGGAACCCGGGGCCGGCAACCGGCCCTGATTCCCGGCCGCCCCCATCGCGGGGGCGGGTGGTTCACGGAACCCGATTCACGCATTGGATCTGGCGGATCGTTCCCCGGTCCACGACCATGGCACGGCCGCGCACGCTCGCGGTGGCCGGTGGCAACCTGAAACCGCTGGGATCGGCGTCCGCACCGAACTGCGGATCAAGCACGAGGAACGAACGCGCATCGCGCACCACCGCCGAGAGCCCCAACTCGAAGAGCAGCCGTGAACCGGGTTCGGCACTGAGCACCAGCTGGAGCCCGGCGCCCAGCAGCACCTCTACGGCCCGGGCAGCCCGGGCCGCGCGCAGGTCCGCGCGATCCACCAACACCCGCGCCGCCTGCGGGTGGCGCTGCATGAATTCCTCGGCCTGCAACGGCAGCTCGTCCCCAAGGCCCAGGTGCACGGTGTGGCCGATATCCGCATCGCCCAGCAGGGCCAGGTGCCTCAACAACGTGGACTTGCCCGATCCCTCGTGCCCGATGACCAGCCCGCAGGGGCCCGGAGCCCACACAAAGGTGCGGTTGTCCGGACCGCAGAGCCCGATGGCCAGTTCCGGAGCCGCCGCCGACCCCGGATCCAGCACCGGCAACTGGGCAGCGGCCAGGGTTTCGGGCAACGGAACCGAACGCAACCAGGTGCCGGGGACCTCTCCGCCGGGCAGCGGCAGGCTCGCCGCGTCGTCGAGCAATTGGAACGCCGTACCGTGCTCGGGTTCATCGGGCCCCAGCAGCACACCCCGGCCCACCTGCGGGGCAACCTTGCGCAGCTGGGGCCACCCCATGAGGACTTCGGGTCCTGCGCCGCGCGGGAAATACCAGCGGGTCTCACACAGCGATGCTGCCCGCGAACCGGCCAAATCCCTGTCCCCGCACACCACCAGGGCGCGGCCCAGATCGGGTGCGGTGCGGGCGAACGCCGCCAGCTGCGCCTCGAGGCCCATGAACACGTTTCCCTCCAAGGTCCGGGCCCAGCCGCCGAGCCCGCACACCAGCAGCAGCATCGGCTCCACGCACGCGGGATCACCCAGCTGCAGGAGCAACTCGTTGATGCGCCACGAGTCGCCGGGACCGAAATAGCCGCACACCGCCGGGTGTCCGCGCAGCGCGCCGTGGGTCCCGTTGCCGTCGAGCAGCAGCGTCGGAATACGCCAGGAATGGCGGTTCACCGCATGCAGCAGGAGGCCGGGGACCTTCGCGATGCCAGAGGCCGGCAGCCCGCAAACCATCAGCCGGGCGGTGGTGCGCGGGTCAAAGACCAATGGTCCTGGTTGGGGCAGCCTCGGGCGATCAACCAGCCCGATGGCTCCGGCACCACCGGGCACCTGCCGCAGCACCGCACGGCCGATTGCGGGCAGGGCCGGGGGAAGGGCGGCGGAAAACGGGTTTGGCGCGGGCTCGGTATCCCGGTGCCGGAACACGATGCCCTGAACCACCGCCGCCAGCTCCGAGTCGGAACCTTGGCAGGCGTCGGAATCCGGCACTCCGGTGCCGGCGGATCCCGGCCCGGATCCGGCATGCGGCAATTGTTCGGCGAACAGCGTTTCGCCCAGGTCGGCCCCGAAGGCCCGCAGCCGGGCCGGAATGCTGGGGCGGGCGTTCACCCGAGCCCGGAACCCCAGCGGTGCGCCGCCCCCGCGCCGGAAATACGCCAGGCCCGGGGCGGAAGGATCCAGCCGGGCCGCCACCGAGGAACCGATCAGGTCGTTGGACTCGGCTTCGCCGATGGTGCGCAACGCGATGACGGAGCCGATGTTGGCCCGCAGCGGCGCGCTGAGGGTCCCGGCGGGCCGCTGCGTGCTGAGCACCAGGTGGATTCCCAACGACCGGCCAACGGTGGCGATGTGGATGACCCGCTCCAGGGCCTCGGGCAGCTCGGTGGCAAAGACGCGGAATTCGTCGACGATCACCACCAGCCGGGGCAGCGGGGGATCGCCCGGAACGCGCGAGCGCAGGTAGTCCCGGTGATCGGTGGCCGCATGCGCCGCCAGGAAGGCCTCGCGGCGGTGCAGCTCGTTGCCGAGCAGTTCAAGGATCCGTTCGCCCTCGGCGGCGTCCAGGTCGGAGACGAACAGCTGCACGTGCGGCAACCCGCGCAGCGGCGCCAACGTCGCCCCGCCCTTGAAGTCCACGAGCATGAACGCCAGTGCGTCGGGCCCCGATTCCGCGGCAAGGCCCAGCACCAGGGTGCGCAGCAGCTCGGACTTGCCCGACCCGGTGGTTCCGGCGACCAGGAGGTGCGGCCCGTCGGCATCCAGCTCCACGCGCAGCGGACCGGCATCCGTGTCCCCGATGATGGCACCGAGCGGGGTGCCCGTGCCGCTTTCCCCACCGGCCTCCGGGCCTGCCTCGACCCAGGGCAGCATGTGTGAGACCGCGCGGGCCAGGACGGGCAACCCGATGCCTTCGGTGAGCACATGCAGGGACGGCTCCCGGGTGCCGTGCGGCGATGCCCCGGTCTCCGGGGACTGCCGGTCCCGCCCGGGACGGGTGCGGGTGCCGGGAAAGCGCCGGATCTTCCGGGGTCCGGCCGGAGGGGCGGGCCGCAGCCAGGGATTCAGTTCGCGGCCTGCGGCCTGCAGCAGGATCCGGCCAGCGGAGCAGTCGATGTGGATCTCTGCCCCGGGCAAGGGGGCCGGACCTCCGCAGTGGATGCGGGCGGGTACACCGGGGAATGCCGCACCGGGTGACTCCCCGGCCGCGGCCCGGAGCGTGCCGGGTCCGGCGAGCAGCACGATCGTTGGCCTCGGATCGGGGGCAACCGGCGCGTTGGCCCCGCTGACCTGGACACCGGGCAGCATCGCGAATTCGGAGGGAAGGAAACCGGCGGGTCCCTGCACAACCACGCGCAGGGAACCGGATGCGAGCAACGGAAGCCAGCGCACCAGCACCGCGCGCAGCACCGGGCCCCACACCGATTCGGGGCCCTTGAACCACACGGCGGAACCCGTTTTCAGGGCCAGCGGCACCGGGGAATCGGACAGGACGCCGGGATCCACCGCCGGTTCGCCGTCCGCATCGCCTGCTGCGCCATTGCTGTTCCCGGGCCCGTGCCGCGGGGCCCTGCGCGCACGCCCCCGCAATCCGCGTCCGCCCTCCCGATGCCCGCGGCCGGGTCGCGGATCCGGAGGTTCGGCCCCCGAGGCGGTGCACAACCACGCGGCCAGCGGCCCGTGACCGATCACCATTGCCGGGAAACCGTCGTCATCCACCGAAGCGGCGGCGGCCAGTCCGGCCGCCACCGCGCCCAGCGGCGGGGCCAGGTCCTCGCGGCGCTTCGCATCGGCTGCGGTGGCCAAGGCCCAGGCACGCCGGAAGCCGGCCTTCCCACGAAGCGCCAGCAACGCCGGCAACCCGCCGGTCACCAGGGAAATGGCGGAGAAGGCGAGGAAGAACACGCTGTGCGTCATCAGGAACAGCCCCACGCCCAGTCCCAGCGGTGCCAACGCTCCAACCAGCATCATCGCCATCCGGCTGCCCGGTTCCTCCGCGGCGATCGGCACCGGTGGCAGCGGCCACCGGGCGGGCACGGGCGATAGCCCGCCGGGCGGCAGCACCCCGAAGCTGCTGTCTCCCGCGCTGAAGGTGTCCCCGATCAACAGGCGCCGCTCCCGGATCGGGGTCTGGGCGAACCACACCCCGTTTGCCGATCCCTCGTCGCTGAGCACGATGGAGGTCTCGGTCACCCGAACCAGCGCATGGCGGCGCGAGAGCCGCAGGTCCCCGATGGGCAAATCGACCCCACCTCGGCC
This sequence comes from Arthrobacter sp. AQ5-05, assembly GCF_003287975.1. Lineage (GTDB taxonomy): Bacteria > Actinomycetota > Actinomycetes > Actinomycetales > Micrococcaceae > Paeniglutamicibacter. Next base: position 107,760 of record NZ_QMKQ01000001.1, read on the forward strand.
CAGGGCCCACAGGCCGCGGCGCAGTGGAAGCGTCCCGCCGGGATCCGGCCCCCGCAACACCACCAACACCGCAGGCTCGATCCCGCCGTCCGCGCCCTGCCCTCTCAGGGGAGCGAGGTCCGCAGGTGCCGCGGGCACATCGCACAGCAGCATCCGCCCCTGGCGGGGCAGCCGCGCGATCTGCTCCAGCGGCCTCCCGCCGGCATACCAGCGCAGCTGTGGCCAGCGCCTGGCCAGGGCAGAGGCCAGCACCGGTCCGCCGAGAGGCTCCGCGGCCTCCAGTTCCACCAGCACCGGCTGGCCCAGGGCCGCCGAGACGAGCCTGATGAACAGTTTCCTTCCCATGAGACTTATGCCCACCCGCCTTTCGCCGCGCGTTGCCGAACCGCGGTCCCGATTCCCCTCCCCAACGGTAGGACCGCCCGGCGCCCGCCCCGCGGCCACGCGGCACCCCTGTGGACGAAACCCGCTGCACCTCGGGAGTTTCTCCACAGATCCGGCCGGAGCCTTGTAGCGGCCGCGGCACCCGGGTATGGTCGCGGTATTGCGTCATGAAACTAACTGGATATTGTCGCTCACCATCACTCCGGGGTGCCTCGCGAGGCCATCCCCAAGCACCGGCCCCCGCACGCCTTGGCGAACGGCATGGCTCCCGGCCACCGGCCGGGAGCCGGTCACGGCAGGGATGCACCATGGTGGACGGACTGGCGATAGTTGAGGATGAGGTACGCGAACTCATCCGCAGGAACGGGCTTGACCCCTCCACCCAGGTGGGGGAGGTCCGCCGGTTGGTGGACGACGTGGTTCGCGACTACGACGAACGCTCCCTGCTGGGGGTGCTCCCGGCACTGGGGGAACTGGGCCTGGCCCGGCGCCGCATCATGGATGCGGTGGCTGGGCTCGGCGCCCTCCAACCCCTGCTGGATGATCCCGACGTCGAGGAAATCTGGCTCAACGGACCCCACGAGGTCTTCTGCGCCCGCGGAGGAACCTCCGAGCTGACCTCCATCAGGCTTCCCGAAGCCGAGGTTCCGGCACTCGTGGAGCGCATGCTCAAGTCCTCGGGTCGCCGCCTTGACCTGTCCCAGCCGTTCGTCGACTGCCAGTTGGCCGACGGCTCTCGCCTGCACGTGGTCATCCCGGACATCACCCGCAAGCACTGGGCGGTGAACATCCGCAAGTTCATCGCCCGGGCCAGCAGGCTCGAGCACCTGGTGGAACTCGGTTCGCTGTCCCGGCAGGCCGCCCACTACCTGGATGTCGCCGTCGGGGCGGGCCTGAACGTGCTGGTCTCCGGGGCCACGCAGGCGGGGAAGACCACGATGCTCAACTGCCTGGCCTCCTCGATTGGCAGCCGCGAGAGGGTGGTCACCATCGAGGAGATCTTCGAGCTGAAGATCAATCTCCGCGACGTGGTGGCCCTGCAGACGCGGCAGCAAAACCTGGAGGGGAACGGGGAAATCAACATGCGCCGCCTGGTCAAGGAGGCGCTGCGGATGCGCCCGGACCGGTTGGTCATCGGCGAGGTCCGCGAGGCCGAATCGCTGGACATGCTCATTGCCCTGAATTCAGGACTGCCCGGGCTCTCAACGATCCACGCGAATTCCGCCCACGACGCGCTGACGAAGATCTGCACACTGCCGCTGCTGGCCGGGGAGAACATTTCCTCGGCCTTTGTCGTTCCCACGGTCGCCGCATGCATCGACCTGGTGGTGCACTGCCGCCGGGATGCGGCGGGCAGGCGCTTCATCGGGGAAATCATGGCGGTGGGCCGCCGCGTGGAAAACGGGGCCATCGAGACCACCATGCTGTTCGAACACCTCGACGGACAGCTGGCCCTGGCGTCGACGGCTGACCTGGCCCACCAGAAGCTCATCGACGCGGGGATCGATGTGGCCGAACTGGGACGGATCGTGGCATGAGCGTGTTCCTGGGACTGACCCTCGGGTTCGGGCTGCTGCTGGTCTTCCGCGCCTTCACCGCCGCGGCGCACTCCGGCACGAGGGCCGGGGACGGGCGCATCGACACCCTGTTGCTGCATGCAGGGCTGGACAAGGTCACCCGCGGCGGCTTCATCTCCGCCTCGATCACCGCCGCCGTCATCGTCGGGCTCATCGTGCTGATCCTCACCGGGGCCCCGCTGATCGCACTGACCTTTGCCGGGTTCGGGGCGGGCGCGCCGTGGGCGCTGGTGCGCCGTCAGGGGGCCAAGCGTGCGGCAAACCTGCGCGAGCAATGGCCCGACGTGGTGGACCACCTGCGCTCGGCGATCCGGGCCGGTCTGTCGCTGCCCGAGGCACTGACGCAGCTGGGGTCCCAGGGGCCCGAGGCGCTGCGCCCGGCCTTCACCGACTTCGGCCTGGACTACCGGGCCACGGCCCGCTTCAACGACTCCCTCGAACGCCTCGCCGCGCGCCTGGCGGATCCGGTGGCCGACAAGATCGTCGAAGCCCTGCGCATCACCCGCGAGGTCGGCGGCACCGACCTGGGCGAGATGCTCGGCACCCTGAGCTCCTTCCTGCGCGACTCGGCCCGCACCCGCGGGGAACTCGAGGCCAGGCAGTCCTGGACGGTGTCCGCGGCCCGCCTGGCCATCGCCGCACCATGGGTCATCTTGCTGCTGCTGGCAGGACAGCCGGCGGCCGTCATCGCCTACTCCTCGGTCACCGGAATGCTGGTGCTCATCGGCGGGCTTGTCATTTCGTTCATTTGCTACCGGACGATGATGCGCATCGGCCGGTTGCCCGAGGAAGAACGGGTGTTCCGATGAGCACCACCATGATCCTGTCGCTGGTCCTTGGACTGTCACTGGGCAGCGGGCTGTGGCTGGTGCTGGTGCGGATCCCGGCGATGCGCCCGGTCACCTTCGCCCAACGCGTGGCTCCGCACCTGCGTGCCGGGCGCAGCGGATCGCGGATGCTCAACGAGTCCTTCGCGGCACAGACGCCCTTTGGCCCGCTGGGCCGCATCCTTGGTCCGATGCTGGCCGACGTGGCCAGGCTGTCCCAACGCCTGAACCCCAGCAACGAGGCAATGGCGCGGCGGCTGGCCCGGGCCGGGCTGGGTATCAGCGTGCTGGATTTCCGTGCCCAGCAGCTGCTGTGGTCCGCCGGGCTGACCCTGGCCGGTGCCGCGCTGCTCGGCGCGAACCTCGTGGCCGGGCGCTTCAACCCGATGTTCGCGTTCCTCGTCCTGGTCTCTTGCGCCGTCGGCGGCTACCTGCTGCGCGACTGGTACCTGGGGGAGCAGACCACTCGGCGCAGCCGGCGGATCCTTGCCCAGTTCCCCACGATCGCCGAACTCATGGCGTTGGCGGTGGCCGCGGGGGAGAGCACCGTGGGTTCCATTGAACGGGTGGCCCGCACCTCGAGGGGAGCGCTCAGCGAGGAATTCGCGCTGACGCTGGCCCACGTCCGCGCCGGGGCAACCCTGGCAGAGGCCCTGGCGGAGATGTCGGACCGGATCCAGCTGACGGCCATGACCCGATTCGTCGACGCGATCACGGTGGCGGCCGAACGCGGGACCCCGATTGCCGCGGTGATGCGGGCCCAGGCCCAAGACGTGCGAGACGCGGCCAAGCGCGAACTGATGGAATCTGCCGGCAAGAAGGAAATCGGCATGATGGTGCCCATAGTTTTCGGCGTGCTGCCGCTGACCATCGTTTTTGCGGTGTTCCCGGGGCTCGCGCTGATCGACATGAACTACTGACAGGAGGAGGAAAGGTACACGCCGCTCCCTTCGGCGCGGCGACATGCACCGGGCGGGGAAGACCCGGGGCACGAGACACGGAATCGCATCATGAAGCACCAGGCTCCCGCGGCCGTGAAGGCGGCGGAGCAAACCAGCAAGGAGAAGGAACATGAGGATCGCAGAGAAGTTCTGGTTGATGGTCATCGGCATGGGAATGTGGGTCGGCACCCGCACCATGGACCTGGCCGGAAACATCAAGCGCAACGAACGCGGTGACGTCCCGGGCTGGGTCATGATCACTCTCATGAGCGCTTTGCTCGTGGCGGCGCTCCTGGCCATCGCCGGCCCGCGCCTGGAAGAGCTGTTCAACCAGGCGATCGACCGGGTTGCGGGGATGGGCTAGCGACGCCGGCATGCCAAGGCTAGTCGCATCCGGGAAGCACGGCACGCAGGAGAACCAGCAGGGTTCGGCGGTCGCCGAGTTCGTGATGGTCTCCGCGCTGCTGATCGCGGTGTTCATGGGGATCCTGCAGCTGACTTTTGCGCTGCATGTGCGCAACACGCTCATGGATGCCGCGGCCGCCGGTGCCAGATACGGAACGCTGGCCGACCGCGGGCCTGGCGACGGGGTGCGCCGCACCAAGGAACTGATCCGCGGGGCGCTCAGCGACCGGTTCGCTTCCAATGTGCACGCCACACCCGTCGACATCGGCGGCACACCGGGCGTGCGGATCACCGTGCGGGCAGGAATCCCGCTCTTCGGGATGGTCCCGTTCATGGGTGAGTTCGTGGTCCAGGGGGAGTCGGTGCGATATGGATAGGACACGACGGCGCACCGCTCCCGGAGAGGTCGACGCCTGGCCCCGGTGCCTGGGGGTCGCACGCTGTCCGGCCGCCACCAATCCCGCCGCAACCGTCAGGGGGCGTCGTGCCAGCCGCGGCACCCAAGCCGGCTCGTCCATCATCGAATTCATCTTCCTGGTGGTGCTGCTCCTGGTGCCGTTGGTCTACCTGGTGGTGGGCGCCGCCCACGTCCAGGCGGCCAGCTATGCAGCCGTGGGTGCGGCGGACCACGCAGCCAAGGTCTTCGTTACTGCCCAAACCGAAAGCCAAGGCCGTGCAAGGGCGGCCGATGCCGTTCAACGCGCAGCAGCCAACATGGAGATCGGGCCCGGCCGCACGCATTTCACCTACAGCTGCCGGGGCACCTGCCTTTCAGCGGGAAGCACCGTGACGGTCCATGTGTCCATCAAAACGGTCCTTCCGCTGCTCCCCGAGGGCTGGGGCTGGAGCACCGGCAGTGTCGGGTCCGATGCAACCCAGCGGGTCGATCGATATGGGTAGCCGCGCGGGAATACTCGTGAGGCCCCGCCCGGGGGACACACCCGCACCCCGGCCGGTTCCCGGCGGCCACCGGAGCGAGGCGCGAACCATGCTGCCACCGGGGCGCGAAGCGGGCCAATCCATGGTGCTGATCATCGGAATGGTAGCGATCGCCCTGCTGGCCATCAGCGTCGTGCTCGCCGCCACGGCGGTCAACGTCCAGGCGCACAAGCTCCTCTCGGTGGCCGACGGCGCGGTCGCTGCGGCAGCCGACAACTTCGAGCTCACCGCCGGGGGAGAGGATATTGCCACGCTCCGCCTGCAACCCGCCGAGGTCCGGCACGCTGCGGAAAAGTACCTCGGTGACATCAACGCCGGGGCAGGCTTTTCCAACCTGCACATCGTTGCCGCGGGGGTGGAACCGGATGCTGTCACCGCACATGTTCGGCTCGGTGCGGTGGTGCACCCGCCCATCATCGGCTGGGTGGTCCCGAGCGGAGTGGATATCCGGGTGGATGCCTATGCGCGGACGCTGCTTTCGCGCTGAATTCCCGTCGCACGGGCTCGGGGCGATGGGTACTGCAGTCGCAGTCCGGACCCCGGCGCCCGCGCTCGCCGGAATCGCACGGCCGACCGGATCCGAACCGCGGCACAGCCCCTTCGTGCCCGGACGCATTGGGCACAATCACCGGTCGGCGCAATGCCTGGCCCCGCAAATGTCGTAGGCTGGAAACTACCATGGCTTCAACTGACTTTTCTGCCGAAATCAAATCACTGCGCTCCACCTATGCCTCCATTGAAGAGGTTTCCGATGTGCCGCGCATCCGTGCGGACATTGCAATGCTCTCCGAGGAAGCCGGTGTGCCCGATCTTTGGGACAACCCGGCCGCCGCGCAGGTCGTCACCTCCAAGCTCTCGCACCGCCAATCCGAGCTTGAACGACTCACCGTCATCCACAACCGCATCGAGGATCTGGAAGTGCTTGTCGAACTCGCGGAAATGGAAGGCGACGCCGACACCTTGCAGGAGGCCGAGACCGAATTCAAGTCGGTGCGCAAGGCCTTGGCCGACCTGGAAGTGGTGACCCTGCTCTCCGGCGAATTCGATTCGCGCGAGGCTGTTGTCACCATCCGTGCCGGTGCCGGTGGCGTGGACGCCGCGGACTTCGCCGAGATGCTGATGCGCATGTACCTGCGGTGGGCGGAAAAGCGCGGTTACTCCACCCGGGTCATGGACACCTCATACGCCGAAGAGGCCGGCCTGAAGTCAGCGACCTTCGAGGTCAATGCCCCCTATGCGTACGGCACGCTGTCGGTCGAGGCAGGTACCCACCGACTGGTGCGCATCTCTCCTTTCGACAATCAGGGCCGCCGCCAGACTTCTTTCGCCGCGGTCGAGGTCATCCCTTTGATCGAACAAAACGACTCAATCGAGATCCCGGAAAATGAGATCCGCGTCGATGTGTACCGTTCCTCGGGCCCCGGCGGGCAGTCCGTGAACACCACTGACTCCGCGGTGCGCATGACTCACATCCCCACGGGCATCGTGGTGTCGATGCAGAACGAAAAGTCGCAGATCCAGAACCGTGCGGCCGCGCTGCGCGTGTTGCAGTCGCGACTGCTGCTGGTGAAGAAGGCCGAACAGGATGCACAAAAGAAGCAGATGGCAGGCGACGTGAAGGCATCGTGGGGCGACCAGATGCGCTCCTACGTCCTCAACCCCTACCAAATGGTGAAGGACCTGCGCACCGAGCACGAGGTTGGAAACACCTCTTCGGTGCTCGACGGCGAAATCGACGACTTCATCGACGCCGGGATCCGCTGGCGCGCCGCGCAGCGCCGCCCGGGAGCCTAAACACGCACCAACGCCAAGGAGGTCCCGCAGACACATTTCACCATGTGCCTGGGGGACCTCCTTCGTTGTCTGCACGGAGTCAGGAACATCGGCGCACGGGGCCAAGGCCGGGCCGCAATCTCGGGATGCCGGTCGGCCCGTTCGGCGGCCTTTTGGGCCTCATAAGTGAATTTCCCGCTTGGACGTCCTACGATGTGGCTAAGGAACCACACGCAGGTCATGCGATGCCAAGCATCCAAGCACGGGTGCTTCGTGCCAATCGGTATGTGGTGTCCGGGTATCGTCCATTCGCAATCCCAGGAGTGCAGCAATGCTAGACAAGACCTACGAATCTGCCGGCGCCGCAGTAGCGGACATTCCCGAATCAGCATCCATCGCGGTTGGCGGCTTTGGACTCTCGGGAAACACCAACGCACTGATCCGTGCGGTATTGGAAAGCGGGGTGGGCGACCTCAAAGTCGTCTCGAACAATTGCGGAACCGACGAGCACGGCCTGGGGATTTTGCTCGGTGCCGGCCGGATATCGAAGATGACGTCCTCCTACGTCGGGGAGAACAAGGAATTTGCGCGCCGCTACCTCAAGGGCGAACTGGAACTCGAACTGACACCGCAGGGTACCCTCGCCGAGAAACTGCGCGCGGGCGGAGCCGGAATTGCGGCCTTCTACACACGTACCGGCGTCGGCACCCAGGTGGCCGAGGGTGGGCTGCCCCAGCGATACGGGCCAGACGGAGAAATCCTCCAGGCTTCCCAACCCAAGGACCAGCGTGACTTTGCGCTGGATGGGGAAACCAAGACATTTGTCCTTGAGGAATCCATCGTCACCGACTATGCGCTGGTGCATGCGGCCTACGGAGACCGTCATGGCAACCTCGTGTTCAACAAGGCCGCCCGGCAGTTTTCGCCCGTAGCGGCGATGGCGGGGAAGATCTGCATTGCCGAAGTGGAGCATTTGGTCGAGCCCGGCGAACTCGATCCCGATGCGATCCACCTGCCCGGGGTCTTTGTCCACCGCGTGGTCGAGGTCGGAACCGACATCGAAAAGCCAATTGAAAAGCGCACCGTGCAGGCAGCAACCGCTGCATCGGGCGACCGGTCGCTGAAGAAGGAGGCCTAAGCAATGTCTTGGTCACGCAATGAAATGGCGGCCCGCGCCGCGCTTGAACTGCCCGACGGAGCATACGTGAACCTGGGGATCGGCCTGCCCACGCTAGTGCCGAACTACGTTCCTGCCGACCGCACGTTGGTGCTCCAATCGGAAAATGGGATCCTTGGCGTTGGCCCGTATCCCGCCGAGGCAGATGTCGATCCCGACCTGATCAATGCCGGGAAGGAAACCGTGACAGTGCTTCCCGGCGCCAGCTACTTCGATTCGGCCACCAGCTTCGCGATGATCCGCGGCGGCAAGATCGACGCAGCAATCCTCGGTGCCATGCAGGTTTCCGCCGCCGGAGACCTGGCCAACTGGATGATTCCGGGCAAGATGGTCAAGGGCCCAGGCGGAGCCATGGACCTGGTCCACGGTGCCAAGCGCGTGATCGTCCTGATGGAGCATGTGGCCAAGGACGGCAGTGCGAAGATCGTCAACGAATGCTCCCTGCCCCTGACCGGCCGTGCGGTGGTGCAACGCATCATCACAGATCTCGCCGTCATCGACATCACGGATGCAGGGCTTCGTTTGATCGAATGCGCTCCCGGTGTCACCCCCGAGCAGGTCCAGTCCGCGACGGAAGCTCCGTTGCTGCTGGGGTAGCGCCGATTCCCGGTCGTGCAGGAGGTCATCGATCCCTGCGCCGGGAGCGGGCGTGTCGTTGCCTTAGCGGGAGACTTGCCCGCGCGGTGTTGAGCCCGCGGTCCGCGGTTGAAGGCCACGGATCGGATACGCAGCGCGCGCCCATCGGACTCACAGTTTCGGGACACACCCGCTTTTTGTCCCGGATGTGTGCCGCCGGGACGGATAGAGTTCAAGGGCTGGCTTTGCAACTTCCTTCAACAAAGTCCCGTGCCTGGATCATGCGCCGGCGATCCCGCGGGCAGAGCTGCGATGATTAGATTCGAAAACGTCACGATGGTCTATGACCAAAAGTCACGCCTTGGTTCGGAGAATGCGCGCCCTGGCCTCGACGACGTAACCATTGAAATTGACCGCGGTGACTTCGCGTTTCTTGTTGGGGCCTCCGGCTCCGGCAAGTCCACATTCCTCCGCCTGATCCTTCGCGAAATCGTGGCAACCGGTGGTTCGGTGCACGTTGCCGGACAGAACGTTGCACGTATTCCATCGTGGCGCGTGCCCAAGCTGCGCCGAGGCATCGGCGTCGTGTTCCAGGACTTCCGCCTGTTGCCGCAGAAAAACGTGTTTGAGAACGTCGCGTTTGCGATGCAGGTGGTCGGTGAAAGCCGAAGCGCCATTCGAGACCACGTGCCAGAGGTCTTGAAACTTGTGGGCCTCGAAGGCAAGGAGAAGCGCCAGCCCGACGAACTATCCGGCGGTGAACAACAGCGCGTGGCCATTGCCCGCGCCATTGCCAACAAGCCACAGATCCTGCTCGCCGACGAGCCCACGGGAAACCTTGATCCGGCAACGAGCGTCGGGATCATGAACGTGCTGGACCGGATCAACCAAAACGGCACCACGGTGATCATGGCTACGCACGATGACGGCATCGTCAACTCGATGCGTCGCCGGGTCGTCGAGCTTTCGCTCGGCAAGATCATGCGCGATGAAAGCGCCGGCGAATACACCTCGATGATCCCGGTGATCAACCAGGACGGCACGCGCGAATTGCGGCAGGCCGATCACAGCACATGGCAAAAACCGTCGACCGGTAACCAGGCCTTTGCGCCGTTCGACACTGAGGACGACATGCCATGAAACTCGGATTCATTCTTGGCGAAGTAGGCTCAGGCCTCCGCCGCAACCTTTCCATGGTCGTATCCGTCGTCTTGGTCACCTTCATTTCTTTGACCTTCGTGGGCACCGCTGCCCTGATGCAGATGCAGATCACGCAGATGAAGGGCTACTGGTACGACAAGGTCCAGGTGGCCATCTACCTCTGCGGTGAACACAATGAAGGGACCAACTGCGCCGAGGGCGCGGTCACGGAAGGCCAGCGCGGCGAAATCGAGTCCATGCTGGGCTCGGCGGCCGTCAAGCCATACGTGGAGAACTTCGAGTACGAATCGAAGGAGCAGGCGCTCACCCACTTCCGCGAACAGTTCGACAACTCCTCGATGAGCGAAACGGTCACGGCGGACCAACTGCCCGAGTCGTTCCGGGTTTCGCTGGTCGATCCGGAGAAATACCAGATCATCAAGGAACTCTTCTCGTCGATGGATGGCGTGGACGTGGTGGTTGACCAACGGGAGTTGCTGGAAAAGATCTTCTCCATCATCAATATCGCTTCCTTCGTCGCCATTGGCATTGCCGGGGTGATGATCCTGTGTGCCGTGCTGCTCGTGGGCACGACAATTCGCCTATCGGCCTACTTGCGCCGCCGCGAAACCGGCATCATGCGCCTGGTTGGCGCCTCAAAATCCTCACTCCAACTACCCTTTGTCCTGGAAGGTGTCATCTCCGCGCTGATTGGTGCGCTGTTGGCCTCCGGGGTCTTGTGGGCTGCGGTGAGATTCCTGATCGACGACAAGCTGGCCCTGGAGTACAAGGACACGGCATTCATTTCCACTGGCGAGGTATTCATGGTCGCGCCGTGGCTGATCCTGCTGGGTGTGGTTTTGGCTGGTGTATCGTCGTTGGTAACCTTGCGACGCTACTTGAAGGTTTAGTGCGTCGCTTCCTCATGTCAGACTCGCTTCCCATAGGACTCAAAGGACATTTATGTTAGCCAAAGCAGTATGGTGCCGGATTGCGCGTTCAGGGGCCGTGGGTGCGCTTTCAATCGCACTCCTGGTTTCCGGAGGCGTAGGCGCCCACGCCGACGAGCTAGATGACCGCAAGGTCCAGGTAGAGCAGAACATCGACAATCTCTCCGAGGATCTTGAAGTCCTTGACGGTGATATCAAGGCCACCGACGCAAAACTCCGTGGATTGCAGGCGCAGCTTCCCGCTGCCGAACAGGCCTTGGCCGATGCCCAGGGCAGGGTGCGCCGAGCTTCCGACGAAGCGGCGGACCTCGCCCGTCGGGTGCAGGCTGCCCGCGAAACCCGCGACCAGCTGAACGTGAAGATTGCCGAGGGCAAGGCGAAGCTGGAGGACTCCAAGCAAATCATTGGCCAGATCGCCACTGAGGCCTACAAACGTGGTGGGGTCTCGTCCGACCTGTCCTTGCTGTTGAACGCGACCTCCGACGGCAACCTGGCAGCAGGGATGGACCTGGCCGACCAAGCCATGCGGTCGCAGAACGCGGCGCTGGATGCCCTCTCCGAGCAGTCCGCCACCGACGCAAATGCCAAGTTGCGGTTGGCAGCGGTGGAAGCCGAAATCACCGACCTCAAGTCCGCCGCCGATGCTGCGCTTGCGCGTGAACAAGTAGCCCGAGACGATGCGGAATCCAAGAAGCAGTCGCTCGACGGCATCATCACCCAGACCGACGCCTTAAGTGCAGAGCTCTTGGCCCAACGGCCCCGTATCCAGCAAAGACTGCGCGCCGAAGAAGTCGAAAAGGCCCAGGTCAATGCGGATATCAAGGAGCGGCAAGAACGGCTGATCCGCGAGGAAGCCGAACGCAAGCGCAAGGCCGCGGAGGCCGAACGCAAGCGCATCGCCGAGGCAAAGGCCAAGTGGGAGCGCGAGGAAACAGCGCGAGCCAAGAAGGCCAAGGAAGAAGCCGCGCGGCAGAAAAAGAAGGATACCTACGTCAAGCCCCAATACGTGGCGCCGAAGCCGCAAGCCGTTCCCCAGGAACGTAGTTCCTGGGGTCTGATCAAGCCCGTGTCCGGTGGACGACAGACCTCGGGCTTTGGCTGGCGACCCACCCCGTCCGGAACGATCGACTACGGGGGGCGTGGCGGCTATGTGCACGCCGGTGTCGACTGGGGCTTTGGCGGGCAGTGTGGTTCGCCGGTGCGTGCCGCTGCCGACGGCGAAGTGTGGATGGCTGGCTGGGGTGGAACCTCCGGAAACAAGGTCACCATCAGCCATGGCGTGGTCAAGGGCAGGGCCCTGGCCACAAACTACCACCACATGCAGCGTGTGGTGGTCAGCGCGGGGCAGCACGTCAAGCAGGGCCAGGTCGTCGGCTACGTCGGCACCACGGGCAACTCCACCGGCTGCCACATGCACTTTGAGACCATCGTCAACGGTACGGCCGTAAACCCATTGGGACTTCTCTAGCGGTAAGCTATAAGCTCGCCAAGTGAAGAAACCACTCGCGGAGAGGAGAAGCCAACGTGTCTAAGAAAGACCCGCAAGAACGGATCATTGCAAGCAACCGCAAGGCCCGACACGACTTCGAGATTCTCGATACCTACGAGGCCGGCATGGTACTCAGCGGGACCGAAGTCAAGTCGCTGCGTGAGGGTAAGGCATCGCTGGTCGACGGGTTTGGGCAGTTCTACCGCAACGAGTTGTACATTGAGAACGTCTACATTCCGGAATACCTCAACGGATCGTGGACTAACCACGCAGCGCGGCGGCGACGCAAGCTGCTGCTGCACCGCATGGAACTCCTGAAGATCGAGCGCAAGATCAACGAGGCAGGTCTGACGATCGTGCCGCTGAGCCTGTACTTCAAGAACGGGCGCGCGAAGATCGAAATCGGTGTGGTCCGCGGCAAGAAGGAATACGACAAACGCCAATCCCTGCGTGAAAAACAGGACAACCGCGAAGCGCTGCGCACCATGCGGGAACGAAACCGCGGGGTGCGCGAGTAAGTCTGGTTGCGCCAAAGGAATAGACCTGACGCTAATGTGCGTTAGACTATATATGCACGGTTGATCCGTGTGGTTGGAGCGGCGCAAGCTGCTCATTGACAACAAAATACGGGGATGATCGGTTTCGACGGTGTGAGTCGCGACATGTGAAGCGGGCCGAGGATGCAAAGTTATCTCGTTAACGATCTTTGCAAAACAATAAGTGCCGACTCAAAGCGCACTGACTTCGCTCTCGCTGCCTAAGCAGCCAGACAGTCCGTAAGCCAGGGGATGCTATCGCCCCTGTTCCTTACGTCATTTAGATAGCCACTGCGGGTAGTTAGTGTTACCGGAACGACCCGCATAATTTAGGTAACTGTGCCCGGACCAGCCGCTTGTTTGCAAGACGACTGGGGCAGAGAAAATCCAACGCAAACTGCGCCCGGAGAAGACCTGGCAACACCACATCGGACGGGAGTTCAATTCTCCCCATCTCCACAACGAAGGCCCTGCAGATCCACGGATCCGCAGGGCCTTTCTTGCGCCTGCACGATTTTTCGAACCAAGGACCCTGATCGAAGCGGTGGCATGCAGGACCGCAGCTAGAACAGCTTGGGATTGGTTTGCCGCCGGTGCTGCCAGTAGTCGTTGCGACGCGGGATTTGTTCCGGATCGAGGTACTTGGGCAATAGCACTGCCGGCAAACCATCGCCGTCCCGGACAAGCCGTATCTTTCCGGAATGGAAATCATGGTGGTGGGCGCTGCAACCAGGACCGGTGTTTTCCACACTTGTCACCCCGCCGTCCTCCCACGAGTCGATATGGCACATTTCGCAGTGCTCCGGCGGCACCGAGCAACCCGGAACCAGGCATCCGCCGTCCCTGGCGAGAATGCCCTCCCGCATGTAATCCGGGACAAACCGCTGTTCCCGGCCCAGATCGAGGATCTGGCTCTCGCCGCTGAACACGATTGGCAATACGCCGGAGTCGCACAACATACGTCTGAGTTCTCCTGGGCTGATGTCCAGCCCGTGGGCGCTGATGCCTGCTTGTTCGGCCAGCCCGAGAAGCGTTTCGAGCCGGCAGTACACCACCAATGTCGCCCTGGCTAGGCCCCTGCCGCCCTTGGCGGAGCCACCGACGCTTTGCAGGGCGTTGAGGATTGATTGCAGGCGGCGCCGTGCCGGTGCCAGTCCATCGAGCCGAGAATCCTCATCCTCCTGCCAGTGACTTGTCGGGGCGGCTGTGGGAATCCCGGGGTCCCGCGTGGCCAAGCCGGGGTAACTGTTGGCCTTGTTGGCTGACAGGCCCAGATCCGTGTATGCGGCCCGGGGGAGTGCTTCGGCCGCGGTTTCCGGGGTGATGGCCCATGCGGGAATCGGGGGCGCGTCGTCCATTTCCAGCTCGCCGCCGTCCCGGCGTGCGGGTGCTTGGGTTCGAGCCGCGGCATCGCGGGCAAGATCCTCCCTGTTGCCCGCAGTGGTGCGTGCGTTGTCCGCATGGGCGAAGTGCGACAGGAAGATCTCTGCCTGTGAATTGAGTACGCACATGCTGAAGTACGAGAAGTGCTCGGTGCGGCGGGTCAGGAAGATCCCGGTCTTGGCGTCGATCTCTTCGTCGCTGGGCTCGCTGGGAGCAGTTTTCTCCAACGATCGCTGCCAAGAGGTGACGAGCTTGCCGGTCGCCTGTGGACCCTGGGTGCGCAACGAATCCAGGACTTGGTCTTCCAAGGTGGTGGAAAGTTTCTCGGCCTCGGGTTGTCTCTTGATGACGAGTGCGACCTTGTCCATCTTCTTCGCCACCTGGATCGCGTGCCTGGGGTCAACCGTCCCGGACTGGGCGTCCTCGGAAAGCCTGGGGTAGCGGGCAGGTCGGCTGACCCCGTTGACGTCCACATGGGGTGCCAGTGCGGTGGCTGCATTGATCCGGTCACGTACCTCGAAGTATGCGGTCCCCAGCAGGTGCTGCAGGAAATCCGCGGTGTCCTTGTGGGGCATCCGGCCGGTAGGGGCAGTCGGCGGGTCGGTGGGCAGTGAGCTCATCCCTGCCAAGAACGGTCCGGGCTCGGCCACAGTGGCGGAAAGCTGCTCCATGGTCTCGATCGGCAACTCGTGGGCCAGGGTGCGTTGGGCGGATTGTGCGGCGAGGATCTGCGCATAGGAGGTGCGCCGGTGGGCACGTTCGACGATTAGTGCGACCATGGCTGCCTCGGTGGGTGAGGTTGAGCCGGTGGCCAGTTCGGTGGCGGTGGCAACGAAGAATTCCTCAGCGGCGAGCAGCACGCGCAAGCGATTGGCCCGGGCCACCGCGTGGCCGGGCATGGAGCCCCGGCCGGTGTGTCCACGGCCCTGGCCCAGGATCTGGGCGAACTGCTCGGTGTTCATGCCATTGAGCATGCCCGATCCACCCGTGTCCGATCCAGAGGGTTTGAAAATCTGTGGATAACCGGCAAATTAACGCCGGGACCCGGGTGCGCGGGTCCGCTGACGGCGGACGCCGGGACCCGGGACAGGTATGCCCCGGGACGGCAAAAAGGACGGACGAGGCCCCGCGAACCGGAATCATCCCGGTGTGCAAGGCGCCCGTCCGTCCTTTTGGCAGGCGGCCGCAGGGGCCGCCAAGGCGCGTGTGCGCGTGCTTGGTTACTCGTCGGCGCCGGTGGTGATCGAGGGCGCGGTCTTCGGAGCCTTCAGCGCAGCCAGACGGGCCTCGATCTCTGTCTGCTCGCCCATGTCCTCCAGCGAGTTGAACTGGGCGTCCAGCGACGAGGAGGCAAGCTCCGCGGCGCCGCGCACGCGGGCCTCTTCGCGACGGATCTTTTCCTCGAAGCGTCCGACCTCGCTGGATGGATCCATGATGTCGATGGACTTCACGGCCTCCTGCACCTGGTTCTGGGCCTGGGCGGACTTGGCGCGGGCCACGAGCTCGTCGCGCTTGGAAACCAGTTCCTGGCGCTTGGACTTCATGGCGTCCAGGCCGGACTTGAGCTTCTCCACGATCTCGCGCTGCGAGGTGATGGTCGGCTCCGAGGACTTCGCCTCGGACTCGGCCTGCATCTGGCGCTGGATGGCGACCTTGGCCAGCGAGTCGAACTTGTCGGCGTTGGCCGCCTCGCCGGCGGAACGGAACTCATCGGCCTTGCCCGAGGCGGCCAGGGCCTTGCTGCCCCAGTCTGAGGATGCCTGGATGTCCTCGTTGTAGTCTTCCTCGATCATGCGCAGGTTGCCAATGGTCTGGGCGACGGCGGTTTCGGCCTCGGCAATGTTGTCGGTGTAGTCGCGAACCATCTGGTCGAGCATCTTCTGGGGATCTTCGGCCGAATCGAGCATGGCGTTGATGTTGGCCTTGGCCAGCTGGGAGACACGACCAAAAATAGACTGCTTTGCCACGGTGAGACCTTTCGTTGACTGACTGGTTGATCTTCTTCTGTCGCGCTTCCGGATGCCGGAACCGCAGTACTGCAATCTGTGGGGGTGCCGGTCGGTTGCCGGGACCCGTGGCACCGACCGGGGGCGGTCGCTACCGGTGCTGGGGTGCTGCCGGCTAGAAGTTACCCCCCGCGCCATCGCCGAACCCGCCGCCGAAGCCACCTCCGCCGCCGCCGAATCCGCCAAACCCGCCGCCGCCGAAAACGCCGCCGCCGGAATCACCGGAGTGCGAGCCGCCGCGCAGGATGGAATCGATGAGGATGCCGCCGAGGATGGCGCCGCCCAGGCCGTTGCTTCCGCCCCGGCCGCCGCCGAAGCCGCCGCCGAAGCCGTTGACGTCGTTTTCCGCCTCGCGGGCGGCTTGGTCGGCCAGCGCCGAGGCATGCTCGGCGTAGGACAGGGCGTTGACCGGGTCGGAGGAGGCCATCCGCAGGGCTTCCTCGAGGTTTCGCTGGGCCTCCGCCAGCCGGGTGCGTGCCGTGGCGCCGACGCCGCCGCGCCGGGCGCGGATAAAGTCGTCGGTGCCGCTGATCTTCATTTGGGCGGAGCGGATGGCCGCCTGCAGCTGGTCGGCCGCACGGCGGTTGCGTTCCTGCGCATCGCGGATCTGGTTCAGCTGCTCGTTCAGCGGACGAAGCCCGGCATCGACCTCGGCCAGCAAGGCGACCGGGTCCACCCGCCCGGTGCCGACCTGCCCCTGGACCGAGGACAGCGCGGATTCCAGGGCGGCGACCGATCCGGCCAGCTCCGGGTTGGAACCGTTGGCGACCAGGGCGCGTCCCTGGGCCAGGTCCTGGGCGGCGGTGGAGACCATGGACTCGAGGTCGGTGCGGGCCTTGTCCAGGTCGTCTCCGGCGTGGGCCACGGCATCGAGCAGCACGGTGGCCTGGTGCACGGCGTCCTCCCCGGCGCGGACCGCAACGGCGGCCTCGGCGGTTTCGGCCGCGGCGATCTTCGCCTCGGCGGTGGACACCGCGGTGTCGGCGAAGTCCAGCCGTTCGGTGGCCTCGGCGATGTTGGTGTGGACCTGGTTCAGCGCGCCGTCGGTGTAGCGGGTCGCAAGCTCGGTGAGCTGCCCCTGGACCGTGCCGACGCGCTGGCGCAGCGGCTCGATCCGGGCCTTGAGCGAGCTGGCAGCCTCCGGTGCGTTCTTTTCCAGCTCGCGCAGCGAGGCGAATTCCTCGGTGTGCTGCTCGAGGGTCTCATTCACGGCCTCGCAGCGGCGGATGATCTCACCGAGCCAGGAGCGCTGTTCTTCCTCGGTGTCGGGGATCTCGTCGTCCAATTGCTGCTGCAGCTTGAAGGACTCGGACATGTGGGTCTTGGCCGTCTCGATGTCCTCGGCGAAGGGCTTGATGGCCGCCTCGCCGAATTGTGCCTGGGCGAAGCCGACCTCCTGCTCGGAGGAGCGGATGGCGTCGTCGGCGGCAATGAGCAGGCTGCCGGCCTTGGTGCGCAATTCCGGGATGCCGAGCGATGCCAGCGGGTCCAGCGGCTTGCCGTCGGGACCGGTGGCCACCTGGGGGAGCTGCGCGGGGAGCTTCTTGCGGCGGGTCAGCGCCCAGGCGGTTGCCCCGCCGACCACCACGACGCCGCCGACCAGCAGCCAGCCGGCGGTGCCGCCACCGCTGGATCCGCCGTTGGAGCCCGAACCGTTCGAGCCGGTGGCGGCTTGCCCGCCGTCGGGGGTCTTGCCGTTGGAGACGTTCTCGATGCCGGTCACGGCACCCAGGGCCGCGGCGGCCCACTGCTTGTCGGACAGCTCGGGAGAAACCATCTGGTTGAAGATGTCCTGGCCCGAGGCGTGCAGCTCGCTGCGGTCGTTGGTGGTGAACCTGGCGTTGCGATCCTGGACGGCGACGGCCAGCACCACGTCGCTGGTGCCCATGTTCTTGGACTTGGCCACCTCGGTGACCCACTCGTCGGGGTTGTCCGGGTTGGTGAAGGTATCCACGTAGATGACGTAAAGCGACTGGCCGGTATCCCGCTTCAGCTGCTTCACAGCGTCCTCGACCTCGGAGGTGCCCGAACCCAGGACGTTGGCCTGGTCCACGACGAACTGGCCCGGGGGGATCTGCACGGGGGAGTCGGCCAGTGCCGGGGGTGCAAGCATGAACAGGGACAAGATTCCTGCGGAGGCAACTAGTGCCATCCGCCGGGGGAGCGATTTCATGGTTTTCCTTCACCCTTGCATGGTCGGCCGCAGAAAATGCGCGGATCGTTGCATGATTCCAAGCAACTTTCCGGTTTCTGCTGTCGATGTTGATTCTAGGTGGGTGAAACGCGCGAGTCCACAGAATCGCCGGTGCATCGGGCAGGCGGTTTTCGAATCACACCTTCTCACAGCCGACACTCAGGTTCTCCTTTTCGCCACCACAGCCCGCACGGGCATAGTTGTAACCAAGAAACGCAGAGGAATCCACCGTCAGGGATTGGAAGAACAGTCATGAGCGAGAACCAGTTTGAGCAGCCGGGCACCGGCCGCGATCCGGAACAGCAGCCGGAATCCGGCGCCGTGCCGCCGCGCCCCGCGACCCCGCCGGGCACCCCGGCCAACGGTTCGGGCGACTCGGCCGCGGGCACCGACGGCACGCAACCGGTCTCCCGGATCGAAGGGGCGACGGATCCGACGCAGGCACTGCCCCGCCACCCGGGCAACCCCGGCCAGAATGCACCGGCACAGGACACCCCGGCGCAGGGGCCGGCAACCGGTGCGCAGCCGCAGCCTCCCTACGGCGCCCCGGCCCCCGCGCAACAGCCGGCGCACGCCTGGAACTCCGCGTCGCAGGGCGGATCGCCATACGGCACCCCGACCGCCGAAGAACACGCCTCCGCCTTCGGCGCGCCGCTTCCCCCGGCCCGGAACAACGCGCCGAAGAAATTCACCTCCGGCGCCCTGATCGTGGGCATGGTCGCAGCCGCACTGGTGGGCGCCGGCAGCGCGGTGGGCGCCAACTACGTGATGAACACCAACCCCACGGCAGCCGCCTCCTCCAGCACCACCCCGCAGGGCGACGTGGTCATCAACAACCCGAAGAACGTCACAGCTGTCACCGCCGCGGCCGCCAAGGCCAGCCCCAGCGTGGTCACCATCGACGTCGCAGGCACCTCCGAGGCGGGTTCGGGCTCGGGCATCATCCTGGACACGGCCGGGCACATCCTGACCAACACCCACGTGGTGACCCTGGGCGGGACCACCAGCAGCCCGAAGATCGCGGTGCGCACCTCCGACGGGAAGGTCCACGACGCCACCGTGGTGGGCACCGACCCGCTCTCGGACCTGGCCGTGATCAAGATCGACGCGCAAGACCTGGTTCCGGCCACCCTGGGAGCCTCCGGGAGCCTGAACGTGGGCGACACCGCCATCGCGATCGGCGCTCCGCTGGGCCTGAGCGGCACCGTCACCGACGGCATCATCTCCACGCTGAACCGCACCATCTCCGTCGCCTCCTCCGCGGTGCCCAAGCAGTCCGAGGGCAGTGACTCGAACGGCAACGGCAACCAGTTCAACTTCCAGTTCCCCGGCGCCCCGGACCAGCAGCAACAGCCATCCAGCTCCACGGGTTCGATCTTCATCAACGTGATCCAAACCGACGCGGCGATCAACCACGGCAACTCCGGCGGCGCGCTGGTGGACGTGAACGGGAACATCATCGGGGTGAACGTCGCGATCGCCTCCTCCGGATCCAGCGCCAGCTCCTCGGGCGACAGCGGATCGATCGGCGTCGGGTTCGCCATCCCGATCGATTACGCCAAGCGCATCGCCAAGGACATCATCGACAACGGCTCGGCCACCCACGGGATGCTCGGGGTCACGGTGCAGGCCAAGCCCGCCGGGGTGGCCAGCGGCTCCTCCTCGTCCTTCAGCATCGGTGCCGAGGTGAAGTCGGTCGTTTCGGACAGTCCCGCGGAGAAGGCCGGGTTGAAGGTCGGCGACGTGATCACCGGGGTGGATGCGCGCAGCATCTCCGACAGCACCTCGCTGACCGCCGCGATCCGCGAGATCCCGGCCGGCGGCACCACCGAAGTCCGCTACACCCGCGGCGGCGCCGAGGCATCGACCACCGTGACGGTGGGCGAAACCCCGGCCCAGTAGCGGCGCACCCGGGCGACACACGGCGCAACATGGCCGGTGCCGCCCCGGGTCACACCGCGCAACGCGGAGCAATGCAGTGAAATATTGACGGACGCGGCGTGCCGGCTGCCAGGACCCGTGCTGGCGCCCGGTGCGGCGCGTTTGCCGCATGCGTGCAGCGTTTGCGGTGCCGGTGCGCCCGGCCCCGCCGCCACTTGCGCCCGGGGCGGGCCTGCGGGCGCCTCCGGGCACCGATACGATGGAGCGGGGAGATCGGCCGGTCCTGCCCGCACTCGGCGGCGCCCGGTGCGCACCGGCCGCGGTTTCCCACGCAGATCTGTCCAAGTTTCCAGAAAGGCAGCAATGAGCCAGAACACCGGCACGCCCCTGAACATTCTCGTGTTGGTCAAACACGTGCCAGATGTCCAATTCGATCGCCACCTGACCGGCCCCGGGCAGCGGTTGGACCGCAAGGATTCGGTCCTGTCGGAACTCGACGAGTACGCCATCGAGGCGGCCTTGGCGCTGGCCGAGTCCCGCGGCGGGGACAAGGCGGGGAACACCGTCACGGCCATGACCATGGGGCCCGAAGCGGCAGCGAACGCCGTGAAGAAGTCCCTGCAGATGGGGGCGGCAGCGGGCGTGCACATTTGCGATCCCGCGCTGGCCGGTTCCGATGCCGGGGCCACCTCCCTGGTGCTGGCCACCGCCATCAAGCAGCTGGGCGGCTTCGACGTGGTGCTCACCGGCATGGCCTCCACCGACGCCGAGACCTCCCTGGTTCCCGCGCAGCTGGCCGAACGCCTGGGCGTGGCGCAGCTGACCAACCTGTCGAAGCTGGAGGTCGCGCCCGGAAGCAACACCGTCACGGCGCTGCGCGTCGGCGAGGACGGAGCCCAGTGGCTGGAGTCCGCGCTGCCGGTGCTGGTCTCGGTCACCGACCAGGCCAACGAGCCGCGCTACCCGAACTTCCGCGGGATCCTGGCGGCCAAGAAGAAGAAGGTCACCACGCTCACCCTCGCGCAGCTGGGCCTGGCCGAAGAGGCAGTGGGCGCCGCCGGGTCCGCGACCCGCGTGCTCTCCGCCGCGCCGCGCCCGCCGCGCGCCGCAGGGCAGGTCATCACCGACTCCGGCCAAGCCGGCATCGCGCTGGTGGACTTCCTTGCCGACGCCAAGCTGATCTAGCACCACTTTCAAGGGGAACAACATGTCGAACATCTTGGTATACATCCACGACCCCGCCGGCGCGCCGACCAAGGGGCAGCGCGAACTGCTGGCCCTGGCCGCCCGCCTGGGCGAGGCCAGCGCGGTGCTGGGCGGCCCGGCCGACGCGGCCGCACTGGCGTCGCTGGGCGCAGCCGGCGCCACCGGATTCTACGCCGCGGCCGGCGGCCTTGACGCCACCGGGCTCATCGCCCCGGCGGTCTCGCTGCTGGAGGCCGCAGTGCGCGAATCGGGCGCCACCGCGGTGCTGCTGCCCAACACCGTCGAGGGCCGTGAAATCGCCGCACGCACCGCCGTGCGCCTGGACGGCGGGGTCATCACCGACGCCATCGACGTCGACGCCGAGTTGACCGTGACCAAGCCGGTGCTCGCCGGCAGCTACACCGTCAAGGCGCAGGTCACCCGCGGCCCGGCACTGATCACGCTGAAGGCCAACAGCGTCGAGGTGCCCGACGCGGCCCCGGCCGCCGGAGCAGCCGCCCCGGTGCGCGAGCTCGAGCTCGGCGACACCGGCCCGGCGGCCAGCATCACCGCCACCGCACCGCACACCGCCACCGGCCGCCCGGAACTTTCCGAGGCCCGCTTCGTGGTCGCCGGCGGACGCGGCGTGGACGGGGACTTCGGCCCGGTGGAGGATTTGGCCGACGCCCTGGGCGCGGCGGTTGGTGCCTCGCGCGCCGCCACCGACGCCGGCTGGATCGACCACGCCGCGCAGGTCGGGCAGACCGGTGTGACGGTCTCCCCGCAGCTGTACATCTCCGCCGGCATCTCCGGGGCGATCCAGCAGAAGGCCGGAATGCAGACCGCCAAGACCATCATCGCGATCAACAAGGACCCCGACGCGCCGGTGTTCGAGATCGCCGACCTGGGCATCGTGGGCGATTTGGCCGTGGTGCTGCCGCAGGCAGCCGCCGAGATCCGCCGGCGCAAGGGCTAGGCGCATGGGCATCTTCGACCCGGCAGTGCACCCGGTGCGCCGGGTGATGTGCTTCGGCGCGCACCCCGACGACCTGGACTTCGGGGCCTCGGGCACCGTGGCGGCCTGGACCGCCGCGGGCGTGGAAGTGGAGTACTGCATCATGACCGACGGCGACGCCGGCGGGTTCGATGAGCGCACCGCAGCTGGGATCACCGCGACCCGGCATGCGGAGCAGCGCGCGGCCGCGGCCCTGGTGGGCGTGGAGACAGTGCACTTCCTGGGGGAGGCCGACGGGTTCCTGGAGCCCAACCACCGGGTCATGAAGCAGGTCGTCGCGCTGATCCGCACGCTGCGCCCCGACGTGGTGCTGGCCATGCACCCGGAACGGAACTGGGAGCGGATCCAGCGCTCGCACCCGGACCACCTGGCCTGCGGCGAGGCGGTGACCCGCGCCATCTACCCGGCGGTGGAGAACCCGTTCTCCTACCCGGAACTCGTGGAGGCGGGACTTGAGGCCTACAAGCTGCCGTGGCTGTGGCTGTACGGTGCCCCGGCCGAGCGGGAGAACCACCGGGTGGATGTCACTGCGGTGTTCGAGCTCAAGCTTGCCGCGCTGCGCCAGCACCTGAGCCAGCACCCCGACGTGCCGGCCATGGAGCGCTACGTGCGCCGGCAGTCGCAGGAGCAGGGTGCGATCGCCGGGCTGGCACCGGGCGCGCTGGCCGAGGCATTCCATGTGGTCGCGGTCAACGCGGCGGACACCATCGCCGGTTTCTAGACCCGGCGCATCAAGCCGCGGGCCCGCGGCGGGTTAAGCACGTGTGGGCCGCCTCCCATTCACAGGGGAGGCGGCCCACAGTCGTCTGCGGCGCGGGTGTTGCGCCGGGACCGCAAGGTGCGTTACTTGGCTTCGGGCAGGTCAAGCACGGCCAAGGGCTCGGTGCTCGGGGCGGTGCTGCTTCCGTCGCCCGGTTCCACCGAAACCATGACGGAGGCGAGCTTGTCCACGCCGTTGAACCCTTCCCTGACGGGTTTGTCCGACGGGGCGATGGTGGCCAGCAGGGTGGGCCGGTCGGTGGAGGCCTCGATGAGCCACACCACGTAGTCCTCGGTGGGGTCGATGGCCGGCAAACCGGTCAGCTCGATCATCCCGGCGTCGGCCTTCGCGGAGGTCTTGAGCACCGCATGCCCGCCGCCCTCGAGGTCCGCCTGGGCGACGACCTGGTCGGAGGCGCGCTCGACCTTGGAAACGTAGTTGGTCGGAATCAGGTTCACCAGCCCGGCGACCAGGCCGATGACGACCACCGCCAAGGCAGCGACCACGAACATCCACTTCTTCAGCGGGCGCCGGACGGGGGCCTCGGCGTCCGTGGACACCGCATCGACAAGATCCATGCCGAGGTCGTCGTCGTTCTCGTCGCCGCGGTGCGCAGGGTATGCGGGATCGGTGCCGGTCATGATGTTGCCATCCTTTTCAAAGAGCGGGGGTGGCCGGTAATTGCCACGTGTAAGCATAGGCCAGAAGGCTAGGGATTTAGTGTGTGCCGCCGGGGGCGAAGCCGTGCTGGCGCCAGGCCTCGTAGAGCGCGATGGATGCGGAATTTGCGAGGTTCAGCGAGCGGCGGGCCTGAAGCATCGGCAACCTGACGGTGGCGGTGATGTGCGCATCGTTCTTCAGTTCCGCCGGCAGCCCGACGGACTCGGGGCCGAAAAGCAGCACGTCGCCCGGTTGGTAGGACACCTCCGTGTAGAGGGTGCTGCCCTCGGAGGTGAAGGCGAAGACGCGCGCGGGGGCCAGTGCCGCCCAGGCGGATTCGATGTCCGGGTGCACGGTGACCACCGCCAGGTCGTGGTAGTCCAGGCCCGCGCGGCGCAGCTTGGAGTCCTCGAAGTCGAAGCCCAGCGGCTCGACGAGGTGCAGTTCGGCGCCGGTCACCGCGGCAAGGCGGATGGCGTTGCCGGTATTGCCGGGAATTTCGGGAGTGTAAAAAAGGATTCGGAACACGCACCCCAGTTTACGGTGCGCCGGGCCCGCCCATGGTGCCGGGCGCTCCGGCGGCGGTTCCCCGGCTGGTCCGCGGGGCCGGTGAGCGTGGCCGGGTGCGCAGGTGGCTAGTACATTCCGCCGATGAGCCGGGCCAAAATGGTGCGATCCACCACATGCGGGGTGGGCCCGGTGCCCAGGAACATCTTCATTTCCCGCACCAGGTTCACGGCGTTGACCACGTTGAGCACGTTCATCGGCCCGGGTTCGGCGCCGCGCGCGTAGTCGATGACCGGTTCGTGCAGGTTCCCGTCGGGGGACAGGAGCACCGTCCACCCGGTCACGTTCAGCTCCGGGAAGAGGCGCTGCATCTGGTGCACCACCGGCCCGAGACGCGGCGGGTCGATGTGCTTGCCGTCGCGCAAGAGGGTCGAGCCGTCCCAGCGGTAGACGCCCCTGGGCAGCAGCATCGAGTGCACCAGGGCCAGGCGGTAGCCGCCGAGCAGGGCGTGGTCGATGTATCCGCCGCCTGGGGCGTGCAGCCCGTTGACCAGGCGGGCCGAGGGCAGGGCGGTGAGCACCTGGCGTGAAAGCAGCTGCACCGAGCGGTTCTCGCGGGCCAGTCGTGCCTGGGCACCGAAGATGCCGCGCTTGCGCGGGGTGCCGTGGACCTGGCGGATGGAGGTGGCCCTGTCGATGGCCCCGGGCTCCTCGAGCCCCGGCAGGTAGATCGTGGCGTCGGTGGCCGAGGGGCGGGGACCCGAGGTGCCAAAGCGCATGGAGCCGGCTGCGCTTGGGGGGTGTGCCGGTTCGGTGCCGTAGGTCCCGGGTGCCGGGGCGCCCCCGCGCAGATAGCTGGACTCGGTGCCGTAGCTGCGGTCGTAGCGCGTGCGGGCGTCCGGGTCGATGAGGGTTTCGTAGGCGAGCGTGGCGCGGGCAAAGTCCCGGGCGTCGCCGCCGTGGTCGGGGTGCGTGAGCCGGGCCGCCTTGCGGTAGGCGGACTTGATTTCCCGGGGGCCGGCGGTGGGGGCAATGCCCAAGACTTCATAATGGGTTTGCCGCTGGGCCACGTGGCCGCCTTTCGGTTCGGGGTGCAGGAGGACGGGGGGTGCAGGCCCCCCCGGCTCGGGGGCGCGCCGGGTCCGAAGCCCGGTATCGCTCCAGCGATCCTACCGGTTCCGGGTGCTGGTTTGCTGCGTGGAGGCCCGGGCCCCCGGCTTCGGGCCAGTGGCCCGGAGTGCGGCTTTTAGCCTCGGCGGTATTCGGCCAGCAGGGTGCCGTCCTCCTCCAGCAGCAGGTTCAGCCCCAGGTGCCGGGGTTCATCGCCCTGCTGCCCCCGGGAGATCCGGGGCCCGTCGCCGCCGGCCAGCACGGGGGAATAGGTCACGCACAGGCTGTCGAGCGCGTCCGCGCGCTGGAAATCGGCCAGCAGCGTGGGTCCGCCCTCGGAGTGGATCACGCGCAGGCCACGGGCATGCAGGGTCTCGATGATCCAGCGCGGGTCGATCGCGGGTCCGGGGGCCTGCGCCGAGACGACCTCGGCCACCGCACCCAGGGCCGCTGCGCGCCCTGGATCGGCCGAACCGGAGCCCAGCAACAGGATCTTCCCGGGGTTCTTGGTGAACAGTGCGCTGTGCACATCCAGGTCCAGGCGGCCGGAGACGACCACGAGCAGCGGGCGCTCGGGCATCCCGTTCGCCAGGCGCCAGGCGCGCGAGGCGGCATCGAGCAGCTCGCCCTCGTAGCCCTCGGCGCGGATGGTCCCGGCGCCGACGACAATGGCATCGGCCAGCCGGCGCAGCAGCATGAACACGCGATGGTCCGGGGCGGTGCCCAACGCCCCGGAGAGCCCCTCGATGCTAGCCGCCCCGTCGGTCGAGCTGACGAAGTTGAAACGGACGAAGGGCTCGGTGCCGGGCCCGGGCGCGTACCAGTCAAGCAGCTGCCGATCGTCGGGGTCCGGGGCGGGGGCGGGAAGCAGCCTGCGCATCAGGCGTCCTCCCGGGCCGCCGCGCGCACGGTGTGGCCGGCGGCTCCAAGGGCCTCGGGGTGGGCCGGTGCGTTGACATCTCCCATGTTGTGCGCCAGGTACGCCGGTTCGCGCCATCCCATGGCAGCCTCCAGCATCCGGATGGTGGAGACCGACTCGGGGACGTTGTGCATGCGGATGATCCGCGCCCCGTTCATGATGCACATCGCGGCAGCGGCCATCGACCCGGCAGTGCGTTCGGCCTTGGGTGCATCGAGGGTCTCGCCGATGAAGTCCTTGTTGGACACCGCAGCAAGGCTCGGGTAGCCCAGCGCGGCGATGGCCTCGAACCCGGCGGTGATGGCCAGGGTGTGGCGGGTGTTCTTGTTCAGGTCGTGCCCGGGGTCAACGATGATCTTGTCCTCGCCGATTCCCAGGGACCTGGCGAAGCCGACCTTGTCGTGCAGGTAGGCGGCGACCTCGGCCACCACGTCGCGGTAGCGCGGGCGCGGGTAGACGGTCCGCGGGGCGGCCAGCGAGTGGGTGATGACCAGGTGCGCCCCGGCCTCGGCGACCACGGAACCGAGTTCCGGGTTGCTCAGCCCGGTGGTGTCGTTGATGACGTCGGCGCCGGCGGCCAGGGCCGCGGCGGCAACCAACGGGTCGAACGTGTCGGCGGAGATGATCACGTCGCTGTGGGCGCGAACCGCCTCGATGACCGGGATGATCCGCTGGGCCTCCTCCTGCCAGGACAGGGCGGGTCCGGGGGAGAAGGGCACCCCGCCAATGTCGATCCAGTCGGCGCCCGCGTGCGCCGCATCCAGGGCGGCGTCCACCGCGGAGGCCAGGGCGAAGGTGGCCCCGGAATCGTAGAAGCTGTCGGGGGTGCGGTTGATGATGGCCATCAGTGCGATCCGCGAGCTGAAATCGATGCTCCGGTGCCCAAAGCGGTGGACCGGGTGGCGGAGGGCTGGAAGGTACATGCTCATGCGGGCTCCTTGCGGGGATCTGTTATACCATTCTTACCAGTTTTAGAAGGATTTGCGTGGATTGGACCGGCCCCGGGTGCCGCCCGGCCGGGTGCTCGGCGGGCGTGCGGCCCCGCGCATGGGTACGCTGAATGAATGACTTTGAACTTCACCACCCCGGATGCCGGTGCGTGGATCGTTGCGGCACTGCAGGAACAAGGACGGGATGCGGACACCGCAAACCTGGTCGCGGGGCAGGTCCCGCGCGGCTACGAGGCCTACGCGCGGATCTTCCACCCGGCGATGGGCCCCGACGGGCAGCCGGTGCGCTGGGGACAGATCGCCGCACGGCGCGGAACCACCATGCACGCCCTGGCGCAATTCGCCGCGCTCTCGGGCATCGGCGAGGACGGGGTGCCGCTGGCCGAGGATTCCTGGGAGGGCGAGGCCCCCGGCTGGGACGGACTGGGTGCCGCCGAACTGCGCGCCATGGCCCCGCTGCTTGCCGCCCACACCACCACGCCGGAGCAGATCCACCTGGCCCTGTGGAACGGGCTCGCATTCATCCACGGCGGGGACCAGGTCGAGGTCGTCATCGAGGACGACCCGGACCTCGATGCGCAGCAAAACGCCGCGCGTGCCGCGCAGCTCGCCGCCAAGGCCAAGACCCCGGCGTTCTCCGATGCGGTGCGCAACGCACCGACGCTGCAGATCGGCTCCGGCTACCGCTCCTTCTACCTCTTCACCGGGGACGGGCAGGACCTGGCCAGCCCGCTGTGGGCACGGACCTCGCTGGGGGAGCAACGCCAATCGCCCAACCTGGCCTGGCCCCAGGACCGCAAGTGGCTGATGAGCACCGAACTCTACGAGGACTCCACCATCGTCGGCGGGCCCCGCGCGCTCATCGACGCACTGCTGGGCTGCGCGGACCTGGAAGCCCGGGAGGTGGAGGCCGACTCCCGGCTCGACGCAGCCGGGGACACCCGCAACGAACTGCCCGAGGCCGACACCGTGCCCTTCGACCCGGAGGAACTGGCCGGGGAATACTTTGGAGGGGAACAGAACCAGGGGGGCGGACGCCCCTTCGACAGCTGAAGCGAGGATCGCGCAGGCCGCGGGCCGGGCCCCGGACAAGCTGTGAGCAATCACTCCGCCCCGAAAACCCCCAACACGGCTAGAATTGTTCGGTGTCCACGAGCCCCATTTACCTAGACCACGCAGCAACGACACCCATGTCGGACGCGGCGCTGGCAGCCATGACCCACGAACTGGCCCAGACCGGCAACCCATCCTCGCTGCACGGTGCCGGCCGCCGCGCCCACCGCGTCATGGAAGAATCCCGCGAACGCCTCGCCGCCGCGGCCGGGGCCCACCCCTCGGAAGTCATCTTCACCTCCGGCGGCACCGAATCGGACAACCTCGCGCTCAAGGGCCTGTACTGGGCCCGCAACGGCGCCGATGCACGCCGCACCCGCATCCTGGTCCCGGTCATCGAGCACCACGCGGTGCTCGACACCGCCGAATGGCTCGCGGCCCACGAGGGGGCAACCATCACCTGGCTGCCGGTTACCTCCGACGGGGTCATCGACCTGGAGGTGCTCGCCGCCGAAATCGCCCGCGATCCCGCATCCATCGCGCTGCTCACCTGCATGTGGGCCAACAACGAGGTGGGCAGCGTCCAGCCGATCGCCGAGGTCGTCGCGCTCGCCGGACCGGCCGGCATCCCGGTGCATTCCGACGCGGTCCAGGCCTTCACCGCGTTGCCCATCTCCTTTGCCGATTCCGGCCTGGCCACCATGGCCGTGTCCGGGCACAAGATCGGCGGCCCGGTGGGCATCGGTGCCCTCTTCGTGCGCCGCGATGCGGTCCTGACGCCCATCCAGCACGGCGGCGGACACGAACGCGCGCTGCGCTCCGGCACCCTGAACGCCGCCGCGGCTGCGGGTTTCGCCGCGGCGGCCACCGAGGCCACGGCCAACCTGGCTGCCGAAACCGAACGCCTGGCATCCCTGCGCGACGCACTGGTCGCAGGGGTGCACGAGCGCATCCCCGAAGCGGTCTTCAACGGCACCGCGGATCCGGCGCACGCCGGCACCCGGCTTCCGGGCAACGCGCACTTCACCTTCCCGGGCTGCGAGGGCGACTCGCTGCTCTTCGTGTTGGACATGCTCGGGGTGCACTCATCCACGGGCTCGGCCTGCACCGCGGGCGTGCCCCGGCCCTCCCACGTGTTGCTGGCCATGGGTCGGGACGAGGAAACCGCCCGCGGGGCCCAGCGCTTCACGCTCGGGCATACATCGAGCGCCGCCGACATTGGGAAACTGGTGGCGGCATTGCCCGAGGCCTACGCGCGGGCGCAAAAGGCCGGCATGGCCGCACAAGTCAGCAGCATCCAAACAGCAGGGACAGGGTTTACACGATGAAGGTATTGGCAGCAATGAGCGGCGGGGTCGACTCGGCCGTTGCGGCGGCGCGAGCGGTCGATGCCGGCCACGAGGTCGTCGGCGTGCACCTGGCCCTGTCCCGGATGCCCGGCACCCTGCGCACCGGCTCGCGCGGCTGCTGCACCGTCGAGGACTCCAACGACGCCTGGCGCGCCTGCGACAAGCTGGGGATCCCGTACTACGTGTGGGACTTCTCCGAGCGTTTCAAGGAGGATGTGGTCGATGACTTCATCTCCGAGTACGAGGCCGGGCGCACCCCGAACCCCTGCATGCGCTGCAACGAGCGCATCAAGTTCGCCGCGTTGCTGGAAAAGGCCATCGCGCTGGGCTTCGACGCGGTCTGCACCGGGCACTATGCCAAGGTCATCCGCGATTCCGCAGGCAACCCGGAGTTGCACCGCGCCGCCGACTGGGCCAAGGACCAGTCCTACGTGCTGGGCGTGCTGACCCATGAACAGCTCGACCACTGCATCTTCCCGCTGGCCGACACCCCCTCGAAGGCGCTGGTCCGCGCCGAGGCCGAGGCCCGCGGGCTCTCGGTGGCCAACAAGCCCGACAGCCACGACATCTGCTTCATCCCCGACGGGGACACCCGCGGCTGGCTGGCCGAGCGCATCGACATGACCCCCGGTGCGATCGTGGACCAGGAGGGCAAGCCGCTGGGTGAGCACGAGGGCGCCCACGCCTTCACCGTCGGGCAGCGCAAGGGCCTGAAGCTGGGAACCCCGGCAGCCGACGGCAAGCCGCGCTTCGTGCTGGAGATCCGCCCGAAGGAAAACAAGGTCATCGTCGGCCCCGAGGCCTTGCTGGCGGTCGACGAGCTGCGCGGCATCCGCATCTCCTGGGCGGGGTTGCCGATCGCCGACGCGTCCGCCGGCACCGAGTTCGACTGCATGGTCCAGGTGCGCGCGCACGGGGATCCGGTCGATGCCCGCGCCCGCGTCGAGGCGCAGGAGGACGGGTCCAACGTTCTGGTTGCCACCCTCATCGAGCCGATGCGCGGCGTCGCCCCGGGCCAGACCATGGTCATCTACCAGGACACCCGCGTGCTGGGCCAGGCCACCATCGACTCGGCCCGCTCCACCGCCTGGGACCCGACGCTCGTTTCCTGATCCACCACGCTCGATGAAGGCCCCGCCGGTTGCCCGCGGCGACCGGGCGGGGCCTTCGCCGTTGGCGACGCGCCGGCAGCCGTGCCGGCGCGATGCCCCAACAACCGCGCCCGCGCCGAAGCTGTTCCATGGCCGGGCCCGAACGGCTATCGTGTGGCCATGACCAGTCGACTAGCTGCCATTGCCATCGATGCGGGAAATCCACGGGTGGTGGCGGACTTCTGGTGCGCCGTCCTTCACTGGCGCGTGCTCGAGGAAGACGACGAGGGCATCGGCATCGGACCGCCGGACGGGAGCTGGCCTTCCATCGATGTGTTCGCGGTGCCCGAGGGCAAGAGCGTCAAAAACCGGTTGCACTTCGACCTGCGTGCCGACGGGGTCTCGACCGCTCAGGAGCTCGAACGCCTGCTCGCCCTGGGTGCCCGGCGCATCGACGTCGGGCAGGGGCCGGACGTCAGCTGGGTGGTCCTGGCCGATCCCGAGGGCAACGAGTTCTGCCTGCTCTCGCGAACCGTCCAGGACCTGAAGAACCAGGGATGACCCCCCGGGGCCGGGGGGAGCAGCGCGCCGGAGTCACTTGGGCGGCATCGGTGCCGGCCGTGGGTGGTTGCGCACCCGAAAGAGCACCAGGAGAAGCAACGCCGCGGCGCTGGCCAGGTAGAGAACACTGCCCCACGGGGCATGGTCGCCGCCGGAGAGGCCGAAGGTGTCGGCAAGGCCGATCCCCGAGGGGAACGACGCGACCATCAACGACGGGGCACCAAGCGCGATGAACAGCAGGGACAGCGTCGTGGCGCCGGCGGCCGAGACCTTCCGCCGCAGAGCCGCGAGCAGCACTCCTGCACCAAGCAGGATTCCGGTGAGGGCCCACGCCACCACCAGGGGCGTTCCCGGATACTCGCCGGCACCGGACATCTCCGCGCGAATCCCGGCCAACGTGGCACCCGGAACCGCTGCCAAGGGGTTCCAGACCATGATCTGCAACGCACCGACGACCGCGTAGCCGGCCACCAGCCCGAACCCCGCCAGGGCGGCCCGCACCGCGCGGGAACGAGCAAGCGCCGGTTCGGTCATCATGCCGCCAGCCTAGCTGTTCTCCCCGCGGGGCCGCGGCCGGCGCGTCCCCGCCTGGCGCCGCCGGGCCATCGCCCACCGGTGGCGGCTATCGGTCGCCCGGAGGGTCCGCGGGGTTCGGCGCGTCGGCCAGGGAGCGGATGTAGGCGGCATTTCCGAGGATGGCGGGCTTGTACCGCTCCAGGTCCGGGGACTGGATGCCGGCGGCTACCACCTCGAGCAATGCGGCGACGGCCTCGTCGAGCCGACCGCACGCATGCAGGGAAATCGCCTCGAAGACGGCCAGCGACGGCGAATCCGGGAACTCTGCCCGGGCGCGCTCGAAGACCTCCGCCGATCGGGTGAATTCGCCGAGGTTCCGCAAGGTGGATCCGTACTGCAGGTGGCATCGGCGCAGCAGGTCGCCTGCCAGCCCTGCATCAAGGGCCCGCTCGTAGAACGAGGCCGCGGCGCTTCCCACTCCCGCGGTGTCGTAGGCGCCGCCCACCTCGTAGAGGATCCGCGGGTTGCCGGGGTGCCTCTCCAAGATCGGCAACAGTGCATCGATGGTGGGCTGCATGTTGTTCCGGTCGCGGGCCTCGAAGATCCCCTCGAGCTGATCATCCAGTGTCATCGCTCCAGTATCCGGCAACCACCGCCCAACGGGAGCACTCCCCGCGCCGGGTCTGGAACCGCCCTCGGAACGATCGATCCACGCCTCGCCTGGGCGGCCCGGCCCAGCGGGCGGCGCAAGCGCCTGTAGGATTTTTCAGCATGTCGCGGGGGAGGGGATACCGGCGATTGTGGGCCGGCAATGCCGCCTCGAACTTCGGCGACGGCATCCGCTACATCGTGATTCAGCTGTCGGCGACGGCGCCGACGAGGAGTCCGTTGCCGGTCGCGGGGCTGTCCATGCTGTTTTCGGCGGCCAAGTTCCAGGTGCTCCTGCCCGTTGGCGCCATTGTCGACCGGATGGACCGAAAAGCCATCCTCTGGATCCCCAACCTGGGCAGAAGCGTCCTGCTGGCGGCGCTGGCCGCGCCGGTGGCCACCGGACCGGAATCGATGCCCGCCCTGTACGTGGCCTTTGCCCTGGTCGGGGTACTGGAAACGGCTGCGGACAACTCGGCCCTGTCCACCCTCCCGTCGCTGGTGGGCAGCAAGGACCTGGATCGGGCCAACAGCCAGATTGCCGCCACCCAGCTGGTCGCCGAAAAGTTCCTCGGCCCGCCGCTTGGCGGGTTGATGTTCGCCGCGGCCGCGGTCCCTTCGTGACTCGGGACCGATGCCCGCGAGGCACCCGGGTTGTTTGGCGGCGGGCCCGTCTTCACCGGAGCGAAGCGGGCAACCCCAGGTGGTCCCGGACACGGCGGACCGGGTTTCCGACCGTGTGGCCGGGAAATCGACGCTCCGTCGAATCCGATCACTGGATCCGTCAGAACCGGCCCTCCCGCGTTGCGATGCGGGCAGGCCGCTCGGATACTGGCGGTGGTTGGGTGCCTACGCGCGCCGACGGGCGCCAAAGAAACGACGAGGAGATGGCGGCATGGGAGAGCTGCACGTCAACATGAACATCACGCTCGATGGGGTGGTCCAGGCAAACGGCGGCCCCGGCGGCGTTCGGGTCGCGTGCACGCAAGAAACCCGCCTGCCGACCGCGGGGAGCGGACGGCAGGCGGGCTCAATGGCCGTGCGGGCAGGTCCGCTAGGCCTTGTCTTCGTCGACGATGCCGTACATGCGCGTGGAAATGTCAGGGTACTCGAGGCGGGTCTTGCCCGCATCGAGCGGCGGCAGCTGGGCCGGTCCGTGCTCCACGCAATGCACGAAGTCGAATTCCGGCCACCACTTCTTGGGCCGCTCGGCCTCGGTGAATCCGCACACGGCGCAGGTCAGCTGGACCCAGACGGGGCGCTTGCCGGTGCGGTTGGCGCGCGACTGGATCAGCCAAGCCGGGGGATTGGCGTTCAGTTCGGCAAATTCCGCTTCGCTCATCCGCGGTGGGATGCCGTGGCGCTTGGCCATTTCCATGGGGATATCCAACGCAATCGCTGCGTCTCTACGTGTCATCATCGTGCTTAACCCTAGGCCACGAAACGTGACTCGGCGTGCCGCGGGTGAACATCGCCACGTCCTGGGGGGCAGGGAAGAATGGCCGAAAAGGGTCACGATTGTATTTCTTTGTGCGCGGCCACACATAATAGTCGCGCTTTATGACGATGATCACATAGGCTGAATGGGTTGTGGCCGATCCCACAACGCATGTGCTCGCAGACAGAAAAGGAACACTCATGGCTCCCAAGAAGAACGGTGTGCGCCTAGCGGCCGCCGTCGTTGGCATCTCCGCCCTGGCGCTCACCGCATGTACCAGCCCGGCTGAGTCCCCGAACCCCGGAGGCGGCTCGGGCTCCGCCGCAGCCGGATCGACCGTTACCGTCGGCACGACCGACAAGGTCACTTCGCTTGACCCGGCCGGCTCGTATGACAATGGCTCATTCATGGTCATGAACCAGATCTACCCGTTCCTGCTGAACTCCAAGCCGGGATCCGCCGAGCCGGAGAACGACATGGCGGTATCGGCCGAGTTCACCACTCCCACCGACTACACCGTCAAGCTCAAGCCGGGGCTCAAGTGGGCCAATGGCTCGGACCTCGACTCCAAGGACGTCAAGGCCAGCTTCGACCGCCAGGTGAAGATCGCCGACCCGAACGGTCCCTCCTCGCTGCTGGGCAACCTCGCCAGCGTCGAGGCCCCGGACGCCACCACCGTGGTCTTCAAGCTCAAGAGCGGCAACGACCAGACCTTCCCACAGGTGCTCACCAGCCCCGTGGGCCCGATCGTCGACGACGAGCTGTTCCCCGCCGACAAGGTCCTCGACGACGATGCAATCGTCAAGGGCAAGGCCTTCGCCGGCCAGTACACCATCGAGTCCTATGCCAAGAACTCGCTGATCTCTTTCAAGACCTTCGACGGCTACCAGGGCCTGCTGGGCAAGCCGGCCAACGCGGCCGCCAACATCAAGTACTACGCCGACTCGAACAACCTGAAGCTCGACGTGCAGCAGGGCAACATCGATGTTGCCTGGCGCTCGCTCTCGCCCACGGATGTCGAGGACCTGGCCAAGGATTCCAAGGTCAAGGTCCACAAGGGCGCCGGCGGCGAGCTGCGCTACATCGTGTTCAACTTCGACATCATGCCGTTCGGCAACAAGACCTCGGACGCTGATGCGAAGAAGTCGCAGGCGGTCCGCCAAGCGGCGGCCCACCTGGTGGACCGCCAGGCCATCGCCACCAAGGTCTACAAGGACACCTACATCCCGGCGTACTCCTACGTCCCGGCGGGCTTCACCGGAGCGATCGAGCCGCTGAAGGACCTCTACGGCCAGGACGGCGGTCCGTCGCAGGACAAGGCCAAGGCGGTGCTCGAAGCGGCCGGGGTCTCCACCCCGATCGACCTGAAGCTGCAGTACAACCCGGACCACTACGGCCCGAGCTCGGGCGACGAATACGCCATGGTGAAGAACCAGCTGGAGGCCGGAGGCCTGTTCAAGGTCGACCTGCAGTCCACCGAATGGGTCACCTACCAGAAGGCCCGCGTCACCGACTACCCGGCCTACCAGCTGGGTTGGTTCCCGGACTACTCCGATGCCGACAACTTCCTCTCGCCGTTCTTTGCCAAGGACAACTTCCTGGGCAACGGATACGACAATCCCGAGGTCGGCAAGCTGATCTCCGAACAGCGCGTGGAAACCGACCGTGCCAAGCGCACCGCGCTGATCGAGGAAATCCAGACCAAGGTCGCCGGCGACCTCTCCACCCTGCCGCTGCTGCAGGGTGCCCAGGTAGCCGTGGCCGGAGCCGACGTGACGGGAGTCGAGACAACCCTCGACGCATCGTTCAAGTTCCGCCTGGGAGTCCTGGCCAAGTAGAGACCACCACCTCCAGGGACCGCGACGGTGCCCGTTCCCGAACGCGGGAACGGGCACTCGCGGTCCCCTTTTCGGTACACCATCCTTTTTGAGCTAGGACCCACAGTCAATGGCCATCATGACCGATCTCGCCGAGGACCCCTCGGCACCAACGACGCCGAACACGGCGACACCAAAGGCGGGAGGCAGCTTTGCACGTTACCTCGTCACGCGTTTCCTGCTGATCTTCCCCACCATCTTCATCCTCGTCACCCTCGTGTTCTTCCTCATGCGGGTCACCGGTGACCCGATCACCGCGGCCCTGGGCGGGCGGCTGACCCCGGACCAGCTCGCGGAGCGCATTTCCGCCGCCGGATACGACCGGCCGGTGCTGGTCCAGTACTTCGAATACCTGGGCCAGATCTTCACC
Organism: Arthrobacter sp. AQ5-05; assembly: GCF_003287975.1. Lineage (GTDB taxonomy): Bacteria > Actinomycetota > Actinomycetes > Actinomycetales > Micrococcaceae > Paeniglutamicibacter. The sequence continues at coordinate 143,947 of NZ_QMKQ01000001.1, forward strand.
GGCAACTTCGGACGCACCATCTCCGACAACCGCGCGGTGACCGAGGTGCTGACCACCTTCGGCGCCGCCACAGCTGAACTGGCCTTCAACTCCCTGGTCATTGCGCTGCTGATCGGCATCCCGTTCGGGCTGATGGCCGCCAAACTGCGCGACCGCTGGCCCGACGCGATCCTGCGCGTCTTCGCGATCCTGTGCTACGCCACCCCGGTGTTCTTCGCCGGTCTGCTGCTCAAGCTGATCTTCGGGGTCTGGCTCGGCTGGCTGCCGATCGCCGGGCGCGCGGGCATCAGCGCCGAGCTGCAACTGACCTCGTTGCAGAACCCCACGGGCATCTACCTGCTCGATGCGCTGCGCTCCGGGAACATGTCCGCGGCCTCCGACGTCATCGAGCACGCGATCCTGCCCGCAGTGGCCCTGGGCCTGCTCACCGCCGGGGTGTTCCTGCGCCTGGTGCGCACCAACGTCATCGGCACCCTGGGCCGCGAGTACGTGGAGGCCGGCCGCTCGCGCGGGGTTTCCGAGTACCGGTTGCTCACCAAACACGCCTACCGCCCGGCGCTGATCCCGATCATCACCGTGATGGGCCTGCAGATCGCGCTGCTGCTGGGAGGTGCGGTGCTGACCGAGACCACCTTCGAGTGGAAGGGCCTGGGCTTCATGCTCGCCCAGTACCTCACGGCTCGCGACTTCGTGGCCGTGCAGGGCATCGTGGTGCTGCTGGCGGTCATCGTCGCGGTCACCAACTTCATCGTGGACATCATTGCCGCGCTCATCGACCCGCGAGTGAGGTTCTAGGACATGGCAAGCACAACCCCAACCCTGGCGGCCAGGCGCTCCTGGGCCGATCGGCTGCCGATCATCTCGCACTACCGGATGAGTGCCGGGCTGCAGCGCGGGATGCTCGTCGCCGGCCTGGTGCTGTCCCTGGTGTTCGTGCTGGCCGCGGCCTTCGCGCCGCTGCTGGCACCGTACGGCTTCGCACAGATCTCCGATGCCGAGGGGGACTTCCCGACGCAGGCGGCACCGGGCGGAAAGTTCCTCTGGGGCACCACCGTGGGCGGCTTCGACGTCTTCTCGCGCACCCTGTGGGGTGCGCAGACCGCGTTGCTGGTCATCGTCATCGCGGTCATCGCCTCGATCTTCCTGGGTGTCTTCCTGGGCCTGGTCTCCGGCTACCTCGGCGGCTGGCTCGACCGCATCCTGGTGGTGCTGGCCGACGCGATCTACGCCTTCCCGTCGCTGCTGCTGGCCATCGTCATGTCGATCGTGATCACCGGCGGGCAGTCCGATCTCTGGGGCGGCATCCTTGCCGCGGCCATCTCCATCACCGTGGTCTTCATCCCGCAGTACTTCCGCGTGATCCGGGCCGAGACCGTGCGGCTGAAGGCCGAGCCCTTCGTTGAATCCGCTAAGGTGGTCGGCGCCTCCACCTGGCGGATCATGTTCAAGCACGTGTTCAGGAACGCGACCCGCACGCTGCCGTTGATCTTCACCCTCAACGCCTCCGAGGCGCTGCTGACCCTGGCCGGCCTGGGCTTCCTGGGGTTCGGCATCGAACCGACCAAGGCCGCCGAATGGGGATACGACCTCAACCGCGCGCTGTCCGATGCGACAAGCGGCATCTGGTGGACCGGGGTCTTCCCCGGCGCTGCCATCGTGCTCACCGTGCTGGGGCTGACCCTGGTGGGCGAATCCATGAACGACCTGGCCGACCCGCGTCTGCGGTTGCGCCGAAAAGCAAAGCGTCGCGGCGGAAAGGCCACAGCATGAACGCGCACCGCAAGGCGGTCATCGGCCGGGCCGACGGCACCGTCCTGTCCATCGAGGACCTGGAGGTCACCTTCACCACCGACGCCGGGGAGGTTCCCGCGGTGCGCGGGGTCAGCTTCGATGTTGCCGCCGGGGAAGTCGTCGCGGTGGTCGGCGAGTCCGGCTCCGGCAAGTCCGTGACCGCACGCACCATCCTGGGGCTGCTGGCCGAGACCGCGGTGGCCCGCGGCGCGGTGGTGCTCAAGGGCAACAACATGCTCACGCTCTCCGCGCACCAGCTGCGTGCGGTGCGCGGGGACGACGTATCGATGGTCTTCCAGGAGCCCTCGACCGCGCTGAACCCGGTCTACACCGTCGGCTGGCAGATCGCCGAGGGCATCCGCGCCCACGGGAAGGTCTCCAGGAAGGAGGCCAGGGCCAGGGCCGTCGAGGTGCTGCGCAAGGTCGGCATCCCGGAACCGGAGAAACGGGTCGACCACTACCCGCACCAGTTCTCCGGCGGGCAGAAGCAACGCGTGATCATTGCCGCGGCACTCGCGCTGAACCCGGCGCTGATCGTCGCCGACGAACCCACCACCGCACTTGATGTCACGGTGCAGGCCGAGATCCTCGAGCTGCTGCGCGAGGTGCGCGACGACTTCAACACCGGGATCGTGCTGATCACCCACAACATGGGCGTGGTCGCGGACCTGGCCGATCGCGTCGTGGTGATGTACCAGGGCAAGGTGGTGGAAACCGCGCCGAGCTCCGAGCTCTTCGCCGACCCGCGTGAGGACTACACCAAGGCGCTGCTGGCCGCGGTGCCGCACCTGGGCCGCAACTCCGCCTCCGCGGGCATGGTCTCGCGTTCCGGGCAGGAGAAGGAGGTGCTGGTGCAGGCCACCAACCTGAACATCACCTACCCCGGGCGCATGGGCACCCCGGCCTTCACCGCGGTGGACGACGTGTCGCTGCAGATCTGCGCCGGCGAGGTGTACGGTCTGGTGGGCGAGTCCGGTTCCGGCAAGACCACCATCGGGAGGGCCATCGCCGGGCTGAACAAGGTCAGCGGCGGATCGCTGAGAGTACTGGGGCACGAGATGCTCGGGTTCAAGGAGCGCAGCTTCAAGAAGGTCCGCCAGGACATCGGTTTCGTGTTCCAGGACCCGGCCGCGAGCTTCAACCCGCAGCTTTCCATCGGCGAGTGCGTCGCCGAGCCGCTGATCGTGCACCGCTCGCTCGATGCCCGTGGCGCGCGCAAGCGCGTCGAGGAGCTGCTCGAGGCGGTGCAGCTGCCCAAGGCATTTGCCGCGCGCTTCCCGCACGAGCTCTCCGGCGGCCAGCGCCAGCGTGCCTCGCTGGCCCGGGCGCTGGCGCTGGATCCGAAGCTGTTGGTCGCCGACGAGCCGACCAGTGCGCTGGATGTCTCGGTGCAGGCCAAGGTGTTGGAGCTGTTCAAGGAGCTGCAGGCCGAGCTTGGCTTCGCGGCCCTGTTCATCTCCCACGACCTGGCCGTCGTGGACATGCTCTCCACCTGGGTGGGTGTGCTCTACCGCGGCAAGCTCGTCGAGGAGGGCATCGGCAACCAGGTCATGGGCGACCCGCAGCACCCTTACACCCGGCGGCTCATCGCCTCGCTGCCGGTCCCCGACCCCGTGGAGCAGGCCATCCGCCGCGAGGCGTTCCTCAGGGCCGTCTAGGCCAAGCGGTTTCGCCCCGGGTTCCCGCTCCGGCGGGTGCACGGCGCGGGGGCGGTCCACCACGGTGGGCCGCCCCCTTTGCCGTCCCCGCCCGAGGTCCCCGGCCGTGCAACCGAAGCCGTCCGGGGTGCGCGTGTCACGGTTGGGTGCATTCAAGCGCGCAACCCTAGACTTGGGTTCATGAGCCAACAGAACCACGCACAGGTGCCAGACAACGCCGAAACCGGCGCCTACGACCCCGCCGCCAGTTCCCTGGCCGACACCGTCCAGAAAGAGGTCATGGAGGAGCTGCTGTCCATCCGCAGCAGCATCGACAACTTCGACGCGACGCTGGTCTACCTGCTGGCCGAACGCTTCAAGGCGACCCAGCGGGTCGGCCACCTCAAGGCGGTGCACGCGCTGCCGCCGAGCGACCCGGGCAGGGAAAAAGCGCAGATAGAGCGCCTGCGCCGCCTCGCCCAGGAGGCGCACCTGGACCCGGAATTCGCCGAGAAGTTCATGAACTTCATCATTTCCGAGGTCATCAGGCACCACCAGACGATATCGGCGACGCACGCGGAGAACGGCAACTAGCGTGGAACCCGACACCCGCCCCGGCATCCACCCCGAGCCGGAACCCGGATCCGGCACGCGGGCAGCGGCGCGCCAGGTCCAGGCCAGCGCGCACGGGCCCATGCCCGGCAGCGACCCGATGGAATCCGTGCTGGTGATCCGCGGCGAGATCGGCGCGCCCAACCTGCCGCACCTGCACCAGCTTCCGGGCCGCGGTGTCGGCTCCGACGTGATCGGCCGCGGCGCGCAGCTGCTGGAGGAAATGGTCGTGGACCTGCAGCCCTACGGCTGGCGCCTGGCCGCGGCCCCGGGCATCGATGCCCGGCGGGCCGCCTCCGCGCTGCGCACCGACCTGAACGTGCTGGCCGATGCCATCGGCGCCGAGGAATCCGGCGGCACCGAGCTGAAGATCCAGTTCCCGGGCCCGGCCACGCTGGCCGCAAACCTGCACCTGCACCACGGCGAACGAGCCGTCTCCGACCACGGGGCCCGACGCGACCTGGCCCAGTCCCTGGCGCTGGGTGCCGCCCGGCACCTCGAAGCGGTCTCCCGGATGACCGGCGGGCAGCAGATCACCGTGTACATCGACGAGCCCGACGCCGGGGCGGTGCTCAACGGGACGCTGCCGACCTCCAGCGGCTACCGCACGCTGCGCTCGGTGCCCGCCGCCGAGCTGCGCGGCTGGTGGAGCGAACTGGTCGAGGCGCTGCGGGGCGCCGGCGCCGGGGAGGTCGTCATCGGCGCCGAGGCCGAACCCGGGACCTGGACGGGTCTTGCCGCCACCGCGCTGGAGGCGGGTGCCGATTCGCTGGGCGCCAATGCCGCCTCGCTGACCGTGCCCGGGTGGGAGCTGGTTGCCGGGGCGGTGGAATCCGGCACGCGACTGTGGCTCGGTACCGTGGACGCCGGCTCGAAGCTGCCCGGCGTCGTGGAGGCCGTCAACGCCATCCGCCGTCCGTGGCGCCAGCTCGGGCTGCCCGATGCGGCGCTCGGCGCCCTGGTGCTGATGCCTTCGGCCGGTCTGGCCGAGCTGTCCCCGGCACAGGCGACCGCGGTGCTCGGGCGCCTGGCAGGCTACGCCGAGGCGCTGAACCAGGTCCGCGTCGACGGCTAGGGCCACAGGTACGGGCCTACCGGGGCTGTTGGACGGTCCGTGCCCCGTGCCCGGGAATCGGGTGCGGCGGACCGGTGCGGGATTCCGCCTCCAGCACCAGGTCCAGGCGCTCGTGCCTGATCCGCGCGTCGACATGCAGCAGCGTGAGCATGACCTGGCCCAGCACCATGGACAGGGCGCCCACGACCGCCTGCGCGGCAACGCCGACCCACACGCCGAGGGCCGCGTCGGAGCCGGAGAGGAATTGGCCCGTGGCCACATCCAGGATCTGGACCACGAGCCCCGAGAGCAGCCCCAGGACGATTCCGACCACCAGCAGGATCCCCAGGATCCGCCACCAGGATCCGCGCACCAGCCTCCACGAGGAGGCGATGGCCGCACCGATGCCCATGGACCTGGCCACCAGTTCGACCGGTCCGAAGCAGAGCTTGATGGCCAGCCACCCATACAGCGGCAACAACGCCAGGAGCCAGAGGGCCAGCAGGATTCCCGCGCCGGCCAGCCCCAGCGGGCGAGCCAGGGCGACGGCGCCGGCCACCGAGAGCATCAGCACCAGCAGCACCGCGGCTCCGGCCAGCAGGTTCCAGGCGGCCAGCCGGATCATCGCCCGTGAACTCAACGCCAGGGAGGTGCCCCACGCGGTGCGCAGACCCAGTGTGGCGCGCATGGCCGCGACGGTGCTCGGCCCAACGACCAAGACCCCTGCCAGCAGCTGCACCGCCAGGTAGGTGCCGAACCCCGCGGCCAATGGCGGCCAGGACCGTTCGAGCCCCTGCACCACCTCGGCGGGGGAGGATCTGCCCGAATCCAATGACACCTCGAAGCCGGTGAACCAGGGAAGCAAGAGCCACAGTGCGACCAGCGCCGGCAGCAGCTGGACCAGCACCGCGTTGAGCAACGTGGGGATCGGCGCTAGCCGGATGACGGCGAATGTCGCATCGAGCAGGTCGCCGAACCCCAGCGGCCGCAGCTCGATCACCCCGGGGTTTGCCGGCTGTTGGAAATGGTGCGCGGGCTCCGGGCCGGCGCCGGATGGAACATCCGGCTGCCCATCCCACCCGGACGGGGGCGGGCCCCAGGACGGGTGCGGATCGGGCCGCCCCGGTTCCGGGACCTGGGAATCAGCTGGCATCGGGAAACGACCTCAATCCTTGGCGGGGGCTCCGGGGCGGGGAAGGGTGCCGGCCGAGCCGTTCCTCCCCTTGCGGCCAGTCTAGCCGCGCCGGAATGCGAGACAAACGATGTGGTGGATTGCCGTTTCCGCGGCGATTTGCCCGGTGTGCTCATGTAGTCTTGAGGTATCCGGGCGCATGCTTATCGCGGCGTCCAGCGCAAGGCTACGGAAGGGCAGATTATGAAGGCACGCATCCTGGTTGTCGACGACGACGAGGCGCTGGCCGAAATGATCGGCATCGTGTTGCAGAACGACGGCTTCGAGGCCGTGTTCTGCTACGACGGTGCCAAGGCATTGGGTGTTTTCCGCGAGGTCAAGCCCGATCTGGTGCTGCTTGACCTGATGCTTCCGGGGCTGGACGGCATCGAGGTCTGCAAGCTCATCCGCGCCGAGGACGATGTCCCGATCGTCATGCTCACCGCCAAGTCCGACACCGCCGACGTGGTCCGCGGCCTGGAATCCGGTGCCGACGACTACGTCCCGAAGCCCTTCAAGCCCGCGGAACTGGTGGCGCGCGTGCGCGCCCGGCTGCGCCCCGGCGAACAGCACGCACCCGAAACCCTGAAGATCGGGGACCTGAGCATCGATGTCGCGGGCCACCGGGTGACCCGCGAGGGCGAGCCGATCGGCCTGACCCCGCTGGAATTCGACCTCCTGGTTGCCCTGGCCCGCAAGCCGTGGCAGGTCTTCACCCGTGAGCAGCTGCTCGAGCAGGTCTGGGGCTACCGCCACGCCGCCGACACCCGGCTGGTCAATGTCCATGTCCAGCGCCTGCGGTCCAAGGTCGAGATGGATCCGGAAAGCCCCGAGGTCGTGCTGACCGTGCGCGGCGTGGGATACAAGGCGGGCCAGGCCTGAGCCTGGAGATGACGGGCAGCATGAACACCGTCGAAACGGCCCCGGCCGAATCCCGGGTTCCGGAGCCGGACCGCCGGCACCCCTGGCACCGCCGCGCCTGGACGGCAATGGCACGCGCGCGCAACACCGTGCGCTCGCGCTGGACCCGCTCGCTGCTCTTCCGCACCGTGACCTCCGCTGTGCTGCTCACCGCCCTGGCCTTGCTGGGCGCCGGTGCGTTCCTGTCCAACCAGATCGCCACGGGCCTGTTCCAGGAGCGCTTCAACCAGGTCGAGTCCGAGTCCCTGCGCGGGCTGAACCAGGTGCGCGCCATCTTCGACTCCGCTGCCACCACCGACCGCACCAGCACGCGCTCGCTGGTGACCAGCACGCTGAAGATCCTCGAGGGCGACACCGCCCTGGTGCCCCGCGACTTCGTGCTGGTCCCGCTCTCCGGGGACGACAACCTCTACGTGGGTCCCACCGCCAGCGGCAACCTGACCTCGCGCATCGTACCGGAGGCCCTGTCCGCCCAGGTCCAGGAGTCCAACGCCACCTACTGGCAGTCCATCGAGGTCAATGCCGGGGCCAGCGCCGGCCCGGGGCTGATCTTCGGCACCAAGGTGACGCTGCCGCCGGGCCGCGAATACGGACTGTACCTGGTCTACGACCTGTCCAGCGTGCAAAAGACCCTCGACTTCATCAACCGGGCCATGGGCCTGGTCGGCGGCCTGCTGCTGCTGGTCGTCGGCGGCATCACCTGGTACGTCACCCGCCAGGTGGTCCGCCCCGTGGCCGCCGCCGCGCAGGTCTCCGAGAAACTTGCCGCCGGGCAGCTGGAGGAACGCATGGTCGTTTCCGGCGAGGACGAGATCGCCCGGCTGGGCAACTCCTTCAACCACATGGCCGCCTCGCTGCAGGACCAGATCAACCAGCTGGCCACGCTCTCGGCCATGCAGCAGCGCTTCGTCTCGGACGTGTCCCACGAACTGCGTACCCCGCTGACCACCGTGCGGATGGCCGCCGAGGTGCTGCACGACGCCCGCGAGGACTTCGACCCGATCAACAAGCGGTCCGCGGAGCTGCTCTACAACCAGGTCGAACGCTTCCAGATCCTGCTCAACGACCTGTTGGAGGTCTCCCGCTTCGATGCCGGGGTCGCGGTGCTCGATGCCGAGCCCACCGACCTGGTTTCCGTGGCCCGGCGCGTGATCGACACCGCCACCCCGCACGCGGAGGCCATGGGCTCGGTGCTTCGCCTGGGCACCCCCGCCGGCGGCGCGGTGGCCGAGATGGATGCGCGGCGCATCGAGCGGGTGGTGCGCAACCTGGTGCTGAACGCGGTGGAGCACGGCGAGGGCAACCCCATCGACATCACCGTGGCCGGCAACGAAAACGCCGTGGCGATCACCGTGCGCGACCGCGGCATCGGCATGAGCCCCGAGGCCAGCACCCGCGTCTTCGACAGGTTCTGGCGCGCCGACCCTGCCCGGGCACGGACCACCGGCGGCTCCGGCCTGGGGCTGTCCATCGCCATGGAAGACACCCGGCTGCACTCCGGCAGGCTGGAGGCCTGGGGGGAGCGCGGCGTGGGTTCGTGCTTCCGGCTGACCCTGCCGCGGATCCTGGGCGACACCATCATCGCCTCCCCGCTTCCGCTGGAGCCCATCGTGCTGGCCGACGCGGTGTTCGACCGCGGCATGGTCGTCTCCTTCCCGCTGACCGGGGAGATCCCCGCGATCGGGTTCAAGCCCGCCCCGCCCCTGATCCCCGAGGAGCACCCGGATGCCGCGGCGCCGGGCACCGGCGGCCACACCCCAGGAAGGCACCACCCGCATGACTAGGAACCGCCCAACTCCCCGGATGCTGCTGGCCGTGCTCCTGGGCTTCGCGCTGGTGCTCACCGGGTGCTCGCAGATCCCGCGCAACTCACCGGTCCAGTCCATTGCGCTGGATGGCTCCGGCACCGATGCCGACGGCAACGTGCAGTTCGACCTTCCCGGCCCGACCCCCGACGCCACCCCCCGGGAGATCGTCGAGGGATTCATCGAGGCAGGCATCGCGGCCCAGGACGACTACAAGACCGCCCGCCAATTCCTGAACCCCAAGCAGGGCGGGGTCTGGAAGGGCTCGGTGCGGACCCTGGTCTACGACGCCCGACCCTCGGTGATCCCCGGCACCAACCCCAACACCTTCACCATCCAGATGGAGGTGGTCTCCGAGGTCGATGCCTCCGGCATCATGACCGAGTTGCCCGCGCACACCACCCGGGCGGTGGACGTGGCGCTGGAGAAGGCCGATGGCCAGTGGCGCATTTCCCAGCTTCCCGATGGCATCATGCTGGACAAGGCCAGCTTCAGCCACGTCTTCGCCCCGCAGACCCTGTACTTCTACGACGTCAGCTACCAATACGCGGTGCCCGACGTGCGCTGGTTCCCCACCCGCACGGGCGTGGCCGCGGTGATGGTCGAGGCGCTGTTGGCCGGCCCGGCACCGTACCTGGAGAACGCGGTGGTTTCGGCGTTCCCGCCGGGCAGTTCGCTGGTGCGGTCCTCGGTGCCGATCGAATCGCAGCGGGCCACCGTCGACTTGAAGTCCGCCACGTTCCTGGACTCGACGGAGCTTTCCCGCCAGCAGATGCAGCAGCAACTGGACCTGAGCCTCGGCGGGCTGGGCACCGTGCGCTCGGCGGTGATGACCGATGAGCAGTCCGAGGTCAAGATCGGACCCAAGGACCCCGATTTCCAGGTCGCCGAGGTCAATGCCCCGGTCCCCGACACCCAGATCGGGGTCCTGGACAAGGCGCTGTACTACCTCAAGGGCAAGTCGCTGCGGCTGGTTGGCGGCATCGGGGACATCTCCGGATACGACCCGCACCTGCCGGCGATGAGCCCGCAGGGGAACCGCTACGCGTTCCTGAACGGGTCGTTGACCAAGCTGATCGCCATCAACGAGGAAGGCCGCAGCTCGGTGGTCGCCACCGGGAAGGACCTGGTCCGGCCCTCCATGGATGCCCACGGCTGGACCTGGACCGTCGACAACTCCTCGACCACCAGTGTCCTTGCCGTGCCGGAAGACACCGTGCGCAACGGCAAGGTCCGCCCGATTACCGCCGACTGGCTCGAGCGGGCCAAGGTCTCCTCGCTGCGCGTGTCGCGGGACGGGGCCCGAGCCCTGATCGTCTCCTCGAAGGACGGGGAAACCAGCGTGACGATCAGCGGGATCCTGCGCGATGCAGACGGCGCCCCGCGCGGCTTCGCCCCGCCCAAGCGGCTCTACCCCGAGGTCCCGGCGACCCAAGCGGTCTGGAACTCCGATGTCTCGGTCATCGTCTCGGCAACCAGCACCACCGAAAAGGTGGCGGCAGAGGAAATCGGCCTGACCGGCACCCGCGTGACGTACCTGCCGCTGCTGGGCATGCTCGATCTGTCGGCCGGTCCCGGGGAACGCCGCCCCGTGTACGCCGAGACAAAGGACAAGATCTACACGCGCGTCGGCAGCTCCTGGCACGAAATGGAAATCATGGTCCGGGACCTGTCCTACCCGGGCTGATTGCCCGGTTGCCGGTCGCGGTTTTCCACAGACCGGCCACCGGGCATCGTGCGGGGATGGCGCGGGGGAGCATGCTGGAGTGCATGAAACCCTGGATCCGGCCGGACCCGGATGCCATCTACCGCAGGTCGCCCGTTCCCCGGCGCGCCCCGGCACGTTCCTGGGTCCGGCTCCTCGATGCGCTCTGGAGGCACCGCGGTGCCCGGGCCGTGAGAGCGGGCCTGCACGGCACCGCGGCACTGCTGTTCCCGGTGGACTGCGTGTGTTGCCGGCGTCCGGACACCGTGGTGTGCGGACCCTGTGCCGGGTCGCTGCGTGCATCCTGCCTGCACCCGAGGCGGGTCGAAAACCGGGCCGCGGCACTGCCGCTGGATGGGCGCCTCGAACCGCTGCCGGTGGTTGCCGCCGGTGCCTACGAGCACGAACTGGCCGCCGTTGTCCTGGCCTTCAAGAACCACCAGATGCCGGCCCTGGGCAGGTACCTGGTGCCGCCGTTGGCCCGCGCGGTGCTCGCCTCGCTGGACACCCTGGTGGACCCTGGCCGCCCGGTGGTGCTGGTCCCGGTGCCCACGCGACTGCGGGCCAGGTCCCGGCGCGGCTACTTCCCGGTGGGCTTGCTGCTGTCCCGGTTGCGACGGGCCCGGGTGCTGCCCGCTGGGGTGCAGGTGGGGAACCTGGTCCGGTACCGGGTGGCCCGGCAGTTCACCTCCGCGCAAAAGGGCAAGGGCAGACGCGCCCGGGGCGCGGTGCACGGCACGATGCACGCGCCGGCGACTCCGCATCTGGCACGCCTTGTGGCCGCCGGCACCCAGGTGCTGTTCGTCGACGACGTGCTCACGACCGGGGCGACCCTGGCCGAGGCACACCGCGCCCTGGCTGGTTCCGGACTGCGGGTATGCGGGGCGGCGGTGCTCGCGGCAACGCCCGCACCGGATGAAACACACCACGTTCGCGCAACGCGATGAAGTAATAATCCAAACATCCTTGATTATCGTTGCATCTGTCATAGGGTGAGGTATGGGCACCCCGCAAGGGGAAACGAACCCATCTTCAGCGGCCGGAAGGAGTGACTTCTTCGGTCGCTGATGTGTCACCTGAGCAATGATGGAGGACACCATGGAGATGACGATCAACGGGCGCAATGTCAGTGTTACGGATCGCTTCCGCGAGTACGTGGACGAGAAGATCGACAAGGTCGATCAGCTTGCAACGAAGATCCAGCGCTTGGACATCAAGGTCACCAAGGAGCAGCACGCACGCAATGCGGAGACTGCCCTGACCGTCGAGCTGACTGTTCTGGGACGGGGACCGGCGATCCGTGCCGAGGCCAAGGCCGCCGACAAGTTCGCTGCCTTCGACACCGCATTCGCCAAGCTTCTTGAGCGTCTGCGCAAGGCCCGGGACCGCCGCAAGGTCCACCACGGCACCCGGACGCCCCAGGCCGTCCACCAGGCAACCAGCGGACTGGAGCCGGCCAAGAGCTCGGTTCCGCTGCACGAGGCAACGCGTCTGGCGCAGCAGGAAGAAGAAAACCGACTGGCCGCCGAGGCCTCCGAGAACGGTGCGCCGCCGATCGAGATCCGCCGCAAGGTCTTCCCGGCGGAGTCCATGAGCGTCGACGATGCCGTGGACCGCATGGAAATGATCGGCCACCCCTTCTACCTCTTCGTGGACGCGGCAACCGGGGCACACTCGGTGGTCTACGCCCGGAAGTCCAAGGGCAACCAGCAGTACTCCTACGGCACCATCACCTTGGATCCGGAGGCCACCGACGAATCCACCCTGGAGACCCGTCGCTACCGCGACCCGGATCCGCAACCAGTCAACGCCTGACCTGCCGGCGCATACGATGGGACCATGAGCAGGATTCTTTCCGCACCACAGGCCCGTCGCATCGCCATCGCAGCCCAGGGGCTGCATCGTCCCCGGCCCGCCGCACCAGTGAATCTTGGTGCGGTGGGCCGGGCCTTTGCCCGGCTGGAACTGATCCAGATCGACTCGGTCAACATCGTCACCAGGGCCCAGTACCTGCCGATCTTCTCGCGACTGGGCCCTTACGCCCCGGAACTGCTGGACGCGCTCGCGGTGCAAAAACCGCGCAGGGTGGTTGAGTACTGGGCGCACGAGGCCTCGCTGGTGCGCAGCGACCACTTCAAGGACCTGGTCCCGTGGCAGCAGCGCTCCTGGCCCGGCAGCATGAAGACCATCGACGACGATGGCCGCGCCCTGGCCCACCGGATCCTTCGGCTGCTTGCCGACGGCAAGGCCCGCACCTCCCGGGAAGCCGCCGCAGAACTGGGCCACGAACACATCAAGGACCATGACTCGTGGGGTTGGAACTGGTCAGCGGTCAAGCGCGCACTGGAGGCATTGTTTGCCGAGGGGATGATCAGCACCGAGGGCCGCAACGGCGCGTTCGAGCGCCGCTACACCGCACTGCACCAGGTGTTCCCCGAAGCGCCCGCACCCGCGGCCGGGCACGACCGGCGCCAGGGCATGGAGCGGCTGCTGCTGGCCGCCGCCGGGGCGCACGGCATCGGAAGCGTGCATTGCCTGGCCGACTACTTCCGGCTCCCGTTGCGCGAAAGCGCGGCGGTCTTGCAGGAACTGGCCGACGGCGGGGCACTCGAAACGGTGGGCGTGGCAGGCGTGAAGGACACGTTCTACCTGCTGCCCGGAACCGTCGTTCCCCGTAGCTCGCATGCCAGGTCGCTGCTGGGCCCCTTCGACTCGATGGTCTTCAACCGTCGCCGGATCGAGAAGCTCTTCGGCTTCACCTACCGCCTGGAGATCTACACGCCGGCGGCCAAGCGCATCTACGGGTACTACGTGCTGCCGTTCCTCTTGGGCGAGTCGCTGGTGGCCCGCGTGGACCTGAAGGCGGAACGTGCCACCGGCAGGCTGTTGGTCCGTGGTGCCTTCGCCGAGCCCGGCGCGCCCGGGAACACCGCGGCGGAGCTGGCAGCCGAATTGCGGCTCATGGCGCGGTGGCTGGGACTCGACGAAGTCGTGGTTTCGGCACACGGGAATCTGGCAGCAGCCTTGGAGTTTTCACTAAGCTCGCCCGAATCCAGCTAAAAGCCACAAGTGAAAGCAATCTCTCACGTAGACTGAACACGCCAGAAATCCTGTGCTAGAGATTTGGGAGCTGCCTCGTGGCATCACTGCTTGAACGTATCCTGCGTACCGGCGACAAGAAGACGCTGAAGAAGTTGCGTGGATACGCCGACGCCATCAACGTGCTTGATGGCGAATTCCGTGCCCTGTCCGATGCGGAACTGCGTGGTGAAACAGACAAGTTCAAGGCGCGCATTGCCGACGGCGAGTCCCTGGACCTTCTGCTGCCCGAGGCCTTTGCCGCCGTCCGCGAGGCCGCGGACCGCACCCTGGGCATGCGCCACTTCGACGTCCAGCTCATGGGCGGCGCCGCCCTGCACCTGGGCAACATCGCCGAGATGAAGACCGGCGAAGGCAAGACCCTGGTCGCCACCGCGCCCGCCTACCTCAACGCCCTCACTGGCAAGGGCGTCCACGTGGTGACCGTCAACGACTTCCTGGCCGAGTACCAGTCCGACCTGATGGGCCGCGTCTACCGCTTCCTGGGCCTGACCAACGGCTGCATCCTGTCCAACCAGGACCCCGCCGAACGCCGCAAGCAGTACGAAGCGGACATCACCTACGGCACGAACAACGAATTCGGGTTCGACTACCTGCGCGACAACATGGCCTGGAGCTCCGAGGAGCTCGTCCAGCGCGTCCACAACTTCGCCATCGTCGATGAGGTCGACTCGATCCTCATTGACGAGGCCCGCACCCCGCTGATCATCTCCGGGCAGGCCTCCGGCGACGTCAACCGCTGGTACACCGAATTCGCCAAGCTGGTCACCCGCCTGAGCCTCGACGTCGACTACGAGGTCGACGAGAAGAAACGCACCATCGGCGTGCTGGAACCCGGCATTGAAAAGGTCGAGGACTACCTGGGCATCCACAACCTCTACGAGGCGTCCAACACCCCGCTGATCGGATTCCTGAACAACGCCATCAAGGCCAAGGAACTGTTCAAGAACGACAAGGACTACGTCGTGATCAACGGCGAGGTCATGATCGTCGATGAGCACACCGGCCGTTCGCTGGCCGGGCGCCGCTACTCCGAGGGCATGCACCAGGCCATCGAGGCGAAGGAAGGGGTGGAGATCAAGGCCGAGAACCAGACCATGGCGACCGTGACCCTGCAGAACTACTTCCGCCTCTACAAGAAGCTTGCGGGCATGACCGGCACGGCGCAGACCGAGGCCGGCGAATTCATGGGCACCTACAAGCTCGGCGTGGTGGAGATCCCCACCAACAAGCCGCTGCTGCGCAAGGACCAGGCCGACCTGATCTACAAGAACGAGATCGCCAAGTTCGATGCCGTGGTCCAGGACATCGCCGAGCGCCACGCCACCGGCCAGCCGGTGCTCGTGGGCACCACCAGCGTGGAAAAGAGCGAATACCTGGCCCGCCTGCTGGCCAAGCAGGGCATCCGCCACGAGGTCCTCAACGCCAAGCAGCACGCCCGCGAGGCCGCCATCGTCGCCCAGGCCGGCAAGAAGGGCTCCGTCACCGTGGCCACCAATATGGCCGGCCGCGGCACCGACATCATGCTCGGCGGCAACGCCGAGTTCCTGGCCGTCGCCGAGATGGAACGCCGCGGGCTTGACCCGGAAACGAACTCCGAGGAATACGAGCGCGTCTGGGACTCCGTCTTCGAGACGGCCAAGAAGCAGGTCGAGAACGAGGCGAAGGAAGTCACCGACGCCGGCGGCCTCTACGTGCTGGGCACCGAACGCCACGAGTCCCGCCGCATCGACAACCAGCTGCGCGGACGTTCCGGTCGCCAGGGGGACCCGGGCGAGTCACGCTTCTACCTGTCGATGACCGATGAGCTGATGCGCCGCTTCAACGCCGGTGCCGCCCAGCGGATCATGAACAACCCCTCGATGCCCGACGATGTGGCCCTGGAATCGAAGATCGTTTCCAAGGCCATCGAAACCGCGCAGGCGCAGGTCGAGGGCACCAACGCCGAGCAGCGCAAGAACGTGCTGAAGTACGACGACGTGATGAACCGCCAGCGCGAGGCCATCTACGGCGACCGCCGACGCATCCTCGAAGGCGGGGACCTGGAAGAAAAGGTTGGGCACTTCCTCGAGGACGTGGTCAAGGCCATGGTCACCGAGGCCACCGGCGAGGGACATGCCGAGGACTGGGACCTGAAGCGGCTCTGGGGCAACCTCAAGCAGCTCTACCCGATCTCCATCACCCTCGACGAGGTTGCCGAGGAAGCCGGCCACCGCGACGCGATCACCCCGGAACTCCTGGAGCGCGAAATCCTCTCCGACGCGCGCCTGCAGTACGCGGCACGCGAGGAAGCGGTCGGCGAGGAAAACATGCGCGAGCTCGAGCGCCGCGTGGTGCTCTCGGTGATCGGGCGCAAGTGGCAGGAACACCTCTACGAAATGGACTACCTCAAGGAGGGCATCGGCCTGCGTGCCATGGCCCAGCGCGACCCGTTGGTCGAGTACCAGCGCGAGGGATTCTTGATGTTCCAGACCATGATGGAATCCATCCGCGAGGAAAGCATCGGCATGCTCTTCAACATCGAGGTGGAGACCCGTCCGGCCCCGGAAATGTCCCTGCCGGGTGTCATTGACGGTCGCTCGGTGACCACCGAGCCGACCCTGAACACCCCGGGCCTCGAAGCCCCTGCCCGTCCGGCCACGCTTCGCTACACGGCACCCGAGGAAAGCGGCGAGGCCTCGACCCACATCGAGCGCACCCCCGATGCCGCGGCTCCGAAGACCGCCGGCGGCAACAACAAGAAGAAAAAGGGCAAGCGCCGCTAGCCGATCTCCAGGGCTGTAACCTGCCAACGTCCGTGCCACCGTTCTATCCTCAGAGCGGCGGCACGGACGTTTTGCATGTCCCGGATGATCACCGCCGCCTCGAAGACCAGGGGCAGGATCTGGGTGATGCGCATCCGCAGCACCCGTGGGTTTGAATAGCAGCAGGACGCGGGGTCGGGCCGCTGGATTGCGCCGAGGCGCATGTGGTGGTCGAGCTTCAGCATGCACTCCGGGCTCAGCGCGCGCAGCAGTTGGCGTGCAGGGCGTGCCCCGGCCAGTACCTCCAGCACCGCCGGTGCGGCCGCGTGCACGACCGCTGCCACTGATTCGGCCGGGCCCAGCAGTCCGTCCATGGGCGGGAAGAGCCGGTCCGCCACCGCCCGGGCAGCCGCGGTGGGCGGCTTTGGCCGCAGTCCGTCGGCGAAATCGTGTCCGTTGTCCGCGCGGGAATCCTCTTCGAGCCGAACCGGCTCCGGAAGGCTGCGCGCCGGTGCCCCGGCACCCGGTTCCCGGCCCGGGCAGCGCTTTCCACGCCGGTCCGGTCCGGGACCGAAGGCCTGGGGAAAACGTCGTATGGGGGTCGGCTCCACCGCGGCGGGGTCCGGCGCAGTGAAGAAATTTGCGTGGACGAGCGGCTGCACGGTGTCGGCAGGGGCGGGCTCGAGGGCGGTGATGGACATGGTGGACTCCTGGTGGGCGGATGGCTTCGACGATGGAGGATGGGGTGTGCAAGCGGGTTCAGGACCTCCGGGAAGCGAGCCGCGGTGCCTGCAGCACCACGCCCACCTCGAGCTTGTCGGGGTCGGGGCCGATCAGTCGGCTGTTCGCCGCGAACCACAGTGGCCAGGCTGCGGCGATTTCTTCGGGGCCGGCGCTCGATGGCAGGTGGCGGGCTGCAATGGCCCAGAGGCTGTCTCCGGGCCGGACCACGACCTCCTCAATCGTGCGGGTGGTTCCGCCGCCCAGCCGTGCCAGTGGCAGCGGCACCCGGTGCGGGATGAATCCGGGACTGAGCAGTTCGGCTTCGGTGCCCTTTGACGCGGTGCCCTTTGGCGCGGTGGCCTCCGGTGGCCGTGGGCCGGCCTGGCGCTCGTGCTGGTGGGTCGCTGCGGACTGGAGGTGCTGGGCCGATGCCATCGGCGCGGCAACGGCCGCCGGGGTCGCGGCAACGGCGGCGGCCGAGGTGCATCCGGCCAGCACGAGGGAGCCGCCGAACCCCGCCAGCACCACCCGGGCGACGAATCCGGGGACGAGCGCCGCCAGGGCTGCACCGCGACGCCGGTGCCCGCAGGCTGAGAGGAGGCGGGCGGCCAGGGCCAGTGCCAGGCACAACAACAGCCATGCAACGGCCACGGCACCCAGCAATCCCATGGCCAGGCCGGTGAGTCGTTCCAGGGACCACGCGTCGAGCCGGGCGCCGGTGGCGGCGCGCTCCTGCAGGGAGCGCCAAAGCACGATGCTGGCACCGAGCAGGCCCAGCGACAGGACGGCCGTCGCCACGAGCGCCAGGGCGTCGCGGGCTGTTTGTGAACGCATCTTGACCTTCTTTGATGTCATTTAATGATGTTTGCATGTGTTTGTAACAGCATGATGACACTTCATGCACGAGGAATCCAGAGGGGTAGGCGGGAAACTTTTGGGCATCTAGGGTTGGCCCATGAGATGGGAATCGCTCTTCGCAGACCTGGAGGCACAATTCGAGGCCGAGGCTGCCCGCGACCAGGCCAGTGAGATCCAGGAATTCGTGCGGATCGAACGCGCCCGCCAGACGCTGGTCCAGCGCCTGGCACGGAACCTGGGCACACGGGTCGATGTGCAGCTGCTCGGTGCCGAACGCCTCGGCGGACAGCTTTCCTCCCTCGGCAAGGACTGGCTGATGCTGCGCCACGAAGGCACCGAGGAACTCGTTCCCTTCCGTGCGCTGGCCTGGTGGTCCGGACGGGAGGCGGGCCGGAACCCTGAGCCTGGGGAGCGGCGGGTCGCGTTCTCCCAGGCCCTGCGCGTGCTGGTGCGGGACCGGGCCAGGGTGGGCATCGGCGGAACAGACGGGCAGCCACTGGCCAGCGGAACCCTGGACCAGGTAGGCCAGGACTTCGTGGAAGTGGCGCTGCACGAGCGAGACGAATTCCGCCGTGCACCTGCCGTCCACGGTCGGTGCGTGATCCCGTTTTCGGCCGTGGCCAGGGTGCGCCGCGAGGAATGAGGTCGGTGCCCGCGCCGTCCACAGCCGGGCACGCCCCCCTTTCACGCACCGCCGCCACGGCGTATGGTGGCCCCCAAGGACAACGGCGGTGCTCGTGCCTCCGCCGATGAAGCATCCCGCGTTTCTGCGCAGCCAAGCGGAAGACTCCCTGGCCGCGCACCCGCGGGGTCATGGCGAGGGGGGAAATCGACATGGACAAGGCCCGCGACGCGGTGGCGGCAACGGCAGGCAGGCTGGGACGACCCAGCTGGAAGGACCCGCGGCTGCTGCTGGGCATCCTGATCGTGCTGGCCTCCTGCGTCGGGGTCGTGGCGCTGACCAGTTCCATGGACCGCACCACGCCCATGTACTCGGCAAAGGCCGACATCTCCCTGGGCGAGGAAATCACCGCGGAGAAGCTCAACGTGGTGAACGTGAAGCTCGACGCCCTCGAGGAACGCTACGTGCCCGCGGACCCCTCACTGCTCGAGGGTACCCGGGCCAACTCGTTGGTCCGCGCCGGACAGCTGCTCCCGCGCAGCTCCCTGGGGCTGGATGACGGAACCAACCGCCGCCCGGTGTCCATCGACCTGCCCGATGCCTTGCCGGCGGCGATCACCTCCGGGGCCCATGTCGATGTCTGGGTCTCGCTGAAGGACCGGACCGCCAATGCCTACGCCCCGCCGACCCTGCTGCTGCCCTCGGCCGAGGTCACCGGCCGCACCGAACGGGCCACCGGCTTCGGCGGAACGGCCGGGACCCTGGTCGAGATCCTGGTGGTGGACAGCGGGCTGGCGGACCTGCTCGAGGCCATGGCCAACGACGCGCGGATCACCGTGGTCTTCAACCCCGGGGCCAGTGCCTCATGAACATCTCGGTCGTGCTGCACGGGGACGACGGCACGGTGGTTGACAGGCTCGAGAGCCATCGCGGGGTGCTCACGGTGGCCCGCAGTTGCACCGAGATGGCCGAGGTCATCGCGCTCTGCGAGACCGGGCTGGCCGACGCGGCGATCCTGGCCGGGCCGCCGGAGGAAGTTGAAACCCGCGACATCGACGCGATGATCGAGCGCGGCGTGCCGGTGCTGGTGCTCTGCGACGACGCCGCCCAGGGCAAGCGGCTCGGCGCGGCCGGCGCCTACGTGGCGGGAACCGGCAGCACCGCCCCGGAGCTGGGCATCCTGGCAGCCCGGGCCCGGGCCGAGCTGGGACACCGGGATCGCGGCGCCGATCCGGCCGCGGCGGGCGAAGAACCCGGGACGACGGCCCGGAAGCGTGCCCGGGTGGTGGTCTTCTGGGGCCCCGTGGGTTCCCCGGGCCGCTCCCTGCTGGCGCTGAACTACGCCGTGGAATGCGCGCTGGGGAACCAGGAGGTGGTGCTGCTGGATGCCGACACCTACGGGGCCTCCCAGGCAGTGCAGCTGGGGCTGCTCGACGAGGCCGCCGGCATCGCACAGATCTGCCGCACCGTGGACTCCGGGCGGTTCGACGCGGCGAAGCTGGAACGGATCTGTGCACCGGTGCTGATTGCCGGGGCCAGGATGCGCGTGGCCACCGGTCTGCCGCGCGCCAGCCGCTGGCCCGAACTGCGTCCCACCGCGCTGCGCCGCGCGGTCCTGGCGCTGCAGGAGGTCTGTGACACCATCGTGATCGACGTCGCCGCGCCACTGGAACTCGACGAGGAGCTTTCCTTTGACACCGCCGCCCCGCAGCGCAACGGGGTGACCGCCGCGATGCTGCGCATCGCCGACGAGGTCTACGCGGTCGGGGCGGCCAACAGCATCGGGGTGCCGCGGCTGATCAGGGGCCTGGAGGAAATGCACGAGGTGCTCGGGGAAATGCCGGTGAAAGTACTCTTCAACAGGGTCAGTGCGGCCAACGCCGGGGCCTCCCCGCGCCACGCCCTGGCCGAGACATGGGAACGTTTCGGGCCCGGGCTGCCGATCGCCGGATACCTGCCCAACGACCCCGCGGCGGTCGATGCGGCGCTGCTGGCCGGCAGCGCCCTAGCAGAGATCGCCCCGCATTCGGGCCTCCGGGTGGCCGTCGCTGCCCTCGCCGGGCGCCGGATCGGAGCCAAACAGACGATTCGGCACCGTTTTTCACCCTCGATGTGACGTCTATAACCGGGCGGGATAGTGTTGTAGCATCAGCGTTGCGCAACGGAGCGCAACGCACACTCGATCCACGGAGGCGTTCTTTTGAACTCGTCGGAGTCCAGCATGTCCGAAACTTTCATCGCTGAGACACTCACGCCCGAATTGGTAGCAACCTACTACGGGCAATTGGCAGCAGAAGACGCGGCGGCCTACTCGCCGCAGCAACTTGAATCCAGGGTGGGAGCCCACTTGGCCGTTGGCTGGATACGGGAGCCCAAGACGCCCCGCGTGGCCGTCACCCGCCACGCCGCCATGACCATGGTTTACGTGGTCACCGACGACATGCCGTTCCTGGTCGACTCGGTCACCGCAGAGATCGTGCGGCAGCACCATGCCATCAACGTCGTGGTCCACCCCACCTTCGTGGTCGGCCGCGACGCCGAGG
Source organism: Arthrobacter sp. AQ5-05 (assembly GCF_003287975.1). Taxonomy (GTDB): domain Bacteria; phylum Actinomycetota; class Actinomycetes; order Actinomycetales; family Micrococcaceae; genus Paeniglutamicibacter. The sequence goes on from NZ_QMKQ01000001.1 coordinate 165,232, forward strand.
ACGGACACATCACCGCCCTGGACACCGTCCCGGCCAACGAGCACCTGGCCAGCGGCGACACCGCCGCCCTGCCGCAGATCTCCGCGCTGGTCGCCGGGAACCGAGACACCGCCATCGAATCCTGGATCTCCGTGGAACTCGGCGGGGACCCGAGCGACGAGGCACTGACCGAACTGGTCGCCGGCCTCGAACGCATCCTGGGGGACGTGCGCGCCGCCGTGGAGGACTGGGCCCCGATGCGCAACAAGGCCCACGAGATCGCCGACTCCCTGGCCACCGTCACCGGTGCCGAGCAGATCCCCGACCTGGACGCCGCCATCGACCTGCTGCACTGGCTCGACGACGGGAACTTCACCTTCCTGGGCTACCGCGAGTACGACCTGATCACCGAGAACAACGAAGACGTGCTGCGCATCCAGGCCGAATCGGGCCTGGGCCTGATGCGCAACGCCATCCCGGCGCGCGACACCCAGCACCTGACCAAGCGCGGCCGGGCCATGGCCCGCGACAAGCGTGCCCTGGTCATCACCAAGGCCAACTCCCGCTCCTCGGTGCACCGCGGGGTCTACCTGGACTACGTGGGCGTCAAGCGCTTCGACGCGCAGGGCAACGTCAACGGCGAACGCCGCTTCATCGGCCTGTTCGCCTCCAGCGTCTACACCTCCTCGGTGCGCAGCGTCCCGGTCGTGCGCGAAAAGGTCGAGGCCGTGCTCAAGCTCGCCGGCTTCGCCCCGGACTCGCACTCCGGCAAGGACATCGTCACGATCCTGGAGACCTACCCGCGCGACGAGCTCTTCCAGATTTCCGTCGAGGACCTCACCGACACCGTGCTGGGCATCCTGCGCCTGCAGGAACGCCGCCGCACCTCGCTCTTCCTGCGCCCCGACGTTTACGGGCGCTTCATGTCCGCCCTGGTCTACCTGCCGCGCGACCGCTACACCACCGGGGTGCGCCTGCGTATCGAGAAGGAATTGACCGAGGCGTTCAACGCCGAGTCGATGGACTTCGAGGTCCGCATGTCCGAGTCCTCGCTGGTGCGCCTGTTCTACCGGATCCGCCTGCAGCGCCACGGGCTGACCCCCGTGGTGGACCGCGCCGGACTGGAAACCCGCCTGGTCGCCGCCGTGCGCTCCTGGTCCGAGGGCATCTCCGTGGCCGCCAACGAGCTCTACGGCAACGACAAGGGCGCCGCGCTGGCCGCCGGCTGGTCCGAGGCCTTCCCCGCCGCCTACCGCGTCGAGTTCGAGGTCGAGGACGCGCTGGCCGACATCGAGCGCTTCGGCAAGTATGAGGACGAAGCGCACGTCGGCCCCGTGGTGAAGTTCTACGTTCCCGAGGAGGACGAGGACTCCGAGGTCAACGCCCGGATGAAGCTCTACCTGACCGCGCCGCTGTCGCTGTCCAAGATCCTGCCGGTGCTGCAGAACCTGGGCCTGGAAGTCATCGAGGAACGGCCCTTCGCCGTGACCCCTTCGAGCGCCGAACCGCGCTACCTCTACGATCTGGGCCTGAAGTTCCCCGCCGGGATCGACCCGATCGACACCGAGCCCCTGCTGGCCGACGCCTACTCCGCGGTGGTCACCGGCGCGGCCGAATCCGACCACATGAACCGCCTGGTGCTGCTCGAATCGGTCTCCTGGAAGCAGGTCGGGCTGTTGCGCGCCTACTCCCGCTACCTGCACCAGCTGGGTGTCTCCACCTCCTATGCGTTCATCTCCGACACCCTGGTCGCCAACCCGGAGGTCACCCACGGGATCATCGCGCTCTTCGAGGGCACCTTCGACCCGGCCCTGACCCCCGAGGAATCCGCCGTCGCCATCCAGGCCGCCCACGAGGTGCTCAACGAGGCCCTGGACAAGGTCCCGACGCTGGATGCCGACAAGCTGCTGCGCCGCTTCGTGAACCTCATCGAGGCCACGCTGCGCACCAACTACTACATCGATCCGGCGGCACTGGCCTTCAAGCTGCTGCCCGGCAAGATCACCGACGCGCCCTTCCCGCGCCCCAAGTACGAGATCTGGGTCTGCTCCCCGCGCATCGAGGGCGTGCACCTGCGCTTCGGCGAGGTCGCCCGCGGCGGGTTGCGCTGGTCCGACCGCCGCGAGGACTTCCGCACCGAGGTCCTGGGCCTGGTCAAGGCACAGATGGTCAAGAACGCGGTGATCGTCCCCACCGGCGCCAAGGGCGGCTTCTACGCCAAGCAGCTGCCCAACCCGGCCGTGGACCGCGCCGGCTGGATGGAGGAGGGCAAGGCCTCCTACCGCATCTTCATCCGCTCGCTGCTGGAAATCACCGACAACCTGGTGGTCGACGAGCACGGCGAGAAGGTCGTGCCGCCGGCGAACGTGGTGCGCCTGGACGGGGACGACACCTACCTGGTGGTCGCCGCCGACAAGGGCACCGCATCGTTCTCCGACACCGCCAACGCCATCTCCGAGGAGCGCGGCCACTGGCTGGGCGACGCCTTCGCCTCGGGCGGTTCGGTGGGCTACGACCACAAGGCCATGGGCATCACCGCCCGCGGTGCCTGGGAGTCGGTCAAGCGCCACTTCTTCGAGTTCGGCGTGGACACCCAGACCCAGGAGTTCACCGCCGTGGGCGTGGGCGACATGTCCGGGGACGTGTTCGGCAACGGCATGCTGCGCACCCGCACCGTCAAGCTGCTGGCCGCCTTCGACCACCGCGACATCTTCCTGGACCCGAGCCCGGAGCCGGGGGCCGCGTTCGACGAGCGCGCGCGCCTGTTCGAGCTGCCCCGTTCCTCCTGGGCCGACTACAACAAGGAGTTGATCTCCGCCGGCGGCGGGGTGCACTCCCGCTCCCTGAAGTCCATCCCGATTTCCCCCGAGGTGCGCCAGGCCCTGGGCCTGGGTGCCACGGTCAGCTCCATGGCCCCGAACGAACTGCTCAAGGCCATCCTGGGCGCACCCGTCGACCTGCTGTACAACGGCGGCATCGGCACCTACGTCAAGGCCTCCGACGAGTCCCACGCCGAGGTCGGGGACCGCGCCAACGACGCGATCCGCGTCAACGGCGAGCAGATCCGCGCCAAAGTCATCGGCGAGGGCGGCAACCTGGGCATGACCCAGCGCGGCCGCATCGAGGCGGCGTTGCACGGGGTCATCCTGAACACCGACGCCATCGACAACTCCGCGGGCGTTGACTGCTCGGACCACGAGGTCAACATCAAGATCTTCGTGGACCGCATGGTCGTGGCAGGGAAGCTGGAGGCCTCCGAGCGCGCCGCCTTCCTGCACTCGATGACCGACGAGGTCGCCCGCCTGGTGCTGAAGACCAACTTCGACCAGAACGTGCTGCTGCTCAACGACAAGCAGGAGCTCACCAGCTGGTCCCCGGCGTTCGAACGCCTCATGGACTGGCTCGAGGAGCATGCGGACCTTGACCGGAAGCTGGAGTTCCTGCCCTCCACCGAGGTGCTCGAGGCGCGCCTGGCCGCCGGGGGAACGCTGACCGCACCGGAACTGGCGGTGCTCGTGGCCTACGCGAAGATCCAGCTGGCCGGCGCCCTGGCGGCGTCCGACCTGCCCGACGACCCGCACTTCGCCAAGACGCTGCGCAACTACTTCCCGGTGCAGCTGGCCGAGCAGTTCGGGGCGGACCTCGACTCCCACCCGCTGCGCCGCGAGATCATCGCCACCGTGGTGGCCAACGACATGGTCAACATCGGCGGCACCACCTACGCGTTCCGCGTGATGGAGGAGACCGGTGCCGACGAGGCGCAGGTCGCCAAGGCATTCGTGGCGCTGCGGGAAATCTACTCGCTGGACACCGAGATCGACGCGATCAACGCGCTGCCGGCCTCCTTCGACTCCACGCACTGGTGCCGTCTGCACCTGGACATGCGCCGGCTGCTGGATCGGGCCACGCGCTGGTACGTCCACCACGTGGACCGCGAACAGGACGTCGACGACGCCGTGGCCGCGCTGGCCCCGACCGTGCGGGCGCTGCGCCCGGAGGTCGGTTCGATGCTCCGGGGGGTCGATGCCGAGCGCGTCGCGACCTGGACGACCGAGGGCAAGGGCTGGGGCCTGGACGAGGCGTTGGCGACGCGCTGGGCCGTCCAGTTCGAGTCCTTCGCGCTGCTGGACATCGCCACGGCCGCGGCCCGCACCGGGGCCGATGCCACCGAGCTGGCCAAGGTCTACTACGTGCTCTATGACCGCTTCGGCGTCGACTCGCTGCTGGAGCGGATCACCTCGCTGCCGCGCGACGACCGGTGGAAGGCGCTGGCCCGCGCCGCGCTGCGCGACGACCTGTACTCGACCATCATCGACTTCACCCGCGACGTCGTTGCCGTCACGGATCCGGGGGAAACGGACCCGGCCGCGCGTGTGGCTGCGTGGTTGGAGGCGAACGCGGCTAACCTTGATCGTGCACAGAACATGTTCGCGGAAGTGAACCGGCTGGAACGCGATGACATGGCGTCCCTGTCGGTCGCGCTGCGGCTGTTGCGTTCCATCGTACGGAGGTAATATCCATGGCCATCTTCACGGACCAGCTACGCCAGGGCGCGGACTTTGGTCCGGGGGATGAGGATTGGATCCACCTGTTGGTGGGGGACTGGCAACTCATCGCCGACTTGGCCTTTGCCGACTTGGTGTTGTGGTTCCCGGTCCCGGAGGGGACGTACAAGGCTTTGGCCCATGTGCGTCCCTCCACCTCGCACACCGTGTTCCACACGGACTTCGTCGGGGAGCGGATCCGCAAGGACCTCAAGCCGCTGGTCGAGCAGGCCTGGCAGACCCAGGACATCGTGCGTTCGGACGCGGGCACGGTGCGGCCCGGTGAGCACTCGATGCTCATCGAGGCCGTGCCGCTGGTCCGCAACGGGCGCACCCTGGCGGTGCTTTCGGTGCACTTCGACCTTTCCGGCTCGCGCCTGCCCTCGCGGCTGGAGCTGACCTACCGGCAATGCGCCGAGGACTTGCTGCGCATGTGCACCCGAGGGCTGTGGCCGGACTTCGCCACGCCCACCGGTTCCCGGCGCGGCGCCCCGCGCGTGGGGGACGGCTTCATCCGGCTGGATGCCGACGCGGTGGTGCAGTACGCCAGCCCCAACGCCGTCTCGGCCTACCGCCGGCTGGGGGCCGCGGCGACCCTGGAGGGCGTCTCGCTCTCCGAGGCGACGATGTCCCTGGTCAAGGACCGCCGGCTGACCGACGAGGCGCTGCCCCTGGTGGTCTCGGGGAAGATGCCCTGGCGCACCGAGATCGAGTCGATGGGCGTGACGCTGTCGCTGCGCGCGATCCCGCTGCGCAACGCCAAGGGACGCTACGGCGCCCTGGTGCTGTGCCGCGATGTGAGCGAGCTGCGCCGCCGCGAAAAGGAGCTGGTGTCCAAGGACGCCACCATCCGGGAGATCCACCACCGGGTGAAGAACAACCTGCAGACCGTTGCGGCGCTGCTGCGCATGCAATCGCGCCGGATGAAGTCCGAGGAGGGCCGGGCGGGCCTGGACCAGGCCATGCGCCGGGTCGCCACCATCGCGGCGGTGCACGAGACCCTCTCGCAGGGCCTGAGCGAGAACGTGGACTTCGACGAGCTCATCGACCGCCAGTTCCGGATGATCGTGGAAATCGCCTCGCCCGGGCAGAAGGTGATGACCGAAAAGACCGGGGCCTTCGGGCACCTGCCGGCGGAGCTGGCAACACCGCTCTCGCTGGTCATCAACGAGCTGGTCACCAACGCCGTGGAGCACGGGCTGGCCGAGCGCGACGGCACCGTCCAGCTGGCCGCCGAACGCAAGCGCAACGCAGTGGGGGAGGACATCCTGCGCGTGGCCGTTTCCGACGACGGGGTGGGGCTGCCCGATGGCCCGCGCACCGAGGGCCTGGGGTTGCAGATCGTGCGCACCCTGGTCACCAGCGAACTGAGCGGGAACATCCACTGGGAGGACCGCTCGGGACCCGGGACCCGGGTCGTGATCGAGTTGCCGGTCGCCGCCCGGCGCTAGGGCCAGGCAGGCAAGCCCACGACAACCAGGTGGGGCCCGGTTCCTGGAAAGGAACCGGGCCCCACCTGTCTGCGTGGTGCGAAGGAGTGCCTAGAACTTCTTGCGGTGTGCCAGGATGCTGGCGACGTAGGTCTTGGTGTCCGCATACATGCCGTTGCGCTTCACTCCGGCCGCGCCCTGGTAGTAGTAGGCGATGCCCAGCTCGACCGACGGTGCCGAGCGCTGGTGCGCGCGGATGATCGCGACACCGGCGGTGACGTTGTCCTGCGGGTCCAGCAGGTCGAGCTTGCGCCCGACCAGTCCCGAAGCCCATTCCCCGGCCGCGGGGATGACCTGCATGACGCCCACGGCGTTTGCCGGGGAGACAGCGTTCATCCTGAAGCCGGACTCCTGGAAGGCATGGGCCTGGGCCAGGGAGGGATCGACGCCCATCTGGCGGGCGGTGCTGGCCACCATGGCCTGCATGGCCGCAGGGGAGGGCAGGTTGCGGGAGAGCAGCTCGCGCTTGTTGTCGTTTGCCGAACCGACCACGTCCGACTTGTAGGTGCGGCCCAGGAACGTGTTGCCCACCAGCGGCTTCGAGCTGGTCGGGTTCACGTCCGAGGAGGATTTCGGTGCGGAGGTGCCGTTGCCGTTGACCTTCAGCGTCCGCCCGATCTGCAGGACCGTGGAGTAGCTCACCGACGGGTTCAGGCGCAGGATGGTGTTCAGCGGGGTCCCGGTCTTCAATGCAATGTGTCCCAGGGTGTCGCCGGAAACCACGGTGTAGCTGGAGCCGCCGGATTGGGCCTTGGGTGCGGCCGATGCCTTGGGGGACGACGGTGCGGCCGGCGCGCTCGGGGCGCCGCTGATCTTCAGCTTGTCGCCCGGCCGGATGATGTCGCCGTTGGACAGGTTGTTCAGCGCCATGAAGGCGGAGACCGACATGTTGTGCCGGATGGCGATCATCGAGGGGGTGTCGCCCGACTTCACGGTGTAGGTTCCGTGCGCGGAGGTGCTGTTGCCCTTGGGCGCGGACTTGGACGGGGACGAAGAGCCCTTGGATCCGAAGTGCAGCACCTGGCCGACATAGATGGTGTCCTTGGCGGGGTTGCCGGCGGAGTCGCGCACCTCGTCCAGGGACACGCCAAGCTTCTTGGCGATCGCACCCATGACGTCGCCGTCGGCGACCTTGTAGGTCTGTGCCGGCTTGGCGGAAGTGCGTGCGTTGTTCGTGGAGGCCTTGGGGGATGCGGCGCGTGCGTCGCTGCCGCCCAGGCGCAGCACGTCTCCGGGCTTGATCAGGTCGGAGGAAAGCTTGTTGATCTTCTTGAGTTCGGAAACCGAGACCCCGGTGCGCACGGAGATGTGCGAAAGCGTGTCGTTCTGCTTGACGGTGACGGTGCCGCTCTTCTTGGCCAGGGGAATCACCGAGCCGGGAACGTGGGAGGCCACCAGGTGGGCGCTGATTCGTGCCTCGGCTGCCTTGACCATGGCCGGGGTGGCGGCCTTGGGTGCCAGGGCATCGCGGGTGGGCAGCGGTGCTGCCTCGGCCGGGAGTGCGAGGGAACCAAGGACAACTGCAGGGATTGCGACCGTGGCTACGGCGCTGCCAATGGCTCTGACGCGATTGTTATGTGCAAGGGACATGGAGCGATCCTTTAGGTTGGGGCAAGGACGAATCGTTCGGTCGCAAAAGAACGCACGTGGGTTGTGGCCCATGTGCGTGTTGTGACTCATGGTGCAGGTGTGACTAATGTGAATTTACACCACAGAGTGGAATTTGTGAAAGATCCCACGAAGAAAACATTCATATGGCCCCTGAACCATCCAAGGATGTGGCACGCTGGAATGGTGAGCAATCTTGAGAACCTAGTGGCCGACTGGCTGCCCCTGCCCGACCTTGCCGAAGCGCTGGACGTTTCCATCAAAAGGGTCCATAGCCTGATCGACGAACGCGCCATCATTGCCGTGCGCGTGGGCAAGCGAAACATCCGCAGCGTACCCGCCGCCTTCGTGCTGGACGGGGGTATTGTCGAGAGCCTCAAGGGCACCATCTCGGTGCTCGTTGACTCCGGCTACGAGGACGAGGAACTGCTGGTGTGGCTTTTCACCCCCGACGAATCCCTGAACGGCACGCCCATGGATGCACTGCGCGCCGGACGCAAGACCGAGATCCGCCGCCGCGCCCAGGCGTTGAGCTGGTAGCAGGCACCGTGTTGCACCTGCCCGGTGCATAGCCCCGAACTCGACCAAGAAGCGACGGCCCCCACCCGGATGATCCGGGGATGGGGGCCGTCGCTTTTCTCGTGCCTGCCTGCTCCTACGAGGTCCGGCGAATTGCCGCCAGGCCCAAGGTGCGCAGCCCGTGGCGTGCCAGCGGGGTGACGGTGAGCCGGTCCAGGGCGGCCAGGCCCTGCTCGGAGAGCTCGGCGATGGAGGCCTCGGTGGCCGCCAGCGCCCCGCACGACTCCAACAACGCACTCATGCGGGTGACCTCGTCCGCGCGCAGGTCGTCGGCACCCAGGCGCGACTGGATGAACTCCTGGTCCGCCGGCGAGGCAAGGGTCAGTGCGTGCGCGATGATCTCGGTGCGCTTGCCTTCGCGCAGGTCGTCGCCGGCCGGCTTGCCGGTGATCGCCGGATCGCCAAAGACGCCCAGGACGTCGTCGCGCAACTGGAAGGCCTCTCCCAGCGGCAGGGCAAACCGGGAATACTGCTCCAGCAGGTCTGACGAAGCCCCGGCCAGCGCGCCGCCGAGCAGCGTGGGATTTTCCACCGAGTACTTGGCTGACTTGTAGCGCACGATGGTGCGTGCGCGCTTGACCGCTTCGGCGGGCCCGTAGGCGGGCCCGGCAGACTCCTCCAGGACATCAAGGTATTGGCCGGCCATGACCTGCGCGCGCATGCGGTCAAAGATGGTGCGGGCCTCGGGCACCAGCGGCTGGATGGTGGCGAAGAGCTGCTCGCTCAGCGAAAGACACAGGTCCCCGGCGAGGATCGAGGCGGCCTCGCCAAAGCGCGAGGCGTCCCTGTGCCAGCCCGAGGCGCGGTGCAGGGACTCGAAGCGCCGGTGCATGCTGGGCTGGCCGCGGCGGGTGTCGGAGCGGTCGATGAGGTCGTCATGGATCAGGGCCGCGGCCTGGAAGAGTTCCAGTGCGGCGCCGGCCTGCACGATGTCGGTGGCCTGGGCATCGCCGCCGGCCCCCAGATACCCCCAGAAGGCAAACAGCGGACGCAGGCGCTTGCCGCCGCGTGTCAGCTCGTCGATCGCGGTGACGATTTCCGCCGCCGCCGGGGCGATGTCCGAGATGGCTTCATGTTGTTCTGCAAGGAATTCCGAGAGCAAGGTCTCGAGCCGTTCCGAGAAGTCTGCGGAGAGGTCCCGTGCCTTTTCGGGGTCGGAGGTGTCCGCAGCATAAAGTGTCATGATTCCCATCCATAGGTTGCGCAACGTGGTGTTTCCTTAACTCTAGCCGTGCGGTTGCCGCCCGCTGGATTGTCGGAGTCGTTGGCTAGACTTCACTGCATGGCCCAAGGCAAGGTGCGCGCGATATTGCATGTCGACATGGATGCCTTTTTCGTGTCCGTCGAGCTGCTCACGCGCCCCGAGCTGGCAGGGAAACAAGTGATTGTCGGTCATCCGGGGGAGCGCTCCGTGGTGCTCTCGGCGTCTTATGAATGCAGGGCACTGGGAGTGAAATCGGCCATGCCGATGGCCGTGGCCATGAGGATGGCCCCGCGCGCTGTGGTGATCCCGCCGACGCAGGGGCTGTATTCCGCCTACTCCGCCAGGATCATGGAGATTTTCCACCAGGTCACGCCGCTGGTGGAACAGCTCAGCGTGGACGAGGCCTTCCTGGACGTGACCGGAAGCATCCGGCGCCTGGGGCCTCCGGAGGAGATCGGCGAGATGATTCGCGCACGGCTGCGCACCGAACTGGGGTTGCCCGCAAGCGTGGGCATTGCCGCCTCGAAGTTCGTGGCCAAGGTGGCCTCCACCCGCGCCAAGCCCGATGGCATGTTGGTGATCCGCCCCGAGCAGACTTTGGCCTACCTGCACACCCTGCCGGTGGGTGCGCTGTGGGGCGTGGGGGCCAAAACCGCGTTGGTGCTGCGGGAGATGGGGATCACCACGGTGGCCCAGCTGGCCCAGACACCGCAGAACACACTCAGCCGCCGGCTGGGAGCCACTGGAATCCACCTGTACAACCTGGCCTGGGGGCGGGACGACCGGTCCGTGGAGACCGAGCGCGAGGAAAAAAGTATCGGCGCCGAGGAGACCTTCGCCATCGATATCTGGGATGACGAAGCATTGCGCCGCGAAATACTCCACCTTGGCCATCGCGTGGCCACGCGGCTGCGCGAGGCCGAAAAAGTGGCGGGCGTCGTGGCCCTGAAGCTGCGCTACAGCGATTTTTCGACGCTCTCGCGAAGCCGGACACTACCCTTTCCCAGCAACGCGGCCGGCGACCTGGTCTCGGCCGCGGAAGGACTTTTTGAGAAGCTTGGCCGGCGGCCCCAAGCCGTGCGCCTTGTGGGTATCCGGGCGGAGAGGCTGGCTGACGCCGGCGGCGGGATGCAATTGAGTATCGATCCGCGAGACGACAACTGGCGGCAAACCGAGGCAACGATGGATTTGATCCGTTCCAGGTTCCCGGCCGGGGCGCTTCGCCCGGCCTCACTGCTCGAACGTGGGCAAAGAGAGAAAAAACCGGACCAACCTTCTTGACACATTCGCCGTGAGTCTGCTGCGAGTTGAATCCTGACTACCTTATTAGCAAGATTCGGGACTATTCTGGAAGTAGAAGTTGGCTAGCCGTATCGGCCGGGAACATTGCCAAGGCGTATTACGTTCAAGTAGGTAAAGGCGAGAGCCGGGACCGTGAAGTGAAGGGGAAGAGACGATGCCACTTTCCGAGCATGAGCAACGTCTTCTGGAGCAGCTGGAAAAGCAGCTACATGAAGACCATCGCTTCGCGTCGACGATGAAATCCGCGTCGACGGCGGGGAACTACTCAACGCGCAATCTTGCCTTGGGTGCTTTGATCGGCATCGTGGGGCTTGGGGTGCTGATCTATGGCGTTTCAAGCCAACTGATCATCGTGGGCGTGTTGGGATTCATCATCATGTTTGGTGGCGTGTATCTGGCCCTTTCGCGCAAGGGCGGCTCCAAGAAGGGCAGCGTGCCCGGCGCGGGCAAGAACCCCCAGAAATCTGGATTCATGAGCGATCTCGAAAACAGGTGGGAACAGCGCAAGCGTGACGAGCACGGTTCCTCGTAGGACACTTCTGACCGGCGGCCCGGAGGCCTGACACTCCGCCGCCGCACACTCCAGCCAAGGCTCCGCAACATGTGCGGAGCCTTTGCCTTTTAAGGTCTGGACCCTCCGCTTGCGGGCATGCGGCCCATGCAGTCGGGATGGACCGCTGGCGCTCGCCCCCGGTCAGTCCCCGGCAGACAAGGCCCGCACCGCTCCGGGCGCGCGACACGGCGACGCGCCGAGTATGCCCAATCGCCGTAATTTTTATTCCGGCTGTGGATCCCACACGCGGGCGCGGGCTGCCCAATTCCCTCCACTTGCCCCCACCGCCGCCGGCACCTCCCCCTGCCTTACCGCGTCCGCGTTCTGAAGTCCCTTGTGAATCCGCGAATTTCCAGAACCGGTCATGTGCGTCCCGTCACACCTTGCTTTCTGGGAGTTTGGTCTGAATCCAAATCCCTCCACCTCGGCCACATGCCGGAATGCCGCGGAAAATCAACACTTTTCGTTCTCTTTTCATCTCAGAATGTCGAAATGGTCGTTGACAGTGGAGGCTTGTGGAGTAAAGTGGAGCGAAATAGAGGGGAATGGGGCAAGTTGCTTCTTTCAACCGGGAGGCGGTCTGTGTGTTCCTAGGAACGTATACACCGCGCCTGGACGAGAAGGGGCGATTAATCCTCCCGGCCAAATATCGTGACGAATTAGCCAATGGTTTGGTTCTGACTCGTGGCCAGGAGCGCTGCATCTACGTCTTTAGCCAGCGTGAATTCGAGAAGCAGCATGAGCAAATGAGCCAAGCTCCGATCTCCTCACGCCAAGCCAGGGACTATGCGCGTGTTTTCCTCTCCGGTGCTTCGGACGAATTGCCGGACAAGCAGGGACGGGTCACGATTCCGTCCATGCTTCGTTCATATGCGGGGCTGGACCGTGAGGTCACAGTGATCGGCGCGGGAAACCGGGTAGAGATTTGGGATTCCACAGCGTGGAATGCCTACCTCGAAGAACAGGAGAATGCGTTCTCCGAAACGGATGACGAAGTACTTCCGGGTTTCTAGGCACCATACGGTGACTGAAAACCGGCCAATGGCTTGGACGAGATCTCCAGCCGCCCGTGCCACGCACATCCTGGCTCCACTTCCCCGGAGCCAGGCTGGGCAGCAACGGGTCGGAGGGGGATCTGGTCTCAGCCAACAGATGAGGCACATTGCCCACGCGAAAGGGGGAGCGGTGAATATCGACGGCAACGCGGAGCGACCCGCCTCGGAACGCCACGTTCCAGTACTGCTCGATCGATGCGTAGGGCTTTTGGCACCTGGCATCGAAGCCGGAATCGCCGCACGGGGCCGTGCCGTGGTCGTTGACTGCACCCTGGGGATGGGCGGCCACTCGGAAGCCTTGCTCCGGCGCTTCCCGGATATCCACTTGATCGGCCTTGACCGCGACGAGCAGGCCTTGGCCCTCGCCGGTGCCCGGTTGGAACCCTTCGCGAACCGCACGGACCTAGTCCATGCGATCTACGACGAAATCGCCGATGTCGTCGAGGACCTTGGGTTCGACGGAATCGACGGTGTGCTCTTCGACCTCGGGGTTTCCTCCCTGCAGCTCGATGAGCGCGATCGTGGTTTCGCCTATTCCTATGACGCCCCGCTTGACATGCGCATGGATACCTCGCGCGGCCCCACGGCGGCAGACATCGTCAACCAGTACAGCGAAACCGAACTCGTGCGCATCATCCGTGCGTGGGGCGAAGAGAAGTTCGCCGGACGCATCGCCTCGGCAATCGTCGAGGCGCGCAAGGCCAAGCCCTTCAGCACCACCGAGGAACTGGTGACGGCCATCCGGTCGGTCGTCCCGGCCGCAGCGGCACGCACCGGTGGCCACCCGGCCAAGCGGACCTTCCAGGCGCTTCGCATCGAGGTCAACGAGGAACTGGACGTGCTTGATCGGGCCATACCCGCGGCCATGGGCGCCCTGCATGTCGGGGGACGGGTTGTGGTGATGAGCTACCACTCGCTGGAAGACAAGATCACCAAGCGGCACTTTGCCGCAGGATCCAAGTCATCGGCTCCGGCGGGTTTTCCCGTGGAGCTTGAAGAACACAAGGCGCAGTTCAAGGTCCTCACCCGAGGAACCGAGAAGCCAACCGACCAAGAAATCGCCGAAAACTCACGAGCAGCCTCAGCGAAGCTGCGAGCCGTGGAACGCATCCTGAAGAGGAACTGAGTATGAGCAACCGGACACCCAACCGCGTACGTTCTCGCGTTATCGAGCTACCCGCAACACAGGGTGCCAACGCGCTCAGCCATGCCCCGCAGCCCATACCGGCCTCGCGCCCGGAGGAGTCATCCGCCAAGCGCCGCACCACCCTCTCGGTGGTGCCCGCGCTCGGGGCCAAGCGGCGGGTTCCGTTCATCGTCTCCATCTTCGTCCTGGTCATCGCCTCGGTCGTGGCGGTGCTGCTGATCAACGTGTACATCGCCAACGGCCAGTACACCGCGGTGGACCTGCGTGGGCAGGAACGTTCGCTGTCCCAGGAAAACGAGGCCTTGCGCCAGGAAGCGCTGTACCTGGGATCCCCCCAGGTGGTTGCCAAGAAGGCAGCAGACCTGGGCATGGTCAAGCCCGGCGCACCCGCGGCCATCAACCTGGACACCGGCAAGGTCGCCGGGACCGCCACGGCGGCCGAAAAGCCCAGCGCCGAAAACAGGGCCAAGAGCGGGATCCTGCAGACCCCGGCCAAGCCCGCAACCACGACCGAGGCCAAGAGCAAGACCGCGGCAACGGACAAGGCCGCCGAACCGGAGGCCAAGGACACCGCCACCGAACCCCCGGTGGCCGCCGAGGTGCCGCCGAAGTCCACCGTCGCCCGGACCCCGGTGCCGGCAGACGGCTCGCGCCCCGACTTCTCCCCGGCCCAACTCAATGGCGGGACGATCCCCGCACCAAGCCTGAAGACCCCGGGACAGTAACACCCGCCCGGAACCGGGGCCGCACCGGGCCCCGATACGCACCACCACGCCCACCCGGTATGAGCTGAGGACCGAATGCCACAAAAATCCCCAACCACCGGAACGACCCACCTGCGACTGCGCATGGTGGTGGTGCTCTCCCTGGTGTTGCTGCTGCTCACCGGCGGACGGCTGTTCTTTGTCCAGTCGCTCAACGCCAAGGCAGTGGCCGCCGAAGCGGTGGACAATCGCACCCGCTTCCAGGAAACGCAACCCAGGCGCGGGCAAATTCTGGATTCCAAGGGCACGATCCTGGCCACCAGCGTAGATCGCTACGACCTGGTCATCGACCAGCGAAAGGTCGATGCCGACAAGCCCATCGTGCGCAAGAAGCTCTCCGGAGGCACCACCCGGGAATCGGTGGGCATCGAGCAGGCCGTGGGCGAGCTGGCACAGATCCTTGACCAGGACGTCGACACCGTGCGCACCGCGATCGTGGGCGATCCGGGGGCGAAGAAGAACGCCTACTCCGTGGTGGCCAAGGGAGTGACCCCCGAGGTCCGCAACTCGGTCATGGAACTGCGCATCCCCACGCTGACCGGACAGCTGCGCAGCGAGCGCCAGTACCCCAACGGGGTGGTGGCCGGACCCCTGCTCGGCTTCGTGATGAACACCGACGACCAGCAATCGCTCAAGGGCGCCGAGGGCCTGGAAATGAGCCAGGACAAGCGCCTGACCGGCACCGCCGGAACGCGGACCTACGAGGTCGGCGCCGACGGCGTGCGGATCCCGGTTGCCGAGACCACCGAGGTTCCCGCGGTCGACGGGCAGGACGTGAAACTGACCCTGGACGCGGACATCAACTTCATCGCCCAGGAAGAGGCGCTGAAGAAGCAAAAGCAGTTCAACGCCGAATGGGTCTCGGTGATCGTCAGCGAGGTCAAGACCGGACGGCTGATCGCCATCGGCGACTCCAACCAGCTTGACCCCAACGACCCCAGCGCCACAGAGGCCACGTTCCGCCGCTCGGCCTCCATCACCCAGGCCTTCGAGCCGGGATCCACCGGCAAGGTGCCGACCTTCGCCGCGGCCATCGAGGAGGGTGTGGTCAAGCCCACCGACGCCTTCAAGGTCCCCAACGCGTACACCATCAACAAGGAAACCATCAACGACTCGTTGAAGCACTCCACCTACGACATGACCGCAGCGGGCATCTTCGCCCGCTCGTACAACACCGGCACGGTCATGATCGGCAACAAGATGAGCAACGAGACCCGCTACAAGTACATGAAGAAGTTCGGGCTCGGCAAGGCCATCAACATCGGCCTGTCCGGGGCCAGCCAGGGCATCCTGGCCAAGCCGCAGGACTGGGAGCGGCGCCAGCAGTACGCGACCATGTTCGGCCAGGCCTACACCCAGACCGCGCTGCACACCGCCCAGATCACCCAGGCCGTCGCCAACGGCGGGGTGCGCATCGACCCCACGCTGATCGATTCCTACATCAACCCCGACGGCACCATCGAGAAGCCCGCGGCGCCCAAGTCCGAACGCGTCGTTTCCGCGAAGACCTCCAAGGAGATGCTGCGCATGATGGAGACTGTGGTTTTGGAGGGAACGGGCACTAAGATGGCTGTGTCCGGTTACCGCGTCGGCGGCAAGTCGGGCACCGGCCAGGCCGCCGGACCAAACGGCGGCTACGACGGCTACACCAACTCGTTCGCCGGGGTAGCCCCGCTGGACGACCCCCAGATCGCCGTCGTGGTCACCATGTACCGCCCCAAGGGAGACTGGAAGTCCTGGTCCGTGGGTGACACCTTCAGCGAAGTCATGGGCAAGACCCTGAACGCCTACAACGTTCCGCCGAGCAATTCGAAGCCCAACGGGTACGACGTGTTCATCGGATCCGAACAAAAGAAATCCTGGTAATGCCTGAAGCCCTCACACCCCGCGCGGCGGAAGCGCTGCTGCGTCCGCTGAAAAAACGCACCACCACCCTGCGAGCCATGCTCGAATACCTGCATGAAACCGGGCGGGGTGCAAACATCATCGGAAACGGCGAGGCGAAGGTCACCGGCATCTGCCTGGACTCCCGCGCCGTGCTGCCCGGGGACCTCTACGTCGCCGTGCCCGGGGCCCGCTTCCACGGGGCGCAATTTGCCGCCGCCGCCGCGCAGGCCGGTGCCGCCGCGGTCCTCACCGACATCGAGGGCGAAGCCGCCGCCTCGGCGTTGGGCCTGCCGGTGCTGCTGGCCGGGGATGTGCGCGAGGTCGTCGGGGAACTGGCCGCGCTCGTCTACGGGACCGACGAGGACTGTCCCGAGCTGTTCGGGCTGACCGGAACCAACGGGAAGACCACCACCAGCTACATGATCCGCTCGGTGCTCCGGGCACTGGGCCGGGAAACCGGACTGGTGGGCACCATCGAGATATCCGCCGGGCAGACCCCGATCCCCAGCATCCTCACCACCCCCGAGGCCCCGCAGCTGCACGGCCTGATGGCCCGCATGCGGGAACTGGGAGTCACCTCCGCCACCATGGAGGTTTCCTCCCATTCCCTGTCCTACCGGCGGGTCGACGGCCTGCGCTTCGCGGTCTCCGGCTTCACCAACCTCACCCAGGACCACCTGGATCTGCATGGCAGCATGCAGGAATACTTTGCGACCAAGGCCGCGCTCTTCGACCTGGAACGCAGCGACCTGGCTGTTCTCACCGTGGATGACGAGTGGGGGCGTGCCATGGCCGCCCAGGCCACGGCCGAGGTCTGGACCCTGGCCACCACCGGCACCGGCACCGACGCGGACTGGGTCGTGGTCAACGTGCTCCCGGCCGGCCTGGGGCACCGCTTCGAGCTGCACGGCCCCGAGGAACAGGTGATCACCGCGGTCACCGGCCTGCCGGGGGACTTCAACGTCTCCAACGCCGCATTGGCCGTGGTGATGGTCCTGGCCTCCGGGGTCGAATTGGGGCAGCTGCAGGCAGCCCTGGATGCCGCCAACCCGCTGACCGTCCAGGTGCCCGGCCGGATGCAGGTCATCGCCGAATCCCCGGCCGCAATCGTCGACTTTGCCCACAACCCCGACGCCCTGGCCAGGGCCCTGGGATCGGTGCGCTCCACCGAACCAGGTTCCAAGGTCATCGTGGTCTTCGGGGCCACCGGCGAACGCGACGCGACCAAGCGCCCGATCATGGGCGCAGTGGCCGCCAGACACGCGGACGTGGTCATTGTCACTGACGACGACCCGCACTCCGAGGACCCGGCCCGGATCCGCGAAGCGGTGGCCGCCGGCGCGCGGGCCGAGATCCTCGCCAACGGGCTTGGATCCGAGGTCCACGAGATCCATCCGCGGGCGGCCGCAATTGCCGCCGCGGCGGCGATGGCGGGGATACACGACACCATTCTGGTCGCCGGACGCGGCCACGAGGTCTTCCAGGAAGTCATGGGCGTGAACCTGGAACTCGACGACCGGCGGGAGCTGCGCCGGGCATTGCTCGCCAACGGCTTCCACCCCCTGGAACCGGCTTCCGATTCCTTCGATCCCGCGGATGAAGGGTAAAGTCCTACTTGCCATGATTGAACTACTTTCCGCCGAAATCGCCGAAATCACCGGCGGGCGACTCACCTCCTCGGCCAGCGCCGACACACCCGTCCTCGGGGTCGACACCGACTCGCGTGCCTGTGAAACCGGATGGCTCTTCGTGGCCAAGCCGGGGGAGTCCTCCGACGGACACCACTTCATCGACGCCGCCCTCAAGCAGGGTGCGGTGCTGGCCCTGGCCGAGCGCG
The DNA here is from genome assembly GCF_003287975.1 of Arthrobacter sp. AQ5-05. GTDB lineage: Bacteria > Actinomycetota > Actinomycetes > Actinomycetales > Micrococcaceae > Paeniglutamicibacter. The sequence goes on from NZ_QMKQ01000001.1 coordinate 183,181, forward strand.
AAACCTTCGGGCCGGACGGCACCGTCCACCCGGCGATCATCGTCCCCGACGCCGTGCTGGCCATGGGACGGATCGCCGCGGCCATCGTGGCACGCCTCAGGGCCGCCAACGGGCTGCGCGTGGTGGGCATCACCGGTTCGGCCGGCAAGACCACCACCAAGGACCTGCTCGCCGCGCTGCTGGGCGAACTCGGACCGACCGTTGCCCCGGTGGGCTCCTACAACGGCGAGGTCGGCGTCCCGCTGACCGTCTTCCGGGCCACCGCCGAAACCAGGTACCTGATCGTGGAGATGGGTGCCACCGGCATCGGCCACATCACCTACCTCACCGACATGGTCCACCCCGAGGTCGGGGTCGTCCTGGGCGTCGGCTCGGCCCACGCCGGGGAATTCGGCGGAGTCGAGAACATCGCCAAGGCCAAGGGCGAAATGGTCGAGGCACTGCCAGCCACCGGGCTCGCGGTGCTGAACCACGACGACAACCTGGTCGCGGCCATGCACACCCGCACCACCGCGCCGGTGCTGCCCTTCGGGGTCCAGCGGAGCGCGCAGGACGCCGCCGGCGTCTGGGCCCGGGACCTTGAGGTCGACGAACACGGCCACCCCGTCTTCACCCTCGTGGCCGCCGATGCCACCGAGCACCCGATCGCCTCCGGGCTCATCGGGCGCCACCACGTGGCCAACCTGCTTGCCGCCGCGGCCGTGGCCGAATACCTTGGCCTGGCCCCGGCGAGGATCGCCGCGGTGTTGCAGGGCCTGGGCCCGACCAGCCGCTGGCGCATGGAACGCATCGAACGCCCCGACGGGGTGAGCATCATCAACGACGCCTACAACGCCAACCCGGACTCCATGCGTGCCGCCCTGGTCACCCTGGCCGAACTCGGCCTGCCCAACGCGGCCGGCCAGGCCCGCCGCACCTGGGCGGTACTGGGGGAGATGCTCGAACTGGGCTCCGACTCCATCCACGAACACGATCTCCTGGGCCGCGCCGCGGTGCGCATGAACATCAAGAAACTCCTGGTCGTGGGAATCGGCGCCAAGGCGGCCTACAACTCCGCCGTGCTCGAGGGCAGCTGGGGCGACGAGGCGTACTACGCCGAGGACGCCAAGGCCGCCACCCGCATCCTGAACGAAAACCTGCTCCCGGGGGACATCGTGCTGTTCAAGTCCTCCAACGGCGCGGGCCTGCGGCACCTGGGCGACCAGATTGCCGGAACCAACAACGGCGCACCCGCCGCAAAGGAGGGCACCGCACTGTGATTGCTCTAATCATGGGATCAGGCATCGCCTTGATCTTCACGATGGTCACCATGCCATTGTTCATCCGCATGCTCAAGCGCCGGCAATACGGCCAGGTGGTCCGCGACGACGGACCGACCTCGCACGCCACCAAGTCCGGCACCCCCACCATGGGCGGGGTCGTGATCATCGCCGCGGTGGTCCTCAGCTACTTCGCCACCCACGGTCTGCTGTCCCTGATGGGCCGGCCCTCGTCGGGGGTGACTTCCAGCGGGCTGCTGCTGCTGCTGCTCTTTGGCGGGATGGGCGTGGTCGGGTTCCTCGACGACTTCATCAAGATCGCCAAGAAACGCTCGCTGGGCCTGCGTGCCTGGGAAAAGATCGTGCTCCAGGCGGCAGTGGGCATCGGCTTCGCCGTGCTGGCGCTGAACTTCCCCAACGAGAAGGGGCTGACCCCGGCCTCGACCGCGATCTCCTTCCTGCGCGACACCAATATCGATCTGGCCTTCGCCGGCCCGGTCCTGGGGCTGGTGCTGTTCGTGGTCTGGTCCAACCTGATCGTCACCGCCGCCACCAACGGCGTGAACCTCACCGACGGCCTGGACGGGCTGGCCACCGGCGTGTCCATCATGGTCTTCGGCGCGTACACCATCATCGGGATCTGGCAGCAGAACCAGGCCTGTGCCCTGCACGAGGCAGCCAACGTCTGCTACACCGTGCGCGACCCCATGGACCTGGCACTGCTCGGCGCGATCCTCTGCGGCGCGTTGATCGGGTTCCTCTGGTGGAACGCGAAGCCGGCAAAGATCTTCATGGGCGACACCGGGTCGCTGGCCATCGGCGGCGCCGTGGCGGCCTTCGCCATCCTCTCCCGCACCCAGGTCCTGCTGGTCGTGCTGGCCGGGCTGTTCGTGATGGTCACCCTCTCGGTGATCATCCAGGTCGGGTTCTTCAAGCTCTCGGGCGGCAAGCGCGTGTTCAAGATGGCGCCGCTGCAGCACCACTTCGAGCTCTCCGGCTGGGCCGAGGAGAACGTGGTGGTCCGCTTCTGGATCCTCGGCGGGCTCTTCGTGGCCGCCGGACTGGGCATCTTCTACTCCGAATGGGTCGTTGGACTGTGACACCTGCCAATCTTGGGAACCTGGTCCGCTGGGAATCGGACTGGGCGGGGCTGCGCGTGGTCGTGGCGGGCCTGGGCCTTTCCGGCTTCTCCGCCGCCGACACGCTGATCGAACTCGGCGCCAAGGTCGTGGTCATCGACGGTGCCGACACCGAGGTGAACCGCTCGCGCGCCGAGACCCTGAAGATCGTCGGGGCCACCGACGTGCTGCTGGGCGCCGCACACACCGACGCGCTGCCGCTCATCGACGGGGCGGCCCCGCAGCTGCTCATCGCCTCCCCGGGCTGGAACCCGCGCCAACCCATGCTCGCCGCGGCCGCCGAAGCCGGGATCGAGATCTGGGGGGACGTGGAACTGGCCTGGCGCGTGCGCGAAAAGGAGGGCCGCAAGCTCGCCGAATGGGTGGTCATCACCGGGACCAACGGCAAGACCACCACGGTGGGGATGGCCGAGGCGATCTTCAAGGCCGCCGGGCTGCGCGCGATCGCCGCCGGCAACGTCGGCACCCCGATCCTGGACGCGATCCGGGACCCGGAGGGCTTCGACGTGATCGCCGTGGAGCTCTCCTCCTTCCAGCTGCACTTCACCCACACCATCTCCCCGCTGGCCTCCGTGGTGCTGAACATCGCCGAGGACCACGTGGACTGGCACGGCGGATTCGAGAACTACAAGGCCGACAAGGCCAAGATCTACGAGCGCACCCGGGTCGCGGCGATCTACAACGCCGAGGAGCGCGTCGTGGAGGCCATGGTCGAGAACGCCGACGTGATCGAGGGCTGCCGCGCCATCGGCTTCACCACCGGGGTCCCGTCGGTGAGCATGGTCGGGGTGGTCGAGGACCTCTTGGTGGACCGCGCCTTCCTGGAGGACCGCAGGAACTCGGCGGCCGAACTCATCGCGCTGAAGGACATCGGCGAGGTCGTACCCCGGCACACCGCCGCCAACGCCGCGGCCGCTGCCGCGCTGGCCCGCGCCTACGGGGTCGAACCCGCCGCGGTGGCCAGGGGCCTGGCCGGCTTCGACGCGGGGGACCACCGCATCCAGGCCGTGGCCCGCCGCGACGACGTGCTGTGGATCAACGATTCCAAGGCCACCAACCCGCACGCCGCCAACGCCTCGCTGGGCGCCTTCACCTCGGTCATCTGGATCGCGGGCGGCCTGTCCAAGGGCGTGGAATACGACGAACTGGTCTCGGCACACGCCGCGCGGCTCAAGGCGGTGGTGCTGATCGGCACCGACACCGCCGGGCTGCGCGAAGCCCTTGAACGACACGCACCACTGGTGCCGGTGATTGGGCCCGGGGTGCGCAAAACTGAACGGGAGAGCGCAGCAGGAACCACCGGCTCGGCAGCCGGCTGGGCCGTGATGGCCCAGGCCGTCAAGGAGGCGGCCGGGATCGCCGAGCCCGGGGACACCGTGCTCATGGCACCTGCAGCCGCCTCAATGGACCAATTCACCTCATACGCACAACGCGGCAATGCCTTCATCGACGCGGTCCGTGCGCTCATGGGGGAGACAAGCAAGTAAGGAGCCACCGTGAGCGGCAATTCCCGGACCCCACGCGGCAAGGGCGCCAAGTCAGGCACCCCGGGCCCGGCGCGTGGCCGGGGACGGGAACCACGCGGGCCCTCCGCCTGGTTCACCCGCCTCGAGGACCCCTCGCTGCGTGGCGCCCAGATCAACTACTACGTCGTGCTGGGCACCACGTTGGCGCTGACCTTCATGGGCCTGATCATGGTGCTTTCCTCCTCTTCGGTGGAGGCCATCGCCCGGAACAAATCGGCCTTCGGCGACTTCTCCCGGCAGTCGATGTGGGCGATCCTCGGGGTCGCGGCCATGGTCGGCATGCAGATGCTGCCGCTGCGGACCCTCAAGAAGCTGGCCTGGCCGGCGCTGGGCGTCGCCGCGGTGCTGCTGCTGGCCGTGCTGGCCTTCGGCACGGAGATCTACGGCAACAAGAACTGGATCTACATCGGTTCCTTCTCCATCCAGCCCTCGGAGTTCGCCAAGGTCGCCCTGGCCCTGTGGGGCGCATGGGTGGTCGAACGCAAGGCCAACCTGATGGACCACTGGAAACACGCCGTCATCCCGCTGCTGGTGCCCTTCGGGCTGCTGGTGGTCGGGCTGGTGCTGCTGGGCCACGACCTGGGCACAGCGCTGATCCTGCTGCTGATCCTGGCCGTGGTGATGTTCGTCGGCGGCGCCAAGGCCAGGCTCTTCGTGCTGGCAGGACTGCTGGGCGTGGTGGGGATCCTGGTCATGGTGCTGGTGGCGCCCAACCGCATGGGCCGCATCCTGGCCTGGCTGGGCATTGCCTGCGGGGACCTGAACGACTACTGCTACCAGGCCCAGCAGGGGCTGTTCGCCCTGGCTTCCGGAGGCTGGTTCGGCGTCGGGCTCGGCCAGTCCCGGCAGAAGTGGTCCCACATCCCCGAGGCGCAGAACGACTTCATCTTCGCGGTGCTCGGCGAGGAACTGGGCCTGCTGGGCACCATTTTCGTGATCGTGCTCTATGCGATGCTGGCGGTGGCCATGTACCGGATTGCGGTGCGTACCGGGACCATCTTCGGGCGGGTGGCCATCAGCGGCATCATGGCCTGGCTCATCGGGCAGGCGTTCATCAACATCGGGATGGTCACCGGCCTGCTCCCGGTGATCGGCGTCCCGCTTCCCTTCATCTCCTCCGGCGGCTCGGCCCTGCTTGCCGCATTCCTGGGCGTCGGGGTGGTACTGTCCTTTGCCCGGGAACAACGCGTTCGGCTGCAGCCGGCCGGAACCCCGCGCGGGCTGGCGGCCCTGCTGGCCAGGGCGCGGGCCGAACGCTGAAACCACTTCCCACACCTTCGAAAGCAGCACACCTTGCCCATGACTGACACCTTTGCCGTGGTGGTCGCCGGCGGCGGCACGGCCGGACACATCACCCCCATGATCGCGATCGCCGACGCCCTGCGCCTGGCGGATCCGGACACCGCCGTCACCGCGGTGGGAACCGCCGACGGCCTGGAAACCAGGCTGGTCCCCGAGGCCGGCTACGAGCTGCGCACCATCGCCAAGGTGCCCATGCCGCGACGTCCCTCCCTGGACCTGCTCAAGCTGCCCTTCCGCTTCATGGCCGCGATCAAGGCCGCCGGGAAGATCCTGGATGACACCGGTGCCCGGGCCGTGCTCGGGGTTGGCGGCTACGTGTGCACCCCGGTGTACCTCGCGGCACGCAAGCGCAAGCTGCCGATCTTCATCCACGAGGCCAACGCCCGGGCCGGGCTGGCCAACAAGGTCGGTGCCCGCTACGCCGCCGGCATCGGGACCGCATTCAGCGGCACCGGGCTGCCCGGTGCCAAGGTCGTTGGCATGCCGATGCGCGGCTTCGTGGCCACCATGGACCGCGACGCGCAGCGCGATGCGGCCCGTGCGGCCCTGGGCTTCACCGGGGACGCACCGGCATTGGTGGTCACCGGGGGCTCCTCCGGGGCCGCCTCGATCAACGCCACCATCGCCGCGTCGCTGCCGCTGCTGGCGCGCGCCGGGGTGCAGGTGCTGCACATCACCGGCCGCGGCAAGGCGGTGCTCGATGCCGCGGGCGAGCCGTTGGCCGCCGAGGGGTACCGGCAGGTCGAGTACGTGGACTCCATGGACCAGGCCTACGCCGCCGCCGACCTGATCGTCGCCCGCTCGGGTGCCGGCACGGTGTGCGAGCTCGCGGTGGCCGGGACCCCCTCGGTGCTGGTCCCGCTGCCCATCGGCAACGGGGAGCAGCGCCTGAACGCCGCGGACCTGGTCGCCGCCGGGGGAGCGCTGCTGGTGGAGGACGCGCAGTTCACCACCTCGTACCTGGCCAACACGCTGCTGCCGCTGCTGGCCGACGCCGACGCGTTGGCCGCCATGGGGGCTGCCGCCAAGACGCAGGGCAAGGCCGAAGCGGCCGCGGTCATGGCAGCGATGATCCGCCAGGGCCTGGGCCGCACGACGCCGCCACCAACCACCACGGGAAGCTAAGGGACATGCAGGAACTACATACACTCGAGAACCTCGGCAACGTCCACCTGATGGGCATCGGCGGCGTCGGGGTCTCCGCGGTGGCCAGGTTGATGCTGGCCCGCGGCCTGAACGTCTCGGGAACCGACGCCAAGGAGCTGCCGGTCCTGGACGACCTGCGCGACGCCGGGGCGCGGATCTGCGTGGGCTACGCCGCCGAGAACCTTGGCGACGCCGACACCGTGGTCATCTCCTCGATCATCAAGGCCGGGAACCCGGAGTACGACGAGGCGGTGGCCCGCGGGCTGCGCATCCTGCACCGATCCCAGGGCCTGGCCGCCACCATGGAGGGGCACCGGGTCATCACCGTGGCCGGCACCCACGGAAAGACCACCACGACCTCGCTGATCGCCTTCATGCTGCGCGAGGCCGGGATCTCCCCGACCTTCGCCGTCGGGGCGAACATCGGCTCGCTGGGGTTCAACGCCGAGTACGGGCAGGGCCGGGTGTTCGTGGCCGAGGCCGACGAATCCGATGCCTCGTTCCTGAACTACTCCCCGGACGTCGCGGTGATCACCAACATCGAGGCCGACCACCTGGACCACTACGGTTCCGTGGAGGCCGTGCACCAGGCGTTTTACGATTTCGCGTCCCTGCTGCCCGATGGCGGGCTGCTGATCTGCTGCGCCGACGACCCCGGATCTCTGGCCCTGGCCGTGCGGATGCGCCGCGAGCGCCCGGACCTGCGGGTGCAGACCTACGGCTTCTCCGAGGATGCCGACCGCCGCCTGGCCGATGCACACCCGCGCGGACAGCGTTTCGCCTGCACCCTGGAATGGGGTGCCGGGGAATCCGCCGAGCTGGAGCTTGCCCTGCCGGGGAACCACAACCTGCTCAACGCCGCCGCGGGCTTCGCCGTGGGCCTGGACTGCGGGCTGGATCCCGAGGTCGCGGTGGCCGGGCTCGGCGCCTTCACCGGCGCGGCGCGCCGCTTCGACTTCCGCGGCGAGGCCGCCGGGGTGCGGGTCTATGACGACTACGCCCACCACCCCACCGAGGTGCTGGCGGCGCTGCGTGCTGCCCGTGCCGTGGCCGGCGACGGGGCGGTCCACGTGTTGTTCCAGCCGCACCTGTTCTCCCGCACCAGGGAATTCCACCGTGAGTTCGCCGCTGCGCTCTCGCTGGCCGATTCGGCGTACGTGCTGGAGATCTACCCGGCGCGCGAAAGCCCGATTCCCGGGGTGACCAGCGAATTGGTGACCCGCGAGCTGAACACCGCAGGCGGGCTGGTGTCCATGGGCCAGGCCGCCGGGGTGCTGGCCGCGGCCGCGAAGGCCGGGGACGTTGTGATGACCATCGGTGCCGGGGACGTCACCGAGCAGGGCAGCGCCATCCTGGCCGCCCTGGAAGAACGCCCGGGCAGCTGATGCGGGGCAACACCGGGTCGAGGCCGGGGGATTCGAACGTCTTGGACCTGCCGCAGGACCCCGCGGTGCGTGCCCGGAAACGCTGGCTCATCGGCGGAGCGGTGGTTGCCGCGCTGGTCGTGGCCCTGGTGCTGGTGCTGACGTTTTCCCCGATCCTGGCCATCAGGTCGATCACCGTCTCGGGCAACGAGCTGGTCAGCGAGAAGAAGATCCAGCAGGCCCTCGAGCCGCTGCACGGGGTCCCGCTCTCGCGGGTCGGGACCGGGACCGTCATGGAGCTGCTGGCGGGGGAGCCGGCGGTGAAGGACGCGATCGTGCAGGCCGAGGCGAACAACACGCTGCAGGTCCAGATCGTGGAATTCGTTCCGGTGGCGGTGCTGCTCGAGGGCAAGCAGCGTTCGCTGGTGGGCCCCGACGGGCAGCTCTTGGCGAAGCTGGGAGCCAAGGACAAACAGAAGCTTCCGACCATCCGCTCCTCGAAAGTGACCAAGGATCCCAAGGTGTTTTCGATGCTCACGCGGGTTCTCTCAGAACTACCGGATAAGCTGTTGGCGACCGTGGATCATGCAACGGCCACCAGCAAGGACTTTGTCGAGCTCAAGCTCAACGACGGGACACTGGTGATTTGGGGCAACGACCAGGATTCGGCGCTCAAGACAAAGGTTCTTGAAGCACTTCTGGGGGCCCCGAAGGACAAGAAGGCACCGATCAAGGTGTACGACATTTCCAGCCCGCAGCACCCGGTGGCCCGTTAACGGCCCGCCAAAGGCGTAATTACAAGAAAAAACAACGACTTAGGGGCGACACGCTGCCTTGGTCGTTGCATGTACGAACCACGAAACATAGCGTTTTAACAGCGGTTGCTTGACATAACTATAACCTTCGAGTTGAGGGTTAACGTTGGTCCGGTTGAGCTTCCTCGGTCAGCAGCACATCGAACAAGGGAATCAGGACGTGGCAGCTCCACAGAACTACCTCGCCGTCATCAAGGTCGTCGGCATCGGCGGTGGCGGCGTCAACGCCGTCAACCGCATGATCGAAGTTGGCCTGCGAGGCGTCGAATTTATTGCAATCAACACGGATGCGCAGGCATTGCTCATGAGCGATGCCGACGTCAAGCTCGATGTGGGCCGCGAACTCACCCGTGGCCTGGGCGCCGGCGCCAACCCCGACGTGGGGCGCCAGGCAGCCGAGGACCACGCGGAGGAAATCGAGGAAGTGCTGCGCGGGGCCGACATGGTCTTCGTGACCGCCGGCGAAGGCGGCGGCACCGGCACCGGTGGCGCACCCGTCATCGCCCGCATCGCCCGCGGACTCGGCGCGCTGACCATTGGCGTGGTCACCCGTCCGTTCACCTTCGAGGGCCGCCGCCGCGCCACCAGCGCCGACAACGGCATCGAGGCGCTGCGCGACGAGGTCGACACCCTCATCGTCATCCCCAACGACCGGCTGCTCTCGATCTCCGACCGCAACGTCTCGGTCCTGGACGCATTCCGCCAGGCCGACCAGGTGCTGCTTTCCGGCGTCCAGGGCATCACCGACCTGATCACCACCCCGGGCCTGATCAACCTCGACTTCGCCGACGTCAAGTCGGTCATGCAGGGAGCAGGCTCGGCACTCATGGGCATCGGCTCGGCACGCGGCGAGGATCGCGCGGTCAAGGCCGCCGAGCTCGCCATCGCCTCCCCGCTGCTGGAAGCCTCCATCGACGGCGCCCACGGCGTCCTGCTGTCCATCCAGGGCGGCTCGGACCTCGGCCTGTTCGAGATCAACGAGGCCGCACGCCTCGTCCAGGAAGTCGCACACCCGGAAGCCAACATCATCTTCGGTGCCGTCATCGACGACGCCCTGGGAGACGAGGCACGCGTGACTGTGATCGCCGCCGGCTTCGACCAGGTCGACGCCACCAGCGCCCCGCAGACCCTGCAGCCCGCGGTCCGCAACGCCCCCGCGGCCCCGGCAGCGGCACCCGCGGCCCCCGCGGCGGCGCCGGCGACGGCGCGCGAGGAAGTTCGCGCGGCGGTTGCCACGGCCGAGCCGGGCTTCGAGGAACTCCCTGCCATCGTTGAGCCGGATCTCTCGGCCACCAACGACGACCTGGATGTCCCCGACTTCCTGAAGTAGGCGGGAAACCGCCGGAGAGGGATCCTTCAAGGCCCACCATGTTGCGATACCAATCGATGCTCGCCCCGAGCGTGCACATTGCATTCACTTCCGTGGCCGAAGGAAACCTTGCCTTCCACGTTCCGGATGATCGCGACGCCGTGCTGCTGCGGCGTCGCGATCTGGAACGGGACCTGGGCCTGGGCCCGAAGCGGTTCAGCTACATGGACCAGATCCACTCGGCCACGGTGCTCGAGGTGCCCGAGGATTCCCGGGACGCCGCGATCCCCACCTGCGACGCCTTGCTCAGCGGGAACGCCGCGGCGCCGCTGGCCGTGATGGTCGCCGACTGCGTTCCGGTGGTCTTCGTCGGAACCGGGGAGCACGGCGCGCTCAGCGCCGTCGCACACGCCGGACGCCGCGGACTGCTCGATGGCATCCTGGGCGCCACCGCCGAACGCTTGCGTGCGGCCGGTGCCCGGCAGATCGAGGCCTGGATCGGGCCGGCCATCTGCGGCGCCTGCTACGAGGTTCCCGAGGCCATGGCCGCCGAGGCTTGTGAACAACGCCCCGGGATCGGATCGAGAACCCGCCAGGGAACAGCCGGGCTGGACCTGCCGCATGCCGCGGCGACCGAACTGCGAGACCTTGGCATCAGGGTCACCGAATCGGGGATCTGCACCCTGGAGGACGAGGACTACTTCTCCTACCGCAGGGATCCCGGCACCGGACGGCTGGCCGGACTGGTGTGGGACACGGCCGACCCGGGCTCGCCGGGAATCGAACCGGGCTCCCGGTGCTAGGCCGCGGACCGACAGCCAAGCACCACCTTGCGCGGCCACCGCGGGGCGACACACCGCGCAAATCGCCCCAATGTCCTCCGGCACCGCCAAATGGTGCTGTAGCGTCTAGTTAGCGGAGAGACTTGCGGTTCGGTAAACCGCCGACCGCGCACGATTAAAAGGAGAAGACCATGGCTGGCGCATTGCGCAAGACAATGATCTACCTGGGACTCGCCGAGGGTGACGAGAACTTCGAGGCTGAGAAGCACGACATTGAAGCGCGTGAAGAAGTGCGCGTTGTCGAGCCTGTCCGCGAAGAGCCGGTTGCCGCACAGCCTGCTCCGGTAGCACCAGTGGCACCCCGCCCTGCCATCGAAAACGAATACCGGGCTCCGGTAACACCCATCAAGCGCGCACCTTCTGCTCGGGACGAGGACTCTTCATTGCGTCAGATCACCACCGTTCATCCACGTTCTTACAATGATGCAAAAATCATTGGCGAGAACTTCCGTGATGGCATCCCCGTCATCATGAACGTCACGGACATGGGTGAAGCGGACGCCAAGCGCCTGGTTGATTTCTCCGCGGGGCTGGTATTTGCCCTGCACGGCAGCATCGAGCGGGTCACCAACAAGGTGTTCCTGCTTTCACCCTCCACGGTCGAGGTCCTGGGTGAGGACAAGAAGCAGTCCGAAGACCAGGCCACGTTTTTCAACCAGAGCTAAGCCCAGGGGTTCGAAGGAATAGTGGAGCTAATTTTCGCACTGCTGTATGTGGTGCTGACGGTGCTGCAAGTCATGTTGCTCTTGCGCATAGTGCTTGATGTCACGGAGTCGTTTGCGCGCTCGTGGCGTCCGCGCGGCATGGCGCTGGTCGCGGTCTCGTTGATCGCCAAGACCACCGACCCGCCGATGCGCTGGTTGCGCTCGCGCATAAAACCGCTTGATCTCGGGGGAATCCGCCTGGATCTGGCGTTCATCATTTTGTTCTTCGCCGTCATCGTGCTCAAGATTATTGTGAACAACCTGGGCATGGCTACGGTGCAGGGATAGGCCTTGAGCGAGGCCTGAATTACGGTGCGACAAGGCCCAAGGCAAGCGACTTTTGGAAAGAAAGTGCGTTGCCTTTAGCCTTTACCGGCCCAGTCGTTATAGTGTTGTCACATTAGGCGCAACGACTGCACCGGGTTGCGCACCAATAAACGGTAAGTGTACTCGTGCCGCACTTCAGCGGTTCGAGGAGAGAACCAAGTATCGAGGTGACCAGATGGCTCTCACGCCAGAAGATGTAGTCAACAAGCGATTTCAGCCGACGAAGTTTCGTGAAGGCTACGATCAGGATGAAGTTGACGATTTCCTAGACGAGATCGTTGTCGAGCTACGTCGTCTGACGCAGGAGAATGACGAACTGCGTCGCCGCCTGTCGGAAGCCGGCATCAGCGAAGGCGAACAGTCCGTTCCTGCCCCTGTGGCGGCCGCACCGGCAGCCAAGCCGGTCGAGGCCGACAAGCCCAAGGAAGCCAAGGCTCCCGAGGTCAAGAAGGAAGAGCCCAAGGCAGCCGAAGCACCCAAGGCAGCAGAGCCGGCGAAGGTTGTTGCAGCAGCCCCGGCCGCAGCCCCAGCCCAGGCTTCCACCGCCGAATCGGCGGCAGGCGTTCTCGCCATGGCCCAGCGCCTGCACGACGAATACGTCTCCGCGGGTGTCGAGCAGCGTGACAAGATCATCGCCGAAGCCCAGGTCGAGGCCAACAGCCTTGTTTCCGAAGCCGAGGAGAAGAGCCGCAAGACACTCTCCGCCCTGGAACAGCAGAAGACCGTCCTGGAGCGCAAGGTCGAGCAGCTGCGTGGTTTCGAACGCGACTACCGTGCACGCCTGAAGACCTACATCGAGGGCCAGCTTCGCGACCTCGAAGCCAAGGGCTCCATGGACACGGCAGACGCCAAGGACAACGGCTAATCTGCTTCACCACTTGCCTCGCATATTGATGGATTAAGATTGTTGGCGGTCGGGTTACCGACCGCCAACAATGCGTTAAAGGACATGATGGAAAACAGCTCCGTACCACCGGCACCACAGGGTGCCGCCAAGCCCGCGGCACCCGGCGCCACTCGGCGCCACCTGGTGCTCGCCACGAGCACCCTGGCCGTCCTGGCGCTGGTCCTCGACCAGTTCACCAAGCGCATCGTTGAAACCAGCATGTACGAGGGCCAGGTGATCGATGTCTTCCCGCCGGTGCTGCGCTGGTACTTCATCAAGAACTCCGGTGCAGCCTTCTCCATGGGTGAGGGCGTCACCTGGATCTTCACCATCATCCAGGCCGCGGTGCTGCTCTATGTCGCGATCTTCCTGGTGCGCAAGGTCCGCGTCTGGTCCTGGGCGCTGGCCCTGGGCGGGCTGATGGGCGGGGTGGCGGGAAACCTCACCGACCGGCTGTTCCGCCCGCCGTCCTTCGGGCACGGGCACGTGGTCGACTTCATCGCCCTGCCGAACTTTGCCATCTTCAACGTCGCGGACATGTTCATCGTCTGTTCGATGGTCGCCATCTGCCTGTTGCTGTTCACGGGCCGAGAATTCGACGGCAGCAGGTCCGGCTCCAAGAACAAGTCCGGGACCGAGTCCGGGACCGAAACGCAGGAGAAGCCGTGAGCGGCGAACGCACCGAAACACTCCAGGTCTCCGCGGAAGAAGCCGGCACACGCATCGATGCCCTCCTGGCCCAGCGGCTGGACATCTCCCGTGGCCAGGCTGCACTGCTGTGCACCGAAGGCAACGTCACCATCGACGGCAGGGTCCTGGGGAAGTCCCGCAAGGCCCCCGCAGGGGCAACCATCGAAGTCTTCATCCCGCTTCGTCCGGACCCACTAGAAATCAGGGTAGAACTCGTGGAAGACCTCAAGATCATTGCCGACGACGATGACTACGTCGTCATCGACAAGCCCGTGGGCGTCGCCGCACACCCTTCGCCCGGCTGGGTCGGGCCCACCGTTGTCGGGGCCCTGATGGCCGCCGGCTACCGGATTTCCACCTCCGGCGCATCCGAACGCCAAGGCATCGTGCACCGGCTCGATGTGGGCACCAGCGGGCTGATGGTCGTTGCCAAGACCGAACGCGCCTACACGGCACTCAAGCGCGCCTTCAAGGAACGCACCCCTAAGAAGATCTACCACGCGGTGGTCCAGGGCCTGCCCGACCCGCTGGAGGGCACCATCAACGCCCCGCTGGGACGGCACCCGGGCCACGACTGGAAGTTCGCCGTCGTCGAGGACGGCCGCGACTCGGTGACCCACTACAAGGTCATCGAGGCCTTCGGCCGGGCCTCGCTGGTGGAGGTCAATCTGGAAACCGGGCGCACCCACCAGATCCGCGTGCACTTCTCGGCACTGCGCCACCCGTGCGCCGGGGACCAGACCTACGGGGCAGACCCGAAGCTGGCCGCCGCCTTGGGGCTGACCCGGCAGTGGCTGCACGCCCAGCGCCTGGGCTTCTTCCACCCGGTGAGCGGCGAATGGGTCGAATACACCAGCGACTACCCGCTGGACCTGAACAACGCCCTGGAAATGCTGCGCGACGGCAACTTCTAGGTCCTTCGGCGGCACCCGCGGCACGGCTTCGGGTGCCGCTATTCACATCCGGTTCGATTGGCCGGCATTGCTTGACGCAACGGCCTAGACTGGATCGGTGGCTAGCTCTAATCGCGATGGATTCGTACACCTTCACACGCACACCGAATACTCAATGCTTGACGGTGCTGCGCGCCTGACAGAACTCTTTGAAGAGACCAACCGGCTCGGGATGACCGCCCTGGCCACCACCGACCACGGCTATTTGTTCGGGGCCTTCGACTTCTGGTCCAAGGCAACCGCCGCCGGCGTCAAACCGATCATCGGCATCGAGGCCTACGTCACCCCGGGCACCGCCCGCGACGACAAGACCCGCGTAAAATGGCGCACCGACGAGTCCCAGCGCCGCGACGACGTCTCCGGCGGTGGCCTCTACACCCACATGACGCTGTTGAGCTACAACAACACCGGGATGAAGAACCTGTTCAAGGCCTCCTCCATCGCCTCGCTCGACTCGGTCTTCGGCAAGTACCCGCGCCTTGACCGGGACCTGCTGAACACGTACCACGAGGGCATCATCGCCACCACCGGCTGCCCTTCCGGAGAGGTGCAGACCAAGCTGCGCCTGGGCCAGTACGCCGAGGCCAAGGCGGCCGCGGCCGAGTTCCAGGACCTGTTCGGCAAGGAAAACTACTTCTGCGAGTTCATGGACCATGGCCTGGACATCGAACGCCGGGTCACCCAGGACCTGCTGCGCCTGGCCAAGGAACTGGACATCCCGCGGCTCGCCACGAACGACCTGCACTACACCCACGAGCACGACGCCCCGGCCCACGAGGCCCTGCTGGCCATCAACTCGGGTTCCACGCTGGACGAGCCGACGTACGACCAGGGCGGTTCGCGCTTCGCCTTCTCCGGATCCGGCTACTACCTCAAGTCCCCGGCCGAAATGCGCCACCTGTTCAGGGAAATGCCCGACGCCTGCGACAACACGCTGCTGATCGCCGAGCGCGCAGAGGTCTCCTTCGACACCAGCGCCAACTACATGCCGCGCTTCCCCTGCCCGCCCGGGGAAGACGAGACCAGCTGGCTGATCAAGGAAGTCGACACCGGACTGCACTACCGCTACCCCAACGGCATCCCGGACGACGTACGCCGCCAGGCGGACTACGAGCTCGACGTCATCATCAAGATGGGCTTCCCCGGCTACTTCCTGGTCGTGGCCGACTTCATCAACTGGTCCAAGGACAACGGGATCCGCGTGGGACCGGGACGTGGTTCCGGCGCCGGCTCCATGGTCGCGTACGCCATGCGCATCACCGACCTGGACCCGTTGCTCCACGGGCTGATCTTCGAACGCTTCCTGAACCCCGAGCGCGTCTCCATGCCCGACTTCGACGTCGACTTCGATGATAGGCGCCGCTCGGAAGTGATCAGGTACGTCACCGAGAAGTACGGCGACGAACGCGTGTCCATGATTGTGACCTACGGGTCGATCAAGACCAAGCAGGCGCTGAAGGATTCCTCGCGCGTGCTGGGTTACCCCTTCTCCATGGGCGAGCAGCTGACCAAGGCCCTGCCCCCGGCCGTCATGGCCAAGGACATCCCGCTCAACGACATCGAGGACCCCAAGTCCAAGCGCTACTCCGAGGCCGGGGACTTCCGCCAGCTGGTGGCCACCGACCCCGAGGCCGCGCGCGTCTTCGAGACCGCCAAGGGCCTGGAGGGGCTCAAACGCCAGTGGGGCGTGCACGCCGCGGGTGTCATCATGAGCTCGGACCCCATCATCGACGTCATCCCCATCATGCGCCGCATCCAGGACGGCCAGGTCATCACCCAGTTCGACTACCCGACCTGTGAGGGCCTGGGGCTGATCAAGATGGACTTCCTGGGCCTGAGAAACCTCACCATCATTTCCGACGCCCTGGAAAACATGAAGGCGAACCAGGGCGTGGACCTGGACCTCGAGCGCCTGGAGCTGGACGACGCCGGCGCCTACGAGCTGATGGCCCGCGGCGACACCCTGGGCGTCTTCCAGCTCGACGGCGGGCCCATGCGCTCGCTGCTCAAGCTCATGCGCCCGGACAACTTCGAAGACATCTCCGCGGTGCTCGCGCTCTACCGCCCGGGCCCGATGGGTGCCAACTCGCACAACAACTACGCATTGCGCAAGAACAAGCTCCAGGAAGAAACGCCGATCCACCCGACGCTCCTGGAGCCGCTGCGGGAGATCCTGGGCGGGACCTACGGCCTGATCGTGTACCAGGAGCAGGTCATGTCCATCGCGCAGAAGCTGGCCGGCTTCTCGCTGGGCCAGGCAGACATCCTGCGCCGCGCCATGGGCAAGAAGAAGAAATCGGAACTGGACAAGCAGTTTGCCGGTTTCTCCCAGGGCATGCTCGACAACGGGTACACCATGGAGGCCGTCAAGGCCCTCTGGGACATCCTGCTTCCCTTCTCCGACTACGCCTTCAACAAGGCGCACTCGGCCGCGTACGGGGTGATCTCCTACTGGACCGCGTACCTCAAGGCCCATTACCCCTCCGAATACATGGCAGCCCTGCTGACGTCCGTCGCGGACGACAAGGACAAGACGGCCATGTACCTGAACGAATGCCGGCACATGGGCATCACCGTACTGGCCCCCGACGTGAGCGAGTCGGCGCTGAACTTCACACCTGTCGGCACCGACATCCGCTTCGGCATGGGGGCGATCCGCAACGTCGGTGCCAACGTCGTCAACGCCCTGGTCGAGGCCCGCAAGGAAAAGGGCAAGTTCGAGAACTTCGCCGATTTCCTGCAGAAGGTCCCGGCCGTGGTCTGCAACAAGCGCACCATCGAATCCCTGATCAAGGCCGGGGCCTTCGACTCCATGGGCCATGCGCGCCGCGCCCTGGTGGCCATCCACGAGGAGGCCGTGGATTCGGTCATTGCGGTCAAGCGCAACGAGGCGGCCAACCAATTCGACCTGTTCAGTGCCTTCGACGACCCCACCGCCGCTGCGGGCATGACGGTGGCCGTGCCGGATTTGCCGGACTGGGAAAAGAAGGACAAGCTCGCCTTCGAACGCGACATGCTGGGTCTGTACGTCTCGGACCACCCGCTCAAGGGCCTGGGCGGACTGCTGGCCCAAAACGCGGACATGTCCGTCACCCAGGTGCTCTCCGACGACGGGCCGCAGGACGGCCACACCGTCACCATCTGCGGCATGATCACCTCGCTGCAGCGCCGTATCGCCAAGAAGTCCGGCAACCCGTACGCACGCTGCGAGATCGAGGACCTTTCCGGGTCCATGGAAACCATGTTCTTCGGCAACGCCTACGCGCCCATTGCCAACGTTTTGGCCGAGGATCTGATCGTGGTGGTCAAGGGACGGGTGCAGAAACGCGACGACGGCTCCATCACGCTCAACGCCCAGGAACTCACGGTCCCGGAGATCAGCGAGGACGGCGAGGGCGGGCCGGTGGTCATTTCCATGGCCAACCACAAGGCCACCGAGGAAGTCATCTCCGCGCTCGGAGACGTGCTGCGCGTGCACCAGGGCACCACCGAGGTGCGCGTGAAGCTGCACAGCACCCGCGGGACCTCGCTGGTGCGCCTGGGCATGGAATACCGGGTCAACCCGAACTCGGCGCTCTTCGGGGACCTGAAGGTGCTGCTGGGCCCCACCTGCCTGGACGGCTAGGGTGCGGGTCCCGGCTGCGCCGCGGCACGGGCGCTGCTACGGCTGCGCGGGCGCCGCGGCGTAGGCATCGGCCAGCGCGGGATAGAACTCGTCCCACGACACCTCGTCCGGGTTTTCCCCCAGCGTGTGGGCGATGGCCCGTTGCATGTAGTACTCCCAGCCCGGCCCCATGTTCCGCGGGTCGTCCGCATCACCGAGCACCTGGTGGAATTCCAGCTCGCATCCGCCGGCGGCCGGCCTGATCACCAGGCCCATGCCCCAGCCGCCGAACTTGCTGGTCGTGGTGTACTCGAGTTCGTGCGGCGCCCGGCACCGGGTGATGTCCAGTTCCTCGGGATCCGATTCCTGCCCGCCCTCGAGCATCGAGAAGGTGTGCTTGCCGGTGGCCTCGTCGGTGCGCAGCACCCCGATCCACCCGGCCAAGGCCGTGGCGTCGGTGAAGGTTTCCCACAGCCGTTGCGGGGATACCTCCACGGAGCGGGTGATGACGATCCGGGACTTGCCCTCGTGTAATTGTGTCGATCCGTGTGCCTCGCGCATGGTCAAGTGCTTCCTTTGCCCGTCGATGGTTTGGTCCTGGAAGCAGCCTAGGCCACCGGGCCCGGCGGCGGACAGGAACATGGGGCCGGAGGCACGGGGATTACGGCGCAGGAGTCCTCTGTGGCCACGGCTGCCGCACCGGGCCCCGGCTCGCGATAAACTGGCGTGGTGACTTCCAACGTACGCCCCCAGACCTTTTCCGCCCTCCAGGACCTCGACCTGCGAGGTGCCGCCCTGGACCATGCAAGCCTCAAGGCGGTGCTGCCGCGCCCGGAACTGAACTTCGCCACCGCGGCAGAAGCGGTCGAATCGATCATCCGCCGCGTGCGCACCGAAGGATTTTCCGCCCTGTCCGAGCTGGCCGAGCAGTTCGACGGCGTGCAGCAGGACCACACCCGGGTTCCGGCAGAGGCCATGGAACGGGCCCTTGCCGAGCTCGACCCCAAGGTGCGGGCAGGCCTGGAAGAATCCATTGCCCGGGCCCGCGTCTTTGCCGCGGCCCAGGTGCCCGGCGAGACCCGGGTCGAATACGGCGCCGGTGCCACCGTCACCCAGCGCTGGGTCCCGGTGCGCCGGGTGGGCCTGTACGTCCCGGGCGGGCTGGCCGTGTACCCCAGCTCGGTGATCATGAACGCGGTGCCGGCCCTGGCCGCGGGCGTCGGCTCCCTGGCCATCGCCTCGCCCCCGCAGAAGGAATTCGGCGGGCTGCCCCACCCCGTGATCCTGGCCGCCGCCCAATTGCTGGGGGTCGCCGAGGTCCACGCCATCGGCGGGGCCCAGGCCATTGCCGCCTTCGCCTACGGCGTTCCGGCCCGTGCGGGAATGGACCCGGCACTGGCCATCGAGCCCGTCGACGTGGTCACCGGACCCGGGAACCTCTTTGTGGCCACCGCCAAGCGCCTGGTCAAGGGCGTTGTCGGCATCGACGCCGAGGCCGGGCCCACCGAGATCGCGATCCTTGCCGACGCCACGGCGAACCCCGCCTTCATCGCCGCCGACATGGTCTCCCAGGCCGAACACGACCCCAACGCCGCCGCGGTGCTTGTCACCGATTCCCCCGAGCTCGCCGAGGCGGTGCGCGAGGCGCTGGAAGACCAGTGCGCCACCACCAAGCACTCCGAGCGGGTGCGCATCGCCCTGGGCGGGAACCAGTCGGCGATCATCCTGGTCGACGACGTCGCCGCCGGGCTTGCCGTGTGCAACGTGTACGCGGCCGAGCACCTGGAGATACACACTGCCAACGCGACAGCCGACGCCGCAAGGATCACCGCGGCCGGTGCCGTGTTCGTCGGACCCAACGCCCCGGTGAGCCTGGGGGACTACTGCGCCGGCTCCAACCACGTCCTGCCGACCAGCGGCACCGCGGCCTTCGCCTCGGGGTTGAACGTGAACACGTTCCTGAAGGCCATCCAGGTCATCGACTACGACCGTGCCGCCCTGGCCGCGGTGGCACCGCACGTGATCGCGCTGGCCAACGCCGAGGACCTGCCGGCCCACGGGGATGCGGTGGCCATCCGCTTCCCGTGAGGCGCCCGGGGCAACCGGGCCGCCATTGTGCCCGATTGTGAGCCCAACCACAACATGTGGTAATCACATTGTTGTGATTAGGCTATATATGGCCCTAAACTGATCCCGGGCACGTATGTGCCCGGCAAAAAGACCCGAGGAAGGGGTGCCATGTACTGTCCCTATTGCAGGCACACCGATTCGCGTGTTGTGGACAGCCGATTGACCGATGACGGCACCGCGATCCGCCGTCGGCGGCAATGCGCCGCATGCGGACGCCGGTTCAGCACCGCCGAGACCACCAGCCTGAACGTGCTCAAGCGTTCCGGGGTGGCCGAGCCGTTCAGCCGCGCGAAGGTCATCAATGGCGTGCGCAAGGCCTGCCAGGGCCGGCCCGTCACCGACGACGACCTGGCCGTACTGGCCCAGGAAGTCGAGGAAGCGGTGCGCTCCAGCGGAGCGGCGGAAATCAACGCACGCGAGGTCGGGCTGGCGATCCTTGCCCCGCTGCAGCGCCTCGACGAGGTGGCCTACCTGCGCTTTGCCAGCGTGTACCAGGACTTCAAGTCGCTCGAGGACTTCGAGTTGGCCATCGCCAAGCTGCGGGCCGAACGCGAGACCCGGCCGGTGGGGCACCAGCGCCCGCTGGGCGCCCGCTAAGGTCCGAAGGACCCGGCGGGCCCGTGGCATCAACCGCAAACGGCGGGCTGCATTGTTGTCCCTTCACGGAAACGTGAATGGGGATGGCAGGGGGCCCGCCATTGTTTTGCGCCCGTGGGGACTAGGAGAGCGCCGACTGCAGTGCCGCACCGACGATGCCCGCGTTGTTCTTGGACTTCGCCGTGGTGATCGGGGTGGCAATCGAAAGCTGCGGCAGGTAGTCGTCGGCGCGCTTGGAGATCCCGCCGCCAATGATGAACAGGGTGGGGGAGAAGAGGAACTCCACGTGGGAGAAGAACCGCTGCAGGCGCACCGCATACTCGTCCCAGGAAAGGCCGTCGCGTTCGCGGGCCGACGCGGAGGCGCGGGCCTCGGCGATGACCGAGTCGATTTCCAGGTGCCCGAGCTCGAGGTTTGGCACCAGCACGCCGTTGTGGATCAGGGCCGAGCCGATGCCCGTGCCCAGGGTGATGACCAGAACCGTGCCGTCGACGCCGACGCCCGCACCGAAGTGCACCTCGGCCAGTCCGGCGGCGTCGGCGTCGTTCATGACATGGACCGGGCGTCCCAGCTGCCCGGTGAACAGCGCATCGACGTCCGTGCCGATCCACGACTTGTCCACGTTGGCCGCAGAGCGTGCCACGCCGCGGTGGATGATCGCCGGGAAGGTGACACCCACCGGGGTCCCTTCGCCGGGGGCATCCCCGCGGGCATCGAGCTCGGCCACGATCTTGGCCACGACCTCGGCCACCGCGGCCGGGGTGGCCGGCTGCGGGGTGTCGATGCGGACGCGTTCGCCGATCAGCTTCCCGATCGAGAGGTCGACGATGCCGCCCTTGATGCCGGTGCCGCCGATGTCGATGCCGATGGCCAGGGGAGTCGGGGTGGATGCGCTGTGTGTCATGCGGTTGGGTTTCCTTCTCGAACGGGTACTTGACGGGGCGGTGGTGCCCTGCGCTAGGGCAGGGTCAGGATTTCGGCGCCGTCCTCGTTGACGAGCAAGGTGTGTTCAAATTGCGCGGTCCGCTTGCGGTCCTTGGTGGTGGCGGTCCAGCCGTCGTCCCACATGTCCCACTCGATGGTGCCCAGGGTGAGCATGGGTTCGATGGTGAACGTCATGCCCTCTTCGATGAGCTGGCTGTAGGCCGGTGCGGCATCGTAGTGCGGGATGATCAAGCCGGTATGGAAGGATTCTGCCACGCCGTGCCCGGTGAAGTCCCGCACCACGCCATAGCCGAAGCGTTTTGCGTAGGCCGAGATGGTGCGGCCGATGACGTTGATCTCCCGGCCCGGCATGACCGACTTGATCGCCCGGCGCAGGGACTCCTCGGTCCGCTGGACCAGCAGCCGGGATTCCTCGTCCACGTCCCCGGCCAGGAAGGTGGCGTTGGTGTCGCCGTGGACCCCGCCGATGAACGCGGTGATGTCGATGTTCACGATGTCCCCGTCCTGCACCACGGTGGTGTCGGGGATGCCGTGGCAGATGACCTCGTTGATCGAGGCGCACAGCGACTTGCTGAAGCCGCGGTAGCCCAGGGTCGAGGGGTAGGCCTTGTGGTCCAGCAGGAACTCGTGCCCGATCCGGTCAAGCTCGTCGGTGGTGACACCAGGGACGATGGCCCGGCCGACCTCGGCCAGTGCCTGGGCCGCGATCCTGGAGGCCACGCGCATCTTCGCGATGATCTCGGGGGAGCGGACCTCCGGGGCATCGGACTTGCGCGGTGCGGGGCGCCCGACATACTCGGGGCGGGGGATCGAGGCGGGGACGGTTCGTTGCGGAGTGGGGGTCCCTGGAACCAGGGAACCAATGGGCGCGGTTGAAGCTAAAGGCATGGTTTCCATTCTAGCGGTGTGACGGGGCCCCAAGCCACGGCGCATTCCCGTTTCGCAAGGCATCCCGCGGCCTCCCGGCGGTAGGGTGGGGAGATACCGAGTCACGGTGCAGGAACGAAAGGTGGGTCAGTCCCGATGAGTGGAGCATTGCCCGGCGAGGGCGAATTCTGGTTCAACATCACCACCGGCCAGGTGGAGTCCGGTCCGCAGGCGGATTGGTCAAAGCTCCTGGGCCCCTACAAGTCGCGGGCCGAGGCCGAACTTGCCATGAGCAAGGTGCGCGAGCGCAACGAACAGTGGGACGAGGCGGACGAGGAAGACGAAGAGTAGGAAAGGGAGCGGGCGAGGGCCGGCTACTGTCCGAACTCGTGTTCCGGGCCCGGGAAGACGCCGCCAAGGACCTCGTCGTGGTACGCCGCGGCGGCACCAGCCACCACCGAGCGCAGGTCCGCGTACTTCTTCACGAAGCGGGCGCCCTTGCCCGCGCCGAGACCGAGCATGTCCTGCCACACCAGCACCTGCCCGGTCGGGGCGCCGCCGGCACCGATTCCCACGGTGGGAACGTGCAGGGACGCATCGACCCGGGCTGCGGTTTCGGTGGGAACCATTTCCATCAGCACGGCAAACGCACCGGCGGCCTCCAGCGCCTGGGCATCGGCAACCATCGCATCGGCCGCATCGCCGCGGCCCTGCACCCGGTAGCCACCCAGGGCATGTTCGGACTGCGGGGTGAAACCGATGTGCGCCATCACCGGCACACCGGCGGCGACCAGCGCCCGCACATGCGGGACAAAGTACGCCCCGCCCTCGAGCTTGACCGCCTGCACCCCGCCCTCCTTCATCAGCTTCACCGCCGAGGCCACGGCCTGTTCGGGAGACACCTCGTAGGAACCGAAGGGAAGGTCGCACACCACCAGTGCGCGCTTGGCCCCGGAAACCACCGACTTTGCGAAGACGACCATGTCATCAAGGGTGATCGGCAGCGTGGAGGAGTATCCCATCACGGTGTTTGCCGCCGAATCGCCCACCAGCAGCACCTCGATGCCGGCGGAATCGAAGATGGACGCCATCATGGTGTCGTAGGCGGTCAGCATCGCGAACTTCGCACCCTGGTCCTTGGCCGATTGCAGGTGGTGCAGCCGGATGCGCGCGGCGGATGCGGTGCCTGGGGAGGCCGGACTTGCTGGTGTGGAAGGATGAGCACTCATGGGCAAGAGACTAATGCACATCCAGGTGAAGCGGTCGTTCCGTGTCATGAACCCAAAAACGTATAAAGTGAGTCAGTGGGGGCGGGAACCGCCGCCAAAGAACCCCTTGTGGAAGGAACCCGCCGTGGATCGCCAGCAGGAATTCGTCCTTAGAACCATTGAAGAACGAGACGTGCGTTTTGTGCGCCTGTGGTTCACGGACGTGGTTGGTTCCATGAAATCCGTGGCACTGGCCCCCGCCGAGGTCGAGGGCGCCTTCGAGGAGGGCCTGGGATTCGACGGCTCCTCCATCGAGGGATTGTCGCGCATCTACGAATCGGACATGCTGCTGCAGCCGGACCCCTCCACCTTCCAGATCCTGCCGTGGCGCGGCGAGGTCGAACCGACCTCACGGATGTTCTGTGACATCCTGACCCCCGACGGGCTGCCGGCCGCCGCCGACCCGCGCCACGTGCTCAAGCGCCAGCTGGCAGTTGCCTCCGAGATGGGCTTCACCTGCTACACCCACCCGGAAATCGAATTCTATTTGTTACGCTCCTCCGAGCTGGGCCCCGACGGCTACCCGGTTCCCGTTGACCGCGGCGGATACTTCGACCACGTCACCGGAGGCGTGGCCCAGGACTTCCGCCGCACCGCGGTGACGATGCTCGAGGCCGTGGGAATCTCCGTGGAGTTCAGCCACCACGAGAACGGCCCGGGGCAGAACGAGATCGACCTGCGCTACGCCGATGCGCTGCAAACCGCCGACAACGTGATGACCTTCCGCACAGTGATCAAGGAAGTCGCGATCCAGCAGGGCATCTACGCCACGTTCATGCCCAAGCCCTTCTCCGACGAGCCGGGGTCGGGCATGCACACCCACTTCTCCCTGTTCGAGGGCGACACCAATGCGTTCTTCGAGGCCGGGCGCGAGTTCCAACTCTCGGACACGGCACGCCAATTCATTGCCGGGATCCTGCACCACGCCCCTGAATTCACGGCCGTGACCAACCAGTTCGTGAACTCCTACAAGCGCCTCTGGGGCGGCGGGGAAGCCCCAAGCCACAGGTCCTGGGGACACAACAACCGCTCGGCCCTGGTCCGCGTGCCGCTGTACAAGCCCGGCAAAGGCCAGTCCGCGCGCGTGGAGTACCGCGGCATCGACTCGGCCACCAATCCCTACCTGGCCTACGCCTGCCTGCTGGGTGCCGGGCTGAAGGGCATCCAGGAAGGCTACGAGCTCGAGCCGCAGGCCGAGGAAGACGTCTGGGGCCTGAGCAGCGCCGAACGGCGCGCCTCCGGGCACGACCCGCTGCCCGGCTCCCTGCACGACGCAATCCGCGCGATGGAGGAATCCGAGCTGGTCGCCGAGATCCTGGGCGAACAGGTCTTCACCTCGTTCCTGCGCAACAAGCGCGACGAGTGGGAGGCCTACCGGCAGAACGTCAGCCCGTTCGAGCTGCGCCGCTACCTGGGGATCCTCTAGGTCGACAGGGGAGCGAATTTCTTGCAGATCTCCACACGGCAGTTGATTTCCGCCGGGTTCGACGACCTGGAGCGGGCCAAGCGTTTCCTGGGCGACAAGGAACTGGCGGGCGTCGACCACGCCCGGCTGGTGCGGCACCTGGCCCACGCCGCCGACCCGGACCAGGCGCTGCTGTCGCTGATCCGTCTGGTTCCGCATGCCCCCGCGGCGCTGGAACTGGTCGCCGACCCGCGCACCGCCCCGGGGTTCCTGCGCCTGCTGGGCGCCTCCGGGGCGATGGCGAACTTCATGATCCGCGAACCCGGGTGCCTGGAAGTCTTCCGGGCACCGGCCCCCGAACACATGGCGGGCCGCGACGCGATGGAACTGCGTGCCCAGGTGCTGCGCGCGGTGGGCGCCGATCCGGCATCCGGGATCCCGCCGGTGGCAGAGGTGTGGGGCGAAGAAGGCTACCGGGTGCTGCGCGTGGCCTACCGCAAGGCGCTGCTGTCCCTGGTCCACCGGGACCTGGGCGCCGCCGATGCGCTCGAGGCGATGCCGGAGGTCGGCCGGGAACTGGCCGACCTTGCTGCCGCCGCCCTCGAAGGGGCCCTGGCCATCAGCAGGGCCGAGGCCGCCGCACGCTTTTCCGTCGAGGACGTCGCCGACGTGCGCCTGGCGGTGATCGGCATGGGCAAGTGCGGCGCCCACGAACTGAACTACGTCTCGGACGTCGATGTCATCTACGTCCACTCGTCCGAACGCCTCGACGAGGACCTGGCCCACACCGTGGCCACGGAACTGGCCTCCGGAATCTCCCGGGCCATTGACGCCTCCGGAACCGAACCGGGACTCTGGGAAGTCGATGCCAACCTGCGCCCGGAGGGCAAGGACGGCGCCCTGAGCCGGACCCTGGAATCCCATGCCGCCTACTACGGGCGCTGGGCAGCATCCTGGGAGTTCCAGGCGCTGCTCAAGGCCCGGGCGATCGCCGGGGACGCCGAGCTGGGTGCGGCCTACGAGGCCATGGTCGCACCGCTGGTGTGGGGTGCCTCGGAACGCGACGGATTCGTCGAGTCCGTGCAGCGGATGCGCCGGAGGGTCACCGCAAACATCAAGCCGGCCGAGCTGGCGCACCAGATCAAGCTGGGCCCCGGCGGGCTGCGCGATGTCGAATTCACCGTCCAGCTGCTCCAACTGGTCCATGGCAGGGTCGACGAGACGTTGCGCGTGCGCTCCACCACCGGGGCCATCGCCGCGCTTTCCCTGGCCGGGTACATCGGCCGCGACGACGCCAAGAAATTCGACAGCTCCTACCGCTTCCTGCGCGTGCTCGAGCACCGCATCCAGCTGGTGAACCTGCGCCGGACCCACCTGATGCCACACAAGGAGTCGGGCCAGCGCGTGCTGGCCCGGGCGCTGCGCTCCACCCTGGGCGTCGAGCTGTCCACCGCCGCGGCGCTGCTGGAGCGCTGGGGCGAGACCAAGAAGCTGGTGCGGCTTCTGCACGAGCGGATCTTCTACCGCCCGCTGCTGTCCAACGCCGCCAACCTCTCCGCGGACGAGGTTCGGCTCTCGCCGGAGGCCGCGCAATCGCGCCTACGGGCCCTGGGCTACGTGGACCCGAAGGCCGCCATGCGCCACATCGAGGCGCTCACCGGGGGAGTGCGGCGCCGCGCCGCGCTGCAACGGCAGCTGCTGCCGGTGCTGCTTGGATGGATCGCCGAGGGCGTTGACCCGGATGCCGGGCTGCTGGGGTTCCGGCGGCTGAGCGAATCCCTGGGCGAATCGCACTGGTACCTGGGCATGCTGCGGGACTCCAACGCGGCGGCCGAGCGGTTGTGCAAGATGCTGTCGAACTCCCGCTTCATCACCGACCTGCTGGAGGTTTCCCCGGAATCGGCGGCGTGGCTGGGGTCCAGCAAGTCGCTGCAGCCCCTGGGGTACGAGGCGCTATGGGGCGAGATCTCCTCGAAGCTCAAGCGGAACCTCGGCCCCGACCAGGCGATCCGGCTGATCCGGGTCATCAGGCGCCGGGAGATCCTGCGCATCGCCCTGGCGGACGGCGCCGCGGTCATCGACCAGGACACCGTGGGACGGGCCCTGGCGGACAACGACAGGGCCGCCGTGCGCGGGGCTCTGGAGGTGGCCCAGCGCACCGAATATTCCGCCACCCCGCAGCTGGGCGAGTTCCTGGTGGTCGCCATGGGCCGGCAAGGCGGGCACGAGATCGGCTACTGCTCTGACGCCGATGTGATGTTTGTGCAGCGCGCCTTCGACGATGCCGACCAGCAGGGCGCCCAGGAACAGGCGATGCGCATCGCCACGGCCCTCGGCTCGTTGCTGGGCAGGCCCATGGTGCCGGCCATCCAAGCCGAACCCCGGCTGGAAATCGATGCGGCGCTGCGCCCGGAGGGCAAGAGCGGCCCGCTGGTGCGCTCCCTGGCCTCTTATGAGGAGTACTACCGGCGCTGGTCCCAGATCTGGGAACAGCAGGCGCTGCTGCGGGCCACACCCATGGCGGGGTCCGAGGAATTGGCCGCCGACTTCATGGCCATGATCGATCCGCTGCGCTACGAACAGGTCATGGGCGAGGAACAAATCCGCGAGATCCGCCGGATCAAGGCGCGCGTTGAGGCCGAACGCCTGCCCCGCGGCGCGGAGCCCGAGCGGCACCTGAAGCTGGGCCGCGGCTCCCTCAGCGACGTCGAATGGCTGGTGCAGCTGATGCAGCTGAGCCACGCCAAGGACCATCCGGCACTGCGCACCACCTCCACACGCCCTGCACTGGCGGCCATCGCCGAGGCGGGGATCATCCCGGCCGAGGACGTGGCGCTGCTGGACCATGCATGGTCCCTGGCGACCAGGATCAGGAGCGCCGGGTTGATTTGCACCGGGCGGGTCAGCGATGTCCTGCCCAATTCCTGGCGTGACATGGAAGCGGTGGCCCGCTGGTGCGGCTACGCACCGGGGGAGGCCTCGGTGATGGAGGATGATTACCTCAAGGCCACCCGGCGGGCTCGGCAGGTCTTCGAGCGCTACTTCTATGGCTTCGAGGACTGAAACGCCTGATGCGAAAGTAAGGTGGGTCGGGCCAGTTTGTTGTTGTCTTTGAAAGGGCAGGGAAAGAACCATGCACGTCACCAGCGCTGAACTTGATCAAATTGTCACGAAGGAATGGGAGAAGGCCGCGGCTTCGAACAATGGCCGCAGCGCCATCGCGGTGCTCAAGGACGGGCGCCTGCGCCACACCCTGGTCACGCTGCTGGCCGGGTCCACGTTGAACGACCATGAAAAGCCCGAGTCCGCGACCCTGCAGGTGTTGCGCGGGTCCATCGTGGTCAACTGGGAAGGCGAGTCCAAGACGATCGAGCACGGGGGCCTGTTCGTGCTGCCCGATGCCGTGCACAACGTCGTGGCCAACGAGGACTGTGCCTTCCTGCTCACCTCGTTGGCGGGCTGACCTCGGACCGTCGCTTGCCCAAGTCCTGTATCAATAAACCTTGACGAGCCGAAAGTGTCAAGATAGGTTGACGTTGGAAGGCAGGTGTTCGATGACCAAGACAAGGCTTGAGCAGGGCGAGGACGGAACGATTGACGCCTTGCGCGCGGTGGCCGACCTTCAACGGGACGCCAGGCGCCAGGAATCCGTGCTGGTGCGCCGCGCGCGTGCCGAGGGCTTCTCCTGGGAGGCCATCGCGCTTGTATTGGGCGTGAGCCGCCAGGCCGTGCACCAGCGTTACGGGAAGAAGTCCTAGCCGATTCCTTACCCATCGCAGAAAGCAGAAAAGTCCGCGCGGGGCCGGAGCTTCACTCTGAAGCAACGGCGTCCACGCGGACTTTTTAGTCGGTGCCGAGGAGTCCCGGCACCCTACCTAGCAGCCGTAGTACAGCTCGAACTCGTAAGGGTTCGGGCGCAGGGCCAGCGGCTTGATTTCGTATTCGCGCTTGTAATCGATCCAGGTGCGGATCAGGTCCTCGGTGAACACGTCACCCTCGAGCAGGAAGTCGAAGTCGTTCTCCAGGGCCTCGAGTGCCTCGTCCAGCGAAGCCGGGGCCTTCTGGATGTCCTTGGCTTCCTCGGCGGGCAGCTCGTAGAGGTCCTTGTCGATCGGGTCCGCGGGCTCGATGCGGTTCTTGATGCCGTCAAGGCCGGCCATCAGCTGTGCGGCGAAGGCCAGGTACGGGTTGCACGCAGCATCCGGTGCGCGGAACTCGATGCGCTTGGCCTTCGGGTTCGAGCCGGTAACCGGGATGCGGATGCCTGCGGAGCGGTTGCCCTGCGAGTAGACCATGTTGACCGGGGCCTCGTAGCCCTTGACCAGGCGGCGGTAGGAGTTCACGGTCGGGTTGGTGAAGGCGAGTACGGCGGAGGCGTGCTTCAGCAGGCCGCCGATGTACCAGCGGGCGGTGTCGGACAGGCCGGCGTAGCCCTTCTCGTCGTAGAACAGCGGGATGCCGTTGGCCCACAGCGACTGGTGGCAGTGCATGCCCGAGCCGTTGTCACCGAAGATCGGCTTGGGCATGAAGGTTGCGGACTTGCCCCAGGCATCGGCAACGTTCTTGACGATGTACTTGAACTTCAGGATGTCATCGGCCGAGTGGGTCAGCGTGTTGAACTTGTAGTTGATCTCCGCCTGGCCGGCTGCGCCGACCTCGTGGTGGGAGCGCTCGACCTCAAGGCCGGCAGCTTCGAGTTCCAGGCAGATGGCGTCGCGCAGGTCGGCCTGCTTGTCGGTCGGGGAAACCGGGAAGTAACCGCCCTTGAAGGGGGTCTTGTAACCCTGGTTGCCGCCCTCTTCCTTCTTGCCGGTGTTCCACGGGGCCTCGATCGAGTCGACCTTGTAGAAGGAGCCCTGCGGCTTGGACTCGTACTGCACGTTGTCGAAGATGAAGAACTCTGCCTCGGGGGCAAAGAAAGCGGTGTCGGCGATGCCGGTCGAGGAGAGGTAGGACTCGGCGCGCTCGGCCACGCCGCGCGGATCGCGGTGGTACGGCTCTCCGGTGCGCGGGTTCACGATGGAGAAGTTGAACGCGAGAGTCTTCTCGAGGCGGAACGGATCGATGTAGCCGGACGTGACATCGGGGATCAGCTGCATGTCGGAGTCGGAGATACCGGCGAAACCGCGGATCGAGGACGCATCGAACAGCTGTCCGTTGATGAAGAAATCCGCGTCGACGGTGCGTGCCGGAACGTTGAAGTGCTGCTGGATGCCGGGAAGGTCGGTGAAGCGGATGTCAACGAATTTGACGTCTTCTTCGGCAATGTATGCGATGACTTCTTCGGGACTCTTGAACATGGTCAGGGACTCCTGTGTGGGGTTTCTGCTGTGACGACTAGCGTGCCGTGCCGTGAAACGTTTACCAACGTTTTCTTCCTGTGTTATCAACACTAGCCCCCGGCGATTACTCTCCTGTGTCTCGATTGTTTCGGTTACGTTACACGGACGCGGAATTCGGCCAATGGTGCGTTAGCTAAATCACACCGTTGTCCCCAAGTATGTCGGAGGGTGCTTCGCCCGGTGCGAAAGGGGGACCTTGGGCGCGGACGCCCGGCGATTGCCCCGGTAGGCTGGGGGTGTGGAAAGAAAAGATTTTGGCTCGTGGCTCGAGGGCCCGCCGCAGCTAAGCAACCAGGAATGGCCCGGCAAGCGGTTGGGGCGTCCCGAAAAGGGACCCGGATCGGTCGCGCGCATTGGCCGGCGTGTCGCGGCGTTGTTGTTGGACTGGGGGATCGCGATGCTGATCTCGATGTTCTTCTTCAAGTCCGACCCCACCGCCAACTTGATCATCTTCGCGGCCACCCAGATGCTGTTTGTCGGCGTCACCGGGCACTCCATCGGACACCGCGTCTTTGGCATGCAGGTCCAGGGGCTGGATGGCAGTGCGGTGAAGCCGCTGACCGGCATCGTCCGGACGTTGCTGATCTGCCTGGTGGTCCCGGTCC
The DNA here is from genome assembly GCF_003287975.1 of Arthrobacter sp. AQ5-05. Classification (GTDB taxonomy): domain Bacteria; phylum Actinomycetota; class Actinomycetes; order Actinomycetales; family Micrococcaceae; genus Paeniglutamicibacter. Next base: position 214,206 of record NZ_QMKQ01000001.1, read on the forward strand.
TGTTCAGCGACTCCGACCAGCGCGGCTACCACGACCGCTTCGGCAAGACGATCCTGGTGCGCATCTAGCCCTTCCTCCGGACATTGCGCATGGGCGGCAGGCCGAAGGCCCGGTGCAACGCGCCGCATCTACCGCATTAAGCAAGCAAGGTGGGTGTTGGAACCATATGGTTCCAACACCCACCTTGCTTGTTAAGGAGTGCTTTGGCGTTAGCGCATCTGCTTGCGGTTGGGTCGTGCCCGGTTCGGGTCGATGCCCTTCGGGATCGGCAGCTTGGCGCTGCCCAGGGTGCTCAGGCGCTTGTCGACCGCGCCGATCTCCAGCTTGGTGATCGACTTCGGAAGCTTCCTCATCTTCTTGCCGACCTCGGCAAGCGGGGTCTGGCCCTCGTCGTTTCCGGCGTTGATCACATGGATCGGGACGTTCGGAAGCACGCGGCCCATGCGCTTGCGCTCGGCGTCAACCAGCGTGCGAACGCGGGCGTTGGGGCCCTCGGTGACCAGCACGACGCCTGCGCGGCCAATGCCCAGGAACACCAGGTCCTTGGTGCGCGGGTTCACCGCCACCGGCTCGTCCTTCAAGATCCAGCCACGGCGCAACACGCTCATGGCGGCGCCGGCAGCGCCGGGGCGGCCCTCAAGCTGCTTGAAAGCGGCCTTCTCTGCTCGACGCGAAAGGATCATGGTCGCCGCCAACAGGGCCAGCGGAAGCGCGATCAGCACCGCCGTGATCCAGTTGTTGATCAGCAGGCCAACAATCAGGCCCACAACAAGGATGCCCAGGGCAGCCAGAAGCATCAGCCAGACGACCATCGGGTCGTTCTTGCGGGTCATCTGGAAGACCTGGCCCAGCTGTTTCAGCCGGCCCGGTTCCTTGTTGGCCTTTTCGGCCTTCGGCTTGCGCGAGAACAGTCCGCGCTTAGGACTTGCAGCCTCGGACGAGGCGTTATCGGTGTTTTTGGCCATAGTGATTCAATTCTACGCGATCGGGCACGGGCTAGGAGCCGACCAGCGAGGAAGCCTCCTGGCGGGTGTCGCCGGAGCTGGCGATGTGTTCCAGCGCCTCCGGGATCGGCAGGCCCTTCTTGCGCATGGCCCCGGCCCACAACCGGCCCGCACGGTACGAGGAGCGCACCAGCGGACCGCTCATGACGCCGATGATGCCCAGCTCTTCGGCTTCCTGCTGCAGCTCCACGAATTCCTGCGGCTTGACCCAGCGCTCGACCGGGTGGTGGCGCTCGGTGGGGCGCAGGTACTGGGTGATGGTCAGCAGGTCGCAGCCCGCCGAGACAAGGTCCTTGATGGCCTCGGAGATCTCCTCGCGGGTCTCGCCCATGCCCAGGATCAGGTTCGACTTGGTGATCATGCCGTTGGCGCGGCCCTGCGTAATGACATCCAGGGAGCGGTCGTAGCGGAACGCCGGGCGGATTGACTTGAACAGGCGGGGCACCGTCTCGAGGTTGTGCGCGTAGACCTCCGGGGCGGAGGCGCAAATCTCGTCCAGGTACTCGGGCTTGCCGGAGAAGTCCGGGATCAGCAGCTCGACGCCGGTGCCCGGGTTCAGCTGGTGGATCCGCCGAACCGTTTCGGCGTAGAGCCAGGTTCCCTCGTCCTCGAGGTCGTCGCGGGCAACGCCGGTCACGGTGGCGTAGCGCAGGCCCATCTTCTTCACGCTCATGGCGACCTTGAAGGGTTCGGCGCGGTCGACGGCCTGGGGCTTGCCGGTGTCGATCTGGCAGAAGTCGCAACGGCGCGTGCATTCGGAGCCGCCGATGAGGAAGGTTGCCTCCTTGTCTTCCCAGCATTCAAAGATGTTCGGGCAGCCTGCTTCTTCGCAGACGGTGTTCAGGCCCTCGGACTTGACCAGCTTCTTCAGCTCCACGTACTCGGGGCCGATGTTGATCTTTGCCTTGATCCACTCGGGCTTGCGCTCCACTGGCGTGGCTGAGTTTCGCTGCTCAATGCGCAGCAGGCGGCGACCTTCGGGGGCGGCACTCATGATCGGACTCCTTCGGGGGTGGTAGCCGTCAACGACACAATCGGGCTGAGCAGGGCTTCTAGTTCCTGCTCGATCCGGTCGAGGACATCGGCTGGAGTGACGGTGGTTCCAGTTTCTTCGCTGATGCTTGTGACACCGGCGTCGGTGATTCCACAGGGGATGATTTGTGAATAGGGTGCAAGGTCGTTGGAGCAGTTCAGTGCGAAGCCATGCATGGTCACGCCGTGGTCGACGCGGATGCCGATCGCGGCGAGCTTGCGGTCCTGCCCGCCGTTGGTTCCGGCAACCCAGACGCCGCTGCGCCCCTTGATGCGGACGGCGTCGATGCCGTAATCCAACGCAACATTGATCAGGGCTTCTTCGAGGGTCGTGACGTATTCGCGGATGCCCTTCATGTCCAGCAACCGCACGATCGGGTAGCCGACCAGCTGCCCCGGGCCATGCCAGGTGAGCTTGCCGCCGCGATCGACATCGATCACGGGGGTACCGTCGACCGGCAGGTCTTCCGGTTCGGTACGGCGTCCGGCCGTGTAAACGGCCGCATGTTCCAGGAGAAATACAACGGGGCCTGCCACACCTTCGGTCACGTCATGGTGAACGCGGCGCTGCATATCCCACGCGATGCGGTAATCGACCAGCTCCGGGGCATGGCCAATTCGCTCGAATTTGATGGTCATGGCGACAACAGTACGCCGTCCACCGCGAGGCCCCCGAATCGTCTAGCCGTTTGTTTCTTGTGGATAACTCAAGCGTGGATTTTCTCTCCGGCGTAGAAATGAATCATGGAATTCAATGAAGAGCCGTTGGCGTTCCCGCGGATCGCGGGATACCGCACGCTCCGCCATCTGGATGAGGGCTCGGGCAGCAGCGTCTGGGTCGTTGAGGACGACGCGACACATGTCGAACTGGCCGTGAAGATCCTCGGCAAGGATGCTCCCGGGAATGCCGTCGCCACGGAAGCCCTGGACCTGTGCCACGAGTTTCTCGTCGAAGCGCTCGGGATCCTCCAGACCTCCCTGGGCCCCGGGATCCTGATGGAGTACTGCCCCGCAGGTTCCGCTGCACAGGTCGTGGCGGTGCGCGGCCCGCTGAGCGTGGGGGAGAGCATCACCGTGGTCGCTCCCATCGCCGCGGCACTGGCGTATCTGCATGCGCACGGACTGACCCACGGGGACCTGTCTCCACGCAACATCCTGTTCACGGCCGAGGGCAAGCCAAAGCTGGGCGACTTCGGGACACACCGCGTGGTGGGCCAGTCACCGGGAGACCTTGGCACCAAGGGCTTCTGTGCCCCGGAAACTTCCAGGGATCCCGAATCCGGGCAGCTCGAACCTGCGCGCGACGTCTACGCCCTGGCCGCGTGCACCTGGTACCTGCTCACCGGGCGGCCACCCAACGCGACCGCCAACAGGGTCCCGTTGGGGTCCATGGTTCCGGAAGTCAACGACGAGTTCGCGAAGTTGCTGGAGCTGTGCCTTGACCAGGACCCGGCGAAGCGACCCAGTGCCGACCAGTTCGGGCAACGGATCTTCGTCGCCGGTGAACCGCTTCCCGTGGAGTTGAGCGAGGCGATCGAGCCGGAGGCCCTCAAACACATGCTCACCACCCGGCAAGGACCGGTGTCCGGCGGGATCCTGGGCGGGCGCCGGAACAGGGGGAATCCGACGGCCGCAGACAGGGAACTGTTGAGGGAACGCAAGGCGCAGATCAAGGCGCAGCAAAAGCCTGTCCCGCGCCGGCTTCGGGCCACGCTCGGCCTCGCTGGGGCTGCGGCGGCCGATGCGGCAATCGGCGACGGGGAACGGCAATGGGCCCAGGATCACCGGATCCACGGCTTGAAGCGCGGGAATCGCCGGATCGCGGCGGCCGTGGCCATCGGGGCGCTGTTGGTGGCCGTGGCGGCCGGGGGAGCGGGCCTGCTCAAGGCAAGTGGCGACCTTGCGGCCGCAGAGCCGCCGCAAGGTTCGGCGCCCGCCACGACATCCTCCCCCGCAGTCGATCCCGCCCCGCGGGGGATGGCCGAATCGTCCCGGGAACTCATGCTGGTGGTGGCCGACCTGGCTGAGCGCCGTGACAAGGGATTGATGAGCGGGAAAATGGAGCAGCTCAGGGACGTCCACGCTGCCGGCTCGCCTGCGCTGGAGGTGGACGGAAAAGTCGTGGCCCGGATGCATGGGCTCGGTCTGCACCTGGAGGCCTTGGAAACGCGGCTGAGCGACGTCGAGGTGCTGTCGGGAAACGAGCCGGGAGAAACGGTTCTCGAAGCCCTCAGCGTGCAAAGCGGCTACCGCTACGTCGATGCCAAGGGCAAGACGGTGGTGGACGCCAAGAAGGCCGACAGTCAACGGGTGCGCATGGTCTTGCGGTTCGCCGAGGGATCATGGCGGATCTGGCAGGTGACCGCCGCGGGCTGATCCCACAGCGTGCCGGTGTGCCTTTCTGCACGGCACACCGGCAAGGCGGCTACTGGGTCAGGCTGGCATCAAGGGTGATGGATGGAACGGCTGCCAGGGCGGCGGACACCGGACAACCCACCTTGGCTGCTTGCGCGTGGGTTTGGAATTCTTCATCGGTCAGGCCCGGAATGGTGGCCTTGAGTGTCAGCCGGATTTCGCTGATCTTGGCGCCGTCGCTGGTGTCGAAGTCCACCTCCGCGGTGGTTTCCAGCTTCTGGGCAACGTGGCCGGCACCCTTCAAGATGTTGCTCAGCGCCATCGAGAAGCACGAGGCATGGGCCGCGGCAATCAATTCCTCCGGGCTGGTCTTGCCCTCGGCTGCCTCGGTGCGGGCACGCCAGGTAACCGGGAACGTGCCGATGCCAGAGGTCTCGAAGGTGGTTTCCCCGGTGCCGGAGGCCAGGTCGCCGCTCCAAACGGTGCTTGCGCTTCTTGTGAATGCCATGGTGATGACTCCTTGAATCTGCAACGAGACGAAGGCGAGCGCCTTCTAGGCCCATCCTAGGGGCACCGGGTGGCGAACCAAAGGGACCCGTTTAACGACGAAGCGGCCTGCCACCAGGAATCCTGGTGACAGGCCGCCTGCGCACCGGCAAGAAACCGGCGGGCGCCTGCTGGGGGGACTAGACCCAGAGGGTTGCCACGGCGATGGCGATCAGGGCGGTGCCGCCGGTTCCGTGGGCCAGCCCGGTGGGAACCACAAGTCCGTTCTTGATCTTCTTGCGGCCCAGCAGGGCTGCGACGAAGACACCGATGGCCAGCAGGAGCTTGACGCCGATCTTGAAGTTGTTCACATCAAGATCACGCATCTCGAGCATGCCGACGAGAAGCAGCCCGGTCACCAGCTGGGCGATGGCGCCATACCACTGCCAGATGTTGATTGTCGGGGTCTTGAAGTTGGCGAGCCAGCCGCCAAAGATCGCTGCTGCACCTAAAACGTGCAGGAATACCAGGAATGCAGTCAAATAGGTCATGCCGCAAGCCTAGTGGAAACTGCACACCATCAAGAATTTGCCCGGGCAAAGGTGTTACAGGACATAGCAAAGGGGGCGCCCACCGCCAAAAGCGGTGAGCGCCCCCTCCAACCAAGTCCTAGAGACCCAGGTCTGCCTGGAAGGCACCTTCTTCAAGGCGCGCCTTCAGCGTCTGCAGGAAGCGACCTGCATCGGCGCCGTCGACCAGACGGTGGTCATAGGTCAGCGACAGGTACATCATGTGGCGGATGGCGATGGTGTCGTCCCCGTCGGCGCCGGTCACTACGACCGCACGCTTCACGATGGCGCCGGTGCCCAGGATGGCAACCTGCGGCTGGTTGATGATCGGGGTGTCAAAGAGCGCGCCGACCGAACCGATGTTCGTGATCGAGAACGTTCCGCCGGACAGCTCGTCCGGGCCGATCTTGTTGTTGCGCGTGCGCGAGGCCACGTCGGTGATCTTGGCGGCCAAGCCGGCAAGGTTCAGGTCTCCGGCGTTGGAGATGACAGGAACCAGCAAGCCCTTGTCGGTGTCCACCGCAATCGCCAGGTGCTCGGCGTTGTGGTAGGTGATCTCCTGCTTGGACTCGTCGTACTCGGCGTTCAGCTTCGGGTGCTGCTTCAGCGCCTCGGCCACGGCCTTGAGGATGAACGGCAGGAAGGTGAGCTTGGAGCCGTTGACGGCAGCGAAGTCGTTCTTGGCGGCATTGCGCAGCTTGGCGATGCGCGTCATGTCGACCTCGTGCACCTGGGTCAGCTGGGTGGAGGTTTCCAGCGACTCGCGCATGCGGCGGGCGATGACCTGGCGGATGCGCGGAGCCTTCTCCACGGTGCCGCGCAGCGAGGAGGCAGCAACCGGGGCTGCGGCCTTTGCTGCAGGTGCGGCTGCGGGGGCCGAAGCTGCAGCAGGGGCGGTCTTTGTCGCGGCTGCGGCATCGATGACGTCCTGCTTGCGGATACGACCGCCAACGCCGGTTCCGGTCACGGTGGACAGGTCGACCTTGTTCTGGTTGGCCAGACGGCGAACCAGCGGGGTGACGTAGCCGTCGTTGCCAGCTGCAGGTGCTGCGGCTGCCACTGGGGCAGTCGGTGTGGCCGGAGCCGCGACCGGGGCAGGTGCGGCAACGGGAGCCGGGGCAGCCACCGGGGCCGGGGCCGCGGCAGGTGCCGGAGTGGCGGCCGGAGCGGCGGGTGCTGCCGGGGCAGCTGCGCCTGCGGAACCGATGACGGCCAGGACGGCGCCGACCTCGGCGGTCTCGTCTTCCGGAACGCGGATTTCCAGCAGGACGCCGGCGACCGGGGACGGAACCTCGGTGTCGACCTTGTCCGTGGAAACCTCGAGCAGCGGCTCGTCAACGGCAACTTCTTCGCCCACGGCCTTGAGCCAGCGGGTGACGGTGCCTTCGGTCACGGATTCGCCCAGTGCCGGGAGGGTGATCTCGGTGCCGGATGCAGGTGCCGCAGCGGCGGCCGGAGCTGCCGGAGCGGCTGCCGGAGCTGCTTCTGCAACCGGGGCCGGTGCGGCGGCCGGGGCCTCGACCGCCGCGGGTGCCTCTGCGGCCGGGGCGGCAGCGGCCGAACCCGAGCCATCGCCAATGCGAACCAGTGCGGCTCCAACTTCGGCGGTCTCGTCTTCGGCGACGAGGATTTCCTCGATGACGCCGGCTACCGGCGAAGGGATTTCGGTGTCAACCTTGTCGGTCGAAACCTCCAGCAACGGCTCGTCGACCTCGACGCGGTCGCCGACCTGCTTGAGCCAGCGCGTAACGGTGCCTTCGGTGACGCTTTCACCCAAAGCGGGCAAGTTCACGGTTTCAGACATCTTGTTCCCGTTCTCCTAAAACTAAAAAAATTTGTGTGCGAGAGATCCGCGGTTTCCCGCACATCCCGTTGGAGGTCAGTGCCTCCGAGCTTAGTGCACCGGGCACGCGCACCTCGTGGCGCGCGTGCCCGGTTAAGCGTTTGTGACTAACCGTGCAACGGCTTGCCGGCCAGGGCCATTGCGGCCTCGCCAAGCGATTCGTTCTGCGTCGGGTGTGCGTGGATGAGCTGTGCCACATCCTCCGGGTAGGCTTCCCAGTTCACGATCAGCTGTGCCTCGCCGATCTGTTCGCCGATGCGGCCACCGATGCCGTGAACGCCCACGATCGGGCCGTTCTTGACGCGAACCATCTTGATCAGGCCGCTGGTGCCCAGGATGGAGGACTTGCCGTTGCCGGCAAGGTTGTACTCGGTGACCTCGATCTGGTCGTCACCGAACTTGGCCTTGGCCGCCGGCTCGGAGTAGCCAACCGAAGCGATCTCCGGTTCGCAGAAGGTGACCTTCGGGATGTTGATGTCCTCGACGACCACCGGGTTCAGGCCGCCGATTTCCTCTGCGACGAAGATGCCGTGCTGGTAGCCGCGGTGCGCAAGCTGGACGCCCGGGACGATGTCGCCGATGGCGTAGATGTTGCCCACGCCGGTGTGGCAGCGCTCGTTGGCGAGCACGAAGCCGCGGTCCATCGGGATGCCCTGCTCTTCGTAGCCCAGGTTCGCGGTGACCGGGCCACGGCCAACTGCAACCAGCACGATCTCGGCCTCGAGGACCTTGCCGTCGGCCAGGGAGACCTTGACGCCGTTGGCGTCCTGCTCGACCTTTTCGAAGAAGACGCCGGTGTTGAACTTGATGCCGCGCTTCTTGAAGGCACGCTCCAGGTTCTTGATGATCGAGGGATCCTCGTTCGGAACCAGGGAGGGCAGGCCCTCAACGATGGTCACCTCGACGCCGAAGGACTTCCACACGGAAGCGAACTCGACGCCGATGACGCCGCCGCCGAGCACGATGGCGCTCTTCGGAAGGGTGTCCATGTTCAGCGCCTCGGTGCTGGTGAGGATGCGTCCGCCGATTTCCAGGCCAAAGGTCTTGGACTCGGAGCCGGTGGCGAGGATGATGTTCTTGCCCTTGTAGGCGACACCGTCAACGTCGATGGTGTCCTGGGAGACCAGGCGGCCGTTACCTTCGATAACGGTGACCTTCTTCATCTTCAGCAGGCCGGTCAGGCCCTTGTACTTGCCGGCGACAATATTGTCCTTGTAGCTGCGCACGGCGCCGAGGTCAATCGACTCAAGGGTGGTGTTGATGCCGTACTTGGCACCTTCGCGGGCATTCTCGGCCAGTTCGGCCGAGTGCAGGTACGCCTTGGTGGGGATGCAACCCCAGTGCAGGCAGGTGCCACCAAGCTTGGCCTTCTCAATCAAGCCGACGGTGAAACCCAGCTGGACGGCGCGCAATGCTGCCGAGTAGCCGGCGGAACCGCCGCCGAGAATGAGGATGTCGAATTCTTGCGCTGCTGCCGATTCGGCCACGTGAACGCTCCCTCGTTAAGAGTTGTGGCCAACGTGGTGGTCGGCCATGGTGTGTTGGGGTGATTCCACGCGCCCGTGTTGCGGGCGCGGAGAAACTGTAATGCAAGTGATCTATCAGAGTTACCTTAGCCCCATGAAACCGACAGAGCCACCTGCCGTGATGCACATTGCCGTCAACTGTGACGGGTTACACAACGCCGGGGAGAAACGGAAAAGTCCCGGAAAAACCCCGGCATTGTGCACGCCTCGTCCATGGGGGGCAGGTGGGACTACTTTCCTGCGGCCATTTCCTCGGCGAGGGTAACCAGGGTGCGCACCGAGGATCCGGTGGCGTTCTTGTGGGTGTATCCGTAGGCTGCCTGCTCGTTGAAGGCCGGGCCGGCGATGTCCAGGTGGGCCCACGGGATCTTCACGCCGTCGACCTCGCCGACGAACTCGTTGAGGAACACCGCGGCGGTCATCATCCCGCCCATCCGCTCGCCGATGTTGGCCAGGTCGGCAACCTGCGAGTCGATGCTCGGGCGCAGTTCCTCGGGCATCGGCATGGCCCAGGCGGTTTCGCCGGCCCGGTCCGCGGCGGCGACCACCGCATCGCGCAACGTGTCGTCGCCCATGACACCGGTGGTGCGGTGGCCCAGGGCCACGACCTGCGCGCCGGTCAGCGTGGCGACGTCGATGATCGCATCGGGCTTCTCGTTGCTCGCTGCCACCAGGCCGTCGGCCATGACCAGGCGGCCCTCGGCGTCGGTGTTGAGCACCTCGACGGTCTTGCCGCCAAACATGGTGATCACATCGCCCGGACGGGTCGAGGCTCCGCCGGGCATGTTCTCGGCCATGCAGAGCCATGCGGTGACCTTGATCGGCAGGCCCAGCTCGGCAATCGCAACGATGGCCTGGTTGATGGTCGCGGCGCCGGCCATGTCGTTCTTCATCAGGTGCATGCCGGCGGCAGGCTTGATGGAGATGCCGCCGGTGTCGAAGGTGATGCCCTTGCCGACCAGGGCCAGGTGCTTGGTGGCCTTGGCGGGGGAGTACTCGATCTTGACCAGGCGCGGTCCACGCTCCGAACCGCCGCCCACGCCGATCAGGCCGCCGTAGCCGTCCTTTTCGAGCTTCTTGTCATCGAGCACGGTGACCTTCAGCGGCAGGCCCTTGGCGTTGTCCTTGACCGCCTGGGCGAAGGACTCCGGGAAGAGCACGTTCGGTGCGGTGTTGACCAGATCGCGGGTGGCGCGCACGGTGCGGCCCAGGATCGCGGCACGCTTCAGCGCGGCCGGCAGATCCTTGTCCGCGGAGGCTGCGGTGGCGATGACGGCCTCGCCCAGCGGCAGCTTCTTGGCCGGGGTGGAACGGTGGTTGTTGAACTGGTAGGCGCCCAGGGCTACGCCCTCGGCAACGGCCGCGGCCTGTCCCACGGTGGCCGCCGGCAGGGCGAAGAGCACGGTGGGCACGCCGGCGAGCTGGCGCGTGGCGGAACCGGCGGCCCGGCGCAAGGCTTCCTCGGTCAGCGTGGATTCCTCGAAGGTACCCAGGCCGGCGAACGCCAGGGTCTCGGCCTTGGTCTCTGCGGTGGCGGGCAGGCGGACCAGTTCATCGGCGGCACCGGTGATGTTCAGGGCGGCCAGGGAACCCTGGAGGGATTCGGTGACCTTGGCGCTGAAGGGCGAGGCCACCAGAACCGGACCGTCGGTGCCCTTGGCGACACCAAGAACCAGTGCGCCGGCACTGATGCGCTTGATGTCGGTGGAGACAGCGGTCAGCTTGAGATCCATGGAGTTGATCACGAAACGATTCCTGTTCGTTGGATGTGTACATGCACGTCGAATGCCCATGCATCGAAGGAGCCGAAACGGCCGCGTGTTCCCGGGGTTCCCGGGACGCAAACGCCGATTGGCCTTTATCGATCGTATCGCTGAGACCGAGCCCACAGCGCATCGGCGGGGCAACCGGCCTAGAATCGGAGTCGGGCCACGGGAAGAAAACGGCTTCCGAAGCGGTTGACCACTTCAGTAGGCAACCGAACGAATCATCTTTGGGTTCACCCGGCCCCGCACCAACCCACGGCATTCCTGGAGTTTGCGCCGCACCGATTCGGTCGCTGCAGCAAGGAAGTCCGGGGCCGCCCGAAGGCCTTGGCGTTCGGGCGGCGGTGCGGCCGGCGTAACCCATGACGCAACCTGAAAGGAGCAGCGGCAATGCTTGACCCCCAATCCCTGATCAGGTTCGAAGACCACGATCTGGATGCACTCGAGCTTCAGGGCCTTGACCTGCTCATTGGCCTTCGCGGCCACGCGGACGCCGGACACGCGCTGTCCCAGGTCCGCACCGAACTGCTGGACTCGCTTGAGCCGCGGCTGATCGCCTCCTTCGACATCGACCAGCTGATCAACTACCGCGAACGACGCCCCCAGATTTCCTTCCTTGGCGACCACTTTGCCGCCTACCAGCCACCGCGCCTGGAGCTGTATCGGCTGACCGACGGGCTGGACCGGGACTTCCTCTTCCTGACCGGGCCCGAACCGGACCTGGCCTGGGAACGGGTCACCGCCGCCGTCGTCGCCCTGGTCAAGGCCTTCAACGTGCAATTGGCCGTTTCCTTCGATGCGGTGCCGATGCCGGTTCCGCACACCCGCCCGTTGGGCGTCACGGCCCACGGCAACCGCAAGGACCTGATCGAGGGGATCTCCACCTGGACCCCCACCGCTGAGCTGCCGGCGAGCCTGGCCGCCCTCATCGAGGTCAGGCTGATCGAGGCGGGGCGCGACGCGGTGGGGTATTCCATCCACGTTCCGCACTACCTCTCCGAAGCCGAATACCCGCAGGTCGCCGTCGGCATCCTGGAGTACGTGGGCGCGGCCATGGAACTTGGCCTGCCCACGGACCGCCTGCGCGAGGCCGGCCGCAACCTCGAACCACAGATCGCCGAGCAGGTTGCCGCGACCCCGGAAGTGGCTCGGATGGTGGAGAACTTCGAAACACGCTTTGACCAGCACATCCCGGAGATCGAGCGGCGTTCGCTGCTGGTGACCGCCGACGCCGAGGTCCCCGACGGCGACGAACTCGCCCTGGCCGCGGAGGCATTCCTCTCCGGCTTCCCCGAACAAGGTGGCACGGCTGCCAAGGAATCCTAGTGACCAAGGCCGAACACCTCGACTCCGCCCGATCATGGGTGGTGTGGGCAGCCAGCCTCGGCGCCTACCTCATTGCCGTCACTCAGCGCACCAGCTTTGGCGTGGCCGGGCTGGAGGCCACAGACCGCTTTGATGCCACGGCCTCGATCCTGGCCACCTTCTCAGTGGTGCAACTGGTGGTCTACGCCGGGCTGCAGATCCCCGTGGGCATCCTGGTGGACCGGTGGGGCCCGCGGGCCATGATCACCGGGGGAGCGGCATTGATGATGGTCGGCCAATTCCTGCTGGCCATGGCCGATTCGGTCGCCTCCGGCCTGGTGGGAAGGTTCTTCGTCGGAGCCGGGGACGCGATGACGTTCGTCTCGGTGATCCGGCTGCTGCCGATCTGGTTCTCCGGCTACCGGATCCCCATGCTCACCCAGGTGACGGGCATGATCGGCCAGCTGGGCCAGTTGCTCTCGCTGATCCCGTTCGTGGCCCTGCTTCACCTGTGGAGCTGGACCCCGGCGTTCCTCTCCCTTGCAGCCCTGTCCATGGTGGGCTTTGCCCTGGCGCTGGTGCTGGTCAGCAACGGCCCGCGCACCGACGAGGCACCGCCGGCACAGGTCAAGGCCCGGACGCTTCTGGCCGACGCCTGGCGGGAACCGGGGACCCGGCTGGGGTTCTGGACGCACTTCACCACCCAGTTCACCACCAACGTCTTCCTGCTGACATGGGGATACCCCTTCCTGGTCTCGGGCCAGGGAATCAGCCCCGCGGTCGCCTCCGGGCTGCTGTCGATCTTCGTGGTTGTGGCGATGGTGGCCGGCCCGCTGCTCGGTGCTGCAGTGGCCCGATATCCCCACCGCCGCTCGGCGATCGCGTTCAACATCATCGGGATGATCGCACTGACCTGGCTCGCGGTGATCCTCTGGCCCGGCCGGGCCCCCATCTGGATGCTGGTCATCCTGATCATCTGCGTCGCCTCGGGCGGGCCGGCATCGATGATCGGCTTCGACTTCGTGCGCACCTTCAACCCGGCCCACGTCATTGGCACGGCAACCGGGATCGTGAACGTCGGCGGGTTCCTGGCGGCACTTGTCACCGTCTACGTGGTGGGCTGGCTGCTGGACATCCAGCAGCGGGCCGCCGGTGCCGGTGCCGAGCTCTACAGCCTCGACGCCTTCAGGTGGGCCCTGTCCTTCCAGTTCGTGATGATGCTTGGCGGCATCATCGGCATGGTGGTCACCCGCAACAAAGCCCGCCGGGCCATGGCCCTGCGCGGCGAGTACACCCCGCGCAGCCAACGGCGCCAGGACAACACCCCCGGGAACCGGTAGCACCTCCCCGCGGTCCCACCGGCGCCAACGGACGGTCCCTCAACTGTTCCGCACATGCCGCAGGGGCCCCGGGACGGCCGCATCCACAGTTTCCGGGGTGCACCCTGCCGACCCCTGCCACCGCGAGGGAAACATGGTGTGCATGACTACTACACCTTCAGCTTCCAGCTTTTCCTTGGCCAGCCCCGAAGAGGTCTTGGCGTACATTCCCCACGCATTGGGGTTCTACCCGCGCAACGCGGTGGTCCTGTTGATCATGCAGGGACAGAGCCTGGCCGCGACGCTGCGCGTGGACCTGCCGCGGCCCGAAAACGGGCAGGACCAAGCGGTCCAGTGGGCAGACCAGCTGGTCCAGCTGGTGCACAAGGTCCCGGATGCCACGGCGGTTTTCATGGCCCTCTACACGGGGCAGGCCCCGGGGGACGGGCATGAATCGCTGCCCAGGCACGAGCTTGTCCGTCGGCTCGCACCTTCCCTTGTGCGCTCGGGAATCCGCGTTCGCGATGCCTGGTACGTGGGTTCCAAGCGCTGGCACAGCTATTTCTGCGCCAGTGAAAACTGCTGTCCGGCCGAGGGCTTTGACCTGCCGGACCTGGCACTGACCGAGACCCACCTGAGGATGGTCGTGGCCGGATCGGCGCCCGAAGAACACATATGGGACGGCAGCGGAGTGGCCCCGTGGTCCAACAAGGCAACCATCCGGCAGTACGCGGGGATCCTGGTCCAGGAGTACGACGGAAAGGTCCCGCGCGAAACGCTGATCCGGGATTGGGCCCAGCTGCTGGAGGCCGCTCCCGTGGCCGCCGAACGCAGGATGCGCACCGACGAGGCGTTTTGTGCCTCGCTCCTGGTGTCGCTCAACGACCGGATGGTCCGCGACATCCTTCCCTTCCTGGCCGGACGTGGCGCGGTGCGTGCCGTCGAGGCGCTCAAGGAGGTGAGCCGGGCCGAAGACTTCGGGTCGGCCTCCCAGGATTTCTCCGACTTCCTGCTGGGAACCTCATCCTGCACCCCGGACTGGGAGCGGATCGATCGGCTCTGGTACTACTGCCGGGACCTGCTGGGAATCGCCGAAGGCACGGAAACCTCGGCGTTGCTGTGCCTGCTGGGTTGGATCAATTGGGCCAAGGGCAAGGGAAGCTCCGCGCTGAAGCTCTTTGCCACGGCTCTCGGGAATGACCCGGAATACCGGCTGGCACTGCTCATGAAGAAATTGCTGGAAACCGGCGAGATGCCGGGGTGGGTGGCAGATCCGCAGCGCGCCTGGCGGCTGCGCCTGGAAGGCCGGCTCAGTGCGTGAGCCGCCCGGGCCGGTCCCGTTGGGGAAATTGCATCCGGCACGTGGGCCAGATGAATTCCCTGGTGGTCGAAACGTGAGACACTGTTAACCAACAGACCCGGTTGGGTTCGTGCTCCATGGCTCTCAAGCCAACACCGTCGAGGTTCTCGATGGGAACAAATGGCGGGAAAAAGGCGTTCCATTTACTGGACCCTGATTCCCGACTCGCCTCTATTCGGCGGGACGCGGACTTGACAGGGTCATAGTGGTGTTACCGGTAGGTGGCATCGCGGACGAACCGTGAGAAAGGTATTTCGTGTCTTCTGAGACGACCACCAATGGCAAGGCAGCAAGCGCTGCCGCCGATCCGCAGGATGCAACTACGGATAAGGCAGCTGCAAAGCCGGCTGTCGCAAAGGCCGCCACCGCGAAGAAGCCTGCCGTCAAGCGGGCTCCTGCAAAGTCCCGTGCCAAGGCCGCAAAGGCCGACGAGGATGTCGAGACCGACGAGGTCGAGACGGACGAAGATGCCGAGGAAACCCCCAAGGCCCCGGCAGTTGACGAAAACTCCAGGGGATTTGTCCTCACCGCCGACGAAGACGATGCCCCGCAGCAGCAGGTCATGGTCGCCGGCGCCACCGCCGACCCGGTCAAGGACTACCTGAAGCAGATTGGCAAGGTTGCCTTGCTGAATGCCGAACAGGAAGTCGATCTGGCGCTGCGCATCGAAGCAGGGCTCTTTGCCAACGAGAAGCTCGTGGCCGACACCGGCAACAAGATGGACAAGCGCCTGCGCTGGGACTACGAGCAGATCGTGCATGACGGCAAGATCGCCAAGAACCACCTGCTCGAGGCCAACCTGCGTCTGGTGGTGTCGCTGGCCAAGCGCTACACCGGTCGCGGAATGCTCTTCCTTGACTTGATCCAGGAAGGCAACCTGGGCCTGATCCGTGCGGTCGAGAAGTTCGACTACACCAAGGGCTTCAAGTTCTCGACCTACGCCACCTGGTGGATCCGCCAGGCCATCACCCGTGCCATGGCCGATCAGGCCCGCACCATCCGCATCCCGGTGCACATGGTCGAGGTCATCAACAAGCTTGCACGCGTGCAGCGCCAGATGCTCCAGGACCTGGGTCGCGAACCCACCCCGGAGGAATTGGCCAAGGAACTGGACATGACCCCTGAGAAGGTCGTCGAGGTCCAGAAGTACGGCCGCGAGCCGATCTCCCTGCACACCCCGCTGGGTGAAGACGGCGACTCCGAGTTCGGCGACCTCATTGAGGACTCCGAGGCCGTTGTCCCCGCCGATGCCGTGTCCTTCACCCTGCTGCAGGAACAGTTGCACTCGGTTCTCGACACGCTTTCCGAGCGCGAGGCCGGTGTTGTGGCCATGCGCTTCGGCCTGACCGACGGCCAGCCGAAGACCCTTGATGAAATCGGCAAGGTCTACGGCGTGACCCGCGAACGCATCCGCCAGATCGAGTCGAAAACGATGTCGAAGCTGCGCCACCCGTCGCGGTCGCAGGTCCTTCGCGACTACCTCGATTAAGAACCCGGCCCCAGGGCCAAGGAAAGGTGCCGGTGTTGCATCCAGCGTTGCTGGGTCGACATCGGCACCTTTTGCTTTCCCCGGGTGATGCCCACCCCTCAAGAGCGCCGTGGTACACCGGACTTCCGGCTTAACGCCAGCGGGACCCCGGCTCGATGCCGGGGTCCCGCTGAAGGGGTCGGTGCGGCCGGTGGCCGGCGACCCGATTAGTCCTCGTCGTCGTAAACGGGCTTCTCGTAGAGGCGAGCCGTTTCGTCTTGCCATTCATTGGTCAAGGGGCGCAACTTTTCTTCCACGGCGCGTGCGTGGTGTCCGCAGAAGAATAGTTCACCACCGGAGGTCTCCAATACCGCGCGCACGAAAGCCTGTGCACCGCACCGGTCGCAACGATCGAGTGCAGTCAGCTCTCGGGTTACCGTCGTCGTTGTCATAATGACCTCCTTATTCGATGTGTATCCAATACAACCAGCAATCCGGCCGTTTTCTTCTTGAATAATTGCGCTTTCGCTGACCGCGTAGCCCCGGGAGGGGTGAGCTGCCGCTCACCGGCGGCACGCATCAGCGAATTGACGGGGCCAGAGACTATTGTGGATAGCGTCGTTCCGACGATTTGAGGAGTTTTAACAACCGTGGCCAAAAGCGCTGACTACAACGCCCGACACCTATCCGTCCTGGAAGGTCTCGAGGCGGTTCGCAAACGTCCGGGCATGTACATCGGATCCACCGACTCTCGTGGACTCATGCACTGCCTTTGGGAAATCATCGACAACTCCGTCGATGAGGCCCTCGCCGGCCACGGCCAGTCCATCAAGGTCCTCCTGCACCCGGACGGTTCGGTGGAGATCCACGATGACGGCCGCGGCATCCCCGTGGACATCGAACCGAAGACCGGGCTCTCCGGGGTCGAGGTCGTCTTCACCAAGCTCCACGCCGGCGGCAAGTTCGGCGGAGGCTCCTACACCGCTTCCGGCGGCCTGCACGGCGTGGGTGCATCCGTGGTCAACGCGCTCTCGGCGCGTTTGGACGTCGAGGTGGACCGCGGCGGCAAGACCTACGGGATGCAGTTCCGCCGCGGCGAGCCCGGCCGCTTCACCGACTCGGGCAAGCCCAAGCCCGATACGACCTTCGAGCCGTTTTCCACGGCCTCGGTCCTCGACGTGGTGGGCAAGGCCAAGCGCGGGGTCACCGGAACCCGCGTACGGTACTGGGCCGACCGCCAGATTTTCACGCCCGATGCCAAGTTCTCCTACACCGAGCTGCAAGCCCGTGCCCGCCAGACGTCCTTCCTGGTGCCGGGCCTGAAGATCACGCTGCGCGACGAGCGCGGCCTGGCCGACACCCTGGGTGCGGACGGCCCCTACGAGGAGGTCTTCCAGCACGACGGCGGGATTTCCGAGTTCGTGGAGTACCTGGCCAACGACGCGGCGGTCACCGACATCTGGCGTTTCCACGGTTCCGGGACGTTCAAGGAATCGGTACCAGTCATTGACGAGTCCGGCCACAGCCGGATCACCGAGGTCGAGCGGACCTGCGAGGTCGACATCGCCCTGCGCTGGGGGATCGGCTACGAGACGTCCCTGCGCTCCTTCGTGAACATCATCTCCACGCCCAAGGGAGGCACCCACCAGACGGGCTTCGAGCAGGCCCTGCTGAAAACCTTCCGCAAGGTCATCGAAACCAACGCCCGCAAGCTCAAGGCCGGCAACGACAAGATCGAGAAGGACGACGTCGGTGCCGGGCTCACCGCCGTGCTGACCGTTCGCCTGGCCGAACCGCAGTTCGAGGGCCAGACCAAGGAAATCCTGGGCACCTCCGCGGTGCGCCAGATCGTGGCCAAGGTCGTGGAAAAGAGCCTTGCGGCGAAGTTGAACTCGACCGCCAAGGGAGACAAGACCCAGGCGGCGATGCTCCTGGAAAAGGTCGTCAGCGAAATGAAGTCGCGCATCTCCGCGCGCGTCCACAAGGAAACCCAGCGGCGCAAGAACGCCCTGGAAACCTCCTCGCTTCCCACCAAGCTGGCCGATTGCCGCAGCACCGACACCCAGAAGACCGAACTGTTCATCGTCGAGGGTGACAGCGCATTGGGCACGGCCAGGCTGGCGCGTTCCTCGGACTTCCAGGCACTGCTGCCGATCCGCGGCAAGATCCTCAACGTGCAAAAGGCCTCGGTGGCAGACATGCTCTCCAACGCCGAATGCGCGGCCCTGATCCAGGTCGTGGGGGCCGGCTCGGGACGAAGCTTCGACCTATCCTCGGCCCGCTACGGCAAGGTCGTGTTGATGACCGACGCCGACGTCGACGGCGCACATATCCGCACGTTGCTGCTGACCCTGTTCTTCCGCTACATGCGCCCCATGGTCGAGGCCGGGCGGGTCTACGCGGCCGTGCCGCCGCTGCACCGGGTCGAGGTCATCAACCACGGTGCCAAGGACAACGAGATGGTGTACACCTATTCGGAGAACGAGCTGCACGAGGTGCTGGCCGCCCTGGAAAAGGCCGGCAAACGCTACAAGGAGCCGATCCAGCGCTACAAGGGCCTGGGTGAGATGGACGCGGACCAGCTGGCGGAAACGACCATGGATCCCCGCCACCGGACGTTGCGCCGGGTGGGGCTGGAACATGCGGAATCGGCCGAGCGGGTCTTTGACCTGCTGATGGGTTCGGATGTTGCCCCGCGCAAGGAATTCATCATCTCCGGTGCCGAACGCCTCGAACGCGATCGCATCGACGCCTAGGGCGACAAACAAAGGTCGGCCGGTTCCCTTCGGGGGAATCCGCCGACCTTTGCCTAACGGCTGGGGTCGGGAATCGGGTGTCCGGGCGGTCAGCTGAAGAGACCCGGTGCCACCAGCATGGTGGTCGGCAGTGCCAGGAGCAGCAGGGCCGCCGCAAGGATCGTGGCGCGCATGGCCGCAGGCAGCGGGGGCTTGGGAGTCAGCAGGCGGCGCAGGCGATGGGAGGATAGCTCCTCGGTCGGGGCGCCGCCGGTTCCGGCGGCCGGCAGGGGGGCCGCGGACTTCCCGGATGGCTCGCCCAGGGCGCCTGTGGCAACAGTGAGCAGGGCCCGCAACAGCACAGGGGCCGTGACCTCGCGCAGGGCGGCGTCGTCGGCAAGCATCTCGACCAGCTCCTGGACGGCGGCAAGCGAAAGCTTCGAGGTCGGAAGCCACGGCAGGGCGTCGTTCCACGAGGCGAAGGCCAGCAAGAGCAGGTCGTGGCGTTGTTCCAGGTGCGCCTTTTCATGGGCGAGGACCGCGCGCAGCTCATCGGGACTCAGGCGCTTGACCAGGCCGCGGGAGAGCACCGTGACCGAGCCGGTGAAGCCCGGCAGGCAGTAGGCGATGGGGGTCTCGTGGTCAAGGACCAGCGTGCCGGGATTGCCGGCGGATTCCTCGGTGAGCAGCGAAAGGATGTGCCGGTGCCGGGCCCGTTGGCGCGTGATGCGCCAGGCTGCCCGGATCAGGGTGAGGACCAGGTGGAAACCCAGCAGGGCCGCGGTGCTCAGCGCAAAGATGTGGATGGTGCCGGGCGAGTTGGCCTCCGGATCACCCAGGACGAGCCGGAGCCCGCCGCGGAGCGCTCCGATCAAGGTGTCGCCCAGCGGATCGAGGCCCCAAAAAAGAAGTGCGCCGATCATCGACAGTCCACCGGCCAGGGCGATGGCCTGCCACACAACCATCGCGGCAAAGGGGGATCTGGCGGTCCAATGGGCGCGCGAAAGGGCGACGGGTATCGGCCATGCAAGAAGCAGGGCCAGTCCCGCCAGGAGATAGGACGTCAGCAGCACGTTCGTTGACCGTGCCGATCGTCGCTAGGCGTTACGCGGGGTATCGAGGAGCAGGCGCAGGGACTGGGCTTCCTCGGCGGAGATGCCCCCGATGAAGCGAGCCAGCACGGCTTCGCGATCCAGCACGGTACCCAGTGCTTCGTTCATCAAGGACACGGTGTGTTCCTCGCGGCTTGTCACCGAGGTGTAGCGGTGCGGGCGGATGTCGCGTTCACGCGCCACCAGGCCCTTCTTTTCCAGCCGGGCCAGAACCGTCAGGACGGTGGTCACTGCAAGTTCCTTGCTGTCGACGCCGCCGGGCGCCGCAAGCAGGTCGCGAAGTTCATTGGCTGTGAGCGGGGTTTCGGCATCCCAAAGTAGATCCATTACTGCGCGTTCAAGGTCGCCAAGAGTGGCCAATCTAATTCCTTACAAAGTATTCCAAGCCCCGTGCAGCTAACGCAGGGGCCGACGGTCGGTGCCCTGGGCGCTTCCCGTTATGCACCAGTTTACCGCGTCCGGCGCAAATGTTCTACAGTGGGTAGAAACAAGTTCTACGATGCGTAGAACTCGTGGCGACGGGCCGACGCTGAGCCCGCGAATTTCTGCATTGAAGGGTTTGGCATGGATGCACTGGAAATTGCCAGATGGCAATTTGGTATCACCACCGTTTATCACTTCCTGATGGTCCCACTCACCATTGGCCTGGGCCTGGTGGTCGCGGTGCTGCAGACCGCCTGGCACCGCACCGGCAAGGAAGAGTACCTGCGCATGACCAAGTTCTGGGGAAAGCTCTTCCTCATCAACTTCATCATGGGCGTGGCCACCGGCATCGTCCAGGAATTCCAGTTCGGCATGGCATGGAGCGAATACAGCCGCTTCGTCGGGGACGTCTTTGGCGCACCGTTGGCCATGGAGGCCCTGCTGGCATTCTTCGTCGAATCAACCTTCCTCGGACTCTGGATCTTCGGCTGGGACAGGTTGCCCAGGCGCATCCACCTGGCCGCCATCTGGATCGCGTCGCTGGCCAGCATCTTCTCGGCCTACTTCATCCTTGTGGCCAACTCCTGGATGCAGCACCCGGTGGGCACCGAAATAGTCAACGGCCGGGCAGTGATGACCGACGCCTGGGCCGTGTTCACCAACAACACCGCACTGGTCACCTTCCCGCACACCATCTTCGGGGCCTTCGCGGTGGCCGGCGGATTCCTGCTGGGCATCTCCTGGTACCACCTGTACAAGCGCCGCCAATCCGGGATAGACACCGTCGATGCCGATGGGAAGGTCGTGGTGGGGGAGTCCGCAACCCTGGGCCGGAACCGAGACAGGATCGACTACAGGGTCTGGATCAAGTCCCTGCGCATCGGCGCCGTCGTTGCCATGGTGGCCTTTGCAGGTGTGGCCCTTTCCGGACACGCGCAGGCCCAGCTGATGATCCAGCAGCAGCCCATGAAGATGGCGGCGGCCGAAGCCGCATGCCACGACGGCACCGGATTCTCCCTGCTGTCCATCGGGGACCTGCGCAGCGGCGGGGCAACAACCTGCGACGACGTGGTCGGGGTCTTTGAGATCCCGGGGCTGTTGTCCTTCCTCGCGTACGACAACTTCACCACCGAGGTCAAGGGCGTCAACACGTTGCTGCCCGAGTACCAGGAAAAATACGGGACCCACCTGCCCGACAACCCGATCTACGGCGACCGCGCAGGAACCGAGATCAACTACCTGCCGGTCATGGAAGTCACCTACTGGGGCTTCCGCTTGATGATCACCCTCGGCGGCCTGTCGGCGGTAGCCGCGGCCGTGGCCCTGTGGCTGACCCGCAAGGGGACCGTGCCGCACAGCAAATGGATCTCCCGGCTTGCACTGTTCGGCATGCTGGCCCCCTTCGGGGCCAACTCCGCCGGCTGGATCTTCACCGAGATGGGCCGCCAGCCCTTCGTCGTGGCACCCAACCCGAGCTTCGAAGGCATCGACCAGGTGTTCATGCACACGGCCGCCGCCGTCTCCCCGGGAGTCAGCGCCGGGGAGATGCTCTTCTCGCTGATCGTCCTCACACTGATCTACGCGGTCCTGCTGGTGGTCGAGGTCGTCCTGCTCACCCGCTACGTGCGCGGCGGCATCGGATCGGCCATGCCCGAACTGCGCGACCACCCCGACGACGGCCAGCAGGACACCGACGTGCTGTCCTTCGCCTACTGACCAGCCGACCAACGAGTTAGGACACTTTTTCGTGGAATTCCTTCCCACCTTGTGGTTCATCCTGATAGCCGTGCTCTGGGGCGGTTACCTCTTCCTCGAGGGCTTCGACCTGGGCGTGGGCATGCTCATGAAGACCTTCGCCCGGAACGAGAAACAACGCCGCGTGCTGCTCAACACCATCGGACCGGTCTGGGACGGCAACGAGGTGTGGCTGATCACCGCCGGCGCCGCGACGTTCGCCGCGTTCCCGTACTGGTATGCCTCGCTTTTCTCGGCCCTCTATATCCCGCTGGTCCTGGTGCTCGTGGCACTGATCTTCCGTGCCGTGGCCTTCGAATACCGCGGCAAGGCCCACACCCGCACCGCGCGCAACGCCTGGGACTGGGCGATCTGCCTCGGCTCCTTCACCGCGGCGTTCGGTGTCGGCGCGATGCTCGCGCTGAGCACCACCGGGCTGCCGCTGAATGCCAACGGCGACCGCGTCGGCGGGCCCTTCGCCTGGTTCAACATCTACGCGGTCCTGGGCGGCGTCGGGGTCGTCGCCTTCTGCCTGGTCCAGGGCCTGGCATTCCTCGGTTTGAAGACCGACGGGGAGATCCGCACGCGGGCCGCCCGGATCCTGGCCCGCTGGCTGCCGGTGGCATTGTTGCCGCTGGCCGCGTGGGCGGTGGCCGTCGCGCTGCTGAACAACAGCGCCACGGCCCTGGCCCCGCTGGGGCTGGCCGTGTGCGCACTGGTGTTTGCCTGGATCCATGCCCGCAAGACCAACGAGGGCCTGGCCTTCATCGGGATGGGCATCTTCCTGCTGGCCGGTGTTGCTGCGATCTTTGTGGCCGCATACCCCAACGTGCTGCCCTCCACCATCGACGCCGCCTACAACCTGACCGTCACCAACGCATCCTCCAGCCCCTACACGCTCAAGCTCATGAGCATCGTGGCGGCGTTCGGGCTGCCGCTGGTGCTGGCCTACCAGGGATGGACCTACTGGGTGTTCCGCAAGCGCATCAGCGAGGCCCACATCCCCGAGGCCCACGCCGTGACACCGATCGTCTGAGCACCGGCAGGAGAAGACCCACACCATGAAACCCCTACTGCCCGCAGGAACCGGATCACGTATTGTGTTGGCGCTGCTCGCCGGGCTGGCAGCTCTCAAGGCAATCGGGCTGATCCTGCTCGCCGACGCCCTGGCCACGGCAATCGCCCAGCTGGCCGGCACCGGCACCGCCGATGTGCAAAGGCTGCTGGCCCTGGGGCTGGCCGGGGCGCTGCTGCGCGCCGGCGCCGTCTGGGGCACCCAATTCGCGGCACGGCATGCCGGTCTGGGGTCCAAGGAGAAGCTGCGCGGGCAGCTCATGAACGTGGGCCTGTCCGGAAGCGGTGCGGAAACCGGGTCGGGCCAGGAGCACGGGGCACTTGCGGCCCTGGCCAGCCGCGGGCTCGACGGATTGGACAACTACTACACCAAATACCTGCCGGCCGTTGTCGCCGCATCGGTCATCCCGGTCATGGTCGTGGCGCGGGTGCTGGTGGCCGACTGGGTCTCGGCCCTGGTCATCGTGTTGACCCTGCCGCTGGTTCCGGTGTTCATGATCCTCATCGGGCTGCATACGGTCGAACGGGTCAAGGCGGCCGCCGCCGGGCTGGATCGGCTGTCGAACCAGTTGCTTGAACTCGCCCAGGGTTTGCCGGCGCTGATCGGCTTGCGCCGCGCCAAGGGCAAGGGCCGTGCCCTGGCGCAGGTCTCCGAGGGGTACCGGGAAAGCAGCATGAAAACGCTGCGCACCGCTTTCCTTTCCGGCCTTGCCCTTGAACTGATTGCCACGATTTCGGTGGCGGTGGTCGCGGTGTTCATCGGTGTGCGGCTTGTCTACGGGCACATGGGACTCGAGGCCGGGCTGCTGGCGCTGGTCCTGGCCCCGGAGGCCTACCTTCCGCTGCGCGAACTCGGTGCCGCCTACCACGCCTCCGAGGACGGGGTCGAGGCGCTGGAACGCAGCGAAAAGTTCATCGCGGGCGGCACACCCGAACCGGCTTCCGGTGCCACGCGGTGCCCGTCCGCGGCGAACGCGCTTGAAATCCGCAACCTCACGGTGCACCACCCCGGACGCACCGAACCGGTGCTGCGCAACCTTGACCTCGAGCTTGGGCGCGGCCGGGTCCATGTCCTGGACGGGGCAAGCGGCACCGGCAAGAGCACGCTGTTGCATGCGGTGCTCGGGCAGCTTGCCGCAAGCGGCATGGAGGGCAGCATCGCCGTGCGACCCGAACGCACCGCCTGGATCTCCCAGCACCCGCGGTTCACCGAGGAAACCGTGCGCGGCGAAATCATGCTCCACGCAGGGAACACGCTGGACGAAGCGGGCCTCGCCACGGTGTGTGGAGATGCGAACATCACCCACCTGGCCGAACGCAGGCTTGTCGATTGCAGCCCGGGGGAATTGCGCCGCGTCGCCGTGGCCCGGGTGCTGGCCCGAGTTGCCACGGATCCCGACGTCGAACTGGTCCTCGCCGACGAGCCGACGGCGCACCTCGACGAGGTCTCCGCCGCCCGCATCAGGGCGGCACTGGCTCGGCTCTCGGTTGGCTGTGCGCTGCTCGTGGCAACCCATGACCGCGCGCTGGCGGCCTCGCTGCGCGGCCAGGATGCGCCGGCCGCCGCCAGCCGTCCGGATTCCCCGACCGGCTCGCAGATCCCGCGCCCGGGTGCGCCCGAGCTCCGCCGGGACCAGGCACCCGCCGGGA
The DNA here is from genome assembly GCF_003287975.1 of Arthrobacter sp. AQ5-05. Classification (GTDB taxonomy): domain Bacteria; phylum Actinomycetota; class Actinomycetes; order Actinomycetales; family Micrococcaceae; genus Paeniglutamicibacter. The sequence continues at coordinate 238,967 of NZ_QMKQ01000001.1, forward strand.
AGCGCACACCGTCCCACTGGAACCTGCTGCGTTCGCTGCCGTGGTTCCGGGGTGGCCTGGGCCTGGGGTTGCTGCTGGCGGTGCTGGCGGCGCTTTTCGGCGTGGGCCTGACCGGGATTTCCGGTTGGCTGATCGTCACGGCCAGTCACCAGCCGCCCATGCTCCACCTGATGGTCGCCATCGTCGGGGTGCGCACCTTCGGCATCGGCCGCTCGGTGCTCCGCTACGCCGAACAGCTCAAGATCCACGATGCGGTGTTGCGCTTCTCCGGAAACCTTCGCCAGCGACTCTGGGATGCGCTTGTCGCCCAACCGAAGATGTGGGGCGGGCTCACCCGCTCCGGTGCGGCGCTGGGACACCTGGTGGCCGAGGTCGACGAGGTCCGCGATGCGGTTCCCCGGGTGCTGGTCCCGCCCGTTGCCGGCGTGGCTACCTGGGCCGTGGTCAGCATCGGGATCGGTTTCTGGGCGCCGCAGGCCCTGTGGCTGTCGATGGTGCTGGGCGTGCTCGCCTTTGTCGCGCTTCCGCTGGCAGTGCTGGCCGCCGAAAAGCGCACCACCATTGCCGTGAGCGCACACCGCATCTGGCTGGGCTTCAGGGTCCCGACCCTGTTGCGTGCCGCGCCCGACCTGCGCGCCAATCATGCCGCGGGCACCGCCCTTGCGCAGTTCGCCGGTGAAGACGCCAAGGCCACGGCATCGCTCCGGGCCACGGCCCGCGGTGCGGGCCTGGCCCAGGGAGGCGCCGCTTTGCTCAGTGCCGTCGCCGCGGTGCTGGCCGTGGCCGTGACAACCGGCGGGGGAGAGGCAGCCGCCGTTGCCGGGCTGCTGCTCCTTGCCCTGGGCGAACCGATCGCCAACACCGCCACCTCCGTGCAGCAGCTGCCGCAACTCGACGACGTGCTCAAACGCGTGTGGACCAATATCGAGGCTGCCCCGGCACACGCCCCGCTGGCCGAAGACCGGGCCCCGGAGCAGGACGGAACCCGGGAAACCGGCATGGGTATCCGGCTTTCCAATGTCAGTGCGGGCTGGGATGATGGCCTGCCGGTCATTGAACACGCGGATATCGAGGTTGGGGCAGGTCGGTGGGTGGGACTGACCGGACCCTCCGGATCCGGCAAATCAACCATTCTTGCCACGTTCCTGGGGGCCCTTCCGCCATTGGGGGGAACGGTGCAGGTCAAGCACCGCGGTGGGCAATGGATGGAAGCAACCCCCGCCGATCTGGCCGCGGTGTCCTGGTGCCCGCAGGAAGCGCATCTTTTCGATTCCTCGGTCCGCTCCAACCTTTGCCTGGGCCGCGGCCTCGAGGACCAACCCGGCGACGGCGAACTGGTGGACGTGCTGGAACAGGTGGGCCTGGGCCGGTGGCTCGAGGCACTGCCCGGCGGCCTGGGCGGGCGCATCGGTTCCGGAGGGCACCACCTCTCGGGCGGGCAGCGCCAGCGCCTGGCCGTGGCCCGCGCACTTGTGGCCCGCTCCGCGGTGCTGCTGCTCGATGAGCCGACGGCCCACCTCGGTGCGGATGAGGCGGTGGAACTCATGGCGGACCTGCGTGGTGCATTGCGGGACCATGCGGTGCTGGTTGTCACCCACGACGCCGGAGTTGCGGCACTCACCGACCACGTCGTGGACCTGGCCGAGCTGAAGGCCGGGGTGCCGGTGGGCGTCTAGGTGCCGAGGCCTGCATCCCGGGCCAAGGCCACCGCCTCGGCCCGGCTGCCGGCCTCCGGCATGGCGAACCCGCTCGCGACATGGGTGCGCACCGGGTCTCGCTCCCGGCGTGAGCCCGGCCGTCGGGATGTTCCTGGGCGCGGGAAGAGGCGAGCAGGCTCCGGGGGCCTGGCGCCGCTCGGGGGCGGCCACGAGCGGGGAGGCGTCGAAGGCGGCGGCATTGAACTTGTTCACCACCCCGCCGTAGCCCCACAGCTTGGGCATCGACGCCGCACCGTTGCGGACCTTCCGGCACGTGGCGATGTTCTCGTAGCGGATGGTGCGCAATTGGCGCGAGGCGGTGCGTTGGATGAGCTGGTCATCACGGATGATGATGTACCAGTCCACGTAGCTGGCCACCAGCAGCGCAGTGCTGGGGAACAGTTCGATGCCGCAGATGACCATCGGCATCCGGTCCTCCGGGTCCACGGAGCCGCAGCTGGCGTAGGGGACGAGCAGCAGCCCAATCGGCGCAACCGGCCCGCCCGTCACGGCGCTGGTCTTCGGCTGCCGGATCGCTTCGGCGTTCTTCGGGTCCCGGTTCGGACGGGGCCTGGCCCGCCGGCCCACGGCAGTGGCCAGGAGCGGGACGAACATCACGAACCCCCAGCAGGATCCATCGGTCTTCGGCCCAGGGGATACCTCTGATTGACGGGGCACAAACGCCGTGTGGTTCCCGGCCTTCAGGACCTGGCCGGGGAGGCCGGCGTGGTCCGGGGGCAATCCCGGACCACGCGGTTGGCGGTTCGCCGGTGTTACTCCTCGAGCAGCGGGTCCTGGATTGCGACCCGGCGGGCGGGCTCGACCTGGACCACACCCGAATCGGCAAAGGGCAGGGAGTCTTCGTCGGGCGCGACCAGCTGCGCACGCTTCGAGGAACCAGGAGGCGGCAACTGCCCCTCCGGCGCCGTGGCGCCTTGCACATCGTTCCCCTCGGCCACCGGGGTGCCTCCGAGCAGGTCGATGCCCTGGGCCAGCGGAACGCCCGAGCCGTCGCGCTTGGCGTACTCGGTCGGCAGGGCACGCACCACACCGGTGGCGGAGGACGCCCGCGCCGGGCCGGCACCGGCATAGGCCAGCTCCAGGTGGTCCTCGCCCTTGAGGAAGCGGTGCGCCCGCACCCCGCCGGTCGCCCGGCCCTTGGCCGGGTACTCGGCGAAGTCGGTGACCTTCACCGAGTGCGAGGCGGTGCCCGGCAGCGTGTTCGACCCTGTCGCGATGGACACGAAGACCGGGGACGGGGCGTCGGATTCGACCACGCCGAAGAAGATCACCGCGTCATCGGCACCGAGCTTGATTCCGGCCATGCCCCCGGCGGTGCGGCCCTGGGGGCGCACCGCGGAGGCGGCAAAGCGCAACAGCTGCGCGCCGCGGGTGGCGAAGACCAGTTCCGTCCCGTCTTCTCCCACCGCGGCCCCGACCACGGTGTCGTTGTCCTTGAGCGTGATGGCTTCCCACTCGTCGCGGTTCAGCGGGTAGTCCGGGGCCAGCCGCTTGACCACGCCGTTGGCGGTGCCCAGCGCAACGATCTTGTTCAGCGGCACCAGGGCCACCATCTTCTCGCCCTTGTCAAGCTGGGCGAACTCGTCGACCTTCACCCCGCCGGTGAGCTGCGGGAATCCGTGGGCCGGGGGCAACAGCGGCAAATCAACGACCTGCAGGCGCAACATCCGCCCGGTGGAGGTGATCCCGCCGATCTCCCCGCGGGCACTGGTGGCCACCACGGAGGAGAGCACATCGTGCTTCACCCGTGCCCCGGCGCCGTCCAGCGGATCGGCCGAGGACATGCGGGCCACCTGGCCGGTGGCCGAGAGCAGCACCCGGCACGGGTCGTCGGCGATCTCCAGGCTCAGCGGCGCCGCCTTGCCGGTTGTGGCCACCGCCGGCATGGCGGTTCCCTTCAGCGGGGTGCCGGATTCGGATTCCAGCAGCACGGTCCGGCGCGGGGTGGCGAACTTCTCGCTCATTTCCGCCAGCTCTCCGGAAACCAGGTCGCGCAGCATGGTGTCGGAGTCCAGGATCGCCTTGAGCTCGTCGATGGCCGCGCGCAGTTCCTCGGCCTCCTTCTCCAGTTCCAGCCTGGAGAACTTGGTCAGCTGGCGCAGGCGCAGCTCCAGGATGTGGTTGGCCTGCAGCTCGGACAGGTCGTAAATGGTCATCAGGCGCTCGCGGGCCTGGGCGGTCTCGTCCGAGGAACGGATGATCGCGATGACCTCGTCGATGTCGACGATCGCAATGAGCAGGCCCTCGACCAGGTGCAACCGGTCCAGCTTCTTCGCCAGCCGGTGGCTGGTGCGGCGGCGCACCACCAGCAGCCGGTGCTCCACATACACGGTGAGCAGCTCCAGCAGCCCCAGGGTGCGCGGCTGGCCCTCGACCAGGGCCACGTTGTTGATGCCGAAGGAATCCTCCATCGGGGTGAACTTGAACAGCTGGGCCAGCACCGCGTTGGGGTTGAAGCCGTTTTTCAGCTCGATGACCAGGCGCAGCCCGTGGTTGCGGTCGGTCAGATCCACCACGTCGGCGATGCCGGTGAGCTTCTTGGCATTGACGGCGTCCTTGATCTTCTCGATCACCTTTTCCGGGCCCACCATGTAGGGCAGCTCGGTGACCACCAGGCCCGCCCGGCGCGCGGTGATCTGCTCCAGCTCCACCTTGGCCCGGGTCTTGAAGGTGCCGCGGCCCGTGCGGTAGGCGTCGCGGATCCCGTCCAGTCCCACGATCTTCCCGCCGGTGGGCATGTCCGGGCCCGGGATGAACTTCAAGATGGCCGCCAGGTCGGCATCCGGGTGGGCGATCAGGTGCCGGGCCGCGGCGATGACCTCGCCGAGGTTGTGCGGGGCCATGTTGGTGGCCATGCCCACGGCGATGCCGGTGGTGCCGTTGACCAAAAGGTTCGGGAAGGCGGCCGGGAGCACCGCCGGCTGCATGAACTGGTTGTCGTAGTTCGGGACGAAGTCCACGACGTCCTCGTCCAGGTTCGCGGTCATCGCCACCGCCGAGGCGCCCAGGCGTGCCTCGGTGTAGCGCGGGGCGGCCGGGCCGTCGTCCAGCGAGCCGAAGTTGCCGTGCCCGTCGATCAGCGGCAGGCGCAGCGCGAAGCCCTGGCTCATGCGCACCATCGCGTCGTAGATGGCGGTGTCGCCGTGCGGGTGCAGCTTGCCCATGACCTCGCCGACCACGCGGGCGCTCTTCACATGCCCGCGCTCCGGACGCAGGCCCATCTCGGACATCATGAACAGGATGCGCCGCTGCACCGGCTTGAGCCCGTCGCGGGCATCGGGCAGGGCGCGGGAGTAGATCACCGAGTAGGCGTACTCCAGGAAGGAGCCTTCCATTTCCTTGGTCACATCGATGTCAACGATGTGTTCCACGAAGTCCGCGGGCAGTGGTTCAGGCTTTTTGCGCGCCATATTGGGTGTGAATCCTCGATTCGGTACTGATGCCCGGCCTTTGGCAAGGCCGGGTTCATGGTCATGCTGCGGTTCCGGCGCGTCGATCCAAGTGCACGAGTCGCGGTGGCCGCTAGGCTAAGCCTATGGTGGATGGTCGTAAACCCGGTGAATATCCGTCCCATTGGGAAGCGGACGTTGTCTTGCGCAATGGCTCGACGGCACATTTACGCCCGATTCAACCAACCGACGCCGACAATTTGCAAAAAATGCATCGGAGCCAGTCGGAATCCTCCGTCTACATGCGCTATTTTACGTACAAATCTGCGCTAACGGCCAAAGAGCTCAAACGCTTCACCGAAGTCAACCACGTGGACCGGGTTGCTTTCGTGGTGATCCGCGGCGAGGACATCATCGGGGTGGGCCGCTACGACCGCCTCGACGACCCCACGGACGCCGAGGTCGCCTTCAACATTTCCGATGCCTACCAGGGCATGGGCGTGGGCTCGATCCTGCTCGAGCACCTGGCCGCCGCGGCGCGCGAAAACGACATCGAGCGGTTCTCCGCCGAGGTGTTGCCGGAGAACCGGAAAATGCTCACGGTCTTCGCCGAGGCCGGCTATGCGGTCAAGCGGCACTTCGACGAGGGCGTGGTGATGCTCGAGTTCCCCATCGACCCCACAGAGAAATCCCGGGCGGTGATGGAATCGCGCGAGCACCGCGCCGAGGCCAAGTCCCTGGCCGGGCTGCTGGCCCCGGCCTCCATCGCGGTGATCGGCGCCAGCCGCGAATGGGGCACCATCGGGCACACGCTGCTGCACAACATCATCGAGGGCGGCTACACCGGAACCGTGTACGCGGTGAACCCGCAGGCCTTCGAGCTCGGGGGGCTGGCCAGCTACGCCTCGGTGGCCGAGGTCCCCGGACCCATCGACCTGGCCGTGGTTGCCGTCCCGCAGGAATCCATCCACCAGGTCATCATCGAATGTGCGGCCGTGGGAGCCAAGGGGCTGCTGATCGCCACCGGCGGCTTCGAGAAGGATGGCGAATCCGGGTTGGCCCGCCAGCGCGAGCTGGTGCGTCTGGCCCGGGCCAACGGCATGCGCGTGATCGGCCCCGCCTCCCTGGGCCTGGTGAACACCGATCCGGCCACCTCGATGAACGCCTCGGTGGCCCCCGGCATGCCCAAGGCCGGCACCATGGGGCTGTTCAGCCAATCCGCCGCCGTGGGCGTGCTGCTCTATGCGGCCTCGGTGCGCCGCGGTGTCGGGGTCTCCTCGATCGTCTCGGCGGGGAACCGGGCCGATGTCTCGGGAAACGACGCCATGCAGTTCTGGGAGGACGATCCGGGCACCCGCGCGGTGGGCCTGTACCTGGAATCCTTCGGCAACCCGCGCAAGTTCTCCCGCATCGCCCGCCGGCTCTCGCACTCCAAGCCCGTGATCGTGGCCAAATCCGATGTCATGGGACTGCGCCTGCCCCCGGGCCATGCGGTGCGCACCACCCAGGCGCCCGCCGCCGCGGTCGACGCGATGCTGCGCCAGTCCGGGGTGATCCGGGTGCGCACCAACGAGGAATTGATGGAGGTCGCCCAGGTCGTCGCCGCCCAGCCGCTTCCGGCCGGAAACGGGATCGCGGTGCTGGCCAACTCCGCGGCCCTGGCCTCGGTGGTTGCCGACGCCGCCGGGCAAAACGGGCTTGACGTCACGTTCTCCGATGCAGACATCGGGCTGCACGAAGGGGCCTCCCGCGCCCTGCCGCGGCTGGCCGCGGCCCTGGCGCGGGCGCTGGAACACCCCGCGGTGCACTGCGGGATCATCACGCTGCTGCCCGAGCCCGGGCTCACCAACGCCATGCTGGCCAGGGCCATCCGCGAGGCCGCAGCACCCTCGGGCAAACCGGTGGTTGCCGTGTTCACGGGCCTGCTGGACCCGGTGTCCACGGCCGACGGGCTGCTCGATGCCGGCACGGATGCGGACGGGCGCGGCTACGGGCTGCCCTGCTACTCCAGCCCAGGGGTCGCGGTCAATGCGCTGGCGGCCGTTGTCCGCTATGCGCGCTGGGTCGCCCGGGCGCACGGGGAAGTCATCGCCCCGGAGGGCATCGACGTGGCGGCGGCCGCGGACTTCATCGAGGACGCGCTGGGCGCGGTGGTCGGGGTGGATTTGCTGCACCTGTCCAAGGCGCAGGCCGCGGAGCTGCTGGGCCACTACGGCATCCGGGTGCTGGAGTCCACTGGATTCGAGACCGCGGACCAGGCCGTTGCCGCCGCCGCGCGGCTGGGCTGGCCGGTGGCCATCAAGGCCCGCGACGAACACCTGCGCCACCGACTGGACCTGGGCGGGGTCCGGCTGAACATCACCGATGAATCCTCGCTGCGCACGAACATCGCGCACATGCGCGAGGTCCTGGACCCGTACGGGGCCACCGACCTGGAGATCCAGTCCATGGCCCCGGCCGGCCAGGGCTGCGTCATCCGCGCGGTCGAGGATCCGCTGCTGGGCCCGGTGGTCTCCTTCGGGCTGGCCGGGGACGCGGTGAACCTGCTCGACGACTGGGCGCACGGGATCCCGCCGCTGACCAACACCGACCTCGCGGACCTGGTGGGCACCCCGCGGGCCGCGGCCCGGCTGCGCGGCTACCAGGGGCTTCCCTCGGTGGACCTCGCGGCGTTGGAGGACCTGCTGAACCGGGTGGCGACGCTGAAGGACAACCACCCGGAGGTGTCCTTGCTGGAGATCAACCCGGTCATGGCCACCGCCGGAGGCACGGTGGTGCTCGGCGTGGACACCTGGCTGGGCAATGCGGAGCAGCGCACCGATTCGGCCCGGCGGGCCATGAGCCACTGAGCCGTCGGTGCCCTTGGGTAGACTAGGGGGCATGACCCCCCTTTCTTCTGCCTCGGACCCGGACCTGCAAGCTGACCTCAACCGTGCGGGTTTCTACCCCAAGATCGTTGCGGACGTCATCGACGAGGCGCTCGACGGCCGTGAACCCGGCGGCCACCTGGTGCATCTGGAGACCCACTTCGACCAGCACGAGGTCCATCGCCACATCACCGTGCTGGTGCTGGCCGAAGACGTCCTGCTGGTCACGCACGTCGATGACCAGCAGCTCGACGAAAAGGGCAAGGAAGTCATGGCCCAGATCTCCACCGAGCTGGTCCAGCTTTCCAAGGTCGCGACCGTGGCCACCAGTTACGTCTACCACCAGCCGCAGAACTACCGCACCGGCGACATGGTCAAGGAACTGACCCTGGGCATCGCCTGGGCCGGAGCCCAGCGCATCGACCTGGCCCCGGCCGGGTGCTCGGACCCCAATTGCGATGCCGACCACGGCTACACGGGCACCTCCCAGCAGGAGGACCTGGTGCTGCGCGTCAGCGCCGAGGCCGACGGCGTCAAGGCCGTGACCGCCGCCCGCGCCTTCGCCAAGGCCATGCGCCGGGCCTCCGCCCCGCGCGGCGCCGAGGTGCGCTCCGTCCTCCCGGCACCGGCAGCAGAGGTCCGCGGCCGCGTCGGCTCGCGCTTCGGCCGCAACACCCACCAGGGCTAAGGCCCCGGAAAGGCACACGCATCTTGGCAACCAGCACCCGAAAGACCCCGGCCTCCGCACTTCCGGCGGCCCCGCCCTACGGCAGCAAGACCATTGCCGAGCTGCTGCCCAGCGCCGCCGCTGCGCTGGGGGTGCCGGGCTTCGAAAACCACCTGGGGCTTCCGGCGGCCAACCGCGTTGCCGTGGTGATGGTCGACGGGCTGGGCAAGGCGCTGCTGCGCGCCCGCGGGGGCCACGCCCCGTTCCTGCGCAAGCTCATGGAGAATTCCCAGACCCTGTCTTCCTCCTTCCCCTCCACCACCGCGGCCTCGCTGGCGTCCCTGGGCACCGGCCTGCCGCCGGGGCAACACGGGGTGGTCGGCTACGACGCCGTGGATCCTGCCCGTCGCCGGGTGGTGAACCAGCTGGGCGGCTGGCCCAAGGACCTTGACCCGCTGTCCTGGCAACCGCACCCGACGGTCTTCGAGAAGGCCGCCGAGGCCGGGGTGCACACCGCCACGGTGTCCCTGTCCCAGTTCAAGGGCTCGGCGCTGACCGCTGCGGCGCTGCGCGGCCCGGTCTTCATGCCGGCCGAATCCACGCATGCCCGCGTGCGGGCCACCTGCGAGGTGCTGGCGGCCAACCCGCGCGCCCTGGTCTACTGCTACTTCAACGAGCTGGACAAGGCCGGGCACCGCCACGGCAAGGGTTCGGCGCAATGGGGCAATGCGCTGGAGGACCTGGACTCGCTCATGCGGACCCTGGCCGCCCGCGTCCCGGCCGGCACCCTGCTGCTGCTGACCGCCGACCACGGGATGGTCGACGTGGAGGAGAAGTGGCGGATCGACTACTCCGAGTTCCCCGACCTTCTCGACGGGGTGGAACTGACCGCCGGGGAACCGCGCGGGGTGCAGCTGCACTTCGACGCCCGCACCTCCGAGGACCGCCGCGCGGCCGTGGCCGAGGCCTGGCGCGAACGCTTTGGCGCCAAGGCCTGGGTGCTTTCCCGCGACGAGGCCATTGCGCACGGATTGTTCGGGCCGGTGGGCGAGGCGGTGCGTGAACGCATCGGGGACCTGCTGATCCTGGCCGCCGAGGACGTGGCGTTCCTGGACGGGCGCAGGGTCAACCCCGCGGCGTTCGCGATGGTCGGGCAGCACGGCTCGTTGACCCGCGCCGAGTGCGAGGTCCCGCTGCTGGTGCTGGCGAAGCCCGCGAAGAAGAAATAGCACCCACGCCAAGGGCCCGCACCCGGCAATCGAAACTTGCCGTGGGTGCGGGCCCTTGGTGTGCGCTCCGGGGCTCGCCCGGCCCGTCCGCTGGATGGCGCCGGGGCGAATCAGGTGGGGGAAGTCAGTCGTTGTTGTTGCGGCGCCCGAAGACGATCTCGTCCCAGCTGGGCACGGAGGAACGCTTGGCCTTCTTCTTGCCGCCGGCCTCGTCGTCGCCGGACTCGGCACCGTTCTCCGTGTCCTTGTCCTCGTCGGCGCCCTGCCGGGGGCCGGGCACCAGGGAGATCGAGGTGGTGCGGGTGCTGATGCCGTCGTAGAGCTTCGGCAATCCGTCGTCCAGCGGAGCGGGGCCGGCCAGGCGCGGGTCGTCGTCGGGGTGCGGGGAACGGGAGAGCATCGCGGCCAGGGCGTCGTCGCCCTCCTCGTCGATGCCCAGGCGCTGCCCGCGACGGGCGCTGAGCACGTCCAGCAGTTGCTCGGAGTCGGCCACTGCGGCCTCGAAGTCCACCTCGTCGCCGTCGGCCTCGACATCGAAGGGGGCATCGGCGACGGCGGTCAGCCGGCGGGCGCCGACCGGGGCATCGAGCGGCTCGAGCTCGCTGAGCACCTGGGCCCAGCGGTTCGCGTTCTGCAGCGACTTGCGGCTGGGATGGAAGGCCCACCTGGCCATCGATTCCTCGGAACCGGAATCCAGGGCGATGCTCGCATCGGTTTCGGGCAGCTCGAAGCGGGCCACCACGTCCCAGGAGCCGTCGGCGGCGCGCCAGGCATCCCAGGCAAGGGTCTCGTTGTCGATGCCCAGCGAGTGGATGCGGTAGGCGACCATTTCGCCGAGGTTGGCCGGCTCTTCGCCGAAGATGCTGCGGTAGCCGTCGTGGGTTTGCGGGGCCGAGACCTCGACGTTGCGGGCCTGGGCCGCGATGTATTCGCGTTCGGCCAGCACCGGGCCCTCGTAGCGCATGATGCGTTCCAGCGGCATGCCCGAATCGGCTGCGACTTCCTCGGCGGTGGCCCCCGAGCGGATCCGGGTCTGGATGTCGCGCGGCGACAGCGGGGCAACGGGTGCCAGGGAACGATCGGCCCGGGCAGCTCGAGTCAATGCACTGCGCAGCGCTTCATCGATGGGCAGCACAAAGCTGTTGCCATCCTCGCTGCTCAGGTGCAGGCTCTCACCGTTCTCGTGGATGCCCACCAGTCGGAGTTGACGCATGACTATCCTCCACAAACCGTCGTGTTATGGGTAAAACTCTGCCACCTGCACCGCCAAATACCTAAGAGGCGCCTTGGTGTGGCGCGCGGCGGCTTCATGATTATTCCCTCAAGGGAACGCAAAAACCGGTAAAACCGGGCAATAAATCCAGACTTCGGCCCGGAAGATGCAATGATAATCAGGCCGTGGGGAACCGGGCACAAAAATGACCTGTTCTGCGTTGAATCATAGGCGCATCCAAACGCGCGGGTTGACCGTGGCACCAACATGGCCCGCCGGGCAACCCCGATACGAACGACAGCTTGAACCAAGCGGAGTGTGAAGCAGCAATTATGGCAACCGACTACGATGCACCTCGAAGGCATGCCGAAGACGATGAGAAGCCCGAGGCAGTGCCCGAGCTGAAGGCGCAACGCAACACGAACACCAATGCCTCGAACCTCATTGACGAAGACGAAGCGGCACTGGCCGACAGCTACGAGCTGCCCGGCGCCGACCTCTCCGGCGAAGAGCTGGCGGTCATGGTGCTTCCGGCGCAGGCCGACGAGTTCACCTGTGCCTCCTGTTTCCTGGTGCGGCACCGCTCGCAGATCGCCCTGGAAAAGGACGGTTTGCTGTACTGCACCGACTGCGAGGGCTAGGCGGAGGGCCAGGCCCTCCGGCGAACGACAAAGCGCCCGCCGCTTCCGCATCTCCCCGCGTTTCTGCGGGGGACGGAGCCGGCGGGCGCTTCTTGTTGCCGTGGGGGACCGATGGGGACTAGGCCGTCTCCGGCCCGGCAGGGGAGTCCGGGGTGTGGGCGCTGTCCGGCTCGTTCCCGGCCTCCTGCGCCTCGCGGTACTGCACCATCAGCCCGCCCAGGACCGCGGTGAGTTCCTCCGGACGGCGGGTGGAAGCCAGCCAGTAGGGGGTGGCGTCGCGCTCATCGGTGATCTCGATGCGCACCACCGGGTCGATCCAGCCGCGGATGCACATGAAGGCGATGCCGTTCAGGCCCGGACCGCGCTGGTGGTAGGCGGCCGAACCGCGGTAGCCGGTGACCTCGCCGATGAACCCGCGCTCGATGGTGGCCCGTCCCACGCGCACGGAGTGGTCGGTGACCTCGATGACCGGGGTGTTCATGACCAGCGCGAAGGAGATCAGGCCCAGGGCGACGATCCCGGCAACGACGCCCCAGGAGATGCCAATGGGCATGAAAGCGACGGCGGCGGTGCCGCCCAGGCCCAGCGTCACGACCCAGATCCACCAGGCGGGCCACAGCTTTTCGCGGAAGAGGACGGGGGAAGATTGCATTGGGGAAGGGTTCTCGGCCATACCCACAAGCATAGGCGGTGGGCCGTTGCCCCGACGCCATCGCGAACGGCGGCAAGGGACTAGAGTTAAGGGCGAAACGCGCGCGTTCGCACCGACGGCGCGCACACCCCAACCCGAACCCCCTGGAGTGGAAAACACATGTCCGAATCGAGTGTCGATATCGCCCTGAAAATGCTTGATCCCGAGCTTCCGGTTCCAAGCTATGCGCACGAAGGGGATGCGGGAGCCGATCTGTGCGCCCGCGAGGACGTCACACTGGAGCCGGGGCAGCGCGCCTTGGTTCCCACCGGTGTTTCCCTGGCGCTGCCGCTGGGCTTCGTCGGACTCATCCACCCGCGCTCCGGCCTGGCGACCAAGCACGGATTGACCGTGGTCAATGCGCCCGGAACCGTCGATGCCGGGTACCGTGGTGAGTTGAAAGTCACGTTGTTGAACACGGATGCAACCACCCCGATCGTGCTGAAGCGCGGGGACCGCATCGCCCAACTGGTGATCCAGCGGGTCGAACGGGCCCGTTTCATCCAGGTGCAGGAACTTGATGACACCGCGCGCGGCGCCGGCGGCTTTGGCTCCACCGGCGGTTTTGAAGCCGCAACCACCAGCCACTAGGTACGGCCGCCGAAATCCCGCGGCCGACACAGCAAGAGAGCTACCTCAATGATTTTCAAGCGCAAGAAGAAGGCCGAAGCCCAGGCGCAGCCCGAGCAGACGATCGCCGAGCTCAACGCCGCGGCCGAGCAGGCCAAGGAACCGGCCGGGAAGCTCCCGACCGCCGCCGAACCTGCGCCCGCCCAGGGCTCCGGGGAAACCGCCGCGGCACCGGCCGTCGTTCGGGACACCGCCCAGGGCCCCTTTGACGGGGACGACTTCGAGGACCACGACGGCTACCTGGACCTCGGCGCCCTGCTGATCAAGCCGGTCCCCGGGCTGCAGCTGCGCCTCGAGGTCGAGGAATCCACGCAGCGGGTCATCGCGGTGGCCCTGGAGATCGGCGCCTCGCGCATGCAGCTGCAGGTCTTTGCCGCACCCAAGACCGATGACCTGTGGCCCGGGATCTCCACGCAGATCGCCACCGGGATCGCCGACCAGGGCGGGGAAACCGAAATGGTCCCCGGCCGCTTCGGCAACGAGCTGCTGGCCCGGGTTCCGCAGACGGCTCCCGACGGGCGCCAGGGCCATGTGGTGCTGCGCTTCCTGGGCATCGACGGCCCGCGCTGGTTCCTGCGTGCCGTGATCGGCGGCGCCGCGCTGACCGACATGGAGGAAGCCAAGACCATGGAGGATGCACTGGCCCAGGTCGTGGTGGTGCGCGGAGACACCCCGATGCCCCCGACCGAGCTCTTGCCGTTGACGGTTCCCGCCGGCGCGCTGGCCCGCCCGAACGAGGCCCCGGATGCCGCGGAGCAAGACCCTGACACCGAGCGCCCCGAACGCGGCCCGGAAACCACCCAGATCGGCTAGCGACGTGCCCAAGGACAAGGCGCCCAAGGCCAAGCGGGGCCAGCCGGCACCCGCCGCGGATCCGGCCGCGGCAGGTGCACTGCCGCAGACCGGAATCCAGCGACTGGCCTCGCTGGCCGAACTTCCGGTGCGCGGTCGCATCGCCCACCGCGGCTATGTCGAATCCATCACGATCCTTCCCCCGCAGCAGGCCCCGGCCTTCACCGTGACGATCGTGGACCACCCGGCACCCCCGGGGGGCCGCCGCAATGCGGTGCCGCACCTGCGGCTGGTCTTCGTGGGCCAGCGCCGCGTGCCCGGGCTCCTGGCCGGGTCCAGGATCCGCTACGAAGGCATGGTCGCGCCCATCGATCTGGTCCCCACGATCTTCAACCCGCGCTACGAAATCCTTCCCGAGCGCTCCGCCGCCAAGTAACAGGTGCCCGGCAGCGCCCCCATCCACCGCACCACGCCACCCAAGGACAAGACAGCGCCATGAGCGAGCACAGCGAAGAAACCCCCAAGCCCGAAGACCCCGGCGCGGACAGCGGCCCGAGCGCCGAGGACGTGGCCCGGCGCATTGGTGCCAATGCCGGGATCGAACGCCGCGACGACGGGCAGATCGACGTGCTCAAGACCATTGGCGGGGTGCGCGGGCTGGTCGAGTCGCTGCTTCCGGGATTGGTCTTCCTGGTCATCTTCACCCTTTGGCAGCAGCTGAACCCTGCGCTGATCGCCTCGGTGGCGGTGGCCGTGGTGTTCACCGTGGCCCGCCTGGTGCGCCGCGGAACCCTCACCCAGGCACTGACCGGGCTGGTGGGCGTGGCAATCTGCGCGATCTTCTCCCGCGTCACCGGGGAGGCCAAGGACTACTACGTCCCGGGTTTCTACACGAACCTGGCCTACGGCGGCGCGCTGGTCGTTTCGATCCTGGTTCGCTGGCCGCTGATGGGCGTGATCTTCGGTTTCATTCGCTCGGAAAACACGAAATGGCGCTCCAACAAGGCCCGCACCAAGGCCTACGCCTGGGCGACATGGATCGTGGTGGCGGTCTTCGCCGCCCGCCTGGCCGTGCAGGTTCCGCTGTACTTCGCCGACAACGTCGCGGCCCTGGGCGCCGCGCGCCTGGCCATGGGGGTCCCGCTGTATGCCGCGGGCCTGTGGGTCGCCTGGATGGTTTCCCGCCCGCACCCAGGAACCCCGGCCACCGACCCGGCCCCGTAGTCAAGGGCCGGCGCCGCCGGCTACCGCTCTTCGGGCTCCGAGTTGCGCAGCACCGCGCGCAGCTGGTCCTCGGCCAGGATGGTGGTCACGAAGAACAGCTCGTCCCCGCCTTCGACGACATCGTCGGGGCTGGGGGCCAGCGGCACGTCGTCGCGCAGGATCGCCACCACCGTGGCGTCGTCCGGCCACGGCACCGAGCCCAGGGTGCGCCCGATCAAGGCAGAATCGTGCGGCACGGTGAACTCCACCATCGACACGACCCCGGACTGCAAGGTCATCAGGCGCACCAGGTCGCCGATCTCCACCGCCTCCTCGACCAGGGCGGTCATCAGGCGCGGGGTGCTCACCGCGACGTCCACGCCCCAGGCGTCGTCGAACATCCAGTCGTTCTTCGGATTGTTGACCCGGCCCACGGTGCGCCCGACCCCGAACTCGCTCTTGGCCAGCAGGGAAACGACCAGATTGACCTTGTCGTCGCCGGTGGCCGAGACGACCACGTCGACCTCCTCGAGCTTGGCCTCCTTGAGCACCGAGAGCTCGCAGGCGTCGCCGAAGAGCCAGCGCGCACCCTGGACCCCGGCCCGCGAGACGACCTCGGGCTTTTCGTCGATGAGCAGCACCTCGTGCCCGTTGGTGATCAATTCCTTGGCAATGGAACTTCCCACGGAGCCTGCTCCGGCAATCATGACCTTCATTGTGCGTTCTGCTCCGTGGTTGGCTTGGGGGCGACGGAAAGGACCTTTTCGATGTCCTTGCCGGCATTGATCGGCATCATCGCGTGCACGATGTCGCCTTGCTGCAGCCGCATGCCGGGCACCGGCAGCACCCCTTCGCCAAAGCGCGAGAGGTAGGCGATGCGGATCGGGGCGGCGGCCTCGAGCTCCTCGAGCCCGTAGCCGTACCAGCCCTCGTGGACGTTGACCTCGCCGAGGATCAGCCGGCCGGAAGCCTCGCGGAAATCCCCGTTGAGCGAGTGCTCGGGCAGGATCCGGCGCAGCACCTGATCCGAGCTCCAGCGGACCGCGGCGACCGTGGGGATGCCCAGGCGCTGGTAGATCTCCGCGCGCCCGGGATCGTAGATCCGGGCCACCACGTGCGGGACGTGGTAGGTTTCGCGGGCCACCCGGGTGGCCAGGATGTTGGAGTTGTCGCCGCTGGAGACCGCGGCAAAGGCGTAGGCCTCGGAGATGTTTGCCCGTTCCAGGGTTTCGCGGTCGAATCCGACCCCGGAGACCTTCAGCCCGGAGAAATTGCGCCGCAACCTGCGGAAGGCGCGGTCATCCTGGTCGATGATGGCCACCGAGTGGCCGGCGTCGTCGAGCGTGTGGGCCAGGGTCACCCCGACCCGGCCGCAACCCATGATGACGAAGTGCGCCATGATCCATCCCCTTGTTCCCACCATGTGCCTGCGGTCCTCCGCGGCACGGTTCACTACCAGTGTTTCACGGTTCGGGGCCCGGATGCGTGATTGTTCACGTGCCCGGGTCCGGTGTGGTGTATGACAGGGCAGGGCAAAGACGGCTAGCTTTGGATCGTGCTTTCATTCCTTGCCGCGCTGAAGCGGATTCTGGTGGGGCGCCCCTTCAGGACCGAGAGGCTGAAGCAGGCGCCGCTTCGCAAACGCCTCGCGCTGCCCATTTTCTCCGCCTCCGCGTTCTCCTCCATCGCCTACGCCCCGGACGAGGTGATGCTCACCCTGGCGCTGGCCGGGCTGGGAGCCATGGCATTCTCGCCCTCGGTGGGCCTGGCCGTCATGGTCGTCATGCTGGTCATCATTGCCTCCTACCGGCAGTCGGTGAAGGCCTACCCCTCCGGTGGCGGGGACTATGAGATCGCCTCGGTGAACCTGGGGCACCGCGCCGGGACCACCGTGGCGGCTGCCCTGCTGGTGGACTTCGTGCTCACCGTCGCCGTGTCGATTTCCTCGGCATCGCACTACGTGGTCGCCGCGTTCCCCGCCATGGCCGGGTCCCAGACGTGGATCGCGATCGCCGGGGTCGTGATCCTCGCGGTGCTGAACCTGCGCGGGCGCGGGCGCTCCCGGATCGGCAGCGCGGCACCGGTGTACCTGTTTGTCGGGGTGGTCTTGGTGATGCTGGCTGCCGGCGGAATCCTGGCCGCGACCGGGAACCTGGGCACCGCACCGAGTGCCGGGTTCGAGGTCGTCCCGGACCCGGACTACCCGCACGGGCTCACCGGGCTGGCCGGGGTGCTGCTGGTGCTGCGCGCCTTCTCCACCGGCTCGGCCGCGCTGACGGGCGTGGAGGTCCCGATCTCCAACGTGCACACGCTGGCCGCGCCCAAGGCCCGCAATGCGGCGACCGTGCTGCTGCTGCTGGGGCTGATTGCCGGCGCGTTGACCCTGGGAACCATGTACCTGGCCCGGGCCGTGCAGGTCCACGTGGTCGAGGACCCGGCCACCGGGCTGCGCCTGGACGGCGGGCCGATTCCGGCGGACTACATCCAGCACCCGGTGCTGGGCCAGCTGGCCGAGGCGATCTTCGGCGGCGAATCGGTGGGCCTGTACCTGGTGCTGGCCTTGACCGTGGCGGTGCTGCTGATGGCCTCGCACACCTCCTTCAATTCCTTCCCGAACCTGGCCTCGCACCTGGCCACCGACGGCTACCTGCCCCGCCAGCTGCGCACCCGCGGGGACCGGCTGGGCTTCTCCAACGGCATCGTGGCCCTGGCCATTGCCGCCATCGTGCTGATCTGGGTTTTCAACGCCCACGTGCCGACGCTGATCCAGCTCTACGTGGTGGGGGTGTTCGTCTCCTTCACCCTCAGCCAGCTGGGCATGATCAGGCACTGGGGCCGCGAACTGGCCCAGACCCCGGACAAGCGGGTGCGCGCCCGTATCCACCGCTCGAGGCTGCTGAACCTGGTGGGCTTCGGCCTCACCGCGGCGGTGCTGGTGATCGTGCTTGGCACCCGGCTGGTGCACGGCGCCTGGCTGGCGGTGCTGGGCATCGCGGTGCTCTTCTTCATGATGGACGCGCTGCACCGGCATTACGTGCAGGTCGACGGGGAACTGGCCATCGGCGCCGAGGACTCGGCCACCGCGCTGCCGGCCCGCGTGCACGCACTGGTGCTGGTCTCCACGCTGCGCAAGCCGGTGCTGCGGGCCGTGGCCTTCGCCCGCGCCGCCCGGCCCTCGAAGCTTGATGCCATCGTCGTGGACGCTGACTCCGAGCGCACCGAGGCGACGCTGAAGCAGTGGGAAGCACTGGGCATCCCGGTGCCGATCACGGTGCTGGCCTCCCCGTACCGGGAGATCTCCGCGCCGCTGATCGAGTACATCCGCTCCATCAAGCGCGATTCCCCGCGCGACTTGATCGTCGTCTACATCCCCGAATACGTGGTGGGCCGCTGGTGGGAGCAGCTGGTGCACAACCAGACGGCGATGCGCATCAAGAACCGACTGCACTACGAGCCCGGGGTCGTGGTGGCCTCGGTGCCGTGGCGCCTGGCCTCCTCGGACGTCTCGACGTTCCTGGGTCCCACCGAGCAGGGCTCTGCCGGGGCCAAGCCCCGCAACACTTCCGCAACACTTCCGATCTCCAAGCCGAAAGACACTCCATGAGCACGCACGAAAACATCCTGAAGGTGCGCCTGGGCGCTCCTGCCCACGGCGGACACACCGTCGCTCGCCACGAGGGCCGGGTGATCTTCGTGCGCCACGGGATCCCCGGCGAACTGGTGTCCGTCGCCGTGCGCGAGGACGGCGAGAAGGCCCGCTTCTGGCGCGGCGACGTCGTGGAGGTCCACGAACCGGCCGAATCCCGGGTGCCGCATTTCTGGACGCAGGCCGATTCCCTGCACGCGGCTGCACGCGGCGCGCTGCCGGTGGGCGGCGCCGAATTCGGGCACATCTCCCTGGAGGCCCAGCGCGAGATCAAGGGCCAGATCTTCGTTGAGCAGCTGGCGCGCCTGGGCGGCATCGATGCCGCCGAGCACGGCTTTACCGGGGTGCGGGCCCCCGAGGGCGAGAGCGAGGACGCGCTGGGCTGGCGCACCCGCACGGCGTTCGCCGTCGATTCCAAGGGCCGCCTGGCCATGAGCCCCTTCCGCTCCAACGACCTGGTCCCGGTCAAGGAAATGCCGCTGGCGCACCCGAAGATCAACGAGCTCAAGCTCTGGGAACTGCCACTGGTGGGCATCAGCCGCGTCGAGGTTGCCGTCGGATCGGGGGAGGACTCCGGGGTGCTGGTGCTCTTCGTCGAGGACGGAACCGTCGCCGGGGCCGCCGGGCGCGCGGCCAAGCGCCTGCCGGAGTGGGCCTCCGCCGCCTCCGTGACCCAGGTCGGCGGCTCGGTCGCCGACGGCCGGGGGGTCCTGCAGCGCCTGCGCGGGCGCACCTGGCTTTCCGAGTCGGTTGCCGGGCACGACTACCGCATCACCGGCGAGGGCTTCTGGCAGATCCACCGCCTGGCGCCCGCGGCCCTGGTCGAGCGCGTCATGGCCCAGCTGGCACCGGGCTACGGTGCCCGGGTTGCCGACCTCTACGCCGGCGCGGGGCTCTTCAGCGCCCCGCTGGCCAAGGCCGTGGGGGACGACGGCATGCTGTTGTCCATCGAGGGTGCCCCGGGCACCAGCAAGGACGCTCTCAAGAACCTGCGCGAATTTCCCCAGGCGATCATTTCCCAGGGCCGCGTCGAGAAGACGCTGTCGCGGGAATTGAACACCCGCAAGGCCAAGCTCGACTCGATCGTGCTTGATCCGCCGCGCACCGGTGCCGGCAAGGCAGCGGTCTCCGCGATGGTCCGTTCGGGCGCCAAGAAGATCTCCTACGTTTCCTGCGACCCGGCCTCGTTCGCCCGCGACACGGCCGACCTGGGCACTGCCGGTTTCCGCCTGGACCAGGTCGAGGTCATCGACCTGTATCCGCACACCCACCACATGGAGACCGTCGGATTGTTTGTTCGCCGCTGAGCGATGATGTGACCCCGCTGAACCCGAAAATGTCGGGTTGGCGGGGTTCGATGGGCGGCGGGGGATAGACTGTCTATAGCTCTGTCGCAAGAAACCACGAGTTGAACTCAGTTAGGATCGCCTAACTGGATTTCCTTGTGGGTGTGCAACGAAGATGAAAAATCCGGCGAGAGGAGTCCCCGTGAGCAATGTGGACAGTTTTGGTGCCAAGGGCGTATTGGACGTCAAGGGCAACGAATATGAAATTTACCGGCTGAACGCCGTCGAAGGCGCGCAAAGCCTTCCGTACAGCCTCAAGGTTCTGTTGGAGAACCTGCTTCGCACCGAAGACGGTGCGAACATCACCGCGGACCACGTCAAGGCCGTAGGCCAGTGGGATCCCGCGTCTGAACCCAACACCGAAATCCAGTTCACCCCGGCACGCGTCTTGATGCAGGACTTCACCGGTGTTCCGTGCATCGTTGACCTCGCCACGATGCGCGAGGCCGTCAAGGACCTGGGTGGCGACCCCACCCGCGTGAACCCGTTGGCACCTGCCGAAATGGTCATCGACCACTCCGTGCAGATCGACGCATTCGGCAACGCCGGTGCGCTCGAGCGCAACATGGAGATCGAATACCAGCGCAACGGCGAGCGTTACCAGTTCCTGCGTTGGGGCCAGACCGCGTTCGACGACTTCAAGGTCGTCCCGCCGGGCACCGGCATCGTGCACCAGGTGAACATCGAGTTCCTGGCCCGCACCGTGATGACCCGCGAGGTCAACGGCGTGCTGCGTGCCTACCCCGACACCTGCGTCGGCACCGACTCGCACACCACCATGGTCAACGGCATGGGCGTGCTGGGCTGGGGCGTGGGCGGCATCGAGGCCGAGGCAGCAATGCTCGGCCAGCCGGTCTCCATGCTGATCCCGCGCGTCGTGGGCTTCAAGCTCTCCGGCGCGATCGCCGCCGGCGCCACCGCCACCGACGTCGTGCTGACCATCACCGAGATGCTGCGCAAGCACGGTGTTGTCGGCAAGTTCGTCGAGTTCTACGGGCAGGGCGTTGCCGAGGTGCCGCTGGCAAACCGTGCGACCATCGGCAACATGTCCCCGGAATTCGGTTCCACCGCGGCCATGTTCCCGATCGACGATGTCACCCTGGACTACCTGCGCCTGACCGGCCGCTCCCAGGAGAACGTGGACCTCGTCGAGGCCTACGCCAAGGAGCAGGGCCTGTGGCACGACCCGAGCCGCGAGATCCGCTTCTCCGAGTTCCTCGAGCTGGACCTGTCCACCGTGGTTCCCTCCATCGCCGGCCCGAAGCGTCCCCAGGACCGCATCGAGCTCTCCAGCGCGAAGGAGCAGTTCCGCAAGGACATCCACAACTACGCCGAAGGCGCAGCCGACGAGCTGGGCATCGGCCGCCCGTCGACCTCCGTCGAGGTCACCAAGGCCGACGGAACGTCGTTCTCGATCGACCACGGCCTGGTTTCCATCGCCTCGATCACCTCGTGCACCAACACGTCCAACCCCTCGGTCATGCTTGCCGCAGCACTGCTGGCACGCAAGGCAGTGGAAAAGGGCCTGGTGTCCAAGCCGTGGGTCAAGACCTCCGTCGCCCCGGGTTCGAAGGTCGTCACCGAGTACTACGAGAAGTCCGGCCTCATGCCGTACCTGGAGAAGCTCGGCTTCTTCATCGTGGGCTACGGCTGCGCAACCTGCATCGGCAACTCCGGTCCGCTGGACGCCGAGATCTCTGAGGCCATCCAGGCCCACGATCTCTCCGCAACCGCCGTGCTCTCGGGCAACCGCAACTTCGAAGGCCGCATCAACCCGGACGTGAAGATGAACTACCTGGCCTCCCCGCCATTGGTCATCGCCTACGCCCTGGCCGGCACCATGGACTTCGATTTCGAGAACGATTCGCTGGGCACCGACGAGGCAGGCAACGAGGTGTTCCTCAAGGACATCTGGCCGACCCCGACCGAGGTCCAGGCAACGATGGATTCCTCCATCGACGCCGACATGTTCGCACGCGGCTACGAAGGTGTCTTCGACGGGGACGACCGCTGGAAGGCCTTGGACACCCCGGCCGGAAACACCTTCGAGTGGGTCGAGGATTCGACCTACGTCCGCAAGCCCCCGTACTTCGATGGCATGAAGGCAACCCCGGAGCCGGTGCAGGACATTGCCGGCGCCCGTGTGTTGCTGAAGCTGGGCGATTCGGTCACCACCGACCACATCTCCCCGGCCGGTTCGTTCAAGTCCGATTCCCCGGCGGGCCAGTACCTGCTGGCCAACGGCGTGGACCGCAAGGACTTCAACTCCTACGGCTCGCGCCGTGGCAACCACGAGGTCATGATCCGCGGCACGTTCGCGAACATCCGCATCAAGAACCAGCTGCTGGACGGCGTCGAGGGTGGCTTCACCCGCGACTTCAGCCAGGAAGGCGCACCGCAGGCCTTCGTATACGACGCTGCACAGAACTACGCAGCAGCCGGCACCCCGCTGGTCGTGCTGGGTGGCAAGGAATACGGTTCGGGCTCCTCACGCGACTGGGCAGCCAAGGGCACCGCGTTGCTGGGCGTCAAGGCCGTCATCACCGAGTCGTTCGAGCGCATCCACCGCTCCAACCTGATCGGCATGGGCGTTCTGCCGCTGCAGTTCCCGGCCGGCGAAAACGCCGAGACCCTGGGCCTGACCGGCACCGAGACCTTCTCCGTCGAGGGAGTGACCGAACTCAACAACGGCACCACCCCCAAGACCCTGAAGGTCACCGCCGTGGCAGAAGGTGGCAAGACCGTCTCCTTCGACGCCGACCTGCGCATCGACACCCCGGGCGAGGCGGACTACTACCGCAACGGTGGCATCCTGCAGTACGTCCTGCGCCAGATCACCGCCAGCTAACCAGTTAGCGCAGATCAACGCACCGCAAGGGCGGACCGTACCGGAGCAATCCGGAACGGCCCGCCCTTGCGGCGTTAAGGTCAAGGCATCTCCCGCCTTTCCCCGCCGCAGCGCCGGCAAGGGTGCATTTTCATGGCAATCCTGCCGGTTATGGGCTTTACTGGTCCTAATACCCCTTGACGTCGTGGGAATGAGGTCGAACATCATGGATTCGGGCCAGCTGGTGTGGATCATCGTCATCGCCGTAGTTGTATTGGCACTGCTGGGGTTGGCGCTGTTCTTCGCGCAACGGCGGAAGAAGGAAAAAGACCTCGAACAGGCAAAAACCCTCCGCGAGGCGGCAGCAGAGGAGGAACTGGACGCGCGGGAAAAGGAAGCCCGGGCAGCCCGGGCGGAAGCGGACGCGCAGCAGGCGCGCGTTGACGCCGACCGCCTTCAGGACGAAGCCCGGAGACTCAACCACGGCGCCGAGTCGGCGCGATCCAGCGCCCGCGAACGAGCCAGACATGCCCGGTCGCTCGATCCGGATTCGGATGCCGGGGCAAGCCGTGGGCAGGACCCCGACGATGAGCGGCAGGAGCCGGTTCGCAACCCCCACCGGGATGAAGGCACTGCCGAGCGCTGAGACGGGCCCCCGTGCCCCGACCGGTTGCGCACGGGGGTCAGGCGGTTGTCGTGCCGAGCTCGGCTTTCAGAGCCGCCACCCGGGCAGCGAGGTCGTCGCGGAGGAACACCATGCGCTCGCGCTCGGTGGACAGTTCGACCGGGGCCTCGGCGGGAACCCAGCGCTCCATCGTGACGCCCTCGAGCTCGGGCACCTGGGCCTCGCCCACGATGACGACCCGGTCCGCGGCACGCAGCGCCTCCTCGGTCAGCGCGGTGGGGACCTCGGCACGCATGTCCGCGCCCAGCTCCGCGACAACGTCCGCGGCCAACTCGTTGATGTGCTGGGCCGGGAGCAGACCGGCCGAAAGGACCTGCACGCCCGTACCCGCGGCCTGGCGCAGCAATGCGGCGGCGAGCTGGGACTTGCCCCCGTTGGTGTTGCAGACGAAGAGGACATTGGGTTTCGTCTCTGGCACGGCGGCAGATCCTTTACTGGTGGTCGGGGTCGGGAAGCCGGCCCATCTCTTCCCTCCATCCTATGGTCCAGGGCCCTCGGGCGCCTATGCCGAGGGCGCCGGCCGCAGGCGCGACGCAAGGGAACCGCTTGGACCCCGCCCGGGAGGTACTCCGTGCCATCGCCCGACACCTCCAACACCGTGCGGCCGCGGCCCGCGGCCCGACGGGTCGATGCCGACCGGGATACGCCGTGAGTGAGCCGAAACCGGCAGCCGGGGGATTCCGTGGGCAACCCTCCATCGAGCCCCACGACGTTGTCGAGGAAACCCGGGCCGCTGGAGTCCCTGCCCAATACGGGGTTGCTCCCCGGGTGCGGGTGGGCCGTGGCCGCTGGCTGAACCTGCTGTGGCTGATGCCGCTGGGCTTCGTGGACCTGTTGGCCGCGGTCGCCGTGGCCAAGGGCCTGCGCGAAACCGCGGGGGCCGCGGACTTCCTCAGTCAGCACCCCGGCACGGTGCTGCCCGCCGGTGCCGAGGAGGCCGCGGGCTTCCCTCCGTGGTGGGCTGGCAGCACTTGTTGAACATGGTGCCGCTGATCCCGATCATCCGCTCCGGGGTGACGATCATCGCCGACCGCCCGGCTGTACTGGACAAGTAACTCCACGCCCGGCAGGGACTGGTTCAGGGTCCAGGGGCCCGTCCCCGCCGACCCGCTGTACATCGCCAAGGAAGACTCGATCACGCTGCCCGATTCCATCGGGATGCCCGGACGGCGGCACTTGATCGGGCTGGCCCGCTGGTGGCACCTGGGCGTGGACACGCTGTGGCTGGCCAACGGGATCGTGTTCCACCTCCTGCTGTCCACCTCCGGACGCCGGCTGCGTTTGGTGCCCACCAGCTGGGAGGCATTCCCCAACGCCGTCTCGGTCGCCGTGCAGTACCTGTCCCTGGATTGGCCCACCGACCACGCCTGGACCGGGGACAACTTCCTTCAGATGCTGGCCTACTTCGTCACCGTGTTCATCGCCGCGCCACCGGACCTTCTCACCGGGCTGGGCATGTACCCGGCGCTGTCCACCAAGTTCCGGTGGATCAGCAGGTTCTTCAGCATCCAGGTGGCCCGTTCCCTGCCTTTCCTGGTTCCTGGTGTGGTTCCTGGTGTTCATCGTGATGCACGTGTCGCTGGTCATCGCCACCGATGCGCTGCACAACCTGAACATGATGTAGGCCAACAGGGACGAGCCGCACGGGTGGGCCGGCTTCCGGATCTTCGCGCTCTCGCTGGCTGTCATGACGGTGTTCTGGGTGGCGGCCACCCCGTTCAGCCACCGGCACCGGCGGGTGGTCCGGCGGGTGGGCTACGCGCTCAGCGGGCCCGGCAGCGACTCTTCGAGCATCTGGATTCGAAGCCGGGCCGGTACACCGAAAAGGACATTTCCCCCTACCTGTGGCACAACGGCAAGTACCCGGTGGGCGAGGACCACCAGCAGCTGAGTGACGGGAACCTTGCCGAGTATCGGCTGCAGATCTCCGGGCTGGTGGTGAACCCGGTCGCGCGGAGCCTTCAGGAATTGCGTGCGCTGGAGCACCACGAGCAGATCACCCAGCATTTCTGCATCCAGGGCTGGTCCGGTGTCGCCAAAGGGGGAGGGGTGTCCATCGGCACCGTCCTTGATTCGGCCAGACCGGATCCGAAGGCGAAATGGGTGATCTTCTACTTATTCGCCGAGGTCCGGACGGCGGGATCTACTACGCCGTGCAACCCATCGAGCAGATGCGCCACCAACTCACGATGCCGGCCTACGACATGAACGACGGGGAACTGTCCTTCGGCCACGGGGTTCCGCTGCGGCTGCGCCACGAGGTCCAGCTCGGCTTCAACCTCGTGAAATGGAGCAAGGGCATCGAATTGGTGGAGGACTTCGGGCCATTCGGCGGCGGCGAGGGCGGGTACAACAACGAATTCGAGTTCTTCGGCTACCGGCAATCGAGCTGAGTCGCGTCCCGTCCGAAGGTTTTCCGGAACCTTCGCCGCAGCCCCGCGCAGCAGGTGGACGGCGGGACCCGCCGCCCCTGCCCGGGGGAGCAACGATGTGGCGTGCACCGCCATGGTACCCGGGTCCCAACCCGTACGCGGTAAGATTGAACGGGTATTTGTCATCTCGAAAGGACTGCCTCCGTGCCATTGCTTCAGACCATCAAGGAACCGCGGGACCTTCGTGGCCTGGACGCGGCCCAAATGCAGCAATTGGCCAAGGAAATCCGCTCGTTCCTGATCAAGAACGTGGCTCGAACCGGCGGACACCTGGGCCCGAACCTCGGCGTGGTCGAGCTGACCCTGGGCATCCACCGGATCTTCGATTCGCCCACCGACTCCATCATCTTCGACACCGGGCACCAGTCCTACGTGCACAAGCTGCTGACCGGCCGCCAGGACTTCTCCACGCTGCGCCAGGAAGGCGGGCTCTCCGGATACCCGGAACGCGCCGAATCGGTGCACGACATCGTCGAATCCTCGCACGCCTCCTCCTCGCTGTCCTGGGCCGACGGGATCTCCCGCGCCCGCAAGCTCACCGGCGAGGCCGAGCGCTACGTGGTCGCCCTGGTGGGCGACGGCGCCCTGACCGGCGGCATGGCCTGGGAAGCTGTCAACAACATCGCCGCCGACAAGGACCGCCGGGTGGTCATCGTGGTCAACGACAACGGCCGCTCCTACGCCCCGACCATCGGCGGGCTTGCCGACCAGCTGGCCGGGCTGCGCCAGCGCCTGGACCAGTTCCGCACGCACCCCGCCTACGAAGACACCATGGACAAGCTCAAGAACCGCCTGAAGGACTCGGGTGCCGTGGGCCAGTTCGCCTACAAGTCCCTGCATGCCACCAAGAAGGGCATCAAGGACTGGTGGGCCCCCCAGGGACTCTTCGAGGACCTGGGCATGAAGTACATCGGCCCCATCGACGGGCACAACCAGGGGGCCGTCGACGAAGCGCTGCTGCAGGCACGGAAGTTCGCCGGCCCGGTCATCGTGCACGCGCTGACCGAGAAGGGCCGCGGCTACGCACCTGCCCGCGCCGACGAGGCCGACCAGTTCCACGCCGTGGGGGTCATCGACCCGCAGACCGGCGAACCGGTCTCCAAGGCCTCGGCCCGCTCCTGGACCTCCGTCTTCGGCGAGGAAATCGCCGACATCGCCGACGAGCGGGCGGACATCGTCGCCATCACCGGGGCGATGCTGCAACCGGTGGGCCTGAAGACCATGTCCGAACGCCACCCCGACCGCGTGCTGGATGTCGGCATCGCCGAGCAGCACGCGATGACCTCCGCCGCCGGCCTGGCCTTCGGCGGCCTGCACCCGGTGGTCTGCGTCTACGCGACCTTCCTGAACCGCGCCTTCGACCAGCTGCTCATGGACGTGGCCCTGCACAAGGCAGGGGTCACCGTGGTCCTGGACCGCGCCGGGGTCACCGGCCCCGACGGGCCCAGCCACCACGGCATGTGGGACATGGCACTGATGCAGATCGTCCCCCACCTGCACCTGGCCGCCCCGCGCGACGCGGTGCGGCTGCGCGAGGAATTGCGCGAGGCGGTGGCCATCAAGGACGCGCCCTCGGTCATCCGATTCTCCAAGGGCAGCGTGGGACCGGAGATCGTCGCGATCCAGCGCCTGCACGACGGCGTGGACATCCTGGCCAAGCTCGGCGCCGGCGAGGAACGCGACGTGCTCATCGTCTCGGTCGGCGCCATGAGCGAACTCTGCCTGGACGTCGCGGCGCGCCTGAACGCCCAGGGCATCACCGTCACCGTGGTCGACCCGCGCTGGGTGCTTCCGGTGCCACGCTCCATCATCGGCCTGGCCGCCCGCCACCGCATCGTCGTCTGCGTCGAGGACGGCGTCCGCGCCGGCGGCGTGGGATCGCGGATCCGCCAGGAAATGCGGGCTGCCGGGGTCGACACGGCGCTGAACGAGGTCGGGCTGCCCACCGAGTTCCTCGCCCACGGCACCCGCGGGGAGGTCCTGGAGCGGGTCGGGCTCACCGCCGACCGGATCGCCAACGACACCCTGGCCCAGGTGCTGGGCACCAAGGTCCCCTTCGCCCGGCCGCTGCCCGGGGCCGAGATGCCCACCGGACAGATTCCCCAGCTGTGAGCGCAGCAGCACCGGTGCCCGCGAACCTGCCCCGGGACCCGGCCGGCGCCGCCCCCGGGGACCTGGTGGTGGCCCGCGCCTGGAAATACGACGGGCACCCGCACTGGGTGGTGCCCGGGCGCTACCTGGGCGCGGATACCCATGGCCATTGGATCTACCAGCCGGCAGGCTCGCTGGTTTCGCGTCCCGGCCACGGACACTGGGCCGACACCGATGCGGTCTGCCTGGTGCCCCGTGCCGGAGAATGGCTGGGCACGTTCTACGACGACCCCGCCGAGGACTTCCGCGTGTACCTCGATCTGTCCACCCAAATCGGCTGGCGCGAACTGGCCCGCGGCGGCTGGGAAGCGAACTCCGTTGACATGGACCTTGATGTCGTCGACTCGCGCTCGCGCGGGATCTACCTCGATGACGAGGACGAATTTGCGCAGCACGCCGCGGCCATGGGCTACCCGCCGGCGCTGGTCCGGAGCATCGGGGCCGAGGCACGGACACTGCTGCGTGCCGTCGGGCAGGGGCAGGCCCCCTTCGACGGCACCGCCACCGGCTGGCTGGCCCGCGGCCGCACCGAATTTTCACAGACACCATCCCGCTAAGGAGCACCACCATATGTCAATAGTTCGCACCTACCGCCGCGACGAAGATGGAACCCTGTACTTCCGCGAGGCCTGGTTCTCCACCTACGAGGGCGAGGAACTTGGCCAGTTCGTCGTCAACCACGGCACCGTCGGGCACATGTCCACGACCGAGACCGCCAAGGACGTCAACGAGGCCACCGCGGTGGGGCTGCTGGATGCCTTCACCGAGCAGTGCCAGATGGACGGCTTCGCGACCATCACGGACGCCGACCAGGGCTGGGTCATCGTGCAGTACGCGCTGAAGACCGCCGAGGGCACCGACCGCGACCGCTACCTGGAAGCCACGGCCAAGGAGGCCCTGGTGGGCCACCTGGCCTGGCGCGGGCTGGGAACCGTGGAGTCCTCCGACTTCGCGACCCGCAAGCTGAACATCAGGATCCTCTCGCCGGAGCCGAAGAAGGCCGTGTCGGCCATCAAGACCTGCCTGCGCGAAGCCAAGCTGGACTTCACCAAGCTGTCCATCGCGACCGCGCCGTTCGAGGATGTCG
The DNA here is from genome assembly GCF_003287975.1 of Arthrobacter sp. AQ5-05. Taxonomy (GTDB): domain Bacteria; phylum Actinomycetota; class Actinomycetes; order Actinomycetales; family Micrococcaceae; genus Paeniglutamicibacter. The sequence goes on from NZ_QMKQ01000001.1 coordinate 268,181, forward strand.
AGAAACTCCGCCAGGCCTACCCGCTGCCGGCCAAGGCACCCTTCACCCTGGGCTAAGTGCCCCGGACAAACGCCCGGGAACGAGGAATCGTTGCCGGGCGTTGTGCTGCCCGAATGCGGTGCGCCGTGGCTACCATGGATCCAGATTCGTGGAGGGGTCCAGAGGACCGCGGCCGGCCAGCCAGGCCATGAACAATCGCTTTTCGGCGGGGTTGCCAAGCCTATCCGGGGCGGTTGCGAGGAGCACCTGGAGATCCCAGCCCACATATTCCTCGGGCCAGTCCAGTGGCGTGTAGCCGAGCCCGAGATCCACATGGTGCATTTCCACTTCGCGCAGCCGGTGGGCGGGGCAGCCCGAAACGCCGTAGTGCCCTCCGCCGAGGAAATGGCCGTTGGGCCACCCGGCGTCGGAGGACCGGTCGAACACCGCTTCCAGGTGCGCCATGCTGCTGCGGAGGTCGGCAACGACCTGAACGGCAGGCCTTCCGGCCCCATCCTCGATCTCGTCAAGGCGCTGGCCTTCTCCGCTTGCGTACTTGGGAACATCCTGCCCGTCCAGGGCGCCGGCCAGGCGTCGCGCGTGCGCATCGGCGTTGCGGGCCAGATGGATCAGGACATGGCCCACGCTCCAGCCCGGCAGTTGGCTCGGTGCGCGAACCTCGGGGTCCGCCAGGTTTGCCACATTGCCCATCAACCGCGCCTGCGCCTCGCGGCACAGCCGGGAGGCGCGCTCCGGATCGTTCTCAAGGTCCACGGCTGCACCATCCTTTCCTGTTCACTTTCACTCTTGCCCACGCGATTCTTCCACACGCGTCTCGGGCGTCGTCCACCGGGCCACCAGGTCCACGACGCTTCCGTGTCCAAGGCTGCCCGTGGCGCTGCCCGGGACTCAGGAACACCGCGTCCGCAGGGTTTCGACGCCTTCCCCGGTGAGCTGCCCGCAGTAGGCGCCGCGTCCGGCCATGGCCATCACCAGCGCCAGGGTTGTGCCCGTGACGAGCGGGCCGGCACCGCTGGCGAACGGGCCGTCGGTGGCCTCAAGCCGCAAACCGGCCGTGTTCGTCTTGCCCGGCACGGTGAAGTCCACCTTCGCGAGGAAGCGGGCGACCGCGGTGGCGGCCGCCACGTCGACGTCGTGAGCGATTCCCAGCGGATGGCGGATGTCTTGGCCGTGGATGACCACCTCGCCCACCCATGCCTCGATCGGCCCAAACGTCGAGGTGGTGCTGGTCTCGATCGCACGAAAGCGTGCCAGCGTTTCGGCGGGTGTTGCACCGCGGTGCTCGGCCAGCCGCCGGTCGTTGTGCAGGTCGAAATCGAATCTGGCACCGAGCACGCTGGCAACCCAGCGGGCCGGGCCAACGCTTGCCGCCGCGGTCAGGTGCGCAACAACATCCTCCACGCTCCAGCGCCCGCACAGCGAGCCGGTTGCCCACCGGGCATCCTCGAGGCCGGCAAGATCCCGGGACAGGGCCGCGCGCTCGGCGTGCGCCCAGGACCAGAGCCGGTTGCGTGCGGTGTTCATGGGCAAGGTTTCTCCGAACGTAGGCAACGGGGCATGGTCGAGAAGTCTAGCAAGCCGATGCCGCTGCCGGCATCCGGGAACGCCCACGCCGGTGGTACCGTGGGCTCGCGGCCACCCGAGTGGCCGCCGCACACCATCCCGCCCGGCGGCCCTCGCCGTGGCGAGCTGCCCCCGGGAGGACCAGCATGGCAATCTTCGGCCCAAGCGATGACCTGCACGGATCGAGATTCAACGACACAGACCTGCGCGGATCCTGGTTCAATGGCTGCGACCTCTCGGATGCGACGATGCGCGGGGGCAACATGCAGGGAGCCGAGATCGATGACCCCTGGCTGCTGCGGGACGGGGGAGTCCTGCTGGTCAACGGCATTGATGTGGTGCCCTTTGTGCGTGCGGAACTGCTGCGCCGCTTCCCGGGCAGGGCAACGATGCGGGCCGCGGACCCCGAGGGATTGCGCGCCGCCTGGGCGGCGGTGGAGCAGGCCTGGGCATCCACCATGGAGCGGGCCGCGGCGCTGCCGGCGGGGGTGGTCGACGAGTCGGTGGACGGGGAATGGTCCTTCTCCCAGACGCTGCGGCACCTGGTCATGGCCACCGACATCTGGCTGCGCCTCACCATCGAAGGCATCGAGGCCCCGTTCCATCCCCTGGGCCAGCCCAACGACGGTTTTGCGGAGTACGGCTACGACGCCTCCGTCTTCAGTCCCGGCGTTCCCGCCTACGCCGAGGTGCTCGAGGCCAGGGCCGGGCGCGTGGCGATGGTGCGCGGGTTCCTGGCCAGGCTCACCGACGGTGATCTCGAGGACAAGCACCCCAACCCCTGGAGCCCGCACCGCGAGGAGAGCACGCGCTCCTGCCTGCACGTGATCCTGTCCGAGGAATGGGAACACCTCCGCTTTGCCGTGCGCGACCTCGACGCCCTCGCGAAACGTGTTTGACGCAGGGCACGAAAAACGGGCGGCGCCCTCACCGATTCCTCGGTGAAATGCCCCGCCCGTCCCGGCAGCCCAAGCGGGCCGCCGGCATGGTGCTTCTAGTCCGTGCCCGAATCGAACGCGGCACGCTCCAAGGCGCGATCGGAAGCCAACTCGTCGGCGTCGACGGCCTCGGCATCGACGATCGCCGAAGCTCCGCCTGCCTCAAGCTTGCCGACGAGCTCGACGGTCTTGTTGCCCAGCAGGCCCTGGTTGGCGTACTGCTCCAGGCGCGAGCGGGAATCGGCGATGTCCAGGTTGCGCATGGTCAACTGGCCGATGCGGTCCAGCGGGCCGAAGGCGGAATCGCCAACGCGCTCCATGGACAGCTTGTCCGGGTGGTAGCTGAGGTTCGGGCCCACGGTGTCGAGTACGGTGTAGTCGTCGCCGCGGCGCAGGCGCACGGTGACGGTGCCGGTGACTGCCGAGCCGACCCAGCGCTGCAGGGACTCGCGCAGCATCAGGGCCTGCGGGTCCAGCCAGCGGCCTTCGTACATCAGGCGGCCCAGACGGCGGCCTTCTGCATGGTAGTTGGCCACGGTGTCTTCGTTGTGGATCGCATTGAGCAGGCGCTCATAGGCGATGTGCAGCAGCGCCATGGCCGGGGCCTCGTAGATGCCGCGGGACTTCGCCTCGATGATGCGGTTCTCGATCTGGTCGCTCATGCCCAGTCCGTGGCGGCCGCCGATCTTGTTGGCCTCGTCGACCAGTGCCACCGCATCGGCGAATTCCACGCCGTTGATGGCGACCGGACGGCCGGCCTCGAAGGTCACCGAGACGTCTTCGGCCTTGATGGCGACCGATTCGTCCCAGTAGCGCACGCCCATGATCGGCTCGACCGATTCCAGGGAGGTGTTCAGCAGTTCGAGGGTCTTGGCCTCGTGGGTGGCGCCCCAGATGTTGGCGTCGGTGGAGTAGGCCTTCTCGGCCGAGTCGCGGTACGGGAAGTTGCGCTCGATGAGCCATTCGCTCATTTCCGAGCGGCCGCCGAGCTCGTGGACGAATGCCGGGTCAAGCCACGGCTTGTAGATGCGCAGCTTCGGGTTCGAGAGCAGGCCGTAGCGGTAGAACCGCTCGATGTCGTTGCCCTTGTAGGTCGAGCCGTCGCCCCACACGTCCACGCCGTCTTCGCGCATGGCGCGCACCAGCAGGGTGCCGGTCACGGCGCGGCCCAGCGGGGTGGTGTTGAAGTAGGCCTTTCCACCGGAGCGGATGTGGAAGGCGCCGCAGGCCAGGGCCACCAGGCCCTCTTCGACCAGGGCCGGCTTGCAGTCGACCAGGCGTGCGGCCTCGGCGCCGTATTCCAGGGCGCGGCCCGGGACTGCATCAATATTCGGTTCATCGTACTGGCCAAGGTCGCCGGTGTACGTGTAGGGGATGGCACCCTTTTCACGCATCCAGGCAACAGCAACGGACGTATCGAGGCCACCGGAGAACGCGATACCTACGCGTTCGCCAACGGGCAGGGAGGTGAGGACTTTAGACATGATCCCCATCCTATAGCGTGCACGGGGGTTTCCGCGGAACAATGACAGGACCGCCGGGCGACATGCAACGGGCCGAAAAGCAGGTCATACTTGAATTTTCCGGGGGCCGTGGTCGCGGGCCCGTGCCGGTGGCGCCCCCGCGGGCGGAACCGGATGCATAATTATTTGAAGGGATGAATCCTTATGAGTACTGTGGAGTATCGCCGTTTGGGCAGTTCCGGACTGGTGGTTTCGGCCGTCGGGCTCGGCTGCAACAACCTGGGCCGCGCCGGGACCGCCACCGAGGACCAGGCCGGAACCGACGCCGTCATCAACGCCGCACTTGAGTCGGGAATCACATTCTTCGACGTGGCCGACACCTACGGCCGGGAGCCCGGTCTCGCGGAAACCATGCTCGGGGCGGCGCTGGGCAAGCGCCGCGACGAAGTCGTGGTCGGCACCAAGTTCGGCATGGACATGGGCGGGGCCAACGGCAACGACTTCGGTGCCCGCGGCTCGCGCCGCTACATCGTCCGCGCCGTGGAGGCCTCGCTGCGCCGGCTGGGCACCGAGTACATCGACCTGTACCAATTCCACAGTCCGGACCCGCTGACCCCCATCGATGAAACGCTGGCAGCCCTCGATAACCTGGTGGCCGCCGGCAAGGTGCGCTACATCGGGCACTCGAACCGCGCCGGCTGGCAGATCGCCGAGGCCGAATTCACCGCCCGCAGCTCCGGGGGAACGCGCTTCATCTCCTCGCAGAACCACTACAACCTGCTGGATCGGCGCGCCGAGCTCGAGGTGGTCCCGGCCGCGGAGGCATACTCGCTGGGCCTGCTGCCGTACTTCCCGCTGGCCAACGGGCTGCTCACCGGCAAGTACTCCGCGGGGCGGGCCCCGGAAGGCTCCCGGCTGACCCACGCCCGGACGCACCTGATGCACACCGTGGACTTCGGGCAGCTGCGCACCTTCTCCGATTTCGCCCGCGAGCGCGGCTTCACCGAACTTGAAATCGCCTTCTCCTGGCTCGCCGCCCAACCTTCGGTCGCCAGCGTCATAGCCGGGGCCACGCTGCCCGAACAGGTCGCGCAGAACGCCGCGGCGGTCTCCTGGAAGCCGTCGGAAGAAGACCTGGCAGAACTCGACACGATCTTCCCGCGCGTCCCGAAGATCGCGCTTTTCTAGGCCATGAGCCAACCGCGCATCCGGATCCTGCTCGACAACGACACCGGGATCGACGACGCCCTGGCCCTGGCCTACCTGGCCGCCTGCGAACACGTCGAAATCGTGGCGGTCACCGCGACGCCCGGCAACGTGGAAGCCGACCAGGTCGCGGCGAACAACCGGGCGCTGCTGGCGCTGTGCGGGGCCCCGCAGGTCCCGGTGCTCATCGGGGCACGAAAACCGCTGGCCCTCCCGCTGCTGACCACCCCGGAAACCCACGGGCCGCAGGGCGTCGGGTACGCCACACTGCCCGAGCCCGGACCGGCGGACCCGGGTGCGGGGGAGCGGGACGCGGTCGATCACTGGATCGAGGCGGCCCGCGCCAACCCCGGGGAGCTGACCGCGCTGCTGAGCGCCCCGCTGACCAACTTCGCGCTCGCGCTGCGCCGCGAACCGAAGCTGCCCTGGCTGCTGGGCAGGGTCGTGATCATGGGCGGGGCCTTCTACCACCAGGGCAACACCACCCCGACCGCCGAGTGGAACACGCACGTGGACCCGCACGCCGCCGCCGAGGTCTACGCCGCGTACACGGCCGCCGCAGAGGCCGGGCTGGAGGCGGCCAAGCTGCCGATCGTCTGCTCGCTGGATACCACCGAGCGCTTCGAGATGCACCCCGAACTGCTCACCGACCTGGCCGCGGCCGCCGGGTGCACCGAACCGGAGACCGTGCGCGAGGACGACCCGGAAGGCACCCGCAGCACTGCCTCGAACCCGCTGGTGCGCTACCTGTCCGACGCGTTGCGCTTCTACTTCGAGTTCCACCGCGACTACGACCAGGGCTACATCGCCCACGTGCACGACTTCTTCGCTGCCGGGATCGCCGCCGGCACCCTCGAATACAAGAGCCGGGCAGCGAACGTGGCAGTGGAAACCGAATCCCCGCTGCTCATCGGCACCACCGTGGCGGACTTCCGCGCGCTCTGGGGCAAGCCGGCCAACGCCCACGTGGTCACCTGGAACGACCCGGCCGCAGGATTCGCCGAGCTCGTCGAGAAACTCGGTGCGCTGGCCCGGCGGGTGACACCGGTGCCCTGAGCTAGAATCGTTGACCGGGTCGAGGTGACATAGGCCCGCACTCCACACCCGCTTCTGCGTACCCGAGGAACACCACGCCATGTCACCGAACCTGATCCTGCCCCAGACCGCCACCGGGCACCCGCTGCGCCGCCGGATGCTGGCCGCCGCCGGGGCCCTGCTGCTTGCCGGAACCTACACCGCGCTGGTCCTCACCCAGCCCACCGGCCTGACCGACGGGCTGGGCCAGACCGTGGCACTGGCCACCTTCGCCGCCTACCTGGCCGCCGCACTGCTGCTGCTGGCCGCAGTGCTGCCCGAACTGCCGGTGGCCACCCTCACCCTGATCCCCGTGGCGCTGGCGCTGAACATCGTGCTGGGCCAGTTCGTCGGTTCCGTGATGGTCCCGCTCTACCTGGACTCGCTGGGCACCGTGCTGGTCGGCTTCCTGGCCGGGCGCCGGGCCGGTGCCGCCACCGGCGTGCTCGGCACGCTGATCTGGTCGCTGTTCAACCCGACGGTGCTGCCGTTTGCCGCGGGAGCCGCACTGGTCGGCTTCCTGGCCGGCACCGCCGCCCGCTTCGGCACGCTGCGCCGCCCCTACCTGGCCCCGGTGGCCGGGCTGGCCGTCGGCGTGCTGGTGGGAGTGCTCTCCGCCCCGGTCGCCGCCTTCGTCTTCGGCGGCACCTCCGGGGTCGGCACCGGCGCGCTGGTCGCCGCATTCCGTTCCATGGGCGATTCGCTGCTCTCGGCGGTGACCAAGCAGGCGCTGATCTCCGATCCCGGGGACAAGGCCATCGTCTTCCTGCTCGCCGCGCTGCTCATCTACGCGCTGCCCGGCCGGCTCAGTGCCGGCTTCGCGTTTGTGCGCCGCCACAACGTGCTCGGCTCCCACGGCTCCAAATAGCAGCTCCCATGCCCCGCACCTGCCAGCTGCACCCCTTCACCGTGCTCGCCCTCGCCGCAGCGGTCACCGCCACCACCACGGCGGCAGGCCGCTGGTGGCTCAGCGTCGCGGTGCTGCTGGCATGCCTGCTGCTGGCTGCCTGGGCGCGGCGTGCCCGCAGGCTTGCCGGGCTGGCTGCGGCCATCCTGGCGCCGGCCTGGGGCTCCCAGCTGCTGATCCACGGGATGGCGGACACCGCCGGCGGCCACGTGCTGGCCGCCGCGGGCCCGCTGCGGATCACCGCCGAGGGGCTGGCGACCGCCGGGGCGCTGGGCTTGCGCACCGGGGTCCTGGTGGCGGCGGGGCTGCTGTGCACGTTGCTGATCGACCGGCACGAGCTCATTGCCGCGGTGGACCTGTCACCTGCCCCGCCGCAGCTGGGCTACCTTCTCGCGGCCACGCTGTTTCTGCTGCCTGCCCTGGAGCGGCGGCAGCGGGCCATCGGCCAGGCGCAATCGCTGCGCGGGGCAACCCCTGGAGGCGGGCCGCGCGGCTGGTTCCGCCGCGTGAGGCTGCGCTCGGTGCCGCTGGTGCTCGGTGCCCTGCAGGACGCCGCGGACCGCTCCGCCCACCTGGCCGCGCGCGGCTTCCCGGCCGCGGGGCCGCACACCCGCCTGCGCGAGGTGCAGGACTCGGCCGCCCAGCGCCGGGTGCGCCGGATCGCCCTGGCCTGCACCGTGCTGGGCCCGGTCGCGGTGCTGGCACCTTCCTGGATGGGTGCCGCGTGAGCGCGGGCCAGAACGCCGTGCTCGGGCTGGAACTGGCACGCTTCCGCTATGCCGGGGCCTCCCGCGACACGCTTTCCGGGATCAGCCTGTCCCTGGCGCCGGGCTCGCTGACGGTGGTCCTGGGGGACTCGGGATCGGGCAAGTCCACGCTCGGAGCCGTGCTGGCCGGGATGCTGCCGCGCCACGACGGAGACGCGCTGGACGCGACGCTTCACCTGGCCGGCCAGGAGATCCGCCACCGTCCCGGCGCAGCGGTGCGCATCGATCCGGTCGGCTGGGCACGGCAGGTCGGGCTGCTGCCCCAGGATGCGCGCCACTTCCTCTCCGGGGTGCGCGCGACCGTGGCGGAGGAATTGGCCCTGGGCCTGGAGAACGCCGGGGTTCCCCGCGCGCAGATGCGCCGGCGGATCGCCGCGCTCGCTGACCAACTGGAACTGCACGAGTTGCTTCAACGCGATCCGGCCAAGCTCTCCGGCGGGCAGGAACGCCTGGTGGCGCTGGCGGCGCTCGGGCTCGATGCGCCGGCGGTGCTGGTCCTGGACGAACCGCTGGCCGGCCTGGACTCCCCGGCTGCGGCCCGGATCTGGGAACTGCTGGACCGGCTGCGCGGTGGCGGCACCGCGCTGGTGCTGCTCGCCCGTGCCCTGGACCGGCTGGCGGCCGGCGCCGACACGGTGCTGGCCCTGCGCGAGGGCAGCTGCCACGCGATGGACACCGCTCTGCCGACCAGTGCCGCACCCGTGGCACCTGCGGCGCGCCGGGCACCGGGGGCGGAGCTGCTTCTCGGCTTCTCCGGGGTCGGGATCGGCTACCCGGGATCAGCAGGCCCCGTCGTTCAGGGCCTTGACCTGAAGGTGCGTGCCGGTGAATGCGTGGGGCTGGCCGGGCCCAACGGAAGCGGCAAGACCACGGTGCTCAAGGCCGCCGCCGGCCTGCTGCGCCCCGGCGCCGGGCAGGTGCACGGCAGCTCGCTGGCCGCCGGCACCGTGGGCCTGCTGCTGCAAAACCCGTCCGACCAGCTCTTCGAGCGCACCGTTGCCCGCGAGGTGGCCTTCGGCCTGCCCAAGCGCGGCCCGGAGGTGGCGCGGATCCCTGCGGTGCTGGCCTCGCTGGGCCTGGACGGGCATGCCCAGGCCCACCCCTACGAGCTGCCGGCCTCGGCCCGCCGGATTGTCGCCCTGGCCACGGTGCTGGTGCGCGAGCCGGGGGTGTTGCTGCTTGACGAGCCGACCGAGGCATTGGACGCGGACGGGTTGGCAAGGCTGCACGCGGCGCTCGCGGCGGTGCTTGACCGCGGAGGGGCGGTGCTGCTGGCCACCCACGATGAGGCGTTCATGGCCGCCACCGCGCACCGGGTGCACCGTATGGGCCCGGCCGTGCCCGCTGGGACAGGACCGGTGGCCCCGGGTAGAGTGGGGGAACTTTAGGCCGGGGCAGATTGGCGACGGGAGTGGAATGCCGCATGAGTTTGAGCGCTGGGAAGTGCTGGTGCGCGATGAGGCGCGCGTCGGGGTGCTCTACCGCTTGCTGGAATCCAGTGTCCTGCTCACCCGCGTCTGGGTCGAGGGAGACGGTGAGCCCTACCGTGCCGAGTCGCGCCTCCGTCTGGAGCCCGGGAACGGAAGCTGGGAACTGAGCTGGTACAGGGACCGGAACCTGGGCATGGCCAAGCTGATGCGCCGGGAGCCGCAGGGCCTGCCCTCCGGCTCCATGCCGAGCTACGGAGATATCCTGATGCTGTTCAAGGCCATGGAGGATCCGGGGAGCCCGTTGCACTACTGGCGGCTGAACGAGGCTGCCTGGGACGCGCAGGATGCCAACGGCCACCTGGGCGCCGAACCCAATGCGCACATCCAGCGGGTCGGTGCGCTCGAACAACTGCCCATCCCGTTGGGTGCCACGGTGTCGACCCACCGCTACGAGGCATGGGCCGACGGGGTCCTGGTCGCCACGTACTGGGTCGATGAAGGCAACGAATTGGTGTGCACGCTGTGGGGCGTGGACCTGCACAGCTACCGGGTGCCGGGGACGGCCAGCGAGGCCGGATGGATGTCGCTGTCCGGGCTCGACGACGGAACCATCGAGTTCATGACCAGGGGCTTTGACGCGGGTTCCTGACGGCTCCTAGTAGCCGCGCGAGGTGTCGGCCAGATCCTGGGAGGATTCCAGCGTGGAAATGAATTCGTCGGTGGTCGCCGGGGTGGAGAACATCGGGTAGTTGAAGCGGACCGCGGATTCGCCTTCCTCCACGGAGGTCGCCGCGACGGCATCGGTGAGCGTCACGACCTCGAAGCCGCGCTCGTAGGCGGTGCGCATGGTCGATTCCACGCAGCAATTGGTCAGGAATCCGGCCAGCACCACCTTGGTGATGCCCTTGGAGCGCAGGATGAAATCCAGGTTCGTGCTGCCGAAGGCATCCAGTCCGCGCTTGCCCTCGATCACGATGTCGGCCGGCTGCGGGGTGAAACGCGCGTCGAATTCCGCGCCCCACTGGCCCTTGACGAAGGCGGTGGCATCGACCACGCCCTTGAGGATCCCGTAGGGGTGGGCGGAGATCTCGTTGTAGCCCGGCGCGAAGCCGATGGGCGAGTGGATGACCGTGGCGCCGTGCTCGCGGGCCGCGGCCAGGGCCTTGGCGGCATTTTCCAGCGTCGAGTTGGCCTCCATGGAATCCTTGACCGCGTTGTGCAGGACGCCGCCCGGGGAGGTGAAGTCGTTTTGGAACTCGATGAACACCACTGCGGTGGACTCATTGGACATGGCTGGTCGGCTCCTTCGGGACAAGAAAATGGGTAGGCGCCCACCGGGCACCTACCCACCAACCTATGACGCCTTGCCCTCCAAGGGAAGGGATGCCGCCTCCAGCGGCCCTAGACGTAGATCAGGACCTTGTCGCCCTTGATTTCGGCGGCGAAGCGCTCCAGTGCGGCACGGGCCGGACCGGCAACGGCACTGCCGTCCTCGGGTTGGAAGTAGGAGCCGTGGCAGGGGCAGTAGAAGGCCTCGCCGTTGGGATCCTTGGTGGTCACCGCGCAGCCCTGGTGGGTGCAGATCGCGGTGTAGGCCAGCACCGTCTTCTCGTTGGGGCGGAAGAGCAGGAACCCTGCCTGCTTTCCGGCTTCCTCGCCCCGGGTGCGCACCGCGGCGACCGACAGCCGCGTTCCCACGGGCAGCTCGGCCACGGTGGCCACGACGGTTCCCTCGCCTTCGGGTGCCGGGGGAGCGGAAGGCTCGTTGTTCGGTGCGGCCGAGGAACCGTCGCCGCAGGCGGCCAGTGCCAAGGTGGCGCTGGCGGCCACGGTGGTGCCGACGAAGGCGCGGCGCGTGCAATCAGGGATGGGCAAACTCATGGGACCCATCATTCCATGCGGGCGCACCGCGCAAGCGCAGCCAGGGCTGCGATGTCACTTACAACCGTGCCGGGTTGCCGCCCGCTAGAGGAGGATCTTGACCTCGGGTCCATCCACCTCGGTGGCGAAGCGGGCCAGGGACTTCGGGGCCGGACCCTGGATGACCGAACCGTCCAGCTTCGAGTACTCCGAGCCGTGGCAGGGGCACTTGAAGATCTCGCCGCTGCCGGTGCCGACCTTGCACCCCTGGTGGGTGCACACCGAGGTGTAGGCCAGGACCGTTGACTCGTCGGGGCGGTAGAGCAGGTAGCCGGCACCGTTGACGGTGACCGAGGCGGTGCCCTTGACCGGCAGCTTGGCCAGCTCGATCGCGTCGAAGGGCTTGCCGGTGGCTTGCGGGAGATCCTGGGCCTTCCCGCCGGAGCCGCACGAAACCAATGTCACCGCGGCGCCGGCAACCAGGGAGGCCTCGATGACGCTTCTGCGGGTGGGCATGAGGGCGATGTGCTGTTTCATAACCAAAGTGTCGCGCACATTCGGGCCAAGGTCGATGGATGGGAGCCGGGATTATTTTTCGCCCGGATCTTCTGGAGACGGTGAAGGCCGGATGCCGGCCAAAACGCCGGCACCCCGCCTTCACCTGCCCTGCTGCAAGGGAACCGGTTTAGTGCTGGTGGAACTTCTTGCCGTTGACCCGCTCGGAGGCGCCGACCTGGTCAAGGTACGGGGTGATGCCGCCCAGGTGCATGGGCCAGCCGGCACCCATGACCATGCACAAATCGATGTCCTCGGGACCCGCTACGACACCCTGGGCGAGCATCAACCCGATTTCCTGGGCCAGCGCGTCCTGGGTGCGCACCAGCAGTTCCTCGGAGGTGCTCGGGGTGTTCCCGAACTCCAGCAGCCCCAGCGTGGAGGCCGGGATTTCCATCCCGCCGTCGCCGGTGGGGGCCCAAAGGGACTTGATGCCGTTTTCGATGAGCACCTGCTGGTTGCCCGAGACGCGGAAGCGCTCGCCGAAGGCGGCATGCAGCGACTCGGAGACGTGGTGGGCCACCGGGATCCCGACCATGGCCAGCAGCTTGAACGGGCTCATGGGCAGGCCCATGGGACGCAGCGCGCCGTCGGCCACCGAGGCCTCGGTGCCGTCGTCAAAGGCGTTGGCGATCTCGCCCATCAGGCGCAGCAGGATCCGGTTCACCACGAAGGCCGCCTCGTCCTTGACCAGCACGCTGGTCTTGCGCAGCGATTTGCCCAGGGCGAAGGCGGTGGCCAGGGCGGTGTCGTTGGTCCATTGGGTCCGGGCGATCTCCAGCAACGGCATCTGGGCGACCGGGTTGAAGAAGTGGAAGCCGACCAGCCTTTCGGGGTTGTCCAGGTCCCGGCCCATCTCGGTCACCGACAGGGAGGAGGTGTTGGTGGCCAGGATGCACTCGGGGGACACCACGGCCTCGACCTCGGCAAAGACCTGCTTCTTGAGGGCAAGTTCCTCGAAGACCGCCTCGATGACGAAGTCGGCATCCGCAAAGGCCTGTTTGGACACCGAGCCGGTGACCAGGGCCTTGGTGCGGTTTGCGGCGTCGGGGGAGATGCGGCCCTTGGCCAGCTGCCTGTCGACCTCGGAATGGATGTAGGACAGGCCCTTCTCGACGCGTGCGGCGTCGATGTCGGTGATGACCACCGGCACCTTCAGGTTCCTGGCGAAGAGCAGCGCGAGCTGCCCGGCCATGAGCCCGGCCCCGACCACGCCGACCTTGGTGACGGGGCGGGCGAGCTTCTTGTCCGGGGCGCCGGCGGGTCGCTTGGAGCGCTTTTGCACCAGGTCCAGGAATGCGTACACGGTGTTGTGGAAGGCGTTGGTCTGCATCATTTCGGTCAGCGCCGCGATTTCCAGGGCCGCCGATTCCTTCTGGGTGATCGACGCTCCGGCCTCGAAGACCTCCAGCACCTTGGCCGGGGCCGGGGCGGCGTTGGAGGTCTTGGCCTCCACGAAGGCCCGGGCCTTGGCTGCGGCGGCCGCCCAGCGGGCCGACACCCCGGGGTTGCCGTTCGGTTCCACGGCGTTCGGGCGCGGGACCTCGGCGCCACCGAGCACGTTCCCGGCCCAGAGCAGGGATTGCTCCAGGAAGTCCGCGGGCTCGAACAAGGCATCGGCGATGCCGAGCTTGAACGCCGCGGCCCCGTTCAGCGAGCGGTTGTTGTTCAGCGGGTTCTCGATCATCACCGTCATGGCCGCCTCGGGGCCGGTCAGGCGCGGGAGCCGGTAGACCCCGCCCCAGCCGGGGATCAGGCCGATGAAGGCCTCGGGCAGCCCGATGCCGTTGGCCCCGGTGGAGACGGTGCGGTAGGAGCAGGCCAGGGCGATTTCCAGCCCGCCGCCCAGGGCGACGCCGTTGATGAACGCGAAGGTCGGCACGCCCAGGTCGGCCAGCAGGTCGTAGCAGGCATGGCCCAGGGTGGCCATGGCCGCCCCGTGTTCGGGGGAGGCGAGGTTCTTCACGCCGTTGAGGTCCGCGCCGGCGACCAGGAAGTAGGGCTTCCCGGTCACCGCCAGCGCGGCGATCGCACCGTTGGCGGCCCGTTCCTTCTGCGCGGTGAGCGCCGCGTGCAGTTCCAGCAGGGTGTTGGGGCCCAGCGTGGTGGGTTTGGTGTGGTCGAACCCGTTGTCCAGGGTCAGCAGCGCAAGCGTGGCGCCGCCGGGCAGCACCACGTCTTCGACGAGGGAGTGGGTGATGATCTCGTCGGGGACCAGGGCGGCGAGGGAAGCGAAGTTTTCAATGGTGCGCGAGCTCATGGCTTAGGCATCCTTTCCGAAGTCTGCGTGGTGCGGGTTTTCCCAGATGACGGTGCCGCCCATGCCCAGGCCGATGCACATGGTGGTCAGCCCGTAGCGGACCGATGGGTCCTGTTCGAACTGGCGGGCCAGCTGGTTCATCAGCCGTACGCCCGAGGAGGCCAGCGGGTGGCCCACCGCGATGGCGCCGCCGTAGCGGTTCACCCGCGGGTCGGTGTCCTTGATCCCGTAGTGGTCAAGGAAGGAGAGCACCTGCACGGCGAAGGCCTCGTTGATCTCGAACAGGCCGATGTCCTCGATGCCCAGACCGGCCTGGGCCAGGGCCTTTTCGGTGGCGGGGACCGGGCCGATGCCCATGACCGAGGGGTCGACCCCGGCGAAGGCGTAGGAGACCAGGCGCATCTTCACGCTTAGCCCCAGTTCCTCGGCGGCCTGCGCGCTGGCCAGCACCGCGGCGGTGGCCCCGTCGTTCAGGCCCGCGGCGTTGCCGGCGGTGACCCGGCCGTGGGCGCGGAAGGGGGTGCGCAACCCGGCCAGCGATTCAAGGGTGGTGCCCGGGCGCGGGGGTTCGTCGGTGGTGCGCAGCGTGAAGCCCTCGGACGGGCGGCGCGCGGCGACCGGGACCAGATCCGGCTGGATGTCTCCGGCCGCGTAGGCCGCCGCCAGCTTGGCCTGGGAGGCCACGGCATAGGAGTCGGTGCGTTCCTTGGTGATGGCCGGGAAGCGGTCGTGCAGGTTCTCGGCGGTGTTGCCCATGTTCAGGGCCGCCGGGTCCACCAGGCGTTCGGCGGCGAAGCGCGGGTTCGGGTCGGCACCGGCACCCATGGGGTGGTTGCCCATGTGCTCGACGCCGCCGGCGATCACCACGTCGTAGGCGCCGAAGGCGATGGAACCGGCGGTGGTGGTCACCGCGGTCATGGCCCCGGCGCACATCCGGTCGATGGCAAATCCCGGGACCGATTGCGGCAGTCCGGCCAGCAGTGCGGCGGTGCGTCCGATGGTCAGTCCCTGGTCGCCGGTCTGCGTGGTGGCCGCGATGGCCACCTCGTCGATGCGTTCGGGCGGCAGCGAGGGGTTGCGGCGCATCAGCTCGCGGATGCATTTGACCACTAGGTCGTCGGCGCGGGTGCCGTGGTACATACCCTTCTCACCCGCCTTGCCGAAGGGGGTGCGGACGCCGTCGACGAAGACGACGTCGCGGACGCTGCGCGCATGGCGCGTGTTCACTGGCTGGGGGCTCACCGGTACTCCTTGTGATCGGGATGTGGATGTGATCCACCCCATACGCTACTGGTGAGTAACTTAGAGTGCAAGCCGGACGCTCCCGGGCACGAAAAAGCCGGGCAGGTGATTCCCGGATATTCCCGGAAAAAACCTGCCCGGCCGATCATCAGCGCTTGGCCAACTCGTCCGGATCCAGCAGCGCCACGGTCAGCACCGGGCCCACCAGGTCGATCTGCCACTGCCGGGCACCCAGGGCCCGCAGGGCGTCCGCCACGGTGTCCGGGTCGATCTGTGCCGGCGGGCTCCAGCACAACCGGCGCAGCGTGTCCGGGGTCAGCAGGTTCTCCGTGGGGATGTTCAGTGACTCGGCCGTGCGCGACACCCATGCGCGGGCGGTCTGCAGCCGGGCGGCGGCCACCGGATCCTTGTCGGCCCAGACCTTTGGCGGCGGCGGGGCGTTGTTGGGGACCTGGTTCGGCGGCAGCTCGGAGGTGGTGGAGGCGTCCTGCAGGGCGCGCAGCCACTTCGGGGCGTCCTTGGCCGCCGAGCGGCCATGGAAGCCGGGGGTCTTCAGCAGTGCGGGGACACTCTTGGGCATGGCTTTGGCCGCGGCGACCAGTGCCGAGTCCGGGATCAGCCGGCCCGGTGCGGTGTCCCTGGTCTGGGCCAGGGACTCGCGGGTCTCCCAGAGGGCGCGGACCGCGGCCAGGGTCCGGCGGTCGCGGATCTGGTGCAGGCCCGAGGTTCGGCGCCACGGGTCAACGCGCGGCGGGGCCGGGGGCGCGGTGCGCACGGCCTCGAACTCCTGTTCCGCGAAATCGAGCTTGCCGTCGGCCTCGAGGATCTTGATCAGTTCGACGCGCAGCTCGTCGAGCACCTCGACGTCCAGCGCGGCGTAGCGCAGCCATGGCTCGGGCAGCGGGCGGGTGGACCAGTCGGCGGCCGAGTGTTCCTTGGCCAGGCGCAGCCCGAGCAGGGCTTCGACGGCGGGGCCCAGGCCCACGCGCGGCAGCCCGGCGATGCGGGCGGCCAGTTCGGTGTCGAAGAGGCGGGCCGGGTCCAGGCCGAGTTCGCGCAGGCACGGCAGGTCCTGGGAGGCGGCATGCAGGATCCAGGTCTCGTTCCCGATGGCCTCCTGGATCGGATTGAGGTTCTCGAAGGGAACCGGGTCGATGAGCCAGCTGCCGGAGCCCTCGCGGCGCAGCTGGACCAGGAAGGCGCGCTGGCCGTAGCGGAAGCCCGAGGCCCGTTCGGCATCCACTGCCACCGGGCCGGTGCCCGCGGCGATGGCGCGCGCTGCGCGCGCCAGTCCCGGTGCGGTGGTGATGACCTCGGGAACCCCGTCGCGCGGCATGTCCAGCACGACCGGTTCCCGGGGCTCGGGCTGCGGTGCTTCTTCGATTCCCTCGGGCTGCGGCGGAGCGGTTGATGCGTCGGCTGCGGCGCCCGGGGCTGGTTTGGTGGCGTGGTGGGTACGGGTCATGATGTAACCGATTCTAGTACCGATTGCCCGGGGGCCGGATTCCGGCCGGCCGGAAGGGCTCGGTTTTAGGAGAGCCGGCGGTGCGGCAGCGCGGTGACCCCGCTGGGCAGCGGCGGCAATCCGGCGAACGTGCAGACCATGTCGGCCCAGGCCTCCAGGTGGGTGGAGATGTCGTGGTCACCGGGGGTCCAGGAGGCGCGCAGCTCGATGTCGATGGTCTCGGGGCGGTCCGCCAGGGTCCCGTAGCTTTCGGAGAGCACGCGGGTGGTGGTGCCCCCGGCCTGGCGGTAGTCGGCGCCGGATTCGTTCAGCGAGTCCAGCAGCCAGGTCCAGGCCACGGAGCCGAGCATGGTGTCGTTGCCCATCTCCGATTCCATGCGGGCCCGGATGTAGGTCACGATGCGGAAGGTGCCGTCCCAGAGGGCGGAGCCCGCCGGGTCGTGCAGCAGCACGAAGCGCCCGGTGGCCAGTTCCTCGGCGTGCACCTGGGCGGCGGTTTCCGCCTTGGAGCGCGCCACCCGTTCGTGGACGTCGGCGGACAGCGCCAGGGCATAGGGCGCCAGGCGGGCCGGTGCCGGGATCTCCTGAAGGCGGATTTCGCGCCGGCAGCTGGCGCGGCGAACGGCAGCCAGGGCTTCGAGGAAGGCCGGCGGCACTGCTTGGACTGGTCCGTTTGATGTCACATGGCGAGTCTAAAGTGTGGCCGTGGCTTGGCTGCTTGCGGCACGCCGGGGAGCGGGTGCGTGTTGCGCACCCGCCCCGCGGGCCGGCGGAGCAACCTACCGGGCGGCAAGTTCCTCGATCAGCGCGGCCACGAAGGAATCCACGTCCGCCTCGGTGGTGTCGAAGGAGCACATCCAGCGCACCTGGCCCGCGGCGCGGTCCCAGTCATAGAAGCGGAAGCGCTCGCGCAGCGCATCGGCCACCGCGTTGGGCAGCGCGGCGAACACGCCGTTGGATTCGGTGGGGTAGACCAATTCCACGCCGTCGGTCGCCTGGACCGCACTCGACAGCCTTGCCGCCATGGCGTTGGCGTGCGCGGCCGAGGTCCGCCACAGATCGGTGCCGTAGAGGGCCAGCAGCTGGGCGGAGATGAAGCGCATCTTGGAGGCCAGCTGCATGTTCATCTTGCGCAGGTACTTCATCGAGTCGGCCGGTCCATCGGTCAGGGTCACGATGCCCTCGCCGAACATGATGCCGTTCTTGGTGCCGCCCAGCGACAGGATGTCGATCCCGGTGCCGGTGGTCATCTCGCCCAGGCCCACACCGAGCGCGGCGGCGGCGTTCGAAAGCCGGGCCCCGTCCATGTGCACGCGCATGCCAAGCGAGTGGGAGTGCTCGGTGATGGCGCGCAGTTCCTCGAGCGTGTACAGGGTGCCGAGCTCGGTGGACTGGGTCAGCGAGACGGCCAGCGGCTGGGCGCGGTGCTCGTCTCCCCAGCCCCAGGCTTCCAGGTCGATCAGCTCGGGGGTGAGCTTGCCGTCGGGGGTCGGCACCGAGAGCAGCTTCATGCCGCCCACGCGTTCCGGGGCGCCGTTCTCGTCCACGTTGATGTGGGCGCTGTTGGCGCAGATGACTGCGCCCCAGCGCGGCAGCAGCGACTGCAGGGCGGTGACGTTGGCGCCGGTGCCGTTGAACACCGGGAAGATCGTGGCGGTGTCGCCGAAGTGCGAGGCGATGACGCGTCCGAGTTCCGCGGTGTACTCATCCTCGCCGTAGGAGACCTGGTGCCCGCCGTTGGCCGCGGCCAGGGCCGCAAGGACCTCGGGGTGGACGCCGGAATAGTTGTCCGAGGCGAAGCCGCGTACCGAGGAATCATGGATCGAGGAAGTCACTGGAGAAAAGTCCTATCGAGGGGGATTGCGGGGGAAAAATGCACCGGGGCGCGGCGGCTGCCGCGCACCCGTTGTTCAGAGGCTTGGCAGGTGGATCCGGGCGCCGTTGATCGCGGAGGCATCCGCAGTGAACAGGTCCACGGCGGCCTGGCCCAGGGCGGTGACGTCGGTGAAGCCGGCGGTGTTGCGCTCGGGGTGGGCCTCGCGGGAGTCTGCGTCGGTGAACGCCTTGATGACCCAGGTGAGGGCCGCGGCGCGTTGCGGGACGGGGTCGGCCTTGCTGCCGGACTGGGCGGTGCGCAGCTCCGCGGCCACCGATCGCATCCAGGCCTCGGCTCCGGCCTTGGCGGTGGTGTAGTTTGCGTTGGAGCCGGTGGGGGAATCCACGGCGGTGGCCGAGACGATGGCGACGCGTCCGCAGCGCGAGGCCACCAGGTCGTCGCGGAACACCCGGGTGGTGTTGCGCAGCGTGGTGACGACCTGGGTGTGCAGGAACTCGGCGTCGTCGTCGGACTGCCCGGCCAGACCCTTGCCTCCGCGCCAGCCGCCGACCAGGTGCAGCAGCCCGTCGATGGGCCCGCGCTCGGTGTCGATCAGCGCGTGCAGCTCGGTCACCGCGGCGTGGTTGGCCAGGTCGACCTCGTAGCGCCCGTGCACGAAGGGCAGCCGCTGTTCCAGCCGCTGTGCATTGGATCCGGCGGCCAGCACCGTGGCGCCGGCCTCGCACAGGGCGTGTGCCGCCGCGACGCCGGAGGCGGAGCTCGCCCCGGCAATCAGTATTGTCAGATCCTTGAGGTCAGCCATGGAAAAGATTCTAGCCTCCGTTGGGTGTGCTGTCGGTGCGTTAGATGTTCGAGGTGCCGGTGATGCCCACGGTCGATTCGATGACCGGGCGCAGTTTCTTGGCCAGGGCCTCGTAGAACATCGACAGCGGGAACTCGTCGTCCATGACCTGGTCGGTCATCTCGCGCAGCGGAGAGGTCAGCGGCAGCGCGTCTGGGCCCTTGGCCCAGACCGAGGCCGGGTGCGGGGTCAGCGTGGCGGAGACCAGCTCGTAGGCCGCAAGCCAGTGGGCGATCTTCGGGCGGTCGATCGAGCGCCAGTACAACTCGTCGATGGCATGTCCCAGGTTCGAGACGACCTCGGGGACCTGGTCCCAGTCGATCGACAGCTTGGTGTCGGTCCAGTGCAGGACGTGGTGCTGGTGCATCCAGGCGAAGAGCAGTTGCCCGCCGACCCCGTCGTAGTTGCGGGTGCGGGTCCCGGTGATGGCGAAGCGGAAGATCCGGTCGAAGATCACCGCGTACTGGACCAGCTTGGCATGGTGGAGGGTGGCCGTATCGGCGGTCGCGTCCTGGGCGATCTTGACGCATTCGCGGAAGGCCGTCAGGTCGCAGCGCAGCTCCTCCAGGGAGTAGAGGAAGAACGGCATGCGCTGCTTGATCATGAACGGGTCGAAGGGCAAATCCCCGCGCATGTGGGTGCGGTCGTGGATCAGGTCCCACATCACGAAGGTTTCCTCGGTCAGGGACTGGTCCCCGAGCATCTCCGCGGCGTCGGCGGGCAGTTCGAGGTTGGTGATCTGCGCGGCGGACTTCAGCACCCGGCGGAAGCGCGCAGCCTCGCGGTCCTGGAAGATCGCACCCCAGGTGAAGGACGGGGTTTCGCGGATGGCCACGGATTCGGGGAAGAGCACCGCTGAGTTGGTGTCGTAGCCCGGGGTGAAGTCCAGGAAGCGCAGCGGGACGAAGAGCTTGTTGGAGTAGTCCCCGGCCTCCAGCGCGGCAATGAACTCGGGCCAGATGACTTCCACCAGCACGGCCTCGAGCAGCCGGTTGGTGGAGCCGTTCTGCGTGTACATCGGGAAGAGCACCAGGTGGCGCAGCCCGTCCTCGCGGGCCAGCTGCGGCTGGAAGGCCAGCAGGGCCTCGAGGAAGTCGGGGATGCCGAACCCGGCCTGTTCCCAGGCGGCCAGGTCGCGGTGCAACGCCTGGAAGTAGTCGGCGTCGTGCGGGAACTGCGGGGCCAGCGCTTCAAGGGATTCGGTGATGGTTCCCAGCAGCGCGGCGGCGCGGGGCTTGTCGGAGTCCTCGGGCACCGAGCCGTCCTGGACCTGGAGGCCCTGGAACTCGGTGGCTGCGGCTTTCAGGGCCAGCCACGATGCGGAGTTGACGAGTTCAGAGTTGGACAGCGGCTTGGGAAGAGTTGCCTGTGACATGGTGGGAGACCCCTTTCGTTACGGCCGGACGCGCCGTGGATGCTGTTGATATTTCCTGGATCCAGCGTATCGAGAGGTCATCATCACTGATTGAAAATTGGCCTGAGCATAAGCAGTGCTGTTGCATGCGACGGCACTGCGGGGACCAAGGCATACGTGCGGGGAATGCTCGGGTTTGGCACGGCCGGAATGCGTCCCGGCGCCGGGAGCAAGGCCCGCTGCGGCTAGGTCGTCTTCAAGCGCAGCGAGACCGAGTTCATGCAGAAGCGCTGGTCGGTGGGGGTGTTGAAGCCCTCGCCCTCGAATACGTGGCCCAGATGCGAATCGCAGGCCGCGCAGCGCACCTCGACGCGAACCATGCCCAGGGTGGAATCGCGGATGTAGCGGACGCGGTCCTCGGCCAGCGGCGCGAAGAACGAGGGCCACCCGCAGCCGGCATCGAACTTGGCGTTGGAGGTAAAGAGTTCCTGGCCGCAGGCCCGGCATTCATAGACACCCTCGGTGGTGGTGTCCCAGTATTCACCGGTGAAGGGGCGTTCGGTGCCGGCCTTGCGCAGGACCTGGAATTCGTCCGGGGTCAATTCGGTGCGCCATTGCTCATCGGTCTTGGCGACGCCGGGCGAGACGGGGGTGTTGGATTCTTTGGGGCTCTGGATATCACTCACATCACGCACAACACCAAAGGCGGCGCGCTCATTCCCGCACCTGTCCGGCGACATGGATCGGCTGCGGAAGTTCATCGGGCCCAAACCACAAGGTGGCAGCCGTAGTTTGCAATGATGGTAGGCATGAAGGAAAATCTTTCCCCCAAGCCCCCTCACGCACCCTCGGCAGGCAAGGGCCTGAGCTGGGCGCTGCTGGGCGTGGGCGTCGGCGCCGCGGCAGGATCGATCTTTGCCGGCAGCGTCTCGGCGCTGGCCGCCTATTTTGCCCGCCGCGTGGTGACCCCCGATGCGGAGCCGGACCAGAGCCTGGAGATCCTCGCACTGGTGCCCACCGCCGAGGGACAGGACGTGATCCTGTCGGCGGACAAGGATTCCACGGCACCGGGCCGCTACTCGCTGTTCTTCTCCGCCGACACAGGCCATGCGCGTCTGGGCGAACCCAAGGGATACCGGTTCGGGGACGGCACAGTGACCCGGTCCGTGGAAAAAATCTACTTCGGGGACCTGTCGGCCGCGGTGCGCGGACGGCTTTCCGGGATCGTCTACGACTCGCCCGCGGACCTCGGGGCCACCTACCAAGACGTCGAGATCCCGATCCTCGGCGGCATGGCCCCGGCCTGGTACGTCCCCGGGGACACCCAGGCGGAGACCTGGGCCATCTGCGTCCATGGCCGCGGGGCCAACCGCAAGGAGGGTTTGCGCGCGCTGCCGGTGTTCGAGCGGCTGGGGATCAGCGCGCTGCTGGTCTCCTACCGCAACGACGGGGTGGCCCCCGCCGCAGTGGACGGACGCTACGGGCTCGGGGCCACGGAATGGCCCGACATCGAGTCGGCCATCGACCACGCCGTGGCCAACGGTGCCCAGGAGGTCCTGCTCTTTGGCTGGTCCATGGGCGGGGCCATCGCCCTGCAGGTGGCCGACAGGTCCCGGCAGGCACGGAAGATCGGCGCCCTGGTGCTCGACGGACCGGTGATCAACTGGATCGATGTGCTCTCGCACCAGGCCAAGCGCAACCGCATCCCCGAGGCCGTGGGCGACTTCGGCCAATGGCTGCTGGGCAACAAGGCCGGACGCTGGATGACCGGGCTGGCGGCCCCGCTGGATTTGAAGATCCTGAACTGGGTCGAACGGCACGACCAGTTGCGGGTCCCCACCCTGATCCTGCACAGCGAGGACGACGACTTCGTGCCGATCGGCCCCTCCGAGCAGCTCGCCGCACTGAACCCGCAGATGGTGGGGCTGCGGCGATTCAGCCGGGCCGGGCACACCCGGGAATGGAACGTGGACCCACAGCGTTGGGAAGCGGAGGTGACCGCCTTCGTCCAGGGCGTGCTGGAGGCCCCGCGCCCCGGGGACACCATTGCGGGCCCGGACTAGGCCCCATGCCGGTGCCCTCAGTGGCCGGCGATGTGCGCGACCTCGGCCTCGGTCAACCGCTGCAGGTCCGCCGGGGCCAGCTCCAGGTCCAATCCGCGGTGTCCTCCGGAGACATAGATGGACTCCAGCGCCATGGCACTGGTATCGATGATCGTGCGCGACTTGTTGCGCTGCCCCAACGGCGAGATCCCGCCGCGCACGTATCCGGTACGCCGCTCGGCCACGGCCGGGTCGGCCATCTCCACCTTCTTCAGCCCCAGGGCCGAAGCCATGGCCTTGAGATCCAGCGAGCGGTTCACCGGAACGATCCCCACCGCCAGCGCCCCGGCCCCCGGTTCACCAGTGGCCACCAACAGCGTCTTGAACACCCGGGCCGGGGGTACCCCGATCGCCTCGGCGGCTTCCATCCCGTAGCTGGCGGAGGAGGGGTCATGGCTGTAGGCGTGCATCGTGTAGGGGACCGCCTCGCGGTCCAGCAGCGTGGTGGCGGGGGTGCCCGTCGAGTGGGCAAACTTTTTCTTGGCCATGGGTCTTTCCGGCATCCTTCTTAAACGTGTTTGGGCGCCGGCATGTGCCGGCGCCCAAACATCGAAATTGCCTGCGGCTTAGGAACCGGCAGCGGCAACCCGCTCGCTGACCTGTCGCTTGATACGGGCAAGCATGGCAGTCATGCCACGCAAACGCAATGGCGTCAGGGCCCTGGTCAAGCCCAGCAGGTTGGGCATGTCGTCGGGGACGGCCAGCACCGCCGCGGCGGGCAACCCGTCAAGTCCCTGGTGCAGCACCGAAGCGAACCCGCGGGTGGTGGGCGCCTGCGGGGGAGCGGAGAAGAACAGCGAGACCTTGTGCTCCCCGGCCGGTTCGACCTCGATGTTCAGGAACAACGGAGTCTGGCACTCCACAACCTGTTCCAGCAGGTCCGGGTGCTCGGACAGGCGCGCCGGAAGCTCGGGCAGTTCCTCGGAAAAGTCCAGGAGCATCTCCAGACGCTCCTGCTCGGTGACCGACTGGAAGTCCTCGACGATCTCGGCCAGGGCCTGGGGCATCTCACCCATGCGGCTAGGCCCCGAATCCTGCGGGAACTGCACCGGGCTCCGAGCCCTTCACGATGGGAACGCGCACGGCGTTGCCCCACTCGGTCCAGGAACCGTCGTAGTTGCGCACGTTCTCGAAGCCGAGCAGGAACTGCAACGCAAACCAGGTGTGGCTCGAGCGCTCGCCGATGCGGCAGTACGTGATGATGTCATCGCCCACGGCCAGCCCGGCCTCGTTCAGGTAGATCGCCTCGAGCTCCGCACGGGACTTGAAGGTCCCGTCCTCGGCCGCGGCACGGCCCCACGGCACCGAAGCCGCCGAGGGGATGTGGCCGCCGCGAAGCGTGCCTTCCTCCGGGTATGCGGGCATGTGGGTGCGCTCGCCGCTGTACTCCTCGGGGGAACGCACATCGATCATCGGCTTGCCGAAGTGGCCCAGTACCTCGGGCATGAAGGCACGGATGACCGAATCGTCGCGTTCGATGACCGGGTAGCTGGTCGTGGCAACAACCGGCTTCTCGCGGGTCAATTCACGGTCTTCGGCGATCCACTTGTCGCGGCCGCCATCGAGCAGGCGGACGTCCTCGTGGCCGAACAGGGTAAAGACCCACAGGGCGTATGAGGCCCACCAGTTGGACTTGTCGCCGTAGATGACCACGGTGGAATCGCGGCTGATGCCCTTGGCTGCCATCAGCTCGGCGAAGCGCTCGCCGTCGACGTAGTCGCGGGTGTCTTCGTCGTTCAGCTCGGTGTGCCAGTCGACCTTGACCGCTCCGGGAATATGGCCCGTGTCGTACAGCAGGATGTCCTCGTTGGACTCGAGGACCACCAGGCCCGCGGTGGACAGGTGGGCCGCCAGCCAATCGGTGGACACCAGCCGTTCCGGGTGGGCATAATCGGCAAATGAAGGATTGGAGTCGATGGGCAGGCTCATTGTTATAGACCTCGCAACAAGAAAAATGGGGGATGGTGCTGCATCCAGCCTAGCCACCGTGCGCGCCCCGGGCAGCGCGAAGGAGTCATCCAACGCCATATTTCGCTTCAAGCGTCCGCAATTGCGCTATAAGCGACCGACGCCACGGATCCCATTTAGGGGATGCCCGAGGTCTGGGCATAAAATGGCTGGGGCGTGTCTCTGCGCCAAAAACGCCCGTCACAGCCTTCCGAAGACTTAAGGACCGTCCAGCCGTATGGCCACGATTACGAATCTTTCCCAACGGACCCCCACGGTCTCCATTGACGATCTTCTCGCCGGCTTCCACCCGTCGTACCGCTTCGGCGAGGTTTCCTTCGAGACCTACCGTCCGGACCCGGCATGGCCCACCCAGGCCGAGGCGGTCACCAAGCTCAGGGGCTTCGCCTCGACCATTGGCAAGTCCCGGGGCGGCTTCCTCTCCAACCTCTTCGGCAAGAAGAAGATCGAGAAATCGGGCATGTACCTGGACGGCGGGTTCGGCGTGGGCAAGACCCACCTGCTGGCCTCGTTGTGGCATCTGGCCCCGGGCCGCAAGGCCTTCGGGACCTTCGTCGAATACACCAACCTCGTCGGCGCGCTCTCCTTCCGCCAGGCGGTTGACGTGCTGAGCACCTACTCGTTGGTGTGCATCGACGAATTCGAACTCGATGACCCGGGGGACACCGTGTTGATGTCCCGCCTGATGCGTGAGCTCTCGGATGCCGGCGTGAAACTGGCCGCGACTTCCAACACCCTCCCCGGTGCGCTGGGCGAGGGACGCTTTGCCGCCGTGGACTTCCAGCGCGAGATCAAGGTGCTCGCCGAACAGTTCGACGTGCACCGCGTGGACGGCGTGGACTTCCGCCACCGCGGCCTGCCAGACGCACCGACGCCGCTGGACGATGGCGCCATCGAGGAGTTCGCCACCCAGCGCTATGGTGACAAGACCTACGCCATCGATGAGTTCTCCGACCTGGTCGCACACATGTCCAAGGTCCACCCCAGCCGCTACCGCGCATTGATCGGCGACACCGACGTGCTGGTGCTGCACAACGTGGAGACCATCACCGAGCAATCGGTCGCCCTGCGCTTTGTGGTGCTGGCCGACCGGCTCTACGACAAGGACGTGCCGATCGTTGCCTCCGGCAAGCCCTTCTCCGAGCTGTTCACCCCCGAAATGATGGCCGGCGGCTACCAGAAGAAGTACTTCCGCGCCGTATCCCGCCTCACCGCACTGGCCCGCGAGGGCCAGACCGGCGACCCGGTGCTGTAACCACTGCGAAAGGCCGTGACCGTCCCGTCCCCGGCAAACCTCTTGGCTTGGCGGGGGAGCGGGAGCAGGTCACGGCCTTTTCCATGCCCGGGCACCGGGAGATCAGCGGCGTTTGCGCTCGATCAGCAGGCGCAAGACCAGCCCGGCAAGCAGTGCCCAGAAGGCTCCGCCGATCCCGGCGAAGCTCAGGCCCGAACCGGCAATCAGGAACGCAACCAGTGAACTCATCCGGCTCGTGGGATCCGACAGCGCCGAGGATGCGGAGGCGCCCAGCGTGCCCAGCAGTGCCAGGCCTGCGGCGGCTTCCAGCAGCCCCTCCGGGCTCGCGGTGGCCAGGGCAGTGATCGCGGCCGAGGCGAGGCCCAGGACGATGTAGAAGCCGCCGGAGGACACCGCGGCAATCCAACGCCTGGAGCGGTCCTCCCCGGCTTCGTCCCCGGCGGCCAGGGCCGCGGAGATCGCGGCGAGGTTGATGGCGTGTCCGCCAAAAAGGGCCGCAGCGGCGCTGCCGAAACCGGTGGAGAGCATCGAGGCCCGCCACGGCGTCTGGTAGTTGAAGCTGGCCAGCACTGCCACGCCTGGGACGTTCTGCGAGGCCATTGTGACCACGAAGAGCGGCAGGGTGATGGCCATGAAGGCCTCGAGGCTGAAGGCCGGTGCGGTGAACTGGAGGGTGGGCAGCAATTCGTCCATGACACCGGGACCACCGGCCTGTCCCATCGAGAACCCGGCAATGCCCAGCGCCGCCGCCATGGCCGCGGGAACTGCCCAGCGGGGGCTCAGCCGCAGGAACACGAGCCAGACCACGATGACCGGGGCGACATAAAGCGGGATGGTGGACAGCGCCACGAAGGGAGCCAAGCAGAGCTTGAGCAGAACACCGGCCAACATGGCCTGGGCCAGCGACACGGGGATCGCTGCCAGCAGCCGGCCCAGCCAGGGGATGGCGCCGGTTGCGGCAATCAGCACACCGGTCATGAGGAAGGCCCCGACGGCTTGGTCCCACCCGAAGTTCACGGTCGCAGCCCCGGCGAGCAAGGCTGCTCCGGGGGTTGACCAGGCGGTGGTGATGGGTCGTTTGGTGAACCAGGCCAACCCCACGGCACATATGGCCAGGGCTATGGTCAGGGCGAAGAGCCCCGACGCCGCCTGGGCATCGGTGGCGCCGACGGCCTTGAGCCCGGTGAGCACCACGGCGAAGGAAGAGGTGTAGCCGACCAAGGCCGTCACCAATCCCGCCATGATCGGTTGCGCGGGTGGGGCCCTTGTCGAAAGGCCGCGTGTTGCTGTGGGTCTCAAATCGTATTTTCCTTGCAAACGACAGGTGCCGGTTCCGCCTCACGGCGGTACCGGCACCCGTTTGTCGTGCCTAGGGCAAATGTCCTAGTGAACCAGGCGTGGGCCTAGACGGTAGGCGTATCGTCTCCGTCGGCCTTGTCGAGGAGGCCCTTTGCGCCGTCATGAACCTTGTCGACGTGCTCGGCGAACTTGCCGCCGGTCTTTTCGTCGATGAAGTTGCCGGCGTTATCGATGGCCTCACCGATCTTGCCCGAGTTTTCTTGAATCAACTCGGCCGCCTTCTCCTTCAGTCCTTCGGCCTTGCCCTTCAGCTCGTCAAAAATAGACAAAAGGCACCTCCTCTCGATAATGGGGACCCGGAAAGCCCCCGTCTGTGAATCATCCTATGCCGAGCCGATGGCGTTTCAAGGGCATTTGCGTGATCTTTTGAAAATATTCGCGCTGACCACGTCCGATTTGGCCATATGTGGCTCGGGAGCGTGGGTGAGCTGGCCGAGCAATTTCGGCGGGTCGGCCGGTGGCGCACCACTTCGCGACGACGACCGGCAGTCGGACTGCCTGTGGTGAGACCGTCCGACAGGCCACCGCCACCCTCGAGTTGCAGAGGCTACGGCCATGAAACAAGACCCGGGACGCCGACCGGCGGGCTCGTCGTTAAACGCGTAGGCCGTCTGGTTCGGGAGAACCAAACGGCCTACATATTGGAGTGGACAACGAGGTTCGAACTCGCGACCTCAACCTTGGCAAGGTTGCGCTCTACCAGCTGAGCTATGTCCACATGAACAATCAATACCAACAGTATAGATCGTCGTGGGCGATACTGGGATCGAACCAGTGACCTCTTCCGTGTCAGGGAAGCGCGCTACCGCTGCGCCAATCGCCCGTAAGGGGTGCTGCACCTGAACTATAGCGTGGATCCGCGTTTTGCAGTACAGCTGCACCATCCACACGTATCTTCATTCGGGTACTGCGGTGTCTTCCTTTCGGAAAACCCAAAGAAATAAGGACCCCTCTTCCATGGAATTGAGGTCCATTTCTTCAGAGTGGACAACGAGGTTCGAACTCGCGACCTCGACCTTGGCAAGGTCGCGCTCTACCAGCTGAGCTATGTCCACGTGAAAAACCAACGCACCTGGTGCGGGTTCTTCGTGGGCGATACTGGGATCGAACCAGTGACCTCTTCCGTGTCAGGGAAGCGCGCTACCGCTGCGCCAATCGCCCATACTGCTGCATCATCTTACTACGAGGTGGGGACGGGATTCGAACCCGCGTAAACGGCTTTGCAGGCCGGTGCCTCGCCTCTCGGCCACCCCACCATAACCAATCGGAATAAACCGCTCGGTTTGATCGGCAAGCCGATCCGGTGAATCAAATGCGAGTGGACAACGAGGTTCGAACTCGCGACCTCGACCTTGGCAAGGTCGCGCTCTACCAGCTGAGCTATGTCCACATGAAAGAAGCGCAATCCGCCTGGAATGTTTCCGTTCCGTTTGGCTGCGTTCCAACGAGTAAAAACTCTATACGACGTTTCCCCAAAGCTCCAAATCGGCGCATTCCAGGCCCGACTTTTAGTGAAGATCCTTGTGATCCCGGGGTTTCGGACTGGCCCGGAAAAGCCGCCAAGGGACAAAACGTCGCCGGAACGTGGAAAAATCTTCCTTATGACTTCTCCAGCGCTGGCCCAGCAAACGGATTTTGGGCGCATGTATGCCAGAAAAATCGGCGAACTTCCGGAGGTTCCCTCCATCACCACCGTCATCGGGCAGGAAAAAATGAGCCTGGATGGTTGGATAGGTCACATGGCCGCCACCGCCGTGGTGCAAGACCCCCGACTGGGGGAAGCCGTCGGGAATCCGGCCAAGCTCAAGGCCCTGGCACGCCAGGCCTCCAATGCCGCCGCCGACTACCGGGACGGTGCCGCGGCCCGCGGCGACCGCGTGCACCAGTACTGCGAACAAATAGCCCTGCGGGCCATGGGCAAGCCGCACCAGGCAGCCCAGGCCCGCGAGGCGCTGGCCGCGAACAACGAGGAGCCCTTCGCCGGCCGCTTCGACGAATGGTGGGACACCTACCAGGTGCAGCCACTGGCCGCGGAAGTCACCGTGTGGAACTCCAATGTCGGGTACGCCGGAACCCTGGACCTGGTCGCCACCATCGGCGGGCGGCTGTGCCTGATCGACTACAAGACGCGGGGCACCGGCCGGGACGGGCGGGTCAAGTCGCTGGATCCGAAGGTCATCATGCAGCTGGCGGCCGGAGCCAAGGCCGAGGAAATGGTCGTTGACCCCGCCGCCGGAACCTGGGAACCGTGGAAATACTCACAAGACCCCATGCTCCTGGGCGTGGCCATCGGCCAGACCGAGGTGCAGACGGTGATGGCCAATCCGGAGGTCCTGCCCGCGTACTGGTCGAAGTTCTGGTCCTTGCGACAGGTCTGGGAAGCCACCCAAAAAGTCAGCAAGGCCGGGATCGCGCTGCACGAGGTGGGCCCGCCCCCGCCGCTTGCGCAGTAGCCCTGTCGGTGAATAGCCCATGCCTGATGGTGTGGGTTTCCGCCCGCGCCTTCGCCGGTGGGATCGACAAGGCGGTGGGCGCCCGATCGGCGGAGACCACGGTGTTGTCTGACGAGGCCAATTCCGTGCCCCGATCACTGCCGTGAAATCGATCTTGCGGTGCAGGCGCTCCTTGAGTTTCCCGACCAGGGCGCGTTGACGGTGATGTGTTTGCCGTTGATCCGGGTGGGCTTGAGGTCCCGCGACTGGGGGATGTCGATGCCCGTTTTCGCATGGCGCTTTTTGAATCTAGGGGCCTGGGCGGGGTGCCCGGAACCCCGGCAGATCTTCCGCGCCTGGAAGTGGTTTTTCCACACCGACTGGGCCGCTTGGGCCGGGAGGTCGGCAAACCAGGTGTACTCCCCGTCCTTGCGGATATTCGTGATTTCCCGGGTGTACCGGTCAAGCCCGAAGCGGAAGCCGTTGGCCTCCCAGGAAGCGTGCACGAGGTTCCACAGGGCGCGGGCGGCATGGCCCTGGCATACCAGCACAGCGTCCTGCCAGGGTGTGGGATACACCCGGAAGCGGTAATTTCTTCTGCCGGATTCCATGCCTCCACGTTCCCCGGGAGGCGGCCGGCCGACACGGACCGTGGAAACCTCCTCACCGGGTACGGAACCGGGACCCGCGGAGCACCCCCGTGTTCCCCGTGACCCGTTCCGGCTGCGTCGCCGGTTCTTCGACCAGGCGATGCCGGGCACAGGCCACCGGGCCACGGAACAGGCCCGTGCGGGCCTCGATGCCAAACAGGTGGGATCCAACGGCCAACACGACCACGTGCACATGCTGGCAAACGTTCCGCCCGCCAGGGAACCGGCCGTCCCTGCCGGTTCCCCAGGGGGCCGGGCAGGAACCTGCGCCGCAACACCACCACGAGTCTCCAGCACTTCCTGCGGGGCAGGCATTTCCGGCCATGCCCCAATCCTTGTGGGGCATTCGGCGGCCCGGCGCAGACCCTGTCGGGCGGCAAATCCAAGGCCAGCAATCCCCGAAGGCGTAACGAGGGATTGGTAGTTGGTTCGCCAATCACCCATACACCTGAAGGGACTAACACCCACCCTTCGGTAGACTGTTCAGCGGGGGACCGCCGCGCACCTTTTGGATTCGGTCGCGCACGCCCCAACCATCCACAGCACATTGCCGGAACCCCGCCGGCCGAAGGGAGATGCGACCGCATGGCCGTCTTAGGCATTCGCATTGTTGGCGACCCGATCCTCAGGACCCGCGCAGACGAGGTCACCGAATTCGGGCCGGAGCTGCGCAAGCTCGTCGCGGACATGGACGAAACCATGGAAAACGTTGAAGGTGCCGGCCTCGCCGCACCCCAGGTCGGCGTCTCGCTGCGGGTATTCACGTACCAGATCGCAGGAGAACGCGGGCACCTGATCAACCCGGTGCTCGAACTCGGCGAGGACTACCAGGACGACGTGACCGAGGGCTGCCTGTCCATCCCGGGCCTGGGCTACCCGGTGCGTCGGCGCCAATGGACCCGGGCCACCGGGGTCGACGTGGACGGAAACCCCGTGGTCGTGGAGGGCGAGGGATTCCTGGCCCGCTGCCTGCAGCACGAGACCGACCACCTGGACGGGATCCTGTACATCGACCGGCTTGAGGGCGAGCTGAAAAAGGACGCCTTCCGCAAGCTTCGCGATTCCAGCTACAACCAGGTCGCGGCAAGCACCGTGACCAAGCGCAGCTCTGCCCTGGGCTCCAGCTTCGGCGCCGGTGCAAGTTTCGGGAACCAATCATGAGGGTCCTGTTCGCCGGCACCCCGCAGGTCGCCGTGGTCTCCCTTGACCAGCTGGTGAACGACGGCTTCGACGTCGTGGCCGTGCTTACCCGCGAGGACGCCCCGGTGGGGCGCAAGCGCGTGATGACCCCGTCCCCGGTCGCGGCCCGCGCCGCGGAGCTGGGCATCGAGATCATCCACGCCAACCGCATTGACGAGACAACCCAGCAGCGCATCGCCGCGCTGGAGACCGACATCGCCGCGATCGTGGCCTACGGCGGGCTGGTTCCCGAAAAGGCACTGGGCATTCCCCGCCTGGGCTGGATCAACCTGCACTTCTCGTTGCTCCCTGCCTGGCGCGGAGCCGCCCCGGTGCAGTACTCGATCATGGCCGGGGACGACATCACCGGCGCTGTGACCTTCCAGCTGGAAAAGGGCCTGGACACCGGCCCGGTCTTCGGCACGTTGACCGAGGCCATCGACCCGGCCGATACCGCCGGCGACCTGCTTGGCAGGCTCGCGGTCTCCGGATCGGTGCTGCTGTCCCAGACGCTCTCGGGCCTGGACACCGGTGCCGTGGTGGGCGTGCCGCAGCAGGGCGAATCCAGCTACGCGCACAAGCTCACCCTGGTTGACGGCAAGATCGACTGGAGCGCCCCGGCGCTGGTGATCCGCCGGCGTATCAACGGCGCCACCCCCGATCCCGGCGCCTGGACCGAGATGGACGGGCAGCGGTTCAAGATCGGCCCGGTCTCCCCGGCCACCGACATTGATTCCCTGTCACCCGGCCAGGTGCAGATCACCGGCGGCAAGCAGCCGCGCGTCGTGGTGGGCACCGGCTCGCACGGAGTGGAACTGGCCCTGGTGCAACCACCGGGCAAGAAAATGATGAATGCAGCAGATTGGGCGCGAGGGATTCTCGCGTCCGGAACCGTGGATGAGGTGAAATTCGCATGAGCGAATTCGGGCAGGGACGTTCCGACCGTCCGCGACGCAACGAAACCAACCGCGGCGGTGGCCAGGAACGCCGCGACGACGCCGGCCGCACCCGCAACCGCGGGGGAACCGGGCCACGCAAGTTCAGCGCCTCCGCGCCCTCGACCCGCAACCGCCGCGCCGACCAGGCCCGGCTGACCGCTTTCGAGGTGCTGCGCGCCGTGGCCGAAAACGACGCCTACGCCAACCTGGTGCTCCCGGCCCGGATCCGCGAGCACCACCTGGACCGCCGCGACGCCGGATTCGCCACCGAACTGACCTACGGCGCGCTGCGCGGACAGGGCCTGTACGACGCGATCCTGGCCCGCTGCGTCGACCGCCCGCTGGATGAGCTGGACCCCGCCGTGCTGGACGCGCTGCGCCTGGGGGCCCACCAGCTGCTGGCCATGCG
Organism: Arthrobacter sp. AQ5-05; assembly: GCF_003287975.1. GTDB lineage: Bacteria > Actinomycetota > Actinomycetes > Actinomycetales > Micrococcaceae > Paeniglutamicibacter. Next base: position 301,235 of record NZ_QMKQ01000001.1, read on the forward strand.
GGTTCCCAACCACGCGGCCCTGGACGAGACGGTGTCGCTTGCCCGCATGGTCATCGGCGCCGGCGCCTCCGGCCTGATCAACGCGGTGCTGCGCAAGGTTTCGCTCAAGGACCTGGAAACCTGGAGCGAGGAGCTGGTCGCCGGGATCACCGACGAAAACGCCGCCGCCGCACTGGTCCACTCGCACCCCGAATGGATCGTGCGGGCGCTGCGCCAGGCGCTGGTCGCCCACGGGCGCGACGCCGCCGAGATCACCGAGCTGCTTGTCGCCGACAACCTGGCGCCCGTGGTGAACCTGGTGGCCCTGCCCGGCATCGGCTCGCTGGACGAGGCACTGGACGCCGGTGCGGAACCCGGAACCCTGGTGGCCGATTCGGCCTACTACCAGGGCGGGGACATTGCCCGGCTGGGCTCCGTGCGCGAAGGAAGCACCCGCGTGCAGGACGCAGGCTCCCAGTTGGTCGCCCGCGCCCTGGCGCAGGTTCCGCTGCCGGAGGGCGGGGAAGACACCTACTGGTTGGACTTGTGCGCCGGCCCCGGCGGCAAGGCCGCCCTGCTGGCCGCCCTGGCCGCCGGACACGGAGCGAAGCTCACCGCCAACGAACCGGCCCAGCACCGAGCCGAACTGGTCTCCAAGGCCCTGGTGGCCATCGACCCCGACACCTGGATGATCTCGGTCCGTGACGGACGGGAATACGGCGAGGCCGAGTACTCCGGCGGATACGACAGGGTCATGGTCGATGCGCCGTGCTCGGGCCTGGGCGCGCTGCGCCGCCGCCCTGAATCGCGTTGGCGCAAGACCCCGAAGGACGTTGCCGAACTCACCGTCCTGCAGGGCGAGCTGCTCGATGCGGCGCTTTCCGCCGTGCGCGTGGGCGGGGTGGTCGCGTACGTGACCTGTTCGCCGCACCCCGCCGAGACCGTGGCCGTTGTCGATGACCTGCTGTCCCGGAACAAGCACGCGAAGCTGCTGGACACCGGGGCTGCACTCGAATCCGCCGCGTTGCCGGGCTTGGCCTCCGCGGCCCGTCCCGTGGGCGAGGGCAGCACCATCCAGCTGTGGCCGCACATCCACCGCACCGATGCCATGTTCATGGCGTTGTTCACCCGCACCGCCTAGACACCCGGCGCACATCCGTGCGGCGCACATCCGCCGCGCCCCAGACAGGAGCCACAAAAGCACATGCGTACCTGCCAGATCAACCCGTCGATCCTCTCCGCGGACTTCACAAACCTGGAGCGCGAACTCACCCGGATCCACACGGCCGATGCGGTGCACGTCGATGTCATGGACAACCACTTCGTGCCCAACCTGACCATCGGCCTGCCGGTGGTGGCGCGGTTGAACGAGGTCAGCGAGTTGCCGCTGGATGTGCACCTGATGATCAGCGACGTGGACCGGTGGGGACCGGGCTACGCCGAGGCCGGTGCGGCCTCGGTGACCTTCCACGCGGAGGCCTCCGCCGCACCGGTGAAGCTGGCCCGGGACCTGCGGGCCGCCGGTTCGCGCGCCGCCATGGCGCTGCGCCCGGCCACTGCCATCGAGCCGTACCTGGACATGCTCCCGGAGCTGGACATGGTGCTGCTGATGACGGTGGAGCCGGGGTTCGGCGGCCAGGCGTTCCTGGACCTGGTCCTGCCCAAGATCCGTCGGGCGCGCAAGGCCATCGACGGCACCGGGCTGCCGATCGCCCTGCAGGTCGACGGCGGGGTCACCCGCGAAACGATCCTGCGTGCCGCGGAGGCCGGGGCCGATGTCTTCGTGGCCGGCTCCTCGGTGTACGGGACGGCGGATCCCGCCGAGGCAGTGGTCACATTACGAAACCTCGCAGCCGCCACACCGGTTTCCATGTAATACTAAGAGCTACAACTACACAACGTGCTCCGGGGTCGGTGTAAGTCCGAACCGGCGGTTATAGTCCGCGACCCAAGCCACAAGATCCCTGAGGGGATCCCACGGCCTGGTTGAACTGGTGAAATTCCGGTACCGACAGTTAAAGTCTGGATGGGAGAAGCACGTACACGCAAAACCTGCGCCCTCGTTGGTGCGCAAGGGCAGGACCAGGGAAACCCCAAGGTTTCCCGAGGAACCCACAGCCCTTGCCCAACGGCTCGGCCATGAAGGTGGAACCGTCGTATAGAACCCCCGGAGCCATCGCGGCTTGACAGGAGGACGATGGATTTTCTGCGGTGGCTCATTGAAGCTTTCAATTCTTACATCACGGTGGGCAGCAGCGCGCTGCTTGTCCGCGAAGTGGTGGGCAACGTCTTCGGGCTTGCCTCCGCCTTGGGCGGCATCCGCCGCAAGGTCTGGGCCTGGCCGGTGGGCATCATCGGCAACATCCTGCTGCTGACGGTATTCCTTGGCAGCATCTTCGGCCACGACCAGACGGCAAACCTGCTGGGCCAGGCCGGACGCCAAATCATGTTCATCGCCGTGTCCTTCTATGGCTGGCAGCGCTGGAAGTCGAGCCGGGAATCCGGCGGCAGCGCCGTCATCCCGCGCTGGGCCACCGGCACCGAACGCATATCCCTGGCCGTGGTCATGGTCGTCGGCACAGTCGCGCTGACCCCCGTTTTCGGGACCCTGGGATCCTACGAACCGGTGTGGGCGGATGCCTGGACCTTCGTCGGATCGCTCCTGGCCACCTATGGCATGGCCAAGGGACTGGTCGAGTTCTGGCTGATCTGGGTCATCGTCGACGTGGTCGGCGTCCCGCTGCTCTTCAGCGCCGGATACTACGCCAGTGCCTTCATGTACCTGTTCTACGGCTGCTTCACGCTGGTCGGGTTCTTCATCTGGTGGAAGGCCAAGAACGACTCCAAGCCCGGCATCGAGACCGAAATGCCCGATCCCAGGGTGAAGGTGAATCCCTGATGGAAACCCCACGCGCAACCGCAGCCATGCGGCTTTCCCTGGAATTGGCCCGCCGCGGCACCCGAGGCGCAAACCCGCTGGTCGGCGCCGTCATCGTCGATGCCGAAGGCACAATCCTGGCCACCGGCCACCACCGGGGCGCAGGCACCCCGCACGCCGAGGCCGACGCACTGAACCGCCTGGGCCCCATCGAACCGGCCGCGGCACGAGCCGCCACCATGGTCGTGACGCTCGAGCCCTGCAACCACACCGGCCGCACCGGGCCCTGCTCGCGGGCCATCATCGATGCCGGCATTGGCAACGTCATCTTCGCCGTCACCGACGGCGGCACGGACTCCGGCGGGGGAGCGGCGACGCTGCGCGCGGCCGGGGTGGAGGTCAGCCAGGGGCTGCTGGAAGCGGAAGCCACCGAGCTGAACCACCGCTGGTTCGCCGCCCGGGCCGCACAACGACCCTTCACCACCTTGCACCTGGCCCAGACACTGGACGGACGGATCGCCGCGGCGGACGGCACCAGCCAATGGATCACCTCCCCGCGCTCCCTGCTGCACGCCCACGAGGTCCGCGCCCGCGTCGGAGCCATCGTGGTGGGCACCGGAACCGTGTTTGCCGACAACCCACGGCTCAACGCCCGCAACGAACACGGCGAGCCCTTCGAGCACCAGCCCCGGCGCATCGTCATGGGCCTGCGAGACATCCCCGCCGACGCGGCCCTGAAGGCCGACGGGAACTGGGAACAGGTCCGCACCCGCGACCCGCACCAGGTCCTGGCGCTGGTTGCCTCCCGCGGAATCGACCACGTGCTGCTCGAAGGCGGGGCCTCGATCGCCACCGCATTCCTGGCCGCAGACCTGGTCGATGAGATCTTCCTCTACCAGGCACCCATCTTCCTGGGCGCGGGCCGCGGCTCCGTCGGGGAGCTGGGCATTGCGACCCTCTCGGCCGCCCGGGCCTTCCGCCTCGATCCCGTCGACGGCGAGGCCGTGCGCATCCTGGGCCCCGACACCCTCACCCACCTTGAACCCATGCCAACGGGCACCGGCACACTCTAAGGAACCAACACATGTTCACCGGAATCATCAGCGGCATGGGCCGCATCGAGGCCATGGAATCCTCCCCGGAAACCGACTCGGTCATCCTGCGCATCACCGCGCCGAACCACACCGAGAACCTGGAACTGGGCGGGTCCATCGCCGTCAACGGCGTCTGCCTGACCGCCACCTCCATCAGCGGGGACACCCTGTCCCTGGATGTCATGGGCGAGACCCTGCGCCACACCACCATCGGCGCCCTGGCGGCGGGCGAGGGCATCAACCTGGAACGCTGCGTGCAGGCCGGCGGGCGGCTGGACGGCCACGTCGTCCAGGGCCACGTCGACGGCGTCGGGCAGCTGCTCGAGCACGAGTCGCTCGGGGCCTGGGACCGCTTCCGCTTCTCCATCCCCTTCGAATTGGCCCGGTACGTGGCCAAAAAGGGTTCCATCGCGATCGACGGCATCTCGCTGACCGTCACCGAGGTCTCGGCCGCCAGCGAGAAGGAGCAGTGGTTCGAGGTCGGGATCATCCCCACCACCCTGCGCGAAACCACCCTGGGCCAACGCGTGCCCGGTTCCTCGGTCAACCTCGAGGTAGACGTCATGGCCAAGTACGCAGAGCGCTTGGCATCCTTCAACACCCCCGAAAGCAGCGCATCATGAGCATCGATCCCATTCGCCTGGATTCCATCGACGCGGCCATCAGTGCCATGGCCGCCGGCCAGGCCGTCGTGGTGGTCGACGACGCCGACCGCGAGAACGAGGGCGACATCATCTTCGCCGCCGAGTTCGCAACCCCCGAGCTGATGGGCTGGACCATCCGCCACTCCTCGGGCGTGGTGTGCACCCCGATGACCGGTGAACGCGCCGACGCCCTGGGCCTGCCTCCCATGGTGGAAAACAACCAGGACGCCAAGGGCACCGCCTACACCGTCTCCTGCGACGCCGCCCACGGCACCTCCACCGGCATCAGCGCAGCCGACCGGGCATTGACCTCCCGCATCCTGGCCGACCCGGCCTCCGGCCCCGAGCTGATCAACCGCCCCGGCCACATCTTCCCGCTGCGCGCGGTCGACGGCGGGGTGCTGGTGCGCCGCGGCCACACCGAGGCCAGCGTCGACTTGTGCAAGGCAGCCGGCCTGGAGCCGGTCGGGGTCATCGCCGAGCTGGTGCACGACGACGGATCCATGATGCGCCTGCCGGCCCTGCGCGAGTTCGCGGACTTGTGGAACATCCCGCTGGTCAGCATCGAGGACCTGGCCGCCTGGCGCGCCGCCTCCGACGCCGAGCCGGCCGTGGGCACCAGCGCCGCGGCCGTGCAGGGCGGGCCCGAGGTGCGGGTACCGACCCCGCACGGGGAATTCATGGTCCGTGCCTGGCGCGAACGAAGCAGCGGCATCGAGCACCTCTCGCTCAGCGCCACGGGGCCCGACGGAACCATGGCGCGCGAGCCGCTGGTGCGCGTGCACTCCGAATGCCTGACCGGGGACGTCTTCGGCTCCTACCGCTGCGATTGCGGCGAACAGCTCGAAGCGGGCCTGGCGGCCATCAACGAATACGGCGGGGTGCTGGTCTACCTGCGCGGGCACGAGGGCCGCGGCATCGGGCTGGCCAACAAGATCCGCGCCTATGCGCTGCAGGACGGCGGTGCCAACACCGTGGCCGCCAACGAGCAGCTGGGCCTGCCGGTCGACGCCCGGAACTACGACGCCGCCGCGGCGATCCTCCACGCGCTGTCCATCCAACGCATCCGGTTGATCACCAACAACCCGTTGAAGGAAGAATGGCTGGAGCAGGCGGGAATCGCCGTCACCGAGCGCGTCCCCACCCGGGTGGCGGCACGGCCCGAAAACCTTGAGTACCTGCGCACCAAGCAAAATTTGATGAACCATTCATTGCAATTGCCAACCACCGAAAACACCAACCCAGGAGTGAAATCATGAGCGGACACGGAGCACCCCTCGTCGGAGCCGACGAACTGGCGGCAGCGGGGGAGGCCGGCATGCGCGCGGTCATCGTCGCGGCCAGCTGGCACACCCAGATCATGGACGGACTGGTTGACGGGGCGCTGCGCGCCGCCGCCGACGCCGGGATCAAGACCCCCGAGGTCATCCGCGTGCCGGGCACCTTCGAACTCCCGGTGGCCGCTTCGCGCCTGGCCCACTCCTACGACACCGTCATCGCGCTGGGCGTCGTCATCCGTGGCGGCACCCCGCACTTCGACTTCGTCTGCCAGGGTGCCACCATGGGCCTGACCGACGTGTCCGTGCGCACCGGGGTCCCGGTCGGCTTCGGCGTGCTGACCTGCGACACCGAGGAGCAGGCCATCGCCCGTGCGGGCCTGGAGGGCTCCGTGGAGGACAAGGGCTACGAGGCCATGAGCGCCGGCCTGCAGACCGCCTTGGTGTTGACCCGGCGCTAAGGCAGACAGTTTGGCACCGCCGCCCGCTCCACCGGCACCCGCATAGCGGGAACAGCGCCGCCGGGGGCGCGGGCGTCGTCGTGTCCGGGGCACGGGGCATCCCGGAAGGCCCTTTCCCCGCCGAGCCAGCGGCGCAGGGGCGAGGTCCCGTAGTCCGACTACTCGTTCGCGATTTCTTCGCTTGGCGCATCGTGGCTGCCATAGGGCCTGGCTCCGGCGGCAATGGTGATGTTCAGGCGGGCCGCACGATGCGGGCCGAAGGCGACGTAGCACACGCCGTTGCCGTCGTAGCCGGGGAGTACCGGCCGAGCGGTTGATGCGCGCGGCAATCGCGTCAACCACCACGGCACCCTGCCCCTCGGCGAAGATCCCGGCCTTGGGGGGTGCCGACGCTGGTGACATCCCCGATGGCAAAGACCTCCGGGTAGGAGGTTGGGAGGGTCAGCGGATCCACGGGGATCCAGCCCCCGAGGGCCATTCCGGATTCGGCAACCACCTTCGGGACCACGTGCCTGGGCACCCCGGGGAACAGGTCGAAGGGCATGGCGGTGCCGTCGTCCAGCACCAGTTCCCCGCCCGCCGGGTCCAGCCGTTCGATCACCTTCCGGGGATGCCACGCGATGCCGCGCTCGGCAACGGCCTCGAGCAGCGCCTCGGAGGCCGCCGGCACCGGCGGCACGGGAGTGCGCAGCGGCATGACCAGGGCGATTTCGGAGCGTTCCCGCAATCCCCGGGAGACCAGCGGTCATGCACCAGGAATGCCGTTTTGCTGGGTGCCGGCGGGCACTTGAACGGTGTCGAGGTGACAGCGATGACCGCCTGGCCGCCGTCGAAGTCGTTCAGTGCCTCCCGCGCGGCCAGGGCGCCCGCGACACTGTAGTACTCATTGCCGCACTCCAGAAGCCCGGGTGTCGCGGACGGGTCGAGGTCCGCGCCCAGGGCCACCACCAGGTAATCCGCCTCGCAGGTACCTGAATCCGTCTCCACGGACTTGGCCGCCGGGTCGATGGACAGGATGGTGGCGCGCACATGCTTCACCCCGGGCTTGTCGAGCTGGCTGCAGGGATGGCTGGCCTCGGCCAGGGTGGGCCTGCCGAACATGACAGCGAGCTTGGAGAAGCCGAACATGAAGTGCCCGTTGCGGTCGATGAGCATGACCTCGATGCCGGCACCGAAACGTTCCGAGAGCCCCGCCGCCACCTCGAGCCCGCCGAAGCCGGTACCCAGCACCAAGACCTGCGTGGACATGGGACCAACTCCATCTGTCAGGTGACGAGCTATCTTCGACGGTATGGCCGCCCGGTGGCGTGGTCAAGGCACGGGTTTACCGAGTCGAAGGAACTCGCCCGACCCAAGGCATGGATCATTCGCTCAAGTCCATTCGGCTCGGCCTCGCTCCGCGGGACACGCCCCATGGGCGGAAGTGCTATTGGCTGACTACCGAGATTCCCGAGCCGAGCTCGACCCGGGCTTTCCCCGCCGGCGATTCGATCTGGACTCTGAGGGGCCCGCGGGCAGGCAGAGACACCTTGTTCGGAAACCAGAGCCGGTTCCGTTGCACAACGACCAGGAGCCCCTCATGGCTGCCCATGGAGGCGAAGGTGCTGGAGCAATCGTAAAAGATGGGGATGGCCAACCTCTCGGACAGCATGGCCACGGTGTCCAGCACGTCCTCGACGCCGATCCCGACTTCACTGATGGACAACATCTGCGGATTTTCGCCCTTGCCGGTCATCGTGGCGGCATCGGCGTCGCGTGCGATGAACTCCAGGATGATGCCTTCGGGTCCCAGGAAATACAGCGAACGGGAATTCCATCCATCCGAACCGAGGATGACCTCAGAGCCGCCCGCCTGGAGCAGCGGGACGCGACGGGCCAACCATTCGTGGGCCAAGTCAAACTCCGCCGGCAGGATTCCGAAGGCCAGGTGGTGGACACCGTCAAGAATATCCCCGGCACCCAGCATCAGGCGGCTTGGGCCAATGGCAACCTCCGCGCCAGTTGGAGTCGTTTTGACCGGTAACAGCAGGACGTCGCGGTAGAACCGCACCGCTTTGACGAGGTCATGGACGGTGATGGAGACGCTGGGGATTTTCATTCTTTGGATGCCTTCTCTGGGAGGTGGATGCCACGGGACGCATTCGGGTCAGATGATTCTCGAGCCACGGCTTCCGGCCAAGAGCATCCGGGGTGATTCGTGTGGCCGCGGGATGCTCGCGCTTCGCTTTGGGTTTCCTGTCTCGCGGAGCTGTTTCCCCAGGAGCCGCAACCTCCGGCGTTGTTCACGGGCGGAGATTGCCAGCTGCCCCGAATCTTGTTCCGGGTTCCCGGCAGAGGCGGCTTCGCGTGCGTTGTTGATCAATGTGGCCGTCATGGGTTTCCTCGTGTTCGTGGGCGTAGGCACCATGGAACCAGCTAAAGCTAGCTTGAGGTCAAGCCGGTGGTGTGCAAGCATGGGCGCATGACCCCCGCCACGCCCAGGAGCCTATTGCCCATCGGTGAAATTGCGAGCAGGGCGGGTCTGTCGGTACCCGCCGTGAGGTATTACGAGTCCCGAAACCTCGTCACCTCTGAACGAACCGCCGGCAACAAGCGAGTCTTTCGCCGCTACACCCTGCGACGGCTAGCCGTCATTGCCGCCGGGCAGCGAGTGGGCCTCACCCTGGCTGAGATTGCCGAAGCGCTGGCCGAGCTCCCCTCGGACAAGGCCCCGACCCAGGACGATTGGCATCAGCTCAGCACGCATTGGACGCTGCTGGTGGCACAAAGAATCCGCCAACTGGAAAAACTCCAGGGATCACTCGATGACTGCATCGGCTGCGGTTGCCTCTCCCTCAAGAAGTGCCACCTCTTCAATCCCCAAGACGAGGCGGCATCCGAAGGCCCGGGTTCGCGGTGGGTTCGCAGGAGTCTGGAAACCAACGACGCAGAGGAAATCCACGGCTGAACGCCGCCCGCTGCTGGAACGGCCATGACGATTCCAGGTGGATGGCGACTCGAAGGAGATTCGTCGTGCGGCCTGCCCGAACCCAGCCATTTATCGCGGCAGCGAAGCCAACTGTGTGTGAGAATCTTCCCATGTCCAATGAACCAGGAATCTGGCAGAACACCACACATGCCCGGGCAATGGAAGTCGACGTCGGCCGCCTTGGGGGAATCCGGCGCGACCCGACATTCAATTCACGCAACCGGGACTTGCACTTGGTCCCTGAGGTTCTGGCCTATCCGGCCGACGAAGCCACGGATCAAGGTGAGGGCTCCGCACTGATGACGTTGCATCCGGACGGTTCGATTTCCGTGGCTGACAACGGGCGAGGAACCGGCACCCGGAAGGATGCTCATGGCCGCACCGTCAGGAAGCCGGTCATGGCCACGAAGGATCTCAGGTTCTTTGATTCCGCTGACGCGCCGTTACTGCCCGACGGGCAGCCTCGCCGAGGCATGTCCGTGGTTGCAGCCTTGAGCAGATGGCTGGTCCACACCAATCGGCACACGCACGGTTCATGGACCCGGCGCTACGAACGGGGCCTCCCCGTGACGGACTTGATCCCGTTGGCGGACAACGGAACGACCGGAACAACGGTGCACTTCCTATCCGGTCCACCCTGCGCGCCCGCGCCGAGATATTGGTATCCGAGCTCGAAACCTTGAGCGAGGCCCTTGCTCCTGTTCTCTCCGTTGAGGTTCGAGATTGTCGATCTTGAATGCACGACCGTCAACGGCCGACCCGACGACACCGTGCGCCGAGGAGCATTTCTCGGACGGTGGCTCGCTCTCGGCGTCGAGCTGAATAGGTACCAGCCTTTGCCGATCCGCGACGCCGGCGTCCGGCCATGATTGCGTCAGGATTGCACGAGGGCCCGGAGCCGAGCTGGAGAGCGCCTGGTGTGACTACATCTGCCGTGCAACGGCAGGCCGCTGGAAAACCAGCAAGGCGTCGGCGACCAAGTCGTGGGGGTATCGATCCCAGAGAATCTCGGTGGTGCCCACGAGGGCGAGGTGCTGCCCAAGCGCGCGTTTGCAGTCGCGAATCAGGTGGGTGGTGAGGTCCATGTGGTGGATGTCGGCAAGGTTCCACACCACGAAGCCGCCGGGCACAACCAACCGGGCGCATTGGGCTGCAACGAGTCCGAGCTCGGCCAGGTAGCGGTCGTAGTCGCCGTCGTTTTCCACGTACGCGGTCAGCGGGTCGGGCTCGTGGTTTTCCGCCGTCATGTACGGGGGAGACGCGACGATGAGGTTGATGTCTGCGTCGGGCAGGGTCGACTCGGCGCCGCGGACGAGCCGCAGCAGTTCCCTGGCGTCGCCCTCGATGATGTGGGCGTTGGGCAGCCGTTCATGCAGGTAGTCCACGCGCTCGGGCAGCAGTTCGATGCCCAGTGCTTCCCGCCCCAGTGCGATTGCCCGTACGAGGGTGGTGCCAAAGCCTGCGAACGGATCGAAGACCAGATCGCCGGGTTTGCTGCACCGCTCAATGATGTGGTCCACGATTGCGGCGACCATGTGCACATCTTCGTCGGCACCCTGCGGGCGTTCGGCCACGAACGTGTCATGCGTTGCGACAAGTTGCGAATCCAGCGGCGAGGTTCTGGGAATGCTCTCGATCAATTCTTTTCCAAGTCCTTCATCATGCGAAGTGTACCCTTCGGGGAGCATTCATCGACATTGCACGGGGCCCTCGACGGGTTCATGCTGGAGTCATGGGATTCCCCATGGCGTCGCAGAACCTGCCAAAACCATTGGCCTACGCCCTTCTGGGCGCCATCTGGTGTGGTCTGCCGGGCGGAGTGGTCGGCTTGCTCGTCGGACTGAGCGTCTATCCACCCACGGCTTGGTTCGCCGTGCTTGAAATCGGCATCCCTGCGGCGCTGCTGGGCTTTGTCGCAGGAATGCTCGTGGGCGCGGCGATGCTTGTCGTGGACAGGGGACATGGCGCCAAGCCAAGCCACTGAACCGGATCGCCGCCGGAACGTCTCGCCGCGATTCCTACCGGCCGGGGCGCAGCAACCGGGCAGTGGCGGCCAGCTCGTCCGCAGTGGGCCTGGCTGCAGGTGGCTCGGCGAATCCGAACCCATCGTTCTCCACGCGCGGAATGACATGCAGATGCGCGTGAAGCACCGATTGCTCGGCAACTTCACCGTTGGACATCAACAGGTTGATGCCTTCGCATGGCAACGTGGAATCGCGCAGGGAATCGGCAACGCGGCGAGCGAGATCGAACATCGCCGCGGATGTTGCCGCATCCAAGCCGTGGATGTCGCGCACATGCTCCCGGGGAACCACCAGGGTGTGGCCGGCGTTGACGGGTGCCGCGTCAAGGAACGCAACGCAACGCGCATTCGATGCCACCACGTGCCCCTCGGCGTTGCCGGAGGCAATCTCGCAAAAAACACATTCCTCATCCATGAACGTGAGCATAGTCCGTGGTCAAGTACCGGATCGAGGCACCAGCGCGTGTCCCGGGTCGTGGCCGCGTCATGTTGGCCGGAAGCGGGGAGTCCTTCGTCACAATGGGGGCACGGTTGTGAATGCTTCCAACGGGCCAAGATATCCTGACCATGTGAAAACTTTTGACACCCTCTTCGCCGAACTCTCCGAGAAGGCCAAGACCCGCCCTGAAGGTTCGCGTACCATCGCCGAACTGGATTCCGGCGTACATGGCATCGGAAAGAAGGTCGTGGAGGAAGCCGCCGAAGTGTGGATGGCTGCCGAATACGAATCCGACGAGGCCGCCGCCGAAGAAATCTCCCAGCTGCTCTATCACCTGCAGGTGATGATGATCGCCAAGGGCCTGACTCTGCAGGACGTTTACAAGCATCTCTAGCCGCCGCATTCGGGAGACATTCCATTCCCGTGCCGCGGCGGCCAACAAACACCCATTTGTTGTCCTCATGCCGTAACACCTCCCCAGAGCCTGAAACGAGAAACGCACCATGCTGCGAGTAGCACTTCCCAACAAGGGAGCCCTGTCCGAAATCGCCTCGACCATGTTGTTGGAGGCCGGATACGTCCAGCGCCGCGACAACCGCGAACTGGTCATGGTCGACCCCGACAACGACGTGGAGTTCTTCTACCTCCGCCCCCGTGACATCGCCGTGTACGTCGGCGGCGGCATCCTCGATGTCGGAATCACCGGACGTGACCTGTACCTCGACGCCGAGGTCAACGACCACGTCGACGAGGTCCTGCCGCTGGGCATCGGCAACGCCGCCTTCCGCTTCGCCGGCCCCGCCGGTTCCTTCACGCACCAGAACGAGCTCAACGGCAAGCGCATTGCCACCAGCTACGACGCCCTGCTGCGCAGCTACCTTCTCGAGAACAACATCGACGCCTCGGTGGTCCGCCTCGACGGCGCCGTGGAGTCCTCGGTCCGCCTGGGCGTGGCCGACGCCATCGCAGACGTGGTGGAAACCGGAAACACGCTCAAGGCCGCAGGCATGGAGGTCTTCGGGGACCCCATCCTGAAGTCCGAAGCCGTGCTCATCGGCCGCACCGGCCGCACCCCGGCCGGCCTGGACGTGCTCAAGCGCCGGCTCACCGGTGTGCTGGTGGCCCGCCGCTACGTCATGCTCGACTACGACGTGCGCCGGGACCTGGTCGACGAGGCCACCCGGCTGACCCCGGGCCTGGAATCCCCGACGGTTTCCCCGCTGCAGGACTCGGACTGGGTCGCCGTGCGCGCCATGGTCAAGAAGAGCCACACCAACAACATCATGGATGAGCTGTACAACATCGGCGCCCGCGCCATTCTTGTCACCAACATCCACGCCTGCCGCATCTAGCAAGGCACCCAAGCGCAGTACCCCTCGAAGAACACCGCTCTTCACTACTTTTCCAGGAGTTGATCCTTCATGACTGTTGCGATCCGTGTGATCCCATGCCTCGACGTGGACAACGGCCGAGTCGTCAAGGGAGTGAACTTCGAGGGGCTGCGCGATGCCGGCGACCCGGTGGAACTGGCCAAGCGCTACAACGCCGCGGGTGCCGACGAGATCACCTTCCTCGACGTCACAGCCTCCTCGGGCAACCGCGAAACCACCTATGACGTGGTCGCCAAGACCGCCGAGGAAATCTTCATCCCGCTGACCGTCGGCGGCGGCGTGCGCGCCGTCGAGGACGTTGACCGGCTGCTGCGTGCCGGGGCCGACAAGGCCTCGATCAACACCGCGGCCGTCGACCGCCCCGAGGTCATCAACGAAATCACCCAGCGCTTTGGTTCCCAGGTGCTGGTGCTCTCCCTTGATGCCCGCCGCACCGACAACCCGGACGTCGCCTCGGGCTTCGAGGTGACCACCCACGGTGGGCGCACCGGAACCGGTCGTTGCGCCGTGGCCTGGGCCAAGGAAGCCGCGGAGCGCGGTGTGGGAGAAATCCTGCTGAACTCGATCGACGCCGACGGCACCAAGGACGGCTTCGACCTGGAAATGATCCGCGCGGTGCGTGCGGAAGTCACCGTTCCGCTGATCGCCTCCGGCGGTGCCGGCGGACCCGAGCACTTCCCGCCGGCCATTGCCGCTGGCGCGGATGCGGTGCTTGCCGCCTCCATCTTCCACTTCGGGCCTGATGACATGATCAAGCAGGTCAAGGACGCCATCCGTGAAGCCGGTTTCCCGGTTCGCTGACCCGGTGTTCCTGGACGAAACCATCTCCAGGGGCTGGCAGGCACTGACGGAAGAACTCGTTGACGGCTGGAACTGCCGGTTTTCCGGTGGCGTGACCAAGCGCGCCAACTCGGTGCTGCCGCTGGAAGAACCGCGCGACGTTGCCGCGGCGATCTCCGGGGTCGAGGACCGCTATGCCGGCAAGGGCCTGCCCGCGGTTTTCCAGATCAGCCCGGACTCCTTGCCGACGGATCTCGATGCACTGCTGGCCGAACGTGGCTACCTGCTGGATTCGCCCACCCTGGTCCAATACCTGGCACTCGGCGAGGTCGTCGTGGCGGAAGCCGCAGCGCAGGACCCGAGGATCCGGCTGTCGGAGGGGCCAAGCGAGTGGTGGCTTGCGACCTTCTGGAGCGTCGAAGGCTCGCACTCACCGGAGCAGCAAGCCATCAGCCGGCGGATCCTGGCCCGCACGCCATCGGTCTATGCATCCTTGGTCGTTGAAGGACACATCGAAGCCGTTGCCCGGCTTGCGCTGGTCGGGAACCTGGGTGGGATCTACTCGGTGGCCACCCGGGAGGAATCCCGATCCCGCGGGCATGGCCGTGCAGTGGTCAGGGCCCTGCTTGCCGAGGCCGCGCAACGGAACCTCGAGGGGCTGTGGCTGCAGGTCGTCGAATCGAACGAGCTGGCCCGCGGGCTTTATGAATCCATGGGCTTCGAAACCGTCTCCCGCTACCACTACCGCCTGGCGTCCCGGCCCTGACCGGCACACGGTCCTGGCACGGGATGCGGGGTCCTGAATTCAGGATTTCCGCTGATTGGGCCGCGGATTCCTCGCGGGGCCCGGACGAAAGGGCGGTCCCCGGGTCAGCCGTGCGCCGGCAGGATCGCTTCAAACCCGCGCTCGAGCGCGGCACGTGCCGCAACGGTGTCAAGCTGGTTGGACAGCCAACGGCTGGAAAGCCCCTCGACCAATGAGGTCAGCAGCAGTGCGGTGTCTTGGCATTGCCCGGTAGGGCCTCCTGTGTGCCCCTTGACCAGCTCGGCAACGTGGGACTGCCATGCTGCGGTGGAAGCGGCCAGGTGCGTGGCCAATGGTGGCTCGAAAACGGCGATGGCCCTGATCTCGTTCCACACGATTGATTTGGCGCGCACCGACTCGTCATCCTGGATCTCGGCCAGCAGCAACTCGCGCAGCACGGCATGGGAATCGTTCCCGCCGGGCGCCGGTTCCCCACGCATGGCCACCGAATCCGTGTTGACATACTCCAGCGTCGCAGCCAGCAGGCCGTCGCGATCGGTGAAGTGGTAGTACACCAGTCCGGTGGAGATGCCCGCCTGCTTGCAGACGTCCTGCACGCGCATGCCGCGGACTCCGTCACGGGCGATGCAGATGCTGCAGGCCTCGAGGATTCGTTGTTGCGTGTCGTTGGCCATGACCGGTGCCATGCCTTTCGTTTGCCGGAGAACTTGATGATTGCCGGGATTGGCAGCCTTGGGGGGCTTCCCTGTACCGTGGATCACACGCTATCTTTAACTGAACATCCAGTCAATTTTCGAATGCTCCTCCTCGCCGGGCCGCCGGTGCGCCGCCTTCCCGGTGCGGGAGCGCTTCCACTGAGGGGAATCCACCCATGGCCTTGCCGTTCAGCATCCACGAAACCTCGACCGACGACGTGCTGCATGCCCTCGAGACAGGCACCGTGACCGCCGTCGAGCTGGTTGCGGCCCACCTGGCCCGCATCGGGCGCTTCGACAGGTCCACGGTGCGGCTCAACGCCATGGCCGTGCTGAACCCCAACGTCTTTGCGGAGGCCGCCGCATCCGACCGCCGCCGCAAGTCCGGGGAAGCCGGTTCCCTGGAGGGTGTTCCCTTCACCGTCAAGGACAGCTACATGGTTGCCGGGCTCACCGTGGCCTCCGGTTCGCCGGCTTTCAAGGACCTGGTGGCACAGGACGACGCCTTCACCGTGGCTCGCATCCGAGAGGCCGGGGGCGTGCTGCTGGGCAAGACCAACATGCCTCCCATGGCCGACGGCGGCATGCAGCGCGGGCTCTACGGACGTGCCGAAAGCCCCTACAACACCAACTACCTCGCCGCGGCCTATGCATCGGGCTCGTCCAACGGCTCGGCGGTCGCCACCGCTGCCAGCATGGGGGTCTTTGGCATGGGGGAGGAGACGGTGTCCTCGGGCCGCAGCCCCGCCTCCAACAACGGGCTGTGCGCCTACACTCCCTCGCGCGGGGTCATCTCGATCCGCGGCAACTGGCCGCTGTTCCCGACGCGCGACGTCGTGGTCCCGCACACCCGTTCCATGGACGACATGTTCCGCCTGCTCGACGTGATCGTCGCCGACGATCCCAAGACCACGGGTGACTTCTGGCGCGACCAAAAGTCCGTCGAGCTCCCCGCCGCCTCGTCCGTGCGCCCCGAAAGCTACGCAACGCTTGCCGATGCCGAGGCGTTGAGGGGCAAGCGCTTCGGGGTGCCGCGGATGTACCTGGGGCAGGACCCGGAGTTCCCGATCCGCGTGCGCCCCAGCGTGCTGGCGCTCTGGGAGGCCGCCCGCAAGCGGCTCGAGGAGCTCGGGGCCAGGGTCGTCGAGGTCGAATTCCCCGTCATCGAGAAATACGAGGGCGACACCCCGGGCGGAGAACAGCTCGGCGCCCTCGGCGTGCTGCCCGAGGGATGGATGGACATCGAATTCAACGAGATCCTCGCCCACGGCTGGGACACGTTCCTGCGCGAAAACAACGATCCGGCACTGAACCGCCTGGCCGATGTCGACCACGCCAAGATCTTCCCCGCGCCCGCGGGGTCGTTGCCCGACCGCTACGACGAGGTCGAGGACTACGAGAACCGGTATCGCGACGTGGTGGCCATGGCCGCGGACGGGTTGCCCGAACTGGCGGACCTTCCGCGATTCGCGGCCGGGCTCAAGGCACTTGAATCCCTGCGCAAGGAACTCTTCGAGGACTGGCTGACCGAGCACAACCTCGACGGGGTGCTCTTCCCTGCCAACTCCGATGTCGGTGCCGCCACCGCAGACATCGACAAGGAGGCCGCCGACAAGGCTTGGGAAAACGGGATCTTCTTCTCCAACGGCAACTACGCGATGCGCCACTTCGGCATCCCGTCCATCACCGTGGCCATGGGAACGATGGACGACATCGGCATGCCGGTGGGACTGACGTTCGCCGGTCCCGCATATGCGGACAACATGATCCTCGGATGGGGCTGGGCCTTTGAACATGCGGGCACGATGCGCAGGGCGCCGGCGCTTGCCCCCGAACTGCCCGGGGACCGGAACTGGTCGGGTATCCAGGCGGTCGAAGGGAACGAATCGCCGGAAGTATCCATCACGGCACGGCTGGACACCGGAAACTACAACGAGGGTGCCCGACACGTGTTTCTTGAAGGTGGCATCCGGGCCCCGGAGTGCGCCGCGATCCGGCTGACTGTCAATGGCGAACCGGCATCGGTCCTGCGTGAAGGAACAACGTGGAGGGCCGCTGCGATCCTGCCTGCGGCAGTGGAGCCGGCTGCCATCGGGTCGAATCCGGTCGGGCGCATCCTGGCCGCAATCCATGTGGTGGCAGGTGGCGGGCTTGCGGCCGGGGCCTACACGGAGATCTAGGCCCCCGCAGCCCAGGGCCCCTGCTAGAGCGAGACCGACAGCAGGGCGATGGCTTCCCGGGCGCCCTCGAACGTCACCAGGGCCTCTTCGCGGCGTCCGGAGGCATGCAGCAACAGCTCGCCCGCGCGCCCGGTGATGGCCACCGAGGTGCTGGACTTGCGCGCCACGTGGCGCCGGCCATCGGGCAGCACCAGGATGATCCCGACATCTACACCGCGGTAGTAGTGTGCTGCCCGGCGCACCAGGTCGTTCCACAAAAGGTCCTCGTACTTCGCATCGAGCGCACGCGGAACCCAGCGGTCGCCCGCACGGCGGACGTCCTCGGTGTGGATGAAGAACTCGGAGAGGTTCGCGGCATGGTCCATGCGGGGCACTGACAGCGGGGAGATCCTCGGGGCGCCGGCCTTGAATTCGTTGACGATCGAGGCATAGGCGTTGCGGTCCAGGGCGCGGTCGGCGCGTCGGGAAAGTTCGACCTCCATGCGGTGTGCCAGGGGCTTCAGGACCAGGCCCGCGGCCAGCAGCGACTGTTCCCGCAGCACCAGGTGCGCGGCCAGGTGCCGGGTCTCCCATCCTGCGCACAGGGTGGGGGCCGTTGGCCCTGCCGCCAGCAGGACTTCGGCCAATACTTCACGCGAGGCTGGTACGAAATGCATCACTTCGAAACTAACACGTTCGGGGGCACTTGGAGCCCCTGTGTCGCTCCCGGGTCGCGGCTTCTGTGGCCAAATCGTCACCGGGAGTCGCGCCCACGTGGTTTGGCCCATGTTTTGGTGTCCGTGGCACTAGACTGGTGTGGATGTCGCAGAACCCAGCCTTCGCCGCTCCCGCCTCCGTTGACGGGAAATTGTCCGCCCAGATTTCCGCCGCCCTGAAGAAGGACGACGCCGGATTGGTGGCCGCCATCATCCAGCAGCATGGCACCGGGGAGGTGCTGATGCTCGGTTGGATGGACGAGGAGGCACTTCGCCGCACCCTGACCACCGGGCGGGTGACCTTCTGGTCCCGCTCGCGCAAGGAGTACTGGCGCAAGGGCGACACCTCCGGGAACTCCCAGCTGGTCCGCTCCGTGGCCCTTGACTGCGACGGCGACGCACTGCTCGTGGTCGTCGACCAGATCGGCGCCGCCTGCCACACCGGGACGCACACCTGCTTCGACGGGCGCAACCTCCCCGCCGTCGTGGGCCGCCGCGTTTCCTGACCCACCCCCGCTCCATTTTCCGTACACGCAAGGACCATTCTTCGCTCATGCAAGCTCTCGGCGCCCTGACCCCCACCCGCGAGCAATTCCGCGCGCTCGCCGCGGAACGCCGCGTCATCCCCGTAAGCATGAGGGTGCTGGCCGACGCGCTGACACCCATCTCCATCTACCGCCGGCTGGCGGACGGCCGCCCCGGAACCTTCCTGATGGAATCCGCGGCCGCCGGGGGAGTGTGGTCGCGCTACTCCTTCATCGGCGTGAACTCGCCGGCCACCCTGACCACCCTCGAGGGCAAGGCGCACTGGCTGGGCACCCCGCCGGCGGGCATGCCCACCGAGGGGAACCCGGTCGAGGTCCTGCGCGACACCGTCAGGGCACTGCGCACCGAACCGCTGGACGGGCTGCCGCCGCTGACCAGCGGCATGGTCGGCTTCATCGGCTGGGAAGCGGTGCGGCACTGGGAAAAGCTGCCCAACCCGCCGGCCGACGACCTGCACCTGCCGGAGCTGGCCATGAACCTGGTCGGCGACATGGCCGTGCACGACAACACCGACGGCACCCTGACGCTGATTGCCAACGCCATCAACTTCAACGGCACCACCGAGGGCGTCGACGGCGCCTACGACCATGCGGTGGCCCGCCTGAGGGGGATGCTGGACGCGCTGGGCGAGGCCGCCGAGAACCCCGTCTCGGTGCTCTCGGGCACCGACGTCCCGGCCGATGAGTTGATGAATGCCGTCACCCACTCCTGGGACGAGGACTCCTACCGCCGGGCGGTGCTGCGCGGCAAGGAAGCCATCGTGGACGGCGAGGTCTTCCAGGTGGTCGTCTCCCGCCGCTTCGAGCTGGAAACCCACGCGGACCCGCTGGACGTGTACCGGATCCTGCGGGCCACCAACCCCAGCCCGTACATGTACCTCTTCTCGCTGCAGGACGCCCACGGCAAGGGGTACTCGATCGTGGGATCCTCCCCGGAGGCGTTGGTCACCGTCAACGACGACCACGTGGTCACCCACCCGATCGCCGGCTCGCGCCCGCGCGGGGCCAACTACGAGGACGATGCGCTGCATGAGAAGAACCTGCTGGCCGACGAAAAGGAACGCGCCGAGCACCTGATGCTGGTGGACCTCTCGCGCAACGACCTGTCCAAGGTCTGCGTCCCGGGCTCGGTGGAGGTCACCCAGTTCATGGAGGTCGAGCGCTTCAGCCACATCATGCACCTGGTCTCCAATGTGGTCGGCCGGCTCACCCCCGGCACCGACGGCTACGACGTGCTCGCCGCGACCTTCCCCGCCGGCACGCTCTCCGGGGCCCCGAAGCCCCGCGCCCTCTCCCTGCTCGACGAGCTCGAGCCCTACCGCCGCGGCATCTACGGCGGGGTGGTCGGCTACCTGGACTTCACCGGGGACATGGACATGGCCATCGCCATCCGCTCCGCGCTGATCAAGGGCAACCGCGCCTATGTGCAGGCCGGCGGTGGCATCGTCGCGGACTCCGACCTGGACGCCGAGGCACTGGAAACCATCAACAAGTCGGCCGCACCCCTGCGCGCCGTCTGGGCCGCCGGGACCATGGCGCCGGCACAAGTGGACGGCACCAACGCATGAGCACCACAACGAAACCCCGCCGCAGTTCCAAGCGCTCCGTGATGCTGCTGGGGCTGCTCGGCGCGGTGCTGGCGCTGGCCACCAGCACCCGCACCTGGATCAATGTCCAGCCCGAGGTCGGCACCGTGAAGATCCCGCTGATCGAGGTCGCGGGTTCCGATGCCGCCACCGCGGTGGCGGCGCTGGCCGTGGTCGCCCTGGCCGGCTCGCTGGCCGCGATGATCGCCGGGAAGGTCGCCCGCTACATCATCGCCGCGATCCTGCTGCTGGCCGGAGGCGGCATCGCCGGCGCCGGCATCTCGGTGCTCTCCGATCCCGTGTTCGCCGCCGCCACCAAGGTCGGTGAAGCCACCGGGCTGAACACCTCCGGCGGCGACTACGACCTGACCCTCTGGCCCTGGCTCGCGGTGCTGGCCGGTGCCGTCCTCGTGGCCAGCGCGTTGCTGCTGGGCATCACCGGCCGGAACTGGGCCGGGTCGCGCAAGTACGCCCGCGACGCCGCGGCAACCGCGCCCGGGACCACGCCGGCCGGGCAGACGGGGCAGATCGATGAGATCTCCGGCTGGGACTCGCTCTCCCGGGGGGATGATCCCACCGGCTGACGCGCACACGCTGCGCAATATGGCATGCCATCGCCTTAAAGAATGGCAGAATGGAAACAAGAAATTTATCGGGGTCAATCCCGATTGGCACGAGGTGAGAAGGAGTCTCCCACCATGGCTAACGCCAACACCCAGATCGATCCAATGCACGCAGATGAAATCGGCCACGGCAACTCGAAGGCCGCCTGGGCCGCAGTCGGCATCATGATGGTCGGCTTCGTCGCCGGCGGCATCGCCTTCGCAGCGCACAACCATCTCGTGGTGTACATCTGCTCCGGCGTCGTCCTGCTCGGCCTGGTCGTCGGCTGGATCATGAAGAAGGCCGGCTACGGCGTCAACGGTTCCAAATCGGGTGACTCGCACTAGCCGTGAGCGTACTAACTGAAATCATCGCGGGCGTCCGGATCGATCTGGACGCCCGTCGGTCCATCCGGAGCCAGGCGCAAATCGAGACCGACGCCACGTTGGCGGCCCCGGCACTCGACGCCTACGCCGCCCTGGGCGGGAACACCGACCCCGGCGCACGCGACGCCGCGATGCGCGTGATCTCCGAGGTCAAGCGCAAGTCTCCCTCCAAGGGGGAACTGGCCGATATCGGCAGCCCCGCGGACCTGGCCCGGGCCTACGCCGCGGGTGGCGCCTCGGTGATCTCGGTGCTGACCGAGGAACGCCGCTTCGGCGGTTCGCTGGCCGACCTCGACGCGGTGCGCGCCGCGGTGGACATCCCGCTGCTGCGCAAGGACTTCACCGTCGACGCCTACCAGATCCACGAGGCCCGTGCCCACGGTGCGGACCTGGTGCTGCTGATCGTCGCGGCCCTGGACGACGCGCAGTTGCGCGAATTCCTCGACCTGACCCACGCCCTGGGCATGAACGCCCTGGTCGAAACGCACACCGAGGAAGAAATTGCCCGCGCCGTGGAGCTCGGGTCCAAGATCATCGGCGTGAACGTGCGCAACCTCAAGACCCTTGAGGTGGACCGCGGCAACTTCGCCCGCCTGGCCGAAAACATCCCCTCGGATGTCGTCATCGTGGCCGAATCCGGGGTCCGCGACGTCGCCGATGTCGAGCACTACGCAAGCCACGGTGCCGATGCGATCCTCGTGGGCGAGGCACTGGTCAAGGACAACGACCCGCGTGCAGCCATCGAGCGCTTCATCGGTGCCGGAACCGCCGCCAAGCCGGCCCGCGCCCGCTAAGCAACACCCCCAAACCCCCTCGAAGAATTCCTGAGCAAGAAAAGGATGCGCCAGATGAACCCGATGACCGGTGACCCAGACCAGGGTGAAAGCAAGCCCGCCTCCGCGCCTTCCCATTCCCTGCGCCACGCCGCGGGCCCGTACTTCGGCGACTACGGCGGACGCTGGATGCCCGAATCCCTGATTGCCGCCATGGACGAGCTCAACGAGACCTTCGAGGCGGCCAAGGCCGATCCGGAGTTCATCGCCCAGGTCAAGGACCTGAACAAGAACTACTCGGGCCGCCCCTCGCTGCTCACCGAGGCCAAGCGCTTCTCCGAGGCCGCCGGCGGGGTGCGCGTCTTCCTCAAGCGCGAGGACCTGAACCACACCGGCAGCCACAAGATCAACAACGTCCTGGGCCAGGCGCTGCTGGCCAAGCGCATGGGCAAGACCCGCATCATCGCCGAGACCGGTGCGGGCCAGCACGGCGTGGCCTCGGCCACCGCCGCGGCCCTCATGGGCCTGGAATGCGTGGTCTACATGGGCGCGGAGGACACGCGCCGGCAGGCCTTGAACGTCGCGCGCATGCAGTTGCTCGGCGCCACCGTCATCCCGGTGACCGCCGGCTCCCAGACGCTCAAGGACGCCATCAACGAGGCATTGCGCGACTGGGTCGCCAACGTGGGAACCACCCACTACCTGCTGGGCACCGCCGCCGGCGGACACCCGTTCCCGGCCATGGTCCGCTACTTCCACGAGGTCATCGGCGAGGAGGCCCGCGAGCAGATCATCGCCCAGGCCGGCCGGCTGCCCGATGCGGTTGCTGCGTGCATCGGCGGCGGCTCCAACGCCATCGGCATCTTCCACGGTTTCCTGGACGACGCCGAGGTCGAGCTCTACGGCTTCGAGGCCGGGGGAGACGGCATCGACACCCCGCGCCACGCCGCCACCATCACCCTGGGCAAGCCCGGGGTGCTGCACGGGGCCAAGAGCTACCTGATGCAGGACGACGACGGCCAGACCATCGAATCGCACTCGATCTCCGCCGGCCTTGACTACCCGGGTGTCGGCCCGGAGCACGCCTACCTCGCCGACATCGGACGGGTGCACTACGAGCCGATCACCGACACCGAGGCCATGGACGCCTTCTCGCTGCTGTGCCGCACCGAAGGCATCATCCCGGCCATCGAGTCCTCGCACGCGCTGGCCGGCGTGCTGAAGATCGCCGCACGCAAGATCGCCGCCGGCGCGGTGCCGGAAGAGACCATCATCATTGCCAACCTTTCGGGGCGCGGCGACAAGGATGTCGGAACCGCCGCCGAATGGTTCAACCTCATCGACAGCAAAGCGAAGGATGCCAAGTGAGCCCCGTATCAAAGAGCGGCGCAGCCATCGCGGCCGCCCGCGCCGAAGGCCGCCCGGCACTGATCTGCTACCTGCCCGCCGGTTTCCCCGACGTGCAGGGCACCATTGACGCTGCCGTTGCCATGGCCGAGAACGGTGCCGACATCATCGAAGTCGGCATCCCGTACTCGGACCCCGTGATGGACGGCTCGGTCATCCAGGACGCCACGGTCCAATCGCTGGCCCAGGGCTTCAAGGTCGCCCAGGTGTTCGACATCATCAAGGGCATCACCTCCCGCTGCTCGGCAACGGTCATGGTCATGACCTACTGGAACCCGGTGCTGCGCATGGGCGTGGACGAGTTCTCCCGCCGCCTTGCCGAGGCCGGCGGCGCCGGACTGATCACCCCGGACCTGGTCCCCGACGAGGCCGCCGAGTGGATGGAAGCCTCCGACAAGTACGGCCTTGACCGCGTCTTCCTGGTCGCTCCGTCCTCTACCGAGGCCCGCATGAAAGCCACCGTGGCCGCCAGCCGCGGCTTCGTCTACTGCGTCTCGGTCATGGGCGTCACCGGCGCCCGCGCCGAGGTCTCCGACGCCGCAGCCGCCGTGGTCGCCGCGGCCCACGCCGCAGGCGCCGAAAACGCCTGCGTGGGCCTTGGCGTCTCGCAGCGCAAGCACGTGGAAGAAATCGGTGCCTACTCCGACGGCGTCATCGTGGGCACCGCGCTGGTCGCGGCCCTCGGCGACGGGGGAGTGGACGCGGTTGCCAAGCTGACCGCGGAACTCAGCGGGCGGGCAGTGAGCGCATGATGCCGCTGGCCGCGGCCGGAACCAACATCCTGGCCTCGATCCCGAGCCCGCCGTCCGAGTTCTCGAAGTTCTCCATCGGCCCGCTGACCATCCACGCCTACGCGATCTGCATCATGATCGGCATCGTTGCCGCCATGTGGATCGCCTCGCGGCGCTGGCGGGCCAAGGGCGGGCCGGAGGACGTGGTCTGGGACATCTGCATCTGGGCGATCCCCTTCGGCATCGTCGGCGGACGCCTCTACCACGTGCTGGTCACGGACCCGGAGTACTACTTCGGCCTCCAGGGGCAGTCGGCCCACCTTTCGGAGATCCCGCAGATCTGGGCCGGCGGGCTTGGCATCATGGGTGCCATCTCGCTGGGCTCCCTCGGTGCCTGGATCGCCTGCCGCCGTGCCGGGGTGCGCCTCTCGGCGTTCCTGGACGCCGCGGTCCCGGGCGTGCTGCTGGCCCAGGCCTTCGGCCGCTGGGGCAACTGGTTCAACCAGGAACTCTTCGGGAAGCCAACCACGCTGCCGTGGGGCCTGGAAATCGACCCGAACAGCTACAACTTCCCCCCGGGGCTGCCGGCCGGAACCCTGTTCCAGCCGACCTTCCTCTACGAGTCGCTGTGGAACGTGGCCGGGGTCTTCCTGCTGCTCGCACTTGACCGCAAGTTCAAGCTACGCCGCGGGGCCATGTTCTGGGCCTACATCACCTGGTACGGCATTGGCCGGACCATCATGGAAACCATGCGCATCGACGCCGCCGACACCATCACCATCCTGGGCATCGGGTTGCGTGTGCACATGTGGCTGGCCATCGTCATGATCGTCATGGGCATCATCGGGCTGGTCTTCGTGCTCACCCGCCTGCGCCCGCTGCCGGATCCCGGGGTCTACCTCAAGGGCCGGGAACACAAGATCGAAGTCGCCGCCGGGACCCCGGAGGCGGAAGGGCCCACGAAGGAGGGCTCCAAGCCGCAGGACGAGCAGAAACCGCCCGCCGACGGACCTGCCTCCTAGGTTCGATCCCCCGGCCCGCACGGGATTACCGGGAAGGCCCCTTTCATTGACTCCGCACCACGTGGGGAAATATGAAGGGGGCCTTTTCGCGTTACGACGAAACTTTCAGGAAACCCAAAAGTGCCACGTCAGCAACGGGTTCGTAGTGACCGCGAAAACTGTTGGAAACAAAAGCACGTATAAATCCGAAACATGCCGGTGCTACTCTTTTTTCACTGTGGCAGCACGGCCGGGCTCGGAACACCCACCCCCATCCGCACCCGATGCTGCCGGCAACCACAATGACGTGGAAGCGCACGACCCGCGGCCCGCCCACCGGCTGGAACACACGGTTGCCGCGCCCGCATCACCGGTGCCACACCCACACCCCACACCAAGCCCCCAGCGGGGCACCGATTCGCGAACCCAAAAACCCACTCGGCCACCGTTGTCCGAAGAAACCAGACCCGCCGCCCACACACCGAGAAAGGGACAACTCATGAGCATGACCGGAGTCCAACTCAATGCCTCACCGCATCAGGGCGAGGAGATTTCCTCGCCCTACACCAGGTTTGCCGACATCCCGGCAGCACAGGGACTCTACGATCCGGCAAACGAAAAAGACGCGTGCGGCCTGGCGGTCATTGCCACGCTGACAAAAGAGGCCAGCCACCAGATCGTGGAGCAGGCCCTCGAGGCGCTGCGCCGCCTCGAACACCGCGGCGCCGTGGGCGCCGACGCCGGAACCGGCGACGGAGCCGGCATCCTCACCCAGATCCCCGACGCTTTCTTCCGCGCGGTCACCGGCTTCACCCTTCCCGCCCCCGGCCGCTACGCCGCCGGGACCGCCTTCCTCCCGCAGGAGACCGCGCAGCGCAACGCCGCCGTCACAGCCCTGGAGGAACTCGCCGCCGAGGAAGGCCTGACGGTTCTTGGCTGGCGCGACGTGCCGGTGAACACCGAGTCCATCGGCGCCACGGCCCTGGGCAGCATGCCCTACTTCTCCCAGCTCTTCCTGGGTGCCGCCACCGAACACGAAGCAGACCTTGACGCCCGGGTCTTCCGCATCCGCAAGCGCGCCCAAAACAAGTTCGGGGTGTACTTCCCCTCGCTCTCCTCCGCGACCATGGTCTACAAGGGCATGCTCTCCACCGAGCAGCTCACCGGCTTCTACCCGGATCTGTCCGACACCCGCTTCGCCTCGCGCTTCGGCATCGTGCACTCGCGCTTCTCCACCAACACCTTCCCCTCCTGGCCCCTGGCCCAGCCCTTCCGCACCATCGCCCACAACGGCGAGATCAACACAGTCAAGGGCAACCGCAACTGGATGCGCGCCCGCCAGTCCCAGCTTGCCTCAGCGCTGCTGGGCGAGGTCCCCGAGGAACTTTTCCCGATCTGCAGCCCCGGCGCCTCCGATTCCGCATCCTTCGACGAGGTGGCCGAACTGCTGGTGCTCTCCGGCCGCCCCGTGGCCCAGGCCATCATGATGATGATCCCCGAGGCCTGGGAAAACCACGCCACCATGGATGCGGACCGCCGCGCCTTCTACGAATACAACTCCATGCTCATGGAACCGTGGGACGGGCCGGCCGCGGTCTCCTTCACCGACGGCAAGCAGGTCGGCGCGGTGCTTGACCGCAACGGGCTGCGCCCGGCCCGCTACTGGATCACCACCGACGGGCTGGTCGTGCTGGCCTCCGAGGTCGGCGTCATCGACCTGGCCCCCGAGCAGATCTCCGCCAAGGGCCGCGTCGCCCCGGGCAAGATGTTCCTCATCGACACCGAGGCCGGACGCATCATCGACGATGCCGAAATCAAGTCGCAGGTCGCCGCCTCCGCCCCGTGGGCCCAGTGGGTCAGCG
The DNA here is from genome assembly GCF_003287975.1 of Arthrobacter sp. AQ5-05. Classification (GTDB taxonomy): domain Bacteria; phylum Actinomycetota; class Actinomycetes; order Actinomycetales; family Micrococcaceae; genus Paeniglutamicibacter. The sequence goes on from NZ_QMKQ01000001.1 coordinate 328,399, forward strand.
AGAACAAGATCAGCCTCGCCGACCTGCCGGACCTCGAGCACGTCAAGCACAACTCCGCCTCCGTGCAGATCCGCCAGCGCACCTTCGGCTACACCACCGAGGAATTGCGCATCCTGCTTGCCCCCATGGCTTCGGCCGGAGCCGAGCCGCTTGGCGCCATGGGCACCGACACCCCCGTCGCGGTGCTCTCGGAGCGCTCCCGCCTGCTCTTCGACTACTTCACCCAGTCCTTCGCCCAGGTCACCAACCCGCCGCTGGATTCCATCCGCGAGGAACTTGTCACCTCCCTGGGCACCAGCATCGGCCCGGACGGGAACCTGCTGGCCACCGGCAAGGTCGACGCCCGGCAGGTGTCCCTGGACTACCCGGTGATCACCAACGACGACCTGGCCAAGATCGCCAACATCCGCGACGAATCCGGCGCCAAGGTCGCCCTGAAGGTCCGCGGGCTCTACCGCCCCGAGGGCGGGGAATCCGAACTGCGCGCCCGCCTGCAGGAGATCTGCGAGAAGGTCTCCGCCGCCATCAACCGCGGCGTGAAGTTCGTTGTGCTCTCGGACCGCGACTCCAACGCCCAGTGGGCGCCGATCCCGTCGCTGCTGCTCACCTCCGCGGTGCACCACCACCTGCTCAAGAGTGCCAACCGCACCAAGACCTCCCTGGTCATCGAGGCCGGGGACGTGCGCGAGGTGCACCACGTGGCAGTGCTCGTGGGCTACGGCGCCTCGGCCATCAACCCCTATCTGGCCCTGGAATCCGTGGAGGAAATGGCCACCCAGGGCGAGCTCGGCGACGTGACCCCGGCCAGGGCACAGACCAACCTGATCAAGGCGCTGGGCAAGGGCCTGCTGAAGATCATGTCCAAGATGGGCATCTCCACCGTGGCCTCCTACTGCGGCGCCCAGACCTTCGAGGCCCTGGGCCTGTCCCAGCGTGTGGTCGACCAGTACTTCACCGGCACCTCCTCGCAACTCGGGGGAGTGGGCCTGGACATCATCGCCACCGAAACCGCGATGCGCCACGCCGCCGCATACCCGGCGGACCTGAACCCCGACGCGCATCGCGTACTGGAGACCGGCGGGGAATACCAGTGGCGCCGCGAGGGCCCGCCGCACCTGTTCAACCCGGAGACCATTTTCCGGCTGCAGCACGCCACCCGCGAACGCCGCTACGACATCTTCAAGAAGTACACCCAGGGCGTCGACGACCAGGCCAAGGGCCTGATGACGCTGCGCGGGCTGCTGGACTTCAAGACCGGCGAACGCACGCCCCTCGACATCGACCAGGTCGAGCCGGTCTCCGAAATTGTCAAGCGCTTCGCGACCGGGGCCATGAGCTACGGCTCGATCTCCGCCGAGGCGCACGAGACCCTGGCCCGCGCCATGAACCGGCTGGGCGGCAAGTCCAACACCGGCGAGGGCGGCGAGGACGTGGACCGGCTGCTGGATCCGGAGCGCCGTTCCGCGGTCAAGCAGATCGCCTCGGGACGCTTCGGGGTCACCAGCATGTACCTCACGCACGCCGATGACCTGCAGATCAAGATGGCCCAGGGCGCCAAGCCCGGGGAGGGCGGCCAGCTGATGGCCAACAAGGTCTACCCATGGGTGGCCCGCACCCGCCACTCCACCCCGGGCGTGGGCCTGATTTCCCCGCCGCCGCACCACGACATCTATTCGATCGAGGACCTGGCCCAGCTGATCCACGACGCCAAGTGCTCCAACCCGAGTGCCCGCGTCCACGTGAAGCTGGTCTCGGAGGTCGGCATCGGCACCGTCGCGGCCGGGGTCACCAAGGCCAAGGCCGACGTGGTGCTGGTATCCGGCCACGACGGCGGCACCGGCGCCTCCCCGCTGAACTCGCTCAAGCATGCGGGCGTGCCCTGGGAGCTCGGCCTGGCCGAGACCCAGCAGACGCTGATGCTCAACGGGTTGCGCGAACGCGTCACCGTGCAGGTCGACGGGCAGCTGAAGACCGGCCGCGACGTGGTGATCGCCGCGCTGCTGGGCGCCGAGGAGTACGGATTTGCCACCGCCCCGCTGGTGGTCGCCGGCTGCATCATGATGCGCGTCTGCCACCTGGACACCTGCCCGGTCGGCGTGGCCACGCAGAACCCCGAGCTGCGCGCGCGCTTCACCGGCCAGGTCGACCACGTGGTGAACTTCTTCGAGTTCCTCGCCCAGGAGGTCCGCGAGATCCTGGCGGAACTCGGCTTCGCGACCCTCGAGGAGGCCATCGGCCAGGCGGAGCTGCTGGACACCCGCGCCGCGGTGGGCCATTGGAAGACCGCCGGGCTGCACCTGGAAAAGATCTTCAACACCGACGGCTCCAAGCCCGGGGCGGCGCGTTCGCGCACCGGGTCCCAGGACCACGGACTGGACAAGCACTTCGACAACCAGCTCGTTGCCGCCGCGGCACCTGCCCTGGAACGCCGCGAAAAGGTCGTCCTTGACCTCGCCATCAAGAACACCGACCGGTCGGTGGGCACCATGCTCGGCCACCACGTCACCCGCACCTTCGGCACGGACGAGCTGGCGGAAGGGACCATCGCTGTCACCCTGCGCGGGCACGCCGGCCAGTCGCTGGGTGCGTTCCTGCCCGCCGGCATTGCGCTGGATCTGGTCGGGGACGCCAACGACTACGTCGGCAAGGGCCTGTCCGGCGGACGGATTTCCGTGCGCGCCGATGCACGCTCCGGCTTCAATCCGGCCGAGCAGGTGATCGCCGGAAACGTCATCGGCTACGGCGCCACCAGCGGCGAACTGTTCATCGCCGGGCTGGTGGGCGAACGCTTCGCCGTGCGCAACTCCGGCGCCACCGCGGTGGTCGAGGGCATCGGCGACCACGGTTGCGAATACATGACCGGGGGAACCGCCCTGGTCCTGGGGCCCACCGGGCGGAATTTCGCCGCCGGCATGTCCGGGGGAACGGCCTACGTGCTGGACCTGGACACGGCGGCGCTGAATCCGCTGGCCGTGGCCAACGAGGACCTGTTGCTCTCCGGACCCGACGAGGCGGACTGCGCACTCATCAGGGAACTGCTCGGCAAGCACGTGGCCCACACCGGCTCCGCACTGGCCTCCAGCCTGCTGGCCGACTGGCCGGTGGCCGCGGCCCGCATCACCAAGGTGCTCCCGCGGGACTACGCCGCGGTGTCCCAGGCACGGAACACTGCCGCCCATGAAGGATTCGACCCCGATTCAGCAACCGTCTGGAACAGGATTTTGGAGGTGACCCGTGGCTAATCCACGTGGATTCCTGGAGGTGCGCGAACGCGTCACCGTGCCCAAGCGCCCCGTCTCGGTGCGCATCATGGACTACCGCGAGGTAACTGCCAGGCAAGACGCCGGCGTGCTGAAAAAGCAGGCCGGACGCTGCATGGACTGCGGGGTTCCCTTCTGCCACAACGGCTGCCCGCTGGGCAACCTCATCCCGGAGTGGAACGCGCTGGTCCACGAGGGCCGGATGGCCGAGGCCGCCGAGCGCCTGCACGCGACCAACAACTTCCCGGAGTTCACCGGGCGGCTGTGCCCGGCCCCCTGCGAGTCCTCCTGCGTGCTGGGCATCAGCCAGCCGGCCGTAACAATCAAGCAGGTCGAGGTCGAAATCGCCGACACCCTGATTGCCTCCGGCGGGCTCGAGCCGGTGCTGGCCGTGCGCCACACCGACAAGCGCATCGCCGTGATCGGCTCGGGCCCCGCGGGCTTGGCCGCGGCCCAGCAGCTGACCCGCGCCGGGCACACCGTGGCGGTGTACGAGCGCGATGAGAAGATCGGCGGACTGCTGCGCTACGGCATCCCGGACTTCAAGATGGGCAGGGACGTCTTGGAGACGCGGCTGGCCCAGATGGAAGCCGAGGGAACCGTGTTCCGCACCGGAGTCTCGGTGGGCACCGATATCGAATTCGACGCCCTGAACAGGCTCTATGACGCGGTGATCGTGGCCACGGGCGCCACCGTGCCGCGCGATTTGCCGGTCCCAGGGCGCGAGCTCGAAGGGGTCCACTTCGCCATGGACTACCTGGTGGATTCGAACCAGGTGGTTGCCGGCGAACGTGAAAACCTGCGGATCGATGCCGCCGGCAAACACGTGGTGATCCTCGGCGGCGGCGACACCGGGGCCGATTGCCTGGGCACCGCAACCCGCCAGGGAGCGGCCTCCGTGACGACCCTGGCCATCGGTTCGCAGCCCCCGGCCGAGCGTCCGGCGCACCAGCCCTGGCCCATGGCCCCGACCATCTTCGAGGTCCAGTCGGCGCACGAGGAAGGCGGCGAGCGGACGTATTTGGCCGCCACGGTCAACTTCACAGGTGAGCACGGGAGCGTGATGGGTGTTACTGTGGCAGAGACCGAATTTATTGACGGTCAGCGCCTTCCGAAGCCGGGCACCGAGCGGGTTATTCCCGCGGATCTGGTCTTCCTGGCCCTGGGGTTCACCGGACCCGAGCAGGCCGGCTTCCTGGAACAGGCCAACACCGAGTTTGATGACCGGGGCAGCGTCGCCCGCGATGGTTACTACATGACCAACACCCCGGGGGTGTTCGCGGCAGGCGATGCCGGACGCGGACAATCCCTGATCGTGTGGGCCATAGCCGAGGGACGATCCTGTGCCGCGGCCGTGGACAAATACCTGATGGGCGAAACCCGCCTTCCGGCCCCCGTCTCTCCGACGGATCGGGCCATCAGCATGTTGTGAAACGGATGCACCTCCTATGCGGTGTTTTCCCGACCTGAGAAATGGAAAGGCAGATAGGCTAACCGTATGAGACGCGCAAAAATCGTGGCCACCTGGGGCCCGGCGATCGGTACCTACGACAAGACTTTGGCAGTGCTCAAGGCGGGTGTCGACGTCGCCCGGCTGAACATGAGCCACGGCGACCACTCGATACACGCCGAGAACCTCGGCAACGTGCGTGCCGCGGCCGAGGAGCTCGGCCGACCGGTGGGCATCTTTGCCGACCTGCAGGGACCGAAGATCCGCCTGGGCCGCTTCGTGGACGACGCCAAGCACATGCTCAAGGTCGGTGACACGTTCACCATCGTGATTGCCGACGTGCTGGGCGATGGCACGTTCTGCTCCACGACGTTCAAGGGCCTGCCCACCGACGTCAACGTGGGCGACATCCTCTTGATCAACGACGGCAAGGTCGCGCTGCGCGCAACGGCCGTGGATGACGAGAAGGTTGTCACCGAGGTCGTCGTGGGCGGGGAGGTGTCCAACAACAAGGGCATCAACCTTCCCGGTGTGGCCGTGAACGTTCCCGCGCTGAGCGAAAAGGACGAGGACGACCTGCGGTGGGCCATTCGGGCCGGCGTCGACATGGTCGCGCTGTCCTTCGTGCGCAACGCCGCCGACATCGGGCGCGTCCACGAGATCATGGACGAGGAAGGCCGTCGCCTTCCGGTCATCGCCAAGATCGAAAAGCCGCAGGCAGTTGACGCGCTGGAAGAAATCATCGACGCCTTCGACGCCATCATGGTGGCCCGTGGCGACCTCGGCGTGGAGCTTCCGCTCGAGGAGGTCCCGCTGGTGCAGAAGCGCGCCATCGAGCTGGCCCGCCGCTGGGCCAAGCCCGTCATCGTGGCGACCCAGGTGCTCGAGTCGATGATCGAGTCCCCGACGCCGACCCGCGCCGAGGCCTCCGACTGCGCCAACGCCGTCCTCGACGGCGCCGACGCGGTCATGCTCTCGGGCGAGACCTCGGTGGGCGAATACCCCATCGAGACCGTCGAGACCATGGCACGGATCATCTCCTCCACGGAAAAGCACGGACTGGACCGCATCCCGCGCCTGGGCTCCAAGCCCAAGACCCGTGGCGGCGCAATCACCCGTGCCGCAGTGGAAATCGCGGACCAGCTGGATGCCAAGTACATCGTGGCCTTCACCCAGTCCGGCGACTCCGCCCGGCGCCTGTCCCGGCTGCGCCCGAAGCGCCCGGTCCTGGCCTTCACCCCGCTGCCACAGACCTACAACATCATGACCCTGATGTGGGGCATCCAGCCGCGCCTGGTCGAATACGCCGACCACACCGACAAGATGACCGCACAGGTCGACCGCGCCCTCCTGCAGGAAGGCCTGGCCGAGATCAACGACATTGTCTGCATCGCAGCCGGGTCACCTCCCGGACAGGCCGGGTCCACCAACTCGCTGCGCATCCACAAGGTCGGCGACCTTGCGGATGCCGGCCAGCTCACCGACGGCAAGCCGATGCCTGCCCGCGAGAAGGTCGGCCCGTGGGACTCGGACAAGGGTGAGGGCGAAAACAGCCACACCATCTAGCAGGTTCCAGGTACGGCAAGGGCCGGAGCCCCACCACGATTCCCTTGGGGGATCACGGTGGGGCTCCGGCCCTTTCGTTTTCAGTCCGTCAGCTCAACCGGCACGGCGATGACATCCACCATCGCCCCGTTTCGGAACACCGTCACGGGCAGCGGCACGCCGATGGCTTCGGTGAACAACGGCCTTTGCACGCTCTCGGCGCCGGAGACCGGGCGCCGCCCGACAGCCAGCACCAGGTCTCCGGGCTTCAACCCGGACTTCCCCGCCGGGGACCCGGCAATGACACCGGCAACGCGCAGTCCCTGCCGCTGGCCCAGGCCCGCGCCCGCCACCGCCGTGTTGATGCCCACGACCCGGCCACGGGCATCGGCCAGCGCCCCGCCCGAATTGCCCGGGTTCAGCGCGGCATCGGTTTGGATGACGTCCTCGATCACCCGCCGGGCCCGGCCAAGTGCGGTGGGGATGGATCGTCCCAGCCCGCTGACCACCCCGGCAATGACCGATCCGGCCAGGCCCAGCGGGTTGCCCACGGCGATCACCAGTTGGCCCACCCGCAGCCGCTCGGCGTCGCCGAGTCGCGCCGGTGCCTGCATGTGGGAACAGCCGCGGACCACGGCCAGGTCGCCCGCCCGGCGCCGGCCCCGGCAACCACGTGGGCATTGGTCAACATGTACCCGTCTTCGGTGATGACCACGGCGGAACCCGCGCCAAGGCGCACCGGTCCACTGCGGCCGGTACGCATCTTCTCAATGGCTGCAACATGCGGCCCAACCTCTTCGGCAACACCGATGACGGTCCGGGAACAGGCGTCCATCACGGCTTCAGGCCCAAGCCCGGATTCGGAAATACCGAAAGGCTTTTTCACCGCACGCCCCCCGGGGTGCTCGCGGTCGGATATCTGCGGCGCTTCCTGCCCACGCAGGGGCCGCGCCACATGCCTATGCGACGAAAGCAGCCCCCACCGTAATCCCGCCACGGATACGCCATGGGAGAACGCAGCTGCGGGAATATCGACGTTTCCACGGATCGCGCGGTGCCGATTCCGCTCGTCGTATCCGGGCACCTGATCCAGGGGTGCTGTCGGAGCATTCAACCAATGCGGCCCGGGAAATCCGGTGGGGCACCCACCGGAAAGAAGAAACACATAAATGGATGTCAAAGTGGTGGTCGGCAGTGACGCCAGGAACGCTTTTCCGGAAATGAAAAAGGCCCCGATCCCTTATGAAATAAGGGATCGGGGCCGGTTGTGCCCGAGGTGGGACTCGAACCCACACACCTTTCGATACTGCATTTTGAGTGCAGCGCGTCTACCATTCCGCCACTCGGGCGGGCACATTTTGAAGCAGCGAGAATAAGCGTAACTGATGATTGCTCTGCGCGGAAATCCTCGCGTCCTTGCGGTTATCCACTGTACATGCAGATAGGCTTAACCGTAAAACCGAGAGTCGATGACAGCCCCGGTCACCCCGGGATTGAAGGAGCACCCATGAACGATCTGCCCGAAGTAACACGAATTGATCCCGAGCCCAACACCGGCGCACCCCGCCGGGTGATTGTTGCCGAGGACGAAACCCTGATCCGCCTCGACATCGTTGAGATCCTGCGCGGAGAGGGCTACGACGTGGTTGGCGAGGCAGACAACGGTGAAAAGGCCATCGAGCTGGCCCGCGAGCACAAGCCCGACCTGGTGCTGATGGACGTCAAGATGCCGGTCATGGACGGGATCACCGCGGCCGAGACCATCGTCAAGGAGCGCATCGCCCCCGTGGTCCTGCTGACCGCCTTCAGCCAGAAGGAGCTGGTGGAACGCGCCCGCGAGGCCGGAGCCATGGCGTACGTCGTCAAGCCGTTCACCCCTGCGGACCTGGTGCCGGCCATCGAGATCGCCATCTCCCGCTACGAGGAAATCCGCGCGCTGGAGAAGGAAGTGGGCGACCTCACCGAGCAGTTTGCCACGCGCAAGCTCGTCGAGCGCGCCAAGAGCCTGCTGACCACCAAGATGGGCCTGACCGAACCCGAGGCGTTCCGCTGGATCCAGAAGACGTCCATGGACCGCCGCTTGTCCATGCGCGAAGTCGCCGAGACCGTCATCGACCAGGTCAAGTAACCAAGCTCGAGGATCGTCCCCGACGGGGTCGTCGAGTCCCGTCCACGGGATTCTCGTTGTCCCGTTTGCCTTTCTCCTGCCGGCATGGGCGCGTTGGCTGGATAGGATTCCAGGGACAGGCAATACAGGGCGGGCAAGCGCGAGGAAAGGTCCACCGTGCCACATGCGGATTCACCGATGGGTGAGCAATTCGAACTCTCCGGCACCATTGGCGGCCGCAGGCAACACGCGGTGGTGACCCAGGTCGGTGCCGCGTTGCGCAGGCTGGTGATCGACGGGATGGAACTTGTCCAGGACTACCCGCAGCATCTCGCCGCCCCCGCGTGTGCCGGTGTCGTCCTGGTGCCGTGGCCAAACCGTGTTGCCGGAGGGACCTGGAGCCATGATGGCGTCGAAGAACACTTGGTGGTCACCGAGCCGGAGCGCAACAACGCCAACCATGGACTGCTGCGGCACAGCAGCTATCGGCTGGCAAGCCGAACTAACAGCAGCGTGACATTGGCGGCGGACATTTCGCCAGCGCCCGGGTATCCCTTCGAGCTGGCCACGTCCGTGCACTATGAACTGGTGGCGGACGGGCTGCAGGTCACCCACAGGCTGGAAAACCTCGGCACGCTCATGGCCCCGGTGGCCGTTGGCGCCCACCCGTACCTGCGAGTCGGGGACACCCCGGTGGGCGAACTGACACTGTTCATCAACGCCGCGCAGCACCTTGAAGTCGACGCGGCAATGATTCCCGTCGGGCGCCCGTTGCCGGTGGACGGCACGGACCTGGACTACCGTCCCGGCAGGAGATTGGGTGACGTCGCCCTCGACAATGCGTGGACAGATCCCACGCGCGGGGGCGACGGGGGTTCACGGCACCACCTGGAGGCGCCGGATGGAAACTGCGTGGAATTGCACATGGACGGGAACTACGGGTTCATCCAGGCCTACACCACGCAAACCTTCCAAGGCCCTGAAGGGCCGGTGCACGCGGTGGCCCTGGAGCCGATGACAGCGGCGGCGAACGCCTTCAACAACGGACTGGGGCTGCGTTGGCTGGCGCCGGGCGAGGCCTGGGAACCATCGTGGGGGATCAGGCACGTGGCCGCGGACGGTTCCCGATGAACAATGGAAGCACTGCAACGTGCAATTCGTGGAAGGAAACAGCATCCCGATGAAAACCCAAGGCGTGGTCCTGAGCCTGGCCGTATCCGATGCCGCGCGCTCCCTGGACTTCTATCGCGACGTGGTGGGCATCGAAAACGCCACGCTTGCCATGGGCATGGTCTGCCTGGAACTGCCGGGAATGACGATCTTCCTGGCCGAGACCGAGGCCTTCACCAGGTATTCGCGCGAGGCCAAGCGCACACCGCTGCTCCCGGTGCCCGCCACCGACGCCTTCCTCAGCTGCGCCATCGCCACCGAGGGCGAGATCGACGAGATACTCGCCGCGGTGGCCGGCTCCGACGGCAAGGGCTTCACCGCCCACCGCATACCGCACGTCAGCGGACGGGTGCAATACGTCGGCACCTTCGCGGACCCGGACGGCCATCTCTGGCAACTGGTCTGCAACCCCACCGACGCAGAAGGCCACACGCCGTAGGCCGAGCCCTCGTTACTCTTCGAAGCGCGAGGGATCGCCCAGCCCCACACGGGCGATCACTGCCTCGCCGCTGGAGTAGTCGATGACGGTGGTCGGCTCGGTCCCGCATTCGCCGGAATCGATGACGCCTTCGATCACGTTGTCCAGCGCCTCCTTGATTTCCCAGCCCTGGGTCATCGGATCCTCTTCGCCCGGAAGCAACAGCGTGCTGGAAAGGATGGGCTCCCCGAGCTCGTCAAGCAGGGCACGGACCACTGCATTGTCGGGGATGCGCACGCCAATGGTCTTCTTCTTGGCCTGCATCAGCCGACGCGGGACTTCCTTGGTCGCCGGGAGGATGAAGGTGTAGCTGCCCGGGGTCACCGCCTTGATGTTGCGGAATACCTTGTTGTTGACCTCCACATACTGGCCCAACTGGGCAAAGTCCTTGCACACCAGTGTGAAGTGGTGCTTGTCGTCGACCTGGCGGATGGACCGGATGCGGTCCAGCGCCTCGCGGTTGCCGATCTGCGCGCCCAGGGCGTAACAGGAGTCGGTGGGGTAGGCGATCAGCCCGCCATTGCGTATCAGCTCCACGGCCTGGGCGATCGCGCGAGGCTGTGGGTTTTCGGGGTGAACATCAAAGAATCTAGCCATTGAACGAGCTTACGGCTCCGCGCCGGTTCGCGCACTCCCTTTCCCCGATTCACACAGGTTCTCCCGGGCCCGGTGTGCTCTGGTCACGGGCAGGTTTCGGTGCGTAGACTCCAGGCCATGGCGACATCGGGGGAAGTCCCGCTTCCACGCAGGGTCATTGGCACCTATGCGCTCGGTTCCATGGGCACCGGCGGGTTTTCCACGCTCCCCGGCCTGGTGCTGATCTACTACATGACCGACACCTTGGGCATCGCGGCGCTGGGCGCGGGCCTGCTGCTGGGCGTGGCCAAGATCTGGGACGTGATCATCGACCCGGTCATCGGGGTCCGCAGCGACCGCGACCTGGCCGCCACCGGTTCGCGGCACCGGTTCATGGTCGCCGGGGGAGCCTTGCTTCCGCTGTTCTTCATCCTCACCTTTGCCGTGCCGGCGGGCCTGGGCCAGCTTGCCGCGGGGCTGTGGGTGTTGGCGGCATTCACCGCCACGGCCACGGCCTTCAGCCTCTTCCAGGTCCCGTACATGGCGCTCCCGGCCGAACTGACCGCCAGCTACGACCAACGCACCCGCCTGCTGTCCCTGCGCGTGCTCGTCCTGTCCCTGGCGATCCTGCTCTTCGGCGCCGGGGGACCGGCGCTGCGCACCCTGGGCGGGGAGAACCAATGGCTCGGCTACTTCCTGATGTCCGTCGTGGCCGGAATCGTCATCGGATCCAGCCTCCTGGCCAGCGCCCGGGTCGCACCCAGGGGCGGAATCCGGACCACGGTGCAACGTACCCCGATCCGCCACGGCTACCTGCGCGGCCTGGCGGTGCTGCGGCGCAGCCAGCCGTTCCGCGCGCTGCTGCTGGCCTTCGCGCTGCAGGGCCTGGCCACCGGAGGAATGCTTGCCGGGGCGCAATACGTCGCCACCTGGGTCCTGCACGACGAGGAGGCGGTGACACTCCTGTTCATCGCCCTGATCGGCCCGGCACTGCTGTTTGCCCCGATCTGGCGGACGGTCGCCCGGCGGATCGGCAAGGAACGCAGCTTCCTGCTCTCCAGCGTCCTGTTCGGCCTTGCCGCCATGGCCCTGGCCGGGATGCTCCTCCGGCCCGGAACCTGGGTGTACCTGCCGGTGGCGCTCGCCGGGGCCGGCTATGCCGGGATGCAGTCGCTGCCCATGTCGATGCTGCCCGATGTCATCACCCACGATGCCCAGGAGCACGGGGAGGGCAATGCCGGGATCTTCGGCGGGGTGTGGACGGCGGGGGAAACCACCGGGATGGCCCTGGGCGCCGTGATCCTCACCGTCGTCCTGGCGGCCAGCGGATACGCCGAGTCCGTCGCTGGCCAAGCCACCACCCAGCAACCCGCGGCCATCATCGGCATCATCCTGGCCTTCAGCGTGCTCCCTGCCCTGGTCATTGCCCTGAGCCTGTGGGCGTTCCGCCGCTACCCGCTGCGCGAATCATACTTCAACCAGCCACACGGCAGCACTGCAGCGTAAAGGGGGAAACCGGAGATGCCGCAAGACGCACAAGCGATCCTGGACCAACTCAAGTCCTGGCGGGCCCATGATGCACCCACCCACGGGGGACACGTCATGTCCTACGTCTATGACTCGGGGCTGGTTGAACTCGACGCGCTCGCCGCACAAGCCATGGCCCTGGTGCAACCGGTCAACGGGCTTGACCCCACCATGTTCACCTCCGTGGCCCACATGGAACGCGACCTCATCACCTTCGCACGCGACCTGCTCGGCGGGGATCGCACCGTGGTGGGGACCGCCACCAGCGGCGGGACCGAAAGCTGCCTGCTGGCCGTGAAGACCGCCCGGGCCAACCACCGCGGCACCGCACAACCCAGGATCCTCGCCCCGGCCAGCGTCCACGCGGCCTTCCACAAGGCCGCCGAGTACCTGGGCCTGTCCCTTGACCTGGTCCCGGTGGGCCAAGACGGCCAGGTCGACCCCGAAGCGGTGATCGCCCGGATGGGCCCCGACACCGCCCTGGTTGTCCTCTCGGCCCCGTCCTATCCGCACGGGGCCCTCGACCCGATCAAACACGTGGCCGCAGCAGCCCTGGCCCGCGGCATCGACTGCCACGTCGACGCCTGCTTCGGTGGGTGGATCCTGCCGTTCTGGGACGGGCTGCCGCCCTGGGACCTGTCGGTTCCCGGGGTCACCAGCCTGGCCGCCGATCTCCACAAATATGGATACGCGCCCAAGGGCATCTCGGTGTTGCTGACCAAGGGTGCCGCGCGCCAGCACGGCCAATATTTCGCCACCGCCGACTGGCCGGGCTATCCGGTGGTGAATCCCACGATGCTGGGCTCGAAGTCCGCCGCACCGCTGGCCGCGGCCTGGGCCATCACCAGGCACCTGGGCGTTGGCGGGTATGCGGCGCTCGCCGAATCCTGCAAGCGCTCCACCGCGGCATTGGCCACCTGCATCAAAAACATCGACGGACTGGAAGTGGTGGGTTCCCCGTCCGGCCCGCTGCTGGCCGTTGCCCGGGACCCGGGTGCGGGCGTTGGTTCGGGCGTCGACCCGCACCTGTGGGCCGACAGGCTGGCCGCCTCCGGCTGGCACCTGCAGTTGCAGCCGGGCTACCGGCAGCCCGACGGCAGCTGGCTGGCTCGCACCACGCACCTGACCATCACCCCGGTCACCGAATCGGCGCTGCCCCCATTGTGTGCGGCACTGGTCAGCTGCGCCGACGAGGTCCGCGGCGTCGCGGGCGTGGACCCGCAACAGGTTCTCGCCGCGTTGGGTCCGGTCGGGGCCGCGGGTGCGGAACCCGACGGGGCCCGGCGCGTGCTCTCCGCCATGGGCATCTCCCCGGGGGAGGGCTCCCTGCCCAAGGACATGGCACCGCTGCTGGCCCTGGTCGAGGCCCTGCCGCGAGAGGCCTCCGGGAAGCTGCTCATCGAGCTACTGGCCGGCCTCGTGGCACCGCTTGACCGGGATCAGGGCCCGAAACCCTGAGCCCGCAGTGACGCCGATTCGAGGCGTGAAGTCGCTCACGTTGGTTCCGCGCCCCGCCCGTGCATGCCTACACACGGGCGGGGTCGGGCGCTTTGGCGGTGAGGCCGGGGAATTGACTAGTTCGGGGCAGGCCATATGATGAATTTGCGACTTAGGTGAACAGATCCCCAACATTGGGCAAACAATGCGGGAAAAACGGAGTCACCCAGCGCGAATCGGCCCTCGCCCGTAATCCCAAGATTGGTTTATACATGGATCTGACGCTCATCGTCGTCCTGGTCATTGCACTTGCCTTGTTCTTTGATTTCACCAATGGCTTCCACGACACCGCCAACGCGATGGCTACGCCCATCGCGACCGGTGCCATCAAGCCGAAGGCCGCAGTCGCGCTAGCCGCGGTTCTCAACCTTGTTGGTGCATTCCTTTCAACTGAAGTCGCCAAGACCATTTCCGGAGGCATCATCAAGGAGGGCGGGCACACCGGCGTGCAAATCATGCCGGCGATGATCTTCGCGGGCCTGATGGGCGCCGTCGTCTGGAACATGCTCACCTGGCTGCTCGGCCTGCCTTCCAGCTCCTCGCATGCCCTCTTCGGCGGACTGATCGGCGCCGCCATCGTGGGCGCCGGGTTCGGCGCCATTGACTACAGCGTGCTGATGTCCAAGGTCCTGCTGCCGGCCCTGGTCGCACCGGTCATTGCGGGTACCTCCGCGTATCTGTGCACCAAGCTGGCCTACTCGGTCACCAAGCGCCAGTCCGGCCTCGCCTCCCCGAAGCGCGGCGGATTCCGCTACGGACAGATCTTCTCCTCCTCGCTCGTGGCGCTGGCCCACGGCACCAACGACGCACAGAAGACCATGGGTGTCATCACGCTGACCCTGGTCGCCTCCGGCTTGCAGGACGCCGGCACCGGCCCGCACTTCTGGGTCATCGCCTCCTGTGCCCTGGCCATCGCGCTGGGCACCTACATGGGCGGCTGGCGCATCATCCGCACCATGGGCTCGGGCCTGACCGACGTCAAGCCCGCCCAGGGCTTCGCCGCCGAAACCTCCACCGCCGCGGCCATCCTGGTCTCCTCGCACCTGGGCTTCGCACTGTCCACCACACAAGTCGCCTCCGGGTCCGTGATCGGTTCCGGGCTGGGCCGCAAGGGCGCAGAAGTCCGCTGGGGAACGGCCGGGCGCATTGCCCTTGGCTGGCTCTTCACGCTCCCGGCCGCCGCGATCATCGGGGCCGCGGCCGCGGCACTCGCCCACCTGGGCAACGGCGGCCTGGTCATCGTCAGCATCCTGGGAATCGGTGCCCTGCTCGTCATCTGGGTCCTGTCCCGCCGCGAAATCGTGGGGCACAACAACGCGATCAGCGATGTTGATGTCTCCGGTGCCGCAGTGAACATCCCCACCAAGAAACAGCGTCGCAAGATGGAGCGCGCCAAGGCCAAGCAGGAGAGCACGAAATGACCATTCAGTGGGATGAATTCCTGATCGTCGCAGTCACCACCTGGGTCTCCGCCCTGTTCATCGTCGGGGCATACTCCTTTGGCGTGCGCATGCTCGCAGTCGGTGAGGATGCCAAGCGTTCCGCCATGCCGGCCAAGCTCGCTGCCTACGGCTGCTTTGCCATGTGCGGCATCGTGGTCCTCTTCGGGATCATCCTGATCGTGCCCTCGCTCAGCGAAAAGATCCTCGGCGCCTAAGCCACCCGCCGGCCGAACCAACGCTGCGCTTTGCCCGCCCGGATCCTTGGATCCGGGCGGGCAAAGCCGTTTAAGACCGGGGCCGCGGCCTTCGGGCCGCGAAACCCCCGTGCCGAATACCGGCGGCGGGGCCGAAGCCATGGATAGGATGGGCTCCATGACGCAATTCAGGTATTTCGTGGCGGCCTCGGCCGACGGCTACATTGCCGATGACAACGATCGACTCGACTGGCTCATGGACTTTGACGGGTTCGAGGGGCAAGCGGAGAGCTACGCGGAATTCATGGGGCAGATCGGGGCCGTCGCCATGGGCGCCGACACCTACTCCTGGCTCCTCAACGAGGCGCTCGAGGAATGGCCCTACGAGGGGTTGCCGGTGTGGATCTTCACGCACCGGGAACTCGCCGCGTTCCCCGGGGCCGATTTGACATTCGTCCGGGGGGACGTGAATGAATGGGCCGGGGACGTGGCGCGCAGCGCCAACGGCAAGGACGTCCGGGTCCTCGGAGGCGGTTCGCTGGCCGGCCAGTTCGTGGACGAGGGGCTGCTCGACGAGCTGCTGCTCTACACCATGCCGGTGCTGCTGGGCGGCGGCCGTCCGCTGTTTGCCATCCGCGGACACACCAAGCTGGCCCCTACCTTCAGCCGTGAATATCCCGGGGGAGTGCGCGAGACCCGGTACGAGGTCATCAAGGCGCCGGGCCAGACCCGCGACTACTGATCGACCCCCGGGCCCGGCCGCGGGCCCGCCTCAGCTTTCGGGGTTGTCCAGCAGCATGTTGGTGATCCGCGAGGTGCACAGGCGCCGGCCTGCCTCGTCGCTGATGACGATCTCGTGGGTGGTGAGGGTCCGGCCCAGGTGGATCGGGGTGCACACCCCGGTGACCAGGCCGGTGACCCCGGCGCGGTGGTGGGTTGCGGAAATGTCCACGCCCACAGGCTTTTTCAGGCCCTTCCCGTGCACCGCCGCGGCAAAGGACCCCAGGGTCTCGGCCAGTGCCACCGACGCCCCTCCATGCAGGATCCCGGCCACCTGCTGGTTGCCCTCCACCGGCATCGTGGCCGCCACGCGGTCGGCCGTGATCTCCGAGAAAACGATGCCCAGCTTCTCCACCAGCGGACCCACCCCGTGGCTGGCCAGCATCGGCCACATGGCCTCGGGGACGCCGTGCGCGGCCAGCTGCCGGGCATGCGGATTGCCCGCCGATGCGCCGTTGGAGGCAAAGGTGCCAGATGTCTCGGCGGCCCGTGCGTTGTCTTCAGTGAAATTATTGCCCATGCCAACTAGGCTGGCACCTGTGAGCGAATCAACCAAACTTGTGGCAACAGATCCCCAGCGCCTGCTCGTCATCGACGGGCACTCCATGGCCTTCCGCGCCTTCTACGCATTGCCGGCGGAAAACTTTGCAACCGACACCGGGCAGCACACGAACGCGGTCCACGGCTTCGTGTCGATGCTGCTGACGATGATCCGGCAGCAGAAGCCCACCCACGTGGCGGTGGCCTTCGACCTGGACACCCCCACGTTCCGCTCACTGGAATACACCGAGTACAAGGCCGGGCGCAACAAGACCCCGGAAGAGTTCCACGGGCAGATCGACCTGATCCAAAAGGTCATGGAAGCCATGAACATCCCCACCATCACCATGGACGGTTTCGAGGCCGACGACATCATCGCCACCCTCGCCGCCAAGGGCGAAGCCGCGGGCCTGGACGTGCTTGTGGTCTCCGGGGACCGCGACGCCTTCCAGCTGATCACCGAGAAGACCCTGGTGCTCTACCCCAAGAAGGGGATCTCCGACATCCCGCCGATGGACGGGGACGCTGTCGAGGCCAAGTACTTCGTGCGCCCCGAGCAGTACTCGGACCTGGCCGCACTGGTCGGCGAGACCGCCGACAACCTCCCGGGCGTGCCCGGGGTGGGACCCAAGACCGCCGCGAAGTGGATCAACCTCTACGGCGGGCTGCCCGGCATCCTGGAGAACATCGATGCCATCAAGGGCAAGGTCGGCGACTCGCTGCGCGAGAACGTGGACAACGTGACCCGCAACCGCCGCCTGAACCACCTGTTGCGCAACCTCGAGCTGCCGGTGGGGATCGAGGCCATGGAACTGGAGCGCCCGAACCGCGAGGCAGTCGAGGAACTCTTCGACGCACTGCAGTTCAACACCCTGCGCAAGCGCCTTTTCGACCTCTTCGGCGACGAGCCGCAGGACGCCGCCGCCGAAGCGGTGATCCCGGTCCACGAGGTGCTCGCCGACGCCGCGGCGCTCCAGGGCTGGTTCGGCGCCCACGGCGCGCAGCTGCTGGGCCTGCATGCCGCCACCGTGCCTGCTTCCGGCGGCACCGACGTGGTTGGCGTGGCCTTCGCCTCCAACGACGCCACCGCCTTCGTCTCGTTGGCGGACATCGACGCGGACACCAAGCAGGCGCTGGCCAAGGTGCTTTCCTCGACGAGCTACGCCAAGGCCGTCCACGACTTCAAGGGCACCTACAAGCTGCTGCTGGAGCACGGGCTGGAGCTGGCCGGGGTCGTCGATGACACCATGATCACCGCGTACCTGATCCAGCCGGATCGCCGCAGCCACGAGTTGCCCGACATCGCGCAGCAGCACCTGCGCATCGGGCTGGAAGAAGCCAAGGCCCCGGCCGACGGTCAGCTGGCCTTCGACCTCGAGGGCCCGGACCACGCCACCCCGGCGGTGCGTGCCGCCCACGTGGTGCGCCAGCTGTCCCAGCACCTGGCCGGGATGCTCGTGGAGCGCGGGGGAGAGACCCTGCTCAAGGAACTGGAAATGCCGCTCTCGCTGGTGCTGGCGCACATGGAGATGGCCGGCATCGCCATCGACACCGCGAAGCTCGACGAGCTCTACGACGGTTTCACCGCCAGCATCAACCAGGCCACCGACCGGGCCTACGAGGCCATCGGCCACGAGGTCAACCTCTCCAGCCCCAAGCAGCTGCAGGTGGTCCTCTTCGAGGAACTCGACCTGCCGCGGACCAAGAAGATCAAGACCGGTTTCACCACCGACGCCGAGTCGCTGCAGGACCTGCTGGAGAACACCGGGCACCCGTTCCTGAAGGCGCTGATGGCGCACCGGGACGCGAACAAGCTGCGCCAGACTGTCGAGGGCCTGCGCAAGGCAGTGGCCCCCGAGGGCCGCATCCACACCACCTACGCGCAGACCGTCGCGGCGACCGGACGGTTGTCCTCGCTGAACCCGAACCTGCAGAACATCCCGGTGCGCTCCGAGGCCGGCCGGCGCATCCGCGAGGTCTTCGTCGTCGGCGAGGGCTACGAGACGCTGCTGACCGCTGACTACTCGCAGATCGAGATGCGCGTCATGGCGCACCTCTCCGAGGACGAGGGCCTGATCCAGGCCTACAAGGACGGCGAGGACCTGCACCGATTTGTCGGCTCGCA
Organism: Arthrobacter sp. AQ5-05; assembly: GCF_003287975.1. GTDB lineage: Bacteria > Actinomycetota > Actinomycetes > Actinomycetales > Micrococcaceae > Paeniglutamicibacter. The sequence continues at coordinate 347,090 of NZ_QMKQ01000001.1, forward strand.
CGTGTTCAATGTCGAGCCCGAGGACGTCACCAACGAGATGCGCTCCAAGGTCAAGGCCATGAGCTACGGCCTGGCCTACGGGCTGAGCTCCTTCGGGCTGTCCAAGCAGCTGCGGATCTCCGTCGACGAGGCCCGCACGCTGATGAAGGACTACTTCTCCCGCTTCGGCGCGGTCCGCGACTACCTGCGCAAGCTGGTCGACGATGCCCGCCGGGACGGCTACACCGAGACCATCTTCGGCCGCCGCCGCTACCTGCCGGAGCTGGCCAGCGACAACCGCCAGCTGCGCGACATCGCCGAACGTGCCGCGCTGAACGCCCCGATCCAGGGCTCGGCCGCCGACATCATCAAACGCGCGATGCTCGGGGTCGAGGAAGGCCTGGCCACCGCCGGCCTGAAGTCGCGCATGCTGCTGCAGGTCCATGACGAATTGGTCCTCGAGGTCGCCGCGGGCGAACTGGCCGCCGTCGAGGCGCTGGTGCGCGAGAAGATGGGCGCGGCCGCGGACCTGTTGGTACCGCTTGACGTGCATGTGGGCATCGGAGCATCCTGGCAGGACGCCGGACACTGATGTTTGGCGGGCACCTGCGCATCGGAAACGTCGCGGTGGAACGCAGCGCCGACACCGGCACCGCGTCCCCGGGGTATGCCGCCTGGGTGAACGGGGTGTGGGAGGGCTTCTACCACTACAAGCCCGCCACCGCCGAACAGCTCGAACAGATGCTGCAATCCCACCGGGTGGACGAGCGGGTGCTCACCGCGGTCTGGGACGATTCGCGCCCCCGGGACCTGGTGGACCCGCTGGTGCCGGTGGCCACCTATGGTTCGTTCGCCAAGACGTTGAACCTCGGGGCCGCCGTGGTGCCGGCCCACCTGGTCACCGCGGTCACGGTGCGGCCCACGCACCGGCGCCGCGGCATCCTGCGCGAGCTGATGTCCGCGGACCTGTCCCGCGCCAAGGACGCCGGGTACCCGGTGGCCGCGCTGACTGCCTCCGAGGCGACCATCTACGGGCGCTTCGGCTTCGGCCGGGTGACCGAGACCCAGACACTTCACCTGGATGTGCGCGGGGACGTGCGCTTCCACGCCCCGGCGACCGGGTCCATGGTGCAGCTTGCACCGGGAAAGCTGGCACCGATTGCCAATGGGGTCTTCGAGCGTTTCCATGCCACCCGCCGCGGTTCGGTGGGACGGCAGGACGCCTACCTGCGCCACGCCACCGGGGCCTGGGGCGAGGAAGGCCCGGAACCGGAACCCAAGCTTCGCGCCGCGGTGTACCTGGACGGGTCCGGGGACATCCAGGGGTACGTGACCTATGTCTTCGGCGGCTGGGACCCCAAGCCGATCACGCTCAAGGTCCGCGACCTGGTCGCGGCCACCGAGGTGGCCAGGCGGGAGATCTTCCGCTTCCTGGCCAGCTTCGACCTCATCGAGTCGGTTTCCTGCCCCTTTGCCGCGGCAAACGACCCGCTGCCCTGGGCCTTGGAAGACCCGGCCCGCGTGCGTTTCAGCGAGCGCGAGCACGGGCTGTGGGTGCGGGTGCTGGATGTGCCCGCGGCCTTCGAGGCCCGGGAATACCGCGGCACCGGCTCCTTCACGCTTGCGGTCACCGACCCGCTGGGTCTGGCCGACGGGCGCTACGACCTTGAAATCCGGGACGGCCGGGCCATCGTGTCGAGACTTGCCGGGTCCTGCCCGGCGGACGCCACCTGCGACGTCGTTGCCCTGGCCCCGCTGCTGCTTGGCTCCTGCGACACCGCCGGGCTCATCGCCGCCGGACTGCTGGAACCGTCCTCGCACACCAGCGTGGCGGCGCTGGCCGCGCTGCTGGATCTGCCCGGCGTGCCCCATGCCATCAACGGGTTCTAGGCCCCGTTCCGGCACCCCCGCCACCCACCCGACCCCCATTCAGAGAGCACCCCACGACCATGAGTGAAGACACCACGATTCGCATTGAACGGTTTGAACCCGAACTCATCGACGGTGTCCCTTCGGCGGCCACCGTGGAATTCCTCACGTCCATCAGCCGCGGCTTCCACGAGGCCGCGCTGGAGCCCGAGGAGCTCAAGATCCTCGCCGGGCTCGAGCTCAACGACAACACCACCTTCACAGCCGTCTACGACGAGGCCGCGGTGCAGCCCTCGCTGCATGCCGCGGCCCCGGTGGCCACCTACGCCTCGTTCCCCGGGACGCTGAACATCGGGGGAGGGAACCTGATGCCGGTGCACCAGATCACCTCGGTCACCGTCAGCCCCACCCACCGCCGCCGCGGCCTGCTGCGCCGGCTGGTCACCGAGGACCTTGCAGGCGCCCGCGAGGCCGGGACCGTGTTCGCCGCGTTGACCGCCTCGGAGGCGACCATCTACGGGCGCTTCGGGTTCGGCCGGGCCACCCAGCGGGCACGCTTCACGCTCAAGACCCACCGCGGGGCGGAGCTGCGCGTGGAAAACGAGGGCACCGTTGTTGCCATTGCCCCCAAGGAACTGAAGAACTACGCCCCGGGCATCTTTGCCGCCGCCCACGCCCACACGCTCGGCTCGATCAGTGCCACGCAATTCGACGTGGGCCAGGCCGCCGGGCTGTGGGAGGACTACGACTCGCTCAAGCCGGTGAAGAACCTGCGCGCCGCCCTGCACCTGGACGCCCAGGGCAAGCCCGACGGCTTCATGAGCTACATCTTTGCCGGGTGGAAGACCGCCCCGCCCACCATGGAAATCGGCCAGATGTGCACCGCCACCGGCGCCGCCCGCCGCGAACTCATCGCCTACCTCGGCGCCCACGACCTGGTGGAAAAGATCACCGGCCGCGGACCTGTCGACGACGTGGTGCCCACCGCCCTGGAAAACGCGCGCGCCTACAGGGTCGCCTCCATGGGCGACCACCTCTGGCTGCGCATCCTTGATCTGGAGACCGCGCTGTCCGCGCGCACCTACGGGCGCGACGGGCACATCCGGCTGCGCGTGCACGATTCCCTGGGGTTCGCCGACGGAATCTGGGACCTGATGGTCCAGGACTCCGCTGCGGGGGTGCGCCGGGCACCGGAGGGGGCAGTGCCCGAAGCGACCCTGGATGTCCGAGACCTTGCTTCGCTGTACCTGGGCGGGTTCAGCGCCACGCACCTGGCCGCGGCCGGGGTGCTGAAGGTCCACACGCCCGAGGCGCTGGGCACGCTCGACGCCCTCTTCTCCACCGACACCATTCCCTACTGCCAAGCGGATTTCTAGGTCCATGCACACACCGCTTTCCGGCTCCCCGACCGGGCGCCGCACGCTGCTCGCTGCCCTGCTCGGGACCGGCGCCACGTTGCTGGCCTCCTGCGCCGTCGACCCGCTGTCCCCGACGCGTCCCGCACCAACGGCCATTTCGTCGCCGTCCGCCCCGGCACCCGCACCGCCTCCACCGGTCGAGGCAACCGCACCGGCCCGCGCGGTGCCCGGCCGCAGCGCGGTGGTCTCCGCCTATGCGTCGAAGCCCTCCGGCGCGTTCGGGCTCGAGGTCAAGGGCGTCGAGCTCGGCCTGCCGGCCACGGCGCGGGGAGCCGCGCTGACCTTCGACGCCTGCGGGGGACCCAACGGCGAGGGCTACGACTCCGCGCTGATTGCGGCACTGCGCCAACACCGGGCGCCGGCCACGCTGTTCATCAACCAGCGGTGGGCCGGGGCCAACCCGGGGCTGGTCCGTGAACTGGCCGCCGACCCGCTCTTCGAGATCGCCAACCACGGCACCACGCACGCGCCGCTGGCCAGCCGGGGGCAGAGGGCATACGGCATACCGGGCACCGCAAGCATCGGGGCCGCCTACGACGAGATCATGGACAACCAGCGCTACCTGGCCGACACCTTCGGGATCCGCGCGAAGTTCTTCCGCTCCGGGACCGCGCACACGGACGAACTCGGTGCCGCGCTGTGCCGCGAACTGGGTCTGGTCCCGATGAATTTCACCGTCAATCTCGACGCCGGCGCGACGTTCCGAGCCGCAAGCGTCGCGGCGCAAACCAGGCAATTGCGGGCGGGGGATGTGGGGATCGCCCACTTCAACCGCCCGGCCTCGGGAACCGCCCGCGGCGTGGCCGACGCGCTGCCCGGGCTGCTCGAATCCCTCGAGGCCCGGAAGCTGGCCCTGCTCACGCTGTCCGCGGCCTTCGAAGCCCGAACCGGCACCCCGGCGGCTTGACAACCTGCCGGTTTGCCGTTTTGACCCGGCAGGGTGCAGGGGAATAGACTAGGCGAGCGTGTTGCGGCTATTGCCGTGCCCGCACCCAAGCTAAATTCGGAAAATGCCGGGGCTTCCGGCTGCCCGACTCATACAGACTATCCACATCGGAGTCCCTACTACATGACCATCACCTCCAACGAGAAGACCAGTGCCCCGGTCGTTGCAATCAACGACATTGGCTCTGCTGAAGACTTCCTCGCTGCCGTCGACGCCACCATCAAGTACTTCAACGATGGCGACCTCGTCGAAGGCATCGTCGTCAAGGTTGACCGCGACGAAGTTCTGCTCGACATCGGTTACAAGACCGAAGGTGTCATCCCTTCCCGCGAACTTTCCATCAAGCACGATGTTGACCCGGGCGACGTCGTCGCCGTCGGCGACAACGTCGAGGCCCTCGTCCTCACCAAGGAGGACAAGGAAGGTCGTTTGATCCTGTCCAAGAAGCGTGCTCAGTACGAGCGTGCCTGGGGCGACATCGAAAAGATCAAGGAAGAAGACGGCGTCGTTACCGGCACCGTCATCGAGGTGGTCAAGGGCGGCCTTATCCTCGACATCGGCCTGCGCGGCTTCCTGCCGGCATCGCTTGTCGAAATGCGCCGTGTGCGCGATCTGGCTCCGTACATCGGCCAGGAAATCGAAGCCAAGATCATCGAGCTGGACAAGAACCGCAACAACGTTGTGCTGTCCCGCCGTGCATGGCTCGAGCAGACCCAGTCCGAGGTTCGCTCCACGTTCCTCAACAAGCTGGAAAAGGGCCAGGTTCGTCCGGGCGTCGTTTCCTCCATCGTCAACTTCGGTGCATTCGTGGACCTTGGCGGCGTAGACGGCCTCGTCCACGTTTCCGAGCTGTCCTGGAAGCACATCGACCACCCGTCCGAGGTTGTCGAGGTTGGCCAGGAAGTCACCGTCGAGGTTCTCGAAGTGGATCTGGACCGCGAGCGTGTTTCGCTCTCGCTCAAGGCCACCCAGGAAGATCCGTGGCAGACCTTCGCCCGCACCCACGCCCTCGGGCAGGTTGTACCGGGTAAGGTCACCAAGCTTGTTCCGTTCGGTGCATTCGTGCGTGTCGAAGACGGAATCGAAGGCCTCGTGCACATCTCCGAGCTGGCCGTGCGCCACGTGGAGCTGGCAGAGCAGGTTGTCTCCGTTGGAGACGAGCTGTTCGTCAAGGTCATCGACATCGACCTCGAGCGTCGCCGCATCTCGCTGTCCCTCAAGCAGGCCAACGAGGGCGTCGATCCGGAAGGCACCGAATTCGATCCGGCACTCTACGGCATGGCCGCAGAGTACGACGAAGAGGGCAACTACAAGTACCCGGAGGGCTTCGACCCGGAGACCAACGAGTGGCTCGAAGGCTTCGAGACCCAGCGTGCGGCTTGGGAGCAGCAGTACGCTGACGCCCAGACCCGCTGGGAAGCACACAAGAAGCAGGTTGCCCAGCACGTGCTCGACGATGCAGCAGCAGAATCGGCTCCGGCCGAGTCCGCTTCTTCGTCCTACTCCTCGGAAGCCCCGGCTCCCGAGGCAGGCACCCTGGCATCCGACGAGGCCCTCGCAGCACTGCGCGAGAAGCTCACCGGCGCCTAAGCCAACCTGTGCCAACGGATCATTGATCCACGCTAGGTAGCTTGACCGAAGGCCCCTTCCACCATTGGTGGAAGGGGCCTTCGGCGTTCACGGCTAGGGTGGGAATGTCTCTAAACCTCTCTTGACAAGGAATATCTTGGCTTCGTTGCGTCCCGTGCCCGGCCAGCTTCCGCTGGTCGCACTCTCCACCTCCACGGGAGGGACCCTGCCGAGGAGGCCGGGCACCAACCCCGTGTTCTGGGCCGCGTGGCTGGTCCTGGCCGCGTCGTTGCTGTTCCACCTGGCCAGCGGACCGGACGCGAAACCGGCGAGCTTTGCCGAGTACATGCGTGCCGTCGAGTCCCCGGTCCCCGAATGGGTCCACTGGGCACGCGACGGGTTGCTCGCCTGCCTCAAGGTGCTGGTCTTTGCCGGATTCATCCTGGTCCGCAGGCTTCCGGTCATCGGCCTGCTGGTGGTCTCCGGCATCGCGGCGGGCACCCACGCGCTCGGGCAGCCGGCCTGGACCTGGACGGTCGCTGCCGTGCTGCTGCTCGGTATCGCGGGCACCGACGCGTGGGCCCGGGTGCGCCAAGTGCGCTTCCTGGGTCCGCGGGATGCCCCGAAGACCTGGGTGTCACCGGCCGAGCTTCCCGATGGCTGGCCTCGCCTGCGCCCCGGCAAGGGCCGGTTCACGGCCTTGGGGCTCGGGTGCCTTGGCTTCCTGGCCGGGACGCTGCTGCTGGCCGGCCCGCATGCCCGGCTTTTGGAGGCGCCGATCCTCAAGGAGAACGACGACCCGTTGGACAGCTGGCCGCTGGCCCTTGCGGTCCTGGGCGCGGTGGTGGCCCTGCAGGCCCTGCTCGCGTTGCTGGGGCAGTTCCTCGTGACCCCGCGCAACGGCTGGCTCGTCGTCGACGTGGGGGATGCCGACCCGCACGAGGTGTTCGAGGCGGTCGAAACCCAGCTTCCCCCGATGCCGCTGGCCGAAGCCCGGCGCACACGGGGGTGCACTTGTGCCGACGGCCTGGAGCCCGAAGCGGACGCCGAGCCGCGTGCCTTGATCTGGGTCGACGAGGAATGCCCGGCCCACGGCTCCGGGCACCTGAATTCGCTGGCTGCCGGGGACTTCCTGCTGCTGGCGGACAAGCCATGGACCTACGACGAGGAATCGGAGGCGTTGGCTCCCCACGCCGGGCACGGGGCAACAGGCCAGCTGCTGTTCCATGTGGGATCCATGCGGGGTGCATCGCTGAACCAGGACACCAGGGCACGGCATTCGGGATTGCTGGTGGAAGAACGGTTGGGGCGTCGCGCGGGGAAGGACGGCGAACAAGCCGGCCCGAGACTGGCCGATGCCATTGCATGGCTGGACGAGGAAGAACTCATCGACATCATCGACCTGCGCGCCATCGGCCTGTACGGGTGCGTGCTGCGCAGCCGCGGGAACATGCCGGGCTATTTCCCGGAACCTGCCCCGCAGCTACTGAAGCCCTGAGCCCGGGGGATCGATCCCGAAACGGCGTTCTGGCACGACAGACGCCACGCCGCGCACCCCGGCCAGCCGGGCCCGTCCCGAGTCCTCGGCGTGCCCCACGACCTGGCCGAGCGTGCCCAGCACCCGGTCGATGGCCAGGCCGGCTTCCTCCAGGTCATGGGCAACCTCCTGGACCCGCTCCAGGTAGGCATCCTGGACGGTCACGACGAAGGTGGTGCTCCGTGGCAGCGGCGCCTGGCCGGAATCATCCATGGCCGTAGTAGCTTTCCGGCGAGTCGTCCTCCGGTGCAGCTTCCTGCGGTGCCGGGGCCGGCGTTTCGGGCGCGGCCGGGGAAGGGGACTGCACCAGGCCGGCTGCGACATCGACGGAGGGCCGCTCCAGCCGTTGGGCTTCCTGGGCCAGCTCTGCCCACAGCTCGCGGCCCCGGAAACCGGTGGCCTCGGACAGCAGTGCGGCAACGCCCGCGGCATGCGGGGTCGCCATCGAGGTGCCGCTGATGGTGTTGTAGCGCTTGGGCATCGGCCAGGAGGAATAGATGCCCACCCCGGGACCGGCAATGTCGACCTGGCCACCGCGCCCCGGCAGCGTGCGCGCGGAGAAATCGGCGACAGCCAGCTGCGCATCAAGCGCACCGACGGCCATGATGTACGGGCTGTTGGCCGGCGCCCCGACGAAGCCCGGGTCCCCGGCCGAGCGCCGCGCGTTGTTCCCGGCCGCCGCGATGATCAGCGTGCCGCGTTCCAGCGCGCGCCGGCCCGCCGCCACATACGGCGGATGCACCTGCCGCACGTCGGCGCCCAGGGACATGGAGACGATGTGGCAGTCGTGTTGCAGCGCCCAGTCGATCCCGGCCAGGATGCCGGAGTCCGAGCCGGACCCGTCGTTGCCCAGGACCTTGCCCGCGTAGATGGAGGCCCCGGGCGCCACCCCGTAGCCGCGGGCCCCGTCCAGGGTGCGCGGACCGCAGGAGGTGCCGATGCAGTGGGTCCCGTGCCCGTGCCCGTCGTGGGAATCCTCGCCGTCGATGAAGGACTCGGTGGTGACGTCGCGCCCGGCGAAATCCGGGTGCCCTGCATCAAAGCCGGTGTCCAGCACCGCCACCCTGATCCCGTTCCCGGTGTACCCGGACTCGGCGGCGAGCACCGCCGCCAGCCCCCAGGTCAACGTCGGGGTGTCGGCGAAGGCCGGGGCGGCGGAGGCCCCGGGGTCGGTGGCCGTCGGCAGGATCCGGTACCGCATTTCCGGCACGATGTGCATGGGCAGGCCCTGGGCGGTGCAGCGGGCCCGCAATTCGCCCAGCTGCCCGGATTCCGCGTCCACCACCGCCACGCCGAGCCGCGGGAAGTACCCGTCGAGGTCGAAGCCCTGGGCCTCGAGCATGCCGGGCACCTCGTCCTGCAGGGCCCTGGCGCCGAAGCGGGCGGAGGCGGCAGGGCCGGGTTGGTCAAAGACCACCACGAAGCGTCCGGGAACCGGAACGGCGGCGGGTGGGAGCGGCTTTTCTGGGTCGACCATTGGTGGCTCCTTCGTCAGGTGGGTGCACCGCGATCCGGAAGCCGTGGCCCCGGGAGCAGCATCTGCTGGCTGTCGAGTACCGAGAACTCTACCTTCGTCCCGGGGCGCCCGGTAGGGCCGGGGAACGCAGCTCCCGGTAGCTCAACGCCACCAGGGAATCGGCGATGCCCGCGGCCACCCACGGCGGATCGTGCTCACGCAGCGGCACATCGACCAGCGTGCGGATGGGGGCTGGATGCCCGGCCGGTGCCACGCCGCCAATCACCTGCCCGGTCGTCCGCTTCACGAAATCCGGCGAGGCGCGCTTGGGCTTCCATCCGCCAGGTGCCGCACCGACAAGCCTCGTGTCCACGCGGCCGGCGCCGCTGGACATGACAGCAGCGGCTCTCCCTCGCAGTCGAAGACCAGCGAATTGGCGATGGCGGGTTCCTCGCAGCCCAGGTAGTCGGCGGCGGTGTGGGTTCCCTGGTCAAGGACCTTGAGGCCGGCGGTGATCCCCGCGCGGTCGAGGTCGGAGACGACCCTTGCGTGTTTTGCGTTCATGGGTGGCTGGAATCTCCTTCGCTGGCCATCGGTCGGTTCCGGCCACCCTGGCGAATCGGTTTCCGGGCCGCGAACCATGGCGCGGATCGGCGCTCAGTTGCTGTTGCAGGCAAGCTGCCTGATCTCTGGGGGAACCTGGTTTGCCGTACAAGCCCCCTGGCGATCCACCCGCGTCCAGATGCCGTTCACCCGATGGAGCAGAACGGTGTATTGTGCCCTGTTTGCCTGGTCGTTGACGCCGGCGGCGATCCATGACCCGGAACAGCGAATATCCTGGGGGCTCACAGTCAGTGCCTTCGAGGCGGGCTGATGGGCATTGACCACACCAAGCACGGTCCTGGGCGTGCAGGAACCCGCAGGGGACGCGGAAGGAGACGGCGGGGGTGTCGGGGATGCTGTTGGGGAAGGTCCCGCCGGGGGAACCGGCGCTGCGTGTGTCGGTGCCGCGGTGAAGGTGAAATGGCAGTCGGGTTGCGCCTGGCCTGCACCCGGCCCCTGGACCGCGCCTCGTCCCGCGTGGCCTTCGCCGCTGAGGGATCCGTCGGCAACGGTGCTGCCCTCCAGCTTTATCCCCAACACCTTCCCGCTGCTGTCGGCGGTCGTCACCTGCTCGATGGTGAATCCGCTGCTGCCCTGGCGGACCACCTGCCCGGTGAACCGGGTGCCGCTGGTTGTCACGAGGGTGGAGGTATCGGTTCCGACGGTGAGCACCGCCCCGTTCAAGGTGCTGGCATGGCAAGACACCTCAGGTGCCACGGCCATCGAGTAGTTGCCGTTGGCCAGTGCGCTGCCGACCCCCGGTGCGGGGGAAGCCGTTCCGGATGCGGGGGGCGAATCGGTGCCCGAGGGGGAAGGCGCCGGTGTGGTTTGGAGGGCGGCCTGGACCGTACCGAAGGCCAGCGCCTGGACGGAGTGTGGCAAGGTCGCGGCAGCGGACCACTTCTTGGCGTCCGTGCTGGTAAAGAACGTTGCCGAGTCCATGGCGGTGCCGCCGCTGCCCGAGCCCGGGGAAGGGATGGTTGCCGCCATCCAGGTTCCGTTCCCATAGCCGGCCGCAGTGAAGGAGTTGGTCCCGATCCCGGTTGCGGGGTCCACCGCCCAGGTGGTGCCGTCGCGGCTCAAGGCGACGGAGGCCTGGTTGGTGCCGGGGGACCCCGGCACCCACTTGTTCTCGGCGACCAGCCATGTTCCCGCCCCATAGGCAACAGCTGCTCCCGTGGCCTTGCCCGGAAGCGGCACAGGCTTCTTCCAGGTGCGGCCGTCGGTGCTTGTGCTGGTCCAGTCCAGCGGGGCGGGCAGCGCCGCGGCGAAGGTGGCGGCGGGAGGTGCTGGGTCGGCCACGACCCCGAGCCACTGGCCGTTGCCATGGCCCAGGGCCGCAAGGTGTTGCAACCCGGGTCCGCCCTCGCCCAGGGTCGTGGCGGCAACGCCCCAATGCGTGGCGTCGGTGCTTTGCCAGGCCAAGGTTCCGTTTCCCGTCGAGACGCTGTATCCGGTTGCCACCCAGGTCCCCGAGCCGTAGGAGAGTCCCGAGACGTGGTCGGCGAGGGAAGCCACCTGGCTCCACGATCGAAGATCGGTGCTTTCGAACAGCTGGGTGGGCGGGGTGGTCCGGCCCGTTTCCCAAGGCCGGGAGGCAGCCGCCAACCAGATTCCGTTCCCGTATGCCAGCTGATACACCGATTCGCCGTGGATTGCGGAGGCCTTGGTCCAGGCGCGTCCGTCGCTGCTGGTGGTGATCGTGCTCGTCCATGGAGTGGGCTGGGCCGTGTCAACCGACGCAGCGGCCCACAGGACGGTGTCGGAACCGGGCCCCGCCTGATAGGTCGTGCCATTGGCGACATCCACGAGCGTCAGCCGGGCGCTGGCCGTCCCCGGCTTGATGACCGTCACCGCAGCGGGGGAATAGCCCGGCCACGCGGGGCCCGTGGTGGTGGCGGTTCCAAGATCCAGGAGAACCGGGGGCGTCAGCGGGTTGCCGCAATTGCATTGGACCCGCGGCGTTCCCGTCGCATCGACAAGCACCGCGGTTCCTGCCTGCAACACGGTTGGATGCGGGAGCGCCTTGCCATCTTGGTAGCCGTGGTTGCCTACCAGCGTGTCGCTGTTCAGCAGTACCGGGGTGAGCGTGGCAACGAAAGCACCGATGCCGGCGGGTTCGATGCCTTCGACGCCCGCCCACGCCGCCGCCTTGTCCTGGTGTGCCTTGAGGTAGTTGACAAGTTTTGGCGGGTCGCACACGTGGAGTTGGCTGCTGCCGCCGTAGAGCCCGGGGATGGTGCCGGTGGCAACGAGCAGGTGGGTGTCCCTGTCGGTGGGCAGCGTCTTGCGCAGGGCCGCGCTCTTGGCCAGAACGGTTGGTGTCGCCGCGCCCGGGGTGCCGCTTGCCACGGTTTCGGTGAAGGGGTTGGGCCCGGGGGTGGTCGAAGGCACCAAGGTCACCGTTTGCGCGACCGCCGGGGCGTTGCCGGGGTTCCGGGTGGCGATGAAGAAGACGGTTGCCGCCACGAGCGCGCAGGCCACCGCGGATGCCGCAAAGACCAACCAGCCCCGGGGATGCCTACGCACGGAAGCCGGCATGACCGCTCCCGGGCAGTCTCAGATTTTCCGACCTTCTGCCGGCCATGGCTGGCCCCGCTTCCCGGGCAGCCGTTCCCGCGGTCGACAAAACGGCTCGACCGCCTCGTCGGCAACTGCCCATACCCCACGTTTATACTCCCGCCGCGGGTGCGCGGCAATAGGAACCGGGGGAACGCCGGTCCGTGTTTCGACGCTCGGAAAGCAGGGGGTCAGTCGTCCACCTTGACGGGCCGGAAAGCGACCTCGTCGGTGCGCATCAGCGAGAAGTCCTGGTTGGGGTAGTCGAGCGTGGCGAAGTACGCGTTGGTGTGCGCGATGATCTGGTCTCCGGTCAGCGACTGGCCTTCGAAGGTCTCCGCTCCGGTGGTGTGGGCATCGCGCACCACCGTGACGTCGTAGCCCATGGCGGCCGCCCGGCCGGCAGCGGTGCGCAGGCAGTAATCGGACTGGGCGCCGCAGATCACCAGGCGTCCCACGTCCTCGGCGATCAGCGAGGCATGCAGCCCGGTGCCGGTGAATGCGTCCCGGTAGGACTTGAAGATGCGGTGCTCGTCGTCCTGCGGTTCCAGTCCGGCGGCCAGGCGCCACGGGGTTGAATGGCGTTCGAATTCGCGTTCGTCCTGCACCCAGTAGACCGGCGTGCCGGTGTCCCTGGCCCGGGAGACCAAATCCTGGATGCGCGAGACGACCTTCTTGGGATGCACGCAGTAATCCATCACGCCTTGCTGCATGTTGATGATGACAAGTGCCGTTTTTGATCCTTCGCGATGTTCGTCCATGCCAGCAGTATTGCACCGCTTCGGGGCGCGGGCCGGGATATGGCGCGCGGAGCACGGACCGGCGAGCCGCCGGGGCGGGCGTCAGCGCCAGAATTCGGTGAGCTGCCCGGCAAGCGCCCTTCCCTGCTCGTAGCCGGCCCGGGCGGCGGGTGGACGGACCGACAGATCCATCATGTTGTTGCCGAAGGCCTCGAGGGAGTCGTCATCCGGCAGGATGGTTTCGACCCTGCTGCCGCCGGCGCGCAGCTCGTCGACCTGCACGGCCAATTCCATGCCCCATTCCAAGGGGTGCCGGGTCCGCCCGCCCAGCGGGGAGAGCACCAGCACCCGCCCGCAGCCGGCCGCCAGGTCGGCATTCTCGCTGGATCGCCGGTAGCCGCCGTCGATGAACCGGTCCTCGCCGATGCCGTAGGCGGTGGCGGCGGCACAGCTGGCGGCCACGGCGTCCACCAGGTCGACCCCGCTGTGCCTGTCGAACACGACCGGTTCCCCGGTGCGGGCATCGACCGCCGTCATCAGGATCGTTCGCTTTGGCCAGTGCCGGACGGGCAGCCGGGCGGCGACCGTGTCGCGCCAGCGCGCCTGCCCGGAAGCCTCCTCCAGTTCGAGAGCGGCAGCGCCCATCCTGCGGCGCATGTCTGCCGGATCCGCAGCTGCCGCAATGATTCCGCTCGTCCTGCGCAGGTACCCGGAGGAGGACCCCGCGGGGGCGCGTCCGCTGCCGGTTCCACGGGGAGCGGTCCGTTGCGGGCTCGCCGCGGACAGGATGTCGGCCAGCAATTGGGTTGGGCTTGCGCCGGAGACCTGGGCCGCGGCCGTGGCACCGGCCGAGGTGCCGATGAGCACGTCGGCATCGGTCACATCCAGGCCGGCCACGAAGAGGCCGGCAACGACGCCGACCAGCCAGGCATTGCCCGCCGATCCGCCGCCGCCGAGGACCAGCGCCCGCTCGCCGACAGCACCCTTCGGCCGGGTGGCGTCGAGCTGCGGACGGTCGGGGGCCGAGGGCAGGGTGAAGTACGAAGTGGAAAAAAATGTGGTGTCCATGGGAGTCGCCTTTCGCGATGTGCCTGTGGGGCGCTCCCGGTGGCGACTAGTGGGGTCGCGCGATCGTGGACTGCGGGGGAGCACCCGTTGTGGATACTGCGTTCATGGGGGACTCACCTCCTGCCGATGGATCACGATCACCGCAAAAATACCACGCCCAAAAGCCCGTGCACAACGGCCCGAACCCGTCGGTCCCTTTGGCTGCCGCATGCATAGGCAGAAGCCACGGCCGAGACTAAAATGTGCGCCATGAACGAGGCTCATTCCATCGCGGTCATCGTCGCCCACCCGGACGACGACGCCTATGGCTGCGCCGGTTCCATCGCCCTGCATGAGCACGACCCCGGGTTCAGGTTTGTCCTGGTGCTGGCCACGGACGGGGCCGCCGGGCAGATCGCCCGCGGGGTGCCTGCGACCCCCGAGACCCTGGGCGCCTGGCGGAGGGTGGAAAGCGCCAATGCGTGGCGCGCCCACGGCACCGTCCCGGCCCGCCACGAATGGCTGGACTATGCCGACGGGCACGTGGCCGAGGCCGACTTCGAGGAACTGGTGGCCCGGCTGCAGTCAATCCTGGAGGCCGAGCGGCCGCAGGTCGTGGCGACCTTCGGTCCGGACGGGATCACCGGGCACCGCGACCACATCGCCATCGGGCGTGCCGCCGACGAGGCGTTCCACCGGGCCCGGTGCGTGCCGGGACCCGGGTTGCGCCGCCTGGTCCACGGGGCGATCCGCGCCTCGGTCTTCGAGCGCTGGAACACCGTCCGGCGCCGTGCCGGCGCCGAGGAATGGGATCCGGGGCGCGAGTACCACCTGCGCCCGGTCCCGGACGAAGCCATCGACATCGAGGTGGACACCTCCGCGGTGTGCTCGCGGATCGTCGCCGGGCTGCTGGAGCACCGCAGCCAGCGCGAGGTGCTGATCGAACCGGGTGCCAGCGTGCGCCGCTGGGAGCGGATGGTGTCCCGCGAGCCCGCGGTCATGGCGTGGCCGCCGCGTGTCGCCGGCCAACCCCTGCTCGCCGACCTGTTCGAGGGGCTCTGAGGCGAACCGGGGCCTACTCCTTCGTCGACACCGTCACGGTGAACTTCGGGTTCCGCGCGACCTGCCGGGTGGGGCCCACGAGCTTTTCGAGCTGGCTGCGGTAGCCCAGGTGCGAATTCCAGACGCACCACAGTTCCCCGCCCGGTGCCAGCACGCGGCCGGCATCGGCAATCAACTTCAGCGCGATCCCCGCATGCACGGTGTTGCCCATGTGGAAGGGCGGGTTCAGCACCACCAGCTGCTCGGAGGCCGCAGGCAGGGTCCCCAGTGCGTCGTCCTGCACCACGGTGACGCGGTCCCCGACCCCGTTGGCCGCGGCGGTGGCTTCCGTGGAAGCGACGGCGGAGGCCGACTGGTCGCAGGCATGGACCGAAAGCCGCGGGTGCTTCACCGCGAGGTACGTTCCGACGGTGCCGTTGCCGCAGCCCAGGTCCACCGCGCGGTCGGTGGCTGGCGGAATCTCGAGGTGTTCGAGCAGGAAGCGGGTGCCCGGGTCGAGCTTGGCACCGCCGAAGGTCTGCGCGTAGGCGCGCAGTTCAAGCGGTGCGTCCAGTCCCACGGCAATGGACTGGCGCAGCGGGAAACGTGCTTCCGGGCGCTGCCCGGCGGCAAGCAGTCCGGTGGCGGTGAGCACCCGGGACTTCTGCCGTCCCAGGGAGGCGGACACCACAGCGAAATACCTGCCGAGCACCTCGTTCATCGAGCGGTTCATGTGCTTGATGCGCCCGGCAGCCATGACGGTGACATCGGGGCGGGCGTGTTCGGCAAGTGCGGCGAGCATCTCCTCGAGCGCGTCCAGCGACCGCGGCAGCGCGAGAAGCACCAACGACGCGTCCTCCAGCAGCGTCGCCCCCAGGGGCAGCTGCCGGTATTCACCGGAAAGCCCCGGCAGCAGGGCGGCGGCATTCGCATCGATGGCACGGGCCCCGGTGAGTTCGTCCTGGTGGACGCGGATACCTCGCACCCCGGCATCCAGGGCCCCGAGGACCAGCGCGCCGTAGTGGTCCCCCAGGATCACCACCCGGCCGGGCTCCGCGGGCCACCGGGCCTCGGACGCCAGATCCAGCAGCAGCCGGTCCGCGGCATCCACCGCGTGCAGGTTCGCTGCCTCCACGTCGGGGGCGCGGCGCAAAAGTTCAAAATCAAGGCTCAACGGACATCCACCCATTCGGTTCCAAGGTCTTCGGCGCGCGAGGCGCCGGCGGTCAGCGTGGCCAACCGGTCGTCGAACGCGGCCAGCAGGCTCGCTTCGTCGTTCAGCGCGACCCGCAGCGTGGCGGCGCGCGGCCCGTAGTCGGTGCCCAGCACCTGCACCCCGGCGGAGCGCAGGTCGTTTTCCAGCCGTCCGGCGGCGGTATGGTCGGCATCGAGGCCCAGGATCCGCATGCGTTCGCGGCGCAGCAGCGGGGCTGCATCCAGGGCGCTGGACACCGATTCTGAGTAGGCGCGCACCAACCCGCCGGCACCGAGCAGGATGCCGCCGAAGTAGCGGACCACCACCGCGGAAATGTCCGACAGGTCGGTTTTCCCGGCGTCGGTTTCCCGCTTGGCCAGTGCGTCGAGCATCGGGATGCCGGCGGTGCCCGAGGGTTCCCCGTCGTCGTTGCTGCGCATTGCGGTGCGGTCCGGGCCCAGGATGAAGGCGCTGCAGTGGTGCCGGGCATCGAAGTGCTTCTTGCGCAGCTCGGCAACCAGTGCCCGGGCATCGACCTCGGATTCGACCCGGCGCAGGTAGGTGATGAAGCGTGAACGCTTGATCTCCAGCTCGTGGACGAAGTCCCCGTCCACCGTCGTATAGGCCGTCGCCACAGAATCGTTGTCCATTACCGATCCAGTCTAGTGTTTTGCGCCGGTGCATGCCCGCCGGGCATTGTCGGTGCCGGGGCCCGGTGGGAGAATCATGTACGTGTGCCAGTGGCCGAAACGGGGCGCAATGCGGTGCTGCAACTGAACTTGCTTGGGGAACAACGACTGACCCGCCGGGGCACCGACCTGGCGGGCGGAGGGTCGCGCGCCGTTGAGCTGCTGGCCTACCTCGTGGTGCATCCGGGGATCCGGGTGCCGCGCCCGGTGCTGGCCGGGACGTTCTGGCCCGAGACCCCGCAACCACAGGCCATGACCAACCTGCGCCGCGAACTGCACAACCTGCGCCGGCTGCTGGACGGCGTCGATGCGCTGGGGATGTCCGACGGCGCCATCGGCGCGCTGGAATGTACGGGGCTGCGCGTGGACGTGCAGGTCTTCTCCGCCGAACGGGCCGCGGCGCTGCAGGCCGCGGGCCGGGACCCGGCCCGCTTCGTGGCCCACGCCCAGGCGGCGCTGCGGGAGTACCGGGGGGACTTGATGCCGGGGAACTACTCCGACTGGGTGCCCGAGGCGCGGGAGAAGCTCCTGCGCGAATGCACCGCCCTGTGCGACGAAGCAGCAGCGGCCCTCATCGTGCTGGGGAAGGGGCAGCGGGCCCTGGAGGTGGCAGGCCGGCGCGTCACCATCTCACCGCTGGAGGAACTCGGCTACCGGGGCCTGATCCGCGCACACCTGGCCCTCGGGGACCGGCCCGCCGCGCTGCACGCCTACCACCGCTGTGCCGACGTGCTCGAGCGTGAACTCGGCGTGGCACCGGCGGCCGGGACCAGCCAACTCCTGGACCTTCCCGCGCAGCCCTCCGCGGCACCGGGCTCCGCCGCCCGGATCATGGCGCCCGGCAGCCTGACAGTGGGGCGGGAAATGGAGCAGGCGGTGCTGCAAGGCTGCTGGGAGAAGGCCCGGGCCGGACGGCGGGCCCTGCTGGTGCTCTCCGGCCCGCCGGGGGTCGGCAAGACGCACCTGGCCAAGGCGCTGGGCCAGCTGGCGCGCACGGGAGGCGCCGCGGTGGCCTTCGCACGCTGCGTCGATGCCTCCGGGCTCGTGCCGTTGGCCCCGGTCGCCGGATGGCTGCGCAGCCGCGACATCGCCCCGCTGCTTGCCGCGCTTCCGGAATCCATCCGGCACGAGGCGGCCCGGCTGCTGCCCGAGCTGCCCGACCCCACCCCGTCCGCGGGGACCGACACGCAATCGGGCCCGGGCCGGGCCATGGTCGATGCCTGGCAGCGCTACAGGTTCTTCGAATCGCTGGCCGGCGCCGTCGCGGCCCCCGGCCGGCCCACCCTGCTGCTGCTCGATGACCTGCAGTGGTGCGACCCCGACACCGCGGCCTGGATCGCCTTCCTGCTCGATTCCCCCGGGTCCCGGCGGTTGCTGCTGGTGGCCACCCTGCGGGAGGGCGCCGAAACCCAATCACCGGCCATCGCCGCGCTGCTGGAAGGTGCACGCAGCGCGGGACTGCTGCACCGGCTGCGCGTCGCACCCCTGGGCGAGGCGGCGGGCGCCGAGCTGGCGGGCCGGATC
Source organism: Arthrobacter sp. AQ5-05 (assembly GCF_003287975.1). Taxonomy (GTDB): domain Bacteria; phylum Actinomycetota; class Actinomycetes; order Actinomycetales; family Micrococcaceae; genus Paeniglutamicibacter. The sequence goes on from NZ_QMKQ01000001.1 coordinate 365,262, forward strand.
CGCGGCCGCCCGCTGGGCACCGACGAGGCCCGGCTGCTGGCCGCCGCCACCTCCGGCTTCCCGCTGTACATCCTCGAGGCGGCGCGTGCGGCGCCGGGTGACGGATTCAGCCCGCTGCTGGGCCGGAGGCTGTCCCGCCTGGGACCGGCGGCCCGGTCGGTGGCCGAGCTTGCCGCGGCCTTCGGGCGGGGCATCAGCCTCGAGCTGCTGGCCGAGGCCGGGGACCTGGACGCCGTCTCGCTGGCCGGTGCCCTGGACGAGCTCTGGCGCGAGGGCATCCTGCTGCCCACCGGTTCCGGCTACGATTTCGGCCACCACCTGCTGCGCAGCGCCGTGCGGGAGAACACCACCCCGGCGGGCCGCTGGCTGCTGCACCGCAGGCTGGCGAAGTCCCTGGAGCTGCTGAACGCGGGAAAGCTCGATGCCGTGGCCGCCACGCTCGCCGAGCACTACGAGCTGGGATCCAACCCGGAACGGGCCCTGCCCTTCCACCTGCGGGCCGGCGCCGACGCCGTGCGGGTGTTCGCGAACTCCGCCGCCCTGAAAAGCTACGACCAGGCGCTGGGGATCATCGGCCGGCTGCCCGCCGGAGCGGAGCGCGACGAGGCCGAGCTGTCGGTGCGCCGGGACATGTCCCCGCCGCAGACCGCGTTGCTGGGCTACTCCTCGGCGGCGTTGCTGGGGAACCTCGAACGCGTCGGGGCGCTGGCCGAACGGTTGGGGCGGCCCGAGGTGCACTCGGCAAGCCTCGTCGGGCTCTTTGCCGGACGCTACGTCCAGGGACGCATCGAGGATTCCTACGCGATCGCCCGCCGGGCCCTGGAGCTGGCCGGGGACGACCCGGCCCTGCTGGGGCAGGCGCACTTCGCCGTGGCCGGCGCGGCACAGGGCTCGGGACGGATCGCCGAGGCCATCGGGCACTTTGCGCTGTGCACCGAAGACTCGCCGCCGGGCTATTCCTACATCCTGGGCACCAGGCTGCACATCCATGCCCGCGCCTGGGCGGCACACGCGCATTGGCTGGCCGGGGACGATGCCGCCGCCGGGCAGCTGTCTGCGCGGGCGCTCGCCGGGGCGCAGGCCGGCGGGCACATCTACACCCGTGCCGTGGCCCTGGCCTACGCGGCGGTGCTCGAGCAATTCCGCGGGGACCGGGCCGCGGTGGCCCAGAGGGTGGCGGAGCTGATCGCCCTGTGCCACCGCTACGACATCGCCTACTACGGGCAGTGGGGCGAAATCCTGGCCGGCTGGCTGGCCGGCGGGGAGCCGGGCGCCGCGAGGATCCGTGCCGGGATCGGGTCGCTGCGCGCCGCCGACGCGCTGGCCCGGATGCCCTACTGGCTGTGGCTGCTGGCCGACACCCTCGCCGCCGACGGGCGGCGGGCCGACGCGTGCGCGGTGCTCGACGCGGCCCGTGCCACCTCGGCCCTGCATCAAGACAGCTGGTGGCTGCCCGAGGTGCTGCGGATGCGTGCGCTGCTGGATGCGGGGGACCGGTCCGCCGCCCTGTTCGGTGAAGCGCGCGCGGTGGCCGGCGCGCAGGGCAGTGCCGCACTGCTGGCACGGCTGGGGCCCGACGGCAGATAAGGCGAACGCCTGGCGAACAGGGCCGGCCCTAGCGTGGTTCGCACCACCAACCCCCTTTACCATCAGGAACGAACCATGGAACCGCAGACCCTTTCCACCGAAGCCGCCGAGGAACTTTTTGCCCCGCTGCGCACCTTGCTGCGCGGAACGCTGACCCTGCCGCAGGACGCCGCCTACGATGCGGCACGCGCCGTCTACAACGGCATGGTCGACCGCCGCCCCGCCGCGATCGCCCGGGTCGCCGACACCGCGGACATCGTCGCGGCCGTGGACTTCGCCCGCGAAAACTCCCTCGGGCTCGCGGTGCGCGGCGGCGGGCACCAGGCCTCCGGGCTGTCGGTGGCCGACGACGCACTGGTCATCGACCTGGGCGCCATGCGCTCCACGACGGTGGACCCGGCGGCACACACCGTGCGGGTCGACGGCGGGGCGCTGTGGGCGGATGTCGACCACGCCACCGTGGCCTTCGGCATGGCCGTCCCCAGCGGCTTCATCGCCTCCACGGGCGTCGGCGGGCTGGCCCTGGGCGGCGGCATCGGCTACCTGACCCGGCGCTTCGGGCTGACCGTGGACAACCTGCTGGCCGCCGACGTGGTGCTGGCCGACGGCACTCTGGTCACGGCCGACGAGCACCGGCACCCGGATTTGTTCTGGGCGCTGCGCGGGGGCGGCGGCAACTTCGGCGTCGTCACCTCCTTCACCTTCCGCATGCACGAGATCGGGGAGCACGGCACCATCATCGGCGGCCCGGTGCTCTACGACCTGGCCGACGCCCCGGCGGTGATGCGCTGGTACCGCGAGCTGCTGCCGGCCCTGCCCGAGGAGCTCTCCGGCTGGATCGGGCTGCTGACCATCCCGCCGGCGCCTCCCTTCCCCGAGGAACTCTGGGGACGGAAGGCCTGCGGCATCATCTGGTGCTACACCGGGGCGCACGAGGCGGCCGAGAAGGTGCTGGCACCGGTGCGCGAGTACGGCAACCCGCTGCTGGTCGGCCTGGCACCCATGCCGTTTTCCGCGCTGCAGTCCGCCTTCGACCCGCTGTTCCCGGCCGGGATGCAGTGGTACTGGCGCGCCGACTTCGTCACCCAGATCTCCGACGCCGCCATTGAGGTCCACGCCAAGTACGGGGCGGCCCTGCCCACCGGGTTCTCCACCATGCACCTGTACCCGATCGACGGGGCCGCGGCGCGCGTGCCGGCCGATGCCACGGCGTTCGCCTACCGCTCCGGCGGCTGGGCCGGGGTCATCGTGGGGGTCGACCCGGACCCGGCCAACGCTGAACTCATCACCGAGTGGACCAAGGCCTACCACGCCGACCTGCACCCCACCACCGCCGGCGGGGCGTACGTGAACTTCATGATGGAGGAGGGAACCGACCGGATCCGCGCCTCCTACCTGGGCAACTACGACCGCTTGGCCCGCATCAAGGCGGCCTGCGACCCGGGCAACCTGTTCCACCACAACCAGAACATCGAGCCCGCCGGCTGAGCGGGCCGGCCCTTGCCCGGTTTCCCGTGGGCCGATGCTGACGCGGAAGGCCGGGAAATCCAACGAGGGACTGCGCTCGCCGCCGGGCGTGAAGGCGCCGACCAGGGAGCAACTGGCCCCGGTCGGCGCCTTCGCATGTCCTGCAGGCTCCGCTCGGCTGCCCGCCGACGCCCACCCGGCGTTGTCGCCCACGCAGGATGCGCTGCAGGGATTCTGTTCGGGGTCCCCGGGCTGTAGCACCGTTCGCGCAGCAGGCGTCCCGGGACGCGCAGTGACGCGGTGAGTTGCCGGGGCCGAATCCCGCACCCGAAGGCCAGGGATTCCGTTGTTCCAGGGGCTTCGCAAGCAAGCCGCGGTAAGCCCAGGACGAAGGTAGTTGGTCACAAGCTCTTAGCCTGCTTTCGACCAGCTTCGAACATCAACACCTGACATCACGCGGACTTGAACCGCGAGGCTATCGCCCCACGCATCCGCGCCACATCGACGTCCCCTGTTGACTGTTCCACAAGCACTCCGGCCAACCGCTTCGGCCAGAGCACGTGAACGCCACGAGTCGAGAACGCGCCGCCAACCAGGGGCCAGTCGGCTTCGACGAAGCACAGTGCCCCCGTGACCGGAACATCCCCGGCGAAGTCGCGCACGACGTCAATCTGCTTGAGCACCCCATCGACCAGTTTCGTGCAATCGCGCCGGGCCACGAAAAGCTTCTCGACGCGTGGGCGAAGGATACCGCCCTCGATCTTCAGCTCAGGCCGTCCCTTGTATCGCTTGGCGTCGATCACCCAGATTCCTGCGCGAGTGATGGCGATGTGGTCGATGTTGGCGTTCGAACCCGGGATGCGCCGGTCGTGGAGGACCGCGAGGCCATCGACGGCCAAGCCATCCAGCCTGGCGCCGAGTCGTTCCTCGCCGATGGCGCCTCGATCCCAAGACTTGGTGTGCTGCCGCTCTTCGGATAGGGCGACGGCGAGGCCGCCGAAGCGCCCCCACTTTTCGCGAAGCCTGTCCTCGTCTTTCGCCTTGCGGCGCTCATATTCACGCCGGGCGGATGACCCGGCCACCCCGGACTCGGTGGATAACGAAGCATCCCGAGGCGGTGCCATGCCTGGGGACATGGTTTCCGTGGCCTTGGCAGCACACTCCACGCAGCGGACGGTCTTTGTCTCGCTCTCATAGATCGCTTCTGTCCCGACCGGAATAGAGGTGCCGCACACACGACACACTCCGGCGTACCGAAGCCTCATCTGCTTCATCGGGATACGCGGCGGAACGCTCGATCAAACCCGGCCTGCTGGTGGGCCATGGCGGTAGGGCCGCCGATGCGCTTTGTCATGGCTCAATCCTCACCCATGACGGGAAGTTTTTCAGGGGTGCCGCGCGTGCGGCTGTCAAAGACCTTGCAACCCTCCCGGCGGAAGGAACCGCCAGCCGAACGTTCCCCCCACGGGCGGTACTGGCACATATGGGACCTTGTGGCCGGGGACCCCGCCTTGCAGCATGTCAAGCCGCCCCGGAAACCCATTCGTGCCCCCGCCATGACACGGATGGTGATGGTTTGCCCCGAACAGCCGCTTTGCATGAGCGTGCGGGGCGGCGGTGCGATGACACGCGTCCCCGGCTTTGGCCCGCACCGGTAGGCTAGGTTCATGCTCAATGTTGGCCTGACAGGCGGAATCGCCGCCGGAAAATCCGCTGTTGCCCGGATCCTGGTTGACCTCGGCGCGGTGCTCATCGACGCCGACGCCATCGCCCGGGCCGTCGTGGCACCCGGAACCCCGGGGCTGGAAGCGGTCGTTGCCGCGTTCGGCCCCGGGATCCTCGGACCCGACGGTTCCCTGGACCGCCCCGCGCTCGGGGCGCTGGTCTTCGCCGACACCGCGGCCCGCGAAAAACTGAACTCCATCGTCCACCCGCTGGTCCGCGCCGAGGCCGCCCGCCTGCGCGATGCCGCACCCGCGGGCGCGGTCATCGTCCAGGACATCCCGCTGCTGGTGGAAACCAACCAGGCCAAGGACTTCGACAAGGTCCTGGTGGTGGCCGCACCGCTGGCCGAACGCCTGCGGCGCATGGTCGAAGACCGGTCGATGGCCGAGGCCGACGCCATGGCGCGGATCGCCGCGCAGGCCACCGACGAACAGCGCGCCGCGGTCGCCGATGCCGTGATCAACAATTCGGGCACGCTCGAGGAGCTGCACCAACGTGTCAACGAGATCTGGGAGGCCCACATTGCCCCATTCACCAGCCATGCCCACTGAGGATGCCGCGGCGAAGCCGGAATTCGCCGCACTTTTGGAGGCCGCGGAGGCCAAGGCCCGCACCGAGATGCGCATCATCCGCATCCTGTGGGTGCTCGCCGCCGCGACCCTGGCCGTGGCCGTGGTGCTCTGGGTCGGGTTCGGCGGACGCGAGCAGTACATCGCCCGTTCCTCCGGCTACGACGCGCAGGTGCTGCTGCCGGCCTGGCTCGCGCTGGCCGGGCTGCTCTCAGCCGCCGCGGCCACGGTGCTGGGCGTGATCCGGCTGATGCGCGGCGCGCTGCGCAACATCCTGCAGAAGCAGGCCCGCAAGTGAACACCTCCCTGGTCGCCGAATCATTTCTCCGGCACGAGCCGGCCGACGGCACCACGGCCCATCTGGTGAGCATCCAGCGCGACCCCGAGCGTGCGGCAGCGGTGGCCGGGACCCGCGGCGCGGTCCAGCTGCGCTACCACTCGCTGCAGCTGGTCCCCGTGGACCTGGTCGACGACCTGCCCGGGATCTGGAATGCGCTGCTGGACGCCGTCGAGGGTTTCCTCGCCGACGGCAAGGCCGAGGTTCCCTACCCGACCCTCGAAGCGCAGATCCGACTGGAGCGCACCGGAAACCTCACCAGGTTCACCGCCGGGAAGGTCCGCCACATCGTGGATGCCGGCGAGCTGGTCGACGGCATCCTGGGCGGGGCCCAGGCGTACTTCGGCTTCGCGCCGGACGCAGGCCAAGCGGCGATCGGGCGCATCGAGGAGCTGCGCACCCGGGCCGCTGAGGCGGGGCTTTGCGCCTAAGGCGAGAGGGCATCCAAAGCATCGGTGCCAGGGCGTAGCCTAGGAACATGAGTCTTGCGCAGCAAATCAACCGCGTCGTTGCCCCCTTCGAGGTCATTAGCGAGTTCACGCCCGCCGGCGACCAGCCCGCGGCCATCAAGGAACTCACCGAGCGGATCAACGCCGGCGAGAAGGACGTGGTGCTGCTCGGCGCCACCGGCACCGGCAAGTCCGCCACCACCGCCTGGCTCATCGAACAGGTCCAGCGCCCCACGCTGGTGATGGTGCAGAACAAGACGCTGGCCGCGCAGCTGGCCAACGAGTTCCGTGAGCTGCTGCCCAACAACGCCGTGGAGTACTTCGTCTCCTACTACGACTACTACCAGCCCGAGGCCTACGTCCCGCAGACCGACACCTTCATCGAGAAGGACTCCTCGATCAACGAGGAGGTCGAGCGGCTGCGCCACTCGGCCACCAACGCACTGTTGACCCGCCGCGACGTCATCGTGGTGGCCACCGTCTCCTGCATCTACGGGCTGGGCACCCCCGAGGAATACGTCGCGGGCATGGTCACCTTGAAAAAGGGCATGGAGCTGAACCGCGATACGCTGCTGCGCAAGTTCGTCTCGATGCAGTACGCCCGCAACGACATGGACTTCCACCGCGGCACCTTCCGCGTGCGCGGCGACACCGTGGAGATCATCCCGATGTACGAGGAACAGGCGCTGCGCATCGAGTTCTTCGGCGACGAGGTCGAATCGATCCACACGCTGCACCCGGTCACCGGCGAGGTGATTCGCGAGGAAAACGAGATGTACGTCTTCCCCGCCAGCCACTACGTGGCGGGCGCCGACCGGATGAGCCGGGCCGTCAAGGACATCGAGGACGAGCTGCAGCAGCGCCTGTCCACCCTGGAGTCCCAGAACAAGTTGGTGGAGGCCCAGCGGCTGCGCATGCGCACCACCTACGACCTGGAAATGATGGAGCAGATGGGGTTCTGCAACGGCATCGAGAACTATTCCCGGCACATCGACGACCGCGCCGCCGGCACCGCCCCGCACTGCCTCATCGACTACTTCCCCGACGACTTCCTGCTGGTCATCGACGAATCCCACGTCACCGTCCCGCAGATCGGTGCCATGTACGAGGGTGACATGTCGCGCAAGCGCACGCTGGTGGAGCACGGCTTCCGCCTGCCCTCCGCGATGGACAACCGCCCGCTGAAGTGGGACGAGTTCCTCGAGCGCATCGGCCAGACCGTGTACCTTTCGGCGACCCCGGGCAAGTACGAGCTGGGCAAGGCCGACGGCGTGGTGCAGCAGATCATCCGCCCCACCGGCCTGATCGACCCGGAGATCATCGTCAAGCCCACCAAGGGGCAGATCGACGACCTGCTCGACGAAATCCGCGCCCGCGTGGAGCGCAACGAGCGCATCCTGGTCACCACGCTGACCAAGCGGATGGCCGAGGACCTCACCGACTACTTCACCGAGCACGGGGTGCGGGTCCAGTACCTGCACTCGGACGTCGACACGCTGCGTCGCGTGGAGCTGCTGCGCGAGTTGCGCATGGGCCTGTTCGACGTGCTGGTGGGCATCAACCTGCTGCGCGAGGGCCTGGACCTGCCCGAGGTCTCGCTGGTGGCGATCCTGGATGCCGACAAGCAGGGTTTCCTGCGCTCGGCGACCTCGCTGATCCAGACCATCGGCCGTGCCGCGCGAAACGTCGACGGCCAGGTCCACATGTATGCGGACAAGATCACCGACGCCATGGCCAAGGCCATCGACGAGACCAACCGCCGCCGCGAGGTGCAGCAGAAGTACAACAAGGACCACGGCGTGGACCCGCAGCCGCTGCGCAAGAAGATCGCCGACATCACCGATTCGCTGGCCCGCGAGGACGCAGACACCCAGGAGCTGCTGAACAACCAGCGCCTGGCCAAGAACGCCAAGCGCTCCGGTGCCGGAACCAAGAAGGCCCACGAGACGGTGCGGGCCGACGGCCTGGCCGCAGCCCCGGCCGAGAACCTGGTGGACATGATCAGCCAGATGACCGAGCAGATGCACGCGGCCGCCGCCGAGCTGCACTTCGAGGTTGCTGCCCGGTTGCGCGACGAGGTATCTGAGCTGAAGAAGGAACTGCGGCAGATGAAGAACGCAGGCCACGCGTAACCGGGCGAGGGCCGTGCGCTTCAGCACGCTTTCGGCGATCTGCCGGGAACGTGGCTGCCAACCGGGGGACCTGCTGGCCTTCGACGGGGACTGGTGAAACCGCAGGTCATTCACGAGCCTGAAACATGGATGCGCTAGACTGTTCCAAGCGTAGGGGAGTATCCCACTTGTGCTGTGGTCGTCAACACGCGAGGCATCGATGCCTCGCCGGGCACAGCGGTCGTCCCGATCTGAGCGGACGGCGGAGAGACTTGCGGTAATTCCACGTACCCCGTTTTGAAAGGCCCCACATTGGGAAACCACGGCTTGTCGCTGCAGTTTGAGATTATCTCGCTCTCGGCATTGTGCATCATTCTTCTTCTTGACCTGCTTTACGTGGTCAAGAAACCACACGAACCCTCGATGAAGGAATCCGGCCTCTGGGTCGGTTTCTACGTCACCCTCGCCCTGATCTTCGGCGGCGTCGTCTGGTGGCAGGCGGGCCCGGACCTCGGCCAGCAATTCATTGCCGGCTGGGTCACCGAATACTCGCTGAGCATCGACAACCTGTTCGTGTTCATCATCATCATGGCCCGCTTCTCGGTGCCGCGGAAATACCAGCAGGAAGTGTTGATGTTCGGCATCATCATTGCGCTGATCCTGCGCGGCATCTTCATCATCCTCGGTGCCGCAGTCATCGAGAACTACTCCTGGGTCTTCTACATCTTCGGCGCCTTCCTGCTGTGGACCGCCTGGAAGCAGGCCACGGACAAGGGCGAGGACGAGTCCGACGGCGCCAACAGCGGCATCGTCTACAAGCTGACCAAGAACCTGCCGATCTCCAAGGAGTTCGACGGCAACAAGTTGCGCACCACCATCGACGGCAAGCGCATGTTCACCCCGATGGTCATGGTCTTCGTGACCATCGGCATGACCGACCTGCTCTTCGCGGTCGACTCGATCCCGGCGATCTTCGGCCTGACGCAGTCCCCGTTCATCGTCTTCACCGCGAACCTGTTCGCGCTGATGGGCCTGCGCCAGCTCTACTTCCTGCTCGGTGGCCTGATGGACCGCCTGGTCTACCTCAAGCACGCGCTGTCGATCATCCTGGCCTTCATCGGGATCAAGCTGGTCTTCCACGCCATGCACGTGAACGAACTGCCGTTCATCAACGGCGGCCAGCCGATCACCTGGGTCCCGGACTTCTCCATCACCGTCTCGCTGGTGGTCATCCTGGGCACGGTCGTCATCGCGACCGTCGCCTCGCTGCTCTCCCCGGCAGGCCGCCGCGCCGCCGCCGAGCACAAGGCCGAACAGGCAGCCAAGAAGGACAGCGAGTAACCCCGCGCCTCCCACGCTGCACCCGCTCGGGGTCGGTCTTCCGTAGTTTCGGAAGACGGGCCCCGGGGCTCGTTAAGGGCCGCGGCGTTGCTAGGCTGGGCGGGTGAACACAACCCCGACCTCCATCCATCCCGCACCCCGCCGGGTGCGCGCCCAACGCCGCACCGTGGCCACGCTCTCGGTGTCCCAGCTGCTGTCCGGTGTGGGCAACGGCGCCGGGCTGGCCATCGGATCGCTCATGGCCGTGGAGCTGACCGGCTCCAACGCCTTCGCCGGGGCGGCAACCACCGCGATCTCCGTGGCCGGCGCACTCAGTGCGCTGCCGTTGGCAGCCCTGGCCGTGAAGCGCGGACGCCGCAGTGCGCTGTCCCTGGGCTACTTCCTGGCCGCGCTGGGTGCCATCGGCATGATGCTGGCACCGGTGGCGAACTCCTTCACGGTGCTGCTTCTCGGGGCCGCGCTGCTGGGCGTGGGCTCGGCAGCGAACCTGCAGGCCCGCTTCGCCGCCACCGACCTGGCCGCCGACGCCACCCGCGGGCGCGACCTGGGACTGGTGGTCTGGGCCATCACCATCGGTGCCGTCGCCGGCCCGAACCTCATCGGACCGGGATCGGCACTGGGCGGGCAATTCGGACTGCCGCCGATGAGCGGGCCGTTCCTCTTCTCCCTGGCCGGCATGCTGCTGGCAATCCTGGTGCTGAACATCGGGCTGCGCCCGGACCCCATCGACCTGGCCCGGGCCTGGGAAAGGGAAGACGGCGTGCCCCCGCACCCCGTCGCGACGGGCAGGCGCCGCGGTTCGCTGGCCACCGGGCTTCTTGCGGTGCGTGCTTCCCCGGGCGCGACCCTGGGCATTGCCACCATTGTGGTCGCCCACCTGGTGATGGTCGGGGTCATGTCGATGACCCCGGTGCACCTCAAGGACCTGGCCGCCATCCCGGGGCACGAAATGCACGGGGGCAGCGCCGACATCCTGATCGTCATCGGCTTCGTCATCTCACTGCATATCGCCGGCATGTACGCGCTCTCCCCGTTCATCGGGGCGTGGGCGGATCGGATCGGCCAGCCGCGGATGATGCTGGCGGGCATGACGGTGCTGGTGGCGGCCGTGCTGGTCGCCGGCATCGGTGCCGAATCCCGCTCCGCGGTCACGGTCGCGCTGGTGCTGCTGGGCCTGGGCTGGTCGATGTCGACGGTCTCCGGCTCCGCGTTCCTGGCCGAGCGGGTGGACCGTCCGCGCCGGGTGCTGGTCCAGGGAGTCTCCGACACCCTCATGGGTGCGGCCGGGGCGCTGGGGGCCGCCGGATCCGGGGTGCTGCTGGCCACGCTGGGGTTCGCCGGCCTCGGCTACCTGTGCCTGGGCTTCATCCTGGTCGTCGCGTTCTTCTGCGTGCGCGAGCTCAAATGAACAAGTGGTTCCTGCTCTCGATGGCCATCGCCACCGAGTTCACCGCGACCCTCGCACTGAAGGCCGCACTGGAGGCGCCTTGGTGGTACGCCGCCGTGGTGCTGGGCTACGCCGGCGCGTTCACCTGCCTGGCGCTGGCCATGCGCGCGGGTCTGGGGCTCGGGGTCGCCTACGGCATCTGGGGCGCCCTCGGCGTGGCACTGACCGCCGTCCTGGCGATGCTGCTTTTTGCCGAAGCGCCCACACCATTGATGGTGCTTGGCCTGGGGATCATCATCGCCGGGGTCGTCCTGGTGGAATTCGGGTCCCAGCACGCCCTGCGCCAGCAAGCCCACGGGAAACCAGAACGCCTCTCATGATGTGGCTTTTCCTTGGAACCGCGATCATCGCCGAGGTCGGCGCGACCATGTCGCTGCGTGCAACGCTCACCGGCTCCCGGGCCTGGTACCTCCCGGTGGTCGCCGGCTACCTGTTGGCCTTCACCATGCTCTCCCTGGCGCTGCGCGCCGGAATGGGCATCGGTGCGGCGTACGGGATCTGGGCGGCCGCGGGGGTGGCGATCACCGCGGTGCTGAGCCGCTGGATCTTCAAGGAACCGTTGACGCTGCTGATGACCGCCGGGATCGTGCTGATCGTCGGCGGGGTGCTGCTGGTGGAGCTCGGTTCCCCGGCCTAGACCAACCCCAACTCCAGCAGGCTGTTGGCGGTGTCCAGCAGCGAGTCGGCCGCCGGCCGCGGCTCCCAGCCCAGGGATGTGGTGCCCTTCTTGTTCGACACCTCCTTCGCCGTGCCGAGCCTGGAGGCGAGTTCGCGCAACGGCACAGCGGGCCCGGCGACGGCCAGGAAGCGTTCCCCAGCGGCCGCCGGGTGCTCCATGGCCGCAAGGTGCAGCGCCGCGACGTCGCGCACGTCGACCAGCGGGATGGGGATCCGCGGCAGGCCCGGCAGGGAAGCGGACAGCACCCGCCGCACCAGCTGGATCGAGGTGGAAAGCCGCGGGCCGGGCACCAGGCCGATGATGCCCGCCGGGTTCACCACCGCAAGCGCGGGTCCGCCCTCGCGCGCCGTGAAGTCCCAGGCCGCCCGCTCGGCCGGGGTCTTCGATTTGGCGTAGGCGCTGATCCCCGCCTCCGGATCGCTCCAGTCCTCCTCGGTGTACTCGCTGCCCCTCGGGGTGTTCCCGTAGCCGACAGCTGCGAAGGAAGAGGTCATCACCACGCGTGCCACCTGTGCGTCGCGTGCTGCCCGCAGGGCACGCAGCGCCCCCTCGCGTGCCGGGTGCACCAGGTCCTCGGCGTTGCGCTGCATGCGTGCGGGAAACGGGGAAGCGGTGTGCAGGATGTAGGTGCACCCGGCTGCGGCCTCGGCCCAACCCGCATCGCCGAGCAAGTCCGCCTGCACCGTGGTCAGGTTGGCAGCGTCGATCCGAGCCCGGGCCAGCGCCGCACGCAGTTCGTTGCCGCGTTCGACGGATCGCACCGTGGCCCGCACCGGGTGTCCGCGCGCCAGCAACGCCATCACGCAATGCGTGCCCAGGAACCCCGATCCTCCGGTGACCAGGACCAGTTCACGTGCCATGGGTGTGCCGCCTTCCTTCCGGATGGGTGCGCCCGCGCCCACCACTTCCCATGATGCACCGGTTGCCGGCCGCGGGAGGCGGCTTGTGTCAATTGGCAGGGGTCAGGCGATGGCCCCTGCGACCTTCCACAGGCGCTTGGTGGCCAGTGCCGCCCCGGCGCCCAGGGCCTCGAGCTTGGCCATGGCGATCTGCGGGTGCACGCGGCCGCCCAGTCCGCAGTCGGTGGACGCGATCACGTTCTCGCGGCCGACGAGGTTGGCGAAGCGCTCGATGCGGTCGGCGACCAGCTCCGGGTGCTCGACCACGTTGGTGGCGTGGGAGACGACGCCGGGGACCAGGATCTTGCCCTCGGGCAGCGCGCGGTCCTCCCAGATGCGCCATTCGTGTTCGTGGCGCACGTTGCCGGCCTCGAAGGAAATCATGTTGGCGTTGATGCGCAGCACCGGGTCCAGGATGTCGGCGAACGGGATGTCGGTGGTGTGCGGGCCGTGCCAGGATCCCCAGCACACGTGCAGCCGGATCCGCTCGGCAGGCAGCCCGCGCAGCGCGTGGTTGGTGGCCTCCACGCGCAGCTCCAGGAACTGCAGGTAGTCTTCCAGGCTCGGCTCCGGGTTGACCTGGTCCCAGGACTCGGCCAGCGACGGGTCGTCGATCTGCAGGATGAGCCCGGCATCGAGGATCGCCCGGTATTCCTCGCGCATGGCATCGGCCGCCGCGAAGAGGTATTCCTCGTCGCTGGTGTAGAAGTCGTTGGCCAGCCGCGCACAGGAAGCGGGGGAAAGCGCGGCGAGGAAGCCTTCCTCGGTGCCGGTGGCGGCCATCGCGGTCTTCAGGTTCCTGATGTCCGATGCGACCAGGTCGTGCCCGGTGTAGGTCAATGGGGCAACGACCTTCGGCTGCGTGGTGGCCTTGCGGTGGGCCAGGATCCCGGAGGTCGGATCCGCGTAGGCCGCGGCGAAGGCCTGGCGGTCGCGGCGGTCCGGGAACGAGGTGAGCACGACGTTGCCGGGGGACGAGCGGTTGACGGTGGTCTCGGCCCAGCGGTCGACGGTGGTGTCTTCCAGCCCGCCCAGGCGGGCGAAGGAGTAGTTCCACCAGGCGCCGAAGTCGACGGCGGAGGACATGGTGTGCCCGAATTCGCCGTCGTTGGGGATGTCGATGCCCAGCTCGCGCTGCCTGGCCACGATGGCCGTGACAGAGGTTTCGAGCAGTTCGAGGAATTCCTCGGTGATCCCGTCGCGCTCCCTGACCTCGTTGGCCGCCAGCAGCGCGTCGGTGCGCGGCAACGAACCGGCGTGGGTGGTGCGGATGTGGCTGGTATTGAAGGACATGGGTGATTGCCTGCTTTCCATCGGTCCTGGCAGTAGCACCGTTGCCGTCTCGACGGGAGTCCCGTCGGCGGGGCGGGTTGCTGCGGCGTCAGCGATCCAGGTCTCTCGGCCGCTCCGGATGGTTACCCTTCAACGCCTATCACGGAAGTGTTTTCCGGGGAGATTGCGAACGGGAGTGTGACGCGGCCTAGTCCTCGGTCATCTCCAGCAGCTTCGCGAAGATCATCGCGCCCTCGTCGCCGATCCCGTCGTGGTGGAACTCATCGGTTTCCCACACCCGCACGTTGCCGACCGCCGCGGCGGTTTGAAGCGACAGGTCCCGATCCACGTACACGTCGTGGACGTACACGGCAGCGGCGACCGGCACGGTGTTGGCGGCCAGCACCGCGGGGTCGTAGAGCGGACCCCAATCCTCGTGCTCGGCCAGGATACGGGCGGTTTCCTCCAGCGGGCGCAGTACCGCATCGTCCTCGAAGTACCAGCGGAACACCATTTCCCCGGTCAGCAGCGGGAGTTCGGCATCGGGGGCGAACGCCGGGAACTCGGCCAGCACGCGCTGCGCGGACCAGTTGGTGGCCGCACCCTGCGCGTAGATCGACTCGTGCAGCAGCGCGTACAGCGGGTTGGTGGTGCGGTCGGCCTGCTCGGCGACCGCGGCCAGGAAGGTGTCCGAGAGCCGCCTGCCGCCCGGGGTGTCGATGAAGGCGGCCTCGAAGACGTGGTGCAGCGAGTGCACCCGGGCGTTGCCGCCCAGGAACTGGCCAAGCATCTGCACCAGCGGCACGGTGAGCGCCCGCCCGCCCGGCAGGTCCTCCTCGGTGTGGGCCAGATGCGCGACGACCTCGCGCAGGACCTTGCGGTCCTGCGGGTACCAATTGAAGTATTCCGCGTTGCGCTCGGCCATGCGCCGGTAGGTGGCCCGGTACACGGTGTCCGCGTCAGCGCTGAGCGAGGCCAGCCCGCCGGTGACGATGCAGCGTTGAAGCGCCGCCGGGGCCAGGGACAGGTAGGTCAGCGTGCAGAAGCCGCCGTAGCTTTGCCCGAAGGTGCTCCACTTCTCGATCCCGAGGTCCCTGCGGATGGCTTCGGCGTCGCGCACGATCGAGTCGGCGCGGAAGTGCGTGAGGTAGGCGGCCTGCGCCGCCGCGTCCCCGCGCAGCGGCAGGGACTGGCGGTTTGCCGGGGTGCTGCCCCCGGTGCCGCGCTGGTCAAGCAGCAGGATGCGGAAGGTCTTGGCCGCCTCCGCCAGCCAGCCGGAAAGCGAGGCCGGGCGCGGGGACTTCCCGCCCGGGCCGCCCTGCAGGAAGAGCAGCCAGGGCAGCGAGGCGGGGTCGTGGTGCGCGGTGGAGGATATCTCGCGGGCGAAGACCGTGATCTTTTCGCCCGCCGGGCGGTCATGGTCCAGCGGAACCTGGAAGTAGTGCTCGGTGGTGTTCATCCCGCGGAAGGAGTGGGTGTTGCTCATGCCCCTGCCCCCAGTTCCGCCAGGGCCGCGCCTTCGAGGCGCCGCACGGTCCAGCCGTCCATGGAACCGGCGCCGAGCGAATCGTAGAAACCGATGGCCGGGGCGTTCCAGTCCAGCACGCTCCATTCCACGCGCCGGTAGCCGCGAGCCACGGCGATGCGTGCCAGTTCCGCCAGCAGCGCCTTGCCGTGCCCGGCGCCGCGAGCCGACTCGCGCACGTAGAGGTCCTCGAGATGTATCCCGTGGGTTCCCTCCCAGGTGGAATACGTCAGGAACCACAGGGCGAAGCCCAGCACTGTGCCGTCTTCCTCCACCACGTGCGCGTACACCTGCGGGTCGGGTCCGAAGAGGTGCGCTGCGAGATCCGATTCGGTGTTTTTCACGGCGTCGGGCTCGCGCTCGAAGAGCGCCAATTCGTGGATGAGTTCAAGGATGGCGGGGGCGTCGGCGGGCGCGGCGGGGCGAATCAAGGGCATGTGACCAAGCCTACCGGCGGGCCATGCGTGCCGTGAATCCAACGCGTGGGTGGCAGCACTTAAGGTTGGGGCGATCGAGAAGCAAGAACCAAAGCAAGGACGGCACCAAGCAAAATGATGGGCGGCCACCACGCGGCCACCGGCGCAGCAGCCTGGATCGCGTTGACCACGAATTTCAAGCTCCCCACGGGGAGCCTCTCCGAGCACCTTACCTGGATGCCCGATGCGATCCCGCTGGGCTTCGGCCTGCTGGAGCAAACCCCGATCGCCGGCGTCGCGGGCGCCATGGTCTGCGCGGGGGCGGCGCTGCTGCCGGATGCAGACCACCGCAGGGCCACCATCGCGCACTCACTGCCGCCGGTGTCCAACGCGATCTGCGCCGGCATCGGCGAGGTCTCGGGCGGACACCGCAACGGCACGCACTCGCTGCTGGGCATCGCGGCGTTCACCGTCCTGGCCTGGGTGCTGGGGCTGTGGACCATGGAGAATTCCCGCTTCGGGATCATCTACCCGGGTGCCGGGCTGCTGGCGGTGCTGCTGGTGTCCTTTGCGCTGAAGGCACTGAAGTTCATTCCCGACACCATGGCGCGCCTGCCGTGGCTGATCTCGGTTCCGGCCGGCATCTTCGTGGCGGTGTTCTCGCCCGACGAGCAGAACTGGTTGGTGCTGGCGGTGGCCGTGGGCTGCGCGGTGCACATTGCCGGGGACCTGCTCACGGTCGGCGGCTGCAACCTGATCTGGCCGATCAAAATCAAGTCCCCGCGCTTCATCCGCCGCGTCCCGCTGCTCAAGGACGTGTGGAAGCCCGGCGGCCGGATCGCCATCCCCGTGCTGGGGCGGGCAGGCTCGGTGCGCGAGTGGCTGCTGTGCATCCCGGTGTCCATCTACGCATTGGCCGGGCTCGTGCTGCCGATCGTGCTGCTGGCCCGCAACCAGGTCCAGCCGCTGACCAAGCTCATGGGGTTCTAGGCAACTCCGGGGTTTCCAGAAAAAACGCAGGCGCCCGCCGGGAAGGAAGTCCTTTCCGGCGGGCGCTTGTCGTTGGTGCCGTGCTAGTCCTTGCGGCCCACGCTGGTCACCGTGATGACCGGGTACCCGGCCTCGTCGGAGTCCGCCAGGTTGACGGTGGCGTCGATGCCCCAGTCGTGGTGGTTGGCCGGGTCGGCGAAGACCTGCCGAACCGTCCAGGTGTCCTTCGAGGTGGTGATCAGCAACAGGTTGGGTCCGCGACCGCCGGGGCCGTCGTCGATGTCCTCGTGCTCCTCGAAGTACGCGTCCATGGCATCGGCCCACGCATCGGTGCCGAAGCCCGAGTGCCCGTCCAGTTCGCCCAGGGCGCCGTCCTGCTCGTCGGCAAAGAGCTTCACGCGGCGGAACATCTCGTTGCGGACCATCACGCGGAAGGCCCGCTCGTTGGAGGTCAGGCGCTCGGGGGCCGGCGGGATGATTTCGGCGTCGGGCTCGTGCAACACCCCGTTGGCCAGCTCCTCCCATTCGTCCAGCAGCGAGGAGTCGATCTGGCGGATCAGTTCCCCGAGCCACTCGATGAGGTCCTCGAGGTCCTCGCGCAGCGCGTCCTGCGGCACGGTCTGGCGCAGCGCCTTGAAGGCGTCGGTGAGGTAGCGCAGCAGCACGCCCTCGGAGCGGGCCAGCGAGTAGAACTGCACATACTCGCTGAAGCTCATGGCGCGTTCGTACATGTCGCGGACCACCGACTTGGGTGCCACTTCGAAGTCGCCGAGCCACGGGGCGCCGGCGCGGTACTGTTCGAAGGCATTGGTCAGGATCTCGGCCAGCGGCTGCGGGTAGGTGACCTCCTCGAGCGCGGCCATGCGGTCGTTGTACTCCATGCCCTCGGCCTTCATCGCGGCAATCGCCTCGCCGCGGGCCTTCTTCTCCTGGGCCGAGAGCACCTGGCGCGGCTTTTCCAGCGTGGCCTCGATGACGGAGACGACATCCAGCGCGTAGTTCGGGGACTCGGCGTCAAAGAGTTCGAGGGCCGCCAGCGCGAAGGGGGACAGCGGCTGGTTCAGCGCGAAGTTCTCCTGCAGGTGCACCGTCAGGGCCAGCATGTTCCCGTGCTTGTCGGGGCGCTCCAGGCGTTCGACGACGCCGGTGGCCAGCAGCTCGCGCAGGATGCCCAGCGCCTTGCGCTGCAGGGCACGCTGGCGCACCGGAGGCTCGTGGTTCTCGGTGAGCAGCCGGCGGGCGGCGGCGAAGGAGTCGCCCTCGCGCGCCAGCAGGTTCAGCAGGATCGAGTGCGTGACGGCGAAGGAGGAGTTCAGCGTCTCGGGGGTGGAATCGATGAT
Source organism: Arthrobacter sp. AQ5-05 (assembly GCF_003287975.1). Taxonomy (GTDB): domain Bacteria; phylum Actinomycetota; class Actinomycetes; order Actinomycetales; family Micrococcaceae; genus Paeniglutamicibacter. Next base: position 383,416 of record NZ_QMKQ01000001.1, read on the forward strand.
CCGCTCGTAGGTCTTTTCTCCCCAGGTCACAAATCCCTGCGGGGGCTTCTTCTTGACGACCTGGCGGATCTTCTTGGAGTCGTCGCCGAACTTCGCGACGGCCTTCTCCATGGCCTTCTTGTTCTCGATGGAGTGCTCGGGCGCTTGGACCACGACGGTCCCGGCGGTGTCGAAGCCTGCGCGGCCCGCGCGTCCGGCGATCTGGTGGAATTCGCGGGAGTTCAGGATGCGGGTGCGCACTCCGTCGTACTTGGACAGCGCGGTGATCAACACCGTGCGGATGGGCACGTTGATGCCCACGCCCAGGGTGTCGGTGCCGCAGATGACCTTGAGCAGGCCGGCCTGGGCCAGCTGCTCCACCAGCCGGCGGTACTTGGGCAGCATGCCGGCGTGGTGCACGCCGATGCCGTGGCGCACCAGCCGGTTCAGCGTCTTGCCGAAGCCGGGGGCGAACCTGAATCCGGCGATCAGCTCGGAGATCCGGTCCTTTTCCTCGCGGGTGCACACGTTGATGCTCATCAGCCCGCTGGCCCGGTCGATGGCTTCGAGCTGGCTGAAGTGCACCACGTAGATCGGCACCTGCTTGGTGGAGAGCAGCTCCTCGATGGCTTCCTGCACCGGATCCTGCGAGTAGTAGTAGTGCAGGGGGATGGGTCGTTCGGCGTGCGCCACGGTGGAGGTGTCGCGTCCGGTGCGCAGCGTGAGCTCGTCCTCGAAGCGGCTGACATCGCCCAGGGTGGCGCTCATGATCAGGAATTGCGCCTGCGGGAGCTCGAGCAGCGGCACCTGCCAGGCCCAACCGCGCTGCGGGTCGGCGTAGAAATGGAACTCGTCCATGACCACCGGCCCCAGATCCGCGTTCTTGCCTTCGCGCAGAGCGATGTTGGCCAGGATCTCCGCGGTGCAGCAGATGATCGGGGCATCCTGGTTCACCGAGGAGTCGCCGGTGACCATGCCGACGTTCTCGGCGCCGAAGATCTTGCACAGGTCAAAGAACTTTTCCGAAACGAGCGCCTTGATGGGCGCGGTGTAGTAGCTGCGTTCCCCGCGGGCGAGCGCATAGAAGTGCGCAGCGACGGCCACCAGCGATTTGCCCGAGCCTGTGGGGGTGGCAAGGATGACGTTGTTGCCGGCCACGAATTCCATGACGGCCTCGTCCTGTGCCGGGTACAGCCCGATGCCGCGGTCCTCCACCCACTTGATGAACGCTTCGTAAACGGATTCGGCGGTGGCCCCACGCGGGGGAGTGTTCGGCAGCAACTCGGTAAGTTTCATGATGTGTCCAAGACTATCGGTTTACGAGGGGCTTTCCGCTTACGCTGTGGTTATGAAATGGGACCCGAACAAGTACGTGCAGTTTGCCGACCATCGCTACCGTCCGTTTTACGATCTGACGGCCCGTATCACCGCCGCGACGCCGCAGCTCGTGGTGGATCTGGGGTGCGGTCCGGGACCCCTGACCCATTCGCTGGCCGAGCGCTGGCCCGACGCCCGGGTGACCGGATTGGACTCCTCGGAAGAAATGATCGAGCAGGCGCGGGCCAAGCAGCATGCGGCCAACCTGTCCTTCGCCGTGGCGGATGCAAGCACCTGGACGCCGGCCCCCGAGACCGACGTGTTGGTCTCCAACGCGATGCTGCAATGGATCCCCGAACACCGGCAGCTCATCGCCCAGTGGCTGGGTGCGTTGGCCCCCGGGGCCTGGTTTGCGGCCCAGGTGCCGGGCAACTTCGGTTCCCCGTCTCACACCCTGATGCGGCAGCTGGCCAATTCGGAGCGCTGGGCCCCGCAGCTGGCCGGGGTCCTGCGGCATGACGACGCGGTGGGGGAACCCTCCGATTACCTGAATATCCTGCTGGAGGCCGGATTCGAATCCGATGTCTGGGAAACCACCTACGGGCAGATCCTCGGCGGGACGGACCCTGTCTTGGAATGGGTGCGCGGGACGGCCCTGCGCCCGGTGCTTGCCAGGCTTTCGAAAAGGGATGCGGCCGAGTTCGAGGCAGAGTATGCCCGTTTGGTTGCCCAGGCGTACCCATCTTTTCGGAACCCCCGTGGGGGATCCTTGACCTTGTTCCCGTTCCGCCGCATCTTCATGGTGGGCCGCAAGCGGTAGCCTTCCCCCAAAGATGAACCAAGTTCGCAGGTGAGACCCCGTTCTCATAGTCTGGGGAACATGAAGAAGATTTTGCCGGTCCTTGCCGCTGCCATCCTGATGCTCGCCGCCTGCTCCGGGCCGTCAGCTGAAGACTTTCGCTTGAACGACCAGCAGGGGAACACCGCCTGCATCCACTTCGGCAGCGGATACACGGACACTGGAAACCTTGGTGCGACCAACATGAAGAAGGCAGCCGAGCACGGCTCCAAGGCTTCCACCGAACAGATCCGTACCGCTGTCGATACCGATGCCACCGGAGCCCCCGCAATCGCGGACAAGGACGCGTTCAAGGAGGCCTGCGAATCCCAGGGCATCAAGTTCCACTAGCCCCGCGAACAAGATGACTCGAAAGTATTTTCTTACCGTACTTTGACTAGTCGGTTTGTGATTTTTTGCGCTCGCCGGAGCCTTCACAAACCAGCGATCCAGGCGTAGAATAGTAAGTATGTTCGAAGATTCCCAGGAATACAATTCGAACCCGAGGTCCCTCACCGTGGAGGAAGCCGGGGAAATCCTCCTTGGCCATCGCCACATCCCCTCGGATCTGCGCAGGCCCCCGAGGCAGCGCTCCGCAGCGGAAGGACCCGGCGACGGCTACGTCGATTTCATTAACGGCATGGCCGAGGCGGTGACCCACCTACCGCAGACCGTGGGGGAGCAAGTGCGAGCCGCCCGGATCTCGGCCATGGAGCGCGCAAAAGCCGCCCTCTGTGCGGCCCAGGCCAAGGAATCCTACGCCCTGGAGCAGGACATCACTGCCAGGCACCGGGAAGAAGGCCTCTACCAACAGAACCCGGCACGTGGCACTGGTGCTGAAGTCGCCCTCGCGCGCAAGGAAGCCCAAAATCTGGGATCTCGCTTCGTGAACTATTCGCGGGCCATGATCGAGCAAATGCCCTACACCTACAACGCGCTGGAGCGCGGTGAGCTCACCGAAGCACGCGCCATGCTCATGGTGAGCAAGACCAAGGACCTGCACATCGACGCTCGCCGGAAAATTGACCGGAACATGGCAGGGGAGCGGGGTGCCCTCGAAGGCGTGGGCACCAAGCAACTGGCCTCACGCATCGACAAGGAGGTCCTGGCCTATGACGGCCGGGTCGAAACGAACAAGCAGGCCGATGCCGTGGTCAAGCGCCGCGTGACACTGACCCCGACACCCGACGGGATGATGCGTCTGAGCGCACTGCTCACCGTGGCGCAGGGCGTTGCGGTGAAGCAGGCGCTGCGGGCCGCGGCTGCCAAGCGCCGTTCCAGCGAGGATCGACGCACCGACGACCAGACCATGGCCGACGCGCTCGTATCGGGAATCACCGGGCACGAGAACGGGCTGCGGCCCTCGCTGCTGGTGCACCTGAACATGACCGATCGCACGCTGCTGGCGGGAGACAGCGAACCTGCGCACCTCTTTGGCTACGGAACCATCTCCGCAGCCCATGCCCGGTGGCTCATTGCCGGTGACCGGACTTCTTCGGAAGAAGAAAGCGGGGTCGATGTATGGATGCGCCGCGTGTATACGGCGCCAACGACAGGTGAACTCTTGGCCATGGACTCCGAAGCCCGCAGCGTGCCGCCCAAACTCAGGGACCTCATCGAGATGCGCGACCAATTCTGCCGGACGCCATATTGTGATGCCCCGATTCGCCACATCGACCACGTCTACCAGGTGCGCAGGGGCGGGAAAACCACCGAGATCAACCTGGATGGACGATGTGTCTGTTGCAACCAGGTAAAAGAGACCGAGGGCTGGGAAGAACACCTCATCCGGGGACAGCGGCATACCATCCTGATCACCACCCCCGGCGGACAGATGTATAGAGCTATGGCGCCGCCCTTGCCGGGGACCCCGGAATCACCGCCGGGGCCGCCGAAGGAACCCTGACTACCAGCCTCTGAGGCGCCACTCGCCCAGGCTTGGCCGCTCCGCACCCAGCGTCGTTGATGCCCCGTGCCCCGTGAGCACCAAGGCATCATCCGGATAGGCTCCAAAGAGCCGCGACTCCACGTCGTCAAGCAACGAGGCGAATCGCTGAGGATCGCTCTCCGTGTTTCCCACTCCACCGGGGAACAAGGAATCCCCGCTGAAGATCACCGTGGTGCCACCGCTGTCCCGCAACACATAGGCAATCGAACCCGGGGTGTGCCCACGCAGGTGCACGCACTCCAGGACCACCTGGCCAACCGATACCGTGTCGCCATGCTTCAGCGGAACATCAATGGCGACGTTGGCGCCGGCTGCAATGCCGTCCACGTCCTCGGCACCCGCATAGGTTTTCACTCCGGTCTTGCCGGCATATTCTGCCAACGCCCGGATGTGGTCCCAGTGCTGGTGGGTTGTGGCAATTCCCGCAAGCTGCGTGGGGACGTCGGCATCCGAATCGGCAGAGGCAACCAATCCCTCGATGGACGCCACATCGTCGGCCGCATCGATCAGCAACTGGGAGCCGTCGCTCTTGGAAGTCACGAGGTAGATGTTGTTGGACATCTCGGAAACGCTCACGGAACGGATGGTCGCATCGGTGAGGTCAAGGAAGGTTTCACTCATTGCAACATCCTATGTGGAACGCCGAATCCGGCGCGATAGGCTGAAACGCAAGCACCGCCCCCCGGGTACCAACAAAGGACGGCACACATGGACAGCAATCCGCTGGCATTCATCGCTCTCGACAGCACCGACAAAACCGCTCCCTACCAGCAAGTCAGGCAGCAGATACTCGCCGCCATCTCCAAGGGACGCCTCAAGGCCGGAACCAAACTGCCCTCGGTCCGTGCGCTCGCCGAACAACTCGGCCTCGCGGTCAACACGGCGGCGAAGGTCTACAAGGAACTGGAAGCCACCGGAGCAGTCGTGACCCGTGGCCGCCACGGCACCATCGTCCAGGCAGCGGAAGACGAAGGTGCGGTCGCCGTTGCAGACGCAGCCTCCGAGCTTGCGGCCGTTGCGACACGCTGGGGGATCTCCGAGAAAGCTGCCGTCGGCTACGTCCGGGCGGCGTTCACTTCGCAAGTTGGATAGACCTGCGTCTTGTTGCTCACAAGTTCGCTCCATTCGAACCAGTTTTCGATTAGCATGATCTGGTGGCTACTTCCCGCTCCTCTGAAACCCTCCGTCCGCACGACCTGACCCGCCTGGTGGTGAAGGGTGCGCGCGAACACAATCTACGCAACGTCGACCTGGATTTGCCCCGTGACGCCATGATCGTGTTCACCGGCCTTTCCGGCTCCGGAAAGTCGTCCCTGGCTTTCGACACCATCTTTGCCGAAGGACAGCGACGCTACGTCGAATCCCTCTCGGCCTATGCCCGCCAGTTCCTGGGGCAGGTCGACAAGCCGGACGTCGACTTCATCGAGGGGCTCTCGCCCGCGGTGTCGATCGACCAGAAGTCGACCTCGAAGAACCCCCGGTCCACCGTGGGAACCATCACGGAGATCTACGACTACATGCGACTGCTCTGGGCACGCGTGGGTCGACCCTACTGCCCGGTCTGCGGCGAGGCTGTCACCAAGCAAACCCCGCAGCAGATCGTGGACCAGCTGCTAGAGCTCGAACCCAAGACCCGCTTCCAGGTCCTTGCACCTGTCGTGCGTGGCCGCAAGGGCGAATTCGTGGACCTCTTCAAGGAGCTCGGCTCCAAGGGCTATTCCCGCGCCCGGGTCGACGGGGAAACGATCCAGCTTTCCGACCCACCCAAGCTCGGCAAACAGTTCAAGCACACCATCGAAGTCGTCGTCGACCGCCTGGCCATCAACGACACCGTGAGCCAGCGGCTGACCGACTCCATCGAAACCGCGCTGAACCTCGCCGAGGGCCGGGTCCTGATCGACTTCGTCGACCTCGACCCGGAAGACGAGGGCCGTGTGCGTGCCTTCTCCGAGAACCTTGCCTGCCCCAACGAGCACCCGCTGGCCATCGATGAAATCGAACCACGGTCGTTCTCCTTCAACAACCCCTTCGGCGCCTGTCCCGCATGCAGCGGTATCGGCACACGCCTGGAGGTCGACGAGGACCTGATCATTCCCGACGTGGAAATGCCCTTGGGCCAAGGTGCCATCGCGCCGTGGTCGCTGGGCACCGCCACCACCGAATACTGGAACCGCCTGCTCGGGGGACTGGGCGCGGAGCTGGACTTCACGCTGGAAACCCCCTGGAACAAGCTGCCCGCCGTCGCCCGCCAGGCCATCCTGCACGGCAAGGACCACAAGGTCGTGGTGCAGTACAAGAACCGCTTCGGCCGGGAACGCAAGTACTCCACCGGCTTCGAGGGCGTGGTCCAGTACATCCACCGCAAGCACCTGGAAACCGAATCGGACAACGCGCGCGTCCGGTATGAGGAGTACATGCGGCAGATCCCGTGCCCGGAATGCAACGGTGCACGCCTGAACTCCGCCTCGCTGTCGGTGCTGATCAACGACAAATCCATTGCCGAGGTCTCGGCCATGCCGATGCGCGAATGCTCCGAGTTCCTCGAAAACCTCGTCCTCACCGGACGCGAGGCCCAGATCGCGAACCAGGTCCTGAAGGAAATCCAGGCCCGCCTGCGGTTCCTGCTGGACGTCGGACTGGAATACCTGAACCTGGAACGAGCCGCCGGCACGCTTTCCGGCGGCGAGGCGCAGCGCATCCGGCTGGCCACGCAGATCGGATCCGGACTGGTCGGTGTGCTGTACGTGCTCGACGAGCCCTCCATCGGGTTGCACCAGCGAGACAACCGCCGGCTCATCGAAACCCTGACCCAGCTGCGGTCCCTGGGCAACACCCTGATCGTGGTGGAACACGACGAGGACACCATCGGCGAGGCCGACTGGATCGTCGACATCGGACCAGGCGCCGGGGAACACGGCGGCGAGGTCGTGCACTCGGGGTCCCTGGAGGACCTGAAGGCCAACACCCGCTCCATCACCGGCGACTACCTCTCCGGGCGCCGGAAGATCGAGGTTCCGGCCAAGCGCCGCAAGATCGACAAAAAGCGCGAGGTCACCGTCGTGGGCGCCCGCGAAAACAACCTCGTGGACGTCACTGCCCGCTTCCCGCTCGGCGTGCTGACGGCCATCACCGGCGTCTCGGGCTCCGGAAAGTCCACGCTGGTCAACGACGTGCTCTACAAGGTGCTCGCCAACCGGCTCAACGGCGCCAAGCAGGTCCCCGGACGACACACCCGCGTCGAGGGCCTCGAGCATCTTGACAAGGTCATCCACGTCGACCAGTCGCCCATCGGCCGCACCCCGCGCTCCAACCCGGCGACCTACACCGGGGTCTTCGACCACATCCGCAAGCTCTTCGCCGAGACCAACGAGGCCAAGGTGCGCGGCTACCTGCCGGGCCGCTTCTCCTTCAACGTCAAGGGCGGACGCTGCGAATCCTGCTCGGGCGACGGCACGCTGAAGATCGAGATGAACTTCCTTCCGGACGTCTATGTCCCGTGTGAGGTTTGCCATGGTGCGCGCTACAACCGCGAGACCCTGGAGGTCCACTACAAGGGCAAATCCATCGCCGACGTGCTGAACATGCCCATCGAAGAGGGCGCGGAATTCTTTGCCGCGTTCACCCCGATCGCCCGCCACCTGCGCACCCTGGTGGAGGTGGGATTGGGCTACGTCCGCCTCGGACAGGCCTCCACCACGCTTTCGGGCGGCGAGGCGCAGCGCGTGAAGCTCGCCGCGGAACTGCAGAAGCGCTCCAACGGCCGCTCCATCTATGTGCTCGACGAGCCCACGACCGGCCTGCACTTCGAGGACATCCGCAAGCTCCTGCTGGTCTTGCAGGGACTGGTGGACAAGGGCAACACGGTGATCACCATCGAGCACAACCTCGACGTGATCAAGTCCGCTGACTGGGTCATCGACCTGGGTCCCGAGGGCGGCTCCGGCGGCGGCGAAATCATCGCCGTCGGCACGCCCGAACAGGTCGCCAAGGTCGAGGCCAGCTATACCGGAAAGTTCCTCGCGCCGCTGCTGGGCTAGGTGCGGACGCCGTGCGTGTATGCCGTTTTGGGCATGCGCGTACGGCACAAGTGCCCAGTTCATGCGAGAATACGACAGTGATGATTGCTCCCTCCGCCGTGCTGCTTGACCTCGATGGAACCCTCGTGGATCCGGCCGGGGCTATCACCTCGGGCATCCGCTTCGCGTTGACGCAAGCGCAGATCCCCGATCCGGGTGAAGAAAAACTCCTGTCCCTCATCGGGCCCCCGCTGACCATCGGGCTGGCCACCATCGACGGGGTCGACCCCTCAAACATCGGTTCGCTGATCTCCACCTACCGTGCGCAATATGCCGAAACCGGCATGGCCGCATCACGTCCGTACCCCGGTGTCCCCGAACTCCTGGCCGAGCTGCGTGCCTCCGGTGCCACGGTGCTGGTCGCCACCGCCAAGCCCACCCACATCGCCCGGGCACTGCTCGGGGTCCAGGGCCTCACGCCCCTGCTCGACGGGATCTTCGGCAACGACGACGAGGGCGACGGCACCTCCTCCTCCAAGACCCACATCCTGGCCGCGGCGATCGCCGCGCACGACCTGGACTCCGCGCGGTGCGTGATGGTGGGGGACCGCCGCTACGACATCGAGGCGGCCCACGAGAACGACATGGCCTCCATCGGCGCCGGCTGGGGCTTCGCCGAGGCCGGCGAACTCGAAGCCGCCGGTGCCGGCGCCCATGCCGCGGACCTGGCCGAGCTTGCCGGGCTGCTGCTGGGCAACGCCGCCGGGGAAACGCTGCGCGAATCCCTGCTGGCCGCCAATCCGACGGGAGCCGGCGCCTAGATGAGCCTGTACACCATGACCCGCTCCTCGATCCGCGGGCTGCTTTCCGGGCTGTGCCGCCCCACCGTCACCGGACTGGAGAACGTGCCCCGCACCGGGCCGGTCATCATCGCCTCCAACCACCTCTCCTTCCTGGACTCGATCATCATCCAGGCGCTGACCCCGCGGGATGTCGCGTTCTTCGCCAAGGCCGAGTACTTCACCACCCCGGGCCTCAGGGGCAAGGCCATGAAGACCTTCTTCGAATCCGTGGGCTCGATCCCGGTCCAGCGCGGGGAACAGGCCGCCTCGGTCGCGGCCCTGGAATCGCTGGTCGACATCCTGGAGACCGGCGGCGGCATCGGCATCTACCCGGAGGGCACGCGCTCCCGCGACGGCAAGCTCTACCGCGGGCGCACCGGTGTGGGTTGGCTCGCGCTGTCCACCGGAGCGCCGGTGGTCCCGGTCGGGCTGATCGGCACCGAGAACCTGCAGCCGGCCGGCAAGAACACCATCAAGCCGCACCACTTCACGCTCGCCTTCGGCAAGCCGCTGCAATTCGAGCACCTGGGCCGCAAGCACCCGCTGCCGCAGCGCCGGGCGGCCACCGATGCGATCGTCGATGCCATCGCGGAGCTGACCGGGCAGGAACGCGTGGACGCCTACAACCAGACCCCCATCAGCGACCAGTAACCGGAGCACCAGAAGTGGCAGACCCCCAGAGCTACCGCCCCGCCACCGGGGACATTCCGACGCGTCCCGGGGTCTACCGCTTCCGCGACGAGGTCGGTCGGGTCATCTACGTCGGCAAGGCCAAGGTGCTGCGCCAACGGCTGAACTCCTACTTCGCCAACCCCGCGGGCCTGACCCCCAAGACGCACGCCATGGTGCACACCGCCGTCTCCGTCGAGTGGACGGTCGTGGGCTCGGAGCTCGAGGCCCTGCAGCTGGAATACACCTGGATCAAGGAGTACAACCCGCGCTTCAACATCGTCTTCCGCGACGACAAGACCTACCCGTACCTGGCGGTGACCATGGGGGAGAAGTACCCGCGCGCGTTGGTGATGCGCGGGGACAAGCGCAAGGACACCAAGTACTTCGGTCCGTTCTACCCGGCCAAGGCCATCCGCGAGACCCTCGACACGCTGCTGCGCGTCTTCCCGGTGCGCAGCTGCTCGGCCGGGGTGTTCAACCGGGCCCAGTCCTCCGGGCGGCCCTGCCTGCTGGGCTACATCGACAAGTGCGCCGCCCCCTGCGTGGGCCGCATCAGCCCCGAGGACCACAAGCAGCTCGCCGCTGACCTGTGCCAGTTCATGGGCGGGGAGGGCACCCGCTTCATCAAGGAACTCGAGGCCAAGATGGCCGACGCCGTCGCCAAGCTCGAATACGAGCAGGCCGCCAGGTACCGCGACGACATCGCCGCACTGCGCCGGGTCTTCGAGCGCAACGCCGTGGTGCTGGCAGAAAACACCGAGGCCGACATCTTCGCGGTGCACGAGGACGAGCTCGAGGCCGCGGTGCAGGTCTTCCACGTGCGCAACGGGCGCATCCGCGGCCAGCGCGGCTGGGTGGTGGAAAAGGTCGAGGATTCCACGCCCGGGCAATTCATCGAGCACATGCTTACCCAGGTCTACGGCGAATCCGCCGGGGACGACAGGATCCCGCGCGAGGTGCTGGTCCCGGTGCTCCCGGAGAACGCCGACGACGTCGCCGCCTGGCTGCACGAGCGCCGCGGCTCGGCCGTCTCGCTGCGCGTGGCCCAGCGCGGGGACAAGGCGACGCTGGCCGAAACCGTGCGGGAGAACGCCGAGCAGTCCCTGCGCCTGCACAAGTCCCGCCGGGCCGGGGACCTGACCACCCGCTCGGCCTCGCTGCAGGAACTCCAGGACGCCCTGGGGCTGCCGGCCCCGCTGCTGCGCATCGAATGCTACGACGCCTCGCACACCCAGGGCACCAACGTGGTCGCCTCGATGGTGGTCTTCGAGGACGGACTGCCCAAGAAGTCCGACTACCGCAAGTTCTCGATCACCGGGGAGGCCGCGCGCGACGACACCGCCTCGATGTACGACGTGATCTCCCGCCGCTTCAAGAACTACCTGGCGGACATGGAAGACACCGTGCCGATGATCAGCGGGGAAATCGACATCGCCGACGCCTCCGAGCGCATGCCCGCCCGCCGCTTCGCCTACCCGCCCTCGCTGGTCATCGTCGACGGCGGGCCCCCGCAGGTCGCCGCCGCCTCCCGGGCCCTGGCCGATTTGGGCATCGACGACGTGTACGTGGTCGGGCTGGCCAAGCGCCTGGAGGAGCTGTGGCTGCCGGACGACCAGTTCCCGGTGATCCTGCCGCGGGCCTCCCACGCCCTGTACCTGGTCCAGCGGGTCCGCGACGAGGCGCACCGCTTCGCCATCACCTTCCACCGCAAGAAGCGCTCGGCCTCGATGACCACCTCGCTGCTGGACACCATCCCCGGACTGGGCCCGGCCAAGCGCGAGGCGCTGCGCAAGCACTTCGGCTCGATGAAGAAGATGCGCGCCGCGACGGTGGAGCAGCTGCTGGAGGTCCCGGGCATCGGGCCGGCGCTGGCCGCCACGGTGTTCGACGCGCTGGCCGCATCCGGCGCGGATGCGCCGGCAGTGAACATGACCACGGGTGAAGTGCTGGACTGACCGATTCGGGACCCGCGGGCGACTAGGCTAGGTACATGACCACCGAGCTTGCCCCAGTGAAACCACCCGAGTCCGAACTTCTAGTGATTACCGGCATGTCGGGCGCCGGGCGCACCACCGCCGCCCACGCGCTGGAGGACCACGGCTGGTACGTGGTGGAGAACCTGCCCCCGACGCTGCTGGGCATGCTCACCGAGATCGTCGCACACGCCGGAGGGTCCATCCCGAAGCTCGCCGTGGTCATGGACGTGCGCTCCAAGTCGCTTTTCCCGCAGCTGCGCGAAAACCTGAACGCGCTGACCAGCGCCGGTATCGCCTACCGCGTGCTCTTCCTGGACGCCGCCGACGACCTGTTGGTCCGCCGCTTCGAGCAGGGACGGCGCCCGCACCCGCTGCAGGAAGACGACCGCATCGTCGACGGCATCAACCGTGAGCGCGAGGTGCTCCGCGAGCTGAAGGAAGCGGCGGAAATCGTCGTGGACACCACCGAGATGTCGGTGCACGACCTGGCCCGCTCGATCACCGAGCTGTTCTCCGAGTCCGGCCCGATCGTGCTGCGGCTGAACGTCATGAGCTTCGGCTTCAAGTACGGGGTCCCCACCGACGCCAACTACGTCGCCGATGTCCGCTTCATCCCCAACCCGCACTGGGTCCCCGAACTGCGCCCGCACACCGGCAAGGACAAGGCCGTCTCCGACTACGTGCTTTCGGCCACGGGCGCCGCGGAATTCATCGAACGCTACATCGGTGCCCTGGAGCCGGTCTTCGAGGGCTACCGCCGCGAAAACAAGCACTACGCCACCCTTGCGGTGGGCTGCACCGGCGGCAAGCACCGCTCGGTGGCCACGGCCGAGGAAATCGGGCGCCGGCTGGCCCAGCTGCCCAATGTGCGCGTCAACGTCACGCACCGGGACCTGGGGCGCGAGTAGCCCGCCATGGCGTTTTTCACCGGCCCGATCCCCATCCAGCCTCCATCCCGCTCCAACGGGGAGAACAAGGTCGTGCGCGTGGTCGCGCTCGGCGGCGGCCACGGCCTGTCGGCCTCGCTGTCCGCGCTGCGCCGGCTAACCACCGACCTGACTGCCATCGTCACGGTGGCCGACGACGGTGGCTCCTCCGGGCGCCTGCGCGAGGAGCTCGACGTGCTGCCCCCCGGCGACCTGCGCATGGCGCTGGCCGCCCTGTGCGACGACACCGACTGGGGGCGGACCTGGCGCGATGTCATGCAGCACCGCTTCACCTCGAAACCCGGATCGAGCGCAGCGCTGGACCAGCACGCCGTGGGCAACCTGTTGATCGTGGCCCTGTGGGAACTGCTCAAGGACCCCGTGGCGGGGCTGCGCTGGGCCGGGGCCCTGCTGGGCGCCCGCGGCCAGGTGCTGCCCATGAGCACCACCCCGCTGACCATCACCGGGGACGTGTTGCAGGAAGGTGCCGGGAGCGGGCTGGTGCAGCGCCGGCTCTCCGGCCAGGCGAAGCTCGCCGAGGCCGGCGAGAGCGCCCTGGTCTCCAACGTACGCCTGGAACCGGCCGACGCCGCGGCCTGCACCGAGGCGCTTGACGCCATCGAGCTGGCAGATTGGGTCGTGCTCGGCCCGGGCTCCTGGTACACCTCGGTGCTGCCGCACCTCCTGCTGCCGGAAATGCGCGAGGGCCTGCAGCAGACCGCGGCGCGCCGGCTGCTGACCATGAACCTTTCCACCGACACCGCCGAGACCGGCGGGATGGACGCGGCAGCGCACCTGGAGGTCATCGCCAAGTACGCCCCGGACCTGCGCCTGGACGCCGTATTGGCCGACCCGACGACGATTTCGGACCACGAGGCGTTCACCCACGCCGCCGCCCGGCTAGGCGCCCGCACCTTTTTCGGTAAAGTAGGGGTTGGTGCCGGACGCGCAGTCCACGACCCCTTGAGACTTGCCGCCGCATACCACGACGTGTTCACCACGTTCAGCACAGACGAGCCCAGCAGTTAGGAAACAATCCATGGCACTGACGGCTTCCGTCAAGGACGAGCTGTCCCGGCTTGAGATTCGGAGATCCTCCGAGCGCAAGGCAGAAGTATCCACCATGCTGCGATTCTGCGGCGGCCTGCACATCATCTCCGGACGCATCGTTATCGAGGCCGAGGTCGACCTCGCCTCCACCGCCCGGCGGCTTCGTGCCGCCATCGCCGAGGTCTACGGCCACGCCTCCGAGATCATCGTGGTTTCCGGGGGAGGGCTGCGCCGCGGCAATCGCTACGTGGTCCGCGTGGTCCGCGACGGCGAGGCCCTGGCCCGCCAGACCGGCCTGCTCGACGGGCGCGGCCGGCCGGTGCGCGGGCTGCCCTCGGTCATCGTCAACGGCTCCACCGCCGATGCCGAGGCCGTGTGGCGCGGTGCCTTCCTCTCCCACGGTTCGCTCACCGAGCCCGGGCGTTCCTCGGCACTGGAAATCACCTGCCCCGGCCCCGAGTCCGCACTGGCACTGGTCGGCGCCGCACGGCGCCTGGGACTGGTCGCCAAGGCCCGCGAGGTCCGCGGTGTTGACCGCGTGGTCATCCGCGACGGCGAGGCCATCGCCCAGCTGCTCACCCGCATGGGTGCCCACGACGCCTTGATGGTCTGGGAAGAGCGCCGCATGCGCAAGGAAGTGCGTGCCACCGCGAACCGGCTGGCCAACTTCGACGACGCGAACCTGCGCCGCTCGGCCCAGGCCGCCGTCGCCGCCGGCGCCAGGGTGGAACGCGCCCTGGAGATCCTGGGCGACGAGGTCCCCGAGCACCTCAAGTACGCCGGCGCGCTGCGCGTGGCGCACAAGCAGGCATCCCTGGACGAGCTCGGACGCATGGCCGAGCCGCCCATGACCAAGGACGCGATCGCCGGGCGGATCCGCCGATTGCTGGCAATGGCCGACAAAAGGGCCTCCGAACTGGGAATACCCGGCACCGAGGCCAGCGTTCCACTGGATATGCTCGAACACTGAGCCCAAGGATTTTCCGCTGTTGCGCGGAGATGCAGTAACGAAGAAGAACGCATCCACTTCTCGATGGGTGCCGATGAGAATGAGGAGTCATTTTGGCTATTTATACCTTGCCCGAGCTGCAGTACGATTACGCGGCCCTGGAGCCGAACATCTCGGCGCGGATCATGGAGCTGCACCACTCCAAGCACCATGCGGCCTATGTGGCCGGGGCGAACACCGCCCTGGAGCAGTTGGCCGAGGCGCGGGCGAAGGGCGAGTTCGGGAACATCCCGAAGCTGTCCAAGGACCTGGCGTTCCACCTGGGCGGGCACACGAACCACTCGATCTTCTGGAACAACCTTTCGCCGGAGGGCGGGGACAAGCCCGAGGGGGAGCTGGCTGCGGCGATCGACGACGCGTTCGGTTCGTTTGACGCGTTCCGTGCGCACTTCACGGCCGCGGCGATGAGCCTGCAGGGTTCGGGTTGGGCGTTGCTGGGCTTTGAGGGCCTGGGTTCGCAGCTGGTCATCGAGCAGCTTTACGACCAGCAGGGCAATGTGCCGGTGGCGACGACCCCGTTGTTGATGTTGGACATGTGGGAGCATGCGTTCTATCTGGATTACGTGAATGTGAAGGCCGACTACGTGAAGGCGTTCTGGAACATCGTGAACTGGGCCGATGTCTCGGCGCGTTTCGAGGCGGCCCGCAAGGGTGCCGCGACGCTGGTCGTCCCGGGCAAGTAACAAAACCCCCTTGGAGGCGTAAGCCTCCTCACATCGAACGCCCAAGTGGCGTACGATGGAAACAACGTGTTTTGCGTGTCTTGCGGCATCAGCCGCAAGACACGCAAAACCCGGTCAGCACCCAGCTGACGACACAACGGAGTGTCCAATTTTTCCAAGCCACTCCGTTCCTGTGTCCCAACCCCGGGGCCCTCTCTTCGCGGCAGTGGCAACACCACTCTGTCAAGGAGAAATACACGTGACTACCCGTGTTGGCATTAACGGTTTCGGACGCATCGGTCGCAACTTCCTGCGAGCCGCCCTGGCGAACCGCGCAGACATCGAAGTTGTTGCAGTAAACGACCTCGGATCCATCAACGACCTGGCCATGCTGGTCAAGTACGACTCGATCATGGGCCGCCTGGAAGAAGACGTGAGCGTCGACGGCGCCTACATCGTCGTCGGAAACAAGCGCATCAAGGTCCTCTCGCAGAAGGATCCCGCCCACCTGGGCTGGGGCGAGCTGGGCGTCGACGTCGTGATCGAGTCCACCGGCCTGTTCACCAAGGCAGCGGACGCCGAGAAGCACCTGCAGGCAGGCGCCAAGAAGGTCATCATTTCCGCCCCCGCTTCCAAGGAAGACATCACCATCGTCATGGGTGTCAACCACGAGAAGTACGAGGCCGACAAGCACCACATCATCTCCAACGCCTCCTGCACCACCAACTGCCTGGGCCCGATCGCCAAGGTGCTCAACGACCAGTTCGGCATCGTCGACGGATTGATGACCACCATCCACGCGTACACCGCGGACCAGCACCTGCAGGATTCCCCGCACAAGAAGGATCCGCGCCGCGCCCGCGCCGCCGCGCTGAACATGATCCCGACCTCCACCGGTGCGGCCAAGGCCATCGGCCTGGTCCTCCCGGAGCTCAAGGGCAAGCTCAACGGCTACGCCATGCGCGTGCCGGTCCCGACCGGGTCGGCCACCGACCTGACGGTGAACCTGGCCCGCGAGGCATCCGTCGAGGAAATCAACGCCGCATTCAAGAAGGCTGCCGAAGAGGGCCCGCTCAAGGGCTTCCTGAAGTACTCCGAGGACCCGCTGGTCTCCACCGACATCGTCCACGATGCGCACTCCGCGGTCTTCGACGCCGGCCTCACCACCGTCATCGGCACCACCGCGAAGGTCGTCGCCTGGTACGACAACGAGTGGGCCTACTCCAGCCGCCTGGTTGACCTGACCGAATACGTCGGCGCCCGGCTCGGTTAGTCCCCGAGACTCGGATAACCTAGTCACATGACTTCCCACACTCTCGACGAACTGATCGCCGATGGTGTCCTTGGGCGGCGCGTTCTGGTCCGCAGCGACCTGAACGTGCCGCTCGATGGCTTCACCGTCACCGACGATGGGCGTGTACGCGCCTCCATTCCCGTGGTGCAGAAGCTGGCCGAGGCCGGCGCCCGCGTCATTGTCATGGCACACCTGGGACGCCCCAAGGGCGAACCCGACCCCACCTATTCCATCGCCCCGGCGTCCACGCGCCTGGCCGAGCTCTCCGGGCTCGACGTGCACACCGCAACCGACGTCACGGGCCCCTCCGCGCGGAAACTTGCCGGCGAACTGGCCGACGGTGCCGTGCTGGTGCTGGAAAACGTGCGCTTCGACGCGCGCGAAACCTCCAAGGACCAGGGCGAACGCGCGAAATTCGCCGCCGAGCTGGCCGCGCTGGCCGGTGAAAACGGCGCCTACGTGAACGACGCCTTCGGTGCGGTGCACCGCAAGCACGCCTCGGTGTACGACATCGCCGCGCTGCTTCCGGCCTACCAGGGCGACCTGGTGGCCACCGAGGTGCGGGTCCTGAAGACCCTGACCGAGGCGCCCAAGCGCCCCTACGTGGTCGTGCTGGGCGGTTCCAAGGTCTCGGACAAGCTTGCGGTCATCGACAACCTGCTGGGCCGCGCCGACCACCTGCTGATCGGCGGCGGCATGGCCTTCACCTTCCTCAAGGCCCTGGGCCACGAGGTCGGCGGCTCGCTGCTCGAGGAAGACCAGCTGGAAACCTGCCGCGGCTACCTCTCGCGCGCCAAGGAGCTGGGCTGCGACATCGTGCTGCCCACCGACGTGGTCGTCGCCTCGAAGTTCGGGGCCGACGCCGAGCACGAGGTGCGCGCCGCAGACGACATCACCGGCGGGCGCTTCGGCGACACCGGCCTGGGCCTGGACATCGGCCCGGTTTCCGGGGAAACCTTCGCCAGCTACATCACCGGCGCCAACACCGTCTTCTGGAACGGGCCCATGGGCGTCTTCGAGATCCCGGCATTCGCCGGCGGCACCCGTGCGGTGGCCGGCGCGCTGGCCGAATCCGAGGCGTTCAGCGTCGTCGGCGGCGGGGATTCCGCTGCCGCGGTGCGCACGCTGGGTTTCCACGACGACGATTTCGGACATATTTCCACCGGCGGCGGTGCCTCCCTCGAGTACCTCGAGGGCAAGGAACTGCCAGGCCTGACTGCCTTGGAGGCGCGTAAGTGACCACATCGACCAATGGTAAATTCGACCGGAAGCCGCTGATTGCCGGCAACTGGAAGATGAACATGGACCACGTCCAGGGCATCACGCTGCTGCAGAAGCTGGCCTGGACTCTGGCCGACGCCGAGCACGACTTCGAACGGGTCGAGGTGGCGGTCTTCCCGCCGTTCACCGACCTGCGCGGCGTGCAGACGCTGACCATGGGCGACAACCTTCCGGTGCGCTACGGCGCCCAGGACCTCTCCGCCCACGACTCCGGGGCCTACACCGGGGAAATCTCCGGACAGTTCCTCTCCCGCCTCGGCTGCGGCTACGTGCTGGTGGGACACAGCGAACGCCGTGCCCTGCACCACGAGTCCAACGAGCTGCTGGCCTCCAAGGTCGCCGCAGCGTACCGCCACTCGGTCACCCCGGTGCTCTGCGTGGGCGAGGGCCTGGAGATCCGCCAGGCCGGAACCCATGTCCAGTACACGCTCGAGCAGTTGCGTGGTTCGCTGGCCGGGGTCACCAAGGAGCAGGCGGCAACCCTCGTGGTTGCCTACGAGCCGGTCTGGGCCATCGGCACCGGCGAGGTCGCGGGACCGGACGACGCACAGGAACTGTGCGCTGCCATCCGCACCGAGCTCGCGGTGCTCTTCGGCGCCGATGTCGCCGCCTCGGTCCGGGTGTTGTACGGCGGCTCGGTCAAGGCGTCGAATGCCGCAGCGATCCTCGCGCAGCGCGACGTCGACGGCGTGTTGGTCGGCGGGGCATCGTTGGACGCCGCGGAATTTGCTAACATTGTTAGGTTCGAGCACCACCTGGTGACCGACTAATCGCCATCGAGCGGATTGAAGGGCAATAGTGGACGTCATCAAGTTGGTATTGCAGATTTTGCTGGGCATCACGAGCCTGCTGCTCACCCTGCTCATCCTGTTGCACAAGGGCCGCGGCGGCGGCATGTCCGACATGTTCGGCGGTGGCATGACCACCTCGCTGGGTTCCTCCGGCGTCGCCGAGCGCAACCTCAACCGCGTGACCATCGTGCTCGGACTCATCTGGGCAACGGTCATCATCGGCCTGGGCCTGGTCATGCGCTTCAGCGTCGAGTCCTAGCCTTCGGCCTCACCGCACCAGGCCGGCAAGAAGCGCGGCCCGCCTCTCCTTCAACGGATGGGGCGGGCCGCGCTCTTGCGTGTGCGGGAAAAACGGTTAGACCAGGGCGGCGGCGGCGGCGTCCATGAGCCACCAGGTGCCCTGCGTGCCGGACACCCCGGAGGCCGGAACGCGTTCGCGCGCCACCGGCTCCTGGCCCAGGGCAACGCCGGCCGCCGGGGCCTTGTCGGCCCCGGCGACCACGAGCCACACCGCGCGGGCGGTGTTGATGGCCTCGAAGGTCAGGGACACGCGCAGCGGCGGCAGCTTGGGCGAATCCCGGACCCCGATGACGTTTGCGCCCGTTGCCGTGGCACCCGCGTGGTCGGGGAAGAGCGAGGCCACATGCGAGTCCGGGCCCATGCCCAGCATCAGCACGTCGAAGACCGGCAGGGAACCTGCGCTGCCCTCGTCGGAGGCCTCCCGCTCCAGCAGGTGCGCGTAGGCCGCAGCGGCCTCCTCGGGGGTCCCGAAGTCGTCGACTGCGCCCATGACGTGCACCCGGCCCCGGTCCAGCCCGTGGGCATCGAGCACGCCCAGCAGCACCTCGGCCTGCACCGCGTTGCGGTCCGGGGAACCGGATTCGACGAAGCGCTCGTCGCCCCAGTAGAAGTTCACCCGCGACCAGTCGACCGAGCCCAAGGCCGGGGAGTCGGCGACGGCCTGCAGCGAGGCGATGCCCAGGGTTCCGCCGGTGAGCACGATGGATGCCTCGCCACGTGCCGCCTGCGCGTCAAGGATCGCGGTGATCAGCCGGGCGGCGACCGCCGCGGCGGTGGCGGGCAGATCGGGGTGGATGACAACGTGTCGCTTAACGCTCACTGGCACGGATGCTCCTCAGGTTGGTGCGTTTCAGGCCCTCGCGCACGACTTCGCCGAAGACCTCGTCCGGGTCCAGCCGGCGCATCTCCTCGGACAGGCAGTCGGACACGGGGCGCTGCGGCAATGAAATCAGCTGGGCCTTCTGGCCCGGCTGGTACAACTCGGCCACGTCCCCGGGGGGACGGGAAAGCTCCACGTCCCCGGCCTCGCGGGCAAAGCGCACCGAGCGCACGCCGGTGCCCTCGGGGGAGGAGGACAGCGTCACCGGGATCTTCAGGCACAGCCGCAGCCAGGCGGCCAGCAGCACGGTGGAGGGGGAATCGACGGCCCCGGTGACTGTCACCGCGGTGATCTCTGCGGGGTCAAGCTGGTCCAGCACCGCGGCCAGCTGGGCGCGCCAGAGCGTCAGCCGGGTCCAGGCCAGGTCGGTGTCCCCTGCCTGGTAGGAATCGGCCAGCGCGAAAAGCGCCTTGCGCGGGTTCGCCTCGGCGCCCGAATCGGTGATGCGGCGGTGCGCGATCTTCCCCAGCGGGGTGTGTGCGGCGTCCTTCGGGACCCCGTGTGGCCACCAGGCCACGATCGGGGCGTCGGGCAGCAGCAGCCCGGAGACCAGGGATTCGTCCACGTGCGCGTCCGGGCCGAAGGTGTGCAGCACGATGACCTCCGCGGCGCCGGCGTCACCGCCCAGGCGGATCTGCGCGTCCAGCCGGGTCGCCCCGGTGGCCGCGCCCTTGACCACCACCACAATGCGGCAGGGGTGTTCGCGGCTGGCCAGGGAGGCGGCGGCGATCGCGTCCTCCTCGTACCCGGCCCGGGTGATCACCATCAGCGTCAGTACGCGGGAGAGCGCGGCGGATCCGCCGGCCCGGCGCATGGTGACCAGTTCCTTGGAGATCTTCGAGGTGGTGGTGTCTTTCAGCTCGGCAATCATGGGCGGCGCCATGTCCTTCCGTCGCGGGCCATCAATTCGTCGGCCGAGGCCGGGCCCCAGGAACCGGGGGCGTAGGGTTCGGGCTGGGCCGGCAGCGAGGCCCAGTGGTGCTCGAACGGGTCGAGGATGCGCCAGGACTGCTCAACCTCCTCGTGGCGGGGGAACAACGGAGGCTCGCCGAGGAGCACGTCGAGGATCAATCGCTCGTAGGCCTCGGGGGAGGACTCGGTGAAGGCGTGCCCGTAGCCGAAGTCCATGGTCACGTCG
The DNA here is from genome assembly GCF_003287975.1 of Arthrobacter sp. AQ5-05. Classification (GTDB taxonomy): domain Bacteria; phylum Actinomycetota; class Actinomycetes; order Actinomycetales; family Micrococcaceae; genus Paeniglutamicibacter. The sequence continues at coordinate 404,335 of NZ_QMKQ01000001.1, forward strand.
CGCACCTCCATCTGCGTGCCCGGGACCTTGGAGCCGAAGCGGATGGTCACTCCCTCGTCGGGCTGGACCCGGATGACGATGGCGTTCTGCCCGAACTCGTCGTCCTTGTGGTCGCGGAAGAGCAGGTTGGGCGCGCGCTTGAAGACCACGGCGATCTCGGTGACCCTGCGTCCCAGGCGCTTGCCGGCGCGCAGGTAGAACGGGGCCCCGGCCCAGCGCCGGGTGTTGATCTCCAGCTTGATCGCCGCGTAGGTCTCGGTCTTGGAGGCCGGGTTGAAGCCCTCCTCGTCCAGGAATCCGGTGACCTTCTCCCCGCCCTGCCAGCCGGAGGTGTACTGGCCGCGGGCGCTGGCCGAGTCCAGGTCCTCGGGCAGCCGCACGGCGGTGAGCACCTTTTCCTTCTCGCTGCGCAGGTGGTCCGCGTCGAAGGAGATGGGTTCCTCCATGGCGGTCAGCGCCAGCAGCTGCAGCAGGTGGTTCTGGATGACGTCGCGGGCGGCGCCCACGCCGTCGTAGTAGCCGGCGCGGCCGCCGATGCCGATGTCCTCTGCCATGGTGATCTGCACGTGGTCCACGTACTTGGAGTTCCACAGCGGTTCGAAGAGCTGGTTGGCGAAGCGCAGGGCCAGCAGGTTCTGCACCGTCTCCTTGCCCAGGTAGTGGTCGATGCGGAACACCGCGTCGGGCGGGAAGACCGACTCGACGATCTCGTTCAGCTCGCGGGCCGAAGCCAGGTCGTGGCCGAAGGGCTTTTCGATGACCACGCGCGACCAGCCGGCATCGGGGGAGTCGTCGTTGGCCAGCCCGTGCTTGGAGAGCTGCTGGCAGACGGTCTCGAAGGAGTTCGGCGGGATGGAGAGGTAGAACGCGTGGTTCTTGGAGGTTCCGCGCCGGGCCGCCAAGTCGTCGAGCGTCTCGCGCAGCTTGATGAACGCGGCATCGTCGTCGAACCCGCCGGAAATGAACCGGAAGCCACTGGCCAGCTGCTCCCAGACGGTCTCGTTGAAGGCGGTGCGGGCGTGGTCCTTGACCCAGGCCTTGGCCTCGACGGCGAACGCCTTGGCGCTCCAGTCCCGGCGCCCGAAGCCGACCACGGCGAAGTTCGGCGGCAGCAGGCCGCGGTTGGCCAGGTCGTAGACCGCGGGCATGAGCTTCTTGCGGGCCAGGTCCCCGGTGATGCCGAAGAACACCAGCGCCGAGGGCCCGGCAATCTTCTCCAGGCGCCGGTCCCGGCGGTCACGCAGCGGATTGGGGTGGTTCAGCGCGGGGCGCGGGGTGGAATCGAGCATCAAAGACGGGCCTTCAACTGTTGGTGGGAAACCGATGAAACGGTGCACCGGGCGCGCGTGGCGCCCGGTGCACCGGGGGGATGCGGGTGGTGGATCAGGCTTGGGCCAGATCCCGCACCAGCTTATCCAATTGGGCCAGTCCCGCTTCCTTGTCCCGCAGGTGCAGGCGCAACACCGGGCGTCCCGCATCCGCCAGCACCGCCGCGTCGCCGGAAGCCTGTGCGGCAATCAGCTCCCCGAAGGTGAAGGGGCGTTCGGGGATCGACAGGTCCATCGCGGAGTCCGCGGTGACCTGCAGGTAGGCGCCCACGCGCGGGCCGCCCTTGTGGAACTGCCCGGTGGAGTGCAGGAAGCGCGGGCCCCAGCCGAAGGTCACCGGTCGTCCGGTGGCCGTGGCCAGTGCCGGGCGGATGGCCTCCAGCGCGGTGTCCGCGCGGCGGTCCAGGTAGGCCTGCACCGACAGGTACCCGTTGGCGGGCAGCGCCGCCAGCAGGGCCGCCAATGCGCCGGCGACCGAGTCGACATCGGCGAGCAGCCCGGCGGAGCCGCGGACCTCGATCGCGCCCTCGGTGAGCTGCGCGGGGACCGGGTCCGGGGTGGAATCCAGCAGCGAGCGGGCGGCGACCTTGGCGGCCTCCACGTCGGGCTGGTCGAACGGGTCGATCTCCAGCAGGCGCCCGGCGACCACCGTGGCGTACTCCCAGAGCAGCATCTGCGCGCCCAGGGCACCGGAGACGGCGACCGAGGCCGCGCTGGCATCGATGTCCTCGTCGGTGAGCAGCCCGGTGTCGGCCACCAGGCGGATCTGCAGGAAGTCCGCCGCGTCGGAAGTGGTCTCCGGTGCGCCGTCCTCCACGACCACCGGCAACACGCCGGTCGCCGACTTGCCGGTGGACTCGGCGATGAGCTGCTCGGCCCAGTCGGCGAACCCGACCAGGCCCGAGCCCTCGTCGGCGAAGATCAGCTTGTCGCGCAGCGGCACGGTGCCGGCAAGCGCGGCACCCAGGGCCAGGGCGATGTTGTCCTCGTCGTCCTCGGCCAGGAACTCCGCGGCGTCGGACGCCTCGTCCAGGAACGCCTCGATGTCCACCCCGGCCAGGCCGGAGGGGACCAGCCCGAAGGCGGTCAGGGCCGAGTAGCGCCCGCCCACGGTCGGATCGGCGTTGAACACCGCGCGGTAGCCGGCCTTGCGGCTGGCCGCATCCATCGGGGACCCGGGGTCGGTGACCACGATGATCCGGGCGGCGGCGTCAAGCCCGGCGTCGTTGAACGCCTGTTCGAAGACGCGGCGCTGCGAGTCGGTCTCCACGGTGGAACCGGACTTGGATGACACCACCAGGGCGGTGGTGGCCAGGCGGTCGGTGAGGATGCCGGCAACCATCTCCGGGTCGGTGGAGTCGCACACGACCAGCTCGACGTCGTTGGTCGCGCAAATGACCTCGGGGGCCAGCGAGGATCCGCCCATGCCCGCAAGCACGATGCGGTTCACGCCCTCGGCACGCAGCTCGTCGCGCAGCGCCAGGATGCCGGGCACCAGGGCGCGCGAGTTTTCCGCGGCGTCGACCCAGCCCAGGCGGATCCCCGCCTCGGCGCGGGCCGACTCCACCCACACCGTGGTGTCCTTGGCGGCGATGCGGCTGGCAACCTCGTCGGCCACCAGCGCCGGCACATGCGCCTCGATGGCCGCTTGCGCGGCACCGGTGGCGATGAAACCCAGGGAGCTCATTAGTTCCCTGCCTTCTTCAGCGAGGAGGCCAGGTCGGTGAGCAGCTCGTTCCAGGCGGCCTCGAACTTGTCCAGGCCCTCGACCTCGAGCTTGTCCACGACCTCGTTGTAGCCCACGCCCAGGGCGGCAAGCTCGTCGAGCACGGCGTTTGCCTGCTCGTAGGTCCCGGACACGGCGTCGCCGGTGATTTCGGCGTGGTCAGCGGTGGCTTCCAGGGTCTTTTCCGGCATGGTGTTCACGGTGTTCGGTGCGCACAGCTCGGTGACGTAGAGGGTGTCCGGCAGTGCCGGGTCCTTCACTCCGGTGGAGGCCCACAGCGGGCGCTGGGCGTGGGCGCCGGCGGCGGCCAGCAGGTTCCAGCGCTCGGAGGTGAACGACTCCTCGTAGACCTGGTACGCCAGGCGGGCGTTGGCGACGCCGGCCTTGCCGCGCAGGGCCAGGGCGGCGTCGGTGCCGATGGCGTTCAGCCGCGCATCGACCTCGGTGTCCACGCGGGAGACGAAGAAGGAAGCGACCGAGTGCAGCTTGGAAATGTCGTGCCCGTTGGACTTGGCGGCCTCCAGCCCGGTGAGGAAGGCATTGATGACCGCGCGGTAGCGCTCCAGGGAGAAGATCAGCGTGACGTTCACGGAGATGCCGGCGGCCAGCGTCTGCGCGATGGCCTCCAGGCCTTCGACGGTGGCGGGGATCTTGATCAGTACGTTCTCGCGGTCCACCATCTCGGACAGGACCTTGGCCTCGGCGATGGTCTCTGCGGTCTTGCGGGCCAGGCGCGGGTCGACCTCGATGGAGACGCGGCCGTCGGCGCCGTTGGAGGCGGCGTAGATGGGTGCGAACAGGTCGCAGGCCGCTGCGACGTCGTCGCTGGTGATCTTGAAGACCGCTTCCTCGGCGTCCATGCCTGCAGCTGCCAGCTCCTTGACCTGTGCGGCGTAGGACTCGCCGTCCTGCAGGGCGGCGTGGAAGATCGAGGGGTTGGTGGTGACCCCGACAACGTTCTTTTCCTTGATCAGAGTTTCCAGTGAACCGGAGGTCAGGCGTTCGCGGGAGAGGTCATCGAGCCAGATCGATACGCCGGCGTCGGAGAGTGCCTGGGTGTTTGCGTTGCTCACGATGGGAATCCTTTGGGTGTGGTGGTGTTACTTGGCGGCGGAGATGGAATCGAGCGCGGCGGCGGTGATGGCCTCCGCGGTGATCCCGAACTCCGAGAAGAGTCGCTTGTAGTCGGCCGATGCGCCGTAGTGGTCAAGGGAAATGATGCGTCCGGCATCCCCGACCAATTCGCGCCAGCCCTGGGCCACTCCGGCCTCGACGGAGACTCGGGCCTTCACGGCTGCGGGCAGCACGGATTCGCGGTAGGCGGCATCCTGCTTGTTGAACCATTCCAGGCACGGGATGGAGACCACGCGGGTTCCGATGCCCTGGGCCTGCAGGGCCTCGCGGGCCTCGATGGCCAGCGACACCTCGGAGCCGGTGGCCAGCAGCAGCACCTCGGGTGCGACGACCTCGCCGTTGGCGGTGGCGTCGGCCAGCACGTAGGCGCCCTTTTCGGTGCCGGATGCGGCGCCGAAGCCCAGTGCGCTGCGGTCGTAGACCGGCAGGTTCTGGCGGGAAAGGATGATGCCGGCCGGGTTGGAGCTGGTTTCCAGGATCTTCTTCCAGGCGAAGGAGACCTCGTTGGCGTCCGCCGGGCGGACCACGTCCAGGTTCGGGATGGCGCGCAGCGAAGCGAGCTGCTCGACCGGCTGGTGCGTCGGGCCGTCCTCGCCCAGGCCGATGGAGTCGTGGGTCCAGACGTAGATCGACGGGACGCCCATCAACGCCGAGAGGCGGATGGCCGGGCGCTGGTAGTCGGAGAAGATCAGGAAGGTGCCGGAGTAGGCGCGCGTCGGGGAGGCCAGCGTGATGCCGTTGACGATGGAGGCCGCGGCGTGCTCGCGGATGCCGAAGTGCAGCACCCGTCCGTACGGGTTGCCCTTCCAGGAGTCGGTGGAACGCGATTCCGGGATGAAGGAGGAGGCGCCCTCGATGGTGGTGTTGTTCGAGCCGGCCAGGTCGGCCGAGCCGCCCCAGAGCTCGGGCAGCACGGATGCGACGGCATTGATGACCTTGCCGGAGGCCGAGCGGGTGGCAACGTCCTTGCCGGGCTCGAAGACCGGGAGGTTCTCGTCCCAGCCGGCGGGCAGTTCGCCGGATTCCAGGCGTGCCAGCAGTGCGGCGTTTTCCGGGTTGGCGGCGGACCAGGCGTCGAAGCCTTCCTGCCAGGTGGCGCGGTGGACCGTGCCGCGGGCCTGGACCTCGCGGGCGTGGCCAAGCACGGCTTCGTCGATGGCGAAGGATTCGGCCGGGTCGAAGCCCAGGGCCTTCTTCAGCCCGGCGACCTCTTCGGTGCCAAGCTTGGAGCCGTGGATTCCGCCGGTGTCGGCCTTGGTCGGGGCAGGCCAGCCGATGATGGTGCGCAAGGAAATGATCGACGGGCGGGAGGTCTCGGCCTTGGCGGCGCGCAATGCGGCGTCCAGCTCGGCGAGGTCCTCGACGTAGTTCCCGGTCTTGGTCCAGTCCACACGCTGGGTGTGCCAGCCGTAGGCTTCGTAGCGGCCGAGCACGTTCTCGGTGAACGCGACGTCGGTGTCGTCCTCGATGGAGATGTGGTTCTCGTCGTAGACCACGACGAGGTTGCCCAGTTCCTGGTGGCCGGCCAGCGAAGAGGCCTCGGAGGTGACGCCCTCCTGCAGGTCGCCGTCGGAGGCGATGACCCACACGGTGTGGTCGAACGGCGAGGTGCCGGCGGCGGCGTCGGCGTCAAGCATGCCGCGCATGCGGCGCTGGGCGTAGGCGAAGCCCACGGCCGAGGCCAGGCCCTGGCCCAGTGGACCGGTGGTGATTTCGACGCCGGCGGTGTGGCCGTATTCCGGGTGCCCGGGGGTCTTGGCGCCCCAGGTGCGCAGCGACTCGAGGTCTTCCATTTCCAGGCCGTAGCCGGAGAGGAAGAGCTGGGTGTACAGGGTCAGCGAGGTGTGGCCGGGGGAGAGCACGAAGCGGTCGCGCCCGATCCAGGACGGGTCGGACGGGTCGTGGCGCAGGTGCTGCTGGAAGATCAGGTAGGCGGCCGGGGCCAGCGAGATCGCCGTTCCGGGGTGCCCGTTCCCCACCTTCTCGACCGCGTCCGCGGCCAGCACGCGGGCGGTGTCGACGGCTCGCTGGTCAAGATCGGTCCAAGCGAATTCGCTGTTTTCTGCTAGTGGCGCCACGTTGTGGGTCCTCCCTGTACGGTGTGCATTTCAAAGTCTGTTGGTTGCGCCGGCGTCCTGCCCTCTAAGCACAACGCCGCCGTCCCATCCAATGGTTCACTGGGCGGTTTCGGCGGCGGCGCAACGCTTCCAGCTTAGCGCCATCGGGCCCGAATGTGCTGGTTTGAGACCGCTTGTTGAGGCATGGCGAAAACAATGGGCGGCTCCGGTGTGCCAACGCGGGGCCCGCCCGCATTGCACCCCGACCCATTTCTACGCGTTGTAAAAGGGTATGCTAGATGGTGATTGTCCTTATTACCCCCGTAGAACTGAGTAAATGTCTGTGAAGACCGTGTCCGTTGACTCCGCAACGAGGGCCCGCGCAGCTCGCCAGCCGAACGAATCGGCCGGCGAATTCGTCTCGCGAAAAGCCAAGGCCTATCTGGCCCTGACCAAGCCACGTGTGGTTGAACTCCTGCTCGTGACCACGTTGCCGACCATGATGTTCGCCGAACGCGGTTTCCCCTCGATTTCGCTGGTGCTGGCCACGCTGCTCGGCGGCGCCATGGCGGCCGGCGCGTCCGGCTCCTTCAACTGCTACATCGACCGCGACATGGACAAGATCATGCAGCGCACCAAGGGGCGTCCGCTGGTCACCGGCGAGGTCACCCCGCGCGAGGCCCTGATCTTCTCCTACGTCCTGGCCATCGCCTCGCTGGCGGTGCTCTGGTTCGGCACCAACCCGCTGACCACGGCCCTGGGCCTGGCCGCGATCCTCTTCTACGTGGTGCTCTACACGCTGATCCTCAAGCGCCGCACCGCACAGAACATCGTCTGGGGCGGGATCGCCGGCTGCATGCCGGTGCTCATTGCCTGGGCCGCGGTGACCAACAAGGTCGAATGGCCCGCGATCATCCTGTTCCTGATCATCTTCCTGTGGACCCCGCCGCACTACTGGCCGCTGTCGATGAAGTACGCGGACGACTACAACGCCGCCCACGTGCCGATGCTCGGTGCCATCTCCACGGCCCGCCGCGTCTCGGTGCAGGTTGTGCTCTACGCCTGGGCCACGCTGGCATGCTCGCTGCTGCTGGTCCCGATGGGCTATGCCGGCATCGTCTACACCGTCATTGCCGGTGTCTCGGGCCTGTGGTTCGTCTACGAGTGCCACGTCCTCTACCGCGAGGCGCAGCGCGACCACGAGCCTGCGGACATGAACAAGAAGGCCATGAAGGTCTTCCACATCTCCATCACCTACCTGACGCTGGTGTTCGTGGCGCTGGCCATCGACCCGTTCGTGGGCGGCCCGCTCTTCGGCTGACCCCGCCACGCCATCGTCCCAAGCGGCCCCTCGGATCATCCGGGGGGTCGCTTTGTCGTCGGTGACCGGTCGCCCCCGGGACCGCACGGAGGTTGGCAACCCTCAATGCACCATGCGGATCTCGTCGCCCGCGCCCTCGTACCCGCCGGGTTTCCGGGTCCCGTCGGGAACGAATCCGTTGCTGGCATAGAAGGCCACGGCGCGCGCGTTCGGCTCGAGCACCCACGGGCTTGCCGGGTCCTTCCCGGGGACCGCATCGAGCAACCCCTGGCCCGCTCCGGCTCCGGCCAGGCCGACGAGACTGCCGTCCCGCTCGGCCACCGCAAAGCTGTCACCGGGACGCGGTGCCGTGCAGATCGAACTCCACATCCGGATCCGGCCGGTGTGTGCCTCCTTGCCCCAGGCGGACTCGGGGAACACCCAGGCATAGGTTTCGGCCCAGGTCGCCAGGTGGAGTTCGGCCAGCACTGCGGCGTCCCCGGGGCGCGGGGAGCGGATGCGGATGGGCGTCATCGAAGCAACTTTGCCGGCCCGGGACCGCGGCACCGCCGGTAGCCCCTGGAACCATGCGGACATGGGAAAACGGGCTGCTTTCGGTCCGGGAACCGGGTCTTGTCCGGGCGTGCCTCGGGGCCCCGGTGCTGCTGGCGGATTTGACGCGGGACCAGCTCGACACCAAGGTGCTGCACGTGCGGACAGGAGGCCGCGAGGTCATTGCCAAGGATGCCGGGGGAGCGAACCACCACATCGGGCGCGAGATCACCGCGCACCGTGGACACACGGGCCGCCTGGTCGCCGCAGGGCTGGCCGGGTGATTGCTGCATGGGTGCCGGGAGGCGGGCGTCATGGTCCTGGAATACCAGCCCGGGGCGTTGGTCGAGGGCGCCGCGGGCGAGTGCTCCGCGGACATCCACGGGCAGGCCGGCGCCGGCTTGCCGAGCATGGTGCGCATCCCGTCACGGTGGTGCCCACGCACGGGGACCGGCAGCCGCGGAACCGGCAGCCGCGGAACCGGCAGCCGCGGAACCGGCTGAGCGAGAACGGGACGCTGCCCGTCATCGACTTCGGCCGTTCCGGTTTCCGCCCCGCGGGCACGGACCCGTGCCGGCTGGCCGTGCAGCAGCGGAACACTCGTCCGGAACTGGAGGCCGCGTTCCTGGCAGGCTACGGGGCCGATCCCCGGGGTGCGGGCTGCCGGGCCGGCGAGTTGCTGCGCGAGGCCAGCGGCACCGCGGCGTGGGCGCACGCGGTGGGCGATGCGCCATTCGAGGCCCAGGGCCACCGGATGCTGAAAGAGGCCCTGGCACGCTTCCGGCGCGCCAGGGCCTCTTTCGGGACTGCAGGTGTTCGGGCAGAGTCAGAACGGGAACTTCGCGGTGGTGCGGTCCCAGACGTTGACGGCCGCGGCGGCCAGCAAGGAAGCGCCGAGCATGTGCAGCAGCACCAGGACGATCGGCAGGCCGGTGAAGTGCTGGACGTAGCCGATGACGCCCTGCAGCACCACCACGGCGGCCATCAGCCACAGCGGGGTGCGCAGCTTCGCGTCGGAGCCGTGGCGCAGCGCCAGCACCAGGGCGGCAACGGTGGCGATCACCAGCAGGTAGACCGGGACCACGTGGATGCGGGTGACGATGTACGGGTCGAACATGTGGCGCGGGGCATCCGCGTCCCCGGCGTGCGGGCCGGTGCCGGTGACGATCGTGCCCAGCACCAGGGCCAGGGCCGAGGCGGTGAAGATGGTCCAGCCCAGGAAGCGCTGGGTGGCGCCGGCCGGTTCGCCCAGCGAGGTTTCCCCGCGGCGCAGCGCCCCGGTGCGGTTCACCAGCAGTGCCGCGGCCATGACCAGCGCCGCGGAGACCAGGAAGTGCAGCGAGACGACCCACGGGTTCAACCGGGTCCAGACCGTGATGCCGCCGATGAGCGCCTGGGCGGGAATGACCGCCAGCAGCGCGATGGAGAGGCGGTAGATGGTCTTGTGCTCCGAGCGCATGCGCCAGAGCGACACGATCATCGCCACCGCGATGGCCGCAAGGATGAATGTCAGTGTGCGGTTGCCGAACTCGATCAGCCCGTGGATCCCCTGTTCCGGGACCGGGGTCATGGATCCCGGCACGCAGTTGGGCCATTGCGAGCAGCCCAGCCCCGACTTGGTCAGGCGGACGGCGCCGCCGGTGACGATGATGCCGATCTGGGACGCCAGGGAGGCGATGGCCAGGCGGTGCACGGTGTTGTTCACGGTGGTGGGCAACTTGTCCGTCCAGCTGTTGGCGGCGGGGGAGGTGGTGCTCATGGTGTTGTGCTCCAGGATTCTAGTTCCACTTGAACCAGCGGGTTGCGGCAAAACCGGCAATGATTGTCCATGCCAGCAGGATAAGGATTCCGGAGACCGAGCCGGTTCCGGTGATCAGGGCCGCCCTCAGTGAATCGCCCAGGGCGGCGGAGGGCAGCAGGTCGACGATCGGCTGCAGGTAGGCAGGTGCACGGGTGCTGGGGAACAGGATGCCCCCGACCGCGGCCAGCAGGACCCAGGCCAAGTTGGTGATGGCCAGCGTGGCCTCGGGGCGCACGGTGCCGGCGACCAGCAGGCCGAGGGCCGTGAATGCCGCCGCGCCGAGAACCAGCAATGCAATGGCCCAGCCGATGCCCGCTGGCGCCGGCCGCCACCCCAGCAGCAGGGCGGTGCCGCCGATGACCACGACCTGGAGGAAGAGGACGACCAGCACGGCCATGACCTTGCCATAGATCAATCCGGCGCGGCCCAGCGGGGTGGTCGAGAGGAAGCGCAGCACCCCGTAGCGGCGGTCGAAGCCGGTGGCGATGCCCTGCCCGGTGAACGCGGTGGACACCACGCACAGGGCCAGCACGCCGGGGGCGGCGGCGTCGATGGGGTTCGCGGCGACATCCTTGAGCAGGTCGGTGAAGACCAGACCGAGGAGGGCCATGAGCGGCAGCACCACGGCAACGACGAGCTGTTCGCCGTTGCTGATCATGCCCAGGGTCTCGTAGCGGCCCTGCAGCAGGATGCGACGCAGCGTTCCCTGCGCGTTGGCGGCCGTGGCGGCCTGCGTACTAGTTGGCATTGTTTCCCTTGTCGGCAATTTCCAGGAACACGTCTTCAAGCGTGCGCGGTTGCATGGTCAGCGCGTGGGGCAGGACGCCCTCGCGGGTCCACCACGTGGTCAGTTCGGCCAAGTCCCCGGGGGAGCGTACCCCGTCAAGGCGGTAGTGCCCGGGGGAGGCCTCGGCGAGCGTGAGGTGCTCCGGCAGCGCGGGCAGCATCATGGCCGCCTCGGCGGTGAAGGTCACGGCCTGGGCCGGGGTTTCGTGCGCGGCGTGGGCCGTGAGCTCCGAGACCGTTCCCTGGGCCACGTTGCGCCCCTCGTCGATGATGTAGACGTAGTCGGAAAGCTTCTGCGCGTCCTCCATGAGGTGGGTGGTCAGCACGATGCACATACCGGCCTCGCGCAGCTCGCCGATCAGCTCGAAGACGACCTGGCGCGACTGTGGATCCAGTCCGGCGCTGGGCTCGTCGAGGAAGACCACTTCCGGGTTCCCCGCCAGGGCGGAGGCCAGTGCCACGCGTTGCTTCTGGCCGCCGGAGAGTCGGCGGATGGAGGTCGTGGCGAACTCGTTGATGCCCAGGCGCTCGATGAGGGCATCGAGGTCGGCCGGCCGCCGGTAGAACGAGGCGACGTGGCGCAGCAGCGGGATCGGGCGCAGCGAGGGCGGCAGCCCGCCGTCCTGCAGCATGACCCCCACGCGCGAGCGCAGTGCGGGGCTGGCGCCGTAGGGATCCTCGCCGAGCAGTCGGACGGTGCCGCCGTTGGGGCGCAGCAGGCCCTGGGCGCAGGCCAGGGTCGTTGACTTCCCCGCGCCGTTGGATCCCAGGATGGTTGTCACGCTGCCCGCGTTGGCCTTGAGGCTGATGCCGTGGAGCACCCGCATCATGCGGCCATCCAGGGCGGGGACGGGACCGAAATCTTTGAGCAAGTCCTCGATCACGAGACTTGTAGACACATTGGACACCCGGTTATTCTATGTCAGGTAGAAGACGCTGGGTCCGCGATGTGGCCCCGGTCTCTTCGTTTGCAGTCGGCATTCCGCCGGCAGGGATCCACCTGCGGCGAAGTAAGCAGTGCCTTACTAGACGGACGCACCGGATTAGAGCATGCTTGTGTTGTGTATTCATCGAAAAACGCCGTGCCGGCCGGCGACGCCCCGGCACGTATCGTTCCCGCGACAGGGGAAGCCGAAGAACGCACCCGCGACCGAGTCCTGTATTCCGTATTGGAAGACGGCCCGGTCAGCGCCGCCGAATTGGGCGAGCGCTTGGGCTTTACCCCTGCAGCCGTTCGTCGCCACCTTGATGCGCTCTCCAAGCAAGGGCTCGTCGAGGTCAAGCTCGTGGCCAACCAGCGCACCGGCGCAGGTCGGCCATCCCGCCGCTATGTGCTCTCGCACCGCGGCCAAACCAAAATGGGCAACGACTACCTTGACATCGCCACCGATGCGCTGACCGAACTCGGTCGTGCCGCCGGCCCCGAAGCGGTCAAGGCGTTTGCCGCCCGCCGCTTCGGTGAGATGGAACGGCGTTACCGCCCCGTCATGGCCGGCATCGAAGGACTTGAGGAGCGCGCCGAGGCGTTGAGCGAAGCGCTCAGCGCGGACGGCTTCGTTGCCTCCACCCGCAAGGTCGGCGCAGACTCGCCGACCGCGACCATGCTCAGCGTCCAGCTGTGCCAGGGGCACTGCCCCATCCAAGAATTGGCCAGGGAATTCCCCGTCTTTTGCGAGATGGAAACCCAGACCTTTTCCCGTCTGCTGGGTGTCGATGTGCGAAGGCTCTCGACACTTGCCAGCGGCGGGCATGTGTGTACGACCCACGTCCCCGTGGGTCGGAACCAAACTCCTCAGCGAGCTGAGAAGAGAACTCGAATCAAGATCACGAAGCAGGAGAGGCCGCGATGACGGATCAGATTGCACAGGACTCCACTGACGCCGGAGTGATTACCGAGATCCTGGAGAAGAACCCCGAACTCCAAGGAATCGGTAATTACGAGTACGGCTGGAGCGACAAGAACGATGCCGGTGCCAATGCGCGCCGCGGCATCAACGAAGACGTTGTCCGCAACATCTCGGAGCTCAAGAGCGAGCCCCAGTGGATGCTGGACATGCGCCTGAAGGGCCTGAAGTACTTCGATCGCAAGCCCATGCCTACCTGGGGCGCAGACCTCTCGGGCATCGACTTCGACAACATCAAGTACTTCGTGCGTTCCACCGAGAAGCAGGCCACCAGCTGGGAGGACCTGCCCGACGACATCAAGAACACGTACGACAAGCTCGGCATCCCCGAGGCCGAAAAGCAGCGCCTGGTCTCCGGTGTCGCAGCACAGTACGAGTCCGAGGTCGTCTACCACCAGCTGCGTGAGGACCTTGAGAAGCAGGGTGTCATCTTCCTCGACACGGACACCGCGTTGAGGGAACACGAAGACATCTTCAAGGAGTACTTCGGCACCATCATCCCGGTGGGCGACAACAAGTTCGCCTCGCTGAACACCGCGACCTGGTCCGGCGGTTCCTTCGTCTACGTCCCCAAGGGCGTCCACGTGGACATCCCGCTGCAGGCCTACTTCCGCATCAACACGGAAAACATGGGCCAGTTCGAGCGCACGCTCATCATTGCCGATGAGGATTCCTACGTGCACTACATCGAGGGTTGCACCGCCCCGATCTACACCTCGGATTCGCTGCACTCGGCAGTTGTGGAAATCATCGTGAAGAAGGGCGCCCGCGTCCGTTACACCACGATCCAGAACTGGTCGAACAACGTGTACAACCTGGTGACCAAGCGCGCCGTCTGTGAAGAGGGCGCCACCATGGAGTGGGTCGATGGCAACATCGGTTCCAAGGTCACCATGAAGTACCCGGCCGTCTACCTGGTTGGCGAGCACGCCAAGGGCGAGACCCTGTCGATCGCCTTCGCCGGTGCCGGACAGCACCAGGACACCGGGTCGAAGATGGTCCACATCGCCCCGAACACCTCCTCGAAGATCGTCTCGAAGTCGGTGGCCCGCAACGGCGGCCGCGCTTCGTACCGCGGCCTGGTCCAGGTCCGCGAGGGCGCCAAGGGTGCACGCAACTCGGTCGAGTGCGACGCGCTGCTGGTTGACCAGATCTCGCGATCCGACACGTACCCGTACATCGACGTCCGCGAGGACGACGTGACCATGGGCCACGAAGCAACCGTTTCGCGCGTGTCCGAGGAGCAGCTCTTCTACCTGATGAGCCGCGGCATGACCGAAGAAGAAGCCATGGGCATGATCGTGCGCGGCTTCGTCGAGCCGATCGCCCGCGAGCTTCCGATGGAATACGCCATGGAACTGAACCGCCTCATTGAACTGCAGATGGAAGGATCCGTCGGTTAATCATGACTGATACCGCAACTCACTTAACGGGCGAAAAGGCCCGCATCGGTGCCCCGAGCATCGCCGGGTTCACCGAAGAGGGCGAAAACCTTTCGCCGTTGAACGCAGCAGCATCCCCGATCGGCGGCGACGCCTCCAAGGCGCACAGCCACGGCGGCGGAGCAGGAATCCCGGATTCCTCGCGTGCCGGTCGCAAGACCAGCTACAAGCTCGAGGACTTCCCGGTGCTGACCGGTCGTGAAGAGGACTTCCGCTTCACCCCGCTCAAGCGCATGGGCGGCCTGCACAAGAACGAGCTGACCGGGGTTGCCCCCGCGTTGACCGTCGAAGGCGCCAACGTCTCCACGCTGGAAACCGTTGCCATGACCGACGCACGCGTCGGTTCGGCCGGTGTCCCGGAGGACCGCATCTCGGCCAACGCCTGGAAGCACGCAGCCGAGGCCAAGGTCGTCACGATCCCGGCGAACTCCACCGGCGAACAGGTCACCTTGACCTACACCGGCACCTCGCTCGAGGCCGCGGCCAGCCACATGGTGGTCATCGCCGAAGCCAACTCCGAGTCCGTGGTGGTCATTGACCACGTCGGGTCCGCGGTGCTGGCCCAGAACATCGAATTCGATGTTCGCCAAGGCGCCAAGCTGACCGTGATCTCGCTGCAGGCCTGGGCCGAGGACGCCATCCACGCATCCTCCCACCTGGCCAAGGTCGGCAAGGACGCGCACCTGAAGCACGTCGCAGTCACCTACGGCGGCAACCTGGTGCGCATGACCCCGTCGGCGCACTTTGAGGGCGAAGGCGGAGAGGTGGAGCTCTTCGGACTCTACTTCGCGGATGCCGGACAGCACCTGGAACACCGCCTGTTCGTGGACCACGCGACCGAGAACTGCAAGTCCAACGTGTTGTACAAGGGTGCCCTGCAGGGCAAGGACGCGCACACCGTGTGGGTCGGCGACGTGCTGATCCGCAAGGAAGCCAAGGGGACCAACTCCTACGAGGCAAACCGCAACCTGGTGCTCACCGAAGGCGCACGCGCCGACTCGGTGCCGAACCTGGAAATCGAGACCGGCCTGATTGACGGTGCCGGACACGCCTCGACCACCGGACGCTTCGACGACGAGCACCTCTTCTACCTGATGAGCCGCGGCATCGACGAGAAGACCGCACGCCGCCTGGTGGTGCGTGGCTTCCTGAACGAAATCGTGCAGCAGATCCGGGTTCCCGAGATCGAGGAACGCCTGGCCGAGACGATCGAGCGCGAGCTCGCCGCCACGGACAACTAGTCCAGGCTTTTCCCCCAACAACACCAAAAACTTCGTCGATTCACATCGACTTCACGGAAAGAGAACGGACTCAAGGCATGTCTACTCTGGAAATCAAGGACCTGCACGTCTCCATCGAGACCGAGCAGGGCAACAAGGAAATCCTCAAGGGCGTTTCCCTGGTCATCAAGACCGGCGAAACGCACGCCATCATGGGCCCCAACGGCTCGGGCAAGTCGACGCTGGCCTCGACCATCGCCGGGCACCCGCGCTACACCGTCACCTCCGGCTCGATCACCCTCGATGGTGCCGACGTCCTGGAGATGAGCGTTGACGAGCGTGCACGCGCCGGCATGTTCCTGGCCATGCAGTACCCGGTGGAGGTTCCGGGCGTTTCGATGACCAACTTCCTGCGCACCGCCAAGACCGCCATCGACGGGGTTGCCCCGAAGTTGCGGACCTGGACCAAGGACGTCAAGACGGCCATGGAAGCACTGAAGATCGATGCCGAGTTCGCCTCGCGCAACGTCAACGAGGGCTTCTCGGGCGGCGAGAAGAAGCGCGTGGAGATCCTCCAGCTCGAGCTCTTCAAGCCGAAGTTCGCCATCCTGGACGAAACCGACTCCGGCTTGGACGTCGACGCCCTGAAGGTCGTCTCCGAGGGCGTCAACCGCGCCCAGGAGCAGAACGAGATGGGCACGCTGCTCATCACGCACTACACCCGCATCCTGCGCTACATCAAGCCCGACTTCGTGCACGTCTTCGTTGACGGCAAGATCGCCGAGCAGGGTGGCGCAGAGCTGGCGGACCGCCTCGAGGAAGAGGGCTACGACCGCTTCCTGAACGTTCCGGCCTAGCCATGAGCGTATCCAACGAGACGACCAGCGGGTCCGCCGAGACCGCACTGGAGGACGTCGAAGAGGCGCTCAAGGACGTGATCGACCCCGAGCTCGGTGTCAACATCGTCGATTTGGGCCTGCTCTACGGGCTGAAGTACGCCGATGACGGCGCACTGCTCATCGACATGACCCTGACCACCGCTGCCTGCCCGTTGACCGATGTCATCGAGGAACAGGTCGGACAGGCACTGGAATCGGTCGTTGATTCCTACCGCCTGAACTGGGTCTGGATGCCGCCATGGGGTCCCGAGCGGATCACCGACGACGGACGCGACCAGATGCGGGCCCTGGGCTTCAACATCTAGTCCGCACGGACGAACACCAAGCGAGGTGCGTTTCCCCTTTTTTCGGGAAACGCACCTCGCTTGCTTTTGGGCCCGGCCCCGCGGGGTGCCTACGCGCCGGGCTTGTCCAGGTTGCCCGCCGAAAGGGTGTCGCACCGGTTGATGTCCCCGGTGGCGTAGCCCTGCAGGAACCAGGCCTGGCGCTGGGCCGAGGAACCGTGGGTCCAGACCTGGGGGTTCACGCGCCCGGAGGCGGCTTTCTGGATGCGGTCGTCACCCACCGCCGAGGCGGCCGAGAGTGCGGACTGCAGGTCGGCCTTGCGGATCGGCTGCATGAAGGTGTTGCCCTCGGCGTCCTTCGTGGTGGCAGCGTGTGCCGCCCACATCCCGGCGAAGCAGTCGGCCTGCACCTCCACGCGCACCGATCCGGAGGTGGCCCCGGTGCCGCCCTGCTGGGAGGCGGCCAGGGTGCCGATGGTGTTCTGGATATGGTGCCCGTACTCGTGGGCCACCACGTACTCCTCGGCCAGCGGCCCGCCGTCGGCACCGTAGTTGGTGCTCAGTTCGGCGAAGAACCCGGTGTCGAAGTAGGCGACGCGGTCCCCGGGGCAGTAGAACGGTCCCACGGCGCTGCTTGCCGTGCCGCAGGCTGTTTGCACCTGCCCGTCAAAGAGCTGCACCCCTGGCCGTTCCACCGCCACGTTGTATTGCGGGAGGTAGTCGAGCCAGAAGCTGTCCAGCGACTGGGTGGTGGCCAGGATCCGGCAGTCGGTGCGGGCGTTGGCATCGGCCCCGGTCTTGCAGCCCTCGATGGCCGCGGGACCGTTCTGCGTGGTTCCCTGTTCGGTGTCCGGGCCGGCGCCGATGCCAAGCTGCGCGAGCATGTCCGGGTTGATGCCGAGGATTGCTGCGATCAGCACCACGATGATCCCGCCGCCTCCGGCGGCGATCTTCCCTCCGCGGCCGCGGCCGCGCGAGTCCCTGATGCGTCCGGAGTCAAGTTTCGCGTCGTCGTTGAAGCTCATGGTTCATACAATACGTGCGCCGGCGGTTTTTTGGCGACGTGTCGCACGCCGCCGCGGCCGTGTTAATTGCGCTCCATGATCCCGCGGGCCGCGAGCGCGTCGGCGGTGCGCTGGGCATAGGCCACGGTGTTGATGACCACCGGTGCGGCCAGGGTCGCGGGGTTGCGCCCGATGCCGCGGGCCTTGGCGGCGTCCGAGAGGTCCTGCACCGAGGTGGCGATCGCCGGGATGCTGCGCAGCATCAGGGCCACGGCCAGGGCGATGGTGGCGGGGTTCCCGCCGAGCAGCCGCACCGGGGAGGCCGCGCGCTCCAACCCGTCGAGCAGGGCCGCCTGGGTGGTGGTCAGCAGCACCAGGCGCCCGCACTGGATCACCGCGAGCATGCCGGACACCAGGGTCAGGGCGAAGAGCGGGGAATTGATGATCGACTGGTGGATGCCCAGGATCGCGAAGATCCACCACAATTGACGCAGCGGGGCGGCCCAGGCGCGCAGCACCCGGGGTCCGGCCAGGGCGAAGAGGCCCACGCCCAGCGCCAGGGTGCCCAGGCCCACGGCGGGGATGCGCCAGAGCAGAACCGCGGTCCCCATCGCGAGCACCACCAGGTACTTGGCGGCCAGCGGTGCGCGGTGCACGATGCTGCGTCCGGGCAGGTAGTGGCCCAGCAGCAGCTGGTGCGAGGCGCTCACGAAGCCAGGCTTCCGTGCCGGACCAGCCAGCGGTAGGCGGCCACGGCCTCCTGGGCCGGGCCGTCGAAGGCGATCTTCCCTCCGGCGACCACCAGCGCGCGGTCGGCGGCCGCCGCGAAGTCCAGGTCGTGGGTCGCGTAGATGACCTGCTGGTCCAGGGAGCCCAGCGTCGCCTGGAGCAGTTCGTTGTTGGCCAGATCGAGCAGGGTGGTCGGTTCGTCGGCCACCAGGATGTCCTGTCCGGCGGCCAGCACGCTGCACAGGGCCACCAGTTGCCGCTCGCCCCCGGAGAGGTCGTAGATGCTGCGCTGGGCCAGGTGCTCCAGGCCCAGCGCAGCCAGTGCATGAAGGGCGGCGGCGGCCCTGGCGCTGCGGTCCTTATGGCTGGCCTTGAGCGAAAGCTCGACGTCCTCGGAGACGATGGGCATCACCAGCTGCGAGAGCGGGTCGGTGAACAGGAAGCCCACGCGCTGGCGCACGGACTTGGCCTGGCGCACGGTGTCGAAGCCGTGGACGGCGACGGAACCGGTCGAGGGGGACACCAACCCGTTGAGCATGCGCAGCAGCGTGGATTTTCCCGACCCGTTGGCGCCGATGACGGCGATGCGCCGCTCGGCGAGTTCCAGGGTGCACGGTTCAAGGACGGTGCGCCCCTGTTGTGAGGGGTCGTCGGCGGGCAGGATCAGCCCGGCATTGTTGAATCGGATCACGCTTAACGGTATTCCCTGCTGGCGGTGTGGATCGAATCCGGCTGTGGCCGGTGGAGCTAGGCCTGGAAGCGGCGCCGGGCGAAGCCCGGGAAGGCCTTGAAGACGCTGACGGCGATGGCCGCGGCCAGCAGGTTCTTCACCACGTCCCCCGGCCAGTAGGCCATGTCCAGGATGAAGGCCTGGCCCAGCGGGATCTGTGCGTTCAGGCTCATGCCCAGGATGCCCAGCGGGTGCACGACCAGGATCGATCCGGCCAGCCCGGACAGGAACAGCCAGGCGAAGCGGCGCTTGCGGGCGACCTTGCGCAGCACGAGCGTGGCCAGCGCACCGGTCACCAGGGCAGCGACCGGGAAGGAGAGCAGGTAGCCGGCGCTCGGGGCCGCCAGCGAGCCCAGGCCGCCGGAGAACTTGGCGAAGATCGGCACCCCGGCCAGGCCCACCACCAGATAGAGGCCCACGGCCGATCCGCCGCGCTTCGAACCCAGGATCATGGCGGTGAGCGCCACGCCCATGGTCTGCAGGGTGATCGGGACGCCCAGGGCGCCCACCGGCACGGCCGGAACCAGGGTGAGCACCGCGATGAGCGCGGCGAAGACGGAAACCAGGGCGAGGTCGCGGGCGCCGATCGGGGCGGGGGTCTGCGCCTCGAGGCGCGGGCTGGCGGTGCTCATGTCGGGGGTGTTCCTGTCGGTTCGCGAGGGTGGCGGTGAAGTGGGCTGGTGACGCGGAGGCGCCACTCAAGACAATACTTGAACACCGTTCAAAAGTCTTCTTCGCCGTTCACAACGGACCTGGTCGCCGGCCGAGGGGCCCGTCACAAGAGGTCACTGCAGCATCGAGGTCAGCCGCGCCAGGTTGTCCAGCGCGCGCTCGCGCAACGGCCGGGCAAGCCAGGGCCCGAGCTGAAGTTCCCGCGAGTTTTCGCGGTACCGGTCCTCCACCCGAAGCAGGTCCACCAGCAGCTCGGGGCCGTGCAGCAGCACCGATATCTCCATGTTCAACGAGAACGATCGCATGTCCATGTTCGAGGACCCGATGACAGCGACCTCGTCGTCGATGGAGAAGTGCTTGGCGTGCAGCACCTTGGGTGCGCGGTAGAGGTAGATCCGCACCCCCGCCCGCAGCAGCGCCTCGTAGTAGGAGCGCTGCGCGTGGTAGACCATCGCCTGGTCTCCGACCTCCGAGACGAACAACTCCACCGGAACCCCGCGCGCGGCGGTGGTGAGGATCGCCAGCAGGATCGACTCGTCCGGCACGAAATAGGGGCTGGTGATGGAGACCCGCCTGGTGGCCTGGTGGATCATCATGGTGAAGAGCTTGAGGCTGTTGTCGTTCTCGAAGCTCGGCCCGCTGGGCAGCACCTGCGCGTCGATGAGCTCGGTGGCACCCTCCAACTCGATGGCGGTGGTGTCCAGCTCCAGCAGCTGCCCGGTCTCGGAGTACCAGTCGGTGATGAACACCGCCTCGAGCTCGCGTACCGCCGGGCCCTCGATGCGCATCATCAGCTCGTGCCAGGACAGGCCGCGCCGGATGTTCTTGGCCTTGTGGTAACGCGGCTCGATCAGGTTCATCGAACCGGTGAAGCCAATGGAGGAATCGATGGCCAACAGCTTGCGGTGGTTGCGCAGGTCCGGGCGCTGCCACTGTCCGCGCCAGGGACGCAGCGGCAACATGTGGTGGACCTGTGCGCCGATGGATTCCAGGAACGCGGCTGTTTCCCTCCGCCGCGGGTACATCAGCGAGGCCAAGTGGTCCAGCAGCACCCGGACCTCGACCCCGCGCCCGCGTGCCCGGGCCAGGGCCTCGAAGAAGGGCTCCGTTGCCTCGTCATGCACCCCGATGTAGAACTGCACGTGCACCCGGTGCCGGGCCGCATCGATGGCCAGCGCCATCTGCGCGATCGTTCCGGCATAGTCGTCGTTGAGCGTGATCTCGTTCCCGCCCACCATCGGCAGCGCGCCGAGGGCCTTGTTCAGCTTCGTGGCCGGGGCCAGCCATGCGGGCCAGTCCGGTTCGTGGCTGGTCAGCCAGGGGCCGCGCGTGCGCTCGAGGATCAGCTCGTTGACTTCGCGTTGCTTGGCCCGGCGGTGTGCCGGCAGGCGGCCGAAGCCGATGAGCAGGAATGCGGCAGCACCCACAAAGGGGACGAACACGATCGCCATGACCCAGGCGATGGCCTCGGCGGGCTTGCGGTTGCGCGAGACCAGGATCGTCGCCAACAGGCCCAGCGCAACGTGCCCGGTTCCCAGGGCCAATGCCCAGATGTCAAGCTCGCTCATGCGCGCACTTCCCGGCGGATCATCGTTCGGCCTGGGCCGGGACGACGACCTTCTTGAGGATCAACAGGATCGCGGCGGAGGTCGGGCAGGCGACAAGCGCGCCCAGCAGCCCCGCCAAGGTCCCGCCGGCCATCGCGCCGATCAGCACCATGGAAGCGGGGATGCGGATGGCCTTGCCCACCACGCGCGGGGTCAGCACGTAGGCCTCGACCTGCATGTAGGCGAGCATCACGACCAGCACCACGAGTGCGGTGCCCGGGGAGTGGAAAAGCGTGACCACCGTGACGATCGCGGTGCTGATGACCGAGCCCACCAGCGGGATCATCGTGATCGGCAGGGCCAGCACGCCGAGCACCGCGGCAAAGGGCACCTTCAACACTGTCAGCAGCACGAAGGTGAACGTCGCGTTGATGGCTGCCAGGATCGCCATCCCGCTCAGGTAGCTTCCGACGGACGCCGCAATCTCCTCACCCAGCTCCCGCACCCGTTCGCGCCGGGATGCCGGTACCAGGTCGTAAAGGCCGTTCTTGAGCGCCTCGAGGCCGATGACGAAGTACATCGTCAGCATGGTCACGAAGAGCACCCCGAAGACGCCGTTGGCGACCCCGAAGCCGGCCTTCAGGGCGCCGTTGCCCACCGCAAGCCACACCGCCGGGTCGGCCACGGTGCGCTGCAGCCAGTCGACACCGGGAGCCAGCGCCCCGCCGAGGGTTCCGTTGAGCTCGATGAACCATACCTGGGATTCGACGCCTTCCAGGCTCGAGGGCAACGCGACCAGCAGCTTCCGGCCCTCGGTGACCAACAGGGGGATCACCAGGGCCAGCACCAGGGCGGCAAGGACCAACAAGACGGCGACCACGCACAGCAGCGCCTTGACGCGGCTCAGGCCCATTTTCTCAAGCTTCCTGACCACCGGGTCCAGGCCCAAGGCCACAAACAACGCCACAAAAACCAGCGTCAGGACGTATGTCAGGGAAATCAGTGCAGCACCCACCCCGAGCGCGGCAAGAACTCCCAAGGTTACGACAAACCCCGACCGGAAGGTGGGTTTCATGGAGCACGCGCCCTTTCATTGACTGCCGCCTGTAAATGATCATGCCATCCCGGGCTCCGTGACATGCCAAGGACGCGAAGAAGGCAGAATGGAAACATGGACACGGGTGATAACACGGCGCAGGACCTCAGCGTGGGCCAGGTGGCGGCCCGCTCCGGCGTCGCGGTCTCGGCCCTGCACTACTACGAGCGGGAGGGGCTGATCTCCTCCTGGCGCACCACCGGGAACCAGCGCAGGTTCGACCGCGGCGTGCTGCGGCGCGTGGCCGTGATCCGCGCAGCCCAGCGCGCGGGCATCCCGCTGCGCTCCATCGCCGAACTCTTTGCCGGGCTGCCGGCCGATGCGACCCCGCGCAAGGAGGACTGGCAGGCGGTCTCCGCGGCCTGGCGCGAGGACCTGCAGGAGCGGATCCACCAGCTGCAGTCGTTGCGCGACGGGCTGGGCGGTTGCATCGGCTGCGGCTGCCTGTCGCTGGCGGAATGCGGATTCGTGAACCCGAACGACAAGCTGGCCGACGATCGCGGCGGGGCCCTGTTGTTCCGGGAGGACATGAAATTTGACCTCAACCAAGGTTGAGGTTCTACCGTGGGGAGTAGAGGGCAGCCCGCGGCACCGCCGCGGGGCCCAAGATGAGAGGAACCCCCACCCGCCGTGCAGACCCAATTTCCGGCCGCCACAGTCGCGGAGCAGTTTCGCCTCGCCTTCGGCAACCATCCCGCCGGCGTTGCCGTCGTGACTGCGACCGGATCCCGCGGACCGGTCGGCATCACCGCGTCTTCGCTGATCTCCGTTTCGGCAGATCCCGCCTACCTGGCCTTCAACATCGCCCGCCGCTCCGGTGCCGCCGAGGCCATCCTGGACTCAGGCACCATCGTGGTGCACCTTCTCACCGACCGCAACGCCGATGTCGCTGCCTTGTTCGCCGGGTCCGGGGAGGACCGTTTCGCGAAGTTGGCGGGGTGGGAATACCTTTCCACCGGCGAGCCGCTGATCCACGGCCTCGGTGTGGCCATGCGCTGTGAGATCGAATCGCGGGTTCCCGCCGGCCCCGCAACCGTGGTCGTGGCCTCGGTCCTCGAGGTCATGGGCGGTCACTCCATGGCGACGCCGCTGGTCTACCACCGGCGCGGCTACCACAGCATCGGTGAGCACTCACGCCTCACCGCTTGACCGGCCCCCGGAAAACCGGGCACCGGATCCCCCTGAAACACGAGAATGAGGAGTCATTTTGGCTATTTATACCTTGCCCGAGCTGCAGTACGATTACGCGGCCCTGGAGCCGAACATCTCGGCGCGGATCATGGAGCTGCACCACTCCAAGCACCATGCGGCCTATGTGGCCGGGGCGAACACCGCCCTGGAGCAGTTGGCCGAGGCGCGGGCGAAGGGCGAGTTCGGGAACATCCCGAAGCTGTCCAAGGACCTGGCGTTCCACCTGGGCGGGCACACGAACCACTCGATCTTCTGGAACAACCTTTCGCCGGAGGGCGGGGACAAGCCCGAGGGGGAGCTGGCTGCGGCGATCGACGACGCGTTCGGTTCGTTTGACGCGTTCCGTGCGCACTTCACGGCCGCGGCGATGAGCCTGCAGGGTTCGGGTTGGGCGTTGCTGGGCTTTGAGGGCCTGGGTTCGCAGCTGGTCATCGAGCAGCTTTACGACCAGCAGGGCAATGTGCCGGTGGCGACGACCCCGTTGTTGATGTTGGACATGTGGGAGCATGCGTTCTATCTGGATTACGTGAATGTGAAGGCCGACTACGTGAAGGCGTTCTGGAACATCGTGAACTGGGCCGATGTCTCGGCGCGTTTCGAGGCGGCCCGCAAGGGTGCCGCGACGCTGGTCGTCCCGGGCAAGTAACAAAACCCGAAAAACACGATGGGGCGGGTATCGGATCGGTCATTGAACCGAATCGATACCCGCCCTTTTCCCTTGCCTCAGCCGGACCGCGCGGCGCATCGGAGACGTGGCGGATCAGAAACGCGACGAGGAACCGGAACCGGAGAAACTGCCGCCGCTGGAACCGTATCCGGTGCTGCCGCCCGAGGACGAGCTGGCGCTGCGGCTTTCCTGCACGCGGGAAATCCCGGAGTGGTAGCCGGCGCTGAACCCCACGACCGACCAGAACCTGTTGGCCGGGTACACGGTGCCCAGGATGCTGTGGTTCGAGGAATAGCTGGAGCCGCGGGCCTCGGGGGTGCGCATGGCCGCACGCATCAGCTTCTCTTCTTCCTGGTCCTTCGCAAACTTCGCGATCACCGCCTCGGAGTACTCCTTGAGCATTCCGGTGAGCTGCTCGCGGACTTCGGCGATCTTGTCCAGTGCTTCCTCGGGGCTGATTTGCCTGGATTGCAGGGCGGAACCCCACTTTTCGATTTCGGCGGTCGTCATGGCCTTGAAGCGGCTCAAGCTCGTGGCGGACGGCGCCTCGGGTGCGGCATGCTTGCCGATGACCAGCGAATCGATCTCGGCCAGGTCCTCACGCAACGGGGCGAGCTGGCGTTCCCACGCAGCGGCCCAGCCCGAGCCCATGTTCAAGAGCATGTTCGTATCGGCGATCACGTCGTCCAGGCGATCCAGGTCGGTGGCCTTGGCCGCGTACTTCTCCATGAACAACGCGGTTTCCTTGCGTGTGTGCGACTTCGGGTCCATGTCGTTGGCCTGGTTGCCTTGCGCGGCGAGTTCGTTGTAGGCGACCATGAATCCGCGGTATTTTTCCAGCACCAGGCTGCCGTAGCGCGAGCCGTCGTTGATCGTCTTGGCGTTCAACTCGGTCGCTTCGAGGTCCAAGCTGACGTTCGAGTAGCTGGCGTTGCCGATTTCAAGGGCCTTCAGGGAGCGGTTCCGGTAGGTTCTGCGCACGTACAGGGCACTGCCGACGCTGATGCCGCCGACCGCCAGGATGCCGGCGCTCCAGGCATAGAGCTTGGGGGATTTGTACCAGGGGCGGTTCATCAATTGCGCGGCACGCTCGACGCCGGCGATGGTCCCGTCGGTCCACTGGGCCTCCCGGTAGAGGTCCCTGGTGGCGCTTTGGATGTCATCGCGCTGGACGGGGGAGACCTTCCGGTCTTCACCGAAATACGTGCCCACCTGCCTGCCGGTGGGATCCAGCGCAAAGACGAACAACGAATCTGCCCACTTTTGCCCATCCGCGCTCAACCATTCAGGGTGCTTCTGGCGTGCGAAGCGCAGCACTTCCTCATTGAGGTTGTCGTGGTACTCGCCGTCCCGCGTGTAGATGGCGACCTTGGTCGGCTCATTGAACGAGATCTTCTTGATGGCCGGGACCAGCGTGTTCAGATCCAGTGTTCCGGCGGTGTCTTCGATGACGATATCCGTTGCCTGTGCGGCAAGTGCCGCCGGGGCACCGCCGACCAGCAGCAAGGCACCCAGGGCCAGGATGGACAGTAACTTTCGCATGCGTATTGCCGTTCGTCGGTTGCAGTCTTCCCTTGAACCCTAACCGGGTTTCACCAATCGATCGATCCTGCGTGCGCCGCCGGGTGTGTCAGCTGACGAAGAGGGCCATCAGCATCTGGATGGAAGAGAGCAGCATCGGTGCTTGTTCGGCAACCAGCAGCAGCCCCAGGACGATCATGACCAACCCGCTGAACAGGGTGATGAAGCGGGCAGCGGTCGGACGCTGGCGCAGCAATGCCCGGGCACCCAGGGCCACGCCCGTGTAGACGAAGATCGAGAGCACCATGTGGCTCAGCCCCAGCAAGGCGGTCTGCGCCGGAACCGAGAAGGCGGCCTCCGCATGGATGAACTGGGGGATCAGGGCCAGGTAGAGCAGCAACGCCTTGGGGTTGGATCCGCTGGTTCCCAGGCCGCGGAAGAATGCCGGCCCGAAGAAGCGCTCACGGGCCGACCGGGATGCTGTGGTTTCGACGGCCGTGCGAACCAGGGTGTCCGACCCGCCGTTTGAACCGGCCCGGGCCGATTCGGCCACGGCGGCGCCCTCTGTCTTCCGGGGCATGCCGGCCTCTGCCTTGAATCCGGCCCCGCGCCACGACCTTGCCGTGCTGACGCCTAGCCAGAGCAGGTAGGTGGCACCGGCCAGCGTGATCCAGGACAGCAGTCGCGGATTGCTGGCAACCAGTGCCGCCATCCCGGCGACTATCAAGATGGTGTGGAAGAGGTAACCGCTGCATAGCCCCGCCACGGCAGAAGAGACCTTGTGGCGGCCGAGGCCAGCGGAAATCGCGTAGGCCCAGTCGGCGCCGGGTGTCATGGCCAGGGCAAATGACACTCCGAGGAAGCCAAGAATGGTTTGCATGTCCATGATCGATCTCTTTCCCGCTGTGGATGTACCGGCAAGTTTAGGAAGAAAACGGGGAAATGTGCTTGCGTGTTCTCACGCTTCCTTGCATATTAGGGCGAGAATGTGATTGATATACTTGTTGAAGCGCAAGAATATTGCGTGCCACTTTTGACTTGCCGAAATAACAGGAATGGGGGCTGCCACATGGACGGAATAGACCGAGCGATCCTGCGCCGATTGCAGGATGACGGGCGCATGACCGCCACCGCACTGGCGGAGGATGTCGGACTCACCGTTGCCCCCTGCCACCGGAGGCTGCGCGAACTGGAAAACAGCGGCGTCATTCGTGGCTACCGGGTCGACGTGGACCCGGTGAAGGTCGGCCTCGGATTCGAGGCCCTGGTGTTTGTGACACTCAGGGACCGCTCGACCATGAAGGACTTCGAGCAGGAAGTCGGCAGGATCGGGCAGATCATCGATGCCCAGCGGCTCTTTGGCGAACCGGACTTCTTGCTGCGGGTGATGGCAGCGGACCTTCCCGCCTACCAGCGCTTTTACGACGACGTGCTCGTGGTTCTGCCCGGTGTCGAAAAGCTGACCAGCACCATCGTCATGAAGAACCTCAAGTCCGGCGGCCGGCTGCCGATCTAGGCACCGGCGCCCCGCCGGCCCCTATCGGTAATCCCTCCTGTGCCATAGCATGGCCAAATGTCAGACAACTACGCATCGGTCCCGTTACGTGAACTCAACAATGGCGCCTTCATGCCATCCATTGGCCTTGGAACGTGGCCGCTGGATGACATCCAGGCCGGAGCAGCAGTGGCCCACGCATTGGAGGCCGGATACCGGCTCATCGACACCGCGGAGAACTATGGCAATGAGGAAGGAATCGGGGAAGGCCTCGGCTCGACGTCGGTTCCGCGCGAGGAACTGTTCATCACCTCAAAGTTCAATGTGCAATGGCATTCGGTACAGGGAGTCATGGACGCCTGGGAGAACAGCTGCAAGCGCCTGGGGCTGGAATACCTCGACATGTTCCTGATCCACTGGCCGAACCCGAACGAAGGCAACTACGTGCAGGCCTGGGAGGGCCTGGTGAAACTGCTCAAGCGCGGGCGCGTGCGGGCCATCGGCACCTCGAACTTCACGGTTCCGCAGTTGCAGGAACTGATCGACGCCACCGGCGTGGTCCCGGACGTCAACCAGATCCAGCACTCCCCGTTTTGGCTCGACGACGACCGGCTGGCATTCCATGCCGGGCACGGGATAGTCACCGAAGCATGGGCGCCGCTGGGCCGCGGGGAAAACGACCTGTTGGAAGCCGCGCCGGTGCTGGCCGTTGCCGCTGCCCACAGGGTCACCCCGGCCCAGGCGGTGCTTCGCTGGCAGATCGAACGCGGAGCCGTTCCCATTCCCAAGACGACAAACCCGGACCGGATGGCCGAGAACCTCAACGTCTTTTCGTTCAATCTCTCAGCAGAGGAGGTACTGGCCATCGACGAATTGGACGGCGCGGCGGGAGAACGCTTGGACCCCATGCGCTTCGGACACTAGTCGATCCGTTCCAGGGCCGGATGCGGTCCCGGAACGTTCGTGGCCTTCGGTGTGATCAACAGCGTCAGCAGCAGAACGACGGCGACCAGGATGAACGCCCTGAGCACCCCGAAATGTTCGCCAAGGAACCCCAAGACCGGCGGCCCGATCAGCATCGAGGAATAGCCGAACACGGCCACGATGCCCACACGTCGGGGCCCGTCGGTGGGGTGCGCCGCCGCAACGCTCATTCCCACGGGGAACCCGAGTGATCCGCCCAGGCCCCACAGCAAAGCCCCGGTGAAGACCGCCCAGGGGGCCGGGGCCAGGATGAACAGGACGATGCCGGCCAGGCCAAGGATCCCCATGGACACCAGGACCCGCTTGTGCCCGAGCCGGTCAATGAGCGGGCCGCCGAAAATTCGTCCCGCAGTCATGGCCGCGACGAATGCGCCGAAGACCAGGGCTCCGGTGGCTTCGGTGAATCCGTGGTCGTCCACCGAGGCAATGGTGAGCCAGTCGTTGGCCGTGCCCTCGGCAAAGGCCAACCCGGCGACCATCAGGCCGATCAGCATCAGGTGTCCGTCGCGGAACAGTGCCCTGAGGCGTTGCCACCAGGCGGCGGCGGAAGGACCTGTGGCGGAGCCCTGGTCCGGCGGCGGTTCAATGCCCGAGACATTGCGGACGAAGTAGAGGCCAAGGCCCATGACCAGGACACCGGCGACCGCGAAGTTCCACATCACGTCGATGTCCAGGCGGGAGGCTCCCGCACCCAGGACTGCGCCGATGATGGTCCCGAAACTAAAAAAGGCGTGCATCATCGGCAGGACGGTCTTGCCCAGGGAACGTTCGACCGCGGCGCCGTCGACATTCATCATGACGTCGGTCGCGCTGAAGACAAAACCGTAGAAGACCAGGATCGCCATTGCGCCCACGGTGCTCCCGAGCACCTCGGTCATGCCGCCCAGGATCGCCAGCGAGGCGCCCATGCTGAGCAGGCCGAGCGTGGTTCCGCGACGGACGCCGAGCCTGGCCAGGATGCCGGGGGCGAACGCCAAGCCTCCGATGGAGCCTATGGCCAGGGAGAAAAGCAGGATGCCGACATCGGAGGTGGAAAGCTCGAGCTGCACCCGAACGGCCGGAAGCCGGGCAACCCACGTGGCAAACGCGAAGCCGCACAAGAAGAAGATGCCAAAGATGGAGTTGCGCCACGCCGTGGTCTTCGGCCTTCGCCCCGCTTCGACGGGTGCTTCGGATTTGCTGGGCAACGGCAGCCTTTCGACACTAAAGCGGTGGATCTTGGCGGTGGGTGTCGACCGCTTCAAACATGCGCTGGTTGATACTTTCATCATACGTCCGGAGTAATTGTTTTTCATCGCCCAACGCGCCCCGGTTGCCCGGTATCGCCCCGGGTGAAATGTGAGACCACTACTGGTTTGGGCTATGATTCTTGTGCACTCGCCTCCGTAGCTCAGTGGATAGAGCAACAGCCTTCTAATCTGTCGGTCGCGCGTTCGAATCGCGCCGGGGGCACTCGAAAAAAGCGACACCCACTAGGTTTTTCCTAGCGGATGCCGCTTTTTTCGTGCCTGAAATCCACTGTTTTGGCGGAAAGGGCGGGCAGCGCTCATGCACGACGCCCTTGGACCGGCAGCTTGCGCGGCAGCCAGATCAATGGTCTTTGCCACGGCAGCGGCGCAACGAATCTAACGCCACCACGTTCGATGCCGTTCGGGCGTCGACGCCCATGCGCCATGGCAGCAGTGCCCTGCTCGGGGATGTGGATTTGTCAGGCGTGGTGGATCCCACCGACCCGGTGGGCGCCGTCCCACACCATTTCGCGAGGCCCCTCGGCCACAGCGTCCGTAGCCTTGGCCAGATATCGCGCGCGAACCCTGGCTTCGAGATGCAAGTCCTCCGGCATCGATTCAACCATCAGGTCGTCCGGCCAATCCGAAACCGTCATCTCGCGGCCGTCAAAAGGGCCGCCACGCAGCACAACCCGAACCGAATTCATGATCGCGCTCCCGCGTCCGTTGCCAGTTCTCGGGTTTCCATGGTTCCATCCTTGATCGCCGTTGCCCACTGTCGCAAGCGCTTGCCGTGGTTTCCTCAGCTTCACGCAGCCGGGTCAGTTTCGCAATAGCCTTCAGACCTGACAGGGGTGCGGCCCGAAGCGGGGAGGTCGCTGCCGGGCCACCGGGAAGATCCGCACAAGGAATGACGCCGGGGTCCGGGTTGGCATGGCAGGGTTGAAGGGTGCCCGTACGGGTCATCGGGCCATCGGAGCCCAATCCGCCCACGAAGGAAGGCGTCATCGGACGTGGACCGCAACCTGCGAGCAATCCTGTACTTCACGGCCATCTCCTGCGGGCTGGCGTGGCTGGTGGCATGGCCGCTGTGGCAGGGCGACGGATTGCTCGACACCAGGTTCGGGGTGGTTGCCCTGGCAATGATGTTCACGCCCGCGGTCGCGGCCCTCGCCATGGTCTTCATCGTCGAACGTCCCGCTGCCAAGCTTCGCTCGCTGGGGCTGTGGCCATTGAAACCCGCGGGCCGGCTGCTGAGGTTCTTGGCCTTGGCTTTCATCGTCCCGGTGGCACTGATCCTGGTGGCACTTCCCGTCGGGGATGCGCTGGGGGTCTACCGCGCGGATTTCACCGGTTTCTCCGCCTTCAAGGCGATGCTGGCCACAGCCGGCGAGGGCGAATTGCCCCTGCCTATCGAAACGCTGGTGGCACTGCAGTTCGTCAATGTGCTGATCGGTGCGCTCATCAACCTGCTTCCGGCCCTGGGTGAAGAACTCGGTTGGCGCGGCTGGCTGTTGCCCAAGCTCATGCCCTACGGCCCGGTGAAGGCGATTGTCGTGTCGGGCATCATCTGGGGTGCCTGGCATGCTCCACTGGTCCTGCTGGGCTACAACTACCCCTTGGCACCCGGTTGGCTGGGGATGCTCATGATGATCGGCATGTGCATCCTCGTGGGAGCGGCCTTCGGGTGGCTGCGCCTTCGTTCCGCTTCGGTGTGGCCCGCCGCGCTGGCGCATGGCACATTCAATGCCGCGGCAGGCTTCTCCTTGGTCTTCGCCGCGGCCGGCGCCCCGATCAACACCGTCAACGCGACGATCCTTGGCTGGTCCGGGTGGATCGTCCCGCTGTTGCTGGCCATCGTGCTGCTCGCCACCAAGCAGTTCCACGAGGCGCCCGCAAGCGGGAACCGGGCCGGCCAGTTCCCCACACACCCACCGGCGGCAGGCTAGTTTTCGGCGCCAGGGCTTCTCCACAACCGGGAACCGGGCGGGCATCTCACTTCTCCCGCAGCGCCACACTGGGTGGACGAGGCGGGAAATGCCTGCCGACTTCCGAGCATTGGAGTGCACCATGACGGACCACATTACGTTGCGCGGTGTGGTGGGAACCGAACCCCGCCAGAGCGGTGAAGGCAGCGGCACGCTCATCGCAAAATTCCGCCTGGTCAGCAACGAGCGGCGGCAGGACCCCGATACTGGGCAGTGGGCAGACGTCCACAGCAACTGGTACACCGTCTCCTGCTTCAGGGCCATGGCCACCAACCTGCTGGCCAGCATCCACATGGGCGACCACGTGGTGGTCTACGGCAAGATGCAGGTCCGCGAGTACGACCGGAAGGACGGGGCGCGCGGCTTCAGCGTGGACATCGAGGCCATGGCGCTGGGCCACGACGTCCGTTTCGGGGTCAGCCGCTTCGAACGGGTTCGGGGAGCCGGGGGCGAGGACAATGGGTCGCGGCGCACCCGTGCCGGCGAATCGGTCCACGGGCGCGAGGGGTCCAACGACGGGTTCCCGGTGACCGGCTGGCCGGACGCCGAACCCGAGACCGACACCGAGGCGGCCTGAGGGCCCCGGGCGGCAAACGGGCCGGGAATGTGTGGGCGGCCACGGCATCGGATGCCGTGGCCGCCCAATGTGTGCAGGAACATGCCGGCTGGGGGGAAACCGGCCGCGGAAATTGTGAGGAAGTCAGCCCAAGGCACTAGCCTTGAGGGCATGGCGGAATTCATTTACACGATGACCAAGGCTCGCAAGGCCGTTGGCGACAAAGTCATTCTCGACGATGTCAGCATGTCGTTCTATCCAGGCGCAAAAATTGGCGTGGTTGGACCGAACGGTGCCGGCAAGTCCACGATCCTGAAGATCATGGCGGGGTTGGACATACCCTCCAACGGCGAGGCACGCCTCAGCCCGGGATACAGCGTTGGAATCCTGTTGCAGGAACCGCCGCTGAACGAAGAAAAGACCGTTCTGGGCAACGTCCAGGAAGGCGTCGGGGAAATCTATGAAAAGATCACCCGATTCAACGAGATCTCCGAAGAGATGGCCCAGGACGGCGCGGATTTCGATGTGCTGCTCGAGGAAATGGGACACCTGCAGGAAGCCATCGACACGGCCGACGCGTGGGACATCGACTCCCAGCTCGAACAGGCCATGGATGCACTGCAGTGCCCACCGGGCGACTCCCCGGTTTCACATCTCTCCGGTGGCGAGCGCCGCCGCGTGGCGTTGTGCAAGCTTCTCTTGCAGAAGCCTGACCTGCTGCTCCTTGATGAGCCCACCAACCACTTGGACGCCGAGTCCGTGTCATGGCTCGAACAGCACCTGCAGGCCTACCACGGTGCAGTCCTTGCGGTGACCCACGATAGGTACTTCCTGGACCACGTGGCCCAGTGGATTGCCGAGGTCGACCGCGGGCGCCTGATCCCATACGAGGGAAACTACTCCACGTACCTGGACAAGAAGCGCGAACGCCTCGAAGTCCAGGGCAAGAAGGACCAGAAGCTTGCCAAGCGCCTGACCGAAGAACTCGAATGGGTTCGTTCCAACGCCAAGGGCCGCCAGACCAAGTCCAAGGCCCGTTTGGCACGCTACGAGGAAATGGCGTCCGAAGCGGAGCGCACCCGCAAGCTGGACTTCGAGGAAATCCAGATCCCGGCAGGGCCGCGACTTGGCTCCCTGGTCATCGAGGCCAAGGACCTGAAGAAGGGCTACGGCGATCGGGTGTTGATCGACAACCTGTCCTTCACCCTGCCGCGCAACGGCATCGTCGGCGTCATCGGCCCGAACGGCGTGGGCAAGTCCACCTTGTTCAAGACCATCGTCGGCATGGAGCCGATCGACGGCGGCGAGCTGAAGATCGGCGACTCGGTCAAGATCTCCTACGTCGACCAGAACCGTGGCGGCATCGACCCGGAAAAGTCGCTGTGGGAAGTTGTTTCCGAGGGGAACGACTACATGTACGTCGGCCAGGTCGAGGTTCCCACACGCGCCTATGTTTCGGCATTCGGCTTCAAGGGCCCGGACCAGCAGAAGAAGGCAGGCGTGCTCTCCGGTGGTGAGCGCAACCGCCTGAACCTGGCTCTGACCCTCAAACAGGGCGGCAACCTGCTGCTCCTTGATGAGCCGACCAACGACCTCGACGTCGAAACCCTCTCGTCGCTGGAAAACGCGCTGCTCGAATTCCCGGGTTGCGCCGTGGTGGTATCGCACGACCGTTGGTTCCTCGACCGGGTTGCCACCCACATCCTGGCCTATGAGGGCACCGATGAGGATCCGTCGAACTGGTACTGGTTCGAGGGCAACTTCGATTCCTACGAGGCCAACAAGGTCGAACGCATGGGCCCGGAGGCTGCCAAGCCGCACCGCGTCACCCACCGCCGCCTGACCCGCGACTAGCAGCCGGCGCGCCTTTCGGGCGCCTCGGTTCGGTCCACGACAAAGGCCCGGATTCCGCTGGAAGAAATTCCGACGGGATCCGGGCCTTTGTTGTTCTTGGCCGGCAGTGCGCGGGGCCGCCCCCAGGGACTAGTCTTCGTCCCGGGGCAGGCGGATCATGCCTTCCTGGGCGACGGTGGCCACCAGCTCTCCGGCTCGGTTGAAGATCCGCCCGGTCGCGAGCCCCCGGGCACCGGAAGCGCTGGGGGACTCCTGGACGTAGAGCAGCCACTCATCGACGCGGAACGGACGGTGCCACCACATCGCGTGGTCGAGGCTGGCCACGGACATGCCGGGGGTGATCCAGGTCAGACCGTGGCGGCGCAGCACCGGCTCCAGCAGCGTGTAGTCGCTGGCATACGCCAGCGCGGCACGGTGCATGGCGTCGTCATCGGGCATGGCGGAGTTGGTCTTCATCCACACCGCGTTGGTCGCCGGACGGTCCGCGGGGCCCTTGAGGAAGAGCGGCTCGCTGATGTATCGGATGTCGAAGGGCCTGTCGAAGGCGTATTCCTTGGCCACCGGGTGGTCCAGGTCGCCAATCAGCTCTGCGGTGGTGGGCAGAGACTCGGGATCCGGGACGCCCTCGGGCATGGTGTCCTGGTGGTCGAGGCCCTCGGCGTGTGCCTGGAAGGACGCGATCATCGAGAGGATCGGCACGCCGTTCTGGTAGGCGTGGACCCGCCGGGCGGAAAATGAGCGCCCGTCGCGCAGCCGCTGCACCCCGAAGGTGATCGGCAGGCTCGCGTCCCCGGCGCGCAGGAAGTAGCCGTGCATCGAATGGATCGGCCGCTCCTCCGCGATGGTCTTGGAGGCGGCCATCACCGCCTGGCCGAGCACCTGGCCGCCAAAGACGCGGTTCCGGGCCTGGGGCGGGGTGTGGCCGACGAAGATGTCCTCGTCGGTGCGGGCCTCGGGATCGCCGGAGAGGTCCAGCAGGTCGATCAGCTTCGGGGTCGTGGTGTCTTGGGTACTCACGTGTCTGCTCCTTGGAGGGGAGAAAAATGGATCTGGTAAGACACTATCGCCCCGGTGAGCCGTTCGCCGTATTCGCACCCGACGCCGCCCCGCGCCTCAGTGTCTTGTGTGTCTCCGAAGGACCGCTGCAATGGGCCGGCACGCCCCGGACATGGAAGTATGAAGGCATGGCAAGTGAATTCGTAGTACTCGAGGACCAGGAAACCGTTGCGGACCTGGCCACGTTCCTTTCCCGCGCGCGTTCGATCGAGGACGGTGCGGTGATGATGCAGGCGGCCGGCAATGCCCTGGCCCTGTATGTCCCGGTGCTCTACCCGGAGCTCCTGGGCGATTCGGTTCCCACGGTGCTGGGGATGCGCGCCGTGCGGCTCTCGGTCCCGGCAAAGGCGCAGGGCGTCTATGCGATCTCCGCGCTGACCGAGCGGCTGGCCCGGATGGGGACCACGTCCCTAGAGCTTTCGGTTCCCCCGGCAGAGGTCAACGCGTCGTGGGCGGGCCAGCATGTCCCGCGCGGCGGCTGGGACGCGGTGGCCACCCTGGCCGACGACATGCTGGTCGCCGAGGCGGTGCGCGGCATGGGCGTGGTGGCCCAGGCCCTGCCCGAAAACGCCGGGCGCCCGGTGCTCAAGACCGTGCGTGCCAGGATCTGGTCCTCGCCCGTCGAAGGGGTCGAGGCGGCGATGCCGCTGGCCATGGCCTTCGGTGCCCGGGCGCTGGGGTTCCTGCGCGAGGGGGAGGGTTCCACGCTGTTTTCCTCCGGCGCCTGGCTGCGGTTGGGCAGCACCGGAGGGAACGTGGTGGCACGCCAAGGCGGCATCCTGGGCTAGCGGCCCGGATCCCGCGGGGTTCTTTCCCCGGAGCGGTTACTGGTCGGGCGCGTTCATCAGCGAGTGGGCGGCCCGGTCGAAGTAGTCCCAGAGGGTTGCCTCCTGCAGCGGCGGCAGTTCCAGCGAGTCCACGGCGATGCGCATGTGCTTGAGCCAGGTATCGCGGTTGTGCGAATTGATCGTGTACGGGACGTGGCGCATGCGCAGGCGGGGGTGCCCGCGGCGTTCGGAGTAGGTCTTGGGTCCGCCCCAGTACTGTTCCAGGAACAACTGCAGGCGCATGGTGGCCGGGCGCAGGTCCGTCTCCGGGTACATGGCACGGAATTCCAGGTCCTGCCCGACCGAGTCGTAGAAGGCCTCGGCCAGCTTGGCGAAGGTCTCCCGCCCGCCGACCTGCGCGTAGAACGTGCCCTCGTAGGCGGCCGGGTCGTGGTCGTCGTTGGGGGAGAGCTTGCCCTCGGGCAGGGCGTTGCTCAGCGAGGCACCGACCGGGCGCAATTGGCCCGGTTCCTCCCCGAAGGGGCGCAATTGCCCGATGCCCTCGCCGAAGCGGGTGGGCACCGGCAGCAGTGCCGGCTCGGGGGCGGGATCGGGGGCGGGGCGGTTCTCGTTCACGGTTCGGTGTCCTTTCAGTTCCCGGCTGCGGCCCGGGACCCTTTTTCCCATTATCCCGCGGGCCCCGCGGCGGACGGGCAGCTTTCGCGCAGGGCGTGAGATGACGGCCCCGGGCCCACGGGCCTACACCGCCTGGCCAAGGTGCCTGAGCGCCTCGCGTAACGACAGCGGGCTCATGTGCTCCCGGTGCGCCGCCACCCAGGCACGCACCCACTCGGGATCGGTCTTGGCGTATTGCCGCAGCGCCCAGCCCATGGCCTTGCGGATGAAGAACTCCCCGTCGCCCAGATTGGCGCAGAGCGCCTCCTCGAGCAGCGCGGTGTCGGTGTCCGCACCCAGGTGCAGCTGGCAGATCATCGACTGGCGCCGTTTCCACATGTTCGGATCCGTGCTCCAGCGGCGCATCATTGCAGCGAGGGGTTCCGGGTGGGCGAGCAGCAGCTGCCCAAGGGGCCGGGAGCATCCATCGACGATGTCCCACCAGGCGCCCTCAACGATCATGCGCTCATACAGCGGCAGGAACTCCATGCGGCCGCGGCAGGCGGCCGCCGCGCAGATCTCCTGGGCGGCGTACCAGTGCTCTCGGTGCGTGGCCTGCGACCAGATTCCCGTGGCCAGCTCCAGCCGCTCCGGCACGCCGGTGGCGCCGAGCCTGCGGACCAGCTCGCGGGTGGTGCGCCGGAGCACGGGGACCGGAACGCCCAGGAACGGCTGCGTGGTTTTCATGTAGGCCTGCGCGCTCGCTGCCCGGCCGGCATCGGCCAGCGGCAGCAGCATCGCGGTCAGCAGGTCAACCGCCGGGGTGCCGGTGTCCACGGTTCAGGCGCCCGGGGCCGCCGGGGCGTGGTGCACCGGGAAGTTCACGCTGCGGGCGATGAAGCACACGGCATTGGCCGCCGTGTGCAGGGAATCGGCCAGTGCCCGCTGCGACTCGTCGCGCAATGCCACGCGCGGGGCGAGGTTCGCCTCGAGGAATTCCCCGCTGCCGTCGCGGTTCAGCCGCAGCACCCCGGAGGCGGCATCGGTGTAGCCGGTGACGACCAGGCCGTGCTGGACCGCCACGTGCAGGTAGGAGAGCATGTGGCACTGGGACAGCGCGGCCAGCAGCAGCTGCTCGGGGTTCCAGCGGTCCTTGTCCCCGTGGAACGTCGGGTCGGCGGTGCCGGGAAGATCGGGCAGGCCGGCGGCGCGGATCACGTGGTCGCGTCCGTAGCTGCGGTAGCCGGAGGTTCCTTCGCCGCGGTTGCCGGTCCAGGAGATGTCAACGCGATATTCGTGCAGTGCCAGGTTCATGCTCCCATTCTCGCCCAACCGGTGGTGCCGGCGCACGCCGGCACCACCGGTTGGGCGGGCCGGCTAGGCGCCGGATCCGTGCGCGTCGGCCGACTGCGCGGCAAGGGCGCGGACCACCGACTCGCGGGACTCGATGACCAGCCGGTGCAAGGCCGGGGAATCCTCGCCCAACTCGGCCAGGAACGCATCGGTTGAAGCCAGCGTGGCCTGGCTGGTCTGCGCCGCCGGGTAGAACCCGGTGACGATCTGCTGGGCGATCTCGTAGCTCTTGGACTCCCACACGGCCCGGGCGGTGTCGAAGTACTCGTCCGCGTAGGCGGAAATCAGCGACGCGTCGTGCACGCGGTTGAAGCCCGCGATGGCCGCGCGCTGTTCCAGGTTGGACAGCTTCCCGGCGATGACCGCATCCCAGGCGGCCCGCTTGGCGTCGGGCGTGGGAATCGCGGCCCGCGCGGTCTGGGCGGCCAGCTGCCCGGTGGAGGTGGCGTCACGCGCCAGCTCGGCCTCGATGGCCGGCACGTCGGCGCGGCCCCCGGCGGCCAGCGAGACCACCAGGTCCCAGCGCAGGTCCGCGTCCACCGCCAGCCCCTCGAGCACTCCGTCCCCCGAGAGCAGGGCGGCGACGGCGTCGAGCTGGGACTCGGTGTGCGCCAGGTTGGCGAAGGCGCCGGTGAACTGCAGCTGCGCATCCGATCCGGCACCCGCCTCCCGGGCCAGCTCCCAGAGCTTCTCCGCGGCCGCCAACCGGGCGGCAGGGGCGTGTTCGCGGGCCACGTAGAAGTCCAGGGCCGTGTTCAGCTGGCGCAGCAGCACCATGATCACGGTGGAGTCGGATTCGTGCCCGATGTTCTTGAGCACCAGCTCGATGTAGCTGCGGGCGCCGGTCTCGGCGTCGCGCACCGCATCCCAGGCCGCCGACCAGACCAGGGTGCGCGGCAGCGAGTCGGCGAAGTCCTTCAGGTGCTCGGTCGCGGTGGCCAGCGATACCGGGTCCAGGCGGATCTTCGTGTAGGCCAAGTCGTCGTCGTTGACCAGCACCAGCGCGGGGCGCTTGCGCCCCACCAGCGCCGGCACCGCGGTGCAGGGGCCGGCGACGTCGAGTTCCTCGCGGTGCACGCGCACCAGCGCACCGGATTCGTCCAGGTCGTAGAAGCCCACGGCCAGGCGGTGCGGGCGGAACACCGGGTGCTCATCGACCGCGGTTTGCACGATGTCGAAGGCGGTGATGGTTCCGGCGCCGTCGGTGTCGAGGTGCGCGCGCAGCGTGTTCACCCCGGCGGTTTCCAGCCAGAGCCGGGACCACTGCCCCAGGTCGCGGCCGGAGGCGGCCTCCAGCTCGCGCATCAAGTCCGGCAGCTCGGTGTTTTTCCACGCGTGCTTGGCGAAGTACTCGCGCACCCCGGCCATGAACTGCTCCTGGCCGACCCAGGCGACCAGCTGGCGCAGCACGGAAGCACCCTTGGCGTAGGTGATGCCGTCGAAGTTCACCAGCACGTCCTCGAGGTCGTTGATCTCGGCCTTGATCGGGTGCGTGGAGGGCAGCTGGTCCTGGCGGTAGGCCCAGTTCTTCTCCAGGATGTTGAAGGTGGTCCACGAGGAGGTGAATTCGGTGTTCTGCACTGCGGCGAGCGTGGACATGAACTCGGCGAAGGACTCGTTGAGCCACAAATCGTTCCACCAGCGCATGGTGACCAGGTCCCCGAACCACATGTGGGCAAGCTCGTGCAGGATCGTGATGGCGCGGCGCTCGACCATTGCGTCGGTGGGGCGGGAGCGGAAGACATAGGACTCCAGGAACGTGACGGCCCCGGCATTCTCCATGGCGCCGGCATTGAACTCGGGCACGAAGAGTTGGTCGTACTTCTCAAATGGGTAGGGCGTGCCGAACTGTTCCTCGAAGAACTCGAATCCCTGGCGGGTGAGGGTGAAGATGTTCTCCGCGTCCAGGTGCTCCATGAGCGAGGCGCGGGCGAAGACGCCCAGCGGGATGACCCGTCCGTCGCTGCTTCTCAACTCCGAGCGCACGGACTTGTAGGGACCGGCGACGAGCGCGGTGATGTAGGAGGAGATGCGGGCGGTGGGGGCAAAGGCCCAGGTCTTGGCGCCCTGGTGGGCCGACGCCGGAACCGGGGTGGGGGCGTTGGAGATGACGTCCCAGTGCTCCGGGGCGGTGATCGTGAAGGCGAAGGTCGCCTTCAGGTCCGGCTGCTCGAAGACCGCGAACATGCGGCGGGAATCGGGCACCTCGAACTGCGAGTAGAGGTAGACCTCGTTGTCCACCGGGTCCACGAAGCGGTGCAGTCCCTCGCCGGTGTTCATGTACAGCGCGTCGGCGTCGATGACCAGGGTGTTTTCTTCCGCCAGGTCCTCCAGGGCGATGCGCACGCCGTCGGACACCGCGGCGGGGTCCAGTGCGGTGCCGTTGAGGTTCACCGAACGCACGGCCGAGGTGACAGCGTCGATGAAGGTGGCGGAGCCCGCGGAGGCGGAAAAGCGCACGGTGGTGCGCGAGGAGAAGACGGTGTCGGAGCCGGTGAGGTCCAGCTCGACGTCGTAGGAGTGCACGTGGAGCAGTTCCGCGCGGATGCGGGCTTCTTCGCGGGTGAGGTTCATTCCTGGCATGGTCAGACGTGCCTTTCGATGGTTGCCGAGCTTAAATCTGGGGGCTGCACCTGGCCCGAAACGGCGCCGGGCGATGCGGCACGGCATGCAGCAACACCTTCAGAGTGTGAAACAAGCCTTGAACAGTGTGTCCATTCTCTCACCACCACCCCGGCCTCCCGCAAGTGCACGCGGATACTGGTTGGATGGATGGCATGGGAATTGATGTGGTGCTGCTGGGATACGGCGCGATCGGGCAGGCGGTCCACCGGATGCTTGGAGCACACGACGGCGCGGTGCGGATGCTCGGGGTGCTGGACCGCGCGTCCCTGGCCGGCCCCGATCCGGCGGCACGCTTGTCACGAACCACCGGCCCCGCCGGGCCCATCTCCGGGCCTCCGGTGCCGGTGCTCGACCTGGCCACCGCCATCGACCGGGCCGATCTGGTCATCGAGTGCGCCTCCCCGGCCGCGGTGCGTGCCCACGGGCCGGCGATCACCGGCGTGGGAACCGACCTGCTGGTGGCCTCGCTGGGGGCGTTGGCCGATGGACAGCTGCGCGCCGCGCTGGAGGCCGGCCCCGGACGCTGCCACTACTCCACCGGCGCCATCGGGGGGCTGGACCTCATCCGCGCTTCGGCCGGCACCATCAACGCCATCGAGCTGCACACCCGCAAGCTGCCCGAGGCGCTGCTGCATCCCGGGCTGCCCGGGGCCCTGCGCTCGGCGATCACCAGGGCGGCCGAATCCGGAACCGCGGCGCCGGTCTTCTCCGGATCGGTGGCCGATGCCGTTCGGGACTTCCCTTCCAACATCAACGTGGCCGCCGCCCTGGGCCTGGCCGCCGGGGACCTGGACCTGGTGGCAGTGGACATCACCGCCGACCCGGCCGCCGCCATGACCCGCCACGAGATCACCGTGCGCGGGGACGGCGGGAACTACCGCTTCGGGATCGAGAACTTCCCGGATCCCGCCAACCCGGCCACCAGCGCGCTGACCGCCCGCTCGATGGTCTCGGGCGTGCTGCGCCTGGCCGGGTACGGGCCCCACTTCATCTAGCACGCCCGGTACCGCGCGGCAGGGATGAAACCCGATCGGCGAACTGGATATGCTCGAAAAAGACCCGCATCCGCACCACCGAAGGGGAATCCGAACCCATGATCGCATCACCGAACCCGCCGCCGGCCCCGGCCCGCAGGCCCCGGCTCTGGGTGCTGGCGCTGTCCACCCTGGGCGTCGTGCTGGCGGCCCACCTGGGCAGCTCGCTGCTGTGGCGCGGGCGGCTGCCCGATCCGCTGGCAACCCATTGGGGAGCAACCGGGGTGGCCGACGGGACCGGCAGCCTCGCGACCCACGTGCTGGTTGGAGCCTTCACCCTTGTGCTGCCGGGCATCCTCATGCCGGTCGCGGCAGGCAGCTTCGCGGGGGCCGCGGGCCGCAGCGGCGTCCCGCTGATGGCCGGCCTGGGCAATGGCCTGGTGGTCGGCAGCGGAGGGATGTTCCTCTCCGGTCTGGTCGGCCAGCTGGACAAACCCGCGGCACTGGACGCCCGGATGGACGGCACGGTGCTGGTTGCCGGCATCGTGCTTGGCCTCTTGTGGGGCGTCGGATCCGCGCTGCTGGTCCGTGCTGCCCTGCCGCCCCGGGTCCCTGCGCCGCACCCGGCATCGCCGGCCACGGCCTCGGCCGCACAGGCGTTTGCCCCCGGCACCGTGGTCGCTTCCACGGTGTGCGGCCCGGTCTGGATGCTGGCCCTGATAGCGGTCCTGGCCGTGGCCATGGCCGTATTTGGAATCACCGCCGGTAGGGAGGACCTCGTCGTGTTCTGGGCGATGGTACCCGGCCTGGCCATCGTGCTGGGGGCCGGTGCGACCTGCCTGGCCGGAAAGGTGGTGGCCGACGATGCGGGGATCCGCGTCTACGGCGGCGGGTTCCTCAAACTGCTGCACGTCAGGCCCGCCGACATCGAGCACGCCGAGGCGCGCGAGATCACCCCGGCCGAATTCGGCGGCTGGGGCCTGCGGGTCAGCGGCGCGGGCGTCGCCTTCATCGTGGGGGCCGGCCCGGGCGTGATCGTGCACCGCCCGCGCGGGGGAGCGCGCATCTACTCGGTGACCACCATGGCCGATGCCGAGTCCATGGCCGGACTGCTCGAGTCGCTGGCCGCCAGGCGGCACCAATCCGGGTCATCAACTTAGCCCCCGGCCGGACCCGCCGCTAGGCTGGTTCCTGCATCCCTCCTTCACCACCGCCTAAGGACACATCACATGCGCGTTCACATCGCCACCGACCACGCAGGCCTCGAGCTCAGCGCCCACCTGATCGCCCACCTCACCGCCAAGGGCTACGAGATGGTCGACCACGGGCCCACCGCCTACGACGCCGAGGACGACTACCCCTCGTTCTGCATCAACGCGGCCCTGGCCGTGGTCGCCGACCGCGCCGCCGGGCTGGACTCGCTGGGCATCGTGCTGGGCGGATCGGGCAACGGCGAACAGATCGCCGCCAACAAGGTCGTCGGCATCCGTGCAGCCCTGGCCTGGAACCTGGACACCGCTCGCCTGGCCCGCGAGCACAACGACGCCAACGTCGTTGCCGTGGGTGGCCGCCAGCATTCGCTGGAGGAGGCCACCGGCATCATCGAGGCGTTCCTGGCCGAGCCGTTCTCCAACGTCGAGCGCCACATCCGCCGCATTTCCAAGATCGCCACCTACGAGACCACTGGGGAGGTCGTGGCCTAGCCGGGGTCGCCGGCACCATGCCCGAAGGCCACTCGGTACACCGCCTTGCCCGCCAATTCGACGACGTCTTTGGTGGACAGGTCCTGGCCGTCTCCTCCCCGCAGGGCCGCTTCGCGTCCGCGGCCAAGTTGATCGACGGAGCCAGGCTGGCCACCTCGCACGCCCACGGCAAGCAGCTGTTCCTCGGATTCGAGAACGACCTGGTGCTGCGCGTGCACCTGGGCCTGTACGGGGCCTGGAGTTTCGGGGGAGACGAGCACTTCACCGGGGCCTCCTCCATCGGCGCCCCGCGCAAGGTGGGGGAGACCGAGCAGGGCCCCGACGCGGAAGCCGGCCCCTACCAGGGACCTCCCGAACCCGTCGGCCAGGTCCGTGCCCGGCTGGTCTCCGCCCATGGATGGGCCGACCTGCGCGGGCCCAGCGCCTGCGAGGTGCTCACGCACCGGGAGGCGGGCCTGGTGCGCTCCAAGCTCGGCCCGGACCCGCTGACGGCCGCCGCCGGGGAGTTCGAACTGGCCAAGGGGCGCGGGACCGCCCTCGAGCACCAGCGGGCCGCACGCGCTGCGCGCAAGGAGTTCGTCTCGCGCCTGGCCGGCAAGAAGACACCGGTTGGCACCGCACTGATGGACCAGGCGGTCTTGGCAGGGGTTGGCAACATCTACCGCGCTGAAACCCTCTTTCGCACGCGCATCGACCCGTTCACGCCCAGCTGCGACATCTCTGCGCGCAAGGCCGGATTGCTGTGGGACGACATCGTCTCCATCATGTCCGACGGGGTTCGCGACGGGAAGATCATCACCACGCGCCCCGAGCACCGCGGACCGGGCCCGGTCTGGCCCCAGAACGCCTACTATGCCTACCAGCGCCAGGGCGCCGGATGCCGGTTGTGCTCCCGCAGCATCTCTCTCACCGAGGTCGCCGGGCGCAAGCTCTACTGGTGCCCCGGCTGCCAGCGCACCTCCGGCACACGCGGTTGAGCGCCGGCTACTTTCCGTCGTGTTTGGCTGTCCCTTCCGCGGCATCCATCGCGGCTGTCACGTCCGAAGCCCGCACGGGACGTACGTCCTCGGACTGCACTTGCTGCAGCCGGCCGGTTCGGGGCACACACGCGGCCAGGATGGCGGCCAGTGCCGCGGTTCCGGCCGCGATCGCGAAGGAAACGCGAAACCCTTCAAGCGTCGGCACCGCCGCGGCTCCGGTTCCGGAAGACATCCCCGCGAGCACGACGCCGAGCACCGCAGCCGAGCCCGATGTGCCCACCGAACGCATCAGGGCGTTGAGCCCGTTGGCTGCGGCCGATTCGGTCAGCGGCACCGCACCCATGATCAGTGCCGGCATTGCCGCGTACGCCAACCCGATGCCCGCCCCGATCACCAGCGAGGAGCCCAACACCAGCCACAGCGCGGGCGCGAGCACCAGTAGCGGCAGGTAGCCGGCCCCGATCACGCCCGC
Source organism: Arthrobacter sp. AQ5-05 (assembly GCF_003287975.1). Taxonomy (GTDB): domain Bacteria; phylum Actinomycetota; class Actinomycetes; order Actinomycetales; family Micrococcaceae; genus Paeniglutamicibacter. Next base: position 448,576 of record NZ_QMKQ01000001.1, read on the forward strand.
CCCCAACAGCAGCGTGGTCCGGGGCCCGCGTGCGGCCGAGAGCCGGGCGGAGACCGGGGAAAGGGCCATCATGACCAGCCCGCCCGGGGTCAGCACCAGCCCGGTGGCGACCATGTCCAAGCCCAGACCGTAGCCGGTGGAGGCCGGGGCCATGAGCAGCTGCGGGAACACCAGGGTCATGGCGTACATCCCGAAGCCAACAGCCACCGAGGCCAAGTTTGTGAAGAGCACGGGCGCGCGCGCGCTGACCCGCAGGTCCACGAGTGGTGCCGCGGTGCGCAGCTGCCACCAGCCCCAGCAAACCAGCACCAGCAGCGAAGCGCCGAGCATGCCCAGCACCAAGGGGCTGTTCCAGCCCCACACCGATCCCTTGGACACCGGCAGCAGCAGCGCCACCAGCCCGGTGCACAACCCCAGCGCACCAAGAGTGTCGAAGCGACCGCCGGGCCGCGAGGCGGAAGCCGGCAGCATTCCAAGCACCAGCAGCAGCGACGCGGTGCCAAGGCCCGCGGCCACCCAGAAGAGCATGTGCCAGTCGGAGTACTGCGCAATCACCGAGGCCAGCGGGAGCCCGATGGCCCCGCCCACGCCCATGGTCGCGCTCATCGTGGCGATCGCTGCACCGACCTTTTCTCGTGGCAGCTCGTCGCGCAGGATGCTGATGCCCAGCGGAATAGCGCCCATGGCCAGACCCTGCAGCGTGCGCCCGATGACCATCGGCCACACCGATGCGGCCAACGCACAGACGATCGAGCCAACCACCAGTACGGCCAGCGAAGCCACCAGCATCGGACGCTTGCCGTACATGTCGCCCAGCCGCCCCGCGATCGGGGTGACCACGGCGCCGGCCAACAACGTCGAGGTGATCACCCAGGAGGTGTCGGATGGGGCCGCGTCCAGCAGCAGCGGCAGCTTGGGGATCAGAGGAACCACGAGGGTCTGCATAAGGGAGACCACGATGCCGACGAAGGCCAGTACCGCGACGACCGCGCCGGGGGAGCGGCGCGTGGATCTGGGTGCGGGGTGCGGGGATGTGGATGGATATGCGATGGGGCAACTCCTGGAAGGGGCGGGATGGAACAATAAGCCTATGCATCATACATAAGATATGTATGATGCATACCGAAGTAGACTTGGCGCTACCCCCGTCTTGCCTGCAGGAATGACCCGGCCCGGTCCAACACCTTGCGCGGTGAGGACCCTCCCTCTCGAAAGGCGTTGCGATGTCACTGCGGAACCTGCAATACGAGCTGATGCTTATTTCGCGCAACTACCTCAAGCCGCACCACGGCGAGGAGGAGGTCCTGGACCGGTCCGCCTATGTGCTGCTCAGCAGGCTGGAGCTTGGGGGCCCGATGTCGCTGAAGGGGCTGGCCGCCGCGCTCGGGCTTGACGGCTCCACCATCCACCGGCAAACCGCCACGTTGCTGCACCGTGGATACCTGCAGCACCTGGCCGGCGCTCCCGGGGAGGTGGCCCGGCGCGTTGGCCCCACGCCCGGGGGGTTGGTGGCCCTAGAAGAGAGCCGAAGGGTGTTCGAACGCGGCCTCCACAGCGTGGTCGGGTCATGGCCCGGAGACAAGGCAGCGCGTTTCGAGGCCCTGCTTCGAGATTTCAATCGGCAGATCGAGGCGTTGGAAGGCACCGAGTGGCCCCGCCCTGACGGTGCTACCGAGTCCGGACTTCCGTGATGACAAGGACAGCGAGGTTCGGTGCGGCCGATTTGCGCGCCTCCGAAAAAGGGTGCTAAGGTTTTATCCGTTGCCACCGACAAGGTGTAGCAAATGCGGGGATGTAGCTTAATGGTAAAGCCTCAGTCTTCCAAACTGATTACGCGGGTTCGATTCCCGTCATCCCCTCCGATTAAGAGTGATTTGATTCCAGCGAATCAAGTCGCTCTTTTCTTTTGCCCAAGCAATTGCATTCCCTGCTTTCCCTGCCACGATCCGCGATGTGACGTGCGTCCCTTTCTTGTTGATTTGCCCCCGTCGGCGGTAAAAAAGTCGGCGCACCGGGCTTCGTGGAAGGGCAAATTCCTTGGAAACGCGCGGCATTCCCCCTGCCGTAAGCGTGAATTTTGTTTTCCCGGGAATGCTTGTATGGTTGATCCGCGCCGTCGACGAAATCCAAACTTCTGGTCGACGGCCGATTAGTGGAAACTTGTTTATTCTGCATAGACTGTTTCTGCACTAATCGGGGTGTAGCTCAGCTTGGCTAGAGCGCGCGCTTTGGGAGCGTGAGGTCGCAGGTTCGAATCCTGTCACCCCGACTCTGTACCTTCAACCCCGCAACGGATACCGTTGCGGGGTTGAAGTCCAGTCAGACCAAACAACACACCAGGAGTACACCGCTGTGAAGAGCGCCGTCGAAACCCTCAACCCCACCCGGGTCAAGCTCACTGTTGAAGTTCCCTACGAGGAACTGAAGCCGCGTATTGCTGAGGCCTACAAGACCATCGCCAAGCAGATCCAGGTTCCCGGCTTCCGTGCCGGAAAGGTCCCGTCCCGCTTGATTGATCAGCGCGTCGGCCGTGGCTACGTCCTGGAGACTGCCATCAACGAAGGCATGAACACCTACTACCAGGCCGCCGTGACCGAGAACGACATCGTTCCGCTCTCGCGCCCCGAGGTGGAAATCACCGAGACCCCGTCGGCCGAGACCGAAGGCGAAGGCCAGCTGGCCTTCCAGGTCGAGATCGACATCCGCCCGAGCATCGAACTGCCGGAGTACAAGGGCCTTGAAGTCACCGTAGATGCCACCGAAGCCGGCGAAGCCGACATCGAGAAGGCCCTGGATGACCTGCGCGGCCGTTTCGGCACGCTCAAGGCCATCGAGCGCCCGGCAGCCGACCAGGACTTCATCACCCTTGACCTGACCGCTTCGGTCGACGGTGAAGAGGTCGACTCGGCCACCGGTCTGTCTTACCAGGTCGGCACCGGCACCATGCTCGAGGGCATGGACGAGGCCGTCACCGGCTTGTCCGCAGGCGAAGACGCCACCTTTGAGACCAAGCTGGCCGGCGGCGAGCACGCAGGTGCCACCGCACAGGTCAAGGTCACCGTCACCGCCGTCAAGGAGCGCGAGCTTCCCGAGGCCAACGACGACTTCGCCCAGCTGGCTTCCGAATTCGACACCATGGATGAGCTGCGCGAATCCCTCGCGAAGGACGCAGCCGAGTCCAAGGTCATGGAGCAGGGCGTAGCCGCCCGCGACCTGGTCCTGGACAAGCTCATGGAGCTCGTCGAGGTTCCGGTTCCGGAATCAGTCATCGCCGAGCAGGTTGAGCAGCACTTCGAGCAGGGCTCGCACACCGAAGGTGAAGAGCACGACACCGAAGAGCACCGCGCAGAGGTCAGCGAGAACACCGCCAAGGCCTTCAAGAACGAGATTGTGCTCGACGCCGTGGCCGAGGCAGAGAAGATTGGCGTTGCCCAGTCCGAACTGATCGACTACATCGTCCAGACCGCCGGCCAGTACGGCATGGACCCGAACCAGTTCGCGCAGATGCTCGACGGTGCCGGCCAGGTCCCGATGCTGGTTGGCGAGGTCCGCCGCCGCAAGGCGCTCGCCAAGGTCCTGGAGCTGGCTGTCGTCACCGACACCAACGGCAACGTCGTTGACCTGTCCTCGTTCGTCAGCGCCGAGGGTGAAGAAGAGGGCGAGTCCGCATCGTCGGCCTCCTCCGCATCGTCCGCTTCCTCGGCTTCGTCGGCTTCGGCAGCATCGGCCAAGTAGTCCGGCGCCGCTTCGTGCGGCATTGACTTCCAAGCGTGGAGCCACCCGTAAAGGGTGGCTCCACGCTTGTTTTAACCCCTCTTTTAAGCCGACGGCGATGCCCGCGTCGGCGACCATGCGCCGACAGCGAACAGTTGCCCCTGCACTGCCAAAGTCGCTGGCCAAGGCAGTAATGTTCAAGGAAGTAAAGAGCCAATGGCCCGACGGACAGAACATCGGGCCACGGCATCACGGAGAGGTATCAGAACATGTCCAGTGACTCCCGCACTCCCGCAATGGCTTCGGTAGATCCGGCCAATCGTGAGGACTACATCTACAACCGGCTCCTCAAGGAGCGCATCATTTGGCTCGGCACCGAGGTGAGCGATGCGAATGCAAACGCCATCTGCTCCCAGCTGCTCCTGCTCTCGGCCGAGGACGCGGACAAGGACATCTGGCTGTACATCAACTCCCCGGGTGGATCGATCACCGCCGGCATGGCCATCTACGACACCATGCAGTACATCCCCAACGATGTCGTCACCGTCGCCACCGGCCTGGCCGCTTCCATGGGCCAGTTCCTGCTGTCCTCCGGCACCCCGGGCAAGCGCTACGCGACCCCGAACGCCCGCATCCTGATGCACCAGCCTTCCGGCGGCATCGGCGGCACTGCCTCGGACATCCGCATCCAGGCCGAACTGATCCTTCACATGAAGAAGGTCATGAGCGAACTGACCGCACAGCAGACCGGCCAGACCGTTGAGACCATCCTCAAGGACAACGAGCGCGACAAGTGGTTCACCGCCACCGAAGGCCTCGAGTACGGTTTCTTTGACCACATCGCCCAGTCCTCCGGAGTAGTCTCCGGTGGCGGCGGGGTCGCAAAGTAACGCGACGGAACCCGGCAGACCTAACTGATTTCCCAGGAGAAACGATGAATTTCACCCCGCATGCCACCTCCGGCGAAATGCCCTCGGCACGCTACATCCTTCCGCAGTTCGAAGAGCGCACCCCGTACGGATTCAAGCGCCAGGACCCGTACGCGAAGCTCTTCGAGGACCGCATCATCTTCCTTGGCACACAGGTTGACGACGCATCGGCCGACGACGTCATGGCCCAGCTGTTGGTCCTCGAGTCGATGGACCCGGAACGCGACATCACCTTGTACATCAACTCGCCAGGTGGATCCTTCACCGCGATGACTGCGATCTACGACACCATGCAGTTCATTCGCCCCGAGGTCCAGACGGTGTGCCTGGGCCAGGCAGCCAGCGCCGCCGCGGTGCTGTTGGCCGGAGGCACCCCGGGCAAGCGCCTCGCGCTTCCCAACGCCCGCGTGCTGATCCACCAGCCCTCCATGGGCGGCGGCGAACGAGGCACCGCCTCGGACCTGCAGATCCAGGCCGAAGAGGTCATGCGCATGCGCTCCTGGCTGGAAAACACCCTGGCAGGGCACAGCAACAAGACCCCCGAAGAGGTCGGCAACGACATCGAGCGCGACCTGTACATGACCGCGGCCGAGGCGAAGGAATACGGCCTGATCGACGAGGTCCTTTCCCCGCGCAAGATCAAGCCCCAGGGCACCATCACCCGCTAAAAGCGGGACATGACGAACGGGCGGCCCGCCTCGTGGCGCGAAATATGCGCACCACGGGCCGCCCGTTTGCCCATTCTGACGGCGCTCTGTCATAGAGTTAAGACAGTTAAGCACTTCCGGTCTCTCGGGCCGGTCTTACCGGTACCAGATAGGGGACCAACACGATGGCACGCATGGGTGAAGGGTCTGATCTGCTCAAGTGTTCCTTCTGCGGCAAGAGCCAGAAGCAGGTTCGCAAACTGATTGCCGGCCACGGCGTCTACATCTGCACCGAATGCATCGAGCTCTGCAACGAGATCATCGAGGAAGAACTCGCCGAGGTCGAAGAGGGCGTTGCCTTCGAACTGCCCAAGCCGAAGGAAATCTTCGACTCGCTGCAGGAATACGTCATCGGTCAGGAGGGCGCCAAGCGCTCGCTCGCGGTGGCGGTGTACAACCACTACAAGCGCATCCAGGGGGGCGCCGCGGCAAAGTCCGTATCGACGCTTTCCGACGCAAACTCCCTCGACGAGGTCGAGGTGGCCAAGTCCAATATCCTGCTGATCGGCCCCACCGGCTGCGGCAAGACCTACCTGGCCCAAACGCTGGCCCGCCGCCTGAACGTCCCCTTCGCCGTCGCAGATGCCACCGCGCTCACCGAGGCCGGCTACGTGGGCGAAGACGTCGAGAACATCCTGCTAAAGCTCATCCAGGCCGCCGACTACGACGTCAAGAAGGCCGAGCAGGGCATCATCTACATCGACGAGATCGACAAGATCTCCCGCAAGAGCGAAAATCCCTCGATCACCCGGGATGTATCGGGCGAGGGAGTGCAGCAGGCCCTGCTGAAGATTCTCGAGGGCACGGTCGCCGCGGTGCCGCCGCAGGGCGGACGCAAGCACCCGCACCAGGAATTCATTCAGCTGGACACCACCAATGTGCTGTTCATCGTCGCCGGCGCCTTCGCCGGGCTCGAGGAGATCATTTCCTCCCGCGCCGGACGAAAGGGCATCGGATTCGGGGCCCCGCTCTCTGCACTGAAGTCCGAAGAGGCTTCCTACTCGGACGTGCGTCCCGAGGACCTGCTGAAGTTCGGGTTGATCCCCGAGTTCATTGGCCGCCTTCCGGTGATCAGCACCGTGGAAAAGCTCGACCGCGAGGCGCTGATCAAGATCCTGTCCGAGCCGAAGAACGCGCTGATCAAGCAGTACCAGAAGATGTTCCGCATGGACGGAGTGGAATTGTCCTTCGAGCAAGGTGCGCTGGAGGCAATCGCCGACAAGGCGCTGGCCCGGGGCACCGGTGCCCGCGGGCTGCGCGCCATCCTGGAAGAGACCCTGAGCTCCACCATGTTCGAGATGCCGAGCCGCGACGATGTCGCCGAGGTCGTCATCACCGCCGACGTGGTGCTTGATGGGGCCGAGCCGACCTTGATCTCCGCGCAGGTCGCCGACAAGCGCGGCAAGAAGTCCGCCTAGCAACTTGGTTGTACGCCCCGGGCCCGCACCACCGCGATGCCCGGGGCCCCGATCGCCCTGCCATCCAACTGAAGGAGAAGTACGTTGTCCGAGAAGACGCACGTTGATTTTTGGTTCGATCCGGCCTGCCCCTTTGCCTGGGCGACTTCCCGCTGGGTACTCGAGGTCGAGAAGGTGCGGGACATCGAGGTGGCGTGGCATGTCATGTCGCTTTCGGTGCTCAACGACGGCCGTGAGGACCTGAGCGACCAGTACCGGGAATTCGTGGCCAAGGGCTGGGGACCGGTACGCGTGCTGATCGCCGCCGCGCAGAAGCACGGCGACGCGGTGCTGGGCGAGCTCTACACCGCCATGGGCGAACTGCTGCACTACGAAAAGGTCGAAGACTACAGCGAGGTCATTTCCCGCGCGCTGGCCAAGGCCGGCCTCGAGCCGGAACTGGCAGACGCGGCCGCCGGCACCGAGTACGACCAGGCGCTGAAGGCCAGCCACAACGACGGGATTTCCCGCGTGGGCCAGGACGTCGGCACTCCCGTCATCGCGCTGAACGGCACCGCATTCTTCGGTCCGGTCATCACCCGGATCCCCGTGGGCGAGGAGGCCGGCAAGCTTTTTGACGCCGCGGTCACCCTGGCCTCGTTCCCGTACTTCTTCGAGCTCAAGCGGTCCCGGACCGAAAGCCCGCAATTTGATCTCGAAGCGGCCGACGGCAAAAACGTGTCAATGGCCTAAAACGCCAACATTCTACGCAAGGGGTCCGGGAAAACCACAGAGTTTTCCCGGACCCCTTGCCCGTTTGCGGGCCGACGCGTATAAAAGAGATACGCATCACTACCGGAATGATGCCGAACAAAAACCGAATTCGTGGTGACGGACTATTGGAATCTCTTCTAGCCCGGCTGCAGCAGCGATGCAGCAAGACCCGCGCAACGAGGATTTTGTCCGGTTCTCAAAGTCAACGCTGTACGAGAACCAACACCGAGTCGAAGCCCCTCCGACAGTAGTTTTGTCAGCCGAAGGGGCTTCCCCTCTGTCCGCCACCAGGTGGCGTGACCGAACGCAGGGGAAGGATTGCTTCGACGGATGATACGACGAGGGCGCTGTTCGATTCCCCGCGGGGAGTCGAACAGCGCCCTCGTTGGGTGTTGCCTGTTGCGGCAACGCGCGGCTGCTAGGCCTGGACGGTGTCCTCGGCCGGGGCAAGCACCACGTCGCTGACGACCAGGTCGCCTTCGGTGGCCACCAGCGTCACGTCGTGCGCGTTGCCGGCGGCCAGCAGGTCGCCCAGTCCGGCCCGCAGCAGCTCCAAGGTGGCCTCCGGTGCGGAGACCACCCCGGAGAGCACCTCGGTGCGCTGCTTGACCTTCGCCTCGGACTTGGCCTTGCGGATGCCCGACAGTGCCTCGCCGACAACCGGGAGCACCGCGGTGTTGGCGCCCTCGATGGCACCGGCCAGGTGGGAGGACCCGGGCCACTGCGCGGTGTGCACCGAACCGGCACGCCACCAGCCCCAGACCTCTTCGGTGGCGAACGGCAGGAACGGGGCAAAGAGTCGCAGCACCGCATCCAGCGTGGTGGCCAGGGTGGTCAGCACCGAGGCCTGCTCGGCCTCGCCGCGGGCACCGTAGGCGCGGTCCTTGATCAGCTCGACGTAGTCGTCGGTGAACGACCAGAAGAACGATTCGGTGATGTCCAGCGCACGGGCGTAGTCGTAGGCATCGAAGGCGCGGGTGGCGTCGTCGATGACCTGGGACAGTCGGGCAAGCACCGACTTGTCCAGGCCGTTGGTGACCACCGAGGCGTCTCCGGAGAGGACGTTGGCTTCGGTGGCCCCGAGGTTCAGCACGAACTTCGAGGCGTTGAGGATCTTGATCGCCAGGCGGCGGCCGATCTTCATCTGGTTGATCTCGTACGCGGTATCGGCACCCAGCTTGGCGCTGGCGGCCCAGTAGCGCACCGCATCCGAGCCGTAGTCGTTGAGCACGTCGGTGGGAACCACCACGTTGCCCTTGGACTTGGACATCTTCTTGCGGTCCGGGTCAAGGATCCAGCCGGAGATCGCCGCGTGCTTCCACGGGGCGACGTCGTGCAGCGCATCGGCACGCACGGCGGAGGAGAAGAGCCAGGTGCGGATGATGTCGTGGCCCTGCGGGCGCAGGTCGAACGGGAAGACCTTCGCGAAGAAGTCCTCGTCGCGGCTCCAGCGGCCCACGATCTGCGGGGTCATCGAGCTGGTGGCCCAGGTGTCGAGCACATCGGCATCCCCGATGAAGCCGCCGGGGGTGTTGCGCGCCGACTCCTCGTAGCCCGGGGCGGTGTCCGCGGCCGGATCGACCGGCAGCATCGCATCGGAGGGCAGGATCGGGTGCTCGTAGTCGGGCTCGCCGGAGGCATCCAGCGGGTACCAGACGGGAACCGGGACGCCGAAGAAGCGCTGGCGGGAAACCAGCCAGTCGCCGTTCAGCCCCGAGATCCAGTTCTCATAGCGTGAGCGCATGAACGCGGGGTGGAACTCGATCTGCTTGCCGCGCTCGATCAGGCGAGTCCGGCGTGCCTCGTCGCGCCCGCCGTTGCGGATGTACCACTGGCGGGAGGAGATGATCTCCAGGGGCTTGTCGCCCTTTTCGAAGAAGTTCACCGGGTGGGAGATCTTCTTCGGCTCCCCGTCGAGCAGGTTGGCGGCCGCCAGCAGCTCAACGACGCCCTCCTTGGCGGAGAACACCGTCTTGCCCGCGATCGCGGCGTAGGCCTCGGCCCCGGCCGCGGTGGTGATCCACTCCGGGGTCTCGGCGATGACGCGGCCGTCGCGGCCGATGATGGTGCGGGTCGGCAGCTGCAGTTCGCGCCACCAGGTCACGTCGTTCAAATCGCCGAAGGTGCACACCATCGCGATGCCCGAGCCCTTGTCGATCTTGGCCAGCGCGTGCGGGTAGACAGTGACCGGGACGTCGAACAGCGGGGAGGTGACGGTCTTGCCGAAGAGCGGCTTGTAGCGCTCGTCCTCGGGGTTCGCGACCAATCCGGCACAGGCGGCCAGCAACTCGGGACGGGTGGTCTCGATGAAGACCTGGGTGCCGTCCTCTGCGGTGAACGGGTAGCGGTAGTAGGCGCCGGGCATTTCCCGGTCCTCGAGTTCGGCCTGGGCCACCGCGGTGCGGAAGGTCACGTCCCACAGCGTGGGTGCCTCGGCCAGGTAGGCGTCGCCGGCGTTCAGGTTGGCCAGGAAACCGCGCTGCGAGACGGCACGGGACACGTCGTCGATGGTGCGGTAGGTCAGGTCCCAGTCGACGGACAGGCCCAGGGTGCTGAAGAGGTGCTCGAAGACCTTTTCGTCCTCGACCGCGAGTTCCTCGCAGAGCTCGATGAAGTTCTTGCGGCTCACGACGTCCCAGTCGCGCTGGTTCTTCGCCGGGGTCGCCGGGGGACGGTAGCCCTCGATGTAGGAGTGGGTCGGGTCGCAGCGCACTCCGTAGTAGTTCTGCACGCGGCGCTCGGTGGGCAGGCCGTTGTCGTCCCAACCCATCGGGTAGAACACGTTCTTGCCGCGCATCCGCTGGTAGCGGGCCAGCACGTCGGTCTGCGTGTAGGAGAACATGTGTCCCACGTGCAGCGAGCCCGAGGCCGTCGGCGGGGGAGTGTCGATCGAGTAGACCTGCTCGCGCGTGGTCTCTGCGTTGAATTTGTAGGTGCCTTGTTCGCGCCAGCGGGCGCCGAGACGCTCCTCCAGGCCCTCAAGAACGGGCTTGTCCGGAACGGAAACGATGACGGGCGTGTCTGTGCCCAAGGTGTCTTCTGCCATGGTCTCCATTCTTCCATGCCGGCGGCATTACCCCCAGTCGTGCCGTCTTGATGCCCGCCACAGGCGGCGCGGGGGCGCCCACGGTGGATGACGTGCGCGCCCCCTTCGGCGGTTCGGGAGCGACCGGGAGCCTGCAGCTTTGCGTTACGGGGCGATCCAGAGGGTGGTTTCCCCCGGGATGGGCGCCGGGTCCTGCGTGGTCGCGCCGCTTGCAACGACGATCCGGGCCGCATCGAGACCGGCGGGCAGGTCCACCGGCGTGGTGCCGAAGTTGGTCAGCACCTCCCAGCCGTTGGGGCGACGGTAGTGCGCCAGCGTGGCATCCGGCGCCGAAACCCACTGCAGGGCCTCTGTGGTTTGCAGCTTGCGCCGCCAGGCCAGGGCGCTGCGGTAGAACTCCAGGGTGGAACCCGCCACGCCGTCCTGGGTGTCAACGGCGTGGGCGGCAAACCACCTAGGCTGCGGCAGCCACGGCGAGCCGCCGAACCCCAGGTGCTCTTCGGCGGAGTTCCACGGCAGCGGCACGCGGCAGCCGTCGCGGCCCTTGGTCCGCTTTCCGGTGCGGAACCATGTGGGATCCTGCAGCGAGTCCAGGGGCAGGTCCGCGGCCTCGAACAGGCCAAGTTCCTCGCCCTGGTAAAGGTAGGCTGAGCCGGGCAACCCCAGCATGAACAGCGTTGCCGCCCGGGCCCGGCGCAGCCCGCGTTCCGGATCGCCGGCAGGTTCCCGTCCGCCGGAGAGCAGCCACGCGTCCTGGGCCGCGGCGTCGGTGCCGTCGGGCAGGGAATAGCGCGAGGTATGGCGCACCACGTCGTGGTTGGAGAACACCCAGGTGGACGATGCCCCCGAGGTTTGTGCCTCGGTAAGGCACCGGGCCACGATGTCGCGGAACTCCCTGGCCGCGAAGGGCGCCTGCAAGAGGTCGAAGTTGAAGGCCTGCCCGAGCCCGGTGGGACGGGCGTACAACAGGCGCCGGTGGGTGAACGGCACCCAGGCCTCGGCCACGGCGATGCGCGGCGGGTTGTATTCGTTGAGCACCTCGCGCCAGCCGGCGAAGATTTCGTGGACCTCGTCGCGGTCAAAGAGCGCGTCGGTGCCGTCGTCGACCGTGATCTCCAGCGAGGGCTTGGAACGCAGCGGCAGGGACATGTCCTTGACCAGGGCGTGGGCCACGTCGACGCGGAAACCATCCACGCCGCGGTCGGCCCAGAAGCGCAACGTGGTGTGGAAGTCTTCGCGCACCTCGGGGTTGTCCCAGTTCAAATCGGGCTGTTCGGAGGCGAAAAGGTGCAGGTACCACTGGCCCGGCGCCCCGGCGTTTCTGCCGGTGGTTTCGGTGATGCGGGTCCAGGCCGGCCCGCCAAAGTGCGATGGCCAGTCCGAGGGCGGAAGTTCGCCGTTCTCGCCCAATCCGTCGAGGAAATGGTAGCGGGCCCGTTCGGGGGAGCCGGGGGCCGCGGCAAGGGCGGCGGTGAACCATTCGTGGCGGTTGGAGGAGTGGTTGGGCACCACGTCGGCGATGACCTTGATATCCGCCGCATGGGCAGCCGCAACCATGGCATCGAAGTCCTCCAGGGTTCCCAGGCGTGGATCCACGTTCCGGTAGTCGTCCACGTCATACCCGCCGTCGGCCAGGGCCGAGGGGTAGAACGGGGAGAGCCAGATGGCGTCGATGCACAGCTCCTTGAGGTAGCCCATGCGCGATGTCACTCCGGGCAAATCGCCCAGGCCGTCGCCGGTGGCATCGGCGAAACTGCGCGGGTAGATCTGGTAGACGGCCGCCTGGCGCCACCAATCGGCCCACGGCCGGGCCTCGGGGGCGTCGACAGGACGGGGCGGGCTGAACGGGCTGTTCATGGGCGGGGATTCCTCTCGGGCATCGAGTGCTGCGGTGCTTCAAGTATGCCGTGGCGTGGCGTGGATCACCCGCATTTCACCCCGGTCCCAGCGGGGCGGCTCCCGGGGTGCAGGGGACACCGCCGCTGCTCCGTGCCTCTGGAAGAAGTGCCTAAACAGGCCTAAAATTGAGGTATGGGAAGTTTTCGATTATTGCGTGCGTACGAACCTGCCGACGGTGGCTACCGGATCCTGGTGGACCGGCTCTGGCCGCGGGGACTGAGCAAGGAACGTGCCGCGATCGACGACTGGGCCAAGGACGTGGCCCCCTCGCCTCAGTTGCGTGTGGCCTTCAGCCACAAAGCCGAGCGGTTCACCGAGTTCAGCGACCACTACCGCCAGGAGCTGGAGGTGGGTTCCGCCGCGGACGGTGCCGAGCGGCTGTTGGAGATCGCCCGCACGAAAGACGACGTCGTGCTGGTCTACGGCGCCCGCGATACCGTGCACAACCACGCGGTGGTGCTCATCGATTTCCTGGCCGGGGCGCAGCAGGAATCATGAGGCTGCGGTCCGGAGCGCTGCGGGAGACCCCGGAGCCATGAAACGACATCGCGGTTGGGGGCCGGTGCCCCCGCTGGATAGGATTTATCCATGTCGCCAACGAATTCACACCCCCAGCATGCAGCAGTCGTCACCGGAGCCTCCAGCGGAATAGGGGAGGCCACCGCGCGCACCCTGGCCGCGGCGGGATGGAAGGTCTTCGCCGTGGCCCGGCGCGCCGATCGGCTGGCGAAGCTGGCCGAGGAAACCGGCGCGATCCCCGTCGCCGCCGACGTGACCGACGATGCCCAGGTCGCGGCGCTGCTGTCCGCCGTTGAGGACGCCGGCGGCATCGACACCCTGATCAACATCGCCGGCGGTGCCCGCGGCGCCGATTACCTGGCCGAGGCCAAGAACGAGGACTGGGAGTTCATGCTCCAGGCCAACGTCATGGGCACCATGAAGATCACCCGGGCCTTCCTGCCGATGCTCCGCGCCCACGGCGAAGGCACGGTGCTGAACCTGACCTCGACCGCCGGGCTGGTCAGCTACGAGGGAGGGTCCGGCTACAACGCCGCGAAGGCCGCCCAACGCGCGCTCACCCAGGCCCTGCGCCTGGAGGAAGTCGAGCACAACATCAGGGTCATCGAGGTGTTGCCCGGCCTGGTGCACACCGAGGAATTCGCCCTGCGCCGGATGGGCGGGGACCGTGACTTGGCCCAAAAGGCCTACGCCGGGGTGGCCAAGCCGCTGACCGCCGGGGATGTTGCAGATATCATTTCCTACGCCGTCAACGCCCCGCACCACGTGAACCTCGACGAGATCGTCGTCCGCCCCGTCGCGCAGGCCGCTGCCCACAAGCTGATCCGCGGCCAGGCGTGAGCCCGGCCGCCGGCGGGACACGGCCGCTGCACGTGGTGGCCTGCGCCCACGGCACCGACAACCCCGAAGGTCGCCTGCTCGTGAACGGGTTGCGCGAGGACCTTGCCGCCCGGCTCGCGGCCGAGGGTATCGACGCGGTGGTCCACGAGGCCTACGTCGATGTGCAGGAACCACAGCTGGGGTCGGTGCTCGCCGCACTGCCGCCCGGCGAGGATGCCATCGTGGCACCCCTGCTGCTCTCCGAGGGCTACCACACCGCGGTGGACATCGCCGATGCGGCGGCACTCCGGCCGAACACCGGAGTGTGCGCCCCCATCGGTCCCGACCCGCGCCTGGCCGCGGTGCTGGCCGTGCGGCTGGCCGAGGCCGGACACCGGCCCGGGGACGCGGTGGTGCTGGCCGCCGCCGGAACCCGCATCGAGGCCGGGCAACGGCAGGCGGCCCGGATGGCCGCGGCCCTTGCCGAGGAGCTGGGCCAGGATGTGACGGTCGCCTATTGCTCCGCCGCAGCTCCGTCGGTGCCCGACGCAGTGGCTGCGGCACGCGCCGCCGGCGCCAGGCGAGTGGGCATTGCCGCCTTCCTGCTGGCCCCCGGATTCTTCCACGACAGGCTGGCCGGAGCCGGCGCCGACCATGTGACGGCGGCGCTGCTTCCGGGTGTCACAATTGCGAAATGTGTCGCCGGAAGACTCGCCGAGGCCCTTGCGGAGGGGCCCTCCGACACCGAATAGGTCGTCGCGTTACGGCATGACGTTTCGGGTCGACGGCGGCTGGCGGGCCGCCTCCGACCGGCCCTAATGTCGTAGCCATGACACAGGCAACCGACACCCCGGCAAGCACCGGCACCACCCGGCCAGCCCGCCCGGCGGCCAAGCCGCACGGACAGTGGAAGATCGACGGGCCCGCCCCGCTGAACGCCAACGAGGCGGTCAAGGCGGACGACAACGGGCTGAACGTGCGCGAACGCATCGAAACCATCTACGCCCAGGGCGGCTTCGACTCCATCGACCCCACCGACCTTCACGGACGCTTCCGCTGGTGGGGCCTCTACACCCAGCGCAAGCCCGGCATCGACGGAGGGCGCACCGCCACCCTGGAGCCGCACGAGCTCGAGGACCGCTACTTCATGATGCGCGTGCGCATCGACGGCGGCACCCTTTCCACCGACCAGCTGCGCACCATCGGGGAGATTTCCCGCGACTTCGCCCGCGACAGCGCGGACGTGACAGACCGGCAGAACATCCAGCTGCACTGGGTCGACATCGTGGACGTGCCGGAGATCTGGCGCCGGCTCGAGGCCGTGGGCCTGGACACCACCGAGGCCTGCGGGGACGTGCCGCGCGTCATCCTCGGCTCCCCGGTCGCTGGGATCGCCAAGGACGAGATCCTGGACCCGACGCCCGCCATCCAGGAGATCCGCGAGCGCTTCATCGGGGACCCGGAGCTGGCGAACCTGCCGCGCAAGTTCAAGACCGCGATCACCGGGCACCCCTCCCAGGACGTGGTGCACGAGATCAACGACATTTCCCTCGTCGGGGTCATCCACCCCGAGCACGGGCCCGGCTACGACCTGTGGGTCGGCGGCGGCCTGTCCACCAGCGCGCGGCTGGCCGAGCGCCTGGGCGCGTTCGTGTCCGAGGAGCGCACCGCCGAGGTGTGGCTGGGCGTGGTCTCGATCTTCCGCGACTACGGCTACCGCCGGCTGCGCAACAAGGCACGGCTGAAGTACCTGATGAACGACTGGGGCCCGGCGCGCTTCCGCGAGGTGCTGGAAACCGAGTACCTGGGCTACGCGCTGCCCGACGGGCCCGCCCCCGAAAAGCCCACCAGCCCGGGGGACCACGTGGGGATCCACGAGCAGAAGGACGGACGCTACTACATCGGCGCGTCCCCCAATGCCGGGAGGCTCTCCGGCACGTTGCTGCTTGAACTGGCCGACCTGCTCGAGCGCCACGGCTCCAAGCGCTTGCGTACCACCCCGCACCAGAAGCTGCTGGCCCTGGACATCCCTGCCGAAGCGGTGGCCGCCGCCGCCGCCGAGCTCGACGCGCTGGGCCTGGCCACCGCCCCGAGCATCTTCCGCCGCTCCGCGATCGCCTGCACCGGCATCGAATTCTGCAAGCTGGCGATCGTGGACACCAAGGACACGACCATCGCCGCGGTCGCCGAGCTCGAGACCCGCTTCGCGCAGAAGTCGGCGGTGCGGCTGCCGCCCTCGCTGAGCCTGCACGTCAACGGCTGCCCGAACTCCTGCGCCCGCGTGCAGACCGCGGACATCGGCCTCAAGGGCCAGCTGCTGCCCGACGGGCACGGCGGGCAGACCCCCGGTTTCCAGGTCCACCTGGGCGGTGGACTTGCCTCCACCGAACGCGGGGAGGCCGGGCTGGGCCGCACCGTCCGCGGCCTGAAGGTCACCGCGCAGGACCTGCCCGACTACATCGAACGGGTGCTGGAAAGCTACTCGGCCGGTTCGACGAACGGCGAGTCCTTCGCCGCGTGGTCGCACCGCGCCGCGGACGAGGACGTGTTGTGAGCACCGCCGATGCGAGCACCGCCGACGCGAACGTCTCGGCGAACCTGACCGACCGGACTGCCGCCGACCGGGCGCTGGCCGAGGCGGGCGCCGCCGAGCTGGGCTTCGACGCGACCGCCGCCGACGTCGTCGCCTGGGTGGCCCGCAACTTCTTGGTCGCCGAGGTCGCCGTCGCCTGCTCGATGGCCGACGCCGTGCTTCCCGCGGTGGTTGCGGAACAGCTGCCCGGGGTCGACGTGCTCTTCCTGGAGACCGGCTACCACTTCGGCGAGACCCGTGCGACGCGCAACGAGGTCGCTTCCTCCCTGGATGTGCGGATCGTCGACGTGCTCCCGGAGCGCACCGTTGCCCAGCAGGACGCCGAGCTCGGGCCAAGGCTGCACGAGCGCGACCCGGGTACCTGCTGCCGGCTGCGCAAGATGGAGCCGCTGGCCAAGGCGCTGTCCGGCTACCGGCTCTGGTTCACCGGGGTCCGCCGCGAGGAGGCCCCCACCCGCACCAACACCCCGCTGGTCACCTGGGACGCGGCACACGGGTTGGTCAAGGTCAACCCGCTGGCCGGCTGGAGCTTCGACGAGCTGATTTCCCACGCCACCACGCACAGCGTCCCGGTGAACCTGCTGCTGTCCAACGGCTACCCGTCGATCGGCTGCGCCCCGTGCACTTCTCCGGTGGCCGAGGGGCAAGACCCGCGCGCCGGCCGCTGGGCCGGTGTCGCCAAGACCGAATGCGGCATCCACCGATGAGCCCCGGCCCGGCGGCACCGAGCCGCATTCCCGCCACAACACACCCACGAAGGAGCCAGAGATGAGCACCACCGCACCCGCCCCCGCGCGGCCGGTCCCCGCCGCACCCGGCGCACCCGGCAGCGCGCACCAGATCGACGTGCTCGATGCGCTGGAGGCCGAATCCATCCATATCCTGCGCGAGGTCGTCGCCGAGTTCGAGCGCCCCGCCATGTTGTTTTCCGGCGGCAAGGACTCGGTGGTGATGCTGCACCTGGCCACGAAGGCCTTCTGGCCCGGCACCGTACCCTTCCCGCTGCTGCACGTTGACACCGGGCACAACTTCGAAGAGGTCATCGCCTTCCGCGACCGGACGGTGGCGAGGCTGGGCCTGCGCCTGGTGGTCGCCAGCGTGCAGGACTACATCGACGACGGACGGCTCGCCGAGCGCGCCGACGGCACCCGCAACCCGCTGCAGACCACCCCGCTGCTGGACGCCATCGGGGCCAACCGCTTCGACGTGCTCTTCGGCGGCGGGCGCCGCGACGAGGACAAGGCCCGGGCCAAGGAACGCATCCTGTCGCTGCGCGACGAGTTCGGCCAGTGGGACCCGCGCAACCAGCGCCCCGAGCTGTGGAACCTGTACAACGGGCGCCACACCCCGGGCCAGCATGTGCGCGCCTTCCCGATCAGCAACTGGACCGAGCTGGACATCTGGCGCTACATCGAACGCGAGAACATCGCGCTGCCCCCGCTCTACTACGCCCACCGGCGCGAGGTCTTCGAGCACTCCGGCATGTGGCGGGCCGTCGGCGAATCCAGCGTCCCCGACGCGGGCACGGAAGTCGCCACGCGCACCGTGCGCTACCGCACCGTGGGGGACATGTCCTGCACCGGGGCGGTGCTCTCCGAGGCCGACACGACCGCGAAGGTCATCGCCGAGGTCGCCACCACCACCATCACAGAGCGCGGAGCCACCCGCGCGGATGACCGCATCTCCGAGGCGGCCATGGAAGACCGCAAGAAGGACGGGTATTTCTAATGAGCACCACGAACCTGGACACCGCCGCAACGGACACCACGGCATGTGACGAGGCCGCGCTGGAGACCGCCGCACGGGCGCTGGGAACGCGCGGGCTCTTCCGCTTCGCCACCGCCGGTTCCGTCGACGACGGCAAGTCCACGCTTGTCGGCCGGCTGCTGCACGACGCGAAGGTCGTGCTCGCCGACACCCTCGAGTCGCTGGCCCGCACCTCCGCCGAGACCGGATTCGGCGGAGGGGACGGCACCCTGGATCTGGCGCTGCTCACCGACGGGTTGCGCGCCGAGCGCGAGCAGGGCATCACCATCGACGTGGCCTACCGCTACTTCTCCACCGGGGAGCGTTCATTCGTGCTGGCCGACTGCCCCGGGCACGTGCAGTACACCCGCAACACCGTCACCGGGGCCTCCACCGCGGATGCGGCCATCGTGCTCATCGATGCCCGCAAGGGGGTGCTCGAGCAGACCCGCCGGCACCTGGGCGTCATCGGCCTGCTGCGCGTGCCAAACGTGATCGTCGCGGTGAACAAGATCGATTTGATCGACTACGACGCCGAGCGCTTCGCGGACATCGCCGCCGACGTGGCCCGCGTGGCCGCAGGGCTGGGCCTGCCGGTGCCGCACGTCCTGCCGGTCTCCGCGTTGGTGGGGGACAACGTGGTGGAACGCTCCGCACACACCCCCTGGTACGGCGGGAGCACGCTGCTGGGGCTGCTCGAATCCCTGCCGACCCGCGACGAGATCGACACCGCGGCGGAAGACTTCCGCTTCCCGGTCCAGCTGGTGCTGCGCCCCCAGGGCGCGTTGGCGCCGGGCCTGGATCCGGAGGAATTCCGCGACTACCGCGCCTACGCCGGGTCCATCGCCGCCGGCTCCATCGCCGTGGGGGATCCGGTCACCGTAGCATCCCCCGGCGCCCCGCGCCGGGAAACCACCGTCATCGGGATCGACGCCGCCGGGGACCAGCTCGAAACCGCCACGGCGCCCGCCTCGGTGGCGCTGCGGCTTGCCGACGAGCTGGACATCGCCCGCGGAGACACCATCGCCGCCGCCGGCACGCTGCCCCCGTCCTCGGCTGACCTGTTGGCCCAGCTGTGCTGGCTCTCGCCGGCCCCGCTGCTCCCCGGGGCCACGGTGCTGATCAAGCACGGCACCGCCACCGTGCGGGCGAAGATCGGCTCCATCGTCGGGGCACTGGACCTGGAGGACTTCGGGCTGCTGCCCGCGGCCAGCCTGGAACTGAACGACATCGGCACCGTGGTGCTGCGCCTGGCCGGCGAACTTCCCACCGAGCCGTACGCGCGCCACCACCGCACCGGCGCGTTCCTGGTCGTCGACCGGCAATCGGGCAACACGCTTGCCGCCGGGCTGGTCGGCGAGCGGCCGGCCGCCGCCTAGCCGCGCACCCCGGGACCTCGCCAACCACGCCACCCCGGCCCACACCACAGACAAGGACACCTGCTTCATGGACACCATCCGGTACACCGCCGACGGGCCACACCGCGGCCCCGGGAGGCGGGCGCTGCTCGCCGGCGGCACCGGGCTGCTGGGCCTGCTGATGCTCGGCGCCGCCACCACCGCCACGGTGCCGCGCCCCGGGACGGCGGGCACCTCGGCCATCGGACCCGCGGACACCCTGCGGCTGGGCTTCTTCGCCAACCTCACACACGCACCGGCGCTGGTCGGCACCGCCAACGGGCTGTTCGCCCGCGAGCTTGCCGCTTCCGGCACGGCGCTGGAAACCAGCATCTTCGGGGCCGGACCGGCCGCCGTCGAGGCGCTGAACGCCGGGGCCATCGACGCCGCCTACCTGGGGCCGAACCCGGCGATCGCCGCCTTCACCTCCAGCGGCGGGCGCGGCCTGCGCGTGGTGGCGGGGGCCGCCGCGGGCGGCGCCCAGCTGGTGGTCCGTGCCGGGATCGCCGACGCCGCCGGATTGCGCGGCACGACGCTGGCGACCCCGCAGCTCGGCGGCACCCAGGACGTCGCCCTGCGCACCTGGCTGGCCTCCCGGGGGATGGAAACCGACCTGCGCGGCGGGGCGGTTTCCATCACCCCGACGGCCAACGCGCAGACCCTGGAGCTCTTCCGTTCCGGGACCATCGACGGGGCCTGGCTGCCCGAACCGTGGGCCTCCCGGCTCGTGCTGGAGGCCGGTGCGCGCGTGCTGGTGGACGAGGCGGACCTCTGGGAGGGCACCGGCACCGGTGCGCCGGGCAAGTTCCCCACCACGGTGCTGGCGGTGTCCCCGGACTTCGCCGCACGCCACCGCCAAACCATCGACGACCTGCTGCGCGGGCACCTGGCCGCACTCGACTGGATCAACACCGCCAAGCGGGCGTCGGTGCTGGACACCCTGAACGCCCAGCTGGAACAGCTCGCCGGGGCTGCGCTTTCCCCGGCCGTGCTCGAGCGCGCACTGGGCAAACTTTCCTTCACGCCGGACCCGCTGGCCGGCGCCTACCCGCGGCTGCTGGCCAACGCCGCCGCCGCGTCCCTGGCCGAACCGGCGGGCCTCGACGGGCTGGTGGACACCTCGTTCCTGGAAAAGGCCCGGGCCGCACGCACCGCTTCCGGAACGGGGGCCGGGGCATGAGCATCGTCATCGAGAACCTCTCCAAGGACTACGGCGCGGCCCCGGTGCTCTCCGGCATCAGCACCGTGATCGCGACGGGCGAGTTCGTGGCGGTGCTCGGGGCCTCGGGCTGTGGCAAGTCCACGCTGCTGAACGTCATCGCCGGGCTCGAGCCGCCCACGGTCGGCTCCGTGGCCGTCCCGGCGGGAGGTGCCGCCTTCATGTTCCAGGACGCGGCGTTGCTGCCCTGGCTCACCGCGCGCGCCAACATCGAACTGGCCCTGGAAATGCGCGGGATCCCGCGCGCCGAACGCCGCCACCGGGCCGACGGGCTGCTGGAACTGGTCCACCTTTCCGACGCCGGGACCAAGCGCCCGCACGAGCTTTCCGGCGGCATGCGCCAGCGCGCCTCGCTGGCCCGCGCACTGGGGCAGGACAAGGAAGTGCTGCTGATGGACGAGCCGTTCGCCGCGCTGGACGCGATCACCCGCGACCTTTTGCACGACGAACTCGAACGGCTCTGGCGCGCCCACCGGCGCACCGTGGTGTTCGTGACCCACAACGTCCGCGAGGCCGTGCGCCTGGGACAGCGCATACTGCTGCTTTCCTCCCGCCCCGGCCGCATCGCCGCCCAATGGAAGATCGATCCGTCGGTGCGCAGCGATCCGGCCGCGGCCGCGAAGCTCACCCAAGACATCACCGCCCGGCTACGCGAGGAGATCCGCCACCATGCCCACTAGCCAGAGCGCCACCGCCACTGCCGCCGTCGACACCCCGACCGACACCCCTATCGACAATCGGCTCGAGAACCTCAAGGAACTCGAGGCCGGACTGGACCACCTGCAGGAGGACACCGCCCCCGTGCGGCGTCCCGTCGCCACACGGCTGCTGCTGCCATTGGGCACGCTCGCGGCACTGGTGAGCCTGTGGCAGCTTCTCGCCTGGTTCGCCTCCCCGCGCGTGGACCTGGTCCCGGGCCCGATCGAGGTGCTGGGCACCGCCGCCGGACTGCTCGTCGACGGCCGGCTGGCCGAGGCGGTAGCGACCTCGCTGCAGCGCGGCGTGCTCGGCTTCCTGCTGGCCCTGGGCATCGGCACCCCGCTGGGACTGCTGCTTGCGGCTTCACCGCTGCTGCGCCGCGGCGTGGGCCCGCTGGTCTCCGGCCTGCAGGTGCTGCCCAGTGTCGCCTGGGTGCCGGCGGCCATCATCTGGTTCGGCCTGACCGACGCGACCGTCTACTTCGTGGTGGTCATGGGTGCCACCCCCTCGATCATCAACGGGCTGCTCTCCGGCGTCGACACCGTCCCGCCGCAGTACCGGCGGCTGGGCACGGTGCTCGGGGCGTCCCGCATCCAGGGCCTGCTGCGCATCGTGCTGCCGGCCGCACTGCCCGGCTACCTTGCAGGGCTCAAGCAGGGCTGGGCGTTCTCCTGGCGCTCGCTGATGGCCGCGGAGATCATCGCGGTCGGCGGGTCCATCGGCTTCGGCCTGGGTTCGCTGCTCCAGCAGGGCCGGGACCTGTCCTCGATGGCGGTGGTCTCCTGTGCGATCCTGGCCATCCTGGTGGTCGGCATCGTGATCGAGCTGCTGGTCTTCGCCCCGGCCGAACGCCGACTGCTGCGCCGTCGCGGCCTGGCCCCGGGGGCCGGGCGATGAACCACCCGAAATCCACCGCCCGCACCACCACCCGCACCATCGGTTCCACCACCACATCCACCCAAAGGAGCAGGCCATGACAACATCCCACGAGGCACCCATCCACCCGCTGGCCCTGCGCCTGGACGGCAAGGACGTGCTCTGCGTCGGTGCCGGCAAGGTGGCAGCACGCCGTGTCAACCAGCTGCTCGAGGCCGGCGCGAAGATCACAGTCATCGCCCCGGAAGCTGTCGAGCCGATCGCCGAGGCATCGGCCGCCGGCAGGCTGACCTGGCTCAAGCGCGGCTACCGGGACGGGGACCTGGACGGCATGTGGCTGGCCCACACCGCCACCGGCAACAAGGAGATCGACGCGCGGGTTTCGGCCGATGCCGACGCGCGGCAGACCTGGTGCGTCAACGCCTCGGACCAAACGGCTTCCAGCGCCTGGACCCCCGCCGTCGCGCGGACCGGGGAAGGGACCACCGTGGCGGTCACCGCCGGCGGTGACCCGCGCCGCGCCGCCGGGCTGCGCAACGCCATCGCCTTGGCCGCAGACACCGGGCTGCTGCCGCTGCGCCGGCGCCGCTCGGGCGCCGGATCCGTCGCCCTGGTCGGCGGAGGCCCGGGCGATCCCGGGCTGATCACCGTTGCCGGGCGCCGGCTGCTGGCCGCCGCCGACGTGGTGGTGGCCGACCGGCTCGGCCCGCGCGGGTTGCTGGGCGAGCTCGACCCATCCGTGCGCGTCATCGAGGTCGGCAAGGCCCCCGGCGACCACCTGGCCACCCAGGACCAGATCAACGCGGTGCTCGTCGCCGAGGCACAGGCGGGCAACCGCGTGGTCCGGCTCAAGGGCGGGGACCCGTTCGTGCTGGGCCGCGGCGGCGAGGAAGCGGCATACTGCCGCGAGCACGGCGTCGAGGTTTCCGTCGTCCCGGGGGTCACCAGCGCCATCTCCGTCCCGGCCGCCGCCGGCATCCCGGTCACCCACCGCGGGGTGGCCACCGGCTTCTCGATGGCCACCGGCCACGAGGAACTTTCCGAACTGCCGGCACGCCCCGACCACACCCTGGTCCTGCTGATGGGCGTGGCCCGGCTGGCACGCAACACCGCCACGCTGCTGGGCCGCGGGCTGCCCGCCCACACCCCGGTCGCGATCATCGAGCGCGGCTGGTGCCCCGACCAGCGCATCACCATTGACCGGCTCGATGCCATCGCCGCCACCGCGGCGCGGATCGGCGTGGAGAACCCGGCGGTGATCGTCATCGGAGACGTGGTGCGCATCAGCCCGCATGCCGCAGCGGCCCTGGCTCCGGGCACCCGCACCCGGCAGCTGCTGCCCGTCGGCTGATTCGCCGGCCGAGAACACCCCCCGAACACCTTTCATCCAGCTACACCCCGACCGCCCAGATACACGCCCAGGAGGACCCCCATGACCGAAAAAAACACGCCGGCCCCCGTCGCGACGCCCGTCCCGACCCCCGCCGTCTTCACTTCTCGCCCGCTGCGCGTTGCCATCATCGGTGCCGGCCCCGCGGGCGTCTACGCCGCGGACATCCTCACCAAGGCCGAGCGCGACTTCGAGCTCTCGATCGACCTCTTCGACCGCTACCCGGCACCGTACGGGCTGATCCGCTACGGCGTGGCGCCGGACCACCCGCGCATCAAGGGCATCGTCAAGGCGCTGCACAAGGTGCTGGACCGCGGGGACATCCGCTTCTTCGGAAACGTCGACTACGGCACCGACCTGACGATCTCGGAGCTGCGCGAGCACTACGACGCGGCCATCTTCGCCACCGGCGCCATCAACGATGCCGACCTGAACATCCCGGGCATCGAGCTGGACGGCTCATACGGCGGCGCGGACTTCGTCTCCTGGTACGACGGCCACCCGGACGTGCCGCGCAGCTGGCCGCTTCAGGCCACGGAAATCGCGGTGCTGGGCAACGGCAACGTCGCCCTGGACGTGGCCCGCGTGCTCTCCAAGCACCCCGAGGACCTCTTGGTCACCGAGATCCCCGAGAACGTGTATGCGGGCCTGGCCGCATCCCCGGTCACCGACGTGCACGTCTTCGGCCGCCGCGGCCCGGCCCAGGTGAAGTTCACCCCGCTGGAGCTGCGCGAGCTGAGCCACAGCCAGGACGTGGACATCGTGCTCTACCCGGAGGACTTCGAGTTCGACGCGGCCTCCGATACGGCGATCAAGACCAACAACCAGGTCAAGACGATGGTCGGCACGCTGACCAACTGGCTCATCGAGCAGGAGGAGCGCGAGGAGCGCGGGGAGGCCGCGGCCACCACCGGGTCCGGACGCCCGCGCCGCCGCCTGCACCTGCACTTCCTGCATTCCCCGGTGGAGATCACCGGGATCGACGGCAAGGTCTCCGGGATCAGGTTCGAGCGCCAGGAGCTCGACGGCACCGGCAACGTCCGCGGAACCGGCGAACTCGTCGACCACCCGGTCCAGGCCGTGTACCGCGCCATCGGCTACTTCGGCTCGGCCTTGCCGGAGATCGAGTACGACGGGCGCACCGGCACCGTGCCCAACCTCGAGGGCAAGGTGCTGGACGCCGCCGGCACGCAGGTGCCCGGGCTCTACGCGACCGGCTGGATCAAGCGCGGCCCGGTCGGGCTGATCGGACACACCAAGTCCGACGCCGCCGAAACCATCGCCCACCTGCTCGCGGACCTGAACCAGCTGCCGGTGGCCGCGAATCCGGCGCCCGAGGCCGTGCCGGCACTGCTGGCAGCCAAGGACGTCGCCTACACCAGCTGGGACGGGTGGCTCGCGCTGGATGCCCATGAGCAGGGCCTCGGTGCGGCCGCCGCCCCGGCACCCACCCCGGCAGGTCCCGTGGTGCGCGAGCGCATCAAGGTCGTGGACCGCGAGGAGATGGTCGCCGTCTCGCGCACGGTGGACCAGACCGCCGGCGCCCGCGCCTGAGGCAGTGCTCTTTCCAGCCCGGCCCGGTCTCGTTCCTCTTCGAACAGTCGCTGTCCACCGGCGCCGGCGCGGCGCCCTCCGATCCGGCGGCCGTCCCACCATGGCGGGATCGCGGTGCGCCGGCAATCCAGGCCTGGGGACTTCGCGGCACTGGGCTGGACCTGGGAGAAGTCTCGCATCGGCCACTTGCGGCATGCCACCGACCCGATCCCCTGGCTGGACCCGTCGGCGATCCTCCAGCGGCCCGATTCGCTGGCCGGTCCGGCCGACGCGGGAGGGCGGGGAAGCGAAGTGGGCGATGCGCTGCGCCGGATCCCCTGGCGTCTCGTTCCTGCCCGGCCGCGAACGCAGCGCCGCCCGGCTGGCCTCGATCCAGGTGGTCATCGAATCGATCCACACCCAACCACGACGGGGAGTAGCCGTCCCGCCGCGTCCCGCCACGGCCCCGGCCCCGGACGGCCGGGCCGCAACACGTGGGCGTGCCCGGATAGGCTCCAAGGACCGCCACGGCACTTCCGGCATCCGGCCGGCAGCCGTGCACCATCCAGGGGGAGACTCATCATGAGCATGTACGTCAGTGGAAACAACCAACCAGGGCCGGATCCCGCGGCATGGGGGAACATCCCGCCGGGCGCCCCGATCTTCGTCTTTCGCGGCGGAGCTGCGACCTGGTTCGGCACCCAGCTGCTCGGGGTGCTTATCACGGTACTGACGTTGGGGATCTGCTACCCGTTCGCCGTGGTGCTGGTGGAACGCTGGCGCGCCAGCAACACGTTCCTGCTCGGGCAGCCGCTGCAATTCACCGGAACCGGGTGGGGGATCTTCGGGTTGTGGATCAAGTGGTTCCTGCTGTGCATCATCACCTTGGGCATCTACAGCTTCTGGGTGTACCCGCGGCTGACGGCCTGGAAGGTCGAACACACGGTGCTCGCCTAGCCGCAGGCCGGGTCCGACGGCCGCATCGAGACGCCGGTGCCCCGGGAATCAGCTCCCGGTGTCCGGCTCTGGCTCCTGGTCCGCGGGCTGCCCGGGGCCGCCCCGGGGCGGGGCGCCGCCCTCGGCATCGAGGTCGAGGGTGATCGGCACATCCGCCACGCGGCTCGCGTGCTGCTGCCAGGCGATTGACGCCGCCACGGCGTTGGGCTGGTACATCCCTCCGTCGAGCCCCGCGGCGTTCATCGAGGGGTTCTTCCTGCGCTGCCGGAAGCGGACCACCGCCCAAAAGAGCAGCAACAGCGGGAACGCCGCGCTGGGCACCAACCCGATCCACCGGGAAATCTCCATGTCACGAGCATAGGCCAGGGCGCGCCCGGCAAACGCCGGTTCCCGATGCGTGGAAGGTTCAGGCGGCCTCGGCCGGTGCGGCCGCGGGATGGAAGATCCAGTTCCGCCGGGGTGTCTGCAGCGGGTCCCGGGACCGGGGCAGGATCACGTGCGGGTGCCCGCCGATCATCTCGATCCTGAACCTGCCCGCGTGGTACGCCTGGTGGCATGACGGACACAAGAGGCACCCGCGCGACAAGTCGGTGCGGCCTCCGCAATTCCATGGATCCAGATGGTGCGCCTCGCACCTGCCGATGGACATGGTGCAACCAGGATTGATGCAGCCCTTGTCGCGGACCGCGATCGCGCGCCGCTGGGCCCGGTTGAAGTATCTTCGGCTGCGGCCAAGTTCCAGCGGCACCCTCGCACCGTTCAGCACGATCGGGATGATCCCGGCGTTGCAGGCGATGCGCCGGCAGCCGGCCGCGGAGATGTCTTCGCCGCGGTCGGTGACCCCGGCCGCCTCGAGCTGCCCCAGGAAGGTCTGCAGG
Source organism: Arthrobacter sp. AQ5-05 (assembly GCF_003287975.1). Lineage (GTDB taxonomy): Bacteria > Actinomycetota > Actinomycetes > Actinomycetales > Micrococcaceae > Paeniglutamicibacter. Next base: position 475,668 of record NZ_QMKQ01000001.1, read on the forward strand.
TCGATGGTGACATTCAGGGTCACGTTCGGTGCCAGCGGCATCTGCCCGTCCCCGACGCTGTCGTCGCCGGAACCGGATTCCGCCGGGCTGGTGGTGATGCGCACCGAATCGATGATGAGCTGGTGCAGGCGGCGTGCCCGCTGCCGCGTCAGTGCATGTTCGATGGTTTCCCCCGGGTGCATTTCCATCATGGGGTCCAGCTCCGGGGCAACGCCGAGGTCGGTGAATCCGGCCGCGGGGCGTGCTTCCGGGGCAGTGCCGGGATCCACGGCCCAGTCGGGGATCGGCGGGCCGGCTTGGGACGTGGGTTCGGCCGGTGTGCCCGCCTTGGTCCTGGGGCTGTTGAGGATGTCCGCGGCGGTGGCCAGCAGTTCGTGGCCCTCGGCCGTGGTGATGACCTTGTACTCGTAGCCCTTGCGCGTGTGGCCCAGGTAGTAGGCGCCGACAAAGAGATCTTCCATGGCCTCGCGCGCCGTTGCTGCGGCCGAGTCGTCGAGCCGCTTGGCCTGGTCCTTGAGCAGTTTCCCGGTGCCCTGCGCGTTGCGGGTGCGTGCGGCTTCGGCCAGCTCCGCCTCCAGCGCCCGTGCCGCGGCTTCGTCGCCGGTACCGCCGCGGGCAGGGGCCAGGGTCTGGAACTTCGTGGCCAGCGTGGCCAGGGATTTGGGGTCCGCAGCGCCGTCGCTCAGCACCTGGCCCAGCAGCGGGAACTTCGGTGGGACCACCTGGCCGTTGTACCCGGTGTGAGGCAGCAGGTTTTCGGCGCTTTGGACCCGGTGCTGCGCCTGGAAGTGCGTGAGGTTCAGGGCCGCGGCCAGGAAGTCCGCGTCGTCGCGGTACAGCGGCTTGCGGCCCGACGGCGTCGGCTTGTCGGCCGGCAGCCCGGACTTGGCGGCGAAGCCCGCAGGTTCGCGCAGGATCTGGTTGAGGGCGGCGAGCGGTTCCTCGGTGATGGTGTGCACCTGCGCGTCGATGGCGCGGGAGGCCGCCAGCAGCTGGCCGTAGCCGGCCTGTCGGTAGAGGGCTTCGGCGAGTGCCACGAAGGCCGCGGCCCGCACCGGGGATGTCCCGATATCGGCCGCTGCCTCGTCAATCGCCAGTCTGAGCACGGGGATGAGAAGCGCCAGCGTGCGCAGCGAGCCGCCCCGGGACCCGGTCGAGGCGACCGGGACTTCCGGGGTTCCCGAGGTGTGCTTCACGAGCCCGGTGAGGATCGTGAGCGCCTCGGTGGCGAGGGCTGGGGTGCTGGGCATGGTTCAAGCATGCCCCGCACTGCCCGGCCGTGGGGGCATCGTCGGAGATCTGTGGATAAGTATCTTGGCCGGTGCCGAATTCGCGCCCGGACCAACGCCCCGGCGGATTCCCCAATGCGGGAGCAGGGGCGCTAGACTGGGAGGCATCACGACGTCGACCCGGCAATCACCGGCGAGTCCTTGGAAGAACGGCAGCTTCGCCCTCGCGCGCGCAGCCAAGTAGAACCAAGCGGGTAAGCCCGTCACAGCAGTCAACGAGCGGCCCGATCCGGCCCCGGGGCATCCCGGGTGGAGAAGGCAAGCGGGGTGGTACCGCGAGGTGGAGTATCCGCATACTTGACCATCGTCCCTGTGTTGGAGAACGCCTAAGCGCGAACACGCGCCTTCGATCACCAGGACTGCCGCAGATGACCAGCTACCCCAAGGCCTCGACCGACCCCCATGGCACGACGCCATCCTCTCCCCGTTTCCCGGAGATCGAGGAGCGGGTCCTTTCCTACTGGAAAAACGACGAAACCTTCCAGGCCTCCATCGATGCCCGCGATGCCGGTGTCGACGGCGCCAACGAGTTCGTCTTCTATGACGGCCCTCCCTTCGCCAACGGCCTGCCGCACTACGGCCACCTGCTCACCGGCTACGTCAAGGACCTGGTGGCCCGCTATCGGACCCAGCGCGGATCGCGGGTGGAGCGCCGCTTCGGCTGGGACACCCACGGACTGCCGGCAGAGCTCGAGGCCATGAAGCAGCTGGGCATGAGCGACAAGGCGCAGATCGAGGCCATGGGCATCGACAAGTTCAACGACGCCTGCCGCACCTCGGTGATGAAGTACGCCGACGAGTGGCAGGACTACGTCACCCGCCAGGCACGCTGGGTCGACTTCGAGAACGACTACAAGACGTTGAACGTCGAGTACATGGAATCGGTCATCTGGGCCTTCAAGCAGCTGCACGACAAGGGCCTGACCTACAAGGGCTTCCGCGTGCTGCCGTACTGCTGGAAGGACGAGACCCCGCTGTCCAACCACGAGCTGCGCATGGACGACGACGTCTACAAGGACCGCCAGGACCAGACCGTCACCGTCTCCTTCCCGCTGCTGGCCGGCGAGTCCGAGATCTCCCGGGAGCTCGCGGGCGTGCAGGCGCTGGCCTGGACCACCACCCCGTGGACGCTGCCGACCAACCTGGCCCTGGCCGTGGGCCCGGACGTCGTCTACGCGGTGCTGCCCGCCGGTGAAAACGGCGTGAAGGCCTCCAATGCCACCGGCGACTTCATGCTCGCCGAGGACCTGCTCGGCGCCTACGCCAAGGACCTGGGCTACGCCGATGCCGCCGCCGCCAAGGAAGCGGTCACCGGCCGCTACACCGGCAAGGACCTGGCGGGCATCAGGTACACCCCGCTGTGGGACACCTTCACCGACACCGAGACCTGGAACACCGCGCAAGCCTGGCAGCTGCTGGTCGCCGACTACGTCACCACCACCGACGGCACCGGCATCGTCCACCAGGCCCCGGCCTACGGCGAGGAGGACCAGAAGATCTGCGAGGCCGCCGGCATCCCGGTGATCCTCTCGATCGACGAGGGCGCGAAGTTCCTGCCGGTGTTCAAGGGCGGGGAGCTGGCCGAGATCGTCGGCGTGCAGGTGTTCGAGGCCAACAAGGCCATCACCAACATCCTGAAGGACGACGCGCGGCTCATCAAGCAGGCCTCCTTCGAACACTCCTACCCGCACTGCTGGCGCTGCCGCACCCCGCTGATCTACCGCGCGATCTCCTCCTGGTACGTCGAGGTCACCAAGGTCAAGGACCGCATGCTTGAGCTGAACCAGCAGATCAACTGGATCCCGGAGAACGTCAAGGACGGCCAGTTCGGCAAGTGGCTGGCCAACGCCCGGGACTGGTCGATTTCCCGCAACCGCTACTGGGGTTCCCCGATCCCGGTGTGGGAATGCGACGGCGCCGAATGCACCCACCGCGAGGTCTACGGTTCGCTGGCCGAAATCAAGGAAAGCTTCGGCCGGCTGCCGCTGAACCACCAGGGCGCCCCGGACCTGCACCGCCCGTTCATCGACGACCTGGTCAAGGCGCACGAGGGTTGCGCCGATGCCGGCACGCTGCGCCGCGTCGAGGACGTGCTGGATGTCTGGTTCGACTCCGGGTCGATGCCCTACGCCCAGGCGCACTACCCGTTCGAGAACAAGGAGTGGTTCGACACCCACCACCCGGCGGACTTCATTGTCGAATACATCGGGCAGACCCGCGGCTGGTTCTACACCATGCACGTGCTCTCCACCGCGCTCTTTGACCGCCCCGCGTACAAGAACGTGATCAGCCACGGCATCGTGCTGGGCTCCGACGGGGCGAAGATGTCCAAGTCGCTGAAGAACTACCCGGACGTCAACGAGGTCCTTGACCGCGACGGATCCGATGCGATGCGCTGGTTCCTGATGGCCTCCCCGATCCTGCGCGGCGGCAACCTGGTCGTCACCGAGCAGGGCATCCGCGAGGGCGTGCGCCAGGTGCTGCTGCCCATGTGGAACGTCTGGCACTTCTTCTGCCTGTACACCAACGCCGCGAACCACGGCGCCGGATACCAGGCGAAGCCGACCTATTCCGCCGCGGATCCGCTGGATGCCTACATGCTCGCGGCCACCGGGGACCTGGTCCGCGAGGTGACGGCGAAGCTCGATGCCTACGACATCTCCGACGCCGCCGAAACCATCCGCCAATACATGGACACGCTGACCAACTGGTACGTGCGCCGCAGCCGCCAGCGCTTCTTCGACGAGGACACCAGCGCGTTCGACACCCTGTACACCGCCCTGGAGACCCTGACCCGCGTGAGCGCCCCGCTGCTGCCGCTGGCATCCGAGGAAATCTGGCGCGGGCTCACCGGCGGACGCTCGGTGCACCTGGTGCAATGGCCGGACGCCAACCTCTTCGGCCGCAACGACGAGCTGATCGCCGCGATGGAAACCACCCGCAAGATCGCCTCGGTCGGTTCCTCGCTGCGCAAGGGCGCGAACCTGCGCGTGCGCCTGCCGCTGGCCGGGATGACCGTCGCGGTGCCGGGTGCCGCGGCGCTGGAGGGGACCTTCGCGAGCATCATCGCCGACGAGTTGAACCTGCGCTCGCTCACGCTCATCGACGCGGCCGATGCCGACGCCTCCGAGTACGGCATCAGCCAGCGCCTGGTCGTCAACGCCCGGGCCGCCGGTCCGCGCCTGGGCAAGAACGTGCAGGTGGCGATCAAGGGCGCCAAGTCCGGGGACTGGTCGGTGGACGATGCGGGAACCGTCACCGCCGGCGGCCTGGCCCTGGAGGAACACGAATACACGCTCGAAACCGTCGTTCAAGCCACCGGGGACGAGGAGAAAATCGCCGCGGCGGTGCTGCCCGGCGGCGGCTTCCTGGTGCTTGACACGCTTGTCACGCCGGAACTTGCCGCCGAGGGCACGGCCCGGGACATGATCCGCGCCATCCAGTCCGCCCGCAAGGACGCGGACCTGCAGGTCAGCGACCGCATCCGCACCGAAATCACCGCCGACGCCGCAACCGTCGCCGCGCTGCACGCCAACGCCGAACTGATCAAGGGCGAAACGCTCAGCACCGGGCTGGTCCTGGTGACCGGCGACGACGGGATGGCGCCCGCCGTCAGCGTCGAGACCGTGGCCGAGGCCGAAGCCGCCGACAAGGAAATGGGACCCACCACATGAGCAACACCTTTGACAGGTTCTCGGTCCAGAGCGTGTACGCCGAGCTGTTGGCGCGCGCACCGGAGAACAAGATCGAACCGCGCATGGAACCGATGCGCCGGGCCATGGAGATCCTGGGGGAGCCGAACAAGGCCTTCCCGATCATCCACGTCACCGGCACCAACGGGAAGACCAGCACCGCACGGATGATCGAGTCCCTGCTGCGCGCCCACGACCTGCGCACCGGACGCTACTCCTCACCGCACCTGGTCTCGGTCACCGAACGCATCGCGATCGACGGCGAGTCGGTGGACGATGAGACGTTCGTGCGGATCTGGGACGAGATCCGCCCCTACCTGCAGATCGTCGACGACGAGCTCACCGCCAACGGCGAGAACCGGCTGACCTACTTCGAGGCCGTGACCATCCTGGGGTTCGCGATCTTCGCCGACACCCCGGTGGACGTGGCGATCGTCGAGGTCGGGCTGGGCGGGATCACCGACGCCACCAACGTGGGCGACGGGCAGGTCTCGGTGTTCACCCCGATCTCCCTGGACCACACCGACCTGTTGGGCGACACCACCGAGCTGATCGCACAGGAGAAGGCGGGGATCCTCAAGCCCGGCGGGTTCCTGGTCTCCTCCGCGCAGCCGGCCGATGCCGCGCAGGTGCTGCTGGAAAGGGCCCTCGAACTCGAGGTGCCCTACCGTTTCGAGGGCGTCGAGTTCGGCGTCGAGAACCGCACGGTCGCCGTCGGCGGCCAGCAGCTGGACATCCAGGGCCTGGCCGGGCGCTACCCGGGCATCCTGCTGCCGCTGCACGGCGAGCACCAGGCGCAGAACGCCGCCGTCGCCCTGGCCGCGGTGGAGGCTTTCATCGGCGGCGGGGAAACCGCACTGAACCACGATTTGGTGATGGAGGGCTTCGGCGCCGCCACCAGCCCCGGCCGTCTCGAGGTCATCCGCAAGGCCCCGACGGTGCTGCTCGATGCCGGGCACAACCCCGACGGCATCCGCGCCTCCGCGAAGGCGGTGAAGGAGTCCTTCGGGTTCTCCACGCTGGTGCTGGTCATCGGGATCCTGGCCGAAAAGGACGCCCCGGCGATGCTGGCGCAGCTGCGCGAGGACTACCTGGACCTCACCGAGGACATCTGCATCACCCAGTCCAATTCCCCGCGCGCCATCCCGGCCGGCGAACTGGCCGCCATGGCGCTGGAGGCCGGGTTCAACGAGGAGGACATCTTCGTGACCGAACGCCTTGACGACGCCCTGGAATGGGCCGTCGGGCGCGCCGAGGCCTCCGAGGACTTCGGCGGCGGGGTGCTGGTCACCGGGTCCATCACGCTGGTCGGCGAGGCCCGCATGCTGCTGGGAGGAAAGTAGGAACCATGGCGAAAATGACCAAGGCGCAACGCGAATGGCGCCCCGGAATGCCCAAGAAGCCGCGCTCGACGCGTGTGATGTTCGCCTCCACGGTGCTCACGCTCGAGGCCTTCCTGGTGCTCTTCGTGGCGCTGGCCTTCTACGGGCTGAACCGCGACACGCTCTCCCCGGTGCTGGTCCTGGGCCTCGGCGCGGTGGTCGCGCTGGTGTGCATCCTCACCTGCGCGCTGCTGAAAAAACCGCTGGGATACGCGATCGGATGGGGCCTGCAGCTGCTGTTGATCCTCTCCGGGTTCCTGTTGACCTCGATGTTCTTCATCGGCGCGGCCTTCGCCGCGACCTGGTGGTACGCGGTCACCAAGGGCCGGGCCCTGGACCTGGAAACGGCACGCCGGGCGCGCGAGCAGGAAGCCTGGGACGAGGCTCACCCGCAGGAACATCCCGGCGCACCGAGTGCCCAACCGTAGAATCAAGACCAACGACAATTTGCAGCACACAGAACGAAGGAGCCGCCTCCATGGCCATTGAACGCACCCTGATCCTGATCAAGCCCGACGGCGTCAAGCGCCAGCTGACCGGGCAGATCCTGTCCCGCATCGAAGCCAAGGGCTACGTGATCTCCGAACTCAAGCAGGTCTTGGCGACCCGCGAACTGCTCGAGGCACACTACGAGGAGCACGTGGGCAAGCCGTTCTACGAGCCGCTGGTCGAATTCATGGCCTCGGGCCCGCTCGTGGCGATCATCGCCGAGGGCCATAACGTGATCCCCGGCTTCCGCTCGCTGGCCGGCACCACCGACCCGACCACCGCGGCACCGGGCACCATCCGCGGGGACCTGGGCCGCGACTGGGGCCTGAAGGTCCAGCAGAACCTGGTCCACGGCTCGGACTCGGTCGAGTCCGCGGCACGCGAAATCGGCATCTGGTTCGCCTAGATCCGCGGCGCCGACCCGGCGCCGACACGGGGTCCGGCCCGCAGCCTTCCGCCCACGGAAGGCTGCGGGCCGGACCCTTTTGCGTGGGCGGGAACGGTTCCCTGCCCGCACTCGTACATATGAGCAGATGAGCCCGGGATTCCGGGACGGAGATGAGCGGGCGGGCGTGGCGTGGAAACGTCGAAAAAGAACGAAGCGGCCAGCCAATGGCCCCATTTTGCGCCCCCGCGGATCGCGGCTGCGCGCCGCCTTGGGGGGCCGGCGCGTTGCCGCTGGCCGGGTGTGCCCAGGGAACGCCGGCCCAAACCCCGCAGGCGGACCTGCAGCCGCTGCTCGAGGCCATCGAGGCCTCCGCAACCCGCAGCGTTTCCCTCGGGGAGGTCTATGGCCAGGAGCGGGACTTCGACCGGGCCGTGGCCATCTGTCCCTAACATGGCACCGGACGACGTCGAACTGGCGCTGGGGTTCGAGTGGGACGGGACGGCAGCCCTGCCGCTGCAGGGCGAAGGACATGGCGGCCTGCTGCTGGCCCGGGACTCGGGCGTCGTTGCGACCCTGCTGGCAGACAGGACGGAACCGGATTTCTGTGCCGCGCCGGATGCCGCGGGAGCCCGGATCTCGCCCGGGCAGGTCCTGGGGTTCACGCCCGGGCCCGGCTCCACCTGGGATGCCGGTGGGAAAGGCACGCTTCGCTAGGTGCGCCCGCTCAGGGCCGGGCGCCGCGGGCGCGGAGCAGGTGTCGGAGAACCAAGTCCACGCCAAGGGCCAGCACGGTCCCGAGTCCGTAGGCGAGCAGGTCCAGCGGAACGAAGGTGGTGCCCAGCACCAGCCGCACCGGCGGGAAGGATGCGGCGAGGTTCGTCGGGATGTCGGTGAGCTGCAAGAGCTCGATGAACACGCAGAACACCAGGGCAGCCAGCGCGTTGGCCACGTGCCCGGCGCGCGGGCGCAGGAAGGTCGCCAGCACATAGATCAGCACCGCGTAAATGACCCCGCCGGCCACATCCGCCGCCAGCCCCGAACCGAGGAACCTGGCACCCAGGCCCAGGGCAATGACCGGCAGCACGCAGGCGGCCGCGCCCACGCGGCGGGAGAATGCAGCTGCCGCGGGGGAGCGAGGGATCTTCGCGGTGGCCGCGGAAGCCGGCACGGGCTCAGGCGCCAAAGAAGGCGCCGGGGAATCGCAGCACGATGCTGGCCGCGGTGAGCACCAAAAGCACGATGACCGCGACCCAGGTCCACTCGGCGACGGCCTTGCGCACCGGAACCGACGCCGGGATCACCCCGTGGGCGATGTTGCGTGCGGTGGTGTAGAGGAACATCGGGATCATCATCGCCCACACCACCATGCAGTACAGGCACAGCGCGTTGATCTCATACAGCGCCTGGGACCAGAGCCAGATAATGAACACCATCGCGAGGGACACCCCGATCTGGACGCCGATCCAGTACCAGTGGGCAAAGCGCGCCCCGGCCAGCAGCGCCATGCCGATGGTGATCACGACGCCGAAGCCGACGATGCCCAAGAACGGGTTGGGGAAGCCCAGCAGCGCGGCCTGGGAGGATTTCATGACGGTGCCGCAGGAGACCCAGGGGTTGAAGTCGCAGGAGGTGACGTAGTCCGGGTTCCTGTACAGCGCGATGCGCTCGAGCACCAGGATTCCCGAGGCGATCCAGGCCACCGCGCCGGTGAGCACCAGGAACAGGCCGAAGCCCCGTGCCTGGGCCAGGCGGGGCAGCTGTTGCCCGTTGCTTGGCGGCGCTGCGGTGTCGGATTTGCTCATCGTGTGCTCCCTCGTGGCTGGTGGTTCTTCCCCCGGCGCGGCCACCGGCATCCGGCACACGTGCCACGCCGGGCCGGGATTTGTTGCTGGCCCCGGTTGAAGTCTAGTGGCCGCCGCCGCCCGCGCCCGTGCCCCGCGCCGCGCGTGCGACAACCGGCGGGGCAATGCCGCCGGGCGCCGCGTGTCGCCGATGTTCGGGTCGGCGGCATCCTTCGGCGTGTCGGTATGAGACAATTGCAGTGGTTGTTCGTGGATCCACAGTCTGCTTTCAACCCAACGACAGGCTTTCAAGCCCGATTGCGATGCATCTGCTGCCAAGAGACCGCCTATACGAAGGTCTTCAGCGAATACCGCAATATGGTCGCCGCAACGTAAAGCGGCTTGCTTGGAAAAGCGCCGTTGGTCTTGCACGGATGCCGCGCCCCCCATAGTTGGGTAGGCGCACCCGGGCCGGGCATATCAAAGGACTTCCGCTGGGACACGCGGCCACAAGGCCCGGTCCAGCGAACCAACCAGGGGCGAACAGCTATCTGTGGGAGCGTTCGACCCGCCGAGGAGCACTCTTTTAACATGGCACTGAATCGCGACGAATCAAAGGCAGCGATGGGCCAGGGCCCCAAGGGCCGCACCCGCACCACCCGCCCACCGCGCGGCAACTTCAACGAACCCTCACCGCCGCCACCGCGCCGGGCCATGACCCTGGCAGAGCTCAACGACGCGGCAGCCGCACCCACCAGGAAGGTGCGCGCCAACGTTTCCCCGCGCGCCGCCACCGCCCGCCGCGGTTCGGCCCCCCGCAACGCCCCGGCCCGCCAGGGCAGCGACGCGACAGTTGAATCGGTCGTCGCTGCAGCCACCGGCCAGGCGCCGGCCAAGGCATCGGCCCAGGCACCCGCCGCCGAAGCCGTGAAGGCACCGGCCCGCCGCGGCCCGCGCCGAGCCACCTCCGGGGTCACCTCCCCGGGCGCCACGGCCCTCGAGCAGGACGCCGTCATCGAGGCCCCCGCAGCGCATGCCGCCGCCGAGGCCAAGACCGAACCCGTGGCCGAAAAGGCCGAGGCCCCCGCCGAGGAAGCCGAACCGGCCAAGACCGCCGCCAAGCGCCCGGTCCGCGGCCGCAGCCGCAAGGCCACCTCCCCTGCCACCAACCCGGAAGAAGCGGCTCCCGCCGAGTCCGTCGAGGCACCTGCCTCCGTCGAGCCCGCAGCCGAAGCCGCCGAGGAACCGGCGCAGGATGCCGAACCGGCCAAGACCGCACGCCGCCGTCCGACCCGCGGCGGACGCGGCACCCAGGACACCGAAGCCCAGGATGCCCCGGCCCGGCCCGCAGCCGAAGCCACGGACAGCGAAGCCGACGTGGCCCAGGAAGCAGCCGCCGAACTCGAGCCGGTTGCCATCACCGACCCGTTCGCCATCCCCGAATCCGCACTCTCGCTGATCTTCCAGGCTCCGACCCTCCCGGTCGCCGCCGAGGATGCCGGCGACGAGGAAGACGACGAGGGCCATGCCGGCAACGGCCGCCACTCCCGCGACGATTCCGACGACGAGCACGGGGACGACTCGGGCGTCGTCTCCCGCCGCCGCCGCCGTCGCCGCCGCGGCGAGGCCGACCTCGAGCTGACCGGCGGCTCGGAGACCGATCCGCCGAACACCATCACCCGGGTCCGTGCTCCGCGCGCCACCCTGGAACCTGTCGTTTCCAACAAGGTCACCGCCGTGCGCGGTTCCACCCGCCTGGAAGCCAAGCGCCAGCGCCGCCGCGATTCGCGCGAGTCCGGCCGCCGCCGCCAGGTCATCACCGAGGCCGAGTTCCTGGCCCGCCGCGAATCCGTCGACCGCCAGATGATCGTGCGCCAGCGCGAGGACCGCATCCAGATCGGCGTCCTGGAGGACGGCATCCTGGCCGAGCACTTCGTGTCCAAGACCCAGCAGGATTCGCTGATCGGCAACGTCTACGTCGGCAAGGTGCAGAACGTGCTCCCGTCGATGGAGGCAGCCTTCGTCGACATCGGACGCGGACGCAACGCCGTGCTCTACGCCGGCGAGGTCAACTGGGACGTCGCAGGCCTGGACGGCCAGCCGCGCCGCATCGAGCACGCCCTGAAGTCCGGGGACACAGTGCTGGTGCAGGTCACCAAGGACCCCATCGGACACAAGGGCGCCCGCCTGACGTCCCAGATCTCCCTGCCGGGCCGCTACCTGGTCTACGTGCCGGGTGGCTCGATGACCGGCATCTCGCGCAAGCTCCCGGACGTGGAACGCAACCGCCTGAAGAAGATCCTCAAGGACCACCTGCCGGAGAACGCCGGCGTCATCGTGCGCACCGCCGCCGAGGGCGCCTCCGAGGAAGAGTTGATGAACGACATCAACCGCCTGCGTGCCCAGTGGGAAGGCATCGAGGCCGCCTCGACGTCCACCAAGACGCTGGCCCCGGAGCTGCTCTACGGCGAACCGGATTTGACCATCAAGGTAGTGCGCGACGTCTTCAACGAGGACTTCACCAAGCTGATCGTCTCCGGCGACGAAGCCTGGGACACCATCGAGGCCTACGTGACCTATGTGGCACCGGATTTGGTCTCGCGCCTGGAAAAGTGGGAGTCCGACGAGGACATCTTCGGGCACTTCCGCATGGACGAGCAGATCCACAAGGCCCTGGACCGCAAGGTCTTCCTGCCTTCGGGCGGCTCGCTGGTCATCGACCGCACCGAGGCCATGACCGTGGTCGACGTGAACACCGGCAAGTACACCGGTTCGGGCGGCAACCTCGAGGAAACCGTCACCAAGAACAACCTGGAGGCGGCCGAAGAGGTCGTGCGCCAGCTGCGCCTGCGTGACATCGGCGGCATCATCGTCATCGACTTCATCGACATGGTCCTCGAGTCCAACCGCGACCTGGTGCTCCGCCGCCTGGTCGAGTGCCTGGGCCGGGACCGGACCAAGCACCAGGTCGCCGAGGTCACCAGCCTCGGACTGGTGCAGATGACGCGCAAGCGCATGGGCACCGGTTTGCTGGAAGTCTTCGGCGAGAACTGCGAGGCCTGCAACGGCCGCGGCGTGATCACCCACGACGAGCCGGTTGAACACCGCCGTTCCTTCAACTCGGCCGGCGAGCCGCACGGCTCGGGCAACCGCGCCGCCGAGAAGCCTTCGCGTGCCGAGCGCCGACGCCGCAACCGCGGTTCGGACTCCGAGCCCCACACCGAGCAGGCACCCGCTTCGACCCCGGTCGAGGACAAGGAGCCGGAGGACGCCGCCAAGGCCGACGCCGCACGCACTGCCTTTGCCAACATCGCCGCCGCGGCACACGCAGCGCACGAGCACGAGGACGCCGAGTCCTCGGACGAGGGCGCCACGCTGACCGTGGCGGGGGAGTCAGTGTCGGTTCCCGCCGCACGACGCAACCGCCGTGCCGGTTCTGCCGCCGCCCCTTCGTTGACCCTGGAGAACCTGGAAGCCGCGCTTCCGGACCACTCCCCGGTCGCCGATCCGGCCGAGGCCGTTGCTGCAGGGGACGAGGACGAGTCGGGCAATGCACGTCCGGCCCGCACCCGGACCCGCCGCAAGGCCCGCGCCAAGGCAACCGAGCCGGCAACCGCCGAGCCGGCCGCCGAGGCAGCTGCCGCACCGGTCATCTCCGGTGTTGCCGGCCAGGCCTCGGACGACGCCCCCGTGGCGGAGCCTGCGGCCACGGCAACCAAAAAGACTTCGGGCCTCGAGCCGGTGGCGCGCGTCAAGCGCAGCCGCCGTGCCACGAGCCCGCAGGGTGGATCCGACGCCGCAGTTTCTGTGGCATCGGACACGCTTGCGGCATCGGGTACATCCCATGTTGCTTCGCTCGCTGACCAAACCACGGCCGAAAAGCCGCTAAACGCCGCGAATGCGCCGATTATGCTGGGTGTCGGGGTACCGGTCAACGAGTTGAAAGAGTAGGGGTCTTGACGACTCGCGGGGTCAGGTTGTATTTGCCCCCGCAGCGCTTTTTAGCGTAGTCTAGATCCTCGGTGCGAACGCCAGCTATCGGATTCTTCCGCTCGGCGTGCCAGCACAGCGCAATCCCCGGGCTCGTTTTGGGGTAGTGATGCGCAGCAAGACATATTGAACGTCGAGTAGAAGTGAGTACCCACGTGGTGTACGCAATTGTCCGCGCTGGCGGCCGCCAGGAAAAGGTTTCTGTTGGAGACCTCGTTACCCTTGACCGTCTGAAGGCTGCCCCAGGCGCCTCCATTGAACTGCCGGCCCTGTTGCTGGTTGACGGCGAGAAGGTAACTTCGGCTGCCGACGAGCTGGCCAAGGTTACGGTGACCGCTGAGGTCGTTGAGAACCTTCGCGGCCAGAAGATTGTCATTCAGAAGTACAAGAACAAGACCGGTTACAAGAAGCGCCAGGGTTTCCGCGCTTCGTTGACCAAGGTCAAGGTCACCTCGATCGCTTAATTGCGGTTGTTTCCAAGAATTCTCATTACCTGAAGGTAGGCACATTCAATGGCAAGTAAGAAGGGCGCGAGTTCCACTCGCAACGGTCGCGACTCCAACCCCCAGTACCTGGGCGTCAAGCGCTTCGGTGGTCAGGTTGTTTCCGCCGGTGAAATCATCGTTCGCCAGCGCGGCACCCGCTTCCACCCGGGCGCCGGCGTGGGAATCGGCAAGGACGACACCCTGTTCGCACTGGAAGCCGGAGCTGTCGAATTCGGCACTCGCCGCGGCCGTAAAGTCGTGAACATCGTTACCGCTGGCTAACTAAGCGCGTAACCGCATTCATTACACTGTAGAGGGTGGGCCGCACGGCTCACCCTCTATGTGTTTTTCCAAAAACCCCTGTGTTTTGCCGCCTCCCGCCCCGGGAACAGCGCGCGGAACGCCACCCTTTTTTGCTAGGAGCTTTCAACCGTGGCAGCCTTCATCGACCGAGTGGTCCTCCATGTCTCCGGTGGTACCGGTGGGCACGGCTGTGTCTCCATCAAACGCGAAAAGTTCAAGCCCCTGGGCGGGCCGGACGGCGGAAGCGGCGGCAACGGCGGAGATGTGATCCTGCGCGTCGACGCCCAGACGACCACGCTGCTGTCCTACCACCACTCGCCGCACCGCCACGCCGGCAACGGAGAAGGCGGCAAGGGAGACCTGCGCCCGGGCAAGAACGGCGAGACCCTCGTCCTTCCGGTGCCCGAGGGCACCGTGGTCAAGACCCGTGACGGCGAGATCCTTGCCGACCTGATCGGTGACGGAACCGAATACATCATTGCCGCCGGCGGCCTGGGCGGCCTGGGCAACGCAGGCCTGTCCAGCCAGCGCCGCAAGGCCCCCGGATTCGCGCTGCTGGGCACCCCCGGCGCGTCCGCCGAGGTCATCCTCGAACTCAAGTCCGTCGCCGACGTCGCCCTGGTGGGATACCCCTCGGCCGGCAAGTCCTCGCTGATCGCCGCGCTGTCCGCCGCGCGCCCCAAGATCGCCGACTACCCCTTCACCACGCTGGTCCCGAACCTCGGCGTCGTGCAGGCCGGAGAGGTCCGCTACACCGTGGCCGACGTCCCGGGCCTGATCCCCGGGGCCTCCGAGGGCCGCGGCCTGGGCCTGGAGTTCCTGCGCCACGTCGAGCGCTGCGCCGCGCTGGTGCACGTGCTTGACTGCGGCGCCCTGGAAGCGGACCGCGACCCGATCTCCGACCTGGACATCATCCAGGCCGAACTCGACGCCTACGAGGTCGACTCCTCGTTCGCCGGCGCCGACGGCCAGATCATCCCGCTGAACGAACGTCCGCGCCTGATCGCCCTGAACAAGGTCGACATGCCCGACGGACGCGACATGGCCGGCTTCGTGCGCCCGGAACTGGAGAAGCGCGGCTACCGCGTCTTCGAGGTCTCCGCAATGACCCGGGAGGGATTGCGCGAGCTGTCCTTCGCCATGGCCGAACTGGTCACCGAGGCACGCGCCAAGATCGAGGCCGCCCCGCTGCCGGTTCCCGTCGAGGTGTTGCGTCCGCGCGGCACCAAGGCCAGCCGGGCAGGGTTCATCATCCGCAAGGAGGAGCGCAACCTCGAGCCGCTCTACCGCGTCATCGGCGAAAAGCCCGAACGCTGGATCATGCAGACCGACTTCCGCAACGACGAGGCCGTGGGCTACCTCGCCGACCGCCTGGCCAAGCTGGGCGTCGAAAACCAGCTGTACAAGCTCGGTGCCAAACCCGGGGACGCGGTGGTCATCGGCTCCGAGGTCGACGCCGTGGTCTTCGACTGGGAGCCGACCATGGCCGCAGGCGCCGAGCTTCTGGGCTCGCGCCGCGGACAGGACGAGCGCCTGGCCGAATACGGTGCACGCCCCTCGCGCGACGAGAAGAAGGCGGTGCACGAGGCGCGCAAGGGCGCCAAGGCCGCTGCCCGCGAAGACCTGGAAGCCGAGCGCAAGGCCGGAATCTGGACGGAGTCGGTCAACTACAAGCACCAGCTACCCAAGTCCGGGGAGTAACCGAGGAACCGTGCGCGCCACACACCAGCCCTCGGGCATCACCCAACGGACGGACCTGCCCCGCGCCTCCCGCATCGTGGTCAAGGTCGGTTCCTCGTCCCTGACCACGCTGGCCGGGGGCATCTCCGAGGAATCCCTCAGCTCCCTGGTGGACCGCCTCGCGGCGGTCAACACCGCCGGGACCGAGCTGATCCTGGTCTCCTCCGGTGCCATCGCCGCCGGCCTGGCGCCCCTTGACCTGGGGCGCCGGCCGCGCGATTTGGCCACCCAGCAGGCTGCGGCCTCGGTGGGCCAGGGCCTGCTGATGGCCAAGTACACCCAGGCGTTCTCCGCCCACGGGATCACCGTCGGGCAGGTCCTGCTGACCGCCGACGACCTGATCCGCCGCCAGCAATACGCCAACGCGTTCCGCGCGCTGAACCGATTGCTGGCCCTGGGCGTGGTGCCGATCGTCAACGAAAACGACACCGTGGCCACCCACGAGATCCGCTTCGGGGACAACGACCGGCTCGCGGCCCTGGTGGCGCACCTGGTCAAGGCCGATGCGCTGCTGCTGCTCTCGGACATCGACGCGGTCTACGACGCGCCGCCGAACGCCGGGGGAGTGCGCGTGCCGTCGATCGAGCGCGCGGAGGACCTCGAGGCGTTGCGCATCGGGTCCACCGGATCCGCAGGCCTGGGCACCGGGGGCATGGCCACCAAGGTCGAGGCCGCCACCATGAGCGCCGAATCGGGCATCCCCACCCTGGTCACCTCCACCGCCAACGCCGCTGCGGCGCTGGCCGGCCAAGACGTGGGAACGTGGTTCTCCGCCCGCGGCGGGCGGCGGTCCACGCGGATGCTCTGGCTGGCGCACCTGGCCACCACCCAGGGGCGGTTGCTGCTGGACCCCGGCGCCGTGCGCGCCGTGGCCTCCGGGGTTGCCTCGCTGCTGCCGGCCGGGATCACCGGGATCAACGGATCCTTCGAGGCCGGGGACGCGGTGGAGATCACCGACGGCTCGGGGCTGGTCATTGCCCGCGGCCTGGTCAACTTCTCCTCGGCGGAACTGCCGCAGATGCTCGGGCGTTCCACGCACGAGCTCGGCGAAGACCTGGGCAGCTCCTACGAACGTGCCGTGGTGCACGTAGACGACCTGGTCGTGGTCTAGCAGCGCCGCCGCGGCCGAAGCCCGCCCCCGTGCTTAACATGGGGGCGGGCTTCGGCGCATCCACCGTAGAATAAGGGATTATGAGCCAGAACATTGATGCAGCCCTGACCTTGACCGATGCCGTCCAGGATGCCGGCGGACCCGAGGCCGCAGCTCGTGCCGTGGCCAGGCTGGCCGACCGCGCCCGCGCCGCCTCGCGCGTGCTGGCCCGGGCGGACCGCAATTGGAAGGACCGGGCGCTGCTGGCCATCGCCGCCTCGCTGGACGCCAACCGCAAGGCAGTGATCACGGCCAACGCCAAGGACATCGAGGCCGGGCGTGCCAACGGCACCACCGAGGCGCTGCTTGACCGGCTGCGCCTGAACGACGCACGCGTCGACGCGCTGATCGCGGCACTGGAGGAACTGGCCGGGCTGCCGGACCCCGTGGGCACCGTGCTGCGCGGCCAGACCCTGCCCAACGGCCTGCGGCTGCGCCAGGTGCACGTGCCCATGGGCGTCATTGGTGCCATCTACGAGGCCCGCCCCAACGTCACCGTCGACATCGCCGGGCTGGCCCTGAAGAGCGGCAACGCCGTGCTGCTGCGCGGGGGACGCGCCGCGGCGCACTCCAACGAGGCGCTGCTGGCGCTGATCCGCGACGCCCTGGAATCCGTGGGGCTGCCCGCCGACGCCGTGGCCTCGGTCGATTCGTGGGGACGCGACGGTGCCGACGCGATGATGGGGGCACGCGGCAAGATCGACGTGCTGATCCCGCGTGGCGGGCGCGAGCTGATCCAGCGCGTGGTCACCACCGCCAGCGTCCCGGTGATCGAGACCGGCGAGGGCAACGTGCACATCTACCTCGACGAGTCCGCCGACGCCGCCATGGCCGCCCCGATCCTGCTCAACGCCAAGACCCAGCGCCCCTCGGTGTGCAACACCGTCGAGACCCTGCTGGTCAATGCGAAGGCCGCCGCGGCCCCCGAGGTGCTCGCCGCCCTGGCCAAAGCCGGGGTGCGCCTGCACGTCGATGCCCGCGCCAAGGCGCTGGCCGGAGGCATCCCGACCATCGACGCCGTCGAAGCGGACTGGGACACCGAATACATGGACCTGGATCTGGCCGTGGCCGTTGTCGATGACCTGGATGGTGCGATCAAGCACATCCGTGCGCACAGCACCGGGCACACCGAGGCGATCCTGACCAACAACCTTGCCCATGCCGAACGCTTCATCGCCGAGGTCGACTCGGCCGCGGTGATCGTCAACGCCTCCACCCGCTTCACCGACGGCGGACAGCTGGGCCTGGGCGCCGAGGTCGGTATTTCGACGCAGAAGATGCACGCCCGCGGTCCCATGGGCCTGCGCGAGCTGACCACGACCAAGTGGATTGTGCAAGGCGATGGGCATGTTCGTTCGTAGCCGCGTGCCAAGGTGGGTACGATAGAGGCTAACGAGAAAAATAGTTACAACTTCGTGCCGGGCACGCCTGCGCGGGCCCGGCACACATAACAACCTGGAGAAACATGTTTACCCAGTCCCTGAACGCGGCTATCCTGGCTTCCGAGTCCACCGGCGGAATGTCCACCGGCACGCAGGCGCTGCTCGTCGGCGGCGGAATCTTCCTGCTGTTCATGCTGATGCTGCTGATCACCATGTCCTACTCCAACGTGGGAAACCGCCACCAGGTCAAGCCGGAACCCGAGGACACCCACCGTACGCACACCAACAAGCACGGCCATCACTAGTCGTCTCGAGGCCGAACGTACGGACCGCCCATTTCGCCTAGGCGTCATGGGCGGCACCTTCGATCCGATCCACCACGGGCACCTCGTGGCAGCCAGCGAAGTCGCCTCGGTCTTCGACCTTGACGAAGTCGTGTTCGTGCCCACCGGGGAGCCGTGGCAGAAGTCGGACCGCGACGTGGCCCCGGCCGAACACCGTTACCTGATGACGGTGATCGCCACGGCGGCCAACCCGCGCTTCACGGTGAGCCGGGTGGACATCGACCGCCCCGGCCCCACGTACACCATCGACACGCTGCGGGACCTGCGCACACAGCGTCCGGAGGCGGAGCTGTTCTTCATCACCGGTGCGGACGCCATGGCGCAGATCATGGGGTGGAAAAACGCCGAGGAGCTGTGGCAGCTGGCGCATTTCGTGGGGGTCACCAGGCCCGGCCACGAGTTGCCGGTGCTGGACCGCAACGACGTGTCGTTGATGGAGGTCCCGGCGATGGCGATTTCCTCCACGGATTGCCGCGAACGCGTGCGGACCGCACATCCGGTCTGGTACCTGGTGCCCGACGGCGTGGTGCAGTACATCGCCAAGTACAAGCTGTACAACGACAAGAACAACGCAGTAAGCAACGGCCAGGAATAGAGACGGCCGGGAATGGACAAGATGAGCGACGAGACCGGGCCCGCGCTCAGCAGGCGAGCCCTGCGGGAGGCGCGACGTGCCGAGACCGAAGCCCAGCTTGCCCAAGAGGCGGCGGGCCAAAAGGCCGTGTCCCCCGTGGCGAAGCCCGAAGTGGTCAAGCCCGCCGCAGCCAAGCCCGCGACAGCGAAGCCGGCGGCAGCCAAGCCCGCAGCCGTTAAGCCAGCGGCCGTGGTTGCTGCGCCCAAGGCCGCCGCGCCGACGGCACCACCCGCTTCCAAGCCTGTCGAGAAGCCCGCTGTCCTGCCGGTGGAAAAGCCGGCTGTTGCCAAGCCGGTCGAGAAGCCGGCTGCGGCAAAGCCTGCCGCCGTACCCGTCCAAAATCCCGTGGCCGCCAAGCCGGCGGCCAAGCCCGTGCCTGAGCCGGCGGAACCAGCGCGCAGCCGTCGCGCCGCCACCGGTGAGGTTGATGCGGTGCCGGAGCGCACCGAGCGCACCTCCCTGCAGCGTGCCCGCGACCGCGAGGCACTGCGCACCCGCCGCCGCCTGGAACAGGAAGTTTCCGAACTTTCACCCAAGGACCCGGCCCCCGCCGAGGACCCGGCACCGCTGACGCGCAAGCAGATGCGCCTGCAGGCCCTGGGTGCCGCGAAGGACGCAGGAGCCGCCCCGGCCCCCGCTGCCGCGCAGTCCACGCCCGCCACCAAGGACAAGCCGGCACCGGCCAAGCCCGCACCAGGCAAGCCGACACCGGCCAAGCCGGCCGGGGCCCAGCCGGAATCCGAACCGGAATCCCCCTCGCCGCAGATGAGCGTCGAGGAAGCCCTGGCGTTGCGCCGGCGCTCCGGCGGCGCCGCCCCGAGCGAACCGCTGCTCATCGCGCCCGAGGAAGACCTGGCCGACGTGGACCTGGAGGTCCTGGCCCAGCAGCGCGAGCTTGCCGCGCGTGCGGCGATCATTTCCCGCCGTGCCGCCGAACGCCTGCGCATGCAGGAGGAAAACACCCAGCGTGCCGGCGCCCGCCGCTCGGACCCCTTCACCGGGGCCATGAACCACCTGGTCGCAGAGGATGTCGAGAAGAAGCTGGTCAACACCGGCATCTCCGGTCCGCTGACACGTGGCTACAACATCGCCATGACCGACCAGGGCACCATCGTCGAGGAACCGCAAACCGATGCGGCCCCGGCCACCAAGACTCCGGCTTCGGCGCCCCCGGCGCCCCAGCCGACGACCCCGGCAGCGAAAGCCCCGGCGGTCACACCTGCGCACAAGCCAAAGGCTGCTACTCCGGCCCAGGCATCGGCTGGTGGCTCCACGCCTCCGGCCGCGAAACAAGCTGCCGCAGCAGCACCGGCCAAGGCCCCCGTGGCCCCGGCCGCCGGCAAGGCGGTGGTGGCACCCGAATCCAGGGATGCCCACGCCGAAGATGTTGGGCCCTCGACGGCTCGTCCTCCCGTGCGTGCCGTGCGCGCCCAGGGACTCGAGCCGTTGGACGTGCAGACCGCCGGAATGCGCCGTGCCAACAACATGTACTTGATGGTCATCGCGGCCTTGTCCGTTGGAGGCGCGGCCCTGGTGGCCGGCCTCATCATGTTCCTGAACTCCAACTAGCGCGCTTTTGCGACGCCACAATTCCCTCAAGGAGAACCCCCTATGAGCGCCCACGAACATTCCCTCAACCTCGTCAAGGCAGCAGCCCTGGCCGCCGCCGAGAAGCAGGCGGAGAACCTGATCGCACTGGACGTTTCCGAACGCCTCGGTGTCACCGATGCCTTCCTGATCGCCTCGGCAGCTTCCGAACGCCAGGTCAACTCGATCGTCGACGAGATCGAAGACAAGCTCGACGAGCTCTTCGAGATCCGCCCGGTACGCCGTGAAGGCCGCGGCGCCGGCCGCTGGGTGCTGCTCGACTACGCGGATGTGGTCATCCACGTCCAGCACAACGAAGACCGCGTCTTCTACGCCCTGGAGCGCCTGTGGGGCGACTGCCCGCTCATTGAGCTGCCGACCACCGGGGAGCCCGCCACCGACATGTCGCACATCGAGACGCTCCCAGATTCGCTCTAGGGCCTCTCGATTTGCGCCACGCGTTTTGTGTGGCCTATGATGGTTGAGTTGCCCGCAAGGGCGGCTCTCATCTGGGGGTATGGCGCAGTTGGTAGCGCGTCTGCATGGCATGCAGAAGGTCAGGGGTTCGAATCCCCTTACCTCCACCAGATAACGAAAGCCGGGACACGGATCCACGAACAAGTGGAACCGTGTCCCGGCTTTTTTGCGCCCGGATTCCCTCGTTGGAGGCGGGCTTCCAGCGCCGCCCAGGCGGTCCGCCACCCCGCGGACGGTCCCTTGTGCCGCTTGGCGGTGGGGTGGCCGACACACCGGCCGAATCGCGTCTCGTCGCTGCCGTCGATCAAGCCGGCCGATGGAGCGGGCGTGCCGGCATTCAGTCGTGCCGGATGCCGCTGGTGTTGCGTTCGAGGGAAAGCGGTTCGGCAGGCTCCAGCACCCGAGGCCCGGTTGACGGCTGGACGGCTGGACGGCTCACGGCGAACGGAACCGCAAGCTCGTTCACCGTCTCCTCCCCGTGGCAGGGGAATGCGAGGATCGAAGACCGGGTGGGGTCCGCGGGTTCCGGGGGGTCTTGCCGGGTTCGACGGGTGCCATGAAGGGGCTATTGGCCTTGCGGCCAAGCGACTGCCCGGAAGAGCGGACTCCGGAATCGGAACGTGGTGGTTTCCCGTATCGGTTCCCGGGCGGACGAGGGGCCGCCGGACACTGAGAGTGGGCTCACGGTGGCTTGGCCGTTGTGGGCATGTAGATTCTAGATGCACCTATCCCGCCGGATGATCGCTGGACGTGTTCACCGTGAAGCGCAGTGATCCTTGGTGCAACGGAGGAATAACATGAAAGCCATTGCCTACACCGGGTATGGCGGCCCGGACGTCATGACGGTCCTGGAGTTGCCCGAACAACGACCCGCGGAGAACCAGGTTCTCATCAAGGTCGCCGCAGTGGGCCTGAACCCCGTGGACGCGATGCAGCGGGCCGGAACCATGAAGATGCTGCACCCCTACAAGTTCCCGAAAATCGCCGGAAACGAACTCAGCGGGGTCATCACCGCGCTGGGTCCCGGGGCCTCCCGCTTTGCGGTGGGGGACCGGGTGGTCTCACGCGTGGGCAAGACGGCACTGGGCGCCCTGGCCCAATACCTGGCCATCGACGAATTCCTGGTGGCTCCCGCGCCGAAGTCCGTTGCCCTGGTCAATGCCGCGGCGCTGCCCCTGGCGGGCCTTACCGCGCAGCAGGCGCTGGGCCCCAACCACCTGGACCTGCAGTCCGGGGAACGGTTGCTGGTGACTGGAGGAGCCGGAGGCGTGGGCCTGCTGGCAATCCAGCTGGCGAAGCTGGCCGGTGCACACGTGAGCACAACCGCATCCCCGGAGGGACGCCAGGTCGTCGAGCAGGCCGGTGCGGATCTCGTGATCAACTACCGCGAGTCCAGGGTTTCCGATTACACGGAGCAATTCGACAAGGTGTTGGACCTGATTGGCCTTGAAACCGACCACGACGTGTTCACCCGCGTGCGCGCCGGCGGCAACGTCGTGTCCATCACCGGACCGCTGACACCCGAGGGGATCCCGGCGGAGGTCTCGGGCCTGCGCCGGGCGCTGGTGCGCCCGGTCGCCGCAGCCATGAGCCGCAAGGCCAGGAAGGCTGCCGCCGCGGCCGGTGCCACGTACGATTTCTTCTTCATGGAGCCAGATGCCGGCGGACTGGCGCTGCTGGGCGGGTTGGCCGACGCGGGGAAGCTGAAGCTCGGCATCGACAGCACCTACCCCTTGGATGATTTCGCCAGCGCCTTCGAGCGCCTTGAATCCCGGCGCGCGAAGGGCAAGGTCATCATCGTGATGCCTTCCTGACCCCGGGGGGCCCGGCGCGCCGGTGGAGAGGCTCAGGTGACGGAATCTGGTTGGTTTAGCCGGCTGTGCTTCCGCGAGTAGGCGAAGTAGACGACGAAGCCGATGGCCAGCCAGATCACGAAGCGGATCCAGGTCTCCAGGGCCAGGTTCAGCATCAGGTAGAAGCAGACGACGACCGAGGCGATCGGGAGCACCGGGACCCACGGCACCTTGAATGCACGCGGCAGGTCAGGGCGGGTGCGGCGCAGCACCATGACCCCGATCGACACCAGCACGAACGCGGCCAGGGTGCCGATGTTGACCAGTTCCGCGAGCGTGGACAGCGGAACGAAGGTGGCCAGGACGGCGATCGGGATGGCGGCAAGGATCGTGAACCGGTAGGGGGTGCCGAAACGCGGGTGGGTCTTGGCCAGCGCGGCCGGGAACAGGCCGTCGCGGGCCATGGCGAAGCCCACGCGGGTCTGGCCCAGGAACAGGATCATGCACACCACCACCAGCCCGATGCAGGCGCCGATCGCGATCAGGTCGCCCATCACCGGCAGCCCGGCGTTCACGAACGCGGTGGCCAGCGGTGCCCCGTCGTCGGGATCGATGTCCTTGTAGCTTTGCATGCCGGTGATCACCAGGGACACCGCCATGTAGAGCACCGTGACGATGGCCAGGGAACCGAAGATGCCGATGGGCATGTTGCGTTGCGGGTTGCGGGTCTCCTCGGCGGTGGTTGCCACGACGTCGAAGCCGATGAAGGCGAAGAACACCATGGCGGCGGCGGCGAAGACCCCGCCGATGCCAAAGACGCTGGGATCGAGCCCGAAGATCGTTTGCACCAGCGGCAGGTGCAGCGCCCCGCCGCTGGAGGCCGCAGGGGTCGAGGCCGGAGGAATGAACGGGGACCAGTTGGCGAGGTTGATGAAGAACGCCCCGACGATGATCACCGCGAGCACGACAAGGATCTTGATGGCCGTGACGACCTGATTGATGCGGCTGGAAAGCTTCACCCCGGAAATCAGCACGATGTCCAGGCCCACGACCAGCAATCCCGCGGGCAGGTTCAGCACGCCGTTTTCCGCGGTGGCGATCGCCGCGGGGATGGCGAAGGGGGTGCCGTCCAGGACCACGCCCAGGTACTGGCTGAAGGAGGTGGCCAGGGCGGCGGAACCGACGGTGAATTCCAGGATCAGGTCCCAGCCGATGATCCAGGCGAGCAGTTCGCCCATGGTCGCGTAGGTGTAGGTGTAGGCGCTGCCGGCGGCCGGGACGCTGGAGGCCAGTTCCGCATAGCACAGTGCCGCCAGCCCGCAGCCGAGCCCGGCGATCAGGAAGGAGATCGAGATGGCCGGCCCGGCATTGGAGGCCGCGGCCTGACCGGTGAGCACGAAGATGCCGGCGCCGATGCTCACCCCGACGCCGAAGACGATCAAGTCCAGAGCGCCCAGGTTCTTCTTGAGCTTGTGTTCGGGCTCTTCGGTTTCGGCCATCGTCTGCTCAATGGTTTTCGTGCGGAAAATTCCCAATGACATGATGTGCCTCCTCGGTGGGAACGCGGGCCGCCGTGCTGGGCACCAACGTACGCCCCGGAACCGGTGGCCGATAGGGCAAATAGTCCCCCGTGGACGCGGAGAGCGGGAAGGTTGGGAGTGCCGGTGCCGAAATTTCCCATTCGCAATGCCATGGGCACCGAACCCCTGGAGGTCCGCGGCATCGGCCCCGCAGCCCACCGGTCCATGTGCGCCAGGAAGCGGTACATCCTTGCGGGCACCGCGGGGGAGAGGGGCTGCCGGAGCTGCTGAAGATCGGGACGCCGCAAACCAGGGGCTGCGTCCATTGCCCGGGTAGGCACGTCACGGGGCCTGGGGTCGGGGTCGGCCAGCGGGCGGTCGTGGTGCTGCAGCTGGCGGTCTCCGCGATCACTGCGTGGAACCGGCTGGCCATCGCGGCCGGGGTCCGGTGCTCAGTCCAACAGGTAGCCGAAGCGGAATCGCGATTCCGGGTCCCAGTCGGCCTTGATCCGGCGCAGGCGCTCGACGTGCCCGGGCTCCCAGGCCTTGCGCACATCCTGAGGGGCCCAGGAGAAGCCGCGGAAATTGATCGAGGGCCCTCCGTGGGACCACGGTTCCATGGCGTCCAGCACCGATTGGCCACTGGCCGCCACCGCTTCTTGCAGCGGCGGGGAGTAGGGGCCGACCAAGTTCACCGCGAAGGCGGCATCCCGCCTGCCCACGGCGTTGGGGTGCTCGGGCTGGCGGGCAAAGGCGCCGCCCAGGTGGCGCAGCTCGGCCAGGATGAGCGGGACCTGCAGCCGGGGCCCGGCCGTTTCCAGCAGGGCATCGATCGTGTCGGCGTCCAGGGAGCCGAGCAGCAGCGAGGCGTCCCAGGCGGGCATCGGGTCGGTGGGGTCCTGGTGGACGGACCCGATCAGGGAGTACGGCATCATCGCCACCATGTCGATCAGCGCAACGGCGGTGTCGCGCATGGGGGCGAGCAACGCGGCGCCCTGCAGGTCGTCGCCCACGTGGACATAGCGCAGGTGCACCGTGGTCTTGCCGCGCAGCGGTTCGGGGAACTCCGGGGCGTCGGGCAGCCGCAGCATGGCGATGGAGGCGGTGGTGGACTCGGGCAGGGAGCGCGCCCACGGGCCGAAGGCGTGAAACAGCTCCGGTGCGTGGTCCCCGGCAAAGAAGATGCCGCCCCCGTAGACCTCGGCGACGGGCTGCAGGCCGAACCGCAGCTGCGTGACGATGCCGATGGAGCACTTGCCGCCGCGCAGCGCCCAGAAGAGTTCCGGTTCCCGCACGGCGTCGACCTCGAGCGTGTCGCCGGAGGCGGTGACCATCCGCAGCGAGGTGACATGGTCGGCGGCAAACCCGAAGGTGCGGCCCATCGGCCCCATGCCTCCGCCCATGGTGTAGCCGACGACCCCGACCTCCGGGGAAGAACCGTTCAGCGGGGCCAGCCCGTGCGGTGCGGCGGCGGCAATGACCCTGCTCCAGCGCACACCGGCCCCGACGCGCACGCTGCGGGCATCCGGATCGAGGTCCAGTTCCTGGAGCCCCGAGGTGTTGATGAGCATCCCGCCGTGGGCCTGGGCACCGAGCCCGTGACCCGTGGCCTGCACGTGGACCGCCAGCCCGTGTTCGGCGGCATGCCGCACCGCGGCGGCGACGTCCCGGCTCGAGCGCGGCAGCACCGCGATGTCCGGCCGGAACTCGTGGGCCAGGTTGAATCCGAGGCAGGCGGCTTCGAACCCGGGGTCGGTGGAACCGAATACCGTCCCGTCGATCGCGGAACGCAGTGCGGAGGCGGCGGTGCCGTTGGCGGCCATGGGTGGGTTCTCCTTGGTGAGCGGGTGTGCGGGTTGCGGCCCCGTGCGTGGGGGCGATGCCGGCATCCGGGAGGACGGCGTCGGATCGGGAGGTGCCGCGGCTTCGCGGCACCGCTTCGCCATCCCGGCGGGTGCCCCCAACGGCACCATCGGGTCGATGGCGTGAGCCCCAAGGCACCCCTGGGGTGCATGTCAGGCGAGTGTTTCCCGGAATCCGGTGGTGTGCCCGGTGTTGCCGGTCCCCATTCCATGCCGGGCGGTGGGTCCGGGGTGCTCCTGACTAAAGTGTCGCCGCAAATCCCGGCAAGTCAAGGGGGCGGCCGGTGCGCCACCGGCCCACGCGGTCCGCCGGCCAGGGCGCGGTGGCTAGGTGCGGGGCGCCAGGGCGTGGATGGCGGAGATGATGACGGTGGCGTGCCTGGACAGGATCCGCAGGTGGTTGGCCTGAACCGTGGAGAACAGCCGCACCCGCGCGTTGGCCTCGCAGGCCAGTGCCGCAGCGGCGCGCATCGTTTGCATCTCCGCCGCGGGGGAGCCCGGGTGCGGCCCCGAGCCGGCAATGATCAACGCCGGGCAGTCCAGGGAGCGGTAGTCGGGCAGCAGCCCCGCGTCGATCTCATCGAGCTCCACCACCAGGTCGGCGGCCCGGTGGTGCGCCAGTCGGGACATGATCCCCAGGGAGCCCAGCACGGCCATCGGCGCCTTGAGCAGCCGGTACTGCCTGCGGATGCGTCTTTGTGCCTTTTCGTGGAAGACCCGCACGGGGAAGGCGCCGTCAATGAGTACGATCCCGGCAACCTCGCCGGGATGCGTGGCGGCGTAGCGCAGGGCCAGGGTGGCCCCGTGCGACCAGCCGACCAGGATGGGGTGTTGCAGCTTCGTGGCGGTGAGCACGCTTGCCACGTCGTCCAGCGCCCCGGAAAACGAATAGTCCGCGTGGCGTGGTGAGCGGCCCCGGCCGCGGGCTTCAAAGGTCACGGTGTGGTAGTCGGGGGAAAGGTCGCCCAGAACCTGCTTCCAATCGTGCCCGGTGGAAAACGCGCCGTTGAGGAAGAGCACCTCGGGGCCGGTGCCGGGTGAGACGGTGCAGGACAGGCGGGAGCCGGCACCGTGGACGATCAGGTGGCCGGACATGGATGTTCCATGCTGCCGGTGGGGAACCCGGTGCAACGCCCGCGGTCCATCGCAACTATCCTCACCCCTTGGATGCTATGCCCCCGCGGCGGGACGGGGCAACGGTGATGTCGCCCGGGGTCGTGCCGACCCATCCCCTTGTTGGCTGAACTACAAACCTTAGGGCTTGTGAAGATCGGTACAAGTCTGTAAGTTTGTGGGATGATCGTCATCACCATAGACCAGCGCCGCTCCCGGTCGGGGCCGGACAAGGTCGATTCCCTGCTGCATCGGCTGGCCAGCGGGTACGAAACCGTGCGCGGATTCGAGCGAACCGCCGGCGACGAAATCCAGGGCGTACTCCGGGACGGGGCCGCCGCGGTTGCCCTCGCCCTCGAGGTGGCACTCACGGGGGAGTGGAGCGTGGGAATCGGGGTCGGGGCCGTGGAGACCCCGATGCCCGAGCAGACGCGCGCCGGCCGCGGACCCGCCTTCGAACACGCCCGCGACGCCGTGGAACGGGCCAAGGGTTCCAGCGGGTCCCTGGCACTGTCCGGGCCCGGGGACGGGGCAGAACGCCTGGAGGCCGAACTGCAACTGGTCGCGATGGTCAACGCGCGCCGCACCGAATCGTCGGCCGAGGCTGGCATATTGGTCTCCCGGGGCCTGACCCAACAGCAGGTCGCAGCCAAGCTGGGCATCTCGCAGCAGGCGGTCTCGGCCCGGCTGGCCTCCGGGCTTTGGTACGAAGCCACCCGGCTGGCCGCCGCGGCGGGTTTGGCCCTTCATGAATATGCCCTGATCGCGGAAGGAAGCCGACGCACATGAATTGGATTGCCTGGGTACTGCTCCTGGCGGTACTTGCCCTTGGCGCCCCGCGGTATTTCGCCGCCTCGGGCTTCCGCTGGCCGCTGAAGCAGTCGTTGACCAGCACCCTGCTCGTGGCGGCGCTGGCGCTCGCCGGAATCCTCGCCGCATTCGGCAACCACGCCCCCGGTGCCTGGCAGGTTCCCGCCGAGCTGGTCATCGTTGCCAGCGTGGCCGCGGCAACACTCGGCGGCGGGCCCGTCACCGAGACCGTCTTCCGGCTCGCGGCGTTCAAGCGGGCGCGGGGCCACTCCGGCGAGGGCCGCGACCCGGATGCCAGCCCGCTGCGCGGGGGCATGTGGATCGGCCTGCTGGAACGTGCGGCGATTGCCGCGACGCTCTGGGCCTCGTGGCCCGAGGGGCTGGCCGTGGTCCTGGCGGTGAAGGGTCTTGGCAGGTTCTCCGAACTCAAGCAGCACGCCGCCGCCGAGCAATTCATCCTGGGGACCTTCGTCAGTGTCCTGTGGGCCTGTGCCGCGGTTGGCGTTGGCCGGCTTATCGGGCCCTAGCGGCGGACCCGGGCCGGTTTCCGGGGCCCGCGATGCGGGTTAGTCGTTCTTTCGCCGCCGGAAGAGGTCAAAGACCACGCGCAGGATGAAGACCGTGGCCACGACGACCAGCGTGTACCCGAAGAGCTGGTAGAGGCTCATCGTGGAGGTGACCATGGGGCCGCCGCCGCTGACCAGCAGGATGGTGGCCATGATCCCGGTGACGCCGGCCAGGAACGTGAGGATGGCCTCGTGGACCAGGGACAGGAGCATCTTCCTGTCCTGCGGGTGGGCCAGCAGCCGCATGTTGATGCCCAGGCGTCCGGCTTCCAGGTCCCCGGTGATCGCATCGAGCCGTCGCGGCAGGCGCCTGAGCATCGGCAGCAGCGAGAGCACCTCGTTGTTGAGGGCCTCGGCGACCGAGGAGGGGCGCAGGCCCGAGCGCATCCGCGCCTGGCCGTAGTCCTTGGCAGCGGCGAGCAGGTCGAAACCGGGATCGAGCCGGCGCAGCGTGCCCTCCAGGACGGCAACCGCACGGAAGGCCAGGGTGAGCTCGCCGGGGATCGAGAGCCGGTGCCTGGCCAGCAGCGCCACCATCATCGTGAAGACCTCCGCCTTCAGTTCCGCGCCGGGACCCATGTGCCGGGACATGAAGTGGCTGAGCTCGCGGCGCAGCGCCGTCTCGTCGAACGGTTCCGGGACCGGGACCATGCCCAGCAGCGCGTCGGCGATGGCACGCGAATCGCCGCGGTAGAAGGCCAGCAGCACCTCGGAGACCAGCTCGCGCAATTCGGCATCGAGCCGCCCGACCGAACCGAAATCCAGCAGCGTGGCCGCCCCGTCGGGAGCCAGCACGATGTTTCCCGGATGCAGGTCGGCGTGGAAGACGCCGTCGTCCATGATCTGGTGCATCAGCGACCTGAACAGCGCAACGGCCTGGGCCGCCCGGACCTCGGGCGGGTGGGCATCGATGCTGCCCGCGGAACCGAGTGTGCTGCCGGCAACCAGGTCCATGACCAGCACCCGCCGGGTACTCAAATGCGGGTAGTGCTCGGGGATCCCGACGCGTTCGGAGGCCGGGTGCTTGAGCTGCGTGGTGCGCAGCGCCTGGATGTTCATGGCCTCCAGCTCGTAGTCGAGCTCGTCGCGCAGGGACTCGGCAAAACCGTCGGCGACCTTGGCGATCCCCAGGGACCTGCCCCAGTCGGTGGATCGTTCCAGGGTCCGGGCCATGCGCAGGGCGATGTCCAGGTCGCGTTCGACCAGCGGAACGACACCCGGGCGCTGGACCTTGACCGCAACCACCTTCCCGCTGTGCAGCCGTGCCCGGTGCACCTGCCCGATGGAGGCCGCGGCCAGCGGCACCGGGTCGAACTCGGCGAAGGCTTCTTCGACTACCCGCCCGAGTTCGCCGGCGATCAGCATGCGGATGTTCTCCCAGGGTTCGGGGGCGACCTCTTGCTGCAGCTTGGCCAGCTCGTCGATGTATTCGGCCGGAAGCAGCTCCGCGCGGGTGGAGAGCACCTGGCCGAACTTCACGAAGGTCACCCCGGATTCCTGGAGCGCCAGGCGCAGGGAGCGGCCCGCCGCGGTTCGGTCGGCCGCGGCCTGGGGCGTGTGGCCGTCGGCGGGGCGCTTGGCCGGCAGGATCCCGTGCGACAGCGCTATGCGGGTGACCTGGGTATAGCGCCTCGTCCGGGCAAACCGGGCCCTGGCAGCGGCCACCCACTTGTCGGGCCGAAGGATCGTCCCGGTGGGAACCACGAGCTCGGCAAGCATCAGGAAGAGCGAGGCAATGATCAGCACGATGCCGATCTGCACGGGCACCAACGCCAGACTGGCGTTGGGGTCGGGCCACACGAAGCGTGACTCGAAGGCCACTTCCGCGCCCAACCCGAGCACGCCGGCCACGATGATCCGGCCCAGGCCCACGGCCACGCCAAGCAGCCGGCGCACGAACATGGCCAGCACCACGATGAATGCCACGGCGATGACGGCACTGATCAAGATGCGGCCCACGATATCGGCGAATTCCATGGTGGTTTGCTCCCTGGCTCTGCCGGTGACCTGTCCTTGCGTCTCAAACTCTAGTTGACGCGACCGGCCCGCCGGGTGTCCCCGTGCCGCAACGTCCTGCGGGGACCGGCGGGGAGGTCACCGCCCAGGCACAGGCTCCGCCCTGGCCATCGACATCGAGGAAGCCCACCTTCAAGGTAGGGCGGCACGCCGCTGTGCAGGACGGATCCACGGATCGTGGGAGATGTGGTTTGAATGGGCGATATGGGCCAGGAACCGCCGCCGATGCTTGCCGTCGCGGACTTGAGGGTCGCCTATGGTTCGCGCGTGGCGGTGGACGGGATCGGATCCAGCGTCGAACGCGGCGTGGTCTTCGGCCGGCTCGGGCCCGGGACGCGGGTGTCTTGCAGTGACCACGGGGGACCCCGGCACCGGCCCGGATGATCGGGGGAAGCCGGAACCCGGTGCAGGTCGTTGCAAACCTCGAGGTGTCGGTCATCGTGGTCGTTGTCGGTTCGTTCCTGCACGGGCTGGCTCCCGATGCGCACCTTGCCTGCGTTGGCTACACCATCGTGTTTGCGTTCATCGGCATCCGGTCATTTCCGCCGGAACGGCAGGCAGGCCTTCTCCGGCGAGCGGCATGGACCGTGGCCTGCGACCGTATGCCTCGTCCTTGGACCACTCGAGGTCCGTTGGTGAAGACACGGGGCCTTCCTTGGGGGAGCGGCCAGGGCCCGGAGCGGCGCGCCGAGCCTCGGTCGGCCCGGGCGGCAACGGTCTTGCGTTCCATGGGGTATCGCGATCCGGGCTCGAAGGTGGTTCCGGCTAGCGGCACCACTGATTTGTGCCCGCCGTCTAGAATGGGTGCCATGAGTGACGTTTTGCCATCGTGCCCACAGTGTTCAAGCCCCTACACCTACGAAATGGGCGCCCTGCTGGTGTGCCCCGAGTGTGCCCATGAGTGGACCGCCGAGGAGCCGCAGGAAACGGTCATCAAGGATTCGGTCGGCAACGTGCTGGCGGACGGCGACACCGTCTCGGTGGTCAAGGACCTGAAGGTCAAGGGCCAGGCCCAGTCCATCAAGGTCGGCACCAAGGTGCGCAACATTCGCCTGGTCGACCCCATCGACGGCCACGACATCTCGTGCAAGGTCGACGGCTTCGGGCCGATGCACCTGAAATCCTCCGTCGTCAAGAAGGTCTAGCAGCACCCGAATGGGAATTCCTGGCGCCGTCCTTCCCCCTGGGGAGGGCGGCGCCTGGTTGTGCCCGGGGTCGGGGCGTTTGCGGGTACCTCAGGAAAATGCGCCAGCCAGCGTCGCATGGCACCAGCGTTCGTAGCGCTCCGGTGACCATCCTCGCCCGGCGACCAGGAAATGGTAGGTCTGGGGGTGCCCGGTGTTCCAGATGAGTGCCGCGATATCCTCGTCGTGCTGTCCGCGTTGCAGTCCTCCTCGATCCCGCAGCAGGCGCGGCACCGCCAGGTAGCGCTCAAAGCGCTGGGCATCGCGGGCCCGCTGCAAGGTGGCCGCCGCTGGATCCACCACCGCGGCTTCACCCAGGACCTTGTGGATGGGGGCCATGCGCCCGTTGACTTCGGCAAACCACGCCGACAAGACCGTGGCAACGTCGCCGGGCGCGGTGGCGCGCTCCAGTTCGACGGCGAGGAACTCAGGCGGGGACGCCGGCGCACGCTCACCCGAGGCGGCCTGGTCGATGATCCGTGACAGGATCTGCGTCTTGTTGCCCACCGAGTTGTAGATGGTCTGGACCGCAACCCCGCATTCGCGTGCCAGCTTCTCGACGGTGGTGGGGACGAAGCCCTGCTCCATGAAGAGGCGACGTGCCGTCGAAATGATCAACGAACTTGTCTCGGCGCTTTGCTGCGCCCGGCGGTTGGGCTTGGGCCGCGCGGTGGATTCCATGACAAAAGAATAGCGCTCCACTGACTGGATGCGTACTCTAATGAACAGGGGGTCGCTACGCGCGGAACTGAGGAGTCCACCATGCAAAGCCAATCCAACAACCACCGCACGATCATCGTGGGAGCCGGCCACTGCGGGTTGTCCATGGCCCACGAACTGGGGAAGTCCGGCGAGGACCATATCGTGCTGGATTCCGGGCCGGCACCGGGCAGCAGTTGGCGATCGCGCTGGGATTCCCTGCAACTCTTCACGCCCGCCGCACACGACGGGCTGCCCGGACGCCGGTTCCCGGCAAGGGGCTCGGTTCTTCCGGCCGCGGGTGCCGTCGCCGACTACCTGGAGTCCTACGCCGAGGCCTTTGGCCTGCCGATCCATTCCTCGACCACAGTCACGGGCATGGACATTGGAGCCGCCGGGGGATTCACGGTGCACACCACCGACGGGACCTTCACCGCGGACCGCGTGGTCGTGGCCACTGGCGTCCACCAGGCGCCGAAGATCCCGGCATTTGCCGCCCGGATTTCCGCCGCCACGACCCAGCTGCATTCGAGCGAGTACCGAAACCCGCAGATGCTTCCCGAAGGCCCGGTTGCCGTGGTGGGATTCGGCACCTCGGGGGCCCAGATCGCCTGCGAGCTGGCCGCCGGCCGGCAGGTCACGCTGTGCGGGAAGCCCACCGCCCACGTGCCCGGCGCGCTCATCCATTTCGCGCCGGCGCTGTACTGGCTGCTGGTCCACCGCATCCTGACGCGTTCAACGCCGGCCGGACGCAAGGTCGCCAAGGGATTCCTCGCCCACGGTGCACCACTGATCGGGCTGACGGCGGACGATGTCGACTCCGCCGGTGTCATCCGTGCCGGAAAGATCGCCGAAGTGCGCGACGGTGTGATGGTGGCGCAAGACGGGAAGGTGGTCGAGGCCTCCACGATCATCTGGGCGACGGGGTACCGGCCCGATTTCTCCTGGATCAACGGCCTGGAAGTGGACGGGTCGGGCTATCCCTTCCACCAACGGGGGATCAGCACCCGGGTCCCCGGGCTCGGGTTCCTGGGCCTCCCGTTCCAGTACGGGCTGACCTCCGGGATCATCGGTGGCGCGGGACGCGATGCCCGCTACCTGGCGCGCCGGTTGCCGCACCGCGCGGCAACCTCCTCGCCGCATGCTTCCGAGCAGGCCGCCAATGAACTTGCACCCGATCGTGACTAGGGGCTCAGTATCGTCGTGCTATGTTGGCGGTGGCGCATCGACCCGCTTGGGCCCTGCGTTGAAGCATCCGAAGCTCCTCATCGTGAAAGACTCTGCCCCCGCCATGACATTGCCCGTGAACACCCCCGAACCTGCCGCAGCCCACGCCAGCTCCATCGAGGATTTCAAGCACAACCTTGCCTCCATCAAGGCCCGCATCGACGCCGCAGCGCGCAAGGCGGGGCGTGATCCGGCCTCGATCCGACTGCTGCCGGTCAGCAAGACCGTGCCCGAGGACCTTTTGCGCCTGGCCGTGGCGGCGGGAATGGATTTCCTGGGGGAGAACAAGGTCCAGGAGGCCGCGCGCAAGGCCGAGAACCTTGCCGACATCCCGGGTTTGAAGTTCTCGGTCATTGGCAACCTGCAGACCAACAAGGCGAAGTTCGTGGCGAAATTCGCCGACGAGTTCCAGGCGCTGGACAACATCCGCCAGGCCGCGGCCCTGCAGCGCCGGCTCGAGGCCGAGGACCGACAGCTCGATGTCTTCGTCCAGGTCAATACCTCAAACGAGGAAAGCAAGTTCGGGCTCCCGCCGGCCGAGGTGCAGGAATTCGTCGACCAGCTTCCGCAATTTGACCGGCTCCACGTCAAGGGACTGATGACCCTGGCCCTGTTCAGCGACGACAAGGAAGCAGTGCGGGCATGCTTCGTGCGCCTGCGGGAGCTGCGCGACATGCTGCGCGAGAGCGCACCGGAAGGCATGGAAATCGAAGAGCTGTCCATGGGCATGAGCGGCGACTTCGAACTCGCCATCCAGGAAGGCGCCACCGTCGTCCGCGTGGGCCAGGGCATCTTCGGTGCACGGGCATTGCCCGACAGCCACTACTGGCCCGGGTTCGCCGGAGAGAAGCCCGCCACGCCC
Source organism: Arthrobacter sp. AQ5-05 (assembly GCF_003287975.1). Taxonomy (GTDB): domain Bacteria; phylum Actinomycetota; class Actinomycetes; order Actinomycetales; family Micrococcaceae; genus Paeniglutamicibacter. The sequence continues at coordinate 510,433 of NZ_QMKQ01000001.1, forward strand.
AAGCCCGCCGCCCAGTAGGCCGCCAGTCCCATGAGCCCGGACCTGCCCTACGAACTGGACCAACGCCCGGTTGCCGCCGTCGTCATCAGCTCCCAACTGGCCTTCGGCTCGGTGGGAAACAACGTGGTCGGCAGGGTGATTGAACGAGCCGGGCACCGGGTCATCTGCATCCCGACCGTCATGTTCAGCAACCTGCCCCACTACCACTCGCTGGCCGGGGGAGCGCTGGACGACGGCTGGCTCGGCGGGATCCTTGATGACCTGCTGGCGCGTGCGGTCCTCCGTGAAGCAAAATTCGTCTGCGTCGGGTACCTGGCGCATCCGGGCCAGGCACGAATCATCGGCGAATGGTTTTCCAGGGTGCGCGAGGTCAACCCGGGCATCCAGCTGGTCGTGGATCCGGCCATGGGTGATGACGACGTCGGCCTCTACACGGCCCCCGAGGTCGTGGAGGGCTATGTCAAGCACCTGATCCCCTTGGCCGGTGCGGTCACGCCCAACAACTTTGAGCTTGGATTGCTCACCGAGGGCCAAGACGGCCACTCGCCGGAAGAACGGGCGCGGTCGCTGCTGACCCCAACGCTCCGATGGGTTGCAGTCACCAGCGCCGCACCCATCTCCGGCCCCGGCACCGCCACCGTGGACACATTGCTGGTCACCGATGCGGGAACAAGGTTGGTGAAGACGCCACTGGTTGAAAGCCGGGCCAAGGGTGCGGGGGACTTCTTCCTGGGCACCACCGTCGGGGCCCTACTGAACGGGTGTGGCCTCGAAGACGCGATTGCCGACGCAGCGATCGCCACCGCCAGGGCGCTTGCCGGAGGGGATCCGTATTTTTCGGCGAGTCCCCCGACAGCGTAGTTTTACCTTTTGCTGGAGCAACCCCCATGTGAGCTGCCGCTCACTGTGCCTTTCCTGGCGGCAGGTTGAACCGCCGGTGAAGTGCCAAGGGCAAGCCCCGGTCGATGAAACGCCTACCCGCCCTCAATCCCCGGATGGTCACGCCGTTGACGACCCGGGCGCTGAACCGTGCGAAAGCTCGCCCGAACCTGGTGGTCCCGGACGAACCGCAATCGTCTCCAAACGAAGGTGGCGGCAAGTTTGCCCCGCCGCCACACCGGGAGGGCTCTGCCCCGTCGGGCGCCCGCCGTCGGCATTGTCTTTTGCCCCCGGCTTGGGCCGCGCACGCCGAGGTACACCATTTGTGGGGGAAAGTGCGGTGTCGGGCCAGCCGGGGCACTACCCGTAGTGCTAACGTTCAATCGTCCACGCCATATCTTGTGGTTCAGCGGCCAAGGATCGACACGCCGTGCCGAACGACACGCCAACTCTTTAATCCCCGGTCGATTGCTCCACAGGGTGTGGATAGATTTTCGATTTCGTTGGATTCACGCGGTTTAACGAGGGATGTTTATCCACAGTGCTTGTGGACTGCCGGTGAGTTGAATGACAGGGGTGTAATACATCATGTTGGGGTCTAACCCTCGAGGCCCCACTAGATGTAGTATTGAATTAGCTGGTGAGGCCTAGTGCGCGAACTTCCGGAATACGGAGAAATGTACGAATCTCCGCCCCCGAAGGCTTCGTAGCCGCCGGGACACAATGTCCGTATGCATCACTCCCGCGGGGAGCGCGCATAGGGAACCAGCCACATCACATACACAGATTTTTGCACGAGGGGATTTACGGACATGACCGTCACGGTTTACACGAAGCCAGCATGCGTACAGTGCAACGCAACCTACCGAGCTCTTGACAAGAAGGGCATCGTTTACCAGAGCGTTGACATTTCGCAGGATCCCGCAGCCTTGGAGCGCGTTCGTGCCTTGGGCTACATGCAGGCTCCGGTTGTCATCACCGACGCCGACCACTGGTCGGGCTTCCGCCCGGACAAGATCGACGCGCTGGCCCAGGAAATGGCCTCGTCCGTAGCCTAACCAGCCACGCCCAGCCTTACCGATTCGAGCAATTACGAGGCGATCAAAAAATGCCTAGTTCAGCGTTGGCCACACCACCAATGCATGATCACGCCGTGCCGGCGGAGGTACTTACCAACAGCAACTTGATCTATTTCTCCTCGGCTTCCGGTTATACACACCGGTTCATGGGGAAACTTGGTCTGGATTGCGCCCGCATTCCGTTGCTGAACCGCGATCCACACCTGGTGGCAAGCGAGCCGTTCGTGCTTTTGCTTCCCACCTACGGTGGCGAAAAGGGAGAACGTTCGATCCCGCCGCAGGTCGTAAAGTTCCTCAACGATGTACGCAACCGAAACCTGTTACGAGGCGTAATAGGTGCCGGAAACACCAACTTTGGAACCACATATTGCTTGGCCGCGATCAAGATCGCAGCCAAATGCAATGTTCCGCTTCTATACAAATTTGAACTGATGGGCACTCCAGAAGATGTGACCCGAGTTCGCGAAGGATTGGAAGTCTTTTGGACACGAAAGTCGCAGAACCTGAAATGAAGCAGGATTCTAAGGAATTGCCCGCAGCTTTCCAGGGCCTGGGTTACCACGAGCTGAACGCCATGTTGAACCTTTACGGTTCCGACGGACGCATCCAGTTCGAGGCAGACCGTGCCGCAGCACGTCAGTACTTCTTGGAGCACGTGAACAACAACACCGTGTTCTTCCACGACCTCGACGAGAAGCTCGAGTACCTGGTCAAGCACGAGTACTACGAGCGCGAGACGCTCGACCAGTACACGATGAACTTCATCCGCGACCTCTACCGCGGCGCCTACGCCAAGAAGTTCCGCTTCGAGACCTTCCTGGGCGCCTTCAAGTTCTACACCTCGTACACCTTGAAGACTTTTGACGGCAAGCGCTACCTCGAACGCTACGAGGACCGTGTCTGCATGGTTGCCTTGCACCTGGCCCGCGGCGACGAGAAGGTGGCCATCGCCCTGGTCGACGAGATCATCGAAGGACGCTTCCAGCCGGCTACCCCGACGTTCCTGAACGCCGGCAAGGCCCAGCGCGGCGAGCTCGTTTCCTGCTTCCTGCTTCGCATCGAAGACAACATGGAATCGATCTCCCGTGGCATCAACTCCTCGCTGCAGCTTTCCAAGCGCGGCGGCGGTGTCGCACTGTCGCTGACCAACGTCCGCGAACACGGCGCCCCGATCAAGCAGATCGAGAACCAGTCCTCCGGCGTCATCCCCGTGATGAAGCTCCTCGAAGACAGCTTCTCCTACGCCAACCAGCTTGGCGCACGCCAGGGTGCCGGTGCCGTTTACCTCAACGCCCACCACCCGGACATCCTGCGCTTCCTGGACACCAAGCGCGAGAACGCCGATGAGAAGATCCGCATCAAGACCCTGTCACTGGGCGTCGTGGTTCCGGACATCACCTTCGACCTTGCCCGCAAGAACGAGGACATGTACCTGTTCTCGCCTTACGACGTCCAGCGGGTCTACGGCGTTCCGTTCAGCGACATCTTCGTCACCGAGAAGTACTACGAGATGGTCGACGATGCCCGCATCAAGAAGACCAAGATCAATGCCCGCGAGTTCTTCCAGACCCTGGCAGAGATCCAGTTCGAGTCCGGCTACCCGTACATCATGTTCGAGGACACGGTAAACCGCGCCAACCCGATCAAGGGCAAGATCTCCATGAGCAACCTGTGCTCGGAGATCCTGCAGGTTTCGACGGCTTCGGAGTACAACGAAGACCTGAGCTACGACACCGTGGGCAAGGACATTTCCTGCAACCTCGGCTCGATGAACATCGCCAAGGCGATGGACGGCAAGAACCTCGGTGCCTCGATCGAAACCGCCATCCGCGCGCTTTCGGCCGTCTCCGACATGTCGTACATCAACTCGGTTCCCTCGATTGCCCAGGGTAACGCCAAGACCCACGCCATCGGCCTGGGGCAGATGAACCTGCACGGCTATCTGGCCCGCGAACGCGTCCACTACGGCTCGGAAGAAGGGTTGGACTTCACCAACATCTACTTCTACACCGTCGTGTTCCACGCGCTGCGTGCCTCGAACCTGCTGGCCATCGAGAAGAACGAGGCGTTCGAGGGCTTCGCCGACTCGAAGTACGCCACCGGCGAGTACTTCGACAAGTACACCGAGGCCGAATGGGTCCCGACCACCGAGCGCGTGCGTGAACTCTTTGCCGGGATCGACATCCCGACACAAGACGACTGGCGTGCGCTGAAGGCCTCCGTCATGGAGCACGGCATCTACAACCAGAACCTGCAGGCCGTTCCGCCGACCGGGTCGATCTCGTACATCAACAACTCGACCTCCTCGATCCACCCGGTGGCCGCGAAGATCGAGATCCGCAAGGAAGGCAAGATCGGGCGTGTGTACTACCCGGCCCCCTACCTGACCAACGACAACCTGGAGTTCTACCAGGATGCGTACGAAATCGGCTACGAAAAGGTCATCGACACCTACGCCGTTGCCACGCAGCACGTGGACCAGGGCCTGTCCCTGACCCTGTTCTTCAAGGACACCGCCACGACCCGCGACATCAACAAGGCGCAGATCTACGCATGGAAGAAGGGCATCAAGACGCTCTACTACATCCGCCTGCGCCAGATGGCCCTTGAAGGCACCGAGGTCGAGGGCTGCGTTTCCTGCGCACTCTAAGAGCTGTCGATTCACCACCGGTTGCAAGGTAGCGATAACCTGACAACCGAATGCGTACGACGGCGGGTGCCCACCCGCCGTCGTACGCGCACCCGCAAAACCCAAAAACTTTAGTATGAAGAGGGACGGAAATGACTGAGAAGCTCAAGCTGGCCAGCCACGTCGAAGCGATCAACTGGAACCGCATCCAGGATGACAAGGACGTTGAGGTTTGGAACCGCTTGGTCAACAACTTCTGGCTGCCGGAGAAGATTCCGCTGTCCAACGATGTCCAGTCGTGGGGAACGTTGACCGAGGCGGAGAAGCTGCTGACCATGCGCGTCTTCACCGGCCTGACCCTGTTGGATACACTGCAGGGCACCGTCGGCGCCGTCTCGCTGATCCCGGACGCCCTGACTCCGCACGAAGAAGCCGTGTACACCAACATTGCCTTCATGGAATCGGTTCACGCCAAGAGCTACTCCTCGATCTTCTCGACCTTGGCCTCCACCAAGGAAATCGACGAGGCATTCCGCTGGTCAACGGAGAACGTAAACCTGCAGAAGAAGGCCCAGATCATTGAGGGCTACTACTACGGCGAGGATCCGCTCAAGCGCAAGATCGCCTCGACGCTGCTCGAATCGTTCCTCTTCTATTCGGGCTTCTACCTGCCGATGTACTGGTCCTCACGTGCGAAGCTCACCAACACCGCCGACATGATTCGCCTGATCATCCGCGACGAGGCCGTGCACGGCTACTACATCGGCTACAAGTACCAGAAGGGGCTTGAGCTCGAGGGCGTCACCGAAGAGCGCAAGCAGGAGTTGAAGGACTACACCTTCGAGCTGCTCTTCGAGCTCTACGAGAACGAGGTCCAGTACACGCACGACCTTTACGACAGTGTCGGCTTGGCCGAGGACGTCAAGAAGTTCCTGCACTACAACGCCAACAAGGCGCTGATGAACCTGGGCTACGAGGCCATGTTCCCGGCATCGGTCACCGACGTCAACCCGGCAATCCTTTCGGCGTTGAGCCCGAACTCGGATGAGAACCACGACTTCTTCTCCGGCTCCGGCTCCTCCTACGTGATTGGCAAGGCCGTGAACACCGAAGACGAGGACTGGGACTTCTAAGCCCCTCTTCTGAAACAGGCCACTGCGGGTAGTTAGCAGCTCCGGTGGCCGCGGGCATAGCACACCTATTCCCCAACACGCCAACGGCCGGTTGCCGGATCCATTCCCGGATCCGGCAACCGGTCGTTGTGCTCTGCAGCCGGGGAAACCAGCTGCCTGGCAAGGACGGTCAACCACGGGTTGGTCCGCTTAGACCCGCAGGGGTACCGCCTGTGCATGAGATCCAAGCACCATTCTGGCCGGGACAATTTGGCACGCCAGGCAGAGAGATCCGGGGGTCCAACAGGGCCTTTCGACTCTCTACGGCGGTGGAAATTGCGCCTACGATCAGAGATAGCGGCCATCCGGACCATTCGAGCAGTGGCTCCGCGCAGTTGCATGATTCCTCCAGGAATGATGAGGGGCCAACGGCAAGGCCCCGGAGCTTCAGCATCTAAGGACTAGCCATGACATTGAACATTGCCATTATTGTGGTCATTGTCGTTCTGGCGCTTATCGCCGCCAGACTTTCCATTCACGTGGTCAAGCAGTATGAACGAGGCGTGGTCTTACGCCTAGGACGAGTTCTCGGCGCCAGGAATCCGGGCCTAGTATGGATCATTCCAGTGATCGACCGCATCACCAAGGTCTCCATGCGAATCATCACCATGCCCATCCAGTCCCAGGGCATCATCACGCGCGACAACGTCAGCGTCGATATCTCGGCTGTCGCGTACTTCCGCGTCTTCGACGCCGTGAAATCGGTCATCGCCATCGAGAATGTCTACGCTGCCATCGATCAAATCGCGCAGACCACTTTGAGGAAGGTGGTGGGGCAACACACCCTTGACGAGACGCTTGCCGAAACTGACATCATCAACTCCGGGATCCGTGAAATTCTGGATGAGACGACGCTGGAATGGGGCGTCGAGGTGACCTTGGTTGAGCTCAAGGACATCCAGCTTCCAGATAGCATGAAACGTGCCATGGCCCGCCAAGCGGAAGCCGAACGGGAAAAGCGGGCCAAGATCATTGCCGCGGAAGGCGAATCCCTCGCAGCAGCTGCGCTGGGCGATGCCTCGGACACGATGATGGCCCACCCCTTGGCCCTCCAGTTGCGTAATCTCCAAACACTTGTCGAGCTGGGCGTGGATAAGAACTCCACAGTGGTGTTTCCGGCACCCTTGATGAGCACGATTAGCGAGCTGGCTGCGTTTCTGGGACGCGAGGCAGCCGCAGCGGGAGGGGCTCGACTTCCCGCCCCGGTTGGCAACGAGGGCATTCGAGGAAACGTAGCTACCTCCTGACAGCTTGCGCATGAAACGAACCGGAAACCGCAGGGCAAACCGATCGCGGCCTAGACTGCCACGCGTCACCGCCAACAAGTGCCAAAGAGTGCTGGGAATATTGCCAACTGTTGACCAGCCTGACCACGGTGGCCAATGCGCTGCAAGGTGCCACGCCGCAGAACCCCTACGGCAGCATTACCCCGGCACAGTGGCGCTACTTGGTTGCTGATCGCGCCAAGCGCAAACGGAAGGCGGCAAAGGTCATGGAGTCGCACGGGGTCCTGCCGGAGAAGCGAGCATCGTGACCGGCTACATCTTTCGCCGCTTCCTGGAAGCCATCGTAGTCGTCCTGGTGGTGACGGTGATCGTGTTCATCCTGTTGCACCAACTGCCAGGCGGGGCGGTCAGGGCGATCTTGGGGCCCCGTGCCACTGCGGAACAAATGGAGGTGTTCAACTCCGAGAACGGCTATGACAGGCCGTTGACCATCCAGTATTTCACCCAGCTGGGCCAGCGGCTCACCGACAATTTCGGCTTTTCGATCATGCTGAACCAGTCGGTGAGCTCGCTGCTGGTCCAACGGATGCCCAAGACCATCATCCTGGGCGCGCTCTCCCTGGTGCTGACGGTGGTCGTTGCCGTTCCGCTGGGGATCTACCAGGCCGTGCGGCGCGACAAGCCCGTTGACTACATTGTCACCGGCCTGGCCTTCATCTTCTATGCGGCGCCGACCTTCTTCATCGGATTGATCATGATCGAGGTCTTCGCGCAGAACCTGGGCTGGGTCCCGCCGGAGGCGCCCCAGTCCGACGGGGTGGTGCCAATCCCGCACGGCACCACGCTGGGGCTGGTGGGGGAATCGGGGTGCGGGAAGAGCACGCTCGGGCGGCTGGTGGTGGGGCCGGACAAGCCCACCAGCGGGCACATCCTGTTTCGCGGGCGGCGGATCAACCTGCTGCGCGGCAAGGAAGCGAAGGAGGGGCGGCGCAACCTGCAGTTCATGATCGAGGACTCCTACGCCTCGCTGGATCCGCGCATGCGCGTCCGGTAGATCCTGCGTGAACCGCTGGACATCCAGCACGTGGCCACCGCCCGCGACCGCAACGAGCGGGTCGACGAGCTGCTGGCGGCAGTGGGCCTGCCGGCGCGTGCCGCCGAACGCTACCCGCACGAGTTCTCCGGCGGGCAGCGCCAACGCATCGGCCTGGCCAGGGCCCGGGCCCTGCAGCCGGGGCTGATCGTCGCCGACGAGCACGTCTCCGCGCTGGATGTCTCCATCCAGGCGCAGGTGCTGAACCTGATGAAGGACCTGCAACGCGAGCGCGAACTGACCTGCTTGTTCATCAGCCACGACTTGTCGGTGGTGCGCTACCTCTCGGATGTGATCGCGGTGAGGTACCTGGGGCGGATGGTTGAGGTGGGCCCCGCGGCTGAGATCTACTCCCACCCCGCAGCGCCACTACACCCGCGGTTTGATCGACACCATCCCCACCCCGACCCGGTGGTGGTACGTAGCAAGGCAAAGCTGGGTGCGCGCGGCGAGCTGCCCTCGGCCATGGATCCGCCCAGCTGCTGCCGCTTCCGCACCAGGTGCCCCATGGCGCAGGAGATCTGCGCGCGGGTGGTCCCGCCGCTGCAGCCCGGGGGAGGTTCGGTTGCGTTGCCGGCAGCGGAGCTGGAGGCCGCGACCGCCGCTGCCACGGCCGCCGGCACCGTGCCGCATTTGACCACCTGCCACTTTCCCATCGACGGGAAGGCCGCGGTCGATGTGCTCGGTGGAGGCGATGCTGCCCCGCCGGAGCCCGAGTGAGCCGGCCGTCTGTGGACCTCCAGGACTGCCGCGCTGCGGCTGGAATGCCCTACCCCTCCCGCTTGGCGCGGTTAGGGGGACCTCATGCAGATTCCGGTGCAAGCGGCAATTGCGATTGAACTGGGCGACCAGAGGCATCAATCCCATGTGCTTGCCACTGGCGTCAATTGGTCTTCGATGGCTCAAAGATGTTTACCTTAAACGATGCTTGGGGCCCCCATGCGTTCAGCGCGGCGGGCCCCAACCGGGGAGGTTACGTCGATATTTTGTTCGGTGGACCTTCGACCATGTGGGGATCAGGCCACGGAATCTTCTCGATCACGAAGTTGTTGCTCTGCGTCCTCTTCTGCTTCGGTATACAGGTCCTTGCGCCGGATAGCCATGGTGCAGGCAGCACTTATTACCGTGACGGCCAGGATGTAGGCGATTATCAAGCCGAGACCGCCATTCGCTTCGCGAAGCAGGAACGCCAGCAGCAACGGTGTCATGCCGGATGCAAAGATCCCTGAAACTTGATACACGACAGAGATTCCGCTGTAGCGAACCCTGGTCGGGAAAAGCTCAGAGAAGAGTGCTGCTTCCGGCGAGTAGATCATCGGGTAGATGACGCCCAAAACGACTACGATGGTTCCGACGATGACCAAGGTGTTGCCAGTGCCCATGAGAAGCAGCGCCGGGTAGGTCACGGCACCAAGTATGAGCACGCCCACCGTGTACATCTTGCGCCGGTCGATGTGATCGGAAATCTTCCCCATGACCGGGATGGTAACCACCATTGTGATCGCGCCGGCCATCACCGCGAGCAAGATGGTGTTCTTCTCCAGCTTCAGTGTCCCGGTGCCGTAGGCGATGACGAATACGGCCCAGAGATTGAATGCAACCCCTTCTGCCCAGCGGCTGCCCATGCCCAAGAAAATGTTCCGGCGATTGCGGGGATTCTTCATTAGCTCGATTGCTGGGATGGTTGATTTTTCTTCCACCGCCGCCAGTTTGCGGAATGCCGGGGTTTCCATGACCTTGAGCCGGATGAATAGCCCGACACCAACCAAGACGGCGCTGAGCAAGAAGGCGATGCGCCAACCCCAGGCAAGGAATGCCTCGTCGGACATCAGGCCGCCGAGCAGGGCAAACACGCCCGTGCCCAGAACCAAGCCGATTGCAAGACCGATCTGTGGGAAACTCCCATAGAAGCCCCTCTTGCCCGGTGGTGCGTACTCGACAGCCATGAGTACCGCGCCACCCCATTCGCCACCAACCGCAACGCCTTGGGCGATACGCATGACGATCAGGAGGATCGGCGCGGTAACGCCGATCACCTCATACGAGGGAATGATGCCGATGAGGAAGGTTGCTATACCCATGATGAACATGGTTGTTACCAATGTGGTCTTGCGGCCGATCTTATCGCCGATGTGCCCAAAGATCAGTCCGCCGATGGGACGTGCCACGAAGCCGACGGCGAATGTCGCAAAGGCGAGCAGCGTTCCAATGAGTGGATCGGCCGTCGGGAAATAGAGCTTGTCGAAGACGAGGCCGGCAGCCATGCCGTAGAGGAAGAAGTCGTACCATTCGACGGTGGTGCCCACCACGCAGGAAAGCATGACCGTCCGGATATCCTTCTTGGAGAATTCCTCTTGAACGGGACTTCCGGTTGCGGCGCTCACAACGACTCCCGGAAGATCGCTTTCAGTGCCTCACGGGACACGGGGCGCGGGACGACCGCCAGTTGCCGTGTCTGTTTCATCGTTCCTTCGACCAAGGTGTCCAGGTCCTCCTCGCCATAGCCGAAGCTTCGGAGGCCTGCGGGCATTTCGATGTCCGTCATGAGTTCGGTGAGCACATGGGCCAAGGCATCGGAGCCGTCGGTGGCGGTAAAGGTCTGGCCGCTGAGAAGCTCCGCGGCACGCAGGTGGCGCACGGGGTCACCCGCGTAGGTCCAGCGGAAGACCGCTGCCGCTGTCGCCGATACGGCTTGGCCATGCGGGACCATTGGCATCTCCGGGTAGCCTTCCGCCTGGTAGTTCTTCACCGCTCCGGCGATCGGGTACGCGTTGGCATGAGGCAGGTGGGTTCCGGCGTTGCCGAAGCCAGTGCCTGCCGACGTGGATGCAAGGGACATCTGGTAACGGGCCTCCAAGTCGCGTCCGTTCATCACTGCGCGGCGCAGGTACTTGCCGACCAGCCGCAGCGCCTGTTCGCACCAAATGTCACTGATGGGGTTGGCCCCGCAGAATGCGGGGCGCTTGGTTGGATCCTCGGGTGCGGGCTTGGAGTCGAAGGAAACGCTGGTGTAGCTTTCCAATGCGTGCGACAAGACGTCCATGCCGCTGGCCGCCGTTACCTGGCGGGGTAGCGAGACGGTGGTCAGCGGGTCAACGATGGCCATGGTCGGGCGAAGTTTGGCGTGGCTGATGCCTGCCTTCAGATGCAGTCCAAGGAAATCGATAACGCAGATGGAAGTCGATTCGGAGCCCGTGCCGGAGGTGGTTGGCACGGCAATGAGGGGTTTCAGTGGAAGCCATGGTGCCTTTCCGCCGCCGATGGGCGCAGTGACGTAGTCAAGCAGTTCGCCTGGATGGGTCGTGAGCAGGTTGACGGCCTTTGCCGTATCAATGGCGGAGCCCCCGCCAACGGCTATGTAGCAGTCCCAATTGTGTTCACGGGCGTAGGCCACTGCATGATTGATGCTTTCGTCGGTCGGCTCGACGGATACGGAGTCAAAGACTTCGGTCTTGATGCCGGCAGCCACCAGCGTTTGTTCGATTTGGTCGGGGATTCCGGTGTTGCGCACCCCGATGTCAGTGATGACGAGACAGGACTTTGCGCCAAGGCCCGCAACCTCAAAGCCAATTTCCTTCAGGGCGCCGACACCAAACTTGAGCGGTGGTGCGGCCCAGGTGAAGATCGTTTCATTCGTGGTCTGCTCGAACATCAGAAACCCCTTTGTTTCACCATGTGGGGGATATCCCCACATCATGGGGTCTACCTTACGCACATCCGCCGTCACCTGTGAAGTGGGTCACGAAGAATTTCGCGGATATTTCTTGCCGGCAAGTGGGCGCCTGGTGCTTCCGGGCAAATCAATCCGGCGGAAGGTGGCACCTCGCGGGCTGGCTACGGGGCGAGCGGCCGGTCCGGTGGGACGAAGCTCGATGCTTCCTGCGCCGCAATGATGATTCGCTTGCCAAGGTCCTTGACGCGGGAAGCTGGCATCCTGACGGCTGGAACCTGTATGACGATTGCGGCCTGGGCGATTCCCGATTCGTCCAGAATCGGAGCACCAACGCTGCGAACACCCTCGACGTTTTCCTGTTCGTCAATACTGAAGCCGCGCTCGCGCGTTTCCTGGATGGCCAGTTCAAAGTCCTTGCGGGTTCCCAACGAATGCGGTGTTACCTTGTCCAATCGCGTCGGCAAGGTGGCCAGGTATGCCTCTGCATTCGGGGAAAAAGCCAGTATCGCCTTGCCCGAGGCCGTTGAGTACAGGGGGAACCTGGCGCCCGTGTGTTGTTCAAATCGCAGCGGCAGCGTCGACTGGACCCGAAGCATCACCACGGATTCGCGGGAGTCCCTGATTGAGAGGTTGACCGACTCTTCCGTTTCCTGATTGAGCCGCTTGAGGATTGGCATCATCTTGTCCAGACCGAATCCGCGCTGGGCTGCTTGACCCAGCAGCACGGCACCGCTCCCCAGAAAGTACGATTCGGTTTGCGGGTTGCGGGCCACGAGCCGCTCGGCGGCCAACGCCCGAATGATGCGGTTGGCTGTTCCGGAGGAAAGCCCGAGCTTTGCGGCCACTTCACTGATCGATAGCTCTGTTCGAGAGTCGCTCAGCAACCGCAGCACGCTAAGGGCGCGGCCCACGGCCTGTGTTCCTGCAGGGGGAGCTTCAATCATGCATCGAGTCTAGCAACAGGGCATTTTGAGCCCGACATGCGCCCTTCGGGAGATCGGCATGTTGGGAACGCGAGCCGGTCCCGTCGACCCAGACGGGCGGCTCCTGCCGTGTGAATCCGGGGAAGCCCTGATCCGGATGGCTTGGACAATCGCAATTCATGCCGATGGCGTCAAAGGTTGGACTTCTTAGTCGGGCGGGCACGCACGTGCATGCGTTCTCCCTGGGGCCCGAAGAGGCTGAGGAACTCCACCGCGTTGTTGTCCGCCCGTCCAAACCAATGCGGGGTGTGCGTGTCGAATTCTGCGGCCTCGCCGGCGGGCAGGATCAAATCGTGCTCTCCCAGCCGCAGCCGAAGCCTGCCCTTGAGGACGTAGAGCCATTCGTAGCCCTCGTGCGTCTGCAGCTCGGGCTCCACCACGGGTTTGCCCGCGGGAATCAGGTGCTTGAAGGCCTGCAGCCCGCCTCCCGATCCGCGGCTCAATGGCAGGATGGTCATGCCGTGGCGGGTGATCGGCTTGATGTGGATGCGCGGATCCCCGGTGGCCGGAGCGCCGACCAGGTCGTCCAGCGGCACTGAGTGGGCGCGCGCCAGCGGCAGCAGTTGCTCGAGTGTGGGCCGTCGCTGGCCCGATTCCAGGCGGGACAGGGTGCTGACCGATATGCCGGTTTGCACGGAGAGTTCCTGCAGGGTGTATCCGTTTCCGGTGCGCAGGCTTCGCAGCCGGGGCCCTACCTGCGCCAGGGTGCTGTCCAAGTCTTGTTCCATGGCCCCAGTTTGCCATAACAGCAAAAAATATTGCCACTTGTTGGATCGTGGCTGCATGCTGGAAGGTGCACCGGCAAGCACCGGTGAAACACGACCCAAGGAGCAAGAACCATGAACACCAGACCGGATACATACGACGTGGCCATCATCGGCGGGGGAGCGGCGGGACTGGCAGCCGCCCAGGCACTGGGACGCTCGCGCCGCCGCATCGTCGTCATCGATGCCGGGGAACCCCGCAACGCCCCGGCGGAAGGTGTGCACAACTTCCTCACGCGCGATGGCACCCCGCCGCGCGAGCTGCTGGCCCTCGGCCGGGCGGAAGCCGAGGGATACGGTGTGGATTTCCGCAACGCCCTGGCCACTGCAACCCACCCTGACGGGCAGGGCTTCACCATCGAATTGGAAGGCGGGGAGGCGCTTGCGGCCCGCCGCATCATACTCGCCACCGGCGTCAGCGACACGCTGCCCGACATAGCGGGGCTGGAAGCCTATTGGGGCAAGAACGCGCTGCACTGCCCCTATTGCCACGGCTGGGAGGTCAGGGACCGGGACATAGCCGTGCTCGACAGCCCGTTTGCCGTCCACCAGGCCCTGATGTTCCGGCAGTTGAGCGACCGGGTCACCGTATTCACGGCGCCGGATCGGGAAATCGAGCCGGCGGAGCGGGAAAAGCTGGACGCGCGAGGCATAGCGGTGGTGCAGCGAGAAATCACCGGCGTGCGCGGCAACGACACCCACCTGACGCACCTGGTCTTCCGGGACGGCGGCGAGCTCGCGGCCGACGCGCTCGTGCTCATGCCGCGCTTCGCGGCCGGGACCGCGGCCCTTGCTGGCGTGGGCCTGGTGGCCGCGACGCATCCCTCGGGGATCGGCACCTACGTGGTCGCCGATGAAACGGGCAAGACCGAAATCCCGGGCCTGTGGGCGGCGGGCAACACGCGGGATCCCCTGGCACAGGTGATGATGGCCGCAGCCGACGGGCTGCGGGTCGGTGCCATGCTCAACGCCGACCTCATCCAGGAGGAAACGGAGGAAGCGGTGGCTTCCCTGCGGGCCGGTGCGCCCGCCGCATAGGAATGGGGAGGCGCATCCACGGAAGCGCCGCGGAACCGGTCGGGCACGATGCCGCGCCCCGGGAACCTTCCAAGGGACGTCGCGGGTGGGCTTACACGGTGCGGGCCAGCGCCGCGAGCAGGTCCTTGGCGCGTCGGTCCCGGTCCTCCGCCAGCATCTCGTTGGTCAGGAACGAGAACCCGATGTTCTTTTCCGGCCAGGCCCCGTGCAACCCTCCACCTGCCCCTGAATGCCCGAAGGCCGGAGCGACCGGGCCGTAGGTCCCCAGCGGATCGGCAAGCTCGAAGCCGAGCCCGAAGCGCAGCGGGCGGTCGTTGACCGCATCCACGCCCTCGGACCAGCTCGCGATGGACGTGGCCAGCGCACCGGCAGAAACCAGGGGAGACTCCGGTGCCGCCAGGCGGGAGTACAGCGAGGCCATGGCGTCGGCGGTGGCGATGGCCCCGCCGGCGGCCATTTCGGCACGCCGCATGGCCACGGAGTTGAAGGGGTCATCGGCTCCGGTCAGCGAGCCGGCGTACATCCGGTCCACGATCTTGCGGCGTTCCGGGTCCTTCAGGAATGTCGAGATCGCGTAGTTCCCGTCGCGGAAGATGGTGGCGACCCTCGGGTCAAGCTCCTCGGGGAGCCCCAAATACAGGTCGAGCCCCAGGGGTTCGGCCAGCAGTTCGCGCACCAGCTGCCCCGGAGTCTTTCCCGTGATTCGGAAGAACAGCTCCGCCACGAGGTATCCGTAGGTCAGCGCGTGGTACGCGACCTGGGTGCCCGGTTTCCACAAGGGGGACTGGGCCGCCAAGACCGCGGCCACGGCACTGTTGTCGTATCGCAGGTGCAGTCCCGGGTCCGGGTCGACATAGACCAGGCCCACGGTGTGGCCCAGGATGTGGGCGACGGTGGCGTCCTGCTTCCCGGCCGCGGCGAATTCAGGCCAGTAGGAGGCCACTGTGGCATCCGGGTCAAGCAGCCGGCGGTCGATCAATATCGCGGCGATGGTGGCCATCAAGCCCTTGGTGCCGGAAAACAGGACAGCCATCGTCGAGGCCGACCACGGGCGCGGCAACCCGGTGCCCGCGGCGGGAGAGTCGCCTTCCCTGACGGTGGTGCCTCCATAGAAGCGGGCCAGGGGCGTGCCCTCGCGGTACACGCACAGTGCCATTCCACCTTCCGCGGCCGCCAAGTGCCGCTTGAAGACCCCTGACAACAGCTCGAACCCGGTTTGGGGCAACCCGTCGTTGTGGCTGGCAAAGGGTTTTTCGCATGGAGCATTCATGTTGTTCCTTACTTGAACGTAGGGACGTTGGCCAGCAGTTCCTGCGTGTAGCGGTGCTGCGGGTTGTCCAGGACATCGTCGGTGGTTCCGATGTCCACGATCTTGCCCATTTGCAGGACCGCCAGACGCTGGGAAATGTGCCGGGCCAGGGCAATGTTGTGCGTGACAAAGAGCATCGACATGTTGTGGTCCGTCTGCAGCGTGCGCAACAGATCCAGTATCGAGGCCTGCACCGAGACATCCAGGGCGCTGGTGATCTCGTCGCAGACCAGCAGCGAGGGGGCATTGACCAGCGCGCGGGCAATCGCCGCACGCTGTCGTTCGCCGCCACTGAGGTCCCCGGGCCGGCGCTCCATGAAGCGTTCGCCGAGCTTCACCTGGTCCAGGGCTTCGAGGACCAGTGCGCGGCGCTTGCGCTTGTCGCTGATTCCGGACATCTGCAACGGGACGCCCACGGACTCGGCAATTGTCCGGCGCGGGTTCAACGAGGAGAACGGCGATTGGAAGACATACTGGATCCGGCGTCGGTCCTCGGACGAACGTGCCCTCGTGCCGGTGGCCAGTTCCTTGCCGAACAGCTCGATCGAGCCGGTGTATTCGTCATTGAGTCCCGCCACGCAGCGCGAGAGCGTGGTCTTGCCCGATCCCGACTCGCCCAGCAGCATCATTGACTCGCCTTCGAGCAACTGGAAGCCGATCCCGTCCAGGACCTTGTGTTCCCCGTATGAGAGGGACAGGTCGCGCACGCGCATCAGTGGCTGCGGATCAGCCGCAGCAGGCGTTGCCCTGGGCCCGGTGCCGGACAACAGCTTGGCGTCATCAACCTGGGATATGGCGCCGGTGGTGTCCGGGACACCGTGCGGGCCGGGGACGACCAACGGCTGTTCACCGGTGATAGCCTCCACCAGGCCCACACGGCGTTTGCCGGCCAGGTCGGGAACCGCCGCAAGAAGCCTGCGGGTATAAGCGTGCCGCGGAGAATAGAGCACCTGGTCGGTGGCCCCGTGCTCCACGATGTCGCCCTCGAGCATGACGGCGACCTCGTCGGCGATCTGCGCCACCACGGCCAAATCGTGGGTGATGTAGAGCCCCGCAACCTGGTGCCGTTCGGCCAATTCGTCGATTGTCTGAAGCACCACGGCTTGGGTTGTGACGTCCAGGCCGGTGGTCGGCTCGTCGAGCACAATCACCGACGGGCGGCAGGCGAACGCCATGGCAATGCCCACGCGCTGCTGCTGCCCGCCCGAAAGCTGGTGGGGATAGCGACGCTGGTAGGCACGGTCGTTGGACAGCCCGACCTCGGCCAGGACTTCGGCAACCCGCAGCCGGCGTGCGGAATCGGTGGCACCGATCTGGTGCACGCGCAGGGTCTCGGCAATCTGCTCGCCGATGCGCATGGACGGGTTCAGCGACAGTGCCGGGTCCTGGGGCACGTAGGAGATGGTTTTGCCGCGCAAGCGCCGCAATTGGTGATCCGGCAAATCCAGGATGTTTCGCGCTCCCCCGTCGCCCAGGGACACCGTCCCGGTGCCCTTGGCCAGCCCCTGCCTGAAATGCCCCATGCAGGCGAGTCCCGCGGTGGTCTTGCCCGAGCCGGATTCGCCGACCAAGGCCAAGATGCGCCCGGGCTGCAGGGTGAAGCTGATCCCGTGCAGGATTTCCACCCCGGCATCGGTTTCCACCCGCAGGTCGGTGGCGCACAGTGCACCGGTGGTGACCTCGGTTTCAATGATGTTGGTGCTCATGCTCAGTTCCCCGCATTCATGTTGGCCGAGGCCCGCGCGAGCGAGTCGGTCAGGAGGTTGGTTCCCACGGTCAGCACCGCGATGGCTGCAACGGGCAGAAGCACGCCCCAGGGCTGGACCACAAGTGCGATCCGGCTTTCGTTGATCATCAGCCCCCAGTCCGCGGTGGGCGGTTGCATGCCCAGTCCAAGGAAGGACAGCGCAGCCACAAAGCCGATCGAGTAGGTCATGCGCAACCCGAGTTCGACCATCAGCGGACCGGTGATGTTGGGCAGGACCTCGGTGAGCAGGATCTTGTACCTGGGCACTGCGTACATTTCACTGGCACGGATGTAGTCCTCGGTGATCACCGACGCGGTGGCCGAACGGGTGACCCGGGCAATGCGCGGAGCATGGGTGATCCCGATAACCACCACGAGCACCCAGCCCTGCGGGCCGAGAACGGTGATGGCCAAGAGTGCGAAGACCAGCTGCGGCAGGGCCAGCAGCACGTCGTTGCCGCGCATGATCAGTGCATCGACCCGGCCGCGGGAATAGGCAGCCGTCATGCCCACGGCAACCCCGACGACCATGCCCAGCGCGGTGGCAAGCGCCGCGTAGATGATCAGCCGCAACCCGCCGTCGAGGAAGCGCGAGAGCACATCCCGGCCCAGGTTGTCGGTTCCGAACATTCCCGTGTCCGTGAACGGGCGCCCCGTGAACTCGGTGCTGGTGTGCCCGGTCAGCCAGGGCAGCAGCAGCGGCCCGGCAAGGGCGACCAGCAGCACGGCCAGGGTCAGGACCATGCCGACCTTGGCCTGCCGCTGGCGCATCATCCGGGCCAGGAGGCGAGGTGGGCGGGAGACGGCAACGCCCTGTTCAACTGCATCATCGACGGTGCTCATGCGGCTTTCTCCGTGCGTAGTTTCGGATTCGTGAAGATGCCCACCAAATCGGCCAGCAGGTTGACCACGATGTAGGCCGCGGCAATCAGGATGGACAGCGCCTGAACCACCTGCACGTCGCGGTTGGCGACCGCATCCACCAGGGCCTGGCCGATGCCGGGGTACCTGAAGAGGAATTCGATCACGACCACGCCGCCGGCCATCCAGGCCAGCTGGATCGCGATGACCTGCGCGACCGGGGCCAACGCGTGCGGCACCGCGTGCCGCAGGACCACCTGGCGCTCGGGCACCCCCTTGAGGCGTGCCATTTCCACAAACCCGGAATCCAGCACCTCAAGCATGGTGGCACGCATCATCCGGACGATGTACGGGGTCACCACCAGGGCCAGGGTGATGGTGGGCAGGACCAGCTGCACCGGATAGTTCCACACCGCCTCTCCGGGCGGTGCCATGGTCACCGAGGGAAGGATCTTGAACACTGAGGTCGAGAACAACGCAACCAGCCCGATGCCGATCACGAATTCGGGCAGTGAAGCCAGCACCAGTGAAACGCCGGTGGTTGCGTTGTCGAAGGCGCGCCCACGCTTCAGTGCGGAGAAGGTGCCCACGATGATGCCCACCGGAATGGAAATCAGTGCGGCCAGGCCCATCAGCACCAGCGAGGATTGGATGCGGTCGGCCAGCAGTGCGGTGACGGGACCGCCGGTGGCTGCCGAATATCCGAGGTTTCCGGTGAACAGGCCGCCGAGCCAGGTGAAGTACCTGACGAAGACCGGGTCGTTGAGGTTCATTTGCTCGCGCAGCGCGGCCAGCCGTTCGGGGGTGGCCTGCTGGCCCAGGATGGCCTGGGCGGGGTCGCCGGGCAGCAGCAGCGTTGCCACAAACACCAGCAGGGAAACGATGAAGAGGATGATCAGGCTGACCAGCAGCCGTTTGGCTATCATTCGGGTGATCACTTGGTAACTCCGATCCATGCGCGGCGGAACTCGAAGCCGGACAGTGCAAGGCCGGTCTTGTTCGGAATCAACCCGGCCACGTATTTCTGGTAGGCGTCTGCCTGGTTGGGGTGGCCCCAGATGATGTATCCGCCGCGCTCGTATTCGATCTCCTGTGCCTTGGTGATCAGTGCATTGCGCTTGGTCTCATCGACCTCGGTGGCGGCGGCTTCGACAAGCTGCAGGAATTCCACGTCGTCCCAATGCGTCTCGTTGAACGGACTGGTGGGCAAGGAACTGCTGTTGACCTGGGGCAGGAAGTTGCGGGTGTACCAGAAGTCTTGGGCGAAGGTCCATGAGAGATAGTCGTCACCGAAGAAGGTGGTGGTGTCCACCCTGCGGATCTTGACCCGGATCCCTGCCGCCTTGGCCTGCTGGGCGAACACCTGGGCCGCTTCCACGGCACCGGCCTGGATCGGTGCCGTCACCAATTCGATATCCAGGCCGTCGGGGTAGCCGGCCTCGGCAAGAAGCTCCTTGGCCCTGCCGATGTCCTGGGTCCGTTGGGGCAGGTTGCCGGCGTAGCCGGGATCGAATGGTGCGTAGAGGTCGTTGCCCAGGGCTCCGTTGCCACTCAACACCTGTTCGATCATTTGTTCCCGGTCCACCACCAGGCGAAACGCCTGGCGCACCCGGACGTCGTCGAAGGGGGCCTTGTCGATGCGCATCGTGAACGGAAGCCAGGCGCCGGTCTCGGAATTCAGGATGCTGATGCGGGGGTCGGCGGCGATGACTTCCAGCAGGGCGAGCGGGATCTGGCCGATCGCATCGACCTGGCTGGAGAGCAGGGCATTGAGCATTGCGTCGTCGTCCGAGAAATTCAGGATGACCAGTTCATCCAGGTACGGCTGGTGGTCGCGCCAGTAACCGTCGTTGCGGACGAACACCGAGCGGAGCCCGGGATCGAAGCTGGAGGCCTTGAACGGTCCGGTGCCTACGGGGTGGGCCACATCGAAGTCCGCCGGGACGATGCCCAGGGCGTACTGCCCCAACGAATCATCGAAAGTGGCGGTTGGCGTGTTGAGCCTGAACTCGACGGTCAGGTCGTCGATGACCTTGACCGCGTCGAGGATCGTGAGGGCAGCGGCCCCGCTCTTGGGGTCCTCGGGGTTGGTGACCCGGGCAAAGGTGGCGGCCACGTCGGTGGCGGTGAGGGGCCGGCCGTCATGGAACTTCACCCCGGGCCGCAACTTCACGGTCCAGACCCTGGCCTCGGCATCCGGGGTGGCCCTGAGGGCCAGCAAGGGCTTGAGCGCGAAATTCTCGTCCCGGTACAGCAGCGACTCATACAGGTTCACCACGCGGGCGATGTCGGTGGTGCTGACGGGGGAGTGGGGATCAAGCGAGTCCGCGGCACCGCCCCCGGCCAGACCCACGCGCAGCGATCCTCCCCTCAGCGGTTCCCCGGCGGGGGCTTCCAGCACCGAGGCCTCGGGCGAACCGCACGCGGTCAGGAGCAAGCCCAGTCCAAGGGCCACTCCACCGCCCAGCAGCGCTCGGCGGCTTGGTGCGGGCCTGGGGCCAGGGGTTCGTTCAACTGGTGATGCATCGGAATTCAAGGCGTACTCGATTCTCGTGAAGGGCGCGACGGGTTCAGGCGGTGATGGACCGGCCGCTCCAATCCGGGGTCCCGTGTTCGTGGCCGGCGATGCGCCCAAGGATGTCGGTCGGGAAGGGAACCGTTCCGCCGGTGGCCTGGTCCACGTGCAGGCCCAGGATTTCCTCCGTGGCAATGAGTTCGGCCCCTCGGTGCATTTCATGGGCCAGGTGCAGCTTCTTGGATCCCGCCGTAACGATGACGGTGGTGATTTCAAGCTCCTCGGCGAGGGTAGCCTCCCGCAGGTAGCGAACATGCGCTTCGACCGTGTACAGGGAACGGGCACTGGAACGACGGTAGGACTCGTCGATGCCCAGGGCGTCCATCGCCGCGGTGGTGGCGTCGCCGAAGGCCAACACGTAGTAGGCCTCGGACATGTGCCCGTTGTAGTCGATCCACTCGGGCTTCACGGCGCAGTGGTACGGGGGCAGGCTCATTTGTTGCGCCCCCGGCCGGGTTGCTCGATGCCCTCGATCGCCTGGCGCACGGCAATGATCGCCGCATCGCGGGCGGCGACCAGCTCGGCGATGCTGCGCCCGTCGGCCTCGTCGTCGCACCCGTCGATCACGTCCTGGCGCAGCCTGGGGGTGAGTTCCGGGGCCTCGAGCCGGGTCCAGGGGGACTTCAGCGAGGGGCCGAAATGGTCGAGCATGTGGGCCATCCCGCCTTCGCCCCCGGCCAAGTGGAAGGTCAGCATGGGGCCCTGCAGCGGCCAGCGCAACCCGGGACCATCGGTGATGGCCAGGTCGATCTGTTCCACGGTCGCCTCGCCGTTGTCGACCATGTGCAGGGCCTCGCGCCAGAGGGCTTCCTGCAGCCGGTTGGCAATGAACCCGGGAACCTCGCGGTCCATGGTGATCACGGACTTGCCGATGAACTCATACCAGCCCGAGGCCCACTCGGTGGCCTTCGCGTCGGTGTTCCGGCCGCCGACGACCTCGACGAGCGGGATCAGGTAGGGAGGATTGAACGGATGGCCAACGACCAGCCGGGACGGGTCGACGGCGTCGACGGCCATCTCGGTCATTCCGTAGCCGGAGGTGGAGGAGCCGACGACCACGTCCCTCGG
The DNA here is from genome assembly GCF_003287975.1 of Arthrobacter sp. AQ5-05. Classification (GTDB taxonomy): domain Bacteria; phylum Actinomycetota; class Actinomycetes; order Actinomycetales; family Micrococcaceae; genus Paeniglutamicibacter. The sequence continues at coordinate 532,529 of NZ_QMKQ01000001.1, forward strand.
GGCCGCCGCGGCGATCCGCGCCAGCAGGTCCCGCTTGAGCGCGAGGTCCTCGGGCGCGCTTTCCTGGATGAACCCGACCCCCTCCAGCGCCTCGGCCAGGTCGGCGTGGACGGTGAAGTTGTCCTTGGAGGCGTTTTCGGCCAGGCCGAGCGCGCTCAGGGCCGGCCAGGCGGCGTCGATGAGTCGGCGCAGTTTCGCCTCCGCGTCGGGCGAGGGGTCCCAGGCGCGCACGGCCAGTCCGCGGGAGAGGAAGTAGGCGGCCCAGCCGCCGCCGATGGTGCCCACTCCGACGCAGGCCACGGTGGTGATGTCGGTGAATTCGGGGTAGTTGCTTTCCACGCCTAGGCCGCCTTGTCGAGCTTGAGGATTTCACGGGCTTCGTCGGGGGTGGCCACCGAGTGGCCCATCGATTCGACGATGTCGATGGCGCGCGCGGTCAGTTGCGCGTTGGTGGCCTTCACCCCGCGCGAGAGGTAGAGGTTGTCCTCGAGCCCGACGCGGACGTGGCCGCCGAGCAGCACCGATTGGGCGACCCAGGGCAGCTGGTTGCGGCCGATGGCGAACGAGGTGAACTCGGCGCCGGCGGGCAGCATGTTCACCATGGCCTGGAGCAGGCCGGAATCGACCGGGGCCCCGTAGGGTATTCCCATGCACAGCTGGTAAAGCGGAGGGGGAGCGATGAGTCCTTCCTCGACCATGACGTTGGCAAACCAGAGGTTGCCGGTGTCGAAGATTTCCATTTCCGGCTTCACCCCCAGTTCCCGGATCCGCGCCGCGCCCTCGCGCAGCATGTCGGGGGTGCTGACGTAGAGCTGGGAACCTTCTCCGAAGTTCAGCGAACCGCAGTCGATGGTGCAGATTTCCGGGCGAAGTTCCTCCACGTGCGCCAGGCGCTCGAGTCCGGAGACCAGGTCGGTTCCGGGCAGGTGCACGGTGGGGTTCGACGGGTCGATGAACAGGTCCCCGCCCATGCCGGCGGTCAGGTTGATGACCGGGTCCACGTCGGAGGCCGCCACCTGGCGGACCACCTCGCGATACAGGGCCACGTCGCGGGAGCCCTGTCCGGTGGCGACGTCCCTGACGTGGATGTGGACCACGGAGGCCCCTGCGCGTGCGGCGGCGATGGCGTCGGCAGCGATCTGGTCAGGGGTGACCGGGACGTGCTCGCTGCGCGAGGTGGTGTCCCCGGCCCCGGTAAGGGCGCAGGTGACGATGATCTTGCGGCTCATGGTGTGGCTCCTTGCTTCTTGATGATGTTTCTGTCGATGTACCCGCATACGTTTGCGAACATCTGACTCGAAGTCAGTTGGCCGGTCAGCACCTGGATGCCCATGCCGTCAAACATGGCGGTCAGTTCGGCGGTGAGAATGGACGGATCGTGATCCACGAAGTGCCCGGTGGCCTGGCCGCCGGAGATGATCTCCCGCACCGTGGTCACCCACCGCCGATACCCGCCGGAGTGGGTGTCCAGACCCTCCTCGTTGACCGCCAGTTTGGTCCAGGTCTGCATCCAGATCGACCATTCGGCGCGGCCCTCGAGACCCAGCGGCAGTTGCAGTTCGATCAGCCGCTTGAGCTGGCTCACCGGGTCGGAGATGGGTTGAAGTTCGGCGACCTGGCGGTCGTAGGCGAGCTTCACCGAATAATGCAGCGTTTCTGCGAAGAGCGCCTGCTTGGTCGGGAAGTAGTAGTGCACGCTCGGCGTGCTGATCCCGACATCCTTGGCGATGTCGGCCATGCGGACCGCGGCAAAGCCCTGCTGGGCGAACAGCCACCAGGCGCGCTTGATGATGCTGCGGCGGCGCTGGGCATGCTTCTCGTCCTCCCGGTGCCGGGCTGGAAGTGTCCCGGGCGAGGGGGCTGCCGAGGGTGCCGGCGCGGAGTCGGAGCCGGTGATCAGCCAGTTGGCAGTGACGCCGGTGACGGTGGCCAGTGCCACGATTTCCTCGCTGGTGAATTTCCGTGTCCCACGCAGGGACTTGGACAACTTGGACTCCTCGAAGCCGGTCAGCTTCGAGATTTCACGCTGAGGCAGGCCAGTGTTGCGTATGGCCTCACGGGTGCGATCGGCAATCGCAGATGGGCTCTTGACGGGTTCGTGCATCCTGCCACACTAGGGCACGGTTTGCGCTTTCCGCAATAGTCCTGACTGCAAGTCAGTTCAAAGTTGCGATTTCGTTGTCGGATTGTTGCCCAGGGTTGTTGCTTGTGGGGCGTAGGCATGAAACACCGGGCCAACCGTGATGGGACGCCGCCGCACGACGCAACCTGGTCGAGGATCCGGTGCCGGCTGGTGGCGGGCAGGGGCATGCGGCACGTTGCCCTTTTGCGCCAAGGGCGGTGCGGATCGCATCATGGCGGAGCCCCGGGCCTGCCCGGCGGTGATGCCGGGTGGCATCGACAGTTCCTGCCGTTCGGTCACCACGACGATGGGGAAGTTGCCGGCGTTGGACAGCGCCCCGCACAGTGCCCCGGACAGGTCCTTGGAGTTCGCACCCGGAGCCCGCGGCCCTGAGCCCCCGAGCGACTGCTGTCTGCGCGGCGAGGCTTTCAGAAGGTCTGCCGGGAGTAACCCGGGGGTGTTTCAGGGTCCTGCCGGGCAGCAACCGGAAGCACAAGACGCTGGATTCATTTCATGGTGGGCTGTCCGCGCCCACGCTATCCGGCAAGTCGACGCCTTGCGCGTCGGCCCGCGGGCGCGGGCAGGTCGCGTTTGCGCCAGGAATCCGTCTGCTGGCCGCTAGATCTCGATCGTGCCAGAGATGCAGCTCCGCACGTTTCCACCAACCCAGATGGCTTCGTCTTCAATGTTGATGTGGATCCGGCCGCGGCGGCCCAATACCTGCCCCTGGGAGGCCACGTAGTTCGGGGGAGCGACACCCGTATCGGTCAGCCATCGGGCAAATCCTGCGTTCAGGCTGCCGGTCACGGGATCCTCCCACACCGCTTCGCCTCCAAAGAAGGCGCGCACCTCGAATTGTGTCTCGGACCCGGCGGCATATGGACCAATCACGCCGATTTCGAGGTCGCCCAATTTTCCGGGATCGGGACGCAACCCCAGCACGGCCTCCGCTGATGCAAGGCGCACGCCCAGCCATCTGGGGCCGTTGACCAGCCACGAGGAATCGAGAATGTCTGCGCGTGGAATGTCCAGGACCTTGGCTACCCGGTCGAGGTCTTTTTCCGCGACTGCCTCGTATCGGGTCAACGGCGGTGCCTCGAATGCCATGCGCCCATCGGCAACACGCACCCGCACCAGGCCTGCAGCGCACTCCTGCACAACCAGCCCGTTCGCGGGGACGGTGCCGCTGGCATCGAGCCAGGCCTTGGCCGAACCCAGTGTCGGATGCCCGGCAAACGGCAGTTCTTCCTTGGCGGTGAAGATCCGGACCCGGTAGTCGGCCCGGGGGTCCTCGGGGGGTAGCAGGAAGGTTGTCTCCGCCAGGTTTGTCCAGTTCGCAAACTGTTGCATGTCTTCGGCGCTCAGCCCTGCGGCATCGTGGACCACGGCCAGCGGGTTTCCGCGATATTGTGCTGCTGAGAAGACGTCAACTTCGCTGTATCGGCGCGTTTGCATGACGCCAATTTAGCAGGAGACCATGTGGCAGCCGTGTTTTCATGACGGCCGCGTCCGCAGTTGCGCATCGAAGTTGGGTTCTGCCCGGGGCCGGTCTTTCCTCGCCGACCCAGGACCCAACGGCAACCATCGCTTGCCGGTCGCCGTGTCGACGGGAGCGAGGACGGGCCCGCGGTTCAGGGGGACGTCCGGGGCGGCTTGGCCATGGCCCCGTGCCTTTGATCCATTTCTGCCGGGAACGGCGGGGATGTACGGAATCGCCCTCAGGACGTTTGGCCAGCCGGCGGCCGACCGTGGTGGCCAACACGCACCCACGCCGGGCCACTGACGGCCTTGGCACGGATGGCCCGCGTGGCGGCGGCGAGCGACACGAAGGCGTGGTCCTCGGCGAAGGCCAGGTAGCCGCTGCCTGACTGGGCCACGAGGACCCCGGAGGAGAGCAGTTCCCTGCGAAGCTCGTTGGTTCTCACGGAAACGCTTGAATGGGACCTTGCCTGGGCCAACGAGCCCTTGGGCACCACGGCTGTGCCGTCGGGCAGGATGACCGCCACCGCATGAAGGCCGACGGCGGAGCCGAGTTCGTGGGTGGCCGTTCGCGTTCCGTTGATGGATCCGGGTTGTCCGGGCACTGCTACGGACGCGAGCTGTTTTGTCTCGAGGTGATCGGCTGTGAGCCTGAGGAGTTCGGCGGTCAGGTTGCCGCGTGAGCGCATCAGGATGATGAAACTGATCGTGAACGTCAGCAACAGGGGGGAGCGAGGCGGCGATCCATGCAATCTGGCCACCGTAGGGCGTTTCGAGGGAATCGGGGTGCAGCGCCCCAATCGTGGGGACCAGGGCAATGACGGAGATGACCAGTCCGAGCGCACCGTAGGCGTACGACTTCTGCCGGTCGAAGCGGTCGCGGAGCTTGTGGATCCGCTCTTCCTTCTGTGCCAACGCCGCATCGCGGGCCCTGCGCACCTCGGCTTCGGCGCGCCGCTGCCGCTCCGTCGCCTCATGTTCCTCTGCGAGCGACCCTTCCCGCTGTTGCGCCAGTGCCTGTTGAAGCACGGGGATGACGGTTGTGGCATCGGCATGGAGCCGGCGCAACTGCCCGGCAAGCGGCCCGACCACGTCGAATGCCGTGCCGCTTGCCGGTACCAGCGTGCCGACGGCGACGTAACTGCTGGTGATCCGGTGGAGAAGCGCGGTTCCGGGCACCTGCCAGTAGGTGAATTCGGCTTCGTCGCCATTGGAGGGACCCTCTGCCCAGCTGCGCAGCCCCTGGGCCAGCCGGTTAACGTTTGCCTCCAGCCCGAGCCGAAGGATTTCGGCGTGCGGATGGCCCGCCGATTCGATGCGGCTGAAGGCAACGGCGCAGTCGCCCGGCGCGGGGGAATCCACGAATAGGCCGGACCAGTCCAGCGAACCGCCGCGGCCGGCCTGCTGCGCCCCGTCCCGATGCGGCGCAGCGAGCGGGAGCCGGGGGAAAGAGCTCAGGAATCCTCATCCCTTCGGCTCCGGTCCCTCGGAGAAGGGATTCGATGGATGCGGCAAGTTCCGCACGCGTGATCCTCTCCGAGGGCTGCGGGGCAGTTGTTCCGGGGGACTCGATCGTGACGACCGGGCAGAACCCCTGGATCCACCAAAGTTCAGCGGTGAGGGCGGCCGTTGTTGCGGTGGCCGGGAAGGAACGTTGGGCACTGGGCAGCACGGATGGGCCACTGCCCAGGATCCAGGAGAATGGAATCGGAGCGGCCCGGGTCCCGACCGCGGCCTGCCCGAAGTCGGGATCGTGCTCGAGATCCACTGCAAAGGCGATCTGCATGGTTCCCACCTGCGGTTGATGTTTAGAACATCCTAGTGGGGAACCATTTTTTCGGGGGAGAAGTACTGCCTTGGCCGGGCCTAGAACAATTGGCGCCAGTTGGTGGCCGCCAGATCCAGCAGCTCGTCGCCCTTGCCTGACATCACGGTGCGGATCGCGTAGAGCGCGAAGCCCTTGGCCTGCTCGGCGGTGATGGCCGGCGGCATCGACAATTCCTGCCGGTCGGTCACCACGTCGATGAGGGCCGGGCCCTCGTGCGCCAGCGCCTCGCGCAGCGCCCCGGGGAGGTCCTTGGAGTTCTCCACCCGGAAGCCGCGGATGCCCAGTGCCGTGGCGACGTCGGCAAAGTTCGGGTTTTGGAGGTCTGTGGCGAAGGTGACGAATCCGGCCGCCTTCATTTCCAGTTCCACGAAGTTCAGCGACGAGTTGTTGAAGACCACGATCTTCACCGGCAGCTTCGACTGGACCAGCGTGAACAGGTCGCCCATGAGCATGGCGAGCCCGCCGTCGCCCGAGAGCGTCACGACCTGCCGCTCGGGGTGGGTGGCCTGGACCCCGATGGCCTGCGGGATGGAGTTGGCCATGGAGCCGTGGCTGAAGGATCCAAGCAGCCTGCGTTTTCCGTTCATGGTGAGGTACCGGGCGGCCCAGACGACCGGGGAGCCGACATCGGCCAGGAACACGGTGTCTTCGTCGGCCAGCCCGTCGAGGGTGCGGGCCAGGTATTGCGGGTGGATCTTGGCGCCCTTGCGCGTCGGCGTGGCCAGGTCGTCGAGCTTTTCGCGGGTCTTGCGGTAGTGCTTCTGCGCGTCCTGCAGGTGCGTGGTGTCGGTCTTGCGCTCAAGCAGCGGCGCCAGGACCTCCAGGGTATCGGCCACGGTGCCGACAAGCCCGGCGTCGATCTTGGTGCGCCGGCCCAGCTGTTCCCCGCGCACATCGACCTGGATGATCTTCGCGTCCTGCGGGTAGAACTGCTGGTAGGGGAAGTCGGTACCCAGCAGCAGGATGGTGTCCGCCGCGTCCATGGCGCGGTACCCGGAGGCGAAACCGAGCAGCCCGGTCATCCCGACGTCGTAGGGGTTGTCGAATTCGATGTGCTCCTTCCCGCGCAGCGAGTGCACGATCGGGGCACCGAGCAGGCCGGCAATGTCCATGACCTGGGAATGGGCCCCTGCAACGCCGGCGCCGGCAAGGATGGTGACCCGCCGGCCCGCGTTGAGCAAGCCGGCGGCGCGGGCCAGGTCCTCGGGGTGGGGGAGCACCGCCGAACGGCTGGCGGTGATCACGGAGGTCCGGGTGCCGGCGGCCTGGGCCAGTGCGACGTCGCCGGGCATCACCAGCACCGCCACGCCGCGGCGCTCGATCGCGGTCCGCATGGCGATTTCCAGCAGGCGCGGCATCTGGTCCGGTGTGGAGACGACCTCGCAGAATACGCTGGCCTCGCGGAATAGCTCGGCCGGGTGGGTTTCCTGGAAGTAGTTGCTGCCGATCTCGGAACTGGGGATGTGGGCGGCGATGGCCAGCACCGGGACCCGGTTGCGGTTCGCGTCGTAGAGGCCGTTGACCAGATGCAGGTTTCCGGGTCCGCAGCTTCCGGCGCATACGGCCAGTTTCCCGGTCATTTCCGCCTCGGCCCCGGCGGCAAACGCGGCGCTCTCCTCGTGCCGCACACCGAGCCAGGAGATGGACCCGTCCTTGCGCATGGCATCGGTCAGGCCGTTGAGCGAGTCCCCGGCCACCCCGTAGATCCGTTTGACCCCGTTGGCCTTGAGGGTTGCGATCATGGTTTCGGCGACAGTGCTCATCGGTATCTCTTCCTGCTGGTCGGGACGATTGTTCCTCACCCTATGCGGGCGGCGCGGGGCTCGCCAAGGATTCGGTGCCGGAAGCCTGGACTCCTGGCCCGATTTGGATTGTGGTCCGGGTCGCATTGCTGGCTAAGCTGAAAGCCGGAAACCTGGTGGTGATGAAGCCACTGGAACAAAGGGAACAGGGACCATGACGCAAACGGCTGCCGAGCAGAACCTTCCGGAACTCGCGGTGGGCGACTTCTATTACGAGCCAACCGGCGCGGGCACTTACCGGTCCACGGTGCACGCCCAGGGCGCCTGGAACCCGCACGAGCAGCACATGGCCCCGGCGACCGGGGTGCTGGTGCACGAGCTGGAACTTTTCGCCCCGCGCGCCGACATGCGCATGGCGCGGGTGTCCCTGGACATCTACGGGGTCATCCACGGCGGGGAATTCGAGGTCAAGACCCGCATGCTCCGTCCTGGCCGGACCATCGAGCTTATCGAGGCGGAAATGCTTTCGCACGGACGCACCTGCATCGTGGCCCGCGGCTGGAGGCTGACGACACTGGACAGCTCCGCGGTGGCAGCAAACGAGGATGCCCCGGTGGTGCACCCCGAGGAACTTGATCCCTTCACCGGCATGTCGCCGTGGCCCGGCGGGTACATCGAGGGCCTGGAATTCCGTGGCGCCGACGGCCACCGTCCGGGCAAGGGCATCGTGTGGATGCGCAACAACTTCGAAATGGTGGCCGGAACGCACACCTCGGACCTGGTGCGGTTGCTGGGCATGGTCGACACCGCCAATGGCGTGGCGCCGCGCGTGGAACCGGGGCCCGATTCCTGGATGTTCCCGAACGTCGATTTGCAGATCCACATGCATCGCGGTCCGGTGGGCCAGTGGCTTGGGATCCAGGCCCAGCAGACCTACGGCACCGATGGCATCGGGCTGACCAGCGCGGTGCTGCACGATGTGCACGGGCCCTTCGGGCGCAGCGAACAGATCCTTACGGTGCGTCCGGCCCCGGGGCAGTAATAGCCGGTACGGGACCCCTGATGCGGCCTGCCAGCGCCGTTCCCACAGGAACACCCAGGCCCGTGCAGGCATCCCAGCCCGCCGTGGCCAAGTATGTTCCATTGTTCCCGGTGACGATGTCGCGGAACCCGGCACCAGTGGTGCCTGCGGGAGCGCTTGCGTAGAGGGCCGGCTGCAGCAGTCCGCTGCCATGCCCGGATGCCCCGGACAGACGGGCCAGCAGTGCCGCCCAGAGCGGGGCGACGGCGCTGGTGCCGCCAATGACCATGTCGCTGCCGTCGATGCGCACCTTGTAGCCGGTCCGCGGGTCTGCCACCGCCGCCACGTCAGGCACGCCCCGCCCGGCCAGGGCAGTGGCGGGTGCGGTGCCGGTGGCCACGCTCAGGTGGCCCTGCCACGCCGGGACGTCGAAGGCGTCCGAAACCGCGCCGCCGGTTGCCGAATGCGTCGAGTCGTTCCACACGGTTTCCGAAGCCACCCTCCCGGAGTGCGGATCCGCCAGCAGACTGGTGCCCCCGCACGCCTGGGCGTGCGGGCTGGATGCGGGGAAGTCAGCATGGTTCTTTCCGTCGGGGACGTTGTCGGCGCTGCCGTTGTCGCCCGCCGCAGCGGTGACCGTGGCTCCCAGCAGCGTGGCGTCGATGAATGCCTCGTCCATTTGGGTGCGGGCCTGCTCGGTCCATTGGTCCTCGGCCTGCCCCCAGCTGATGCTGATCGCCGCGGGGGTGGGGGAGTCGTGGGCCGCCTTGGCCACTGCGTCGATGAACCCGGCATCGGTGTTGGACGCAAAGTAGACCTTGATCTCCGCCTTCGGTGCCAGCGCCCCGGCGACCTCGATGTCCAGCAGCACCTCTCCGTCGGCGCCCTGCGGGTCGGCTCCGGGTACGTTTTTGGCCCCGTCGACGCCGATGGAAGTGACCTTCGGAACCAGGATGCCCAGGGATGGGAAGTAGGCCTGCAGGTCGGCCATCCCGTAGCCGCCACCAAGCTCGATGATGGCGATCACCGATCCGTTGCCGTCGGTTCCTGCGGGGAAGTCGTAGATGCGGGTCAAGGTCCGGGTGACCAGTTCGATGTCCGCGGGATCTGCGCCATGTCCGGTTTCGGGGCCGCCGTACGGCGGGCCGCCGGGAAGCAGCCGTTCGGGAACCGGCTGCCGGCGGCGCAGGTAGATGTTGATCTCGATTTCCTGGTCATCGGGAGCCGGGGCGCGCAGGCCCGGCGTGGCTGAAGGTCCGGGCTCGGTGCCGCGTTCGCTGCCCGGCAGCGGAACGAAGGCCGGGGATTGCCGTACCTGGCGGGAGTGGTTTGCCTCGGTGTTCATGGTGTTGACCGTTTCGGGCCGCAGGGAACTGATGTGGTTGCCAAGCTCAAGGTTTCCATCGCCGCTCCTGTCTTGATGCCACGACCGAGGCAGGGCCTTTACCAAGGTCGAAGCGTGTCCGCCACGTCCCTGCGCAGGGCGTTGTTCGGGATGCCTATAGAGTCACCGGGCATCCGTCCACCGGCCAGTTCGGCATGCCGGAAGGCTGCTTCCAGTTCGAGGACTGCTTGCCGGTAGTCGGCTCCGGACCGGCTCGAGGGAAGTTCCTGGCGGTGATGGCGAAGGTCCTCGGCTGCAGCCAGTGCCCGGACGAGGGCCGCGGTCGGCGGGTTGCCGACGTCGTTCATTGACGGATGGTTGATGGCCGCTTCGGGATCCAGTTCATAGCGGCTCCAGGCCCGGAGCACCGTTTCATGTCGTGCGGCAAGGTCCGAGTGTTCGGCCGCCAGAATCGAATCGTGCTCTGCGTCCACACGGCGCCGTAAGATGTGGGAGGAATACTTGTTGGCGGCCAGGACGGTACCTGCCACCGTGGCCAATGTCGCGACGCCGATCCCACGGTCGATCACGGTTGCACCGAGGACCAACGGTGCCGCCACGCACGCGCCGGTGAAGACATACCAGAACCGGGCGTCCGGATCCTGCTCGGAGGCAGGTCGGGTGTTGACGACCCATGTCGTCAGGACGCCAGCGAGCATGGCCAGCGCTCCAAGGATTGGGGCGAGCACCACGCCACCTCCAGGTCCAGGGTCCGGACTCTTGGGATGCCGGGCCTCCTGCATCCATTGCAACCCTGTCCGCGGCATTGGTCAAGGGCCGGGGGCTGCACCGCACTCGGACATGGGTGAAGCCGACAGCCCTTTTCATCTGAGTGAGCTTGGTCAACCGGCAGCTTTGGCCGAAGCGACTCGACCGGGCCGAATCCCTCCGCAGCCGCTGAATCAACTTCCGGCTTCCGGCTTGCGAATGCTTTTGGCCCAAGGCAGCCACGATGGGTCGTGGGCCCGGGACCGCAGGGGCGGCGTCTCTCCAACCAGGCAGCGGCGGTCAATGGGCGCAGGGTTTGGCAGGCTCGGGGTTCGGGCACCTCGAGGGACCAGGAAATGCTGCGCCACTCCGGCCGGGTAGCATCGGAGGTGCGATTCACCGCACCCGCGGGAAAAAGCCCAACAACAATCCCGCCGCCCAGATCCAAGGAATCCGATGAAGTTAGACAAAAAAGCACTCAAAGACAATGGATTCGCAGGATTCCGGCCCATCGGGGCCCTTGAGGTCAACCGGATTCCGCAACACCAGGGCATATTCGCCGTGTTGCGTCCTGCGGGGTTTGAGCCGCGGTTCCTCGCCAAGAGCACCGCAGGGGTTTTCAAGAAGAAGAACCCTTCAATGGCCAACGCCGAGCTGTCCGCCGAATGGGTGGCGGATGCGGATGTGCTGCTCATCGGCAAGGCCGGCCCCGGAAGCAAGGGCAACCGCGGGCTTCGACGCCAGATCCAGGAATTCGTGGACTTTGGAAACGGAAAGCCGCCGGGGCACTGGGACGGCCGACTGATCTGGCAGCTGGCCGATGCAGGGTCCCTGCTTGTGGCATGGAAGGAATTGCCTGCGGATGCGCTCAACGAGGCCCAAGCGAACTACCATGCGCAGTTCCAGCAATCTTACGGACGCTTGCCCTTCGCCAACCTTGTCCGGGCCCGCGCCTAGCTGGCCAACGACGACAGCATCGCCTTGACGGCATTCTTCCTCATCGGGGTGAACCCGGCGGACAGGTGCCTGCCGCGGATTTGCCGGTCGGCACGGAACAGGGCGTATCCGCGCTTAAGCAGGAACCCCAGCGGCTTGCGTCGCTCCTTGACGTCGCGCACGAAGCGCCGGACGGCCGTGGACACGGGCGAAACGTCGATGTAGTACGCCTGGACGTCGACGTCCAGGCGCTGCAGCGGTGCCAGGATCTCGGACACGAAGATCCCCTCGGACAGCAGCGGACCGCCATTGAGTTCGATCCCGCACGTCCCGTCGTAGCTGGAGGTGCTGATCGAATAGTTGGGGACCTGGGTCTGCCCGGATTCCAGCAATTCAATCAATGCATCGACGGCCTTCTCGCAATTCCAGGTGCCCGGATGGTCCCAGTCGATTTCCCCGTATCCGGTCTGCGGCAACGGCGCCGCCGGTGTGTGCTCGGAGATCTCCCGGTAGAAGTTGTCCAGCTCCAGATGGGGCCGGCCGAAGCGGTGGGCCAGGTAGGATTTTCCGGATCCGGAGGCCCCTCCGAGCAGTATCAGGGGTGTTTGTTGTTTCGGCACGACACCCATTATTCCCTGCGGGGCATCCGGACCTAGAATCGTGCCCATGAGTCTTTGGAATCCCGATGTCGACCACGCCATTCACGTACGCGTCGAGGACCCGACGGGCGATGCGGAGGCGGATCTGATGGCAGGGATCACGCTGCTGAACGCGGTGCGCGAGGGCAGTGCGCCGGCGACACTGCGGCTTTACCGCCCGAACCCGACGGTGGCCTTCGGGCAGCGCGATGTGCGGCTGGAGGGGTACGGCCGGGCCGTGGTGGAGTCCCTGGAGCAGGGTTTTGCCCCGGTGGTCCGCAAGGCAGGGGGACGGGCTGCGGCCTACCACTCGGGTACGGTGATCGTGGACCACGTCGAGCCGGCCGCCGAGGCCATGATGGGCCACCAGCACCGCTTCAAGGTTCTGGGCAAGCTCTATGCCGATGCCCTGCGCACCTCGGGGATCGACGCGCGGGTGGGGGCGATCCCCGGGGAATACTGCGCCGGTGACTACAGCGTTCACGGCGTGCCCGGCGTGGGGTCCAGGGCGCGGAACGCCATCAAGCTGGTGGGCACCGCCCAACGGGTGGTGTCGGGGGCCTGGCTGTTTTCCAGCGTGTTCGTGATCGAGGATTCGGCACCTATCCGCGCGGTGCTGGATTCGGTCTACCGGGCCATGGGGATCGAGATGGACCCGGCCACGGTCGGCGCGGCCGACGACCTGCTTCCCGGCTACACGGCAGATCGATTCATCACCGGCCTGCTTGCCGAATACGGTCTGCACGCCGAACTGGTCGAAACCTAGGCAGGGCCCGAACCAGGGCCTGTCAGCGGGAGCGGCGGCCGGCCATGAGCCCGGCCCAGAATGTTGCCGCACAGGCGGCGAGGGCAAGCAGCAACCAGCCGGTGAGTTGCGCCGTGGTCAAGAAGTGCATGCCCGGCATGAACATGGATTCGCTCAACGGTGCGTAGGCGAACCAGCCAAACGAGGCGTCTGCCCGGGGGCCGAGCGCGAAGACCAGGATGCCCGCGAGCAGGAAGAGTGCGGCGAGGGTTCCGGCGAGGGCCGGGAGCCTGGTCCGCGGTGCGCGTGCTGGTTCTTGCGGCGGGGGAGCGGTGTCATCCATGGGCATCAGTATGCCATGGCCAAGGCGGATAAATGCTGGTCAGTATCCGGTTGTGAATTCCCGCCAGAGCTCGTCGGGGTCAAGGTCGAGGTGCTGGTCGGTGATGGCCTGGGCCACCAGCAACTGTCCGGTGCGGGTGAGGTGTTCGCGCATGGCTGCGGCTGCCTCCTGGCCCCTGCCGGCATTGATGGCCTCGATGACGGGAGCGTGTTCGCCCAGGATTTCGGTGAGTGAGCGTTCCTTCCCTGCCGTGGAGACACCCAGCAGCCGGGTGGAATCGCGCAGCCGGTTCACGATGCCGCGGCCGCGGTTGGAGCCTGCGGCGCCCAGGATGGTGTCGTGCACCTGTTGGTCAAGGTCGAAGAACTCGTCAAGGGACCCGCGTTCGGCGGCCGAGCGCATGCGGGCCTCGAGGTCGTTGAACGTGGCGGCCAGTGCCGGGGTGCTGGCATGGGCGGCGCGAAGTGCGGCCGGCACCTCGAGGGCCAGGCGCAGCGAGAAGATTTCCGCCACGTCGTGCGGGCTGGTGGGGATGATCCGGAATCCGCGGTTGCGCGAGAATTCGATCAGTCCGGCCTCTTCCAGGCGCAGCAGTCCGTCGCGGACCGGCGAGCGCGAGATGCCCAGCTGCTCGGCGAGCTGGTAGACGCTGTAGAGCCGTCCGACTTCCATATCCCCGGTGACCACGGCGTGGCGCACGTGGTTCATGACCTGGTCGGTCAGGGACTGCCCGCGTTGGGGCAAGGTGCGCGAATCGGGACTAGTCATGTTCTGATTCTCTCATTTTTCGGGCACAGGCGGGAGGACGGGTGTTTCTTGACGCGACCATATCGCCGATTGCATGTAACATGTTACTCTGGCTTCACTTGCCCCCGAAGAGAGGTCCTTCCCATGGAAACCATGCCCACCACGGTTGATGCGGCCGCCGAGATGCGTTCGCGCCTGCGCACCGACCTGGGAACGCGAGCCGCCTATGTCTCGGACGCCTCGATCTTCAGGCGTGTCCCGGCCGCGGTGCTGGAGGTGCGCAGCGAGGCGGACATCGCCTTGGCCCTGGCCTACGCACGCTCCGAGGGGTTGGGTGTCACCAGCCGCGGCGGCGGAACTTCGGTGGCGGGCAACGCGATCGGCGAGGGACTGGTGCTGGACACCTCGCGCTACTTCAACAAGATCCTGTCGATCGATCCGGTCGCCCGCACCGCGCGCATCCAGCCCGGGGTCGTGTGCGACAAGCTCCGCGATGCGGCGGCCGAATTCGGGCTGACCTACGGGCCCGATCCCTCCACCCACAGCCGCTGCACCGTCGGCGGCATGGTCGCCAACAATGCCTGCGGATCCCATTCCCTGGCCTGGGGCACCGCGGCGGACAACGTCGAGTCCATCAAGGTCATGTTCGCCGACGGATCCACCGCCACCCTGGGCGCCAACGGGACCGATGACCACGAGTTGGATGCGGCGCTGAAGAAGCTGCGCGATGGGAACCTGGCGGTGCTGCGCACCGAGCTCGGCCGCTTCCCCCGCCAGGTCTCCGGCTACGGTCTGCACCACCTGCTGCCGGAGAACGGGTTCAACACCGCCCGTGCCTTCGCCGGGTCCGAGGGAACCTGCGGCATCATCACCGAGCTCACCGTGAAGCTGGTCCAAAAGCCCAAGGCGACTGCCCTGGCCGTGCTCGCCTTCGCAACGGTCTTCGACGCCGCGGCAGCCGCCGCCACCATGCGTCGGCCCGGCATCACCACCGCAGAAGGCATGGGCGGGGACCTGCTCGACGCGCTTCGCTCGCGGCCCGGACAGGAACTGGCAGGGGCCCACCTTCCCGGCATGGACGGAGCCTACGGGTCGATCGAGCGGGCGGGCGGCTGGCTGTTCTGCGAAACCGCGGGGGACACTCCCCAGGCTGCACGGGCCATTGCCGAGGCATTGGCCAACGAATACCTGGCCGCGGACCCGGTCACCGCCATTGACGCGGCGGTCGTCACCGATCCTGCAGCGGCCCGCACGCTGTGGCGGATCCGCGAGGCCGCCGCCGGCATCGTGACCCGGCTGCCCGATGGCGGGGAGGCCTGGCCCTCCTGGGAGGACTCGGCGGTTCCGCCGGAGCACCTGGCCGACTACCTGCGCGACCTCTACGCGCTGATGGCGAAGCACGGCCTGCGCGGCATTCCCTTCGGCCACTTCGGAGAGGGCTGCGTGCACGTGCGCATCTCCTTCACCCTGGGCACCGAGGAAGGTGTGGCGGTCTTCCGCTCCTTCATGGAAGCCGCCGCACGCACCGTGGCCCGCTACGGCGGATCGCTCTCCGGGGAACACGGGGACGGGCGCGCCCGCTCCGAACTGCTGGGCACCATGTACAGCGGGGCAGCGATGGGTGCCTTCAGGGACTTCAAGAACATCTTCGACCCCACCGGGCTGTTCAACCCCGGGGTGCTCATCGACCCCGAGCGGATCGATGACCGGCTGCGGCCCGGCCCGGGCCAGCGCATCTTCGAGCTGTCGCCCGTCCATGCGCTCTCCCGTGACAGGGGATCGCTGCTCAACGGCGTGAACCGCTGCGTCGGGGTGGGGTTGTGCCGCTCCGACGAGGGCGCGATGTGCCCCTCCTTCCAGGGCACCGGCGACGAGGTGCACTCCACCCGGGGACGGGCCCGGGTGCTCTCGGAGATGTTCCGCGGCGAAACCCTGCCCTCGGCCTACCGCTCCGAGGAAGTCAAGGAAGCACTGGACTTGTGCCTGTCCTGCAAGGCCTGCGCCTCCGAGTGCCCGGTCAACGTGGACATGGCCACCTACAAGTCGGAGTTCCTGCACCGCTTCTACGAGAAGCGGCTGCGCCCCATGGCACACTACACCATGGGCTGGCTGCCGATCCTGACCCGGATCCTGCACCTGGTTCCGGGTGCGGCCGGCACCACCAACGCGCTGCTGCGGATCAAGATGGTCGAGCGCCTGGCCAAGAAGCTCGGCGGCATCGAATCGACCCGCACCATGGTCGCCTTCGCCCCCGAGTCCCTGCAGCGGTGGTTCGCCAAACGGCCGAGACCCAATGCAACCTCCGGCTCCACGGTGGTGCTCTGGCCGGATTCCTTCAACAACCACCTGGACACCTCCCCGGCCAAGGCCGCCGTCGAGGTGCTCGAGGCCCTGGGCTACAACGTCATCATCCCCGACGGCTTCGTCTGCTGCGGGCTCACCTGGCACTCCACCGGGCAACTGGATGCCGCCCGGAAGGTCATCGGCCGCACGCTGAAGGTCATGGAACCGCTGCTGGATGCCGGTTACCCGGTCATCGGGCTGGAGCCCTCCTGCACGGTGATGCTGGGACACGAAATCACCGAGCTGGTCCCCGAGGACCCGCGCGCAGCCGCATTGGCCGCCGCCGTGCTGCCCTTCGGCGACCTGGTCGCCAGGCACCTGCCGGCAGGCGGCAAGCCCGGTGCCGCCTGGCCCTTTGGCGCGTTGGACGCCGGGGCGGTCTCCCAGGTGCACTGCCATGAACGTTCGCTGGGCGACCACTCCGGAACCGCGAAGGTGCTTGCCGGCCTCGGCATTGATGAGCGCGAGATCGGAACCGGGTGCTGCGGGCTGGCCGGAAACTGGGGATTCGAGCCCGGGCACGCCGAGCTCTCCCGTTCCCTCGGCGAGCGCGAGCTCTTCCCGGCGATCCGCGGGCGAGCCGAGGGGGACCTGGTGCTGGCCGACGGGTTTTCCTGCCGCACCCAGATCTCCGAGGGCACCGACGCGAGGGGCATGCACCTGGCCCAGGTGCTCGCCGCTGCACGCCTGGATCCCTAAACGCCGCACCCACGCGTCCTGTGCGCAGGTGGGCATTGCGTGGCGGGAGGGACCGGGCAATACCCGGCCCAATGCACCGGGCATTGCCCGCCCCCGGAGGTACACGACATGGCCGAGATGCCGGCGCCCACCCACTATCAGCCGTTGGACACCCCTCTGGCCGGCAAACGCGTCCGGGCCACCGAAGGTGCCGAGGGACTGGGCGCAGCCATCGCCCGTACGCTGGCCGGCCAGGGCACACACCCGATCGTTGCCGACCGCGACGAGGCCGCGGCCGACGTGCTGGCGCGGGAGATCAACGGCGAAGCGTGGGAAATGGGCTTCCTGGAAACCGCCGCCCTCGAATCGCCGCGGCTGGAGGTCGACGTGCTCATCAACACCGCCGGGGTCCAGGCTGTCGCCCCGATCCAGGACTTCGAGCCCGCCGCCTTCCACCGGATCCTCACGCTGATGCTCGAGGTTCACTTCCTGCTCACCCGTGCGGCCCTTCCGGATATGTACCAGCGGGGCAACGGGCGCATCATCAACATTTCCTCCATCCACCGCCTGCGCGCCTCTGGATTCAAGTCGGCCTACGTGGCGGCCAAAGCACGGGCCTGAAGGATTACCCAAGGCCACCACCCGGGGGCACCAGCAATTGCGTGAACCCCGGATATGCGCGCACCGCATGGTCGAAGGGCAGAGCAAGGACCAAGCCGCCATGCACGGGATCGACGAGGACGCCGTGCTGGAAACGGTTATGCCCACCAAGTATGCGATCAAGCGGCTCATCGTGCCGCACGAGGTCGCAACGCTCGCTGCCTTCCTGGCCTTGGGGCCGGTTGCCACTGTCACCGGGTCTCCTACGTGCTAGACGGCGGGTGGAACGCGTGATGCGGTCCGCGATCCTGCGCGAGTTGCCCGCCGGTGCGAATGTTCCCTGCGCCGACAGCCATCCGTTGGGGATCCAGGAGCTGGCCACCCCGCACCCGCGCGCCGGGGAGGTCGGGGTGGACATCACTTTCTCCTCGCTGTGCCACTCGGACCTCGCTGTCATCAACGGCTCCCGTCCCCGGCCGCTGCCCATGGCGCTGGGCCACGAGGCCGTCGGCCCGGTCGCCAGCCTGGGCGAGGGAATAAGGCAGAGGCGTTGGACGCGATGGTCGAGGGCAGGGTCATATCCGCCGGCTGTTGGTGCCGTAGGCCGGCAGCGGTTGTGCCGGCGGCCTATCCTCGTCCGCATTTTGCTGAGTCATCCGCAAAGTGGACCTTCGACGGGGGCGGTGCCCAGGTGTTTTCGGTGCCAAGTGATGCTCCAGCTGTCTGGGTGTCGCCATCGGCATCGTTGGCGGCAGTAATCTTGACTCGTGTTTGAAACATGCCAGCTGAGTGAAGAAGTCAATATGCGGATCCTGTGCCCGGCTGATGCCGCAGTGCTTGCCGATGCCTATGTGCGCAACCGCGAGTACCTTTCCTCCTGGGAACCCGAGCGTCCCCGGGAGTACTACACCGAGGCGTGGCAGGCTGCTGACATTGCCAGACGCCTTGGAGCAACCGAGGCCGGAGAAGGGTATCCACTGGCATTGTTTGCCGGCAATACCCTGGTAGGCCGATTCAACGTGGCCGGAATCGTGCGTGGACCATTCCAAAGCGCGGGACTGGGTTACTGGGTGGACAGCGAGTACGCGGGCCGCGGTCTGGCAACAGCTGGGGTGCAGGTGATCGTTGAAACCGCACGTGCAAAACTTGGCTTGCACCGCATGGAAGCAAGCACCCTCCTGCGCAACCTCGGCTCACAAAGGGTGCTGTTGAAGGCGGGCTTCCGGCAGATCGGGATGGCTCCGCGGTATTTGCAAATTGCCGGAACGTGGCAGGACCACAACCTTTACCAAGTTCTCCTGCATGACTAGACTCTCGAAATCCTGTCCATGAGTCCAGGGCCGCCCACGCGCTCGTTGGCTATCCGTGCGCAGAACGTTGGCCGGAGGTCTTTCCATGAAGAAGACAGCTCTGCGCGGCAAACAGGTGAGCGGGCAGATGCGCCACCCGTGGTCCCATGCAGTATGCCAGGGGTGCCTGGTTGAGGAGGCGTGGGCCTGCATTTGGGGCCAAGCGTCGGAAAGAAACGACTACCAACTACGCCGGGGTTCTGCATGGACTCGACTTCCATGAGCGATAGCCGAATTGAGATCGATTGGGAATCCGCACGCACCAGTAATCGCGACAATTGGGAAGACCGAGTTCCCCTGCACGAAACGGCATACGCGGTCAGTGACTTGGATGATCCCGACCACCTGACCGGAGTCATCAGAACCGATCTGAGGGCACTCGCTCCGTTCCTCCCAGCCGGCACGGTCTCGGGTTTGGATGTGTGCCATCTCCAGTGTCACATCGGCACGGACACGTTGTCCCTGGCTCGGGCAGGGGCAAGGGTCACGGGCGTCGATTTCTCCCCCTCCGCCCTGGAATCCGCCGCTGGGCTGGCAGATCGTCTGGACCTCGAAGCCACCTGGGTGGAAACCGACGTCCTTGACGCCCGGGCCGCCGTCGACGGCGACTTCGACCTCGTCTACACCAGCATCGGAACCATCACGTGGCTTCCGGATCTGGAGCGTTGGGCAACCCAAATTGCGGGGCTCCTGCGGACCGGCGGGACGTTTTACATCCGCGATGGGCATCCTTCCCTCTATGCCATTGATGAACATGCCGCCGGGCTACGGCTTCGCTACCCATACTTTGGCAACGGCCAGGCACAGATGTGGGATGACGAGTCCACCTACGTCGGAGAGGGCAAAGTGGCCCACCCTCGAACTTTCCAATGGGCACACCCCATCGCCGATATCCTCAACGCCCTTATCGGTGCCGGGCTGCAGATTCTTCGCTTCGACGAGGGCAGGTCGCTGCCGTGGAGGTTCAGTCCCCGGATGGTCGAGGTGCCGGACGGCTACGCATGGCCGGAATCCGAGCGCGATCTTGTACCTTGCAGCTACACCGTTATCGCCCGGAAAACGGGCGCCTAGGCGAAGCAGGACGGACGAAGCCAGGCACCTTGGCGCGTTTGGTGCGGCGACCTTCGTCGCCGCCCACAACGACCGTGTCGAGGTCCCAGGCGACAGGAGCCTCCACCTCCACGCTCCCCGCGTGACAGCCCGACGCTTCAGCCACTGGGATCAGGACATCGATATGCCGAGCAAGCCGGGAGCCAACCCATAGGGTGTAGTGATGACGGCACGTATTGAGAACGCCAACAGACTCTCCGACGTACTCACCGGGCTCGATGATGACGGCGTGCGTCGGCTCATCGAAGCTGCCGAGCCCGTTGGCGTGGGCATTGGGGGAACCACGAAGTCGGCCCGTATCGGTGAAACGACCGTCTTTGTGAAACAGCTCCCGCTGACCAGCATCGAAGAGGCCGATCCGACCTCCACGGCCCTGCGCTTCCCGGCTTCCCTTTGTCAGCCACTACGGGATAGGAAGCCCCACCCACGGAGCCGGGCGGGAACTTGCCGCACACCGGGCGACCTCGGCGTGGGTTCGGGATGGAGCGGTGGATTTCTTCCCGCTTTTGCTGGGGTGGCGGGTCGTTGACCTGAAATGCGATACGGACCTGCATGAATTCGACGGCGATGTACCGCAACGCCAGTGGGGTACGCATTGGCCTGAGGTCCGGCGGCAGCTCGCCGCAATGAAGGACGCGCCCAATGGCATGGTGCTGTTCCCTGAGTACGTGCCCGAGACGCTGGGCGCCTGGCTGCGCGGAAGCCTGGCCGCCGGCACCGGGGTGACAGTTTTCGCCGACGTGGTCGCCCAGGTCCTCGACGCCACGGCCTGGATGAAAACCCAGGGCTTCCAGCACTTCGATGTGCATCCGGGCAACATCCTCGTACACGAGGGCAGGCTGCTGTTCACGGACTTCGGCCTGGCGCTCTGCCGCGGGTTCGACCTCGCCCCGGAGGAGAAAGCGTCCATGGCCACTCATGCAGGCTTTGACCGCGATACGGCCCTGATGCACCTGTTCCATTGGGTGCTATTCGAACTCGGCCATGCCTCCGGTCCGCAGCGCCTGGCGCTGTTGCGTGCTGCCGCCGCCGACCCCCTCACGCCGGCACTGGACCCGGTTCGCGTGGCACTGGGCGACAGCGCCGACCTGATTGCCCGGCATGCGCATGTCGCTGTCCACCTCACCGAGATGTTCGGCCTTCTCATGAAGGCTGCGTTCGCTACGCGATACAAGGGCACGTGCGGTGAGCTGAGAACTTGAAGCCTTTGCCATCCCAGGTCAAAGGCGTTTGCTGGTTTACGGCATCCAGGATTCGGGCACGAAGTTGCGGATGCCGGTCAGAACAATGCGTCGGCGGTTCCCATGACGGCCGAAATGAGGAACGCAACCGCGCAGAAGATCAAGCACCAGGCCTTGACTTGGAATGAGGCGAACACTCTCGCGACGCGGTTGCGAGGCAGCGGCTTGCCGCCACGGTGTGCAGGCTCCGAGCGGGCTGGCCGTTCCGTCCTGACGGAATGGATAATACCCACCGCGAGTACACAAAAAATGGCCCACGTGATGATCAGGTCCATTGCCTGTGTCCTTTTCGCTGGTTGGTGGATTCATCGTGAGGCGGCCATCCTCGGGTCGCAGGTACCCAGGCCGAAGGCACCAACCGCGATGGCTGCCTGTTCATGGAACAAGGGCGTGGGCGGCGAAAACACTGAAAACCGTGCCTTCGCCGCCCACGCCGCGGATCAATGCCGGTCAGTGGCCGCGCTTGATCCACTCGTCCAGGTTCGGTGCTTCGGCCCCGATCGTGGTGGCATCCCCGTGGCCGGTGTTCACCACGGTGCTCGCCGGCAGGGTGAGCAGGCGTTCGCGGATCGAGTCGATGATCGTCTCGAAGCTCGAGTGGCTGCGCCCGGTGGCACCCGGACCGCCGTTGAACAGCGTGTCCCCGGAGAACAGGGTGCCCAGGGACTCCACATGGAAGCAGGTGGAACCCGGGGAGTGCCCGGGGGTGTGCAGGGCCACCAGCGTGGTGCCGGCAACCTCGAACTCCTGCCCGTCGGCGATCCCGGCATCGGCGGTGGTTCCGGGGAACACGTCCTGCCAGAGCATCGTGTCGGCCGGGT
>NZ_QMKQ01000002.1 GCF_003287975.1 Arthrobacter sp. AQ5-05
TAGGGAACTGCGTCGCCCAACCCAAATACGGAATTGCCAACTTCATTGAGACGAAAATGACCAGATCTGTCTCACTAAACATGGCAAAACCCCACGTCAGCGTTGCCAACAATACTGAGACCGGACATCCTGTCAATTGTCCCGAAGCGACGATAGCCGAGGAGCGCTCACCGGTGCTCCCGCCTACCGAGGCTAAGTGCGGTGCCCTTACTAATGAAGCTCGGGTTCAGATCGGACGGCCGGTAGTGGCGGGATCCCTCGCCGCTCCACGTCGTGTCCGATTGCGCCACGTTGCGGGCCGATGTGTGATTGCCGGGAAACGGATCCCCTTCGGTCACAGTCATTGACGCCGGCCCACCAACGAAGGCGTTAACGAGGCTGCACTGCAACCCGGTTGATCGGGATCGACAGTATCCACTCGCCCATACCGGCCGGTCCGCCTGCAATGTGGGTCTTCAAAAATGGCGGGCACGCTCGCATACTGGGTTGACGAGACCGCTTGCGTCACGGGCGGCCGAAATGCTGGACACGTCAACGCAGGAGTCCCTCATGAACGGCAAAGACAAATCGCAGTCCATCATGCGGCGAAAGCCCATCGACGAGATCGAGGAAGAGAACAAACACAGCGGCCTGCACAAGTCCCTCGGGCTGTGGCAACTGACCGCAATCGGTGTCGGCGGCATCATCGGCGTCGGCATCTTCTCCCTGGCCGGACTGGTGGCCCACGGCAGCGGCACCGAACCCGGCGTCGGTCCCGCCGTCCTGATCTCCTTCCTGATCGCCGGACTGGCATCCGCGGCCGCTGCCCTGTCATATGCGGAGTTCGCCGGGATGATCCCACGCGCCGGCTCCGCCTACACCTACGGCTACGTGGCGCTTGGGGAAATCATCGGCTGGTTCATCGGCTGGGACCTCTTGCTGGAGTACATCGCCATCGTGGCGGTGGTGGCCATCGGCATCTCCGGCTACTTCTCCGCCTTCCTCGCCGGGATCGGCATCAACATGCCCGACTGGGCCGCCTCCACCGCCGACGAGGGCCGGGGCGGCATCGTGAACATCCCGGCCATCGTCGTCTGCATCCTGGTGACCTGGATCCTCTCCCGCGGCACCAAGGCCTTCGGACGCTTCGAATTGGTGGCCGTCGCGATCAAGGTCGTGCTGATCCTGTTCATCATCGGCCTGGGCATCTTCTACATCGACACCGGGAACTACAACCCCTTCATGCCTTCCGGGTTCGGCCCGGTGATGGCCGGAGCCGCGACGGTGTTCTTCGCGGTCTTCGGCTACGACGCCATGAGCACCGCCGCCGAGGAATCCACCGACGGCAAGAAGCACATGCCCAAGGCCATCATCATCTCGCTGGTCATCGCGATGCTGCTCTACGTCGCCGCCACGCTGGTGCTCACCGGCATGCAGAACTACCGGGACATCGACCCGACCGCCGGATTCGCCTCCGCGTTCAACGGCGTGGGGCTACCGGTCATCGCCACGATCATCTCCGTGTTCGCGGTCCTGTCCATCCTCACCGTGATGCTGACCTTCCTGCTCGGAGTGACCCGGGTCTGGTTCTCCATGAGCCGCGACGGGCTGCTCCCGGGTTGGTTCTCCAAGACCGACCGCCACGGAACCCCGCAGCGCGTCACCTGGATCGCCGGCATCGCCTCCGCGCTGCTGGCGGGAGTCTTCCCGATCAAGGCCGTCGCGGATTTGACCAACATCGGCATCCTGGCCGCCTTCGTGGTGGTCTGCCTGTCGGTGATCATCTTCCGCTACAAGAGGCCCGAGGCCCCGCGCACCTTCCGGCTGCCCTTCATGCCGGTGGTCCCCGCCTTCGGCATGCTGGCCTCCGGGTTCCTGATGCTGCAGCTGCACTGGGAGACCTGGCTGAGGTTCGTCATCTGGCTGGTGGTCGGCCTGGCCATCTACTTCACCTACGGACGCAAGCATTCGCTCATGGACCCGGACAGCCCCCGGCACGGCGAACGCGTGGTGCTGCCGCAGGCGGACACCTAGGCCGCGTTGCGGCCCAGGTGTCCGATCCCCCGCCGCGGCATCCGGCGACCACGAATCCGACAATTGAATCCCGTCACTTTCCCCGCCTGCTCAACCCCGCAAGTTTTCGGGGTTGTGCAGGCGGGTGCCGGACATCGGTTTCTTGGCACTCCCCCGGATTAATGCCGCTGGCTCCCAGAACACTTTCCCCCGGATCGGAGATGCCGTGAAGGCATCCACGGCACCGGGCCTGGTCATCGTCGTGCACGACCGCCATCTTCGTTTGGCGGCTACGCCACTGCCTCGGCCAACGGCTTCCATGTCCAACTCGGTGAGCCGTTCGCGGATGTGCGCCGATCCACGGGTTCCTGGTGGGTCAGACCGATGGCGTCGGTGACGACGTCTTCCAGTCGCCCGTTTGGTTCGTAGGATTGCCGCTGCTTGGTGGCACCTGTTCCGTGGTTGAAGATCCTGTCCAGGGCTTTTTCGACGTAGGCCGCGTCACCTGAGTCGTTCAGCGCATCCCGGACATGGTCAAGGAGTGCCGACATTACATTCCTCGCGGTGTCCGGCCTGTGGGTTGCGGGGTGGAGCAGGTCGCCGCGGACGCCCCACCGGCTGGCCATCCAGACCCCTTGGCGCAGGACGATGGCTGGAACCCTGTCGGGTTCCACTCCGGCTTCCCACTCCCGGGCGGCGGTCTCCACCAGGGCCCGCACCAGGGCTGCGATCAGGACGGTATCCCGGGGATCAAGGCAGACGTCGGACACCCGAATCTCGACGGTGGGGTGCCGGGCGGAGAGACGGGCGTCAAAATCCGGGTTGATGACCACTGTGGTGGCTGATATGTCCGCCACCAGCGCGTGGTAGGCCCGCGCCGACCCGAAGACCTCCATCGGACCGGCGGAGGACCACCGGTTCCACGCCTGGGTGCGGAAACTGGCGTAGCCGCTGTCCTGGCCGTTCCAGTACGGGGAATTCGAGCTCAACGCCATGAGCGGGGGCAGCCAGGACCTGATGCGATCCAGGACGGCTACGCCCTCCTCATCCGAGACGACCGACACGTGGACATGGAGCCCACAGGTCAGCTGCTCGCGCGCCGTCAGGGCGTACTTTTCCACCAGGGCGTCATAGCGTTCGTTCCGGGTCGGATGGGGCGAGACCGCCAGCGGAGAGGTGGCCAGCGCGACGATCCTCGCACCCGCTTTTCGGGCGAGCGAGTCGGCGTAGGCGCGCCCCTCAAGTATCTCCGTGGCAAGAGAGTCCAGGCTGCTGTGCGGGTGCGTGATGACTTCGAGTTGTTCCTGGTGCAGCTCTGCGGAGAGCATCTGCCGGGCAGAAGGGCCTGCCAACCGCATGCTTGCGCCGTGGAGGTCCATCACCTCCGCGGACAGGGGCAGGGGGACCCCGTTGACGGGGTCCACGATCAGGAATTCTTCTTCAACACCAAAGGTACGCACCTGCTAATTGTGGACCACAAATGCGACGGCGGACGCCACGCCCAGGCGACAAGCCGCCGCCGGTGCGGTGCCTCGGCGAGGAAACCGCTCCATGTCCGACACATGCAGTCCTTCCAGCAAAACCTTGCACACCCGGAACGGGGAAAAGCGGGTGGCAGAAACCAGGCATCGGGTAGGACCGATCGCCCGATGGCCTTCTTCCGCGCTTGGGGTCGACACCACCGATTCGGCCACCTAGAGTGAGCACTATCGGTTCGGCCATTGGGGCCGCATTTTCTATGTCCTTGGGGGGACTCAATGCCTAATCCGTCAAATCACTCTGCCTTCACCCGCCGGCTGGCCGCCGCCATTGTCGTGCCCGGCATCCTGACCAGCATGCTGCTGTTCGCTCCACAGGCAACAGCAGCCTCGGGTTCCACCGGCGCAGCCGCAGGGATCTGCACGGGGGTGGTGAACCAGTTGGCCCACCGCGGGACCGTGCAAGAGAACCTGCTCAAGGCCGCTTCCAAGAAAAACGCCGACATCATCGCCAAGCTCCAGGGCGAGCGGACGGCGCTGCAGGCCAACGCCGACAGCCTGAAGGCCCAGATCGCCGAGGCGGAATCAGCCATTTCGGCGCTGGACGCCGCGGGCCTGGAGCTCGATGCCCAGCTGAAGACCGCCGGTGAGGACCTCGCCGCGCTTGTGGCCGAGCAGGCCAGCACCAACGACGCCGTTCTCGCCGCGCAAGGCGCGCTCGAGGAGCTGCAGGCGCAAAAGCTGGCCACCGAAAACCAGCTGGCACCGCTGCAGGAAGCCGAAGCGCAGGCCAAGGCTGACACCGCGGAGTTGGAGCGCAGCGCCGAGGACGTCGAGGCCCGGATCGCTGCGAAAAAAGCACAGATCAGCGCCGCGGAGGACGAACAAGCAGCACTCAAGGCCGCCGCAACAACGGCAGCAGAAGCGCTTGCGGGGAAAAAGACCGAGATCGCCCAGGCGGAGCGCGAGCTGACGGAACTTTCCGACACGGCAGAGGCTGCCGCAGCCGCCGTTGGCGACGCACAGAAGGCCGTCGGTGACGCCGAGGCCGAACTACAGGATCTTGAAGGGGCAGGCACCGCCGCCCAGGCGGACCTCGACGCCCAAGTGGCCAAGATCGGGGATGCCAAATCGGCGCTGGCCGATGTCCAACGACATGCAGCCGACGCCGCGGCTGCTGTCGCTGCCCAAAACGCCGCGATCTCTGCAGCCCAGGGCGAACTGGCCGCGCTGCAGACGGCGGCGCAGGACGCCGCCGATGCACTCGCGGCCCAGAACACGGCGATCGCCACCGAGCAGGGGCAACTCGATACCTTGCGGTCCGCCGCCGACGACGCTGCCGCGGCCCTCACGGCCAACAGCGACCAGCTCGCCAGCGTGACGGCGGAGATTGCTGAACTGCAGCAGCAGGTCACTGCGAAGAACGCCGAAATCACTGCCAAGCAGGCCCAGCTTGCGACGGCGCAGCAGGAGCTTGCAGCGCTGGCCGCCGGCAAGACTCAGCTGGAAGCCGAGATCAAGGACATCACCACGCAGATCTCGGACATCAAGGGCAACAGCCCCGAGAAGACTCGTCTGCTGGCGCTGCGGAAGGCCAAGCAGGACGAGCTGGCCGCAGTGGAGACCCAGATCAGCAGCAAGAACGCCACAATTTCCGGGTACCAGGGGGACCTGGCCACGCTCCAAAAAGCGGTCAATGCCCTCAATTCCCAACTCCTGTCCAAGCAGCAGGAGAGCAGCACCCTGCAGCAGCAGGCGGCGCTGCTCCAGGCATCCCTGACCGCCGCCAATGACGCCGTCTCGACGAAGCAGGCCGAGATCGCCGCCCTCAAGAACGAAATCCCGGCCCTCCAGGAGTCCGCCACCGAAGCCAACGGTGCTGTCACTGCCAAGCAAGGCGAGCTCGCGGCTCTGCAGGGCGGGCTGGGCACGCTTGCGGACGCCGCGGCCGACGCCGCGGCTGCCGTCACGGCGCAGCAGCAGGTTTTGGCGGACCTCGAGGCGGCACTGCCGACGCTGACCGAGGATCTGGCGGCCAGCAAGGAGGCCATCGCCGCGCAGAAGCTGGTCCTCGACGGGCTGAAGGATGACCTGGCCGGTGCCACTGCTGCACGCACTGCCGCGCAATCCGCCGTCGACACGAAGGCCGCCGAGCTCCAGGGCCTGCAGGGACAGCTGCAGGACCTCGCGAAGGCAGTAACCGATGCCAACGCCGCGGTGGCTGCGAAGCTAGGTCAGATCGCGGGCCTCAATGGCGACATGGACAAGCTGGTGGCGGACCTGACCGGGCTCAACAGCCAGATCGCCACGAAGGAAGCCGAAATCCTGGACCTCCAGACGAGGGTGGCTCCGCTGCTGGCACAGCTCAACGGGCTCAACGGCGAAATCAGTGCCACCGAAAACCAATTGAAGGACCTGCAGGCGCAGCTGACCGGGCTCGACATCCAGGTGACGAACGCCCAGACGGAGCTGAGCACACTTCAGGCAAAGAAGGGCGCAAACAAGGACGCCATTGCAGCGCAGAAGAAAACCGTCATCGGCCTGCAGGACCAGCTCGGCACGGTCCAGAACCAGATCCGGGCCATCGACGGGCAGATAGCCCTCGGGGGCTGCGTCGCCTGATCGGGCGCCAGACGGGTCCGTCCTGCCGGGCGTAGCCGGCGCGTGAACGGTTCGGATGGGCAGGAAGGGATCGGCCGCAATGGCCGGTCCCTTCCTGCGTGCCCGGCGGGCCTGCCCATGACCGGTACGTGTGGCCCCGGTGGGACTGCACTCCCGGGGCCACTGGTACCGGGCCGCGGAGCATTAGCCGCAGGCAAAAGCCGCATTCCGGACCCGGAACGGTGACAGCCGCTACAGGCGGCTCTCGGGGTTGATCCACTGGCCGTTGACAATGACCTCGAGGTGCAGGTGGGGACCGGTCGAGTTGCCCGTGCTGCCGGAAAGCGCGACAACGTCGCCAACCCTGACCTTTTGACCCACGGAGACCTTCAGGACCGAGTTGTGGTTGTAGCTGGTTTCCAGCCCGTTGCCGTGGTCGATCTGCACGCGGTATCCGGAGTGGCCGGCCCATGCGGCCTGCACCACGGTGCCGGAGGCGCTGGCCTTGACGGGCGTTCCCATGGGAACGGCGTAGTCCAAGCCGTTGTGGTTCATGTACCCGGCGCCGGTCGGGTTCTTGCGGTAACCGAAGCGCGAAGTCAACCGGATGCTGTCCACCGGCTGGGCCAAGGCTCCAACGGCGGGGAGCTCGGTGACGTTTCCGCCGGCAGCGGTCGTGGTCGATCCCGGCTTGTCTGCCTTGGCGGCTTCTTTCACGGCAGCGGTGGTGACGGGTGCCGGCTTGACGTACTTGCTGGTCACCGAGGCGCGATCGACCGTGAGCTTGTCGTTGGCCGGGGCGCTGACATCGGCGACAGTGGTCTGGGCGACGCGCTGTGGAGCAGCGACAACTTCTTCGGCTTCCTGCGCGTGGGCTGCGGCGAATGCCAGGCCGGTCACGGCGGCGACCGCGGCGAGCTTGTGCGCAAACCCAAGTCGAGGGCGCCGGGTCCGGGGCGCGGACTTCAGGACGTGGTCCAGCTTGTCGGCTTCGGCAGGCATCGCCAGCGCGACCGGCCGTGCACCAAATGCGGGAGGGATCTCGGTGGCGGCGATGGACGCCGCGTCCGGGGAGGCGGCATAGCGCGGGCCTGCCACAAAGCGGCGGCCCCCGTATTGCTGGGTTTCAGGAGTCTCGGCGGAATCCGGAACCGCGCTTGATGCGCGTCGGCCGGGGCGTGGGGAAGTGCCTGCGCCGTTCGGTGCGGTGTCCACGATCTGCTCCATGGAACCGTTGGCAGGCGAAGCATCAACGGGGTTGGGCGCGCGGCGGCGCCCGGAATTTTGCTGCTGGGTCAAATGATTACCTCTCATGTGTCGCCTGCGAAGTTAGCTGTCGGATTCGAGTCATGAGATCAACTCGGCCGAGCCCGTCAAGGCGGACTCCGCTTCACCCCGAGATCCATGGTCCAAGACCAGGAACGGTTGATTGGGTCCTCCGCCCCTACCGGAAATTCTTGATCCGCGATCCGCCGGTAGGGTTGTGCGATCCGGATCGGGACTGGGTTGCGCAAATGCAACCAGAAGTAAGACCCTACGAGGTACAAGTAAAAGTTACAATTTCGTTATCAATCCATGCATCTGACAAACTCGTGGGCACCGGCTGCGGTCTCAAGCTCCAGCGCGCCTTCGATCCCTGCGCCCGCAAAATGGCGTACTACCGGCTCTCTCAGGGTGACTAGGACCCCCGGCGGACGCCGTCATCGTTGAGCCGCACCGGCGACTCCAGTTCCATCTGGATGAGTTTGGCCGGGCACTCCCCCGGGACCTCAGCGTAAACGTGATCAAGAAGACGCCCAGCCCTGGCTCGGCAATGCTTGTGCCACGACGGAATCCTTCCGGGATGGTTCCCCGAGACCGAACGCACGGAACCCCACAGCGCGTCACCTGGATCGCGGGCATCGCCGCCACGCTGCCCGCGGGAGTCTTCCCGATCAGGGCCGTTGCGGACCTGACCAAGATCGCCATCCTGGCCGCCTTCGTGGCTGTCCTCCTGGCCATCTGCTTCGCCTACCGACGCAAGCACTCCCCCCATGAACCCCCACAGCCCGCGCCGGGGTGAAGGCATGGTGCTACCGCGGCTGCGCGCTGTGGCCTCCGGTCCCCCGCCAACACACCCGTAGCCAGGCATTCGGTGGGGTTCCGGACGTCTGGGTCGCCCGGGGCGATGGAGGCGACCGGTACAAGCCGGTAAGCACGGGGGTAGGCAGGGTGTCGGAAAGTCGCCTACGGTGGGAAGTGGACGAAAGGAGCACTTCATGAAGAAAATCCTCATGGTTTTGACCAGCGTTTCCGAAATCGGCAATACGGGAGAGCAGACCGGCTACAACGTCGCCGAGGCCGCACACCCCTGGAAGGTCTTCAAGGATTCCGGACATTTCGTCGACTTCGCCTCGATCCAGGGCGGCCAGCCCCCGCGCGACACGGTCGATCCCGAAGATCCCATCCAGGTGGCCTTCACCGAAGACGAGACCACGCGCGCCGGCCTCTACAACACCGCCCGCGTCGATGTGGTCGACCCCGAACAATACGATGCCCTCTACCTCGTGGGAGGACATGGCACCATGTGGGACTTCCCGGACAGCGAAGGCCTGCAGCGCCTCGTGGCCAGCGTCTATGACAAAGGCGGCGTGGTGGGCGCGGTCTGCCACGGACCGGCCGGATTGGTGAACGTGGAACTGTCCAACGGGTTCCGCCTCGTCGAGGGCCGAAGGGTCGCCGCCTTCACCAACGACGAGGAAGTCGCCGCCGGGAAGGACAAGGTCATCCCGTTCTTCCTCGCCGACCGCCTCGAGGAACAGGGAGCCACCCACGTGCCGGCCGAAGACTGGGCGGAAAACGTGGTGGTGGACGAACGCCTGGTGACCGGCCAGAACCCCGCCTCCGCCGCCCGCGTGGCCAAGGAAATGGAGAAGCTCTTGGCCGAGGTCATCCACCAGGAAAAGGCGGAGGAACACGACGAGGCCGACGCACTGCGTGCCGAAAAGGACGCGGAAAAGGCCACCAAGAAGGCAGCCGAGGCAGCCGAGGCAGCCGAGGCAGCCACCGAACACTGAGTGCAGCGGTATTGTCCCCCGGCATATGCTGCCCGCCGCCAGGCGACAGGGGAACACCGCCGACCGGGCTCGACATGGCCCGCATGCCCACCCACGGGTGGTCACGGGCCGCGTCGGGACCTGTCCTCTCCCTTCCGGCCTCGCTGCGGCAGCTCCCTCGACCGCCGGGGAACAGCCCCCCTGCAGGCTACCGCCCGCAGGGATTCCCGGTCATGGGCCCGTCACCGGGTGCGGCACGCGCGCGGACCGGTTCCCCGGCAATGCCGCTGGTCCGGTTTGCCCACAAACACCTGGGTCGGACCGTGCGCCAGGTAGCCGGCGGCCCAGGAGGACAGGGCGCGGATCTTCTGGCGGAAGCCCGGGAGCCGCGCAAGGTGGACCGCCAGCCAGGAGACGAAGGCCATCGGGCACTGCAACTGGATGCGCCTGCGTCCGAGTTCGGCCACCGCCGCTCCCCGGCCGACCATGGCCATATGGCCCCTGTCGCTGCAGTCGAACGGCTGCCGCGTGCCACCGGTGACGTCGGCGTGGATATTGCGGGCGGCCCATTTCCCGGATTGCCGGGCCACGGACGCAAGCTGGGGCAATTTGACTCCCGCGGCATCGGTGATGTTGGCCGAGTCCCCCAACACGGAAACGCCTTCGACGCCGGCTGCCCGCAGCTCGTCGGTAACGTCGATGCGTCCGCCCTTGCCCTGCGCCACGCCCGACTCGGCGATGATCCTCCCGGTCTGCAGGCCGCCTGCCCACACCGTGCTCCTGGCGGGAATGACGGTTCCGTCGGCCAGCGCCACCCCCTCGGGATGACCTCGCTCACGCTTTGGCCCATATGCAGCCGCACATCGGGCTTCCCCAGCCGGTCACGTGCGTAGGCCTGGGGCTTCGGGGAAAAGGCGTTGAGCACGTTGGGGACCATGTCCACGAGATGGTCCCGGCAGCGGCCGGCGAGGACCGGAGAGAAATTCTTCGGCACAATGTATTTGATGTTCTCGGCCGGCGCGCCCGCGGTCTCCACCCCGGTGGGCCCGCCGCCGACGACGTCCATGCTGCCGGATTGCACGCGGTCCGCCGTTTCCAGCGTCCGGGTCAACGCGGTGCTCAGTCGCACGGGGTCGGACACCGAGCACAGCGGGTATGCGTGTTCCTCGGCACCGGGGGTGTTGAAGAAGCCTGGAACGGCGCCAGTGGCAATGACCAGGATCGGCCCCTGGGAGCGGGTACCATCCGCAGTGGTCACGGCGCGGGAGGCGGCATCGAGCGCGGTCGCCTCGGTGGTAAGCCCCCGAACGTCCTTCATGCGGCGGAATGCCGAACGCAGCGTCCTGGCCACCGCCGAAACCCCGATCTGCGATGCCGCCATTTGCCAGAGCAAGGGCTGGACCGGGCGATAGTCCTTGGCGTCGGCAAGGAGCACCGAGATCCCCTTGCGACCCAGCTCCCGGGCTGCTGCCATGCCGGCGAACCCGGCGCCGACCACGATGACCTGGTATGTGTGTTCCATACGAGCGCCATACCCGCGTGCACGTCTGCGCAACAGGCCCGCTTCTGACTGGTCAGCGACCGGAAAATCTCCCCGTCGGCGGAACCCCGGTGGACGGGTTCCCGCGGACGGGGAGCAATTCTCGCCGGGGACGGCGGCGGCCTAGTGGCCGGTTACGTCCTTGGCAGCATCCTTGAGATGCTCGCCGGCCTGCTTGGCCTTGGCCGCGGCCTGGTCCTTGGCTCCTTCCGCCTGCAGTCTTTCATTGTCGGTGGCGTCGCCGACGCCTTCCTTGACTTTGCCGGCGACTTCCTGCGCTTTGTTGCCAATCTTGTCGTCGAGACCCATCGGGGCCCTCCTTCGCTGGATGTAACAGGGACAATCCCGGCGATTGGCCCGCATGCGAACCGCTGCCGGGAGCACCCACGTTAATTGAAGAAAGGCCCGGTCGCAAGCATTCCGCAGAGGTGTCGTCTACCGCAGACCATGCCAACGACCGTTACGCTGACCCTCGCTGCGATCGAAGACGACCATACGCGGGAACATCCGGCGGCAAGACAGTACGGGGCGCGCTGGGATGGGCACGGACGCTGCACGGGCAGATAAAAGCAGGTCCCGACCTCGAAAGGCCGGGACCTGCTCTAAATGCAAATGCTATGCCCGCTTGCGCGTCAACAATCCCCAGATAACAAGGACAATCAACGACCCGCCGATAGCCAGCAGCCACGTCGACAATGACCAGAATTCGCTGATATCCACGCTGAACAACGCGGAACCAATCCAGCCACCAACAACGGCACCAACTACGCCGAGCAGCAACGTGGCGAGCCAGCCGCCACCCTGCTCGCCTGGCTTGATTGCCTTGGCAATCGCACCGGCAATCAGGCCCAGAACAATCCAACCAATGAATCCCATGACTTTTCTCCGTTCGGATGAAGTTACTTCGCTCAGCATCAGGATCGCGATGCACTCGAAAGACCATACAGGCATTTGGAAGCTCCGGCGACCGGCGACGGAACATTGGGAGAAATGTCACACCAGACCACGATTTGCCTCCACGGAGCCCTCCCGGGGATGCTCCGGGGACGGTGCGGATGCTTCGATCCAAACGTTCGAGGATCGTCCCAGGTAATAAGCCAACACCGTCTTCGGGCCGACGTACGTACCATCCGGCGGCCAACGGACGGGAGCGAGGATGGACCCGGTCCCGTTGCGCCGCAGCCTGCCGGGCCCCGGACATGGCGAGGTCCACGTGCCCGGACGCCAAGGCGCCTCATGTGCGGCACACTGGATGCCATGGAAGATACGGACACGGTGACAACCCAAGACTCGACGGTTGAGGACTGGACGCGCGCACTGGCGCAGTCCACGGGCTCGCCGGGCGGTGGAGCCGGGACGGGGCTGATGCTGGCCATTGCCGCATCCTTGGCATCGATGGTTGCCGGCTACACGGAACCCGGGGAGGGCGAGCGCGCGGAACTCCACCGCGTACGGATGCAAGCCCAAGCACTGCGCAAGGATGCACTTCGGTTGGCCGACCAGGACGCGGCCGCTTCCCGGACCTTCGGAGCCGCCTTCGGGTTGGAGCCCGGAACCGACCGGGATGATGCGATCTCCCGGGCCTCCGTGGCTGCCGCGAAAGCCTCGGCGGAGCTGGGCATCCGGGCCATCGAAGCGATCGAGGACCTGGCATGGCTCGCGATCCACGGCAACCGGGCGCTCATCGCCGATGTCGTGGTCGCTTTCGGGGCGCTCCGGGCAACGGTCGCCGGAGCACGCACCAACGTCAGCTTCGATCTCGCCAGCCTCACCTCCCACGGCAACACCATGGACCAGATCCGCGAGCAGCACCCGGAGCTCTGGGCGAAGGTCTCAGACCTCAACGCCGCACTCGAGCGGATCGACTCACTTACGGAAGGCATCGACCATCGCGCCGCTCCCACCGACGCCGTGCAGTAGTCCAAGCCCAAACCCCGGGGGTTCGGCCCGGCGCGAGGGCGCTTGGCATTGGTTCGCGGCGCAACCATGGCCCCACCAGCTTCAAACCGTCACGGCCGATACTTGCCCCCTTGATTCCAGGCATGTCGCCCGCGCCTTGCCACACGTACTTTCCAGGGCAACGGAACCAGGATCAGGTGGGTGCCGTTCCGGGGCACGGGCCTCGGCATGGCCGTCTCGTTCGCCGCCCGCGGGACTGGAAAAAAATTCCCCGGCACCCTGTGAAGGGAACCGGGGAATCTCAATCAAACCTAGTGCTAAAAAATTAGCGACGCAGGCCGAGGCGCTCGATCAGCGTACGGTAGCGCTCGATGTCGGTGCCCTTGAGGTACGCAAGCATGCGACGACGACGACCAACCAGGGCCATCAGGCCGCGGCGGGTGTGGTGGTCATGCTTGTGCATCTTCAGGTGCTCCGTCAGATCCAGGATGCGACGTGACATCACGGCAATCTGGACCTCCGGCGAACCGGTATCGCCTTCGCTGGTGGCGTAGGCCTTCATGATTTCCTGCTTGATAGCGGCGTCTAATGCCACAATAACTCCTAGAGTTGTACCGCGTTTCAAAAACACCGTCACCGGCAGGTGCGCTCGCAACCGCGGACTGCAGCGGGCACCGCAGAAAAGTCTATCAAGAACTTGGCCCCTGGCGGCACGCACCGAGACGCAACGCACATGCACCGCGGCCTGCAGGTACCTGTTCAAACCACGCAATTGCGTGCGCTGATAAGGATGTTTCCTGCCGATTTGCCTGCCAGCTCTGGTCACCGGCCCCTTGGATGCCTAGGGTTGGGGCATGGAACCAAGGCCAAAGCACCCATGTCCCGGAGACCGGGCGGTACCCGCACCCCGGGGATGGAACCAGGACCATGCGCTTCACCCCGCCATGCGCCGGCCTTCCCTTGACCCGGTGCCGTAGCCATGCTGGCCCCCGACGAATTCAGCGAAGGACAGCTCAACCCCGCCAATGCCCCGATCCCCGGTGTTGCAAAGCCATCGGGAGGTCTGATCGCCAACCTTCCTCCGGCCTCCTTTTCCTTCGTGATGGCCACCGGAATAGTCTCGACCGGCTTGGACCTCTACGGGGCACCGTTGCCGGCGTTGGTACTTTTCATCATTGCGGTGCTCGCCGGCATCGTGCTTGCCGCGGCGACACTGCTGCGATTGATCGGGACATTCGGCAGGGTGGCGCGCGATATCCGCAGT
Organism: Arthrobacter sp. AQ5-05; assembly: GCF_003287975.1. Taxonomy (GTDB): domain Bacteria; phylum Actinomycetota; class Actinomycetes; order Actinomycetales; family Micrococcaceae; genus Paeniglutamicibacter. The sequence continues at coordinate 13,810 of NZ_QMKQ01000002.1, forward strand.
CCAGGCCGCGCCTTCGGATTCTTCACGATCGTGGCCGCCGCCAACGTGCTTGGCGCGCGATTTGAGATGTACGGCTGGATCACGACGGCCATGGCCATGGCCGTCGTGGGTGCCGTCGTGTGGGTCGTGCTCAACTACACGCTGCCAACGGAGTTGCTTGTCGCCGAGCGCAAGAACCCCATCATCGCGGAAATCAACGGCAGCTGGTTCCTCTGGGTGGTGGGAACCCAGTCCGTTGCCGTGGCAGCAGCCATGGTGGCCCGCTTGGGCGGATCGGAGCTGCTGGCCGCCGCCGCTGTCGGGCTGTGGGGAGTCGGCGTGATGCTATACCTGATCGTCGCCACCCTTGTCACGATACGGTTGCTCACCCACCCCGTGGACCCGGCGTCGCTGAGCCCCACCTACTGGATCTACATGGGTGCCACGGCCATCTCGGTGCTGGCGGGATCCCGGATCCTGCTGCTGCCCGAACGGATGCCCATCTTGGAAACCGCGGCGCCGGCCGTCGCCGGAATCAGCTTCATCCTGTGGGCCCTGGGTCTGTGGTGGATCCCGCTGTTGCTGCTCTTCGGGATCTGGCGGCACGTGCTGCGGCACCGGCCGTTGCGCTATGAAATCAGCCTATGGAGCATTGTCTTCCCGCTGGGCATGTATGCGAGCGCCAGCATGCTCTTTGGCACTGTCGAGGACCTGGACTTCATGGTGGAGATTGGCCGGATCATCATCTGGGTGGCGCTGCTGGCCTGGCTGGCATCCTCCCTCGCCATGGTCCATGCGGCAACCACTTGGCTGCTCCGCCGCCGGAACCTCCGTGGAACGCGACCGGAACCGTCCACGCCCTGAAATCGCCGCCCCGATTCCGGAAACACGGCATGGTCCATGCACCGCTCACTTCGGGCGGCGCGGGATCGTATCCACTTTGTCCCAGCCGCGCCGGTGCGCCCGCGAGCCCTCGTGGGCATCACGGCTGCGATACACGATATAGGGCCGGAAGATGTAGCCCACCGGCGCGGTGAACACGTGCACCAGGCGGGTGAAGGGCCACAGCGCGAACAGCGCGATGGCGGCAATCGCATGGAACTGGAAGCTCAGCGGGGCGCCGACCATCAATTCCGGCTGCGGGTTGAAGTAGAAGATGCTGCGGAACCAGATCGACACCCCTTCCCGGTAGTTGTACTCCCCCGCCACCCCGGAAGCGGTGTTCACCAGTCCTCCCAGGATCACGATTCCGAGCATGAGATACATGATCTTGTCCATCACGGTGGTTGCCCCCATCACCGCCTTGGTGAAACGGCGCCGGTAGAGCAGTCCAACGAATCCCACAATGGTGAAAACCCCGGCAATGGCACCCACCGAGATTGCCATGAAGTGGTAGACCCCATCCGAAATGCCCAAGGCATCCGTCCAGCTCTTGGGGATGCCAAGGCCCATGACATGGCCGAGGAAGACGGCCAGGATGCCGAAGTGGAACATCGGGTTGGCCCAGCGCAGGATGCTGCTCTCGTACATCTGGCTCGAGCGCGAGGTCCACCCGAACTTGTCATAGCGGTACCGCCAGATATGCCCCAAGACAAAGACCGTCAGGCAGATATAGGGGAAAATCAGCCACAGGAACACTGCCCATCCGTTGCCCATCACACGCCTCCTTGAATCGGTGCCAAATCCGGCATTCCATAGGTGTCCAGTCCGACCTGTTCGTCCGCCGGCCCCTCGGCAATCAGCCGCGCCACGATTTCGTGGTCCTTGCCCTTGAGCAGCGGCAGGGTGGAGCAGACCGATTCGATGGCCCCGGTCCATGGCGAACCGGTCTCGCGCAGGTGCAGGCGCAACAGCTCCAGGCCGGCCCGGTTGTCCAGGATGATCTTCAGGCCCGCCTTGGCATCGGTGAGCGCGCCGAATTCCAGGACCACGCACAGGTGGTCCGGCAGCTGCTCCGGGGCCAGTTCCAGGCCGGCCCGGGCGTAGACCTGCTTGATGCGAAGCAGCGCCAACCCCCGCTTCCTGGTCTCGCCGTTGGAGAAATAGGTCAGGAACAGGCAGCCGCGCCGACGGGTGTCGAAGGTGTCAACGTATTGGCTCTGGGTCTGCGCCACCCCGGGCCGGCGCAGGTATTGGATCGTTTCGAGCAGGCCCGTCCCGATCCTGGCCGGCAGGGACGCCGCGACCTCCTCGAGCAGGTCCAGGCGCGAAAACAACTGCTCGTCGGGATAGTCCAAAAGGATGGAGGCACACTGCCAGGCCGCGGTGATTTCCTCCGGGGAGTATTTCAGGGCCGGCACCTTGGGCGTCACGAGGTGCCTCCCGGTGCCGGCGGCGTGCCGGGGAACAACCCGGTGGGCGTGCCCTGGCCGTTCCAGTTCAGCAGGTTGATGCGCACCCGTTCGGGGCGGCCCGGGACATCCGGCCCCTGGCCGCCCGGGTCGGACCCGAAGGAATCATCCATGCCACCCATGCCTCCCATGCCCGGTCCTCCCTCGACATTCAGCGAGCAGTCCGTGGCGATGTTCTCCAGCTTGTGGGCGTCCTCGTAGTGGGCCGCCGGGATCACGTAGCGTTCCTCGTACTTGGCGATGGCCAGCAGCCGGTACATGTCCCGGATCTGCTGCCCGGTCATCCCCACCGATTCGGCGATGGATTCGTCCGGTTCCCATCCCATGTTGATGTCGCGCATGTAGGAACGCATGGCAGCAAGCTTGTGCAGCACCCGGTCCACCGGCACCGTGTCCCCCGCGGTGAAGAGCCCTGCCAGGTACTCGATCGGGATCCGCAGCTTGTCGATGGCGGCAAACAGGTTGTCCTTGCGCTCCGGGTCTTCCCCGGTCTCTCCGACCGCATCCACGACCGGGGACAGCGGCGGGATGTACCAGACCATCGGCATCGTGCGGTACTCGGGGTGCAGCGGCAGGGCCACCTTGTATTCGTTGATCAAGGCCCAGATCGGCGAGCGCTGGGCCGCTTCCACCCAGTCGTCCGGAATGCCGGCCAGCCTCGCCTCGCGAATGACCTCCGGATCCCGGGGATCGAGGAACACGTTGCGCTGGGCCTCATAGAGTCCGTGTTCATCGGTCGTGGATGCCGCCTCCAGCACCTTGTCGGCATCGTAGAGCATCAGCCCGAGGTAGCGCAGGCGGCCCACGCAGGTCTCCGAGCAGATGGTGGGCTGGCCGATCTCGATGCGCGGGTAGCAGAAGGTGCACTTCTCGACCTTGCCGGTCTTGTGGTTGAAATACATCTTCTTGTACGGGCAGCCGCCCACGCACTGGCGCCAGCCGCGGCAGCGGTCCTGGTCCACCAGCACGATCCCGTCTTCCTCGCGCTTGTAGATGGCCCCCGTGGGGCAGGAAGCCACACAGGAGGGGTTCAGGCAGTGCTCGCAGATGCGCGGCAGGTAGAACATGAAGGTCTGTTCGTATTCGAACTTGATCTTGTCCCCGACCTGCTTCAGGATCGGGTCGTTGTGCGTGTTCTGCGTCGACCCGGCCAGGTCGTCGTCCCAGTTCGAGGACCAGGTGATCTTGGTGTCCTGCCCGGTCAGCAGCGACTTGGGCCGTGCCACCGGCATGTGCTTCTGGGCCGGGGCGGTGGTCAGGTTGTCGTAGTCGTAGGTCCACGGCTCATAGTAGTCCTTGATGCCCGGCAGGTTGGGTGCCGCGAAGATGGTCATGAGGTTCTTCAGCCGCCCCCCGGCCTTGAGCTTGATCCGGCCGCGCTTGGTCAGCGTCCAGCCGCCCTTCCACTTGTCCTGGTCCTCGTAGGTGCGCGGGTATCCCTGCCCGGGCCGGGTTTCGACGTTGTTGAACCAGACGTGCTCTGCTCCGGACCTGTTGGTCCAGACCTGCTTGCAGGTGACCGAACAGGTGTGGCAGCCGATGCACTTGTCCAGGTTCATCACCATGGCCATCTGTGACATGACACGCATCAGTACTCCACCTTCTGGCTGCGGCGGCGGATCACGGTGACCTCGTCGCGTTGGTTTCCCGTGGGCCCCATGTAGTTGAAGGCGTAGGTCTGCTGGGCGTAGCCGCCAATCATGTGCGTGGGCTTGATCATCAGCCGGGTCAACGAGTTGTGGTTGCCGCCGCGCTGGCCGCTGGTCTCCGACAGCGGCATGTCGATCAGCCGGTCCTGGGAGTGGTACATGTACACGGTTCCCTCGGGCATCCGGTGCGAGACGATGGCCCGGGCGGTGACGGTGCCGTTGCGGTTGACCGCCTCGATCCATTCGTTGTCCTGCACCCCGATCTTTGCCGCATCGATCGGGCTCATCCAGATCCCCGGCCCGCCCCGGAACAGCGAGAGCATCAGCAGGTTGTCCTGGTACTCGGAGTGGATGGACCATTTGTTGTGCGGGGTCAGGTACCGCACGGTGACTCCCGCCGAGGATGTGGAACCGATCTGCGGTTCATCGAACAGCGCGGTCATGTCCAGCGGAGGGCGGAAGGTGGGCAGCGACTCGCCCAGTTCGGTCATCCAGTCGTGGTCCAGGTAGAAGTGCATCCGCCCGGTGAGCGTGTGCCAGGGCTTGAGCCGCTCGACGTTGATGGTGAACGGGGAGTACCGCCGGCCCCCGGATTCGGAGCCCGACCATTCCGGCGAGGTGATCACCGGCACCGGCCCGCGCTGGGTGTCGGCAAAGGTGATGCGCTTGCCCTCGTGTTCCGAGGCCAGGTCGTGCAGCCTGGTGCCGGTGCGCTTCTCCAGCGTCTTGAAGCCCTCGGTCGCCAGGCGCCCGTTGGTGGTGCCGGAGAGCATCAGGATCATCTCGCAGGCCTGGAAGTCCTTGAGGATGTCCGGGCGCCCGTGGGCCACACCTCCGCGCACGACACCGTTCTTCTTCTTCAGTTCCTCGATCTCGGGGCCCAGCTCAAAGGTGATGCCCTTGGTGGTGGCGCCCAGGGTGTCCAGCAGGGGCCCGACCGACCGCATCTTTTCTCCGATGGCCGTGTAGTCCCGCTCGACCTCGATGATCTTGGGCATGGTGACCCCGGGTTCGGGCTCGCACTCGCCGTACTTCCAGTCCCTGACTTTCCCGTGCGGGGCTGCCATGGCATCGGGGGTGTCGTGGGTCAGCGGCGCGGCGACCACGTCGGTCTGCGTGCCCAGGTGGCGTTCGGCCAGCTTGCTGAAGACCCGGGCGATCTCCTGCCAGGCATCCCAGTCGGTGCGCGCGAGCCAGGGCGGGGAGATGGCGGGGTTGAAGGAGTTCACGAACGGGTGCATGTCCGTGGTGGACAGATCGTACTTCTCGTACCAGGTTGCCGCCGGCAGCACGATGTCCGAGTGCAGGGTCGAACTGGTCATCCGGAAATCCAGCGTGGTCAGCAAGTCAAGCTTGCCGATCGGTGCCTTCTGGTGCCATTTCACGTCCTTGGGCCGGAAACGCTCGGCCGTTTCCTTCGCCGTGATGGTGTGCGAGGCCCCCAGAAGGTGGTTGAGGAAGTACTCGTTGCCCTTGGCCGAGGAACCGATCAGGTTCGAGCGCCACAGCGAAAGCACCCGGGGAAAATTCTCCGGGGCGTCGGGATCCTCCGCGGCGAAGGCCAGGCGCCCGGCCTTGAGCTCCTCGACCACGTAGTCCGCTGCGGTTTGCCCCTTTTCCCGGGCCTGGGCGCCGATGATCAGCGGGTTGCGGTCAAAGGTGGGGTAGGAGGGCATCCAGCCCAGGCGCGCGGACTGGGCGATGACGTCGGCGGTCGTCTTGCCGGCCAGCTGGCCCTTGCCGGTGCGGGCGGTGAGCGCGTCCGCGCCGAATTGGTCGTAGCGGAACTGGTCGGTGTGCAGGTACCAATAAGCGGTCTGCACCATGTTCCGCGGCGGGCGCATCCAATCCAGGGCGTTGGCCAGTTGCGTGTATCCGGTCAGCGGACGGACCTTTTCCTGGCCCACGTAGTGGGCCCAGCCCCCGCCATTGACCCCTTGGCATCCGGTGACCGTGGTCATGGTCAAGAAGGTGCGGTAGATGGTGTCCGAGTGGAACCAGTGGTTGGTTCCGGCACCCATCAGGATCATGGACCGGCCCTTGGAGTCCTCCGCATTTTGCGCGAACTCGCGGCCGATCCGCTCGGCCGCGGCCGCCGGGACCCCGGTGATCTTTTCCTGCCAGGCCGGGGTGTACGGGGAGTCGGCATCGTCGTAGCCGGTGGGCCACTGCCCCGGAAGCCCGGGGCGTCCCACCCCGTATTGGGCCAGCAGCAAGTCAAAAACGGTGGTCACCAGCCGGCCGGCGACCCGGCGTGCCGGAACCCCTCGGCGGATGACCCCGATGTTGCCCTGCCCGGCGTCAAAGCGCGGCATGTCCACACTCACGTTTTCGTCGGCGTTCTCGAGCAGCGTGAGCCTCGGGTCGATGTCCCCCAAATCCAGGTTCCACTTGCCCACGCCCGTTTCGCCGTAGCGATGGCCCAGGGTGCCCGGGGGCACCACCAGGGAGTCGGTCGCCGCATCCACGAGCACCGCCTTGAAGGCCGCGTTTTCCTCTTCATGGGCGATTTCCGTGGTCAGGTCCTCTGCGGTGAGGAATTTTCCGGCGGTGAAGGTGCGCGCCCCGTCCGCGTCTTGCGCTTCGTCCAGGATGACCAGGAACGGCAGGTCGGTATATTTCTTCACGTACCCGGTGAAGTAGGGGGTCTGCCGCTCGACATGGAATTCCTTGAGGATCACATGCCCCATGGCCATCGCCAGGGCGCCGTCCGTGCCCGGCTCGGCGGCCAGCCATTCGTCGGCGAACTTGGTGCTGTCGGCAAAGTCGGGAGACACCACGACCACTTTTTGCCCCCGGTAACGCGCCTCGGTCATCCAGTGGGCGTCGGGGGTCCGGGTCACCGGAACATTGGAGCCCCACATCATCAGGTATCCGGCGTCCCACCAGTCCCCCGATTCGGGCACATCGGTCTGGTCGCCGAAAACCTGCGGGGAGGCGATCGGCATGTCGGCGTACCAGTCGTAGAAGCTCAGCATCGAGCCGCCGATCAGGTTCACGAACCGGGCCCCGGATGCGTGGGAGACCATCGACATGGCCGGGATCGGCGAGAAACCGGCCACCCGGTCCGGCCCCCACTTGCGGATGGTGTGCACATGCGCGGCGGCGACGATCTCGACCGCCTCGTCCCAGCTGGCACGCACCAGTCCACCCTTGCCGCGGGCCTGCTTGTAACGCTGCGCGCGTTCCGGGTCCTCGGTGACATCCGCCCAGGCCAGCACCGGGTCCACCAGGCGCGACTTGGCTTCCCGGTACATCTCCAGCAACACCCCGCGGATGTACGGATAACGCGTGCGGGTCGGCGAGTAGGTGTACCAGGAGAAGGAAGCACCGCGCGGACAGCCGCGCGGCTCGTATTCCGGCTTGTCGGGCCCGGTGGTGGGGTAATCGACGGCCTGGGTTTCCCAGGTGATGATGCCGTCCTTGACGTACACGTTCCACGAGCAGGAACCGGTGCAGTTCACCCCATGGGTCGAGCGGACCACCTTGTCGTGGCTCCAGCGATCGCGGTAGAATGCGTCCCCGCTACGCCCGCCGACCTTGAGCAGGGTGCGTCCGTCGGGGGACACCGCCTCCTTGCTGGTAAAAAACCTTCGGGTTTTGATCAAAGCATCCGTCAAGCCGGAGTTCATGCTGGTGCCCATGATGACCCTTCTCCCCCGGTGCAAGAACGCCGGAATCAATCAGTGCATATGCCCGAACCCAAATGGCAATTACCGGTGTGACCGGGCCCAGAACCTCGAAGTCCACTCACGGTAACACGGAAGGATTGAGACCGCCATCACACCGAAGCCGCTGCCGCGGGCATCAGCCTGCGTTTCCGGCGGAGGAATGCTCCGCCGCCGCCCGGGAAATCGGTGGAGGCGCGGTACCGGGCGGGTCTCCGGGGCCGCATGAGGCGGTGATCCCCACCCGTGCCAAGCCCCCGGCGGCGCACCCTCGACCGCCACGCATGAGGACCCGGAGCACCAACATCTCGGCTCGCCGAAAGACACTCCCGCCGGCTCGAAACCGAACCGAATTCAAGGAATCCGAAGCCCCCGGCCACCGGTGCCCCTGGAGAAGGATCGCGCGTCGCCTATCCGGTACCTGTCGGCCGGAGCCCGCGCCGAGCAGCGGTCCGTGGAAAGCCCACGACCGCGGCGAGCACGACAAAGAGTCCACCTGCCCACCCGGCGACCCGTTCCCGGTAGGGCTGATGCTGGCCAAACAAAGGGGGAATCGACAGGACGAGAACGGCCCCTGCCAGGGCCATTGCCCCGAAGGCAACCAAAAATGTCCTACTCATTCAAGGTCCCGACGAGCTGCTCGCAACGACGATGTTCGGAACACCACCGCTCGCAGCGTACGCGGCGAGGCACGGGCCGGAGCCGGCCCACGGGATTCTAGCTGCGCAGCCTCGCCCGCCACGCGTGGGTCAGGTACGGCAACCCGAACGGCTCCCCCGGCGTATGGCCCAGGTGGTCGTAGAGGTACCAGGACAGGTTGTGCTCAACCCGCGCCCGGGTCGCCGCCCCGGCACGCAGGTAATAGCTGCGGGACTTGGCCAACTCGATGACCTGCTCGGCGCTCAACGACTGCTCCCAGATCCAGGAACCGGACTCGGGGGCATGGAACTCCGGGCCCACCGGCGGGACGAAGTCCGGCCGGTGCACATCCCCGGCATGCATGATCCGGGCCAGCCGATGCACCCAGGGCACCGAGACATCGAGCTGGTTCCACACCAGGGATAATTTCCCACCGGGCTTCAGCACACGGGCAGCCTCGGTGCTGGCAACGTTCGGGTCCACCCAGTGCCAGGCCTGGGCGTAGGTGATGACATCCGCGCTGGAATCCTCCAGTCCGGTCTCTTCCCCGGTCCCCTCCTGCGCCTTGACCTCGGGCAGGCGTTCGCGCAGCACCGCGAGCATGTCTGCCGAGGGCTCGACCGCCGTGACGTTCAGCCCGCGGGCCAATAGTTGTGCGGTGAATATCCCGGTTCCCGCTCCCACGTCCACGGCGTCGCGTGTGGTCGCGGGGACCATGAAGGCAAGTGCGGCATCAGGGTAGTTGGGGCGCACGGCGTCATAGTGGGCGCCGCCGACCTTGAACGCCGTGGCCAGTTCGCGGCGGCGTTTGGCGTCCATGGTGAAGGCGCGGGCGGGCAAACCGGGAACCGGCCGAGGGGCCTGCTCGCCGGTTTTCGGGGTCGAATCAGGCATCTAGCAAGACGGTCCGGGTGCGTGCGACGTCCTCACGCATCTGTTCGATGAGCGCCTCGATGCCGCGGTAGGCCACCATCGGGCGCAGGTGCTCGACGAACTCAACGATGATTTGCTGGCCGTAAAGGTCGAAGTCTTCCACGCCCTCGGCGGGACGGTCGATCACGTGTGCCTCGACCTGGCGGCTGACGCCCTCGAAGGTCGGGTTGGAGCCCACGGAAATGGCGGCGGGCCAGCGCACCTGCGCCTCGTCCACCAGCCAGCCGGCGTACACGCCGTCGGCCGGGATGATGCCGGAGGCCGCGGGGTCGAGGTTTGCGGTGGGGAAGCCCAGCTCGCGGCCGCGCGCGGCCCCGTGCACGACCTCGCCGCGCATGCGGTGCGGGCGCCCCAGGATCTGGGCGGCGGTGGCCACCTCGCCGCGGTTCAGCGCCTCGCGCACCCAGGTCGAGGACCAGCGGCGGTGCTCCCCCACGTCCTCGACGCCAATGACGTCAAAACCATACTGCTTGCCCAGGGCGACCATCACGTTGAAGTCCCCGGAATTTTCCCGGCCGAAGCGCACGTCGTGGCCCACGACCACGGCGCAGGCGTTCAGCGCGCCCACGATGACCTTGGCAACGAATTCCTCGGCGCTGGCCCGGGCGAAATCCAGGGTGTAGCGGATCATCAGCAACCCGTCGAGGCCCTCCTCGGCGAGCGTCTCGATGCGGTCCTCGATCCCCATGATCAGTTCGGGGGCATCGTCGGGGCGGTGCACCTGTGCCGGGTGCGGGTCGAAGGAAATGGCCACGGCCTTGGCATGGCGCTCCCTGGCCGTGGCAACCACGGCGGCAAGCACCTCCCGGTGACCGCGGTGGACCCCGTCGAAGTTGCCAATGGTCACTACCGACGGGCCGATGCCGGGGGGTACGGCTTCGAGGCCTTTCCAATAGTGCACGTTGCTCCTTCGCTGGTGATCCGGGCGGCCGATTCGAGCACGGCCATAACCATTATGGACGACAAATACTCCAAGTGCCGATTCTTGTCCGCAGTGCGGCCCATCGAGGTGGTGTGCGCCATAGGATGGGGCCCAGGGCCCCGAATCCACCGGTCCCCCAATCACAAGGAGCTCTCGATGGCCGACCTGAACGAACTGCTCAACATGATCCCGCTGGACCAGCTCGGGGCGAAGCTGGGGGTCGATGCCGACACGGCACGCGCGACCGCCGCCACCGCCCTTCCCTCGCTGCTGGCGGGCCTGCAAAACAACGCGGCCTCCCCCGACGGCGCCGACGCCCTGTCCGCGGCCATCGCACAGCACGACGCGACATTCCTGGACGGCGGGGTCGACATCGATGCGGTGGACACCGACGACGGGCAAAAGATCGTGCAGCACGCCCTGGGCGAGAACCAGTCTGCCCTCGCCTCCCAGCTCAGCGGAGCCGCCGGCGGCGGGGTGGATCTCGGTGCCCTGGTGCAAAAGGCATTGCCGATCCTGGCCCCGCTGGTCATGGCGTTCCTGGCCAAGAAGGCCACCTCCTCCGCCGGGGGCCTGGGCGGACTGCTCGGCGGCTTGCTCGGCGGCCAGGGTTCCTCCGGCACCCAGGCTCCCGGCGGGCTGGACCTCGGCGGCATCCTCGGCGGGCTCTTCGGCGGCGGGGACACCGCCGGCCAGCAGCAGGCGGGCCAGGGTGCCGGAGGACTGGATCTGGGAGGCATCCTCGGCGGGCTCTTCGGCAAGAAGTAACGCACCTGCCTTCACAACCCAAGCGAGCCGGGTTTCTACCGCCTTTCGTCCCTGACGAATTGGCGGGGAAACCCGGCTCGTGGTGCATCCATGTCTCTGCTTGCTTGGGGAATCTGCGTGTTGGAAGGCTACTTCCCCGCGGTTTGTTCCCGGGCCTGCGGCATCTTGTGCCTGGCCAGCCACCACAGGCCGATCAGCGGCAGCACCAGCGGCACGTAGCCGTAGCCGGAACCGAAGTGCGACCACACCGCCGGGTGGGCGAAGAGCGCGGGCAGCGCGAAGCTGAGCGTTCCCACCACCAGCACCCCGACCAGCTCAAAGAGCACCGCGTACCAGGAGAGCCTCCAGCTGCCGGGCTTCTTCGAGGCCAGCGCGAGGGTCGCGACGATGTACACGGCACCTGCCAGCGCGCTGAGCAGGTAGGCCAGCGGAGCCGCACCAAAATCCAGCAGGATCTGGTAGACGGCACGGACCGTGGCCGAGAGCGCCAGCACCCCGTACACCGCGATGATGATCCGGCCCAGGCCCGAGGATCGCCCGCCATTGGAGCGCACCGGCTTGGTGCTGTCCTTGCGGTTCGCCGCATCCACGATGCGCGAACGCTTCACCGGATTCTTTCCTTGCTCGCTCATGCCGGCAACGCCCCGTCCCAAATCTGTTCCATCCTGTACAACATGACAAAGACTATGGCCCCGGAGACCGCCAGCACGGTGTTGGACCACCGAGATTTGTCGGTCACCGCCCAGACGAAGGCCAGCGCCGGGATCAGCAGCGCGGTGAGCAGGTAGCCCCAGAACTCCCAGGGCTCCCCGTTGATCGCCTGTCCCCCGGCCTGCCGGATGGCCGCGGCGATCCCGTAGACCACCAGGAACACCTCCAGCAGCGCGACCGCGACCAGCGCGAAGTCATCCGGGTAGGTGCGGATGATGGTGGCCAGCACGCCCAGCAGCACGGCCACGGCGCACAGGATGGCACCGGCGATGAAGAATCCGTCAACGATCACGGCGGAAGTTACCCCTTAAAAGTCATTCGTTCACACATGGGTGCGCTGCCAGCCTAGGAAGCGGTGGCGAACACGAGTTCGGGCTTGGCTTCCTTGCCCTTGTTCTTCAGCAGTGCCACCAGGGTCCCGTCGGGGGCGAAGGCCGCCGTCATTTCCTCGGTCTCGTTCGCGCTGATCCGCCGGCCGAAGGAAAGTTCGGAGCGTTCGTGCTCGCTCAAATCCCGGCGGGTGAACAGCGCGTCGGCGGCCAATTCCAGCGGCAGGTACTCGAAGTCCTTGGCCAACTGTTCCAGCGTCCGGGCCCGATCCAGCGTGTAGGGCCCGACCTCGGTGCGGCGCAGCGCTGTCAGGTGCCCGCCCACGGCCAGGTCCTCGCCCAGGTCGCGGGCCAGGGCCCGGATATAGGTGCCCGAGGAGCACTCGACGGTCACATCGATGTCCTGGACCTTGCCGCCGCGTTCGCGGCGGATGTCGTGCACCTCAAAGCGGTGGATGGTCACCGGGCGGGAGGCAAGCTTCACGTCTTCCCCGGCACGCACGCGGGCGTAGGCACGCTCGCCGTTGACCTTGATGGCGCTCACGGAGGAGGGCACCTGCTCGATCGGGCCGGTGAGCTTGGCAATGGAGGCGCGGATCTGCTCCTCGGTGAGCGCCGCGGCGATCCGGGTCTGCACGATCTCGCCCTCGGCGTCGTCGGTGATCGTCGACTCGCCCAGGCGGATGGTGGCCGTGTAGGTCTTGTCGGCGCCCACGATGTAGGTCAGCAGGCGAGTGGCCTTGTTGATGCCCAGCACCAGCACGCCGGTGGCCATCGGGTCCAAGGTGCCCGCGTGCCCGACCTTGCGGGTCCCTGCCAGCCGGCGCGTGCGCCCGACCACGTCGTGGCTCGTCCAACCCTGAGGTTTGTCGACGATGACCAGGCCTGAGCCAATGGCTTGGGTGGGGTTCTCCGGGGCAGTTTTCACGCCCTCCAGTATAGGCCGGTTCGCTGGGGGCTTTTTCCCCCGGAACTTCCGCGATCCTCGGATTTCCGGCCTTCGGGGACCAGCGGGCCGTTGTTGCGTGCCCGGCGACACATGTCCATCGTTCGGCTTGCCATTGACTTGCCCGGGGCCCGGCTCCTACGGTCGGGGCAAAGGCGCCTAGCCCAAAGGGGAGGAAGATCGTGAGCCGGCATGAACGAATCGTGCTGTGGGTGGCCATCCTCTCTTCCTTCGTTGCCTTCCTGGACGGCTCGATCGTCAACGTGGCGCTGCCGGCCATCGCCCGGGACCTGGGCGGAGGCATCACCACCCAGCAGTGGGTGCTTGACGGCTACCTGCTCACGCTCGGGTCCCTGGTCATGGTCGCCGGAAGCCTGTCGGACATCTTCGGGCGGGTGCGGATCCTGCGCACCGGGCTCATCCTTTTCGGCATCGCCTCGCTTCTGTGCGCCGCGGCGCCGACAGGAACCGTGTTGATCGCAGCCCGCCTGCTGCAGGGCGCCGCGGCGGCCCTGCTGGTCCCCGGTTCCCTGGCGCTGATCACCTCCACCTTCGAGGAGGGCCCCCGGGCGGGCGCCATCGGAACCTGGACCGGGTGGACGGGCACCGCGTTCGTCGCAGGTCCCCTGCTTGGCGGCCTGTTGGTGGACACCGTCTCCTGGCGGCTGGTGTTTGCCATCAATGTCGTTCCCATAGCGACCACCCTGGTGCTGTTGGCCCGGCTCCACGACCCGGCCAAGACCGAGGCCCGGACGCCGATCGATTTTCCCGGTGCCCTGCTGGTGGCCTTCGGGCTCGCCGGGACGGTCTTTGCCCTGATCATCCAGGATGGGCCCGGCTGGGCGGAGCCCCTGGCCTACCTGCCATTCACGTTGGGATGTTGTGCCTGGCCGCCTTCATCCGGCGCGAGGCGCGGGCCCGGCATCCGATGATGCCGTTGCACCTGTTCCGCGAACGAAACTTCGGCATCGGGAACCTGTCCACCGCCGCGTTCTATGCCGGCATCTCGCTGGGAACATTCATCATCCCGGTCTTCCTGCAGGAGGCCGCGGGTTTCACCGCCTTGGCCGCCGGGCTGGCAACGATCCCGCTGACGCTCATGTCCCTGGCGCTATCGGCGCTCTTCGGGACGCTGGCAGGCAAGTACGGTCCGAGGCTGTTCATGTCCGTGGGACCGGCGCTGGCAGGAACGGGCTTCGCGCTGATGCTCTTCACCGCGGACCCGTTGGACTACTGGTGGCAGATCCTGCCCGGCGTCGTGGTCTTCGGGCTGGGCCTGGCGGTGACCGTTGCGCCGCTGACCGCCGCGATCCTCGGTGCCATCGACCCGGCGCAGAGCGGCATCGGTTCGGCCATCAACAACGCGGTGTCCCGGGTGGCCGGGCTGCTCGCGATTGCCGCGGTCGGACTGGTCACCGGGCCGGTGCTGGATACCGCGGGCTTCCACCGGGTGGTGCTGGTGACGGCACTGCTCCTGGTCGCCGCCGGCATCGTCTCGGCCCTTGGCATCAGCAACAGGTTGCACGCCGGCGCACCGCCCATCCCGCCCGAGGCCACCGCCGCATGCCACGACCGCATCGTGCCCGACGGACCCGGGCGGGGCCTCAAGCCCAGGTGATCTCGCCGTTCGGCACATGCCCGGCCCGACCACTGCACCCCCTGCGGCAACCAGGCGGCTCGTGGCCGGTAAAGTCCGGAATACTGCTGCAACAACACCGAATCGCTGGCAAAAACTAATAGCGCACGCTTTCCATTGACTTCCTTGCATCCTCGTCCTAGCCTTCTGACTATCTGGCCATGGCCGGATCACATGTGTCGGGCAAGGTGCAGCTGGGGGCGCCAACACCCTCGTCCCGTTTTCACGGCATCCACTCGTAAGATTCTTCATCGGCGTCACTCGCCCGCCATTGACGTTGCCCCGCACCGCCAAATTCCGGCAGCGGCCCTCGGCCCGTTGCCCTGGGCCCTGTCGCGTGATGAAACGAGCCAGTTCAATAGTCCACGCACCGCAACCAAGCGGCGCGTCCAGTTCTCTTGACTAGGACACCCCATCATGAAGTTTCGCGTATTTGCGGCAGTAGCCGCCGCTTCGGCCCTGACGGTGACACTCGGTGTCGCCCCCGCCCAGGCCCACAACAACAAGCACCATCCGCCGGCACCGGCCATCACCAACGTCAAGACCCTGGCCACCGGGCTCGGCGGCCCACTCAAGGTCGCCTTCGGGCCACACGGCAACATCCTGGTTGCCGAATCGATGGCCGGCATGGTCACCTCCGTTTCGCCGTCCGGCAAGAAGACCACGCTCGTCTCGGCACCGGGCAAGGAAATCGTCGGACTCTCCTACGCCCGAGGCACCACGTACTACTTTGAAAACGCGGGATCCGACGGTTCGGAACCGCCGGCCGGTCTCACGCCCGCATTGCTGAAGACCCTCAACCACAAGGGCAAGACCCGCACCGTCACCGACATGGCCGCCTTCGAAAAGAAGCACGATCCCGATGGCAAAACCGTTTACGGGGTCCGGGATGTCTCCAAGTCGTGCCTGGACCAGGCCCCGTACCTGCGTTCCACCGGTGAGCTCTACTCGCACCCGTACTCCAGCGTCCCGGCCCGCAACGGCCTGTACGTCGGTGACTCCGGCGCCAACGCCATCCTGCACGTGAACAACCACGGCAAGGTCTCCCTGGTCAAGAAGGTTCCGGCCGAACCCATCCTCATCACCAAGGCCGTGCAGGCCGCCGGTGCCCAGATGGGCATGGTCGTCCCCGATTGCATGCTAGGCCACAAGTACTGGGCCCAGCCTGTTCCCACCGACATCACGGTCAATGGCAACTGGCTCTACTACACCGTGCTGCCGGGGGTACCGGGCGAATCCATGTCCGTGGGCAAGGTCTACAAGATGAACCTGCATTCGAAGAAGACCTACACCGTCGCCACCGGGCTCAACGCCCCCACCGGCATCGCCCTTGATAACAAGGGCAGTGTCTACGTGACCGAGCTCTTCGGCGGTGGCGTCGCGAAGATCATCAAGGGCAAGGCCGTGACGGTGCTGCCGGCACTGCTGGCCAGCGATGTCGCCATCCACAACCACAAGCTGATTGCCAGCACCGAGGCACTGACACCCTCCGGGAAGCTGGTGACGGCCCGCATCAGGTAGCTCGTGCGTCGTCGCCACAAGGTTGATGTCGCACTGGAGGATCCCCGGCGGAGGTCCTCTCACCAAGGACCGCCTCCGGGGCTTCGTCCTGTCCGAAATCTCTTTCGGGCCGGACGCCCTCTGGATTCCAAGGCCTTGAGGCGAGACGGGCTTCCCGACCTGTCGCGCATCGATTTCTCGACATGACTTGCACCAGGTCCGGGTACACCGCTCGCTCCATGGAACGGGACGGCGCCAGCCACGTTCCGCCGAACTCACCCTGTCCCATGGCTCCCAGATCCCTGGCATCCCACGCGCAGCTGGTGCACGGTAGGGCCGGAACCCACTGTTGCACTGCGTTGCCATTGACAATTCGCCGTCCATTGCGGGCCTTCGGCCAGACCGTGGCCCGCTTCGTGTATCGCTTCATGGGCGTCCCGGAACGCCCGTTGACCTTTCTCAAGGCTTGTGGATACATTGGAGGCAGCTCGTGATATACCCGGCAGGGTTTGGTTTTTATACCCGCCGGGGCTCCACCCCTCAACCCACATAAGAGTTTGAAGGATGTTCACTTGAGTAACGTCGGCCTGCTGTACGTCGGAGCTGTCCTTTTCATCAACGGCCTCATGCTCATTGGCAAGGTGCCCGGGAAGTCCGGCGCCCTGATGAACCTCTTCGTCGGAGGCATGCAGACGATCTTCCCCACCATCATCATTGCCCAGGCCAACGAGGACCCGGCTGTCATCTTCGGTGCCTCGGGGCTCTACCTCTTTGCCTTCACCTACCTGTACGTGGGCATCAACCAGCTGTACGACCTGCCCGGTGACGGGCTGGGCTGGTTCTCCCTTTTCGTTGCGGTGTGCGCCGTCGTCTTCGGCACGGTCTTGGCCGTGCACTTCCAGGATCCGGTCACGGCCGTGATGTGGTATCTGTGGGCGGTGCTGTGGTTCATGTTCTTCCTCCTCCTGGGGCTCCACATGGACAACCTGACCATTGCAACCGGCTGGTTCACGTTGACCGTGGCACACATTTCCGCCACGATTCCCGCACTTTTGCTGCTGACCGGAGCTTTCAAGTCCACCGTTCCCAACGCGCTGTGGATGGCCGCCGCCGGGCTCGTCGCCCTGGGTTTCTCGTTCGCCATGGGCCGCCGCGCATCCAGCAACGCTCCGGCCGAACCGCCGGTCCCTGCGCCCCGGGCCGGTTGATTCCATTCGGCCACCACCACGCACCTGTTCCTTCCGTCCCATCCCACCCGTGTCCACACCAGGAGGTCCACCCATGCCGCTGTATGAGTTCCGTTGTCCCGAAGGCACCCGGTTCGAGGCCTCGTTCTCGATGAGCCAGGCCCCACAGGTGCTGGACTGTCCCTCGTGTGGGCAGGAATCGCGGCGCCGGATCAGTGCACCGAAGCTCTCGATATCAGGCTCGGCGGAGTTCAAGCTCATTGATTCAACCAAGCGCAGCGCACATGAACCCGAGGTGGTCTCAAGCCGGCTTCCCGCCGGCGGCAAGGCGCAGCCCTCCCGGTACACGCACAACCCGCTGCACCAAAAGCTTCCCCGGCCCTAAGCCGCGAAGAACATACCCAGCAAGCAAAGTTCGTTAGGAGAAATGCAATGCCCGAAGTATTGTTCCCTCTCGATTCATCCAAGAAGTTCGAAGACCAGGAGAAACTCGGACACAACCGTTGGCACCCGGAGATCCCGCCGGTGGCCGTGGTCAAACCCGGCGACGTCTTCCGCGTGGACTGCCGCGAGTGGTTCGACGGCGCCATCAAGAACGACGACTCCGCCCAAGACATCCTCGATGCCCCGCTCTTGACCGTGCACAAGCTCTCCGGGCCCTTCCGGGTCGAAGGCGCCCAGCCCGGTGACCTGCTGATCGTAGACATCCTCGATGTGGGTCCGATCCCGCAGGAAGACTCGGGTCCGCTGGCCGGACAAGGCTGGGGCTACACCGGAATCTTCTCCAAGAACAACGGCGGCAGCTTCCTCGTCGACCAGTTCCCCGACGCCTACAAGGCCATCTGGGACTTCACCGGGCAGGTGGCCACGTCCCGGCACGTCCCCGAGGTCAAGTTCGAGGGCATCATCCACCCCGGGCTCATGGGCACCGCACCGTCCGCGGCGCTGCTGGCCAAGTGGAACAAGCGCGAAGGGGACCTGATTGCCACCGACCCGCACCGCATGCCGCCGCTGGCCCTGCCGCCCGAGGCCGAACACGCCATTCTTGGAGGGCTGCCCCGTGACCAGTGGGCCCGGGTGGGAGGGGAAGCCGGACGGACAGCACCACCACGGGAAAACGGCGGAAACCAGGACATCAAGAACCTCTCCAAGGGGTCGCGGATCTTCTACCCGGTGTTTGTCGACGGCGCGAACCTTTCGGTCGGAGACCTGCACTTCTCACAGGGGGACGGTGAAATCACCTTCTGCGGCGCAATCGAGATGGGTGGGTTCATCGACCTGCGCGTGGACATCCTCAAGGGCGGTATGGACACCTACGGCGTATCCGAGCACGCGATCTTCATGCCGGGCCGTGTGGAGCCGCAGTTCAGCGAATGGCTGGCATTCTCCGGAACCTCGGTGACCTTGGACGGGGAGCAGAAATACCTGGATTCGCACCTCTCCTACCAACGTGCCTGCTTGCACGCCATCGACTACCTGTCGAAATTCGGGTACGCCCCGGAGCAGGCCTACCTGTTGCTGGGCGCCGCACCGATCGAGGGCCGGCTGTCCGGCGTGGTTGACATCCCGAACTCGTGTTCAACGGTCTACCTGCCCACGGCGATGTTCGACTTTGATGTGAGGCCGTCGGCATCCGGTCCGCACCAGATCAATCCGGGCATCGGGGCACCGCGGGCGGTCAACAACGGATAGTGCGGCCGAAGCTGGTGACGGCCCGCATCAGGTAGCACCACGGCCGCAGCCTTGCGCACCGAACGCAGAAACCCCGCAACGGGTCCCTGGTTTCCCAGGATCCCGTTGCGGGGCTTCTTGCTGCCCGGGGAACCGGGCGGACGGGATGACGCCTAGGCGTCGTCCTCTTCTTCTTCGTCACGCTTGTACGGGTCGGCGTCGCCGGCGAAGTTCTTGCCTTCCGCCAGCGCGGCAACCTCGGCGTCCTTGGCCTTGGCAACCCGAAGCAGCGCCTCGAGGTTCGAGGCGTTGACCGGGATTTCGTCTGCGACGAATTCCAGGGTCGGGGTCAGGCGAACGGTGACGTTCTTCCCGACCTCCTTGCGCAGGACGCCCTTGGACTTCGCCAGGGCCGCCGCTGCATCGGCCTTGGCTTCGTCGTCGCCAAAGACCGTGTAGTAGATGGTGGCATGCTGCAGGTCGTTGGTCACCCGTGCGTCGGTGACCGTGATGGCCTCCACGCGGGGATCCTTCACGGCCTTGCCCAGTGCCTGGGCTACAACCACCTTGATGCGTTGGGCCAGCTTTGCGGCGCGAGCCGAATCAGCCATGATCACTCCTTCTGTTGACACGTTTTGCGGAACTACGAGGTAATGCGGTTGACGGCAAGGGCCGCAGCCTTTTGGGCTGCGGCCCCCACCGTCAGGGTCTATGCCTTGCGGGGCTTAGACGCGGGGCTTTTCACGCATCTCGTAGGTCTCGATCGTGTCGCCGTCCTTGACGTCGTTGAACGAGCCCAGGCCGATACCACACTCGAAGCCCTCGCGGACCTCCGTGGCGTCGTCCTTGAACCGCTTGAGCGAGTCCACCGTCAGACCCTCGCCGATGACCTTGCCATCGCGCAGGACGCGTGCCTTGGTGTTTCGGCGGATGGTGCCCGAGCGAACGATCGAGCCGGCAATGTTGCCGAACTTCGATGAACGGAAGACCTCGCGGACCTCCGCGGTGCCCAGCTGGGCTTCCTCGTACTCCGGCTTGAGCATGCCCTTGAGGGCCAGCTCGATGTCATCGATTGCAGCGTAGATGACCGAGTAGAAGCGCATGTCGACGCCTTCCTTGTCGGCCATTTCGGCAACGCGCTCGGCAGGCTTGACGTTGAAGCCAATGATGATCGCGTTGTCAACGGTTGCAAGGTTGACGTCGTTCTGGGTGATTGCGCCAACGCCGCGGTGGATGACGCGCAGCTGCACGCCTTCTCCCACGTCGATCTTGAGCAGCGAATCTTCCAGGGCTTCCACGGCACCGGAAACGTCACCCTTGAGGATGAGGTTGAGGGTGTCGATCTTGCCGTCGGCAACGGCCTGGTCGAAGTCTTCCAGGGTGATGCGCTTGCGACGCTTGGCCAGGGCCGCATTGCGGTCCGCGGCTTCGCGCTTCTCGGCGATCTGGCGAGCGGTGCGCTCGTCGTCGGTCACCAGGAAGGTGTCGCCTGCACGCGGCACCGAGGACAGGCCAAGGACCTGGACCGGGCGCGAGGGCAGTGCGACGTCGAGGTTCTCGCCGTTCTCGTCGAACATGGCACGCACACGACCGTGTGCGGTACCGGCAACGATGGTGTCGCCGACGGCCAGGGTACCGGACTGGACCAGCACGGTTGCCACGGCGCCGCGACCCTTGTCGAGGTTCGCTTCGATGGCAATGCCTCGGGCGTCCTTGTCCGGGTTGGCACGCATGTCCAACGCGGCATCGGCGGTCAGCAGCACCGCGTCAAGCAGCTCGTCGATACCGAGCTTCCGCAGTGCAGAGACCTCGATGAACATGGTGTCGCCACCGTATTCCTCCGGAACCAGGCCGTATTCGGCCAGCTGGCCCTTGACCTTGTCAGGGTTCGCGGCTTCCTTGTCGATCTTGTTCACTGCCACGACAACCGGAACACCGGCGGCCTTGGCGTGGTTGAGCGCCTCAACGGTCTGCGGCATGACGCCGTCATCCGCTGCAACAACCAACACGGCGATGTCGGTGACCTTGGCACCACGTGCACGCATGGCGGTGAACGCCTCGTGGCCCGGGGTGTCAATGAAGGTGATCGCACGATCGATGTCTTCGTGGACGTGGTGGATCTGGTACGCACCGATGTGCTGGGTGATGCCGCCGGCTTCGCCCTCGATGACGTTGGACTTGCGGATCGCATCCAGCAGGCGGGTCTTACCATGGTCAACGTGACCCATGATGGTGACCACCGGCGGACGTGCCTCAAGCATGTCATCGGTCTCGGCCTCAAGCTCGGCGTCAAAGTCGATCGAGAACGAGGCGAGCAGTTCGCGCTCTTCGTCCTCGGGGGACACGACGGTGACGACGTAGCCGAGCTCGGCACCCAAGACGTCAAAGGTTGCCTCGTCCAGGGACTGGGTGGCGGTGGCCATTTCTCCCAGGTGGAAGAGCACCGTGACAAGAGCTGCCGGGTTGGCGTTGATCTTGTCGGCGAAGTCGGTGATCGACGAGCCACGACGGAGGCGAACCTCGGTCGTGCCGTTGCCGCGGGGCACACTGACGCCGCCGAGGCTCGGAGCGCTCATCTGCTCAAGTTCCTGGCGCTTGGCGCGCTTGGACTTGCGCTGCTTGCCGCGGCCTGCGCCGCCCTTGCCGAAGGCACCCTGGGTTCCACCGCGACCGCGGTTCGGACCGCCGCCGCCCTTGTAGCCGCCGCCGCCTCCGGCTGCTCCCGGAGCGCCGCCGGCGCCTGGTGCGCCACCCGGACGTGCCGGGCCGCCACGGCCCGGACCACCCGGACGTGCACCGGCCGGAGCCGGACGCTCGGTGCGGTTGGGCATCATGCCGGGAGTAGCGCGAGCGCCTCCCGGGGTGCGCGGACCTGCGCCTGCGGGGCGCGGTCCACCGGCACCGGCCGGACGGGGGCCGCCTGCACCGGCTGCCGGGCGGGGACCGCCGGCGCCTGCTGCGGGACGGGGACCACCGGCAGCGGCCGGGGGACGCGGGCCACCCGGGCGGGGACCGCCGGGACGGGGGCCGCCTGCACCGGGGCCGCCGGAGCGCATGCCCTGCTGGGATGCGAACGGGTTGTTGCCCGGACGCGGTCCACCTGGCTTGGCACCCGGACGCGGGGCCGAAGCCGGGCGGTCCGAACGCTCGGTGCGCTCGGGGCGCGCGTTCTCACCGGCGGGGCGCATGCCCTGCTGGGAAGAGAACGGGTTGTTGCCCGGACGCGGTGCGCCGGGCTTGGCACCCGGACGCGGTGCGGCCGAGGCCGACGGTGCTGCTGCGTCGGCGGCCGGGGCCGGTGCTGCCGGGGCGGCTGGCGCCTCGGTTGCGGCCGGGGCTGCTGCTGCCGGGGCCGGTGCCGGAACGGTGCCGGCCGGCTTCGGTGCGGCTGCGCCCGGGGTCACCGGTGCGGCCGGAGCCTTGGCGGCCGGGGCTGCCTTGGGTGCTGCCGGGGCAGCGTTCGGGAACGCGGTGCGCAGCTTGCGCACGACCGGTGCCTCGATGGTTGAGGATGCGGAACGGACGAACTCGCCCATTTCCTGCAGTTTGGCAACTGCATCCTTTGAAGTGATTCCGAGCTCTTTGGCGAGCTCGTGTACGCGGACCTTAGCCACATTTCTCCTGTCTGAAGGTCCGCACCACTTCTCAAGAAGTTTTTGGCACGAACCAACGTTTGCTGTCTAGCCCAGCATCCAAAACGGATGCCACAGGCGCTGCGACGCATAAGCGATTTTTCATCGTTAGGCGCTCATCGCTTGGAACTCATCGGGTTTCCATCAGATTTCTGACCCGCTTTCAGGTTGGACGTTTGTGAAGGCCGGTTTCCCAGGTTGGGTCCTGTCCTTGGCCCGCCGCTCCGCCACAAGTGAGGAGACATCCACGTTGGTCCGAAAAGACCGAGCGAATGCCCCGCGTTGCACGGCACGTTGGGCACATTCCGG
This sequence comes from Arthrobacter sp. AQ5-05, assembly GCF_003287975.1. GTDB lineage: Bacteria > Actinomycetota > Actinomycetes > Actinomycetales > Micrococcaceae > Paeniglutamicibacter. The sequence goes on from NZ_QMKQ01000002.1 coordinate 36,640, forward strand.
GTTGGGGTGCAGCCAAGCACCCCGCCCGGCGAGACGACGGGTCGGATCGGGCACCGGGACGGATTTGCCGTCCTTCGCCCTCAAGACCCAGCGCGTCAGCTGGTTCTGGTCCACCACGATGCGGCAACCGATGCACGTGCGCTGCGGCTGTTGCTGCAATGACACGTTGGATCTTCTCCCGCATTCGATTTACCACTATGCATAGTGGACCACAGACAAGTCTAGCGCGTTTCGGCATTTCGTGGAGCGTGCCGTGGGACACGTGGACCTCGCTTCGAAGCCGATGGCCCGCAGGCCCTGTCAGGCAAGCAAAAGACCGCCGGCCCCGGGCGGTTGGCTCCCCCCGCGGGGGGTGTCAACGGGCCTGCGGGCGCGGCGGCCTGATGGCTGGATGCTGCTACTCGGCCGGGACGGCGTCCGAGACGATGTCGATGCGCCAGCCGGTGAGCTTGGCCGCCAGGCGGGCGTTCTGCCCTTCCTTGCCGATGGCCAGCGAAAGCTGGTAGTCGGGAACCACGACGCGGGCCGAGCGGGTCGACTCGTCGATGATGGTCACCGAGACGACCTTGGACGGGGACAGCGCCGAGGCGATGAACTTGGCCGGATCGTCGTTGTAGTCGACGATGTCGATCTTCTCGTCGTTCAACTCGGTCATCACGGCGCGCACGCGCGAACCCATTTCACCGATGCAGGCGCCCTTGGCGTTCAGGCCCGGGACGTTGCCCTGCACGGCGATCTTGGTGCGGTGGCCGGCCTCGCGGGCCAGCGCCATGATTTCCACGGCGCCGTCGGCGATCTCCGGGACCTCGAGCTCGAAGAGCCGGCGGACCAGGTTCGGGTGCGAACGCGACAGGGTGACTGCCGGGCCCTTGGGGCCGCGGTTGACGTCGACCACGTAGCAGCGGATGCGGTTGCCGTGGGTGTACTTCTCCCCCGGCACCTGCTCGGGCGGCGGCAGCAAGGCCTCGACGACGCCCAGGTTGACCTGGACCATGATCGGGTTGTTGCCCTGCTGGATCTGCCCGGAGACGATCTCGCCGATCTTGTTCTTGAACTCGCCCACCACGTTGTCGTCCTCGGCGTCGCGCAGGCGCTGCAGGATGATCTGGCGTGCGGTCGAGGCGGCAATGCGGCCGAATCCGGTGGGGGTGTCGTCGAACTCGCCCACGACCGTGCCGTCTTCCTCGGTCTCGGTGGCAAAGATCGTCACGTGGCCGTTGCGGCGGTCGACCTCGGCGCGTGCCTGCGGCATCGCACCCGGGGACTTCTGGTAGGCAATGAGCAGGGCCTGCTCAATGGTGGGGATCAGCACGTCGATCGGGATTTCGCGCTCTTTTTCAAGCATGCGCAGCGCGCTCATATCAATGTCCAACTCAGGCCTCCGCGTTTTCGTCGTCTTCTGGATCAAGCTCTAGTTCTTGCAGTGCCGCGGCCTCGGCCCGGGTGAACTCCACCTCGACGTTGCCGCGGCGGATGGACGAGAAGCCAATGGTGCGGGTCTCGCCCTGCTTGGGCTTCATGCCCTTCTTGACCTCGATCTCCGGGACGATGGTGATGCCGTCCCCGTCCACGGCGGTCAGCCTGCCCAGCAGGTTGTCCTCGCCGATGACGTTGACCTTCACCATGCGCCCGACGTTGCGGCTCCAGTGGCGCGGCAAGGTCAGCGGACGCGAGGTTCCGGGGGAAGATACTTCAAGTTCGTACGGATCCGCGGTGTCGTGCGGGTCCTTGTCCAATGCCTCGGAGATCGAGCGGGAAACCTCTGCCACCGCGTCGAGTTCGATGCCGTCGGTGCCGTCGATCAAATCGACCACCACGTGCACGATGCGCTGGTCCCCGGCGCGGCGCACCTGGACTTCTTCGAGCACCAACTGGTGGGAGGCAACGGTGGGCTCCAGTAGTTCGGTGAGGCGGGCCGCCTCGAGCTGGATGTCTGCCGGCTTGCCGGTCATGAAAGTCCTCCCACATTATTCGATGTTGTGAATCCTAGGGTAGCGACTTTTGGGGCCATCCGTCTGCCCGATTCCCGGTTGCCGCCCCGCGGCCCGGGTCCATGGGATGATCGGTGGTGATGGATCAGCACCCAATGGACCCCAGGCACCCCGTTTCCCCCGCACCCCGCAGGCCCCGCACCACGGTCCGCGTGCTGGCCGTGGCGGCGGTTGTTGCCGTAGCCGCGGCCACCCTCGGCACCGGGGTCTACCTGAACCGGGAATCCCCTACATGGCAACGGATTCTTGGCACCGAACCGATCATCGAGGTGCCTCCGCAGGCCACCGACGAACTGCCCGTGCTGCTCGATTCCGTCGACTACATGCTCGAGCACGCTGCCACCTCCACCGGTGCCAAGACCACCGCCGCGCTGCAGGGTGCCCGGTCCATGCTGGCGGGGCATGTCGAATTACTCACACCCGGCGCCTTGGAGGCCGCAGCGGCCTCAGCCGGCGCCGCTGCGGGCACCGATGCCCCACCCTCCGCGGTTCCCCCGTTGACGCCTGCCGAGTTTTCCTCGCGCCTGGCCGGTGCCGGCAACGGCCTGCTGCACGAGGCGCTGACCGCCCCGGAGCAAGAGGCGCGCAGGCTCTCCGGTGCAGGGTTCGAACTGGTGCTGCAGGCCCGTACCGTGCTCTCCGCCGCGGGGGCCCCGCAGGCGGCCATCGACGCGTTGCCCACCCCGGCCATGGAACTGGCTTCACAGGCAACGGCTCCCTCCTCGGAGGCTTCCCCCGCTTCGGCCTCCTCCACGGGCGCTCCCGCCGCGGGGCCCACCGTGGACAAGGCCGCCGCGGCGAAAATGCCCGGGTTCACCTTCTCCGCCTGCCCGGCCCCGGACCCGGCCGACAGCAAGGCCACCGGATCAACGGATTCGGGGCAACTGCTGGGCGAGGTCATCGATGCGGCCTACCGGATGGGATACGCCTATGACGTTGCCGGCGCACGAACCAGCGCCGGGCTGCGCACCGCTGCCTGGAACAGGTCCGAGGTGCTGGTGGTATTCGCCGACGCCCTCGAGAAGCAGCTTGATGCCGCCCACGACTGCAAACCCTTGCGGCAGCCTGCCTACCAGCTGCCGGCCGATGCCATCTCCAACCCCATGGATGCCGCCCGCAGCGGCGAGGCGCAACTGGCGCTGTTGTTGCGGGACGCCGCCGCCAGCCAGGCCGGGGAACCCCGGGCCTACCTGTTCAACGCCGCCTGGGCCCAGGGCCTGCAGGCCAGGCAGGTCACCGGCAAGGTTCCCGACTTCACCGCCGTGGCCGGAGCACCGAAGCCCGCGGACGGAAGCCCCCCTGCCGGATAGCCGCCGGGGCGGCAATAATCCAGAACGGTGCCACCAAGGCCAGACCCGAATCCTGACCCAGGGACCCCACCTACTGCTGCTGCGTCATGGCCAACTTGGTTTTCTCCCTGCGCCGGCCGTCCACGAATGCGGGCTCGGAGCTTCCGCGTCAAGCAACGTCCCGATTGCCCACCGGCAGGAAAGACTCCACTGCGAAAATTCCTGAGGACCAGGATCCTGAAGCCGGCTCCTTCACATGCCCCAAATCATCTGTGCTCGGGGCTATGGTCGCTGTAGGAGCTCCCGGGGGAAATGGGAGCTCCGATTCGAAACCGTCATCAGCGGGAACCATGTCTGTTCGTTTCAATCCGCCACCGCTCTGGCTGCAGTACCTTCCGGCCGATTTCAAGCCCGCGCCGTCGTGGGTTCCGGAACCGGCTTGGGGTGCCCCGCCGGCCGGTTGGCCCATGTGGGTGGACAATCGCACCGGCCACCCTGCGATGCCGCCTCCCGGGTTTTCGGCCAATCCGTACCTGTACATGTCGGTGATGCCCGGAGCACCCTCAACCGGTGCGGTTCCTTCGCCGGCACCCGGCCCCTCGGATTTCGGACCTTCCGTCAGCGGATTCTCGGCCCCTGCTCCGCAGAAACCGAAGAAGCCGCTGGGTCGGGGTAGGAAGATTGGCATCGGCGTCGTCGGCGTCGTCGTCCTTTCATTCATCGTGGGCTCCTGTGGTGGCAGCGGCGATCCGTCGTCCCCTGCACCTGAAACCACGGCAGCTGCCGTTGCGTCGCCTGGCGTCACCCAAGCCGCTGAGGCTGAGGCCAGTGCAAAGGCCGAAGCCGAAGCCAGCGCCAAGTCGGAAGCGGAAGCCAACGCCAAGGCCAAGGCCAAGGAAGAGGCGAAGGCAGCGGCCAAGGCGGAAGCCGACGCCACTGCCAAGGCCCAAGCGGAAGCCAGCGCCAAGGCCAAGGAAGAAGCGAAGGCCGAGGCCGCAGCCAGCGCCAAGGCAGAGGCGGAGGCTGGAACCGTGAGTCAGCAAAACGCACTTCGGGCCGCCGAAAGCTATCTCGAGTACACCGCATTTTCGCGCAAGGGGCTGATCTCGCAATTGAAGTTCGAGGACTACTCGACCAAGGACGCCACGTGGGCAGTAGACCGTGTGAAAGTGAATTGGAACGAGCAGGCTGCGAAGGCCGCCGAAAACTACCTCGACTACACGGCGTTCTCCCGAAACGGGCTGGTTGAACAGCTGATTTTCGAGGGCTACACGCGGAAGCAGGCAGAACACGGGGTGAGCAAGACCGGCCTGTAGCGATCCTCGGCCGGTCGATCGGCATATCCGTCGATGTCCTTGGTTCCGAGGGCTCCCGCTCTTCACAGGAAGTCCACCCGCTCGTAGCACCGGTCATGTCGCCAACGGTATGACCGGTGCTACCAGCAGCTTCAGGACCGAGACTCCACGCGATACGCGCATGTTGGTCGGGGCGAACCTTCTGGATCCGGCCAAGCAGCCGGGAACAACCCGTCTGAGCCGGGCGTGCAGGACCAGCGCGCACACAGTCGGACGCGGCATTGGCTAGCGGAAGTCCCGCCCGTTCGTACGCTGCCTAATGCCGGCCACGACAAGCACTGCGCCCAGTGGAACCAAGGCCCACAGCCACGTCTCGGGCATGAACACTTCGGGATCCTCAACGCCGGCCACGGCATTCGCGGCCATGGTGGCCAGCGCCCAGATCGGCGCCAAGAATGCCCACCCCAGGATCGCACCCATGACGGGGGCGCGGGTTGCGCAATTCCAGTGCAGGCGCGCGAACAAGCGGGCGGACGCGAATGCAACCACGAAAAAGGGAACTGAAATGCATGTGACCCAGATGGTGTGCAGCACGAATCCGGCCAACAGCATGCCGGCAGAAATCAACAAGGTGAGCCACACTCCCAGTCCGAGGGTAACCATGTAGCTGTCGTCGCGAATGCGCGGGCCGCGGGTCCCCATCGGGTACGCGGCCTTCTCGCCTGCCAAGGCCATCTGCTGCTCCCGGTCGTGCGTCGTGGACCAATCTGGCGTTGCAAGCCCAGCCTACCGAGCGCACCGGATATCCGGTACCTCCCCGGGGCCGGTCAGGCAGCGGGGAACAGCACGTCGTAGCCTAGCTTGAGGATCAGCGCACCCACCACGGACAGGAACACGATCCGGATGAACTTGCTGCCCTTGGTCACGGCCATGCGCGCGCCCAGGTAGCCGCCGCACATGTTGGCCACGCCCAGGACCAGCCCGAGCCCCCACAGCAGGTGCCCGGTGGGCAGGAAGAACGCCAGCGCGCCGAGGTTGGTGGCCATGTTCACGATCTTGGCCTTGGCGCTGGCGGCAAGGAAGTTGTAGCCCATGAACGCGACCATTGCGATGATCAGGAACGACCCGGTGCCCGGGCCGATCAGCCCGTCGTAGCCGCCGATGACCAGCCCGATCACCCCGGCCACCGCGTAGTGCCGGCCTCCGGTGTAGCGCAGCCGGGTCAGTTCCCCCGCGGTTGGCTTGAACAGCGTGAACAGCCCCACGGCGATCAGCGCGGCAATGATCACCGGCTTGATCACCTCCGGAGGCAGCAGCGTGGCCAGGATCGCCCCGCCGAAGGACCCGGCCAGGGCGACCGTCGCCATCGGGATGGCCGTGCGCAGATCCGGGGCGGCGCGGCGGTAGTAGGTGATGGCGCTGGTGGTGGTGCCGAAGATGGAACCCATCTTGTTGGTGGCCAGCGCCTGCACCGGGGAGATGCCCGGCACCAGCAGCAGGGCGGGAAGCTGCAGCAGTCCCCCGCCGCCCACCACCGCGTCGACCCAGCCGGCGGCAAAGCCGGCCAGCACGATCAGCGCAATGGTTCCGGCCGTGAGTCCTTCCAGGCCGGAACCATCAAGCAGCGCCGCCGCGTCGAACATGTCTAGCCCTTGACGAGCGCGATGAGCTCGGACACCACGGTGTCCACTGCCACATCGGTGCGCTCTCCCGTGGCGCGGTCCTTGACCTCCACCACTCCGTCGGCCAGGCCGCGGCCGATGACCACGATGGTCGGCACGCCGATGAGCTCCGCGTCGGAGAACTTCACGCCGGCAGAGACCTTGGGCCGGTCGTCGTAGATGACCTCGACGCCGGCTGCGTGCAGCTCGTCGGCGATCTTCTGCGCGGCCTCGAAGAGCTCGGCCTGCTTGCCGGTGACCACCAGGTGCACGTCGGCCGGGGCGACGTTGCGCGGCCAGACCAGTCCGTTCTCGTCGTGGTTGGACTCGGCCAGGGCGGCGACCGCGCGGGTCACGCCCACGCCGTAGGAGCCCATGGTGACGATCTTGAGCTTGCCGTTCTGGTCAAGCACCTTCAGGTCCAGGGCCTCGGCGTACTTGCGCCCGAGCTGGAAGATGTGCCCCATCTCGATGCCGCGGGCGGTTTCCAGCGGGCCGGATCCGTCCGGTGCCGGGTCCCCTGCGTGGACCTCGACGCATTCGATGGTGCCGTCCCAAGCGAAGTCGCGCCCGGCCACCAGGCCGAAGACGTGCTTGCCCGATTCGTTGGCGCCGGTGACCCAGGAAGTGCCCGAGACCACGCGCGGGTCGACCAGGAACAGGATCTTGGAGGAACCTTCCAGGCCCAGCACGGCGTTGTCCAGGCCCAGGGCCGGGCCGATGTAGCCCTTGATGAGGGTCGGGTGCTTCTTCAGGTCGTCCTCGGTCGCTGCCTCGAGCTCGACCTCGCCACCGGTTTCCAGGTGGGATGAGATGTTGGCCTCGACGCGCTTGAGGTCCACGTTGCGGTCCCCGGGCAGGCCGATGGCCACCAGCCGGCGTTCGCCGGTGGGCAGCTTGGCGGCCAACACCACGTTTTTCAGGGTGTCGGCAGCGGTCCAGGCGCCGTTGGCGCGCGGGGCGACCTCGTTTGCGCAGGCGACCAGGGTCTCGATGGTCGGGGTGTCGGGGGTGTCCTTGACATCGAAGGCCGGGGCGTCGGTGAAGTCGATGTCCTCGGGCACGATCGTGGTCACCGCCTCCACGTTCGCCGCGTAGCCGCCGGCCGAGCGCACGAAGGTGTCCTCGCCGACCGGGGTCGGGTGCAGGAATTCCTCGGACTTGGACCCGCCCATGGCCCCGGCGGTCGCGAAGACCGGCAGGATTTCCAGGCCGAGGCGCGCGAAGATCTTGATGTAGGCGGCGCGGTGGGCCTGGTAGGCCTCTTCGAGGCCCTCGTCGTCGATGTTGAAGGAGTAGGAGTCCTTCATGATGAATTCGCGGCCGCGCAACAGGCCCGCGCGCGGACGTGCCTCGTCGCGGTACTTGTTCTGGATCTGGTACAGGTAGGCCGGCAGGTCCTTGTAGGAGTTGTACAGGTCCTTGACCAGGAGCGTGAACATTTCCTCGTGGGTGGGGGCCAACAGGTAGTCGGCTCCCTTGCGGTCCTGCAGGCGGAACAGGCCCTCGCCGTACTCGGTCCAGCGGCCGGTCGTCTCGTAGGGTTCGCGCGGCAGCAGGGCCGGAAAATGGACTTCCTGGGCACCGATGGCGTTCATTTCCTCGCGGATGATGGCTTCCACCTTGCCCAGCACGCGCAGGCCCAGCGGCAGCCAGGTGTAGATCCCGGGTGCGGCACGGCGGATGTATCCGGCGCGGATCAGCAGCTTGTGGCTGGCGACCTCGGCATCGACCGGGTCTTCGCGCAGCGTGCGCAGGAACAGTGTGGAGAGCTTGAGGACCACGCTAACTTTCCATTTCCGCGGCCTGTTTCCAGACCACAACATAGTGGTGGGAGTGCAAATCTTTGGTGCACCGGCAGGCCGTGGCGGCCGACTCGGGGCCGTGCGCGCTTCGGGCAGGCGGACCATGTCTTGCGCGCACGGCAAGCCGCGGGCGAAGCATGGTGCCACAAGGCACTTGTCCCATCTTACGTGGCCCACCCGGTGCGCCTTGGCATCGAAGTCCGCCCGGCCCGGTGCATGTGCCAACTTCCCCGGCGGCGGCCGTCCGCCGGTGGCGCGTTCTGCGGGCGGGTGCCTATTTGCCTTCCATCTGCAGCAGTGCGAGGTCGATGTAGTTCTCGGATTCCTTGACCGCCTTGGAAAGGTTCTTGGCATTGGAGATGTTGACCGTGACGTTGCTTTGTCCCTTGTACCCGGTAACCGTGAGGGTCTGCATGTTTTGGCCCATCATTTCCACGTTGGTGACGGTAGCCAGAGTCGTGGTCGCCGAGGTGTTGGCCTTGGCTGGTTCCACGACCGCCGAGACTTCCTGGCCCTGCATGGAGAGGGTGAATTCGCTGCACTTGGTGCTGCTCTCATCGGACTGGGCCAACGCCTGCTCGATGACATCGGCGGAGTCGTAGGAACCGAGGTTCACGCTGGTCGACAGGTCATTGGCGTCGGCGGGAAAAACGACGGCGGCCATGTTGACCCGGTCCATCATCTCGCTCACGCCGGCCAAGGCGAATGAACCGCATTCGGCCGGGTCCACCTGCATTCCCGAAAGGATATCCTCGATCATCGGCGCGCTGGCCCGCAGTTCGGCATCATCGAGGATCTTGGTGCCGTCCTGGCCGCCCGCCTTGCGGATTGCCTCGGCCACCTTGCCCAGTTCCTTCACCGTGAGCTGTCGGCCGGGGGTTGCCTTCGATTCCCGGGAGCCCTTGGGGCTCTGGGTGGTTTCGGCCTCGGCGCTGCTGCTTGGTGCAGGGGGCTCGGCCGCTGCCTGATCGGCGGCCCCCGGTTCAGCGGATGGTGCCGGTGTGCTCGGCGTCGCTTCGTCGCCGGAGGTTTGGCTGGGCTGCGCGGCCACTTCGGGAGCCGCTGCTCCCCCGCACCCTGAGACGGCTAGCGTTGCGGCGATGGGCAAGGCCCACCAGTGTGTTTTCTTCATTTTCTCCCCCGAAACGTGTGCGTGGAACACGGTGCCGGCCACCTGGTTTGCGGCCCCGGGCAACACAATACACATTAAAGCCAGTCAAAAGATGAATTCTTCGGCAAAGGTTCCCAGGTGGTTGGGCCCGGTGCCTAGGAAGTCTTTTCTTCCACCAGCTTGAGCACGGTGTCGGCGAGTTCCTGGGCCTGGGCGATGTCCTGATGGGTGTCGGTTCCGCCCATAACGGCGACCGTGATGACGTTTTGCCCCTCCAGCGCATTGACCGACACCGTCGAGATCGTGGTGTCTGAGGCGCTGGTGCTGGTCTGGATGGCGGAGGTCTTCGACGCGGTGGTCTTGGCCGACAGCGGCTTGACGCCCATTGTGGTTTCCTGACCCTGCAACGAGAAGGAGAAATTGGCGCAGTCCTTGAGGATCTCATCGGCCTGGGCCATGTTGGCCGCCGCATCCGCCGGATCGCTGTAGGAGGCCAGTCCCACCTGGACTCCTTGGAGCGGTGTGGCTCCGGGCAGCGACACCGAAACCACGTTCATCTTTTCCAGTTCCTCGGCGATGTCGCCACCGACGAATTCCGTGCAGGATTCCGGGGTGACCTTCATGGCCTTGCGGGCCTTTTCGGCCAGCGGAATCTGGGCCTTGAGCGATTCCCCGTCGATGATGACCGCCTTGTTGTTGTCCCCGGTGACCTCGTTGGCGATATCGGACAAAGCCTGGGCGTCCAGCTGCCCGGCCGCCGCGGCGGTGGAGCCGGCCTCGGCGCAGCCGGTGAGCAGCAGGGCGGCGGCGAGCGGGAACAACAACAGGGCGCGTTTTTTCACGAAAAATCCTCATCAAGTGCGGGGCAATGCCGGCGGCAACGGATGCGGATGCTCCGTCGGCCAAAACCCAAGCCTAGGAGAAGTGGGTGACGGTTGGGGAACCCGCGCCGGTGCCCGGGCGAGCCGCCATGGACGATTGTTGCGGCAACCGCAACGCAAGCCCCTACTGGGCCGCAGCCGCCACGGGCCCGATGCCGCGCAGGATCCCCAGCATCGATTCGACGTCGGCCAACGCGAGGGCCGTGGTTTCCTCCACGGTCCCCTTCACGGTCCTGGTGGCGGTCATCATCGTGTGCCCGTCAATGGCCCGCACCGAGACCCGCCGGGATTTGGCCTTGCCGTTGACGCTTTCGAGCATGCTCGCCGAGGTGTACGGGGCCGAACTGGTGGCGTCCAGGCGTGAAAGCGTGGAGGTGATCTTCTGGCCGTCCGCCGAGACGGTGTACTTGCCGCAGGACTCGTCCAGGTGCTGCTGCGCGGCCACGTCGGCCACCAGGGCGTCGCGGTCCCGGTAGGAGGCCACCGTCAGGTCCCCGCCGGCCTCGGGCGGAAGCACAGCTGCCGCCATCGCGGCCTGGTCCAGCTGGTCCTTGAGGCTGCCGATGCCGTAGAGCCCGCACTTGGCCGGGACCACGGTGATGCCCTCGAGCCACTTCTCGGCCGCCGGCAGCTGGCCGCGCAGGGCCTCCTGGTCGTTGACCTTCGTGCCCGCGGTGGCATCGGCCCATTGCTGCACGGCATCCTTCAGCGCCTCGGCATCGAGGAACGCCAGCTCCGTGGTGCCGCCCGGCTCCCCGGTGGTGGCCCCCGACGCACCGGGGCCCGGGACGGTCACCGGTCCCTGGTGCGTCGGGGTCGGGGTGGCGGGGTCCGGTGCGTTGGTGCAGCCGACCACCGCCAACAGCAGGCAGGCGGTGGCCAGGGCGGTGATGGCCCTGGGGCGGGATTCGTTGGTCCGTGGTGGTGGGGACGTCACGTCTGGCTTTCCGGTCGGCCGCCCACGGTTTGGGGCGCTGTGTCGGTGGTCGGTGGACGCCGGAGGTGCCGGCGGGTCAGAAGAGGATGGTGGCGAATTCTCCGACCTCTTCAAACCCGACCTTGCGGTACGTCGCAATGGCCGGGGCGTTGTAGTCGTTGACATAGAGGCTGGTGGTGGGGGCCAGGCGCAGGGCATAGTCGGCGACTGCCGCCATGTAGCCGGCCGCCAAGGACTTGCCGCGGTGCTCCGGGTTCATCCAGACGCCCTGGATCTGAGTGGCCCGCGTGGTGACGGTGCCCAGCTCGGCCTTGAAGCGGACCGCACCGCCCTCGTCGAGGTCGATGAGCGAGTGCCCGGAATGGATCAGCGAGCGGACCCGGGAGCGGTAGAACGACCCGCCGTTGGCCAGCGGCGAGTAGCCGAGCTCTTCCTCGAACATCTTGGCGCAGGCCGGCAGGACCAGCTCGTACTCCCCCGCATGGCTGGCGCGCAGCGTCCGGTTCGGTTCGATCGCCGGGGTGCCCGTCAGGGTCATCAGCGGCTGGCTGGGGCGGACGCTGAAGGCCTGCTGCGGGCCCTCGGCCAGCACCTTCCACATCCCCATCACGGCATCGGCGGGGCCGAAGCAGGAGGCAAAGGTGCGGTTCAGCGACCTGACGGCCAGCCCGAATTCCTCGGCGTCGGCGTCGGTGATGTTGATCGGGACGATATTGGCCCCGATCCAGCAGGCCGAGACCAGCAGGGCCCCCTCGAAGCGGCCGATGACCAGCGAGCCGCCCAGGCCCGGGCGGGCCGAGCCGGTGACCGAAAGCTGCGCGTCCATGAAGATGTTCGCCACCGGGTCGGCGGAGACGAGGGCACGGAGAGAGGCGGTGTCCGCGTCGTCAAGGACGCGGATACCTGGTGCCAGCGGCTCTCCTGCCCCCGGGTTACGTCTAGCCGACGGTAACCACGGGGCCACTTTGGACAGGATTTTCTCCATCCGCGTTCCCCATTTCCTCGGCGATGCGCATCGCCTCTTCAATCAGTGTCTCAACAATCTGGTCTTCGGGCACGGTCTTGATGATTTGGCCCTTCACAAAGATCTGGCCCTTGCCGTTGCCGGAGGCCACACCGAGGTCCGCCTCGCGGGCCTCGCCCGGCCCGTTGACGACGCAGCCCATGACGGCCACGCGCAGCGGGACCTCGAGTCCCTCGAGCCCGGCGGTGACCTGGTCGGCCAGCGTGTAGACATCCACCTGGGCGCGGCCGCAGGAGGGGCAGGAGACGATTTCGAGCTTGCGCGGGCGCAGGTTCAGCGACTGCAGGATCTGCGCACCGACCTTGACCTCCTCGATCGGCGGGGCCGAGAGCGAGACGCGGATGGTGTCGCCGATGCCCTTGGACAGCAGGGCGCCGAAGGCGGTGGCCGACTTGATGGTTCCCTGGAAGGCGGGTCCGGCCTCGGTGACGCCCAGGTGCAGCGGCCAGTCGCCGCGTTCGGCCAGAAGCTCGTAGGCGCGCACCATGATGACCGGGTCGTTGTGCTTGACCGAGATCTTGAAGTCGTGGAAGTCGTGTTCCTCGAAGAGCGAGGCTTCCCAGACGGCGGACTCGACCAGTGCCTCGGGGGTTGCCTTGCCGTACTTCTCCATCAGGCGCGGATCCAGCGAGCCGGCGTTGACGCCGATGCGGATGGAGGTGCCGGCGGCCTTGGCGGCGGCGGCGATCTGCTTGACCTGGTCGTCGAACTTGCGGATGTTGCCCGGGTTCACGCGGACCGCGGCGCAGCCGGCGTCGATCGCGGCGAAGACGTACTTCGGCTGGAAGTGGATGTCGGCGATCACCGGGATCTGCGACTTCTTCGCGATGATCGGCAACGCCAGGGCGTCGTCGGCCGAGGGGCAGGCAACGCGCACGATGTCGCAGCCGGTGGCGGTGAGCTCGGCGATCTGCTGCAGCGTGGCGTTGATGTCGGTGGTGGGAGTCGTGGTCATCGACTGGATGGAAATGGGGCTGTCCGAGCCTACTCCGACGGAGCCCACCTTGATTTGGCGGGTCTTGCGTCGCGGGGCAAGGATCGGTGGCGGTGCCGATGGCATGCCGAGGCTGACCGGGATCGAGGTCAAGATTTCCTCCGTGATGTTGAGTGTTGAAGGTTTTTCCATTATCCCCCCTGCGTGCCCGCTTGCGGGGCCCAAATCTCGCAGGGCGAAGCCCCCGGCGCGGGCACGGCGCCAAACGGCCGTGATCACGCGGGGTTTGGAGGATCAGGCGTGGTGAGCGAGCTCACCGGTCACGGGGCTCCATTCGGTGATCCGCAGCACCGCAATGGCGCCATGGATCGCGAAGGGGTCGTTGGCCAGGGTCTCGGCCAGGGCGGCCTGGGTCGGGGAGGAAATCAGCAACAGGGCGCCGGAACCATCGACGTAGGGGCCGGAGGCGACCAGGGCGAGGCCGTCTCCGTTGGCGCCAAGGCCGGCCAGGAATTCACGGTGCTTGGGGCGATGCTCATCGCGCGTGGCTTCGGAACCGGCGGCGTACACGTATTCAACTGCGAAAACACTCATGGGGTCCAGCCTAAACCGTGGGGCCATGAAACGCGTCCTTCCGGGTCCCGGGGCCCGCCTCCTCGCAGGCAGAACCGGCGGGATCCGAATCGGTCAGGATGCGAGAGGCCACCGGGACACATCCTCCGTAGGATGGATTTGCAGGAACAGCCAGACAACCCCACGAAGGAACAAGACCATGTCCGACGCAGATTCGGCCACCGCCGACTCAAGCTTCTCCGCCCAGGAACGCGCGGCCATGAAGTCCCGCGCCAGGGAACTGAAGACCGAGGCCAAGCGGGCCAGTGCCGCCCAGCAGCCCGCAGCGGATGCCGCCGACGTGTCGGCCAAGATCGCCGCGATGCCCGAGGGCGACAGGCAGATGGCCGAGTGCCTCCATTCGATCGTCGCCGAGGTGGCCCCGGGTCTGGCCCCGAAGCTCTACTACGGCCAGCCCGGGCATGCCCGGGACGGGGCCTCCCGGCTCTGCCTGATGCAGGAGCCGGTGCTCTCCAAGGACGTGGGCGCCGGCGACCCGCACGTCGGCACCTCCCGAGTGACGCTCACGCACCATGCCGCTTCACCCGGAGAAGCGGAGCGGATCCTTTCGGCCGCCGTCGCCGGCGGCGGCACGCAAACCGGCCACCAGGACCCGGGCTCGGCCACCATCACGGACCCCGATGGCCACCGCTGGCTCATCTCTGCCCCGCGTCCCTGAGCCAAGGGAAGCTCCAGTCCCGCCTCCCGAAGAAAAGAATCCCCGTGGCAGCAAAAATCGACTTCAAGAAGACCCTCGAGGGCTACCGGGCGAAACCCGGTGAATTCCGGGTCGTGGACGTTCCCGAGATGGACTACCTGGTGGTTGACGGGCACGGCGACCCGAACACCTCCCCGGGCTTTGCCCAGGCGCTCGAGGCGCTGTACCCGGTGGCGTACAAGCTGAAGTTCGCCAGCAAGCTGGAGCTGGACCGCGACTACGTCGTCCCACCCCTGGAGGGCCTGTGGTGGGCCGCGGACATGGACTCCTTCACGGTGTCCCGGGACAAGTCCCGGTGGGACTGGAGAATGATGCTCATGGTGCCCGACTGGATCGAGCGGGACATGGTCGGTGTCGCGCTGCAGAAGGCCGGTGCGAAGAATCCTCCGCCGCGGCTGGGCGATGTCCACCTGCGCTCGCTCGCCGAGGGCCTGTGCGTGCAGACCCTGCACGTGGGCTCCTTCGACGACGAGGGGCCGGTCCTGGAACGGATGCACCACGAGTTCATCCCGGGGCGCGGGTTCCGGCTCGAGGGCAAGCACCACGAGATCTACCTCAGTGATTTCCGCAAGGCCTCCCCGGAGAAGATGCGCACCATCCTGCGCCAGCCCGTTACCGCGGCGTAGCCGGGCAGCGGCGCCCGCCCGCCGGGAGCCCCGTGGCGGGCGGGCACCCCGGGCACGAGGCCGCGGGTGTTCGCCGCCCGAAACCGGGCGGGCGAACACCCGCGGAATCAGGTGGGTCGGCCGCGCATGGTTGGCTAGGTGAGCTGAAGCGTGGTCAGGCAGGTCGCGTCCTCGGTGGAGGAAGTTGAAATCGGTGTGCTGGCTTTCTTGCCCTGGGCTTCGACGGTCAACGTTGCCTCGACCCCCCGCGGCAACCACAACCCGACAAAGCCGTTGTCGAAGGTGCTCATGGTCTTGTCCACGAGCGTCTCTCCGCTCTTGGCATCGGTGACGACCACCTTCACTTCCTCATTCTGCATTTCCCCCAGGCACGTGGTGAGGCTGTGGAAGTGGCAGTCGTGGGTTTGTGTACGGAAGGGGGCAAACGACAGGTAGAACTGGTCATCGGGGATCGGCAGCGCTGCCTGGCGTTTGAGGTCGTCGGTCAGCATCAGCTGGTCGGGCCGCACGGAGGCCATCAGGTTCTGCGGGCGCTGCTCCACGGGCAGGGAATCCAGTCGGTCGATCACTTGGCGCGCATTGAGCCCGGCGAGGCCGTGGTCTGCCATGAAGGCCTCGGCATCAGCGGCGGGAGCGGAGGTGGTTGCCAGGGGTTCAGCTGTGTTGCCGGCACACCCGGTGAGTACCAGGGAGCCGATGGCCAGCGGTGCCAGCAGGTAGACGGACAGCGGTGTGCGCCGCTTCGCGGAGACGGTGGAAGTCATGGGAATGGTCCTTATGGATGAGAGTTGTTGGGCATCCGGGCCCGGGCGGCGTCCACCCGTGGGCGCGCTGCCAAACCCGGCGGAGGGATTCTGTGTGCTGGGGTGAAGGGCACCGCGGACCGATGCCCCGGGCAAGGCCGGGTCCGCTGGTGGCCGGATCCGCAGGCCTCGGGCCGCCGGTGGCCGGCCAGCACATTCGGAGCCACCCTCACGTGCGGCTGATGCAAAGCTCGTGCAGGGAGGGGGTGCGCGGGCGGCTACTCGCGATGACGCTCATAGCCGGAGCCGCGCGGGTCGGCCAGGTCCCCCGAAGGCGCTTTTCCGCAGGGCGCCTGAGCAGCACGAGCGTGACGAAGAGGGCAAGCACGCATGCGGCTGCGGTTCCCGGGTGGTGGCCATCGTGATCGCAAGCTTCACAGGCGGCGGCGTTGGAGCCGACGGACGCATTTGGCTCGCCGTGCCTCAGGTCGGCAGCGTTCATGCCGGTGGGAATGGCCGAAACCACGCCCTGGTGTTGGGCTGCGGGCGTGCCATGCAGATTCAGTCCATGCATCAACAACAGGCCGACGATGACCAAAGCCGCGGCCAGGCTTCCGAGGAGCACAAAGCCGGGCAGGGGCCCATGGCCGTGCCCACGCAGTGACGCTGGCATGAAGGTCATCGCCGCCAGCCTACTGCCCATTCCTGTGGAAATGACAAGTGGTTCAGGGCAGCGTGGTGCATGGGGGGCGTGGCTCTCCAAATCGATCCCGACAAGGCCGGTTAGGATAAATTCACAACATCGGGAGGCCCGGTAGGCATGATGCCGACGCATCGTCAGTGAGCAGGACGTGCCTGGCCCATGATGATCAGCAATGGAAAAGCAGCAGGTGTGCTCTTTGGGCTGTTCGTCATCGCCATCCTGCTCGACTCGTTCGCCTGGATGGGAATCCTCGGAGTAGCCCCGCCCTTCCCTGTCTTCATGCTTGGCTTTTCGCTGATCCACACCTTCGTCACCAGGTCCGCTGTTGCGGAAGCGTGGGGATGGTACGCGTCCATCGCCATGTCGTGGCGTTGGCTGCTCCGTTCTCGTCCTGGCTGGACAACGCCATGGTGCAAGCAGATCCGCACGTGCAGCCGCCCGGCCCACCGGAATTCAATGCTGCGCCCTGGTATTGGGTGCTCATCCCGGTGGCGGTTTACGCAGCGGCGGGAACGCTCGGGTATTGGCGGTTGGCCGGAAACGTGCGCACGGCAGCCGGGCAATAGGGTTTGGGCAGCCATCCATCTTGAACGGCGGCGGGAGGAAACCTCGGCAATTGGCTCGATTGCGTGGAATCCCGCGCGCCACCGATGCCGCGGCCGGTTGACCCGCACCCCGGCCAAACCCATCGGCTGCTGCCTACTATGTGGGCTCCGGCGCGTCTATCCGTTGGGCCAGGTTGTTCAGGCCGGCGAGGATCATCTTTCCGTAACCGTCGTTGTTCAGCGCGTCGGCGTGCGCCAGTCCCTGGTCCAGGTGCTCCCGGGCAAGAACGGTCCTGCCCTGGCGGTGGTACCCATCGGCGAGATTCAGCTGCAGCGATGGCTGCAATCCCTGTGCCGAGGCGATGCCGAGTGGGGCAAGATCGCCGTCCGCCAGGAAGCCGTGTTCATCAAGTGCGGTCTGGTCCCAGGCGACTTCCTTGTCCAGTTCCATCTGGGTGTCTGCCAGGTAGTGGGCCAAGATGCATCGATGGGCATGGTCATCAGGGCCTGTGGCATGCCAGCAGTCCATCAGGAGTTCTTGCCCGCGCTCCTTGTCGCCGCCCAGTGCCATTGAGATGGCAGCGGTGATTGTTGTCCAGTCGCTCATGCCCGGTCCTTCGCGCTTGAATCTTCTTGTTGCTTCCAACGCTACCGACCGGTCCCTCGGCGCACACTCATCCAAGAACAACGGGCTCTTCCAGCTACCTCATCGGCGGGCCGGTCCGGCCAGTCCCAAGATGTGCGGATCTCCCATCAAAAATCATGGGAGTCGGTTCCGCATCGGTTTGGACTGGGCCCGGTGGCCTCCCTTCCCGGCCCGGGGCAAGGCGGGGAAACAAGAGCGGCCCCTTGCCCACCCCGGTCGGGGTGGGCAAGGGGCCGAGTCAAGTCGCTTGACCGGGTCAGCCGAAAATGGACACCGGCTTGACGATGTCGGCGTAGATCAGCACCGCGCCCATGACCATCATGCCGACCGCGACCACGTAGGTCAGCGGCAGCATCTTGGCGATGTCCACCGGCCCCGGGTCCGGGCGCTTGAGGAGCTTGGCGAAGAACCGGCGCACCGACTCGAAGAGCGCACCGATCACGTGCCCGCCATCGAGCGGCAGCAGCGGGATCAGGTTGAAGACGAACAACGCGATGTTCAGCCCGCCGATCAACGAGAACATCGAAGCGACCTTGTCCGCCACCCCGATCTGGTCCATCGCGCTGATCTCCCCGGCGATGCGTCCCACGCCCACCACGGAGATCGGGCCGTTGGGGTCGCGCGGGGCATCGGTGAAGGCGGCCTTGCCGACCGCGGCGACACGCGCCGGCAAATCGAGCACCACGGCGGTGACGCCCTTGAGCTGGGTGCCCACCGCGGGCAGCACCGAGGAGATCGGCTGGGAGATGCTTTCCACCTTCGAGCCCATGCCGATGAAGCCGACCTCGACGGTCTCGCGCTTGCCCGAGGCATCGGTGACGACCTGGCCGGAATCGTTGATCAACGGGCGCTCGGTCTTGTAGGGGGTGATGGACGTGGAGTGTTCCTCCCCGTCGCGCTCAAAGGTCAGCGGGACCGATTCCCCCGCATGGCCGCGGATGGCCTGGGTCAGCGGCACCCAGTCGGTGTTGCCGACCGGCTTGCCGTCGAAGGAGGTGATCGTGTCCCCGGGACGCAGGCCCGCTGCATATGCCGGGCCGGGTGCGTCCGAGGGCAGGCAGCCGTTGTTGACCGACGCGTCCCGGGTGGTTTCCTGACCCAGGGGCACCACGCACTGGTAGACCTCGTCGACGGTGCTGGTCTGGGTGGGCAGGCCGAAGCCGACGGTGACGATGCCGATCATCACGATGCCGATCAGCAGGTTCATCACCGGGCCGCCGAGCATGATGATGATGCGCTTGTAGACCGGAAGCTTGTAGAACAGCCGGTTCTCGTCGCCGGGCTGCAGCTGCTCGGCCGCCGCGTGCCGCGCCTCGTCGGCCATCTGCTGGAACATGCCGGTGGAGGACTTGCGCAGGATCGGGGCGTCGGTGGCGCCCACGACCCCCTTGTTCTTCGCCGGCGGGTACATCCCGATCATGGAGATGTAGCCGCCCAGCGGGATCGCCTTGAAACCGTATTCGGTGTCCCCGCGCTTGAAGGACCACATCGTCTTGCCGAAGCCGATCATGTACTGGGGCACGCGCACGCCAAAGCGCTTGGCCGGGATCAGGTGCCCGACCTCGTGCAGGCCGATGGACACGCCGACGGCGACGACCATGACCAGCACGCCGAGGATGAAAAGAAGGATGCTCACAGTGATTCCAAACGTTTGGCGGCGGCGGATCGTGCCCAGGTCTCGGCGGCCAGCACCGTCTGAAGGGTCGGTGCCCCGGCTTCGGGGGTGTAGGTTTCCAGGATCGCCTCTATGGTCTCGACGATATCGGTGAAGCGGATGGCCCCGGCGTGGAAGGCCTCCACGGCCTCCTCGTTCACCGCGTTGTACACGGCCATGTGCGTGGGCGAGGCTGCGGAGGCGGCCTTGGCCAGCCTGATCGCGCCGAAGGCCTCCTCGTCCAGCGGCTCGAAGGTCCAGGACGCGGCGGTGGACCAGTCGCACGGCGTGGCCGAGCCCGGCACCCGGTGCGGCCAGCCGATGCCCAGGGCGATGGGCAGGGCCATGTCCGGCGGGGAAGCCTGGGCGATGGTGGAGCCGTCGATGAACTCCACCATGGAGTGCACGATGGATTGGGGGTGCACCACGGCCTCGATGCGTTCCAGCGGCACGTCGAAGAGCAGGTGCGCCTCGATGACCTCCAGGGCCTTGTTGACCATGGTCGCGGAGTTGGTGGTGATCACCTTGCCCATGTCCCAGGTGGGGTGCGCGAGCGCCTGGGCGGGGGTGACAGAGCGCAGCGCCTCGGCGGACCAGCCGCGGAAGGGGCCTCCCGAGGCGGTGACGATGAGCTTGCGGACCTCGTCCGGGGTGCCGGCACGCAGCGCCTGGGCCAGCGCGGAGTGCTCGGAATCCACCGGCACCAGCTGCCCCGGCGCGGCGGCGGCCTTGACCAGCTGCCCGCCGACGATCAGCGATTCCTTGTTGGCCAGGGCCAGCAGGTGGCCCGCATTCAGCGCGGCCAGCGTGGGTGCCAGTCCGATGGACCCGGTGATGCCGTTGAGCACCACGTCGGCGTCCGGGAAGCGGGCGATCTCGGTGGCCGCATGCGCGCCGGCGAAAAGTTGCGGGGCGTACCCGGGCACGCCCGCGGCATCTGCCGCCTGGCCGATGGCCGCGGCCAGCGCATCGATGTCAGGGTGTGCGCAGCCCACCGCCGGGGCCAAGGTGGCCACGGCCTGGGCGGCCAACAGCGCGAGGTTGTGCCCGCCCGAAAGCGCGGCGACGGCGAAGCGGTCGGGAGCCGAGGCAATGACCTCAAGGCCCTGGGTGCCGATGGACCCGGTGGATCCGATCAGCGTGATGCGTCGGATCGTTCCGGGGCTCGGGGCGGTGAATGCCGTGGCCTGGGTCTGGGTGGAAAACTGCGCGATGTTCACCTGACCCATTATGTCCGCTGTTGCTGTGGCTCACCAATGGGCGGGCGGTTCCGGTGACCAGCACCACCGGGTCCGCTCCGGGGCCTTAAGCAGGTGTGGCCCGCGTTTCCCTTCGCAAGCCGGGATACGCGGGCCGCACCTTGCGGTGGAGCATCTTGCTAACTGCGCGGTCGAGAACCGTTGCCGGTGTCGTGGTGCTCGTCGGCCGGCACGTCTCCGGCCTGGGGAATCGCGTTCGCCCCGGTTTGCCCGGCAACAGCCTCGTTGGCTTCGGGTTCCGCGAATGCGGGCTCCACGAGGCTATCGAAGCCCAACGCCGTCTTGGGGAACATGCGGCGAAGCACCATGTTGGCCAGCGGCCAGAGCAGGACCAAGGCAATGATCAGGTAGGCGGCCACGGCGACAGGTTCGCTGAACAGTCCCGCCGGGTCGCCGGAGCTCAGCTGCAGGGACTTGCGCAATTGTGCCTCGGCCCGCGGGCCAAGGATCACGCCGATGATGAGCGGCAGCACCGGGATGCCGAAGCGGCGCATTGCAAAGCCCAGCAGGCCCAGCACCAGCAGCAAGACCAGGTCGAAGGCCTGCTTGTTCACCGCGTAGGCACCCAGCGTCGCAAAGAACAAGATGCCCGCGTAGAGGTACGGTCGCGGCAGCTGCAGCAGCTTGGCCCACAGCGGTGCCATGGGGAGGTTGATCAGCAGCAGCAGCGCGTTGCCGATGAACAGGCTGGCGATCAGCGCCCAGACCAGCACCGGCTCCTCCTCGAAGAGCAGCGGGCCTGGCTGGATGCCGAATTGCATCAGCGCCAAGAGCATGACCGCGGCGGTGGCGTTGGTCGGCAGGCCAAGGGCCAACATGGGGGTCAGCGTACCGGCCGCGGCGGCGTTGTTTGCCGCTTCGGGACCCGCGACACCTTCGATGGCACCGTGCCCGAATTCCTCCGGGTGCTTGGAAAGCTTCTTCTCGGTGACGTAGGACAGGAAGGTGGGGATCTCCGCGCCGCCCGCAGGCAGGGCGCCGAACGGGAATCCGAAGGCGGTTCCGCGCAGCCACGGCTTCCAGGACCTCTTCCAATCGGACTTGCCCATCCACGGGCGTCCCACGGGAATCGTGTGGCTGCTGGTCTTGCGCAGGTGCGCGGCGATCCACAGGGCCTCGCCGATGGCGAAGATGGCCACGGCGACCACCACGATGTCCAAACCGTCGGTGAGCAGAGGCTGGCCAAAGATCAACCGGCCCTGCCCGCTGACCGGATCCATGCCGACCAGGCCAATGGCCAAGCCGAGTCCCAGCGAGGCAAAGCCGCGCAGCTTGGAGCTGCCCAGGACGGCCGTCACGGCGATCAACGCCAGCAGCATGATCGCCAGGTAGCTGGGGTTGCCCAGGGACACGGCAAACTTCACGACCCACGGTGCGATGGTGGCCAGCAGCGCGGTGCCGATCGTGCCGGCAACGAAGGACCCGATGGCTGCCGTGGCCAGTGCCTGGGCGGCGCGTCCGGCCTTGGCCATTTTGTGGCCCTCGATGGCGGTGATGACCGTCGAGGATTCGCCCGGGGTGTTGAGGAGGATCGAGGTTGTCGAGCCGCCGTACATGCCGCCGTAGTAGATCCCGGCGAACATGATCATCGCGGCCGTGGGTTCCATCCCGTACGTCACCGGCAGCAGCAGCGCGATGGCCATGGCAGGTCCGATGCCCGGCAGCACGCCGACCGCGGTGCCCAGCAGCACGCCGATCACGGCGAAGAGCAGGTTGATGGGGGTAACCGCGGTGGAGAACCCCTGCATCAGCATGTTGAATGTATCCACTTACAGCACTCCCTTGAGCAGGCCGGCAGGCAGGTGGATGCCAAGCCCCAGATAGAAGCCGTAGAACGTGCCCACGGCCAGGGCCACGGAAATCAGTCCGTCGCGGATGTAGTTGCGGCTGCCCAGTGCCAAGACGCTGCCCCAGAAGAGGATGGTTCCGGAAATGACCCAGCCGAGCGTGTCAATGAAGATGATGTTGGTGATGAACACCAGGCCCAGGGGCACCACGGTCTTCCAGTCGATGGGGGTCCCGATCTCGATGTCCTCGCCGTCCTCGGGCTCAGCCGCCCCGCCGCGCAGAACATTGATGGCCAGCATGACGGCACAGACCAGAAGCAGGGTGGCGACAATGTAGGGAACCGTCTTGGGTCCCAGGCCGTCGGACTGCTGGTAGGGCACCTTCAGTCCGATGGCGTCGACCAGCACAATGGCCCCGACCGCCCCGAGCAGGGCCGCGAAGCCCAGCTCGGAACGGCCCTTGAGCCATGCGGCTACTGGTTTCATGCCAAACCAAGTGCCGTCAGGACGTCGGAAACCCGCTTGTCCTGATCGTGCAGGAAGGTGGAGAACTCATCCCCGGTGATGAATGCGTCGGTCCAGCCGTTGTCCTTCAGGGCCTTCTTCCATTCCTCCGTGCCGTGCATCTTCTCCAGCGTGGCGATCCAGCGGGCCTTGGCCTCGTCGCTGATCTCCGGCGGGGCCACCAGGCCGCGCCAGTTGCTGAATTCGAGGTCGATGTTCGATTCCTTCAGGGTGGGGGCGTCAACGCCCTCCAGGCGCTCGGCACCGGAGGTGGCCAGGACGCGCACGTCCCCGGATTCGATCTGCTTCAGGAACTCGCCGGCGCCCGATGCCGCAAAGCCCAGCTTGTTGCCCAGGATGGCGGGCAGCAGGTCGCCGCCGCCGTCGTAGGAAACGAAGTTGACCTTGGTCGGGTCGATGCCCACGGCCTGTGCCAGCTGCATCGGGAGCAGGTGGTCCGGGCCGCCCGGGGAGGAGCCTCCGCCAACGGCGACCTTGGAGGGATCCTTCTTCCAGGCCGCGACCAGGTCATCGATGGTCTTGTACGGGGAGTCCTTGGAAACCATGATGGCGCCCGGCTCCTGGATGAGGCGTGCGATGGGGGTGGTGTCGGTCAGCCGTGCGGCGGTGTCGTTGGTGTAGCTCGCACCGACAACGCCCAGGCCCATCAGCATCCCCAGGTCGGCATTGCCCTTTTCGTTCACGATGCGGGCCAGGCCCACGGTGCCGCCGGCGCCGGCAAGGTTGAAGACCTCAACCGACTTGGCAATGCCGGTTTCCTCCATGACCTTCGCACCGACCCGGGCGGTGGTGTCGTAGCCGCCGCCGGGGCTGTTGGGGACCATGATGCGCAGGCCCGTGACCGGGCCGGATGCCGAGGCGCTGCCCGAGGTCCCGGCGTCGGTGCCGGTCACCCCGCAGCCGGTGGCGGCGAGCATCAGGCCGGCGGCGACGGCTGCCAGGCGAAGGAACTTTGAAGGTGCCATGGTGATTCCAATCCCAAATACGAATGAATGATGTGGACCACATTAGGACGCCTTGGCCGCGGACCAATTCTTGTGTTCGCAAAGAAAGTTGTGTTCATTGTGTTCACGCTCACATTCGGTGACCGGGCGTGCCTTCGGTAGAGTTCTCCCGGCCGGCACGTGACGGATCGGGCGATCGGCGCCCCGACCTGCCGGGCACGGAAAGGACCGCAGGTGTCCAGGCAAACCCTTGGCCCACGCTTTGGCCGCACCACGAAGCTGTCCCTTGCCGGGCAGTTCCTTGGCCTGCAATTGCTGATCCTGCTGGCCGTGCTGGCCGGGGTGCTGTCAATGTCCCTGGCCCAGTCCACACAGACCTTTGAACGTGTCGAGTCCCGGCGTTCGCTGTCCGCGGCCGAGAACCTTGCCGCGATCCCGGTGGTGCGGGCCCTGCTGCCGGAGGCCAGGCCCCGCTACGGGGCAACGCTTCCCGCCATCGCCGAATCGGTGCGGTCGGTGTCCGGAAGTGGCGAGTCCCTGCTGGCCAACGCCCAGGGCATCGTGGTGACATCATCGGATCCCTCCCTGCTCGGGGAGCCGTTCCCGCTGGGCGAGTCCACGGTACTCCGGGGCCGGGCCTGGACCGGAGCAACGGTGAGAAGCGGCATCAAGATGCTCGAGGCCCACGTCCCGGTGCTGGCCGACAGCGGAAAACTCGTGGGCATCGCGGTGGTGGGCCGGACCTATCCGTCGATATTCGAACGCCTCCTGGAGGCAACCCCCAACCTCTTGGTCTATCTGGGGGTCTCCGTGGCCCTGGGAACCGTTGGGTCGCTGCTGCTCTCGCGCAGGGTCAAGCGCCAGACCCTGGGCCTGGAACCGGAGGAAATCACCGGATTGGTCGAGCACCGCGATGCGATCCTGCACGGCGTGAAGGAGGGTGTCGTGGCCATCGACCTGCGTGAACGCATTACGCTGGCCAACGACGCGGCACGCCAGCTGCTGGGCTGGCCCGATGACTGCGAGGGCCGCACGCTGACCGAACTGTCCATCGAACCTCCCTTGCGCGAGGTGCTGACCATGAAGCAGCGGGATGCCGACCGGCTGGTGCTGGTCGGCGAGCGCCTGGTGGTGCTCAACCGCCAGCCCATGGAATCCCACGGCCGGGTGGTCGGGTCGGTGACCACGCTGCGGGACCGCACCGAGTTGACCACGCTGGAAAAGGAACTCGGTGCCACCCGGATGACGACCGAGACGCTGCGTGCGCAAACCCACGAGTTCGCCAACCAGCTGCACACCATCTCCGGGCTGATCCAGCTGGAGGAATACGACGAAGTGGTCTCCTACGTTGACGGGGTCAGTTTCAGCCGCACCCGCCTGCTCGATGACGTCACCACCCGGATCGCCGATCCCACGGTCGCCGCCCTGCTCATTGCCAAGTCCGCGCTGGCCTCCGAACGGGGCGTGGGCATCGACCTTGACCCCGGTTCACGGCTTGGCCGTGTCGACGAGACCCTGTCCCGGGACCTGACCACGGTGGTCGGCAACCTGGTGGACAACGCCATCGATGCCGTGGCCGGCCTTCCCGACGGCCGCGTTCGCATGCGCCTGTCGGAAGACGCGAACACCGTCACCGTGCGGGTGCACGACTCCGGCGCGGGCATCGAATCGCTGGACATCGGCAAGATCTTTGTCCAGGGCTATAGCACCAAGACCTCAGCGTCCGCGGCCGGCCGCGGATTCGGCCTGGCCTTGACGCGTCTGGTGTGCCTGCGGCGCGGGGGCGACGTCACCGTGGCCAATGACCAGGGAGCCGTTTTCACTGCCCACCTCGGGAAGAAGGGACAGTCATGATCAAGGTCCTGATCGTCGACGACGATTTCATGGTTGCCCGGATCCATTCCGGGTTCGTGGCCCAGATGCCCGGCTTCGAGGTCGCGGGGGTGGCACGCAACGGGGCCCAGGCCCTCGTAGAGGCAGCCCGCATCACCCCCGACCTGGTCTTGCTGGACATCCATCTTCCCGACATCTCCGGTTTGGAGCTGCTGGGCCAGTTGCGCGCCGCGGTCCCGGATTTGGACGTGCTGGTGATCAGTGCCGCCCGCGAGGCCGACACCGTGCGCAGGGCCCTGCGCGGGGGCATCGTGCACTACCTCATGAAGCCGTTCACGCAGGAGGACCTGCACCAAAGGCTGGAGCACTACCGGCGCACCTACCGATCGCTGGAGTCCGTCGACACCGCCGAGCAGTCGGACGTGGATGCCGTGTTCGGCATGGCGGGATCCGACAAGCCACTGCCCAAGGGGTGCGGACCCGAGACCATGAACAGGGTTCAGTCCACCCTGAGTTCTTCCGAGGCCGATTTCTCGGCCCTCGAAGTCGGGGAGCTGCTGGGCCTGTCCCGGGTCAGCGCGCGGCGCTACCTGGAGTACCTCAACGAGATCGGTGCGGCGCAGGTGAACCTGCGCTACGGTTCCGGGCGCCCCGAACGGCGCTACATCTGGAAGGGCCCGCGTGGCTGACTGTGCCTAGAGCCAGTCGTCCACGCCGAAGGACCCGTTGCGAAGCTTCTCGTGGGCCTCGCGGGTGAACATCAGGCACACCCGGGTCGCCTCGGCCACGGTGATGCCGTCCTGGTTCCGGCCCACGTGGGCGAAGGTCGCCACCCCGAGCCCGGGCCGGGAGTTCGAGGGACGCAAATCAACGATGTGCGTCTGGGTGTAGAGGGTGTCCCCCGGGAACAGCGGGTGCGGGAAGCGCACGTCGGTCAGCCCCAGCTGGCCCATCAGCGTGCCCTGGGTCAGCTGCGCCACCGACTGGCCCACCATGGTGGCCAAGGTGAACATCGAGTTCATGACCCGGCGGCCGAAGGGCTGGGTGGCCGCGTAGGCGGCGTCCAGGTGCAAGGCCTGGGTGTTCATGCTCATGGTGGTGAACAGGACGTTGTCCGCCTCGGTCATGGTGCGCCCGGGCGAGTGCACATAGACCGCGTCGGCCTCCAGTTCCTCGAAGTACAGGCCACGCTGGTGGATTTCGTGTACGTCGCCCTGCTCGGCCATGGCCATCACGCATCCGATCGGTTCATTGCGGTTCGCTTCGGCCTGCACCGCGCCGGTGTGCCGGCCGGCCGAGGCAACCCCTGGAGGTCTCTTGTTCTCGTATCCTACAAACTTTTCGCCCCGTGCGTCCCGGATTCGCCTTGGAGTCCCAGGGAGCGGGCGATCAGCAGCAGCTGGACCTCGGTGGTGCCCTCGCCGATTTCCAGGATCTTCGAGTCCCGGTAGTGCCTGGCCACCAGGGATTCGTTCATGAACCCGTAGCCGCCGAAGATCTGCGTGGCGTCCCGGGCGTTGTCCATGGCCGCCTCGCCGGCCACCAGCTTGGCGATCGCGGCCTCGGTCTTGAAGTCCTGGCCCGCGAGCATCTTGGCTGCCGCCGCATAGTAGGCAAGCCGCGAGGTGTGCACGCGGGCGGCCATGCGCGCGATCTTGAAGGAGATGCCCTGGTTCGATCCGATGGACTTCCCGAAGGTCGTCCGGGTCTTGGCATAGGCGGTGGCCTCGTCCAGGCAGCCCTGGGCGGCCCCGGTGCCCAGCGCCGCAATGGCGATGCGTCCCTCATCGAGGATGGACAGGAAGTTCGCGTAGCCGCGCCCGCGCTCCCCCAGCAGGTTCTCCTCGGGGACCTGCGCGTCCTCGAACCTCAGCGGGTGGGTGTCCGAGGCACGCCAGCCGACCTTGTCGTAGGCCTTCTCCACGGTGTAGCCGGGGGTGTCGCGCGGCACCAGGATGGTGGAGATTTCCTTGGCGGTGGTTCCGTCGGGCTTCTGTCGGGTCCCGGTGACTGCGGTGACGGTGACCAGGGTGGAGATGTCGGTGCCGGAGTTCGTGATGAATTCCTTGGAGCCGTTGATCGTCCAGGTTCCATCCGCCAGGGCCGCTGTGGTCGCGGTGCCGCCGGCATCGGAGCCGGCATCGGATTCGGTCAGGCCGAACCCGGCCAGCTCGGACCCGGAGCACAGGGCCGGAAGCCAGCGTTCCTTCTGCGTCTGGGTCCCGAAGCGGTGGATCGGCATGGCCCCCAGGGAAACCCCTGCCTCCAGGGTGATGGCCACCGACTGGTCAACCCGGGCCAGTTCCTCGATGGCCAGGGACAGGGCGAAGTAGTCCCCGCCCATGCCACCGTATTCCTCGGAAAAGGGCAGCCCGAACAGGCCCATCTGGCCCATCTGGGACATGACATCGTAGGGGAAGGAATGTGCTGCGTCGTGCTTGGCCGAGACCGGGGCGACGACCTCGGTGGCGAACTCGCGCACCGTCCTGGCCAGTTCCTTGTAGTCCTCGTTGAGTTCCAGGTTGATCATTTTCCCCGGTGCCCCTTTCGCTGGTAGGCATGGATGCGGGATTGCCGGTTGTCGGTCCGCTGGCCGCGTGTTGCCGGCGCCGGCCGGCCGGTCCTGCGCGCCCGTCCGGTCCGCGGTTACGGGCCGCTTGGGCTTTGTCCGGCGACCACGTATTGTTAGTGATCATTAACTGAGTTCGAGGCTAGTGGCGTAAGGCACACTTGTCCAGTGTCCCAGGAGCACCAAGAACCGCCCGGCTTTCGCCGGCTCGCGGGACCTTGGCAGGAAGGAGCGGTGAAGGCGTGAAGGCACACGGCAAGGACCCGGCTGCGACCGATCGCGACCGCGCCAAGGCACAACGACGCGAAGACCTCTTGGCCGAGGCCACCAGGCTCTTTGCCATCCACGGCTATGCCGGGGTGTCGCTTGAGGACCTCGGGGCGGCCTGCGGAATCAGCGGCCCGGCGGTCTACCGGCACTTTTCCGGAAAGCCCGCGGTCCTCATTGCCCTGTTGGTGGGCGTCAGCCAGGACATGCTCGACGGCGGGCAGAAGGTCACCGCGGCCGGAGGCGGAGCCGAGGACATCCTCCGGCGGCTGATCGCCTTCCACACCGATTTTGCTCTGGCCCGTCCCGACATCATCCAGGTCCAGGACCGCCACCTGGTGACGCTGCCGGCCGCGGAGCTGCAATTGGTGCGCAAGCTCCAGCGCGCCTACATCGCCCTGTGGACCGAACAACTGCACCAGATCCACCCCGAGGAAACCAACGCCGTCATCCGCTTCCGGGCCCACGCGGCCTTCGGTTTGCTGAACTCCACCGCGCATTCGGCGCACTCCCCGCGCACCTCCAAGGCGGGCCTGCGCAAACTGCTGAACCAGATGGCGGCATCCGCCCTGTTCACCCGGGTAGGCTAGGACATAGACGACCATCACAACTAGAGAGGCAGTGACCGTGCATCTACGGCCTTTGCAGCCCGAAGACCTGGATCAGTTCTTCGAACACCAGCAGGACCCCGAAGCCAACCTCATGGCCGCCTTCACCGCCCGGAACCCGGCCGACCGCGGGGTTTTCGACCACCACTGGGGATTGATCACCAACGACCCCAAGGTCATCGTGCGCACCATCGAGCACAACGGCGAGGTTGCCGGCTCCATCCTGGTGTTCGAAAACGAAGCGGTTCCGGAAATCAGCTTCTGGACGGCAAGCCGCTTCTGGGGCCAGGGCATCACCACCTCCGCCGTGGATGCGTTCCTCGCCGAGTACTCGACCCGGCCGTTGCGTGCCCGCGTCCCGCAGGACAATATCGGCTCCATCAAGGTCCTGGAACGACGTGGTTTCAAGGTCATTGACGAGGCAGCCGACTTCTCCAACGCCCGCGCCGCGGTCGTGAAGGAATTCATCATGGAGCTTGCCTAGGCTCCCGAAGTTTCACCCCAGGCCCCGCCTCGCGGGCAGCGCAAAGGCCGGGAAACCAAGTTGCTTGGTTTCCCGGCCTTTGTCGTGTGCAGAACCTCAGCTGTCCGGGTTTTCCAGCTCCATCAGCAGCCGGCGCGCCTCGCGGCGCACCGCCTGTTCCCGGGGCTCCGGCACCGGGGCGGCGGCCAGCAGCCGGCGGGTGTAGTCGTGCTGCGGGGCATGCAAGACGTCGGAGACCCGTCCCTGTTCGACCGACTTGCCGTCCTTCATGACCACCACGTTGTGCGCCAGCAGGTCCACCACGGCCAAATCGTGGCTGACGAACAAGCAGGCGAACTCGTAGCGGGCCTGCAGTTCCTGGATCATCTCCAGCACCGCTGCCTGCACCGAGACATCCAGTGCACTGGTCGGCTCGTCGGCGATCAGCAGTTCCGGGTCAAGGGTCAGCGCGCGGGCGATGCAGATGCGCTGGCGCTGGCCGCCGGAAAGCTCGTGCGGGTAGCGGTTGATCACCGAGCTGGGCAGGTGCACCGCGTCGAGCAGTTCCTCGGCACGCCTGATGCGCTCGGCACGGTTGCCGACCTTGTGCACCACCATCGGCTCGGTGATGCAGTCGCCGATCGGGAAGCGCGGGTTCAGCGACGCGGCAGGATCCTGGAAGATCACCCCGATCTTGGCACGGATGGCACGGGCGGCCCTGGGCCGCAGCGAGGCCAGGTTGGTGCCCTGGACCGCCAGCACCCCGGAGGCCACCGGCAGCAGCCCCAAAACGGCCTTGGCCACGGTGGACTTGCCGGAGCCCGACTCCCCCACGATGCCCAGGATCTGGCCGCGGGCCAGC
This sequence comes from Arthrobacter sp. AQ5-05, assembly GCF_003287975.1. Taxonomy (GTDB): domain Bacteria; phylum Actinomycetota; class Actinomycetes; order Actinomycetales; family Micrococcaceae; genus Paeniglutamicibacter. Next base: position 66,932 of record NZ_QMKQ01000002.1, read on the forward strand.
TCGAAGGACACGTCGTCCACGGCCCGGAACTTGGAGCCGCGCATATCGTATTCGAGCACCAGGTTCTTGGCCTCGAGGACCAGCTTGCGCTCCGGGTCCACCACCTCCGCCGGTTCCGGCTCCCAGGTCCCGGTGACATCAACGGCCTCGAGCCGCGGGACCGAGGAGAGCAGCTTCTGCGTATACGGATGCACCGGGTGGTTGAGCACCTGGTCCACGGTGCCGGTTTCCACCAGCGAGCCGCGGAACATCACCGCGACGCGGTCGGCCAGGTCGGCCACCACTCCCATGTTGTGCGTGATCAGCAGGATCCCGGTGTTCAGCTTGTCCTTGAGCTCGCGGAGCAAGTCCAGGATCTCGGCCTGCACCGTCACATCCAGCGCGGTGGTCGGCTCGTCGGCGATGATCACCTTCGGGTCACAAGAGATCGCCATGGCGATCACGATGCGCTGGCGCTGGCCGCCGGAGAACTGGTGCGGGTACTGCTTGACGCGCTTGCGCGGCTCGGGGATCCCGACCATCTGCAGCAGCTCGATGGCGCGCTTGGTCGCTTCCTTGCCGTAGGCCAGTCCGTGCAGTTCCAGGGACTCGGTGAGCTGGCGCTCGATGGTCAGCACCGGGTTCAGCGCGGTCATGGGTTCCTGGAAGACCATGGCGATGTCCGTGGCGCGCATCTTGCGCATCTTGCTCTCGGCCAGGCCCACCACGTTGACGCCGCCCACCAGGGCCTTGCCGGTGATGTAGGCGTTGGGCGGAAGCAGCCCGATGGCGGCCGTGGAGGTCACGGATTTCCCCGAACCCGATTCACCCACCAGGGCCACGACCTCCCCCGGGTACACCTCAAGGGACAGGCCCTTGACCGCATGCACGTCGGAGAACTCGGTCTCGAAGGAAACGGAAAGGTTCTGGAAGCTCAGGGCGGTTGCGGTTTCGCCGGCATGTGCCGTGGGGATGCTCATTCGGATACCTCTTCCTTCTTCGTGCGGCGCCGGGTCTTCTTGGTCTGGCGCGGGTCAAAGGCATCGCGCAGCCCGTCGCCCAGGAAGTTCACGCTCAACGCGATCGCCACGATCAGCATGCCCGGCCACCAGAACAGCCAGGGCCGGTTGGTGAATGCGTTTTGGTACTGGCTGATCAGCAGGCCCAGCGAGGACTCGGGGGCCTTGACCCCGAAGCCCAGGAAGGACAGCGAGGTTTCCAGCAGGATCGCCCCGGCGATCGCAAAGGTCGCGTTGACCACGATCACCCCGATCGTGTTGGGCAAGAGGTGCTTGAAGATCACCCGGGAGGTCTTCGAGCCCATGGCCTGGGCCGCGGCGACGTATTCGCGCTCGCGCAACGAGAGGATCTCGCCGCGCACCAGGCGTGCCAGTCCGGTCCAGGTCAGCAAGCCCAGCACCAGGGCCAGGGCGAAGATGGAGCCACCCAGCTTGGAGCCGGCCAACTGGCCCAGCACGGCGGCCAGCACCAGCAGCGGAATGACGATGAACAGGTCGGTCAACCGCATCAGGACCTCGTCGACCCAGCCGCGGAAGTATCCGGCCACGGCGCCGATGATCGCTCCGATGAAGGTTGACAGCGCTCCGACGGTCACCGCGATGATGATGGATTTCTGCGTCCCGCGCATCACCAGGGCGAAGTAGTCCTTGCCGGTGTTGTCCTGCCCGAAGGGGTGGTCCCCGATGGCGAACCCGGGCCCGCCGAGCCAAGAAGGCCACAGGCTCAACGTGGGTGCCCCGCCGTTGACCACGGAAGAGGACTTCAGGTAGCTCTGTCCCCACCAACCCGGTATGCCGGCAAATCCGATGGAGGTGAATGCCGTGAGCGTGATGACCACGAGCACCACGGTGGAGATCATGGCTGCCTTGTGGTTCAGGAAACGCCGGCGGACCAGTTGGCCCTGGCTCTTGGACTGGCTGGACTTGCGGGCCAGTTCCGCGTCCTCGACCTCAACCAATGAGACAAGTTCCTGCTCGTCGGGTTCGATATCAGATTTCATGCTCGATGGACCTCGTAGTTCCTCGTTGTCCTTGATCTCGCTCATACCCGGATCCTCGGGTCGAGCAACGCGTAGAAGATGTCGGCCAGCATGTTGAACAGGACGGCCGCGGTTCCGGTAACCAGGAAGAATGCCATGACCGGTGCGGGGTCCACGGCATGCAGCCCGGTGGTGAACATTTGGCCCATGCCCTTCCAGCCGAACACCGTCTCGGTGATCACCGCGCCGCCGATCAGCCCGGCGAAGTCGAATGCCGCGATGGTGGCGATGGGGATCAGCGCGTTGCGGAACGCGTGGCGGAAGATCACGGTGCGTTCGCTCAGGCCCTTGGAGCGGGCCGTGCGGATGTAGTCCTGCTGCCCGACCTCCAGCATCGAGGCACGTGTGTAGCGCGAGTACGACGCGAGCGAAATGATTGCCAGCAGCAGCGTGGGCAGCAGCAGCTGCGCGCCGCGGTCCAGGAAGGTCTCCCAGAAGTCCCCGGTGAAGTTCGGGGTTTGGGATCCGATGGTGCCGATGGGCCGGGGCTTCAGGGCCAGGAATCCGGGCCAGGCGCGGAAGATGTGGTCAATGACCGTCAACCCGCCGAAGGCCAGCCCGGTCAGTGCACTGACGGTCATCGCGGTCTTGCGCAGGCGCCCGCCCATGAAGTGGCCGATGGCTCCGGGTACCGCCACGGAGAGGATGCCCCCGACGATCAGCACCCAGGTGTTGGGTTCTTTCAGCAGCGAGAAGGTCGCGTAGTACATGACCAGGCCCAGGCCCACCGTGACCAGTGCGGGGTAGAGGACCAACTTGTTGCGGATCCCCACCGACATCGCGGTTCCGCTCAGCGCCACAGCCAGGGAAAGGACCACGATGGCGGCCGGGCCCAGCTGCGGGTAGCGGAAGAAGTTCAGCCACAGCAGGTAGGGGATCACGACGGCGACGAAGGCCGCGGAGACGGCGAAGGTGGCCAGCCGCCGGCGTATGCTCCCGGCGAGGAACACCTGCATCAGGAAGCCGAAGAGCAGGGCGATCAACACGATTTGGACCGTGGAGAACGAGGGGTCCTTCATCCAGTCGTTGTAGCCGATGGCCATGTATTCCTTGAGCATCACCGCCGCCCAGAAGACCGGCAGCGAGAAGAAGAGGAAGGTCAGGAAGGTGACGCCGTAGTCGAGGCCTGAATATTGGCGGATGGCCGACAGGACGCCGACGGCAATGCCGGCGATGGCTGCCAGCACGGTGGCCAGCACGACCAGGCGCAATGTGGAGGACGCCGCGGCACCCAGCAGCCCGGTGACCTCGATGCCCTGGATGTTCGTTCCCAGGTCGCATTTGAGGGCGAAGCAACCGCCCACGCCCACGAGCCAGGTCCAGTAGCGCTGGAACCAGGGCATGTCCAGGTTCATGTAGTCGCTGCGTTGCTGCATCAGGTAGTCGCGGTTGTCGGCGATCGATTCGCGGAGGTCCGACAGCGGGTCCCCGGAGTTGATCACCAGCACGTACAGGAGGAAGGATGCGGCAAACAGGATGCCGATGGAGGCTCCCAGCCTCTTGAGGATAAATTTCAGCACTGCGCGGTTCTTGCCTTTCCGTCTTGAGTGCCCTCGAAAGGGTTGCTAACAAGGGCGTGTGGGGTCCGGCTGGTATGCCGGACCCCACACTAAGACGCTGGTATTGCCGGTGGGCAATTACTCAGCGCGTACCCACTGCTCTGCGTTCCAGACGATCTGCGACTGGGTGGCGGTGTGACGCACGTTCTTGACGTCAGCCGAGGAGGCGGACAGTCCTGGGTGCGCGAACACCGGGATGCCGAAGAGGTTGTCCCACAGCAGCTTCTCGATGTTCTTGGTCTCGGCAAGGTGCACGGCCGGGTCCATCGAGGTTGCCAGGCGCTCCCACGCGGCGTCGACATCCTTGTTGGAGAACTCGGTGTAGTTCTGCGGCTTGCCCGTGCCATAGATGTTCTGGCCCGAGGTGATCTGGCCGGAACCGGCCCAGGCGAACAGTGCTACGTCGTAGTCGCCGCGTTCCTGGGTTCCGCCCGGTGCAAAGAACTTCGGGTCGCCGGCGTCAACGACTTCGAAGCCCGCCTCCTTGCAGGAGGACTGGATCATGGCGACTTCGTCGGTGCGGCGCGGGTTCGGAGCCGAGTAGCCGATGCGCACCTTGGTGCCCACTGCGTTCTGCTCCTCGAGGATCTTCTTGGCGCCGGCAATGTCCACCGCGTCGTAGCGTCCGTCGTAGGAAGCCGAGACGACCTCGTCATAGGTGTCCTGGAACGGGAAGACCTCGCGTGCATTGAGCACCTTGGCCTCCGGGTTCAGCGGCTTGATCAGGTTGTCAACGATTTCCTGGCGTGGAACGCACATCGCGAACGCCTGGCGCAGTTCCAGGGAATCCTTGAAGACGGCCTTGTCGCGGAAGTTGAAGTCCAGGTGCTCCCAGGTCAGGGTGTCGCCCTGCTGGATGTTCACCGCGTCGCCCAGGGCCTTGAGCTGTGCCAGCGTGTCAACGGTCGGCTGCGGAGCAATGACGTCGAGGTCCTTGTTCTGCAGTGCCTGGACCATTGCGCCGTCATCGATGAAGCGGAAGGTCAGCGTCTTGGTTGCTGCCGGGGTGCCGTAGTAGTTCTCGTTGGCTTCAAGGGTCACCGACTGTCCGGCGCTCCAGCTCTTGAGCTTGTACGGGCCCGAGGACGGAATCAGCTCCGCGTCCGGCAGGGTTCCGGGCTTGGTGGTCCAGCCGGTGTTCCAGAACTCGGCGGCCTTGGTGATTGCCTTGGCATCGCCGGCGCGGACCGCGTCAACGAACTCCGCGGTGGACATGCCGCCCTGCTTGGCCACGACGTGTGCCGGGGCACCCATCCAGCTCTGGATCTGCCAGTCCGGATCGGGGTTCTTGAAGGTGACGGTGAATTCCTTGGAATCCGCTGCGCCCTCCGGGCCCTTCGGGACGGTGTCGCCCAGGTCGGCGGAGACCGAGTCGAAGAGCTGCTTGCCCTTGGCGTTCTTCATGTTCGCGTTCTGCGTGGCCCAGGCCAGCACGGCGTCCGCGGTGGTGATCTGGGTTCCGTCGGACCACTTCGCATCCGGGTTGATCGTGTACTTGATGGTCAACGGATCGTCGCTGGTCTTCTCATAGGAGACCAGCTCCTTGTTGGGGTAGATCGCCCCATCGGTGCCGAAGTATGAGAACCCGGCGAGCACCCGGTCCACGATGGCGGAGTTGTAGGTGGAGTAGGTCTGCGGGGTGTTGGTGTTGTAACCAATGAATTCAGGGGCGCCGACAGTGACCTTGATTTCACCGTCCTTGGTCGTGATGTCGCCAAGATCGGCGAGACCCGAGTTTGCCGGTTCGACGGTGTTGGTGCCGCTGCTGGTTGCAGACGTCGTAGCCGATTCGCTGGGGGCGTTTCCGCCACCCGGCGCACACGCAGTCAGTGCCAGTGCGAGCGCAGCACCAACTGCAACAGCCTTGGAAATACGCTGAACACGCATTTCTCCTCCTAATTAGCTTGAGCTTCATGTAACCGAGCTTTCGCTCGAATGCGGTCCATGCAGTGTGCGATGCCCCACAATCTAGAACCATAGCCGCGATTGCTCCGCTTGGATATAAAAACACCGCTTCATATTTGGTGTGTCATTCGGGCCGCAACACGGTGGCCAAAGCCACCCCGGGGGCGCCCGCAAACGTGATGGGCGCTACAGCCGCGAAAACTCAAGGATCTGCTTCACATTGAACTTCGCCAATTACTACTCGCAAGTAGCCGCATGTGGTGTGGCTGGATTTATAACAGTTTGGAAACATCGCCCAACATGACGTTCGGCCCGGCACCGACTGCCCGCCACTAAACCATTGTGATAAGCCAGTGGAGGGGCAAGCCTTTTGGCTTACCCCTCCACTTTTTGCATATCAATTCCCAATTATCATTGGGATCCAACGTTCCCTAAAGCATCAACGTGGCTCCGGGAATCGCCCGAAGCAGGTTCTTGGTGTACTCGCTCTGGGGATTGTTGAAGACCTCGTCGGTTGTCGAGTGCTCAACGATCCGCCCATGTTCCATGACGCAGACATCGTCTGCGATCTGGCGCACCACCGCCAGGTCGTGGGTGATGAACAGGTACGTCAGGTTCAGTTCTTCCTGCAAGCTGCTGAGCAGGTTCAGGATCTGCGCCTGCACCAGCACATCCAGTGCCGAGACAGCCTCGTCGCAGATGATCACCTCGGGATTCAACGCCAGCGCCCGGGCAATGGCAATGCGTTGGCGTTGCCCGCCCGAGAGCTCGTTGGGGAACCTGTGCATCGTGGAGGAGGGCATCGCGACATGCTCGAGCAATTCCTTGACCCTGGTTTGCCTGGTCTTGGCATCCCCGATGCCGTGGATACGCAGCGGCTCCTCGATGGTCCGGTAGATGCTGTACATCGGGTCCAGGGACCCGTAGGGGTCCTGGAAGATCGGCTGCACGCGGCGGCGGAACTTGAACAGCTGGTTCTCGCTGCGATTGGTCATCACCTGTCCATCGAACGTGATGGATCCACTGGTGGGCTTGAGCAGGTTCAAGACCATCTGGGCGACAGTCGACTTGCCGGAACCGGACTCCCCCACGATGGCCGTGGTGGTGCCGCGCTTGACCGAGAAGGACACGTTGTCCACCGCGGTGAAGTCGTCGCTGCGGCCCAGGCCCCGGCGGATCTTGAAGACCTTGGTCAGGTCCTTGACCTGCAGGATGTCGTCACCTGCAACCACATGTTCGGTCCTGACCACCGCGTTGATGTCCTCGGCGACTTCGGTGGGTTGGGACTGCAGCCGCTTGGAGGCCAGGGACGGCGCCGCGGCAACCAATCGCTGGGTATATGGATGGACCGGATTGCGCAGGATCTCCAGCGCCGGGCCGGATTCCACCACCTGGCCCTTGTACATCACCACGATCTTCTCGGCGCGCTCGGCGGCCAGGCCCAGGTCATGGGTGATCAGCACCACCGCGGTGCCCAGTTCGCTGGTCATGGTGTCCAGGTGGTCCAGGATCTGCTGCTGCACGGTGACGTCCAGGGCACTGGTGGGCTCGTCTGCGATGAGCAGGCGAGGCCGACAGGCCAGGCCGATGGCAATGAGCGCACGCTGGCGCATGCCGCCGGAGAACTCGTGGGGGTACTGCCCGGCCCGCGCGGCGGCGTTCGGGAGCCCCGCGTCGGCGAGGACCTGGGCGACGCGTTCCTTGGAGTTGTTTCCGGCCAGGCCGTTGGCCTTCAGGGTCTCCTTGACCTGGAAACCGATTTTCCACACCGGGTTGAGGTTGGACATGGGATCCTGCGGAACCATGCCGATGGAGCTGCCGCGCAGCGCAACGATCCGTGCCTCGGTGGGATGGGTGATGTCTTCGCCGTCAAAGATGATCTGCCCGCCGGTGACCTTGCCGTTGCCCGGCAGCAGCCCGATGGCGGCAAGCGCCGTGGTGGACTTTCCGGAACCCGACTCCCCCACGATCGCCACGGTTTCCCCGGGCATCACGGTCAGCCGACCGTTGCGCACGGCGTGGACCGGCCCCTCGGGGGTTGAGAAGGTGATGGCCAGGTCCCTGATTTCAAGCAGTGGGCGTTCTTCGTCGGATGACCCGTTCACGGATGGTCCCTTCAATAGTTGGCTCATGGTGCTATCCCTTGCGCGATTTCGGGTCGAGCGCATCGCGGACCGCGTCGCCGAGCATGATGAAGCTCAACACCGTGATGGACAGCGCGAGTGCCGGCCACATCAGGATTGCCGGATTGTTGCGCAGCGAGATCTGTGCGTTGGCAATGTCATTGCCCCAGCTCATGATGCTGGGTGGAAGGCCCAAGCCCAGGAACGAGAGCGTCGCCTCGGCAACGATGTAGATGCCCAGCGAAATAGTGGCGATCACGATGATGGGAGCCAGCGAGTTGGGCACCACGTGCTTGACCAGGGTCTTGAACTTGGACAGGCCCAGCGAGCGCGAGGCCATGACGTAGTCGGCGCTCTTGGCCTCGATGACCGCTCCCCGGGTGATGCGGGCCATTTGCGGCCAGCCAAAGATCGCCAGGGTGATGATGACCGTCCAGATGCTCTTGTTTTCCCGGAATGCGGGCAGCTGCATGATGATGATGGCGCCAAGGATCAGCGGCAGGGCGAAGAAGATGTCGGTGATGCGGGCCAGGACGGCATCGAGCCAGCCTCCGTAGTAGCCGGCCAGCGCACCGAAGGTGCCGCCGATGATGAGCACGGCAATCGTGGTGAAAAGTCCGACCAGAACCGAGGCCTGGGCGCCGTAGATGACGCGCGAGTAGATGTCGCAGCCTTGGAAGGTGAAGCCCAGCGGGTGGCCAGCCGACGGGCCCTGGCGTGCAAAGTCCAGTTTGCAGAAGGTGGGGTCTGCCTTGGCAAAGAGACCCGGGAAGACCGCCACCAGGATCACCAGGATGATGAGCAGTGCGGAAATGATGAACAGCGGTTGGGTCCGCAGGGATCGCCAGGCCTGCGCCCACATGCTCAGTGGCTCGGCGGTCTCGTCGACCTTGTCCACGGACTGTAGCGGGGTTTCAGCCAGCGGGGCCACGTAGTGCTCGATGTGGCGGCTGGAGATTTTTCCGGCGCGTACCTTGGGTGCGGGGACGGCCGGTTCAATGATTTCGGGAGTTGGGTTCTCAGACAAGGCGGATCCTTGGGTCGAGCCACGCGTAGAGCAAATCAACGACGAGGTTGGCGATAACAAATACAAGCACAAGCACGCTGACGACGGCCACCACGGTGGCGCTCTCGCCCTTCAGGATGGCTTGGTACAACAGGTTGCCGATGCCGGGGACGTTGAAGATGCCCTCGGTGACGATCGCGCCGCCCATCAGCGAGCCGAGGTCGGCTCCCAGAAAGGTGACCACGGGGATCAGTGAGTTGCGCAAGATGTGGACCACGACCACGCGGCGCCGGCTCAGTCCCTTGGCGGTTGCCGTGCGCACGTAGTCTGCGCTCTTGTTCTCCATGATCGAGGTGCGGGTCAAACGGATCACGTATGCCAGGGACACCAGCCCCAGCACCACGGCCGGCAATATCAAGTCCCCCCAGGGGGCGCCGGAGCTGACGGTGGGTTTGGCCCAGGAAAGTTTCACGCCCACGACGAACTGGAGCACGAAGCCGAGGACGAAGGTGGGAACGGCGATGACCAGCAGCGAGGCGACCAGGACGGTCGAATCGAAGAGCTTGCCCTTTTTCAGGCCGGCGAAGACGCCGAAGACCACACCGAAAATGGCTTCGATCGCCAGGGCCATCACGGCAAGACGTGCGGTCACCGGCATGGCCCGAGCAATGACGTCCGAAACCTGCTGGCCGGAGAAGGTCTGTCCGAGGTCGAAGGAGACCAGGTTCTTGAGATAGAGGAAGTACTGCACCCAGAAGGGTTGGTCAAGGTTGTACTGGGCACGCAGGGCATCCGCAACGGCCGGGCTCATGGGCTTTCCGCCGGACAGTGCCGCAATCGGATCGCCCGGTGTGGCAAAGACGAGGAAATATACGAGCAACGTGGCCCCGAAGAACACCGGGATCAGCTGGAGGATCCTTTTGAGGGTGAACGTGATCATGGAGCTGCCACCGGGGGTGTTGTGGTTGTGATCGAGTCGATCAAGGAACTACTCCTTGTAAGGAAGTTTTTGCGGGAGATGGGGAACGTTTGATTGCCGTTTCACGCAAGGAAGGGGGACCCGGGTCGGGCCCCCCTTTCTCACGTGTCAGTTCAAGCGGTGGTGTGGGCTACTTGCCGGTGATGGCGTTGTAGATCGGAACACCGTTCCAACCGAACTTCACGTCGGTGACATTGTTGCTCCAGCCGCCCTGGACCGCCTGGTACCACAGCGGCACGACCGGCAGGTCCTCGAGGAGGATCTGCTGGGCCTCGTTGAAGATCTTGTTGCCTTCCTCGACGGAGGTGGCGGCAAGACCTTCTGCCAGCTTCTGGTCGAACGCGGGGTTCGAGTAGTCGCCGTCGTTGGAGCCGGCGCCGGTTCCGTAGAGCGGGCCAAGGAAGTTGTACAGCGACGGGTAGTCGGCCTGCCAGCCGGCACGCGAGGCGCCGGTGAGCTTCTTCTCGCCGACCAGCGTGCGCATTTCCTTGAACGTCGGAATCGGGTTCAGCTCGGCCTTGATTCCCAGGGTGTTGGAAATCTGGTTGGCCATGGCCGTGATGTATTCCTTGTTGCCCGCGCCATCGATGTTCGAGGTGATGGTGAAGACCTTGCCGGCCGGCCACGGATCGATCTTGTCGGCCTGGGCCCAGAGTTCCTTGGCCTTGTCGGCGTTGAAGGTCAGGACCTCGTTGCCCGGAAGGGAATCGGAGTAACCGTCCAGGACCGGGGAGGTGAAGTCCTTGGCAACCTGCTTGGCACCGAAGAAGATGTTGTCAATGATCTGCTGGCGGTCGATCGCCATGGAGATCGCCTGGCGGCGCAGCTGGCCTGCCTCGCCCTTGAACTCCGGCAGGTAGCTCGGGATCGTCATGGTGGCGTTGCCCGCGTAGGCCTGGTTGACCCAACGGTCGCCCAGGTCGGTCTTGTAGTTCTGCAGGGCGCTTGGCGGAACCTGGTCAAGCACGTCCAGGTTGTCGGCCAACAGGTCTGTGTAGGCGGCGTCGAAGGAGTTGTAGATCTTGAACGTCACGCCACCGTTGGCCGGCTTGCGTGGGCCTGAGTAGTCGGCGTTCGGCACGAGGTCGACCTCGACGTTGTGCTTCCAGCCGCCCTCGGCCAGCTTGTACGGGCCGTTGCCTGCGGGGTTTTCGCCGAAGGCCTTGATGTCCTTGTAGGCCGACTGCGGCAGCGGGTAGAAGGCGGTGTAGCCCAGGCGCAGCGGGAAGTCGGACTCGGGGTTGGTCAACTCGACGGTGAAGGTGGTGTCGTCGACGACCTTCAGGCCTTCCATCTTGTCCAGCGTGGACTTTTCCGCGCTGACCTTGTCGTAGCCCTTGATGGATTCGAAGAAGTACGAGTTCAGCTGCGCGTTCTTGGCTGCGGCACCGAAGTTCCAGGCATCCACGAAGGACTTGGCCGTGACGGGCTCGCCGTTGGTGAACTTCTGGCCGGTCTTGATCTTGATGGTGTAGTTCTTGGCGTCGGTCGTCTCGATCGAGTCGGCCAGCTCGTTGACCGGCTTGCCGGTCGCGTCGTAGCTGACCAGACCGGTGAAGATCAGGTCCATCACGCGTCCGCCACCAACCTCGTTGGTGTTTGCCGGCAGCAGTCCGTTCTGCGGTTCGGTCGAGTTCGCGGTGATGACCTTCGACGCGTCTCCACCGGAGCTTGCGCTGGGGTTTTCTCCGCCGCCGCCGCCACAGGCAGTCAGGGTCAGGGCAAGAGCTGCGGAAAGCACAAGTGCCTTCGAGGTGCGGTTGTAACGCATTCTTTCTCCTCAACGAGTTTGTTGGCCGGCGGGGAACGAGTTTTCCAACCTCGCCGAACCATGGTGAGTCTCATCACTCATAGGTGAGACTACTCATAAATCTCTGAAACAACTAATGAACGACTGGCCCTATGCAGAATCTTTATGAACCTGCAACTTATGACCAGACAGCGTTCAACAACTTTCATTGTCAACAAGCACCTACGGACCGGGGAGACTCCCGGCCCGTATCGCTTAAGCCAAACCCATGACCAAGGCCGGATCCTCAAGGATCGCTCCGACTTCCGAGAGGAACCTGGCGCCCTGTTCGCCATCGACCAGCCGGTGGTCAAAGGACAGTGAAAGCACCATGACTTGCCGCAGCGCGATCTTCTCAAGGTGCTCCCACGGCATCTTGCGCACCTGGCCCACGGCCAGGATTCCGGCTTGGCCGGGCGACAGGATCGGGGTTCCGCCATCGATGCCAAAGACACCCACGTTGCTGATGCTGAAGGTCCCGCCACCCAGCTGGGCCGGGGTGATCGTCCCCTCGCGGGCGGCCCGGGTCAGTTCCCCCGAGGCGGCAGCAAGCTGGGCCAGATCGAGGTCCTGGGCGTTGTGGATGACAGGGACCATCAGCCCGCGTCCGGTGGACGCGGCGATGCCGAGGTTCACGTGCCTGAACTCGACGATTTCGCCGTGCTCCTCATCCCAATGGGAGTTCAGCGTGCGGTGCCTGGCCAGGGCGAGGGTGACCACCTTGGCCACCAGGGTGGTCACGGTGATCTTCACGTCGGCAAAACGCCTCGAGGCGCGCAATCGCTCGAGCAACGCCATGGTCTCGGTGACGTCCACGCTCAGGAACTCGGTGGCGTGCGGGGCGGTGAAGGCGCTGGCGACCATGGCCGCGGCGGTGGCCTTGCGCACGCCCCTGATCGGGGTGCGCGTCTCCCCCGCGGTGGATGCCGGCGGAACGGGCCCCTGCGGCAATGCCTCCGGGGAGGCCGCTGCCTCGAGTGCTTGCACCACGTCCTGGCGGGTGACCAGCCCATTGGTGCCGGTTCCGCGCAGCGCACGCAGGTCGATGTTGTGGTCGCGGGCGAGCTTGCGCACCGGAGGGGTGGCCCGCAGGTAGCCGATGCCTTGCGGGACCGGGTCGTGGGGCTCGACCAGGCGCAGGCCCGGGCCGGAATCCGCGGAAACCGGGGCAGCTGCCTGCGAAGCCCGGCCGGTCGGAACCGGATCGGATGCCGCCGCGGCCACGGGCGCCGGGGCACCTCCGCGTGCACGTCGGGCCGGACGCCCCGAGGGTTCCGCGGCCGCCCCGTAACCGACCAGGGTCGGCTGGCGCCGGGCGGCGTCCCCCGCAGGTTCCCCGGGCACGGCGACGGTGGCGCCGGAGTTGTCCGGCACGTCAAAGGAAATCAGCGGGCTGCCGACATCCACCACGGCACCCACCGGCTCGTAGAGCCGCTTGACCACGCCGAAAAACGGGGAAGGAAGTTCCACGACGGCCTTGGCCGTCTCGACCTCTGCAATCACCTGGTTCAGCGCCACGGTGTCGCCCTCGGCCACGCGCCAGGACAGGATCTCGGATTCGGTCAGGCCCTCGCCAAGGTCAGGCAGGTTGAATAGTTTCTCCATGGTGTTGCTCATCCGTCCTCTCCCAGCAGGGGTGCATTGCGCCGCATGGCCCGGTCGACCCCGTCAAGGATCCGGTCAAGATCGGGCAGGTGGTGGTTCTCCAGCTTCGCCGGCGGGTAGGGGATGTCGAATCCCGTGACCCGCACCGGGGCGTGGTCAAGGTGGTCGAAGCAGCGCTCGGTGAGGCTGGCGGCAAGCTCGGCCCCGACTCCGGCGAACTTCCCGGCCTCGTGGGTGATGACCACCCGCCCGGTCTTGCGCACCGAGGCGCTCAGCGTGGCGAAGTCCACCGGTTCGATGCTGCGCAGGTCGATCACCTCGATGTCGATGCCCTCCTCCGCCGCGGCATCGGCCGCGTCCAGGGCCGTCTTCACCAGCGGGCCGTAGGCGATCAGGGTCAGGTCGGCACCCTCGCGTGCCACCTTGGCCCGGTAGAGGGACCCGGGCTCCGGAACCAGGTCCGTGTCCACCTCCCCGCGCACGTGGTAGCGGCGCTTGGGCTCCAGGAAGATCACCGGGTCGTCGTCCGCGATGGCCTGGGCCAGCATGGTGTAGGCGTCCTGCGGGTTTGACGGTGAGACCACGCGCAAACCGGCGGTGTGGGCGAAGTATGCCTCGGGCGATTCGGAGTGGTGTTCCGGGGAACCGATGCCCCCGCCGAAGGGGATGCGGATGGTCACCGGGAGCTTGACGTTGCCGCGGGAGCGGAAGTGCATCTTGGCCAGCTGCGAGACGATCTGGTCGAAGGCCGGGTAGACGAATCCGTCGAACTGGATCTCCACCACCGGGCGGTAGCCGCGGAACGCCAGCCCGATCGCGGCACCCACGATGCCGGACTCGGCCAGCGGGGTGTCGATGACCCGGTGCTCGCCGAAGTCTTTTTGCAGCCCGTCGGTGATGCGGAAGACGCCGCCGAGCTTGCCGATGTCCTCGCCCATGAGCACGACCTTCGCATCGTGCTCCATGGAGTCGCGCAGCGAGGTGTTCAGGGCCTGGGAGAAGGTGAGGGTCTTCATTTGGAGGCCTCGGCATTCTCGGCAAAGCCGGCAAGGTAGTTGGCGTAGTTCTCGCGTTGTTCTTCAAGCCAGGGATGCGGATGGCTGTAGACGTGGGCGAAGAGGTCATCGACCTCGGGGTCGGGCATCGTGGTGATGGCCTCGCGCAGCCCGGCGGCCATGTCGTCGGTGGCCTGCTGTGCCCGTTCCTTCAGCGCCTCCAGGTCGGCACCCAGGCTGTCCAGGTGCGCGGCAACCCGGTCCAGCGGGTCCTTCGCGGCCCATTCCTCGAGTTCCAGGGCGTCGCGGTAGCGCGTGGGGTCATCGGCCGTGGTGTGTGCGCCCATCCGGTAGGTGACTGCCTCGATGAATGCCGGGCCGGTGCCGGTGCGCACGTGGGCCAGGGCCGCACGGGTGGCGGCCAGCACGGCGATGACGTCGTTGCCGTCCACGCGCCAGGTGGCCAGGCCGAAGCCCTTGGCCCGGTCGGCGATGTAGCCGGCGGTTTGCCTTGTCACAGGTTCGGAGATGGCCCAGTGGTTGTTCTGGCAGAAGAACACCACCGGTGCCTGGTAGCTGGCTGCGAAGACCATGGCCTCGCTGACATCCCCCTGGCTGGTGGCCCCGTCGCCGAAGTAGGTGATCGCCGCGGCATTGGAACCGTCGAATTTCAGTCCCATGGCGTAGCCGGCCGCATGCAGGGTCTGCGCCCCGATGACGATCTGCTGGTTGGCCATGTTGACCTCATAGGGGTTCCAGCCGCTGGGCGCCGCGCCGCGCCACATGCGCAGCAAATCGTGCGGGTCGATGCCGCGGCAATAGGCCACGCCGTGTTCGCGGTAGGAGGGGAAGATGAAGTCGTCGTGTTCCAGGGCCCGGCCGGAGCCGATCTGTGCGGCTTCCTGCCCGAGCAGCGGTGCCCAGAGTCCCAGTTCGCCCTGGCGTTGCAGGGCGGTTCCCTCCGTGTCGAGGCGGCGGATGCAGGCCATGTCGATGTAAAGGTTTTCCAGGTCTTGGATGCCAAGGTCCTCCACCCAATGGTCAAGCTCGGGGCACGGGTGGCGGGTGCCGTCGGGGGCCAGGACCTGGAGGTAGTCCTCGGTTCCCTCGGGGGTCGAAGAGTCAAACGTGATGGACACGGTCAGCATCCTTTGCGTCGATTGCGGATTCAGGTCCGGCATTCCGGTGGGACGTGCCGTGCCTGAGGATGCGGCCTCATCGCCGGCACCTTACTTGTGATGCTACTCACTCAATGCAGTGCGCACAATCCTTGCCTTCGAAACTGCGCAACTTGCACTATCGGGCGCGGTGAGACGGTGCTAATCTTGCGCATTATGCAACAACTAGACGCCACAGACCTGCGGATCCTCTCCGCGTTGTGCCAACGACCCAAGGCCAGTGCCGTGGCGCTGGCCACCGACCTGGGGCTGAGCCGCAACACCGTGCAGGCCCGCCTGGTCCGCCTGGAATCCAGCGGTGCGCTGCTGCCCTTCGAACAACGGGTGAACCCGGCGGCCCTGGGCTTCGGGCTGGTCAGCTTCGTGCACATCCACCTGCAGCAGCGGCTGCTGGGCAGGATCGTCGAGCAGCTCAAGGCGATCCCGGAGATCATCGAGGCGCACGGGGTGACCGGGTCCGCGGACATCCTCGCCCGCGTGGTCGCCGGAGGGGCCGAGGAACTGTTCCGCGTCAACGGCCAGATCCTGGCCATCGAGGGGGTGGAGCGTGCGGACACCTCGCTGTCGATGGCCGAGCTCATCCCGCACCGCACCACCTCGCTGATGGACCTGCGCCTGGCCAACGGCCAAGGCAACGGCTCCAGGGCCTCCGGCCCCGGCTCCCCCGCGGCCGGCTGAACCTTCCTTCAAAGGAACCCCGGGCAGCTTTTCCCCGACGTGGTCCCCGGGCATGGCACAGGCGGTGCCGCTTCCCCATCGGGAAAACGACACCGCCTGTGCGGCCCGGTGGGGGGCGGGACGCTGCCCGCCCCCACCCGGGGGTATGCCTGCCTGCTAGTGGTCGACGGCCTTTTCGGCGCCGACGCCGGTAAGCGAGCGTACTTCCATTTCCGCGGCCTTGACCGGGTCCTCGGTGTTCTTGTCCAGCACCGAACCCAACCAGCCCAGTGCGAAGGCCAGCGGGATCGAGACGATGCCGGGGTTGGCCAGCGGGAAGACCGCGAAGTCGGCGCCCGGGATCATGGAGGTCGGAAGGCCCGACATGACCGGGGAGAAGACAATCAGCAGGATTGCGGATCCGAGGCCGCCGACCATGGACCAGACGGCGCCCTGGGTGGTGAACTTCTTCCAGAACAGCGAGTACAGGATGGTCGGCAGGTTGGCCGAGGCGGCGACCGCGAAGGCGAGGGCCACCAGGAAGGCAACGTTCTGGCCCTGGGCGCCGATGCCGCCGACGATCGCGAAGATGCCGATGACGACCACCGTGCGGCGTGCCACCTTCATTTCCTTCTCCGGGGTGCTCTTGCCCTTGGCGATGACCGAGGCGTATACGTCGTGGGCGAAGGATGCCGCCGCGGTGATGGTCAGCCCGGCAACCACCGCAAGGATCGTGGCGAAGGCGACAGCGGAGATCAAGCCCAGCAGCAGCGGACCGCCGAGTTCGAAGGCCAGCAGCGGGGCCGCGGAGTTCACGCCGCCCGGGGCGGCCTTGATCTTCTCTGCACCGATCATGGCACCGGCTCCGTAGCCCAGCACCAGGGTGAAGAGGTAGAAGCCACCGATGAGCCAGATCGCCCAGACCACCGAACGGCGGGCCTCCTTGGCAGTCGGAACCGTGTAGAAGCGCATCAAGACGTGCGGCAGGCCGGCGGTGCCAAGCACCAGGGCCAGGGCCAGCGAGATGAAGTCGAGCTTCGAGGTTCCGGACTTTCCGTACTGCAGGCCCGGGTTCAGGATCTCGGGGGTGCCCGCGGATTCAACTGCCGCACCGAGCAGGGCGGAGAAGTTGAAGCCGTAGGCGGCCAGCACCATGATGGTCATGATGAATGCGCCGGCGATCAGCAGGCAGGCCTTGATGATCTGCACCCAGGTGGTGCCCTTCATGCCGCCGATCAACACGTAAACGATCATCAGCGCGCCAACCACGACGATGACCAGGGACTGGCCCAGCTTCCCGTCGATGCCCAAAAGCAGGGAAACCAATGCACCGGCACCGGCCATCTGCGCCAGCAGGTAGAACACGCAGACCGCGAGGGTCGAGATCGCCGCGGCGATGCGCACCGGTCGCTGCTTCAGGCGGAAGGAAAGCACATCGGCCATGGTGAACTTGCCGGTGTTGCGCAGCAGCTCGGCGACCAGCAGCAGGGCCACCAGCCAGGCGACCAGGAAGCCGATGGAGTAGAGGAAGCCGTCGTAGCCGTTGATGGCGATGGCCCCGACGATGCCCAGGAACGATGCGGCCGAGAGGTAATCGCCGGCGATTGCGGTGCCGTTCTGGGTTCCGGTGAAGGAACGCCCGCCGGCGTAGTAGTCCGCGGCGGTCTTGTTGTTGCTCGAGGCCTTGAGCACCACGATGAGCGTGATGCCCACGAAGAGGCCGAAGATGCCGATATTGACCCACGGGTTGCCGACCTTGGTCGCTTCGGGGGCCGCGGCGAGGATGGCTGATGAAAGAACGTTCATGGCTTACTCTCCTGCCTGGGCTTCGAGGCGCTTGCGGATGGCCGCGGCCTTCGGGTCAAGCTTCCTGTTGCTGTAGGACACGTATGCGGCGGTGATGCCGAAGGTGGAAACAAATTGCAGCAGGCCCAGCAGCAGGCCGACGTTGACATTGCCCCACACCTTGATGGACATGAATTCGTGCGCGTAGTCGGCCAACAAGACGTAGGCGAAGTACCACAACAGGAAAATGACGGCCATCGGGAACACGAAGCTGCGGTGCGTCTTGCGCAGCTCGGTAAACTCCTCCGAGTCCTGTTCCGCCGTGAAATCAATGCCGGTTCCAAGATCCGACTCTTCGGTGGTGCTCATGATTCCTCCTTCTCAAGGGATTCAAGGCGCCAGGCGCGGAGCCTACTGCTTAATGAACCGGCTCATCCCGGCCTGCGAGGCGCGTCACCTGGCATGGTGACTGAGATCACTGTGTGCCACGCGGGTGCCCGGCGGGAAGGGGGCTGGTCGGAACTACCGCCAAGCGGTCATCCGGATGCGCCAAGCGGCACCGCGCAGCGACGAACGGCATGCCGGTTTCCGGCCCGCGTAAGCTATTGCCCATGCTCTCCACCGCACTGCAAATGACCCTGATTGTCGCCACCGTCGTGGTCGGTGCCGCCCTGGTGGGCTACCTGGGATTCAAGATCGCCCGTTCCACCCGCGACCTGGGCACGGATGCGGAAAAGGCCACGTTCGAGACGCTGCACCGGGTCTCGGTCGCGGCCCCGCACCTGGCCCAGGGGCTGACCCCGGAGGGCGCGGCCACCGCCTCCAAGCACCTGCGTGCGCTGCTGGCCGCCCAGGCCCTGATCATCACCGACACCTCCGCGGTGCTCGCGCTGGACGGCACGCTCCCGGTCACCGAGGAGCGCGGCAGCGCCGCAGCGCTGGAACTGGCCGCCGCGGCGCTGGCCGCCACCCGGACCCAGGTCAAGCGCTCCGAGGGCTTCGACATGGTCTGCGCCCCGATCATGGTCGGGGACACCCCTGTGGGCACCGTGTGCGCGTACATCCCGCGGGCCGGGGCCGGGTTCGTGCGCGCGGTCGCCGAGGTCGCCGCCTGGGTCGCGGCCCAGGTGGGCCTGGCGGAGCTGGATGCCTCCCGCGCGCTGCTCATGGAGGCCGAGGTCCGCGCGCTGCGCGCCCAGATCTCCCCGCACTTCATCTACAACTCCCTGAACGCGATTGCCTCGTTCATCATCACCGATCCCGCCAGGGCCCGGGAGCTGGTGGTGGAGTTCGCCGACTTCACCCGCTACTCCTTCCGCCGGCACGGGGATTTCACCACGTTGTCCGAGGAATTGACCGCCATCGACAGGTACCTGCTGCTGGAGAAGGCGCGCTTCGGCGAACGCATCAGGGTCTCCCTGGCCATCGCCCCGGAGGTGCTGTCCACCGCCATCCCGTTCCTGTCCCTGCAGCCGCTGGTGGAGAACGCCGTGCGCCACGGGCTCGAATCCAAGCCCGGCGGCGGGCGCATCACCATCAGTGCTTCCGATTCCGGGGAGTACGCGCTGATCACCGTGGAGGACGACGGGGTCGGCATCGACCCCGAGGCGCTCCGATCGGTGCTGGCCGGAACCACCGAGTCGATCCACGTGGGGCTGCGCAACGTGGATGTGCGGCTGCGCCAGGTCTACGGGGACGCCCACGGGCTGGTCATCGACACCGCCCCGGGGGCCGGCACGCTGATCACCATGCGCATCCCCAAGTTCCGTCCCGGTGTGGAGCCCAGCGCGCCGGCCCTCAGCCCGCATTAGCGCGCCACCAGAGAACTTTGCGCACGTGGCCGGGTAAAATGTCATCCATGATTAATGTGGTCGTGGCCGACGACGAATTGCCTGCCGTTGCGGAGCTGGCGTATCTGCTGTCGCTCGACTCGAGGGTGGGCACCATCCACCGCGCCAACTCAGGGGCCGAGGCCCTGAAGGCGCTGGAGGAATTCGAGGTCGACGCACTCTTCCTGGACATCCACATGCCCGCCCTGTCCGGACTGGACATCGCCCGGGTCATCTCCCGCTTCACCCGTCCCCCGGCGGTCGTCTTCGTCACCGCCGACGAGGACCAGGCCCTGGAGGCGTTCGAGCTGGCCGCCCTGGACTACGTGCTCAAGCCCGTGCGCCCCGAACGCCTGGCCGAATCGATCCGCCGGATCTGCGAGCTGGCCGAGGAAGGAACCGCCACGCCCGAGGTCGTCACGGTGGACCAGGGCGGGATCACCAAGATGATCCGCCGCGACGAGATCCGCTACGTGCAGGCCCAGGGCGACTACGCCCGGCTGCACACCAAGGACGCCAGCTACCTGATCCGGGTCCCGCTCAACGACCTCGAACAGCAGTGGGCCTCGGCCGGGTACATCCGCATCCACCGCTCCTACCTGGTGGCCATGGACAAGATCGACACCGTGAAGCTGGCCACCGGCAAGGCCGCGGTGCTCATCGGCGGGATCGAGCTGCCGGTCTCCCGCCGCGCACTGCCCTACCTGCGCGAGCGCCTGGCCGCGAACCGCGTCCGGCCGCTGTGACCGCACCGGGCCCCGGCACCCCTCCTCCGCCAACCGGCGAGCCGGTCCCGGCGCCGATGGACCGGAGGCTGCCCCCGCCCACCGGCACCCGCGTGCGGGTCAGCGCCCCGGCCGGCACCATGCTGAACATCGCCCGCCGCTCGACACCCGATGCCGCCGACACCTTCTACGTCCATTCGCTGATCCGCTCGCAATTGCGCCTGGCGGTCTCCGTGGCCCTGGGCTTCCTGCTGCTGCTGGTCGGCCTGGCCGTGATGGTGTTCACCTGGCCCGAAATCAACAACATCCGCCTGGCCACCGTCCCGCTGCCCTGGTGGATCCTGGGCGTGGGCGTCTACCCGCTGATCCTGATCTCGGCGTTCCTCTACAACAAGACAGCTGCCCGCAACGAGGCCAAGTACCGGAGCATCGCCAAGCCATGATCAATCCCGCCGTCGCCCTGCTTTCGGTGCTGCTCGTGTCGGTGGCCACGGTGCTCATCGCCGTCAACGGGCTGCGCCTGTCCCGGACCACCGGGGACTTCTACGTGGCCTCGCGCACCGTCAAGCCCTGGTGGAACGCCAGCGCCATCGGCGGGGAATACCTCTCGGCCGCATCGTTCCTGGGCATTGCCGGGCTGATCGTGGTCTCCGGGCAGGACGGGCTCTGGTTCCCCATCGGGTACACCGCCGGGTACCTGATGCTGCTGCTTTTCGTGGCCGCCCCGCTGCGCCGGTCGCGCGCCTACACCATCCCCGACTTTGCGCAGATCCGCTTCGGCTCGATGAAGCTGCGTCGGCTCACCAGCTTCCTGGTGGTGGTCATCTGCTGGCTCTACATCGTCCCGCAGCTGCACGGCGCCTCGCTGACCCTGGGCATCAGCACCGGGCTGCCGGGCTGGCTGGGCTCGGTGCTGGTCATGGGGATCGTGTGCCTCACGGTGCTGGCCGGCGGGATGCGCTCGATCACCTTCGTCCAGGCGTTCCAGTACTGGCTCAAGCTCGCCGCACTGGCGATCCCGGCGGTCTTCCTGCTGCTGCACCTGGGGCTGAACGGGGAATCGGCAACCCTTGACGGGGCGGTCTTCGATACGTCCACCGACCCGTCCGCCAACCGGGGGCTGTACTACAACATCTCGCTGCTGGTGGCCCTGCTCTTTGGCACCCTGGGTCTGCCGCACGTGTTGGTGCGCTTCTACACCAACCCCGACGGGCCCTCGGCCCGCAAGACCACCGCGATCGTGCTGGGCCTGCTGGCCCTGTTCTATCTCTTCCCCACGGTGCTGGGAATCCTGGGCCGGGCCTACACCCCGGAGCTGGCCACCAACGGAAACGCCGATGCCACGGTGCTGCTGCTGCCCGGGCGGATCCTGGGCGGGATGGCCGGGGACGCGCTGACCGCGATCATCATCGGAGGGGCGTTCGCCGCGTTCCTCTCCACCTCCTCGGGCCTGGTGGTCTCGCTGGCCGGGACCATCTCCCAGGACCTGTTCCGCGGCACGGTGCGGGGCTTTCGGATCTCCACGCTGATCGCCACCGCGGTCCCGCTGCTGCTGGCCCTGGGCACCTCCAGCTTCGCGCTGGCCGGGGCCATCGGGTCGGTCTTCGCGTTCACCGCCTCGACCATCTGCCCGTTGCTGCTGCTGGGCATCTGGTGGCGGGGTCTGACCGTGGCCGGTGCGGTCTCGGGGATGCTGGCCGGGGCCCTGGCCTGCGGGTCGGCGCTGATGTTGGCGGCCGCACTGCCCAACGAGCCCGATTCCTTCCACGCCCTGGTCTCCCAGCCGGCCGCCTGGTGCGTGCCGCTGGCGTTCCTGGTGATGATCACGGTGTCCCTGTGCACCCGGCACCGGGCACCCGGGCGCATCGATGCGGTCATGGCCCGGCTGCATGTTCCCGAGGCGCTGGACGAACCGCTTCCCTGAACCGTCGTCGGGCAACGATTCCACGGTCCAAGCCCAGCCACAAAAAATGCGGCCGATTACCGGGGAATCCCCGGCAACCGGCCGCATCCTTGTCTCTTTTTCCTGTGTCGGCGATCCCCAAGGGATCAGTCGATGGAAGCCATCAGCTCCACGACGCGGTCAAGGAACGCGTCGACCTGCGATTCCTCGTAGCCGTGCTCGCCCTCGGCGCGGCGGAATTCCGCGCGGCGCACCGCATCCACGCTCATCGGGACGTCCTTCTCGAAGTAGTCGATAAGCTGGCCGCAGAGCTTGTCGACGTCCTGGACGTTGTAGCTCGAGGCGTTGGCGCGCGAGGGGCGGCGGAAGCGCTCGCCCGGGGAGCGGTGCAGCCGTCCGCGCAGGATCGCCGAGAGCCGACCAACCTGCTGCAGCCAGGCTTCCTCGCCGTTGGTCTGGATCAGTGCGTCGCGCTCGCGCTGTGCGAAGACGTCCTCGAGCCGGTCCAGGGCGCCGTCGACCTCGCGGGCGCTGTAGCCGCCGCGCTGGGCCGGGAAGACGGTGCGGCGCACCATGTGGCTGGTGACAATCGAATCGTCGTCCCCGTCGCCGTTGAACGTGGCGCGGGCGCGGGCGAGGAACACATCCACCTGTTTGGTGTTGTAACCGAATTCCTTCTCCCCCACGCGCTCAAAAGGGGCGGGGACCGGCTGTGCCTTTTCCTGACTCACAATTCTTTCCTTGATCTCGGTAATGCGTACCGGCGAACCGGCGCTGTGGTGCTGCGGGTGGCGCGGGGCCCCGGACGGGGCGGCACCTTCCTGCACCTCCATCTTAGGGAGGCGCGGGCGGCCACGGGCCTAAAGCGCGCCGGGGATCAGCAAAATGGTGAGGATATACGTCACGGGGATCGCGAAGACCACCGAATCGAGCCGGTCCATGACCCCGCCGTGCCCTGGCAGGATGTTGCTCATGTCCTTGATGCCCAGTTCGCGCTTGACCATGGATTCCGCCAGGTCCCCCGCCGTCGCCGCGGCAACCGTGGCCACGGCCAGCGGGATCCCGACCCACCAGGGATGATCCAGCAGGAACACCGCAGCTGCAATGCCCACGATCGTGGCACCGGCGACCGAGCCGGCAAAGCCCTCCCAGGACTTCTTCGGGCTGATCCGCGGTGCCATCGGGTGCTTGCCGAAGAGCACGCCCACCAGGTAGCCGAAGGTGTCGTTGGAGACCACCAGCAGCAGCATCGTGGTCACCAGCAGGTGCCCGCGCGGTTCGTTCAGCAGCAGCACCGCGAAGGACAGCATCAGCGGAACCCAGGCGAGCACGAACAGGCTGCCGGTGATCGAGGCCACGGACTTGGCCGGGCCCTCGATGATCCGCCAGAGGAACACCAGCAGCGCACTGGCGGTGAAGGCCATGCCCAGGGCCTCGAGCCCCCCGTAGTAGGCGGAGAACGGCATGGCGATCCCGCCCACGGCCAGCGGCACCAGCGGGGTGTCGATGCCGGTGCCGTTCAGCGCACGGGAAACCTCCCAGCATCCCACGACGCCGAAGACGGCCACCGTGGCGACGAATGCCAGGGGCAGCCAGAACAGCCCGGTGAGCACCACGGCCAACAGCAGCACGCCCACGACGATGGCCGCCGGGAGGTCCCGGCCGGCCCGCGAGGCCGTCTTGGTGGTGGCCTTGCTGCTTCGCCGCGTCTGTGGTTCAAGCCCGCCGGAATCCGGCGACGGCTCCGGAAGGGGCCCCGCGGCTCCCTCGCTCGGCTCGGTGGGGTTGGACATTAGACTTCCAGCAGCTCGGTTTCCTTGCGCTTGAGCAAGTCGTCGATGCCGTCGGTGTGGGACTTGGTCAGTGCATCGAGTTCCTTTTCGGCGCGTGCGCCTTCGTCCTCGCCGATCTCGCCGTCCTTGACCAGCTTGTCGATGCCGTCCTTGGCACGGCGGCGCACGTTGCGCAGCGCGACCTTGGCGTCCTCGCCCTTGACGCGCACGACCTTGACGTATTCCTTGCGGCGCTCCTGGGTCAGCACCGGCATGATCACGCGGATGGTCTTGCCGTCGTTGGACGGGTTGGCGCCGACCTCGGAGTCGCCCAGGGCCTTTTCGATGGCACGCAGCGCGGTGACGTCGTAGGGGTTGATCAAGATGGTGCGGGCGTCCGGGACCGCGAAGGATGCCAGCTGCTGCAGCGGGGTCGGGGTGCCGTAGTACTCAACCATGACCTTGGCGTACATTCCGGGGTGGGCGCGGCCCGTGCGGATCGCGGAGAAGTCTTCCTTCGCGTTCTCGACGGTGCTGTCCATCTTGTCGGCTGCCTCGACGAGGATTTCCTCAATCACGTTCTACTCCTTTGAGTTCGGCCAGGTAAGCGTACGGTGGCCGGTAGTTTCTGGGCTTGTGAACAATCCTATGCCACGCGGGGACGTGGCACGGGGCACCTAGACGGTGACGCGGGTGCCGATCTTTTCACCAAGGATGGCGCGGGTGACGTTTCCGTCGCCCTCCATGCCGAAGACCATCATCTCCAGCTTGTTGTCCTTGCACATGGTCATCGCGGTCTGGTCCATCACGCGGATGTCCTTGATGAGGGCCTCGTCGTAGGTGAGGTGCTCAAGCTTGGTGGCCGTGGGGTCCTTCTTCGGGTCCGCGGTGTAGACGCCGTCGACGCCGCTCTTGGCCATCAGCACCACGTCCGCGTCGACCTCGAGGGCGCGCTGGGCGGCCACGGTGTCGGTGGAGAAGTACGGCAGGCCGGCGCCGGCGCCGAAGATGACCACGCGGTCCTTCTCCATGTGGCGGATGGCGCGGCGCGGGATGTAGGTCTCTGCGACCTGGGCCATGGAAATGGCCGACTGCACGCGGGTGTCAACGCCGGCCTGTTCCAGGAAGTCCTGCAGGGCCAGGCAGTTCATCACGGTGCCGAGCATGCCCATGTAGTCGGCACGCGAACGGTCCATGCCCGAGGCCGAGAGCTCGGCGCCGCGGAAGAAGTTGCCGCCGCCAACGACGATGGCGACCTCGACCTTGCCCACGGTGGCAGCGATCTGCTCGGCCACTCCGCGCACCGTGATGGGGTCGACGCCCAGCTTGCCGCCGCCGAAGACCTCTCCGGAAAGCTTCAGCAGGACCCGGCGGCGGCGCGGGGCGTGGGTGTGTTCAATCGGTTCGAGAGTTGCGTCCATGGGGGTGTGATTCCTCCTGCGTGCGGGTCGGTGCCGGCCCACGTCGATGCTGTTGGGGGGGCGGCCGTCGCGCGCGTGCGCGCGGCCTGGTGCTGGCAGGAAAAAGGGGCGGCCACCTTGAAGTGGCCACCCCCTTTACCTTGGTGTGAAGCAATCGGTCATCGGGGCTTATGGCCCGGGAACCAATTTACCTGCTGTTGGAGCTACTTATGCACCAACGCGGAAGCGTGCGAAAGCGATGGCGTTGACGCCTGCTTCTTCCAGCACCTTGCCCACGGTCTTCTTGGCATCCTTGGCGAATGCCTGGTCAACCAGCACCTGCTCCTTGAAGAAGCCGGTCAGGCGTCCTTCAACGATCTTGGTCAGTGCGGCTTCGGGCTTGCCCTCGGCAACGGCGGTCTCCATGGCGATGCGACGCTCGGACTCGACGATCTCCGGGTCGATCTCGTCGCGGGACAGCACGGTCGGTGCCATGGCGGCGGTGTGCACTGCCACGTCGTGTGCAACGGTGAAGGCAGCGTCTCCGGCGCCGTCGACGGCCACGAGGACGCCGACCTGGGCCGGGAGGTCCTTGGAGGTCTTGTGCAGGTATGCATCAACAGTTGCACCCTCGACACGGGACAGGCGGCGGACGATGACCTTCTCGCCCAGCACTGCGCCCTCTTCGGTGACGACGTCGGCAAGGGTCTTGCCGTTGACGTCGACGGCCAACAGGGTTTCCAGGTCGGCTGCGCCGGAGGAGACCGCAACGTCCAGGACCTGGGCGGCCAGGCCGATGAACTTGTCGTTCTTGGCTACGAAGTCGGTCTCGCAGGAAAGCTCGATCATGATGCCGACGGTGCCGTCGATGACCTTGGCGGCAACGAGGCCTTCCGAGGTCGAGCGGCCTTCGCGCTTGGTGGCGCCCTTGAGGCCCTTGATGCGGATGAGCTCCATGGCCTTCTCGGCGTCGCCGTTGGCCTCGTCGAGAGCGTTCTTGACGTCCATCATGCCAGCGCCGGTGCGCTCGCGCAGTGCCTTAATGTCAGCAGCGGTGTAGTTTGCCACGTGCAACCCCATTCATAAGTGGTTTTGAGCTTTTTCGCCGAAGGACGGGCCGAATGTGGCCCGTCCCGCGGTTTGTTCCCGGGGCCGGCGCTCCCCCGTGAGGGGAAACACCGGCATCCGGAATCCTGGTTTTGTGACTACTCGGCCGAAGCGGCCGGTGCCTCGTCTGCAGCCGGGGCTGCTTCAGCGGCAGGTGCCTCTTCGGCTGCCGGGGCAGCTTCAGCGACGGGTGCCTCTTCGGCTGCCGGGGCAGCTTCAGCGACGGGTGCTTCTTCGGCTGCCGGAGCAGCTTCAACAGCAGCCTCGGCGGCAGGCGCCTCGGTCTTGGAGGCCTCGAGCAGTTCGCGCTCCCACTCGGCCAACGGCTCGGCCGGGGCTTCGGTGTTGCCGGCAGCCTTGTTGTTGCGGGCGATGAGGCCAGCGGCAACGGCGTCTGCAACAACGCGGGTGAGCAGGTTGACGGAGCGGATGGCGTCGTCGTTGCCCGGGATCGGGTACTGGACTTCGTCCGGGTCGCAGTTGGTGTCGAGGATGGCAACAACCGGGATGCCCAGCTTGTGTGCCTCGTCGATGGCCAAGTGCTCCTTCTTGGTGTCAACAACCCAGATGACCGAAGGGGCCTTCGTCAGGTTGCGGATGCCGCCAAGGTTGGTCTGAAGCTTGGTCAGCTCGCGCTTGAGCAGCAACAGCTCCTTCTTGGTGTGGCCCGAACCGGCAACATCCTCGAAGTTGATTTCTTCCAGTTCCTTCATGCGCGAGATGCGCTTGGAAACGGTCTGGAAGTTGGTGAGCATGCCACCGAGCCAGCGCTGGTTGACGTACGGCTGGCCAACGCGGGTTGCCTGGTCGGCAATTGCTTCCTGGGCCTGCTTCTTGGTACCGACGAACAGAACGGTGCCGCCGTGGGCAACAGTCTGCTTGACGAAATCGTAGGCGCGGTCGATGTACGACAGCGACTGCTGCAAGTCAATGATGTAGATGCCGTTGCGCTCCGTGAAGATGAAACGCTTCATCTTCGGGTTCCAACGACGGGTCTGGTGTCCAAAGTGAACGCCGCTGTCGAGCAGCTGGCGCATGGTTACGACTGGCATGTCGCAACTCCTTCCGGCAGTAGCTGGCCGGCCCATCGCTGGACCGCGGTAACTGCCATTGTTATCGGTTGATGGTGCGCATCCGGAATTGGAGGCAACCCCTGGCATGAAAGCAACGGAAGAACCGTCAGGCCAAACCTCAACCGAAGTGAATCGGACCGTGGGCCTGGCCATCGCACGCGGCCATCCGCCACAAACGTGTCGGTGATTGGCTGCATGGATCATTCATGCGCGAAGTCGGTTTCGTGTGTTCCGCTTTTCGCGCAGGCGAGAAGAAGGCACAGAGAACCGCGTGTTCCAGTGTACTACAGGCCAAGGACCGGGAAATTGACCCTTCCGCACAGAACCAGGGGACGTGCATCACATCCGGCCGGCGCTCCACAGGACGACGGCAACCCGCCGTGGAGTGCCGGGTTGCCGCCCATGCTCGGGGACATGAAAACCGTTTCCGCCATCTCAAGCCTCATCGTGGGCGCGGCCGTGCTGCTGGCCCCGGTCGGAGCCTCCCCGCTGTCCCCGGTTCCCGCAAACCCGGCCCGGGCAGCGCCCGGTTCCTGGAGCTGGCCGCTGCCGCCGGTGCCCGAGGTGGTTCGATCCTTCGACGCGCCGGCCGAGCGCTGGCTCAGCGGACACCGCGGGGTCGATCTCGCCGGGTCCCCCGGGGACACCGTCAGCGCCCCGGCTGCGGGCATCGTTTCGTTCGTGGGGCACATCGTAGATCGACCTGTCATCGTCATCGACCACGGATCGGGCCTGCTCACCAGCTTCGAGCCGGTGCGCAGCACCCTGGGGGTCGGCGCGATCGTCGGGGTCGGCGACGAGATCGGGATGATCGCCACCGGCGCCCACTGCGATGCCCGCTGCCTGCACTGGGGTCTGCGGCTGGACGGGGAGTACATCGACCCGCTGCTTACGATCCGTGACACCCGGCCCTCGATCCTGCTGCCGCTGGGTTAGGTGCTTGGGCGGTCTAGGCGCCCGGGCGGGACCCGGCGGCAAAGTCCGTGATGGCCCCCTCGTAGACCGTGGCCATGAGCCGGGTTTGCCGGCTTTGCAGGAATGACCCCGGGTCGAAGGATTCCGTCCGCGGTCCGCCGCCGTTCCGCACCTGGGCAACGCATCGCCCGAGGGCCTTGGCCAGCGCCTCGATCGAGTCGTCTTCCGTGAGCCAGTAGACGCCCTGCGGCAGGTCCTCGGCGATGGCCCGGTCACTGAGCAGCGACGGGGTGCCCAGCGCGGCAGCCTCGTAGACCGTCATGCCCTGGGTCTCGAATCCCTGGGAGGTCTGGACCAGGGCGTCGGCTTGGCGCAGCTCGGCGAGCATTTGCTTGTAGGGGACCTTTCCGCGGATCAGCACGGTTGGCTTGTCCATGGCAGCGGCCTTGGATTCGGCCTTGGCCCGGTCCGCGCCGTCCCCGAAGACATGGATCTCGGCGTCGATGTTGGCCAGGGCCACCGCGTCCAGGAAGGGAAGCAGGCGTTTTTCGGCGCTGAACCGTCCCACCCACACCAGACGCGGGCGCGGGTTGCGGGCAGCCGGCGGCTGGGCCAGGAGGTCGGCGGCGATCTCGTCGTCCATCCCGTTGGGCACCACGTCCACGGTGCCAAAGACCCCCTCGTGTTCCAGCATCCGGGCGAAGTGGCTCGAGGGCGCCGTCACGCGCAGGGCATGGTCGGTGAAGCGTGCCAGATACGTCCAGGCCGTGGCCGCCACCGCCCGGCCGGTGTGCAGGAAGGCCTTCTGGGCCAGCCCGAATCCGCGTTGGACCAGCCCCGGGAACGGCATGGTGGCCGCAATCCCGACATCGAGGCGGTTGTGCATGGTGTGGACCACCGGCAGGTTCTTTTCCTTGGCGAAGCGGTAGCCGATGATTGCCTGCCAGAAATCGGCCTGGATGTGCACCACGTCCGCCGGGCCGCGGCCGGCGATCGCCCGTGCCAGCGCCTTGTCGCCGTGCTTCCCGGGGATGCACAGCGAGTACTCCCCCGGCCCCAACGGAATCGAGGGCAGTTCGATGACCGCCGGGTCGGATGCGTGCTTGCCGCGGTGCCGCGGGCAGACAATGGTGACCCGGTGTCCTGCCAGTTCAAGAAAGCGCCGCTGCAGCCGCACGGAAGTCTGCATGCCCCCGAGGGTGTCGGGGTGTTGGTCGACGAAGATGACGCAATGCATGGACCGGTCTCGTCCTTTCGGCGGTGATGCGTGGACTTAAACTTGTTGCGGGCGCCGCTTGGGCGAAGTCGCTGCCTCGGGATCGATTCCCCCGGGCCTTTCGAGCCTAACGGAGTCCGCAGGCGCCGCCGCGGAGGGCTGCGGGGTGCGCCTGGTCCCGTTTGGTTGCCCGTGGTGGCCGGCATCCGCGTAAGCTACCCCCAAAACTACCCCCAAACGCCAAACGGCCTAGCCAGAATCCCTGGTTGCAGGGTCTGACTAGGCCATCCATGTGTAGGGCGGGTGGGGCTTGAACCCACGACAAAAGGATTATGAGTCCTCTGCTCTGACCAACTGAGCTACCGCCCCAATACCGGGTGAACCAGCAATCTTTCCGCCATGGACGGCGATCGCTGAAACATCTCCAGCCATCCTAATGGATTCCGGCGCAGGTTTTCATCTTCACCAACCGAAAACCCTTGGCCATCGCCAAGTTCAGGGCAGGAAGTCCTCGGCGCTCGCGCCCCGATAGATCGCTTCGAAGGTGTCCATGGTCTTGCTGTGGCTGTGCAGGGCGACCTTGGCATGGCCTGCCTTGCCCATCACGGCCAGGTCCTCGGGTGCCATCGCCAGGATCGAGTCCAGCTTGCCGGCCAGGTCGACGCGGTCCCCCGGTTCGAACAGGTAGCCGTTGACGCCGTCATCGACCAGATGGGGCAAAGCCATGGCGTTGGCCAGGACCACGGGCTTGGAAGCGGAGAGTGCCTCCAACGTCACCAGCGACTGCAGTTCCGCGGTCCCCGGCTGGCAGAATACGTCGCAGCGCAGGTAGGCGCTGCGCAGTTCCTCGTCATCGACGTGCCCCAGGAAGCGCACGCGGTTGGCAACGCCTTTTTCGCGCGCAAGCTTTTCCAGCGGCCCCCGCTGTTCGCCGCCGCCGATGACCTCCAGGTGTGCGTCCGGGACGGTCTTCATCAGGGTCAGGGCGTCTATGAGTTCGTTGACGTTCTTCTCCACCGCCAGCCTGCCCACGAACAGGATCGTGGGGTACGGGTTGCGGTCGATCGATTCGGCTTCCCCGAGCTCGTAGTTGCTGGAGTCGATGCCGTTGGACAGCGGGAGGACCTTGCCCAGGCGCGCGTATTGGGTCATGGCCCGGGCGGCCAGCGGGGTCGGGGTGGTGACGACATGTGCCTTGCCCATGATCTTGCCCATGTCGCGCCAGGAGTTGCGAGCAACGATCCGCTTGAACCACTTGGGGAACGGCAGGAACGGATCCAGGTTTTCGGGCATGAAGTGGTTGGTGGCCACGGTCCGGATGCCCTGCTTGCCCGCGTAGGCCAAGGCTCCCTGGCCGATCATGTAGTGGCACTGGGCGTGGACGACGTCCGGCTTGATCTCGTTGATCAGCGCCTTGATCTCCGGGTTGACCTCCCAGGGGAAGCAAATGCGGAAATACTCGTGCGTTGGCACACCATGCGAGCGCAGCCGGTGGACGGTCGCTTCGGGCAGGACCTCGGTGACCGTGGGCCCCTTGTCCGGACGGGTGGCCATGACGTGCACCTGGTGCCCGCGCTCGGTCATGGCCGTGGCCAGGCGATAGCAAAAGACTGCGGCGCCGTTCACGTCCGGATGATAGGTATCGGCCGCAATCAGGATCTTCAATGGTTTCTCGCCCGTCACGGGGTGTGTTCACTCCTTGACATGACCGCATTTCGAGGCCACGGTTGTCGTTTCATTGTCTTGGTTGGGCTGTCGCAGGAAATCGTTGCCACCTATTTGCCGTCGGTGATCCTGGTTCGTCGCTTGGCTTCTGCCTTGCGTTCGAGCACGTCCGGATGATGTCGGGACAAGGCGATCACCCCCACGATAGCAATGCATCCGGCACCAACCATGCTCAACGCCACGGCGGGTTGGACATTGGGATCGAGTTCACCAAATATCGCGATCCCGATGGAGATGCCGACGATCGGATCGATCACGGTCAAACCGGCAATCACCAGGTCGGGTGGTCCCTTGGAATACGCGTTCTGCACGAAATAGGAGCCCAGCAGGCCCGCGACGATCACGGCCAGGATCGAGTACCAGGAAACATTGGCGATGAATCGGCCGTTGGGGTCGAGCAGCGCCACCGAAATGGTCCTGACCAAGACCGCCACGAATCCGAAGAGGACCCCGGCCCCAAGGATGTAGAAGAACGCGCTGAGCCGGTGCGGGAACAGCACCACGGCGCCGCCGAAGACCGCCACGGCGATGGCCAGGATCATGATCGTGAGCAGCTCCTGGCCGCTGGTGATCAGGTGTTCCTTGGCGCTGACCTCGATGGCCAGGAACACAAATCCCGCGCTGCCCACCATGCAGGCGGTGATCGCCAGGATCGTGGGTCGGTTCATCTTGATGTGGTGCTCCCTGGCGTTGACCACCGTGGTGATGACCAAGGCAATGGCGCCAATGGGCTGGACCACGGTCAAGGGTGCGCTTGCCAGGGCGTACACGTTCAGGCTCATGCCCATCCCCAGCAAGACCAGCCCGAACACCCAGCGGGGCGTACGGAAGAGTCGCAGCAGCCCCAAACCCGTGACGTTCAACCCGCCGGCGCTCGCACGCACCGCGCTGGATTGCCGTTGGGTGCCGAAGGCCAGAAAGAACGCCCCGGCGATCGCGGCGGTGACCGCTAGCCAGACCATTCAGTTCCCGACTTCAGCGCCTTGGCCTTGCGGTGGCCCAGTATGAAATAGTGGACCGCCGCAATGACGTGCAGGACGCAGGCCAGGGCCAGGCTCCAGGTCGCGATGTCCCCCAGGATGGTTCCCTTGCCCCAATCGGTGTTTCCCATGAGCAGCAACGGGGTTCCCACCAGCAGCAAGGCGGTGCGGATCTTTCCAAGGTTGCTGACCGGGAGATTGGGGTTGCCGCGGAAGAGCACCCACGTGTTGATGATCAGGGCGATATCGGGAATGACGATCGAGAACACCAGCCACGCCGGGGCGATGCCGGTGGCGACGAAGGTCGTGGCGATGACGACCAGGGCCAACCTGTCGGCGACCGGATCCAGCCATTTGCCAACGGTGGATATCTGGTCCAGGCGGCGGGCCGCATAGCCGTCGATCCAGTCCGAGGAACCCAGGACCACCAGGGTGAGCGTCGCCCAGCCGTAGTGCATGTCCAGGGCCTGCCAGACAAACAGCGGAACCAGCAGGAACCTGACAACGGTGATCAGGTTCGGGACCGTCCAGAAGGTGGTGAGCAAGCGGTATTCGAAATTGTCGCGTGTCCCCGCTCCAATGATGCGCATGCTCGCCTCCTTCGTGGGTCTGCGTGGTCCTTGAACAGATTTTTCGGTTGTGGGGGGCCCGTCCTGCCCGCCGGTTCCCGTCCACCGGGGGGGAAACGGAATCAGTGGGTGGGCCGTTGGCTACTTGCGCAGCAGCTTGCGCAGGAAGACGACGAACATTGCCATCGAGCCGGCCATGATGGCCAACGGACGCCAGCGTTCACGCAGGGCTTCCTTGGCGTTCTCGCCTTCGACGCCACTGAGCGAAGCAAGCTTTTCCGTGGCCCGCTCCATGCCTTCGGTGACCTTTTCCGATGCGGTGTCCGCGAGGTGGCGGGCCTGGCCAGCGGCCTTGCTCACGGCTTCCCCGGCAGCCTGTCCGGCGTCGGAGATCTTCTCGCCCAGGTGCAGGGGCACTTCCAGCTTCTGTCCCAGCCCGTCGCGGTGCAAGGCAATTTCCTCGCGGCGCTCGCGGGTGCGGATGATCAATTCGTTGTGGCTCGGCTTCGGGGCCTTGGGCTCCTTGTCCCCGGCCAGCTCGGCGTCCTGCTCGTCCTTCTTCTTCGAAGTCCGTGGCTCGTCAAGCGTCGACACGTCGAAGGCGCTGCCTTCCTTGACCACGCCGAGATCGTGCCGGAATCCGCGGATTGCTTCCTCGGGCAGCAAGGGCATGGCCTTCTTGACCTTCAGGAACGCGAACAAGCCAAGGACGACGGCCAGGACCAGGAATCCGGCGGCCACCAGCAGCGCGGCAAGCCACGGTGCGATGACGGTGCCGATGCCCATGACCAGCGCGACGACCAGTGCGATCAGCGTGAGGCCGAGCAAGGCGAGCGCCAGGATTCCGGCGCCGGCGGCAACACCGACGTTGATGCCCTTTGACTTCAGGACGTTGGCTGCAATGCGGGCTTCGTCGGCCAGTTGGTTCGGGATCAGGCGGCTGAGTCCGCTCACTTGTCCCTTTAAAGTTGTTGGCGCTGACTGGTACTGGCTTCCAGTCGATTCCGATCCAGACATGCTGTCTCCATTTCATGCGGCCCCGGCCCGGTCCGCTCAACCCAAAACTACCACCCGGACGTGCTTAAACGGCTCAACCCGAAGGGGTACACCTACGGTATGAGATTGCCCGGACACAAGAAATCCCCGCACTCCTAAGGAGGGCGGGGAATCTGTATTGCGCTCCCCCGAATGGACTTGAACCAGTAACCTTCCGATTAACAGTCGGACGCTCTGCCAATTGAGCTACGGGGGAATGAAGCGAGTTATACGTTACCAGAGCACCAAATGGAACCCAAATCAGGGTCCGGATTTTCCGGCCGTGTCCTTGCACACAGCCGGAAAACCGCCCCCCTTACCGGTCCCGCTGCACGCGGGTCTCGTCCCAAACGGGCTCCGTGGATTCGTAGACCTTCCCGTTGGAGCCGAACACCAGGAAGCGGTCGAACGACCTGGCGAACCAGCGGTCGTGGGTCACCGCCAACACGGTTCCCTCGAAGGATTCGATGGCCCGTTCCAGTGCCTCCCCGGAGTGCAGGTCGAGGTTGTCGGTCGGCTCGTCGAGCAGCAGCAGCGTCGCACCGGAGAGTTGCAGCAACAAGATCTGGAAACGCGCCTGCTGGCCGCCGGAGAGCGAATCGTACTTCTGCTCGGCCTGGCCGGCCAGGCCGTACCCGTCCAGCGCTCCCGAGGCCGCTTCCCGGGCAAGGCCCGAGCGGTGATCGTCGCCGCGGTGCAGGATGTCCAGCAGGGGCCGGCCCATGAGGTCGGGGCGGCTGTGGGTCTGGGCAAAGAACCCGGGGCGGATGCGCGCGCCGAGCTTCACGGTGCCGTTGTGCGGGACCTCGGCTATCTCGAAGTCGGCCACCGGCTGGTGCTCACGCTCGGGATCCGTGCCGCCGGAGGCCAGCAGGCGCAGGAAATGGGACTTTCCCGAACCGTTCGAGCCCAGGATCGCCACGCGGTCCCCGAACCAGATCTCGTTGCTGAAGGGCTTCATCAACCCGGTGAGCTCAAGCTTCTGCGCGACGATGGCCCGTTTGGCGGTGCGTCCGCCCTTGAGCCGCATGTTGACGTTCTGCTCCAGCGGGATGGCCTGGGGCGGGCCGGCCTCGAGGAACTTGGCCAGGCGCGTCTGGGCCGCGTGGTAGCGGTTGGCCATGTCGGAGCGGAACGCCGCCTTGTTCTTGTACATGTTCACCAGCTCCTTGAGCTTGGCGTGCTCCTCGTCCCAGCGCTTGCGCAGCTCCTCGAAACGTTCGTTGCGTTCCCGGCGCGCCTCGACGTAGGAGCCGAACGCGCCGCCGTGGATCCACGCGGTGGCGCCCGAGAGTCCAGGCTCCAGGGTGACGATGCGGTTGGCCGCGTTGTTGAGCAATTCGCGGTCGTGGCTGATGAACAGGACGGTCTTGGGCGACTCGTTCAGCGTTGCCTCGAGCCACCGCTTGCCCGGGACATCAAGGTAGTTGTCGGGCTCATCGAGCAGCAACAGTTCGTCCGGGCCCTCGAAGAGCGCTTCGAGCACGAGGCGCTTTTGCTCGCCGCCCGAGAGCGTGGAGGCCAGGCGGTGGGATGCGCGGTCGAAGGGAACCCCGAGGGCGGCCATGCAGACCTTGTCCCAGGCGGTTTCCAGCTCGTAGCCGCCGGCATCCCCCCAATCGATGATGGCCTGCGCGTAGCGCATCTGGACCTTCTCGTCGTCGGATTCCATCATCAGCAGCTCGGTCTCGTCGATGGCCTTGGCCGCCGCCGCCAGGTCGGCCGAGGCGGTGGAGACCAGCAGGTCGCGCACCGTGGACTGGTCCCGGACCTGTCCCACGAACTGGCGCATGATGCCCATGCCGCCGGAACGGGACACCACACCCTCATCGGATTTCAGGTCGCCGGCGATGATCTTGAACAGCGTCGTTTTCCCGGCGCCGTTGGGGCCGATCAATGCGGTCTTGCTGCCGCTGGTCACCTTGAAGGTGACACCGCCGAGCAATTGGGTGCCGTCGGAAAGGAAGTAATGGATGTCGGATACGTCGATATGAGCCACCGTCCCATCCTACTGACACCCGACCCGGTGGACCCGCAGTCATCCCCCGGCCATCCGCTGCCGGTGCGCGCCCCTCGGAGGTGGCCGTTCATTGCCGTTCGATCGGACCGATCGCCAACCGGCGCTGGTCGCGCACCCACAGGGCCCCGGTGCTCCGGTGCTGGGCCGGGCCGGCAAAACGGTAGCGGTAGGTCAGCACGCGGATGAAGCGTGGTTTCCTGCCGGAGAACGGGTCGTGCCGCAAGAGCGCCAGGGTCCGGGCATCGGCCTCCAGCAGCCGGGCCAACAGCGTGTAGAACCAGCGCTGGTGGATCGAGCCCAGCGGCAGGAACCACATCATCCAATCCAGGCGGAGGTGGTAGGGCGCGAACTGGCGTGGCCGCCTGGCCACGTCCCCGGGTTTGCCCTTGAACCCGTATTCCTGCCAGGTGGCCCCGGTGGCCGATTCGTCCTCGGTGCCTTCGATCACGACCTCGATCCGTTCCCGGGTGACGGTGCCGAAGGCACCGTAGGCGTTGCCCAGCTGCCATTTGTTGAACGCGGCATTCATGAGCTGGGCCGGGGTCAACAGGTTCCGCAGCGCCGGGATCGAGAGCACCACCAGCAGCAGCGTGGCCGCCAGCACCAGCACGGTCCACCAGATCGGGGCCTCGGTACGCACCCCGGCTTCGGGCGGCAGCCACGGCAGGATCTTGCGCAGCACCGGGTCGCTGATCCGGCAGGTGGCCAACACGATGGTGAGCCAGTTCAGCCAGGCGAAGTTCCCCGTGGCCACCAGCCACAGCTGCGTGGCGATGACGATCCCGGCGGCGACGGAAGCGATCGGCTGGGGCGCAAAGAGCAGGAACGGGACCAGCAGCTGGGCACCGTGGTTGCCCGCCGCCTCGATGCGGTGCCACCATTTCGGCGCCAGGTGGGCCCGGCGGCTGAACGGTCCGGGCATCGGCTGGGTCTGGTGGTGGTAGTACATGGCGGTGAGGTTTCGCCAGGCCGGGTCCCTGCGCCACTTGATCATTCCGGCACCGAATTCCAGCCGGAACACCAGCCATGCCACCAGCAACAGGATGGTCTGCGGTGGCGGGACCTGCCGGGAACCGAGCAGGCCCACGGTGAACCCGGCCTCCAACAGCAGCATTTCCCAGCCGAATCCGTAGAAGACCTGCCCCACGTTCACAATCGACATGTACAGGCCCCACAGGGCCAGGAAGGCGGCCAGCGGCAGCCACGGGGGCCCGGCCTGGGGAACCCCGGCGACCAGCACCGCGGAGATTCCGATCCCGGCGGCGCACACGGCCACCAGTTTCCGGTCCGAATACCCGATCCTGCTGAACAGCGTAGGCCGGCGGGCGCCGGGCCCGCCAAGCAGCCTGGGCACCGGAAGCAACCCGTGCTCGCCGGCCAGGGCCGGGAACTGGTTCAGCGTGGAAATGAAGGCAACGAGGTAGAGCAGTGCGACCCCGCGCTGCAGGATTTCGCGGGCCATTCCGTAGTCGTATGCCGCCAGCCACTCCATGGCACCAGCGTAGATTCACGCGGCGGTTCCGGCCATGCCTTGAACTGCGAAAACCCGTGTTAAACCAGGGAATCCCGGACCAATTGGTCCGGGATTCCCTTCTCTGGCTCCCCCGAATGGACTTGAACCAGTAACCTTCCGATTAACAGTCGGATGCTCTGCCAATTGAGCTACGGAGGAATGCAACGAGAGATACTCTACACAAGGTTTCGGGAAAACAAAAATCGATCCCGGCCCCGTTGGCGGCTACTCCTGGCGAAGTGCCCGGCGACGCAATTCCAGCTCCAAAAGCTCGCGGTTGATGCGCTGGAACCCCTCGGGATCGCCTTCCGGATCCATGCGCTGGAGCTCGCCCATCTTCTCGGCCTTCAGGTGCGTGATCTGCAGCTCGAAGAGGCGGTTGATGATGTCGTTGCAATAGCGCAGCAGGGCGTCGGTGGTGCTCGCCGGCAACGGGGTGACGGCAAGCTCGGAGACGAATGAGCGCAGCGGCTCGGGAACCTCCTGCCGGATCGCCTCGACCCACTGCGCGGGGGTGGCACCGGCCAGCCCGGCGGCTCGCACGGCGTCGTGGACCGCGGCATGGGCCGGGGCCATGAACCGGGCGTCGTAGAACGCCTGCCACTGCTCGGGGGTCAGCTGCGCCGGCTGCTGCAGCACCACTTCCAGGGCCTCACGTTCCATCCGCGATACGGGGTCGCGCGGGTCCGGGCGGGAGTAGACGGGGGCGGCGGGTTGCTCCTGCGCCGCATGGCCCGTGTTCCCGTGGATCGGCTCGGCGCTCTTGGGCATCCGGTTGCGACGCACCGAGGCGCCCACGGCACGGTTCACGTCCTCCATGTCCATACCCAGCCAGCCGGCCAGTTCGCGGGCGTAGGCCGGGCGGATGGCCGAATCTCGGATCTCCGCCACGATGGGGGCGCTGACACGCAGCGCCTGCACCCGCCCCTCGACGGTGTTGAGGTTGAAGTTCTTCAGCCCGGCCTTGATGGCGAACTCGAACAGCGGGCGCTTGGAATCGATGAGCTCACGCACGGCCTCCGGGCCGCGTCTCTGGCGCAGGTCGCACGGGTCCGCGCCGGTGGGCTCGACCGCGACGTAGGTCTGCGCAATGAACTTCTGGTCTTCCTCAAAGGCGCGCAGCGCGGCCTTCTGGCCGGCGGCGTCCCCGTCGAAGGTGAACACCACCTCGCCGCCCGATCCGTCGTCGCGCAGCAGTCGGCGGGCGATCTTGATGTGGTCGGTGCCGAAGGCGGTGCCGCAGGTGGCCACGGCGGTGCCGATGCCCGAGAGGTGGCAGGCCATCACGTCGGTGTAGCCCTCGACCACGACCAGTTGGCGGGTCTTGGTGATTTCGCGCTTGGCCAGGTCCACCCCGTAGAGGACCTGGGACTTCTTGTAGAGCTGGGTCTCGGGGGTGTTCAGGTACTTCGGGCCCTGGTCGTCCTCGTAGAGCTTGCGCGCCCCGAAGCCGATGGTGGCCCCGGTGAGGTCGCGGATGGGCCAGATGAGCCGGCCGCGGAACCTGTCGTAGATCCCGCGGTTGCCCTCGGAGAAGATGCCGGTGAGCTTGAGCTCCTCGTCCTGGAACCCGCGGCCGCGCAGGTGCTTGAGCAACGAGTCCCAGCCCTGCGGGGCGTAGCCCACGCCGAAGTGCGCCGCGGCCTCGGCATCGAAGTCGCGCTCGGAGAGGAATTTCTGGCCGGCGGCCGCACCGGGAGTGGTCAGTTGTTCGCGGAAGAACTCCTCGGAGATCTTGTGGGCGTCGAGCAGGCGCTGGCGGCGGCCGGTCTCCTCGCGGCGCGGGCCGGTGCCCCCGTCCTCGTAGTGCAACTCGATGCCGACGCGGGCGGCCAGCTGCTCCACGGTCTCGGAGAAGGTGCCGTGGTTGATTTTCTGCAGGAAGGCGATCACATCGCCCGATTCCCCGCAGCCGAAGCAGTGGAAGGAGCCGACCTGCGGGCGCACGTGGAAGGACGGGGAACGCTCGTCGTGGAAGGGGCACAGGCCCTTCCAGGAGCCGACACCGGCGGATTTCAGCGTCACGTATCCGTCGATGACTTCCTTGATGTCCGTGCGGTTGCGGACTTCGTCGATATCTTCACGCTTAATCAGGCCTGCCATGCATCCAGTCTAGTGACCATTCACCGCTGGCAGGTGCCGCCGGGCCCCGGGCTGTGGATGCCGCGGGGCTGGTCTAGAAGAGCCGCTCGGAAAAGCTCTTGCCCAGCACCAGGGTGGCATGCCATTCAATGGCCGAGGCGTCGGTGAGCGAGGCCACCTGGTCGATCACGGTGCGCAACCGGTCGGTGTCGTCGGCAGCGTCGCGCCAGTCGGCGGCGAAGAGCGGTTCCAGGTACCTGTCCCCGGTCTCATTGAGCAGCGTCACCAGTTCCATGAGGGTCTCGCGCTGCCGCGCGTAGATGGGCTTGCGTTCATCGCTGGTCATCACGTACGCGGTGGCCAGGCCCTTCATGGCGGCGATCTCGTGCTCGGTGGATTCGGGGACGATCAGCGCGGCATTGAAGCGGGTCAGCTCCCCGTGGCCGAACTGCCCGCGGGTCGCATCGATCGCGGACTGGCAGAAGCGGCCGATGAACTGGCTGGTCATGTCCTTCAGTGCTGCCATGGAGCGGCGCGAGCCGTCGGTGTGCGGCACCCATTCCGCGGTGGCCTCCAGGCGCTTGAACGCCGCGTCGATCACCGCGTCATCGACGTGCGGCAGGTACCACTGGCGGGTGAAGGTGATGACGCGGGCGCGCTGGTCCGGGTCCTTGATCCAGCGCAGCTGGAATCGCCCGGCGTTGATGGCGTCCTCGACGTCGTGCACCGAGTAGGAGATGTCATCGGCCAGGTCCATCACCTGGGCCTCGATGCAGGTCTGCCGGGCCTTGGCGCCGGATCCGGAGCGCAGCCAGTCAAAGACCGGGGCGTCGTCGGTGTAGACCCCGAACTTGGAAGTCTTCTTCCCGTTTTTTTCCGGGGCGTCGGCGCGCAGCCAGGGGTATTTGCATGCGGCATCCAGCGAGGCGCGGGTGAGGTTCAGCCCGGCCGAGGCGCCGTTGTGCCGGAAGGTCTTGGTCTCGATGCGGGTCAGCAGGCGCAGGGTCTGGGCGTTGCCCTCGAACCCGCCGATGTCGCGGGCCAGCTCGTTCAGGGCTGTCTCGCCGTTGTGCCCGAAGGGCGGGTGGCCCAGGTCGTGGGACAGGCAGGCGGTGTCCACCACGTCCGGGTCGCAGCCCAGGGTGGCCCCCAGCTCGCGGCCCACCTGGGCGACCTCCAGGGAGTGGGTCAGCCGGGTGCGCACGAAGTCGTCGGAGGACGGGGCGACGACCTGGGTCTTGGCGCCCAGGCGGCGCAACGCCGAGGAGTGCAGCACCCGGGCGCGGTCGCGTTCGAACGCGGTGCGGTAGGCCTTCTTGGGCGGTTCGGGGGCCCAGCGTTCGGCATCCGCTTCGGTGTATCCGGGAATCTGCAACATGGGGCTCCTTAGCCGCCGGAAATGTCTAGTTCGGCCGCGGCAATCATGGCCTTGTGGCTCTCGTTCATTTCACGGGTCGAAAGCCAGCCGTCGGGCAGGTGCGTCTTTTTCGGGGAGCCGGCGCGCCCGCGTTGGCCCTCGGCATCCTTGCCCGGGTAGGGCATGTCCAGGTCCAGCTGAGCGAGCAGTTCGCGCAAGACCTCCAGGGTGGGGACCTGGGCAAGCGCGGAGCGGATGTCCCCGCCGACCGGGTAGCCCTTGAAGTACCAGGCCATGTGCTTGCGGATATCGCGCAGGCCCTTGAATTCGTCCTCGAAGTACTCGGTGAGCAGTTCCGCGTGGCGGTAGACGGTCTCGGCGACCTTGCCCAGACCGGGGGTGTAGCGCTTGTCGGTCCCTTCGAAGGCTGCCTGCAGGTCCCCGAAAAGCCAGGGGCGTCCCATGCAGCCGCGGCCCACGACGATGCCGTCGACGCCGGTCTGCTGGACCATGGCCACGGCGTCCTCGGCGCTCCAGATGTCCCCGTTGCCCAGCACCGGCATGTCCGGCAGGGCTTCGCGCAGGCGTGCGATCGAGTCCCAGTCGGCCTTGCCGGAGTAGTACTGGCTGGCGGTGCGCCCGTGCAGGGCGACGGCCGCGACGCCGTGGTCGCGGGCGATCTTGCCCGATTCGATGTAGGTGAGGTGGTCCTCGTTGATGCCCTTGCGCATCTTGATGGTCAGGGGCACCTCGCCGCGGGCGGCCTCGGTGGTGGCGGCCTTGATGATGGCGGTGAACAGGTCGGTCTTCCAGGGAAGCGCCGCTCCCCCGCCCTTGCGCGTGACCTTGGGCACCGGGCAGCCGAAGTTCAAGTCGATGTGGTCGGCGCGGTCTTCCTCGACGATCAGGCGCACCGCGGCGCCGACGGTCTTGGGGTCCACGCCGTAGAGCTGGACCGAGCGCAGGGATTCGTCGGCATCGTGGGAGATGATGCGCATCGACTCGGTGTTGCGTTCCACCAGTGCCCGGGAGGTGACCATCTCGGTGACGTACACCCCGCCGCCGTATTCGCGGCAGAGCCGGCGGAAGGCCTTGTTGGTGATGCCGGCCATGGGGGCAAGGATCACCGGGGTGTCAATGGTGTGCTTGCCCAGTTTCAGCGGGGGCAGCTCAAGCTTCGCCGGGGTGGGCGCGGCGTTTTCGGTTACATCGGCAATTGCAGTCACCAACCCATTCTCTCAAACCCGGCCAAATCGTCCACCATGGGGATGCTC
The DNA here is from genome assembly GCF_003287975.1 of Arthrobacter sp. AQ5-05. GTDB lineage: Bacteria > Actinomycetota > Actinomycetes > Actinomycetales > Micrococcaceae > Paeniglutamicibacter. The sequence goes on from NZ_QMKQ01000002.1 coordinate 109,046, forward strand.
CCCGCCGGTTCCGGGGTGCCGCGCCACGGCCTACATTGCCGGCACCCCCTGCCCCAGCGCATCGAGGACCTTGCCGGGGTTCAGGATCCCGTCCGGGTCGAAGACCGCCTTGATTTGGCGCTGGAGCAGCAACTGCGTGTCACCGAGCTCGTCGCCCAGCCAGCGCTTCTTCAGCACGCCGATGCCGTGTTCCCCGGTGAGCGTCCCGCCCAGTTCCAGCGCATGGCCAAACAGCTCCCCGGCTGCCTCCCAGACAGCGTCCGGGACCTCGGCCCCCTGGAACACAAAACACGGGTGGAGGTTTCCGTCTCCCGCGTGCGCGCTGGTGGGGATGACCAGCCCGTGCTTCTCCTCCAGCTCGGTGATCTTGGCAAACATCGCCACCATGGCATCCCGGGGCACCGAGACGTCTTCGACCAGTAGCGTCCCGGCTGCCTCCAGGGAGGGGAACACCTGCCGGCGGACCTCGACCCATGCCCGTGCGGTTGCCTCGTCGGTGGTGGACTCGGCTCGCGCCCCGGCGGCATGGATGATGTCCATGATCGCGGCGGCCTCGTCCCGCGCTGCAGGTCCGTCGCACTGGATCAACAGGTAGGCGTTGCCGCGACGGGTCAGGTCTTGCCCGATGTGATCGCCGAGGCAGAGCAGCGAGCGGCGGTCCAGCAGTTCCATCAGGGCCGGCTGCAGCCCGGCCGCGCCGATCCCGGCGGCCAGTCCCGCGCCCACTTCCACGCTATCGAGGTAGGCGGCGATGGTGGACACCTCCCCCTTCACCAGGTGGCGCAGCTTCAGCGTTGCCTCCACTATGATGCCCAAGGTCCCCTCCGAGCCGATCATCAGGGCACACAGGTCATAACCGGTCACGCCCTTGACCGTGCGGTGGCCCACCGAGATCAGCCGGCCGTCGGCCAGGACGATTTTCAGGGCCAGCACGGCCTCGCGTGTCACACCGTACTTGGCGCAGAGCAGTCCCCCGGCGTTCATGGCGATGTTGCCGCCGACGGTGGAGATGTCCTTGCTGGCCGGATCCGGCGCCCACCACATCCCGTGCTTGGCGAGCGCCCGGTTCAGCTCTCCGTTGAAGATCCCGGGCTGGACGACCGCCAGTTGGTTCGCTACCGAAACCTCCAGGATCTTGCCCATGGCCAGGGTGGACAGGACGATTTCCCCGGCTCCGGCGATGGCGCCCCCGGCCAGGCCGGTTCCCGCGCCGCGCGAAACCACCGGGGTGCCGGTGCCGGTGGCGATCCTGCAGACGGCCTGCACGTCTTCGATGGAGGTGGCCTCCACCAACACCAGGGGGCTGCCCGGTGCCACGTGCCCGGAGCGGTCGGTGCGGCAGGCCCGCAGCACCTCCGGGTCCGTGATGACGGTGCCCGCGGGCAGCGCGGTCCTTAGTTGTTCAATGACATCCATTGGGGATCCTTCCCTTCCGGGGCGGGGTGCTGGCTCCGCACGGCGGAAATGGCCGTGCGGGAGGGGTCCGGGCAGTGGAGGAGCTCGGGACCGCGGGCACGCAGTTCCTGCACCGAGCCAACTCCAAGAAGTTGCATGGTCCGGGTGAACTCCTCGGTGAGCATGCGCACCAGGTGGCCCACGCCTTCTTCTCCCCCGGCCACCAGTGCCCAGAGGTACGGCCTGCCCACGAAGCAGGCATCGGCACCCAGGGCAATTGCCGTGGCGATGTCCGATCCGTGGCGGACCCCGGAGTCGACGAAGATCCCGAAGGAATCGCCGACCGCCGAGCGCACCGGTGACACCAGGTCCACCGGTGCCACCGTGCGGTCCAGCTGGCGTCCTCCGTGGTTGGACAGGTGCACCCCGTCAACCCCCAGTGCCCGGGCGCGCATCGCGTCCTCGGGACCCAGGGGGCCCTTCAGGACCAGTGGCCCGTCCCAGTCGTCGCGGATCCGGGCCAGGTCCTCCCAGCTGACCGTCGGGTCAAACTGGTCCGAGATTCCCTCGATGGTGTGCCCGCCTCCGGGTGCGTCCGAACGCACATTGGCGAAATCCAGTTTTTCCCCGCGCAGCATGCCCATCCAGTAGTTGGGCCGCGAGGCAATGTCCAGGAGGCTGCCCAGGGTCAGTGCCGGGGGTATCGTCAGTCCGTTGCGCACGTCCCGCAAGCGCTTGCCTGACACCGCGGTGTCGACCGCCACCTCCAGCACCCGGTAGCCGTTGGATCGGGCGCGGGAGACCAGCCCGCGGGTCAGCTCGCGGTCCTTCCAGACATAGAGCTGGAACCACCTGTCCGCGGCGTCTGCGCCGGGGACCGCGGCGAGGTCTTCCAGCGAGGTGCTGGCCATCGTGGAGAGCACGTAGGGAATGCGGTGCTCCGCCGCTGCGCGCGCCACCGCCGGTTCACCCTGCGGATGCATCATTCGGGTGTAGCCGGTGGGGGCAAATCCCAGCGGCATGGCGGCCGAACGGCCAAGAAAGCTGCCGGTGGTGTCCGGGCTTCCGACGTCCCGCAGGACCTGGGGCAGGTAGCCGTAGCGTTCGAAGGCACTGGAGTTCGCCTCGAGTGACAGCTCCTGGTCCGCACCGCCGTCAACGTAGTCGAAAACCGCGGCGGGCAGCAGGCGGCGGGCGGCGGCCCGCAGATCCTGGACGGTGTGGCAGGCCCCGAGCCGTCGCTGCCGGAGCGTTCCCGTGGGCAGCCGGGGTGAGATGAGTTCGAGCGCATCGCCGATCTTCATGCCGGTCGATTTCCCGGCCGGCCGGTGCTGCCCGGGGCGCCGGTCACTGGTTCATTCATGCTGTTCCCTGCCTGGTTCCGCTGGGTTGGATGGATGGATGAAATGCATGGTGCCGGCTTCTAGTCCCGGTATCCCAGGACCTCGCTGGCCCGACGGGCGGCACGCACCACGCCGTCGATCACTTGTTGGTCCTGCAAGCTTGAACCGCGCAGGTAGCTGACCCCAATGGAGCCGGGGGGCCCGGAGGGATACCGCACGGGCGCCGCAACGCAGCGTACGCCCTGGGCGGTCTCGCCGTCGTCGCTGCTGAATCCCAGGGCCCGGATGCCGCCCAGTTCCCCTATCAGCCGGTCCACCGTTTGGCGTTGCGAAACAGCAGCGCGGATGGCATCCAGGTGCCGTTCGAGATCGGCCTCCGGTAACCAGGCCAGGGCGGCCTTGCCCACCGCCGTGGTGTAGGCCGGCAGCCTGGCCCCCACGGAACTGGCCAATTTCAGGCCCAGCCCCGGAGGGTCCTCCTTGCACAGGTACACGGCGTCGGACCCGTCGAGGATGGCGTAGTGGGAGGTTATTCCCAGGTCGCGTGTGAGTCCGACAAGCTGCGGGATCACCACCTCCACCGCATTGGTTGAGCGCAGGTGCGAGGCACCGACCTCGAAGGCCTTGAGCCCCACCGCATAGTTCTGGTATTCGTCGAGGCCCAGGAACCCGCGGCCGACGAGGGCCTTGAGGATGGAGTGGGTGGTGCTTTTCGGGATCGAGAGCTCTTCGGCAATGGAGGTCAGTGTCATGGGCTTGGCCGCCCCGGAGAGCAACTCCAGGATCCTCATTGCCCGGACAACCGAGGTACTCATGGATTGCCTTTCATTTTCCGACTACAGGACCGCGCCAAGGAACGCCTTGGTGCGTTCTTCACGGGGGCTGCCGAGCAATTGCGTTGGCGAGCCCGATTCAAGAACGCGGCCCTCGTCCATGAAGACTATGCCGTCTGCAACCTCCCGGGCAAAGCCCATCTCATGGGTCACCACGACCATGGTCATTCCCGACCTGGCCAGATCCCTCATGACATCGAGCACCTCGCCGACGAGTTCCGGGTCCAGCGCGGATGTCGGTTCGTCAAAGAGCATCAGCTTTGGCTCCATGGCCAGGGCACGGGCAATGGCCACGCGTTGTTGCTGGCCACCGGACATCGCCCGGGGATACGCATGGGCGCGATGGGCCAGCCCGACCCGCTCGAGCAGGGACAGGCCTTGTGCGATGGCCTTCTTCTTGTTCGTGCCCTTGACCTGGATCGGTCCTTCGATGACGTTTTCCAGGGCGGTCTTGTGGGCGAACAGGTTGAAATGCTGGAAGACCATGCCGATATTGGCCCGTTCCGAACACACGGCCCGGTCGGGCAGCTCGTAGAGTTTCTCGCCCACCTCGCGATACCCCACCAGTGATCCGTTGACGATCAGGCGACCGCCATCGATCTTTTCCAGGTGGTTGATGCAACGCAGGAAGGTGGACTTGCCCGACCCGGAGGGGCCGATGATGCACAGCACCTGGCCGCGGGAGACCTCCAGGTCGATGCCCTTGAGGACCTGCAGGTCCCCGAAGGACTTGGTGACCTGCTCGGCGCGGACAATGACATCGGTGTTCATGAGGCCCTCCTAAGGGATAGGTTGCGGCGCAGCCGGTCCAGGAACCCGGTCCTGGCCCCCGGCACGCCCCGGCTCAGCCGATCTTCGAGCAATTGCTGGAAGAGACTGAACACCGTGGTCAGCGCTATGTACCAGAGCGCTGCGGTGAACAGCAGCTCTATCACCTTGAAGTTCGCGGTGTAGATCTTGTTCGCCGAGTGCAGCAGTTCGCTGTAGGAAATGGTGTAGGCCAGCGACGTGAATTTCAGGCAGGCAATGAACTCATTGCCCAGCGGGGGGACGATGACCCGCATCGCCTGCGGGAGCACGATCCGGCGCATGGTCTTGGCCCGTGACATCCCGATGGCCGAGGCCGCTTCCCGTTGCCCGTGGTCCACCGAGAGGATGCCGCCGCGCACGATCTCGGAAATGTAGGCCCCCTCGTTGATTCCCAGTCCCAGCAGGGCTGCGACGAACGGGGTCATCAAGGTGTTCATCGGGATGGAGAACAGGCCCGGGATGGAGAAGTTCTCGAAGATGATGGACAGGTTGAACCAAATCAACAGCTGGACCAGCAGCGGGGTTCCGCGGAACAACCAGACATAACCGCCGCCGACCCAGCGCAGCACCGGGTTCGGGGACTGGCACATGACGGCAGTCAGGACACCCAGCACCAGCCCCACCCCCATGGAGGCCAGCAGCAGCACCAAGGTGTTGCGGACCCCCGCCAGGATCCCGGCGCTGGTCAGGTACTTGAGGACCACCGCGTAGTCGATGTCGGCGGCCAGGAAGGCCTTCCCGACGAAGCCCAGCACCGCCAGCACCAACGCCGCCGTGATCCATCGCCAAGGATGGCGCAGCGGGATGACCGTGTATGTCTTGGCCGGGGCGGGTGCGGCCACCGGGGGCGGATCAGTTTGGGTTTGGTTCTCAAGCACGCTGTGCTCCGTTTCCTTCACGTGGGCCGGCAGGCGGGGTGTCATCGGTGGCTACGGTTCAATGCCTGCGCCCACCGGGTTGACCACCGATTCCTTGATGCCGATCGCGCCCAGCTCCCATTTCTCCAGGATGGCATCGTAGGATCCGTCATCGATGATCGCCTGCCAGGCCTTTTGCAGGGCGTCGCGCAGCTGTGTCTGGTCCTTGCTGACGACCATCGAGAAGAAGCGCTTCTCCACCTGCAGCCCGTCAATGACTTCGAGGGACCCCTCGGAGTTCGTGGCGAAGAACGCAGCGGTTGGATAGTTTTCCAGCATGGCCGCCGCGCGCCCCTGCTTTACGGCCAGCTGTTCCTGCGCATTGCCGTCGAAGGTCAGCACATCGATGGCCGCCATGCCCTCCTTCACGCAGACCTTGGAGCGCTCCTCCAGGTATTGCGGCTGTACGCCGCCGCGCACCGCGGCGATGGCCTTGCCACAGAGGTCCTCGACCTTGGTGATGCCCGTGTCCGTTCCCGCCTTGGCGACAAAGCCCTGGGACGACTGCAGGTAGGAGACCATGTCGAAGCTCTCCTCGCGCTCCTTGGTGTCATTCACGGCCCCGAAGATCACGTCGTAGCGCTTGGTGGTCAGGGCCGGCAGCAGGGTGTCAAAGCCGGCGTTGTTCCACGTGAACGGAACCCCGAGATGCTTTTCCAGTTCCTTGGACAGCTCCACCTCGAATCCGGCCAGATCGCCGTTTTCCTCGTAGAACTCAAATGGCGGGTAGTCGATGGCCGATCCGATCTGGATGGTCCCGGCCTTCTGGATCGAATCGGGAAGTTGCGAGAACAGCGGTGCGGAGCTGCTTGTGCCCTCCGCCGCGGCCGGGGCGGCCGGGGTCTCGGTCTGGGCGCATCCCGCGAGCAGGAGCCCGGCAACGAGGGGCAGCGCGCAAAGTGCAGACATCCTGTACTTGGGTGACTTCGGGGTGGTGTGCATGGGTGGTCCTCCGGGGTGCGAGCGAAAAAAACCAACTTGTTCAGATATGTGAACCGTGTGCTACATGTCGAACAACACTAAGTGTGATTCAACTCACTGTCAACACCCTTTCCCATGCTGAATTCCCCCATCTCAAAGCCTCGAGGCGGGCCATTGACACCCTCCCCCGCAGCGCCTAGTTTGTTCACATCTAGGTATCCGATTCGTATATGCGAATCCATGGGGAGCGAGGTCACCGCACATCCCCGTACCCCGCACCCCGTCACACGATGCATTCCCCCCGGCCAAAGGAGCCCGAGCATGACCATTGCCGCCCGTCCATGGTTGGACGAGATCCAGGCCTATCGGCCCGGAACCAGATCCGCTTCCGCGGACGGTTCCATGGCCTCCAACGAGTCACCGCTTGGCGCCAGCCCAAAGCTGGGTGATTCCATTGCCAAGGCACTGGCCGGGGTGCACCGCTACCCCGATCCGCTGGCCGATGAGCTGCGCAGCCAACTGGCCGGACTGCACGGCGTGCACCCCGAACAGATCCTCATCGGCAATGGTTCCGACGAGCTGATATTCCTGCTCTCCACCACGTTCCTCGCCCAAGGCGGCCACGCCGTTTGCGCCGACCCCGCCTACCAGATCGACAGGATCGGCGCGCTATCGGTCAACGCCACCATCACCCAGGTCCCCCTACGCGATTGGAAGCACGATCTGGCCGCAATGGCCGCTCTCCGGGCGGACATTGCCTATATCGTGAACCCGCACAATCCGACCGGCACCACCAGGTCCCGGGCAGAGATCGATACCTTCACCGCCGAAAGCCCGGCCCACCTGGTCGTGGTCGACGAGGCCTACATCGACTTCACGACGGATCCCGAGGCGCTCACGGCCATCCCCCTGGTGGCCGGCGGCCGTGTCGCGGTCCTGCGCACCTTCTCCAAGATCCACGGACTGGCCGGCCTGCGGGTCGGCTACCTCGTGGCCGATTCGGCGATCATCGCCGCGATACGCAAGGTCCGGGCCCCCTTCTCCGTTGGCTCCTTGGCCCAGGCCGCCGCATTGGCAGCCCTGGCCGACACCGGGCACCGGGAAGCCGTGCGCGAGCACACGCTGCGCCTGCGCGGGCAGCTGGTCGACCTGTTGGCCTGCCATGGGCTGCACGCGGTGGAATCGGAGGCGAACTTCGTTCTCCTGCCGGTCCCAGACGAAAACGCCTTCGTCGCGGGCCTGCGCACCCACGGTGTCTCGGTTCGCCCCGGGTCCGCTCTCGGGGCACCGGGTACCGTGCGCATCTCCGTGCCCACCGAGGCCGGGCTCGAGCTCTTGCGCTCGGCCCTGCACCACACCCATCCCGCAAACCACCGCGAAACCGCCAACCACCGATAAAGGAGATCCACCCATGTTCGTACGCAACGCCTGGTATGTCATCGCCCAGTCAGAGGAAATCGACAGGGTTCCGCTCAAGCGCACCGTGCTCGGCGAGGACGTGGTCCTGTTCCGCAAGACCGACGGGACGGTCGCTGCCTTGGACGACCGCTGCGCCCACCGCGCCTATCCGCTGTCCGAGGGCCGGATCGTCGGGGACAACATCCAATGCGGTTACCACGGCTTCGAGTACAACTGCGCCGGGGTCTGCGTCAGGGTCCCCGCCCAGGCCCGCATCCCCGAACGCGCCGTGGTGAGGTCATACCCCGTCGTCGAGTCCCACCGGTGGGTGTGGATCTGGATGGGAGATGCGGCCCTCGCGAAAACCGCTGAGGTGCCCGACACGCACTGGATGACCGATCCCGCCTGGGACCGCGTGACCCACCAGCGGCTCTTTGAATGCAGTGCCGACCTGATCCACGACAACCTCTTGGACCTGACCCACGAGGGCTTCCTGCATGAATCGACCATCGGCGACGAGGCCGTGTACGAAAACGGGATCACCGTGGAGGTCGACGGGAACACCGTCTCGGTGGACCGCTGGATGCCTGCATGCCACCCTTCGGCGCTGTTCGAGAAGGCCACCGGACTCAGCCTCGCGGATCGCTGGCACACCACGGTCTTCCAGCTTCCCTCCCTGCATGTCATCCACGCCGGGGTGGTGGAGGTCGGTGGAAGACGCGAGGATGGCCACCTGCTGCGGGTGCTCAATGCGATCACCCCGGCCACCGAGAACACCGCATGGTACTTCTACGCCTTCTGCCGCGACTTCTCCGTGGGTGACACGGCCCTGAACGAGCTGCTGGCCGAGAGCCTGGGCGGGGTACTGACCGAGGACTCCGACGCCCTGGCGCTCCAGCAGGTCAAGATGGAGTCTCGCCCCGCGAACATGCCCGATGTGCTGATTGCCCAGGACGCCGGCGTGGCCAAGGCCCGAAGGATGATGAAGCAGCTGCTGGCCGCCGAGTTCCGGGCCCAGTCCCCGGCGCCCGAGAAAGTCGCTGCCCCGTGAGGTTGCTGTTGCGCGCCAATGCGCACCGCCGCGAGCCCGGCGGGGGCATGGAAATCGCGGCTTCCCCGGACACCCGCGAGCGTGAACGCTGGCAATGGGACGTGCACCTGGCCGCGGACCCGGTCGGGGAGGCGCCGCTGCCGGCCTCGGTGGAGTCCCTGGTGGCCACCGGGGCCATGGCGCTGGCCGACGGATCGCTTGTGCACGTGGTGGCCCGCTCGGCGCCGGCCGAGGCCGTGCCCTCGGTGGAAATCCACCACCTGGCCGACGCCATGGAGCTGTGCCGCGGCCTGCACGAGGTCATGCTCGTGGTGGCAGGCGGGCCGGGGCTACTGGTCGAGGGGCGCCACCGGCTGGAGCGGCTTGATGCCCTGGTCCTGGAGGGGGACGACCCGTTGACGCTCCCGCTCGAAGCCGATGGTGCCGGACCAATACCGATCGCCGTCATACGGCTCAAGGGCACGGGGCAACTCGGCTGGGTGCCCTAGCGACAGGAGGACGGGAACCGCGCGAAGGAATAACACCGGTCATTTCACCGCTGCCCCTGAGGGATGCGCCGCCGCAGCGGCGGCGCGGGGAAGGACAGATGAAAAAAATCGGTTTCTTGACCTTTGGCCATTCGGGCGGCTCCAGCAATTCGCCGGTGCCCACCGGCGCCGACGCCGTGCGCCAGATGGTGGACCTGGCCGTCGCGGCCGAGGAGTCCGGGTTCGACGGAGCCTGGATGCGGGTGCACCACTTTGGCAACTCGCTCTCCACGCCGTTCCCCCTGTTGGCGGCCATGGCGGCGAAAACCACGACGCTCGAGGTCGGCACCGGGGTGATCGACATGAGATATGAAAATCCCCTCTACATGGCCGAGCAGGCGGGCGCCGTGGATGCGATCAGCAGCGGCCGGCTGCAGCTGGGCGTCAGCCGCGGGTCGCCCGAGCCGGCCCGCGACGGGCAGCACCAGTTCGGCTACCACCTGGAGCCGGGCAACAGCTGGGCCAACGAGACCCGCGAACGCACCGCCCTGTTCCGCAAGGCGATCTCAGGGGCGGGCATCGCCCATCCGGAACCCGGCGGGCACCACCACGACCATGACGAGCTGCTGCCGATCAACCCGATCTCCCCGGGCCTGGAAAACAGGATCTGGTGGGGAGCGGCGACCATCGGCTCGGGGCTGTGGACCGGCGAAGTCGGCATGAACCTGCTCTCCTCCACGCTGCTGCTGGAGGACGACGGGCGGCCCTTCCACGTGCTGCAGGCCGACCAGCTTCGCCGGTACAAGGCTGCATATGCCGCCAGCGGGCACACCACCGGGGGGATGACCGCGGTGACCCGCAGCGCGTTCCCGGTCACCACCGACAAGGACGAGATCTACTTCGGGCGCCGCGAACGCGGGGACTCGGTGGGGATCCTGGACGGCTCGGTGGCCCGCTCGGGACCCACCTATTCGGGTTCCCCCGAGGAAGTCGCACAGCAGTTCATGGCGGACGAGGCGATCGGCGAGGCCGACTACGTCCTCTTCGCGCTGCCGAACCAGCTCGGTGTGGACTACAACGCGCACGTGATGACGGAGATCGCGAACATCGCCCGTGAAATCGGCTGGAAGAACTAGCTTTCCCCCATGCCGTTGGGCTTCTACCGGAAATCCGGGCCCGCGCCCTGCCGCTCCTCGTCCAGGGCGACCGCCACGGCAAGCCTTCGCGCCGCGTCCAGCTCAATGGCCGCGGCAAGTGCCAGCACCAGCACCAGCACCAGCACCAGGATGGCCAAGGCAGTGAACAGCAGCCCGGCGACGTAGCTGTGGACGCCACTGGGCATCGTGTCGCGGTGGAAGAATTCGGCGTTCTCCCCGGCCACGCGCACGTCGCCGGCGACGGTGAGCATCGCGCCGCCGGTTCGGCCAGGCCCCGGCCCGGATTGACCCGGGTTCCGGCGGGCCGGCCGGTGCGGACCAGCCCCGCGGCTCGCAGTTCCCGGTAGGCCTTGGCCACCGTGCCGGAGGCCAGGCGCAGGTCCCCGGCGAGCTGGCGCACGGTGGGCAGCCTGGCATTGGCCGGCAGCACACCTCCGTGGATCAGTGCGGCGAGCTGGCAACGGACCTGTTCGGCGGGACCCGACGGGTGCACCGGGTCCACGATGATCGATCCGGCGACCAGGGCTTCCGGTGTCGGTTGCGCGGGGAGAACCGCCGGACGCCGTTGACGCGTTCACGAATCCACCTTCCCCAACTTGTATCGGTGCAACACTCCAAGCACCACCGACATCTTGTGTCAATACGTTGACACCAGAATGCGAGGGGCCCATTGGCGCCCCTTGGCCAAGAAAGGGCATGGCACCGGGAGCGAGGCCCGGGCCGAGCAAGGCAGGCGGATCCGGTCACCTACTCCCAATCCACGCCTCCGCCAGGAGGCCAGGCAGTCCCCGCGCCAGCACCCGGCACCAAAACCGAACGGGCGCTTCCCCCTGCCGGGAGCACCCACCCTCCGCCGTTCCTGCCGCTGGGCGCGAACGCGGCCCGACCCCAACCACTCGCACCCCGGGACCAATTCGATGATATGGATCACAAATCGACGTCGAATCATGAAGCCGTTGAGAAACGTTGATTTTCAGAAATGCTTTACCATCGCATGTGAACCGTGACACACTATGGTTGTTATCCATAACATGCTGTGCGGTTTGGCAACACGTTGGGTGGGGACGTCGTGTGGGCTGGGGCCGTTCGCAACTGATGAGGAGCAAGATGCGAAGTTCACCAGGCAAGATTCGTAGAGCCGTCGGTCTAAGTGCCGTCGGCGCCATCGCGGCCGCCGCGCTGGTCCCGCTGGGGATCACCGGGGCCGCGGCAGTACCCGAGGCCACCGACGCGTCGGCAAGCACCATTTCCTCGCAAGCACTCCAGGTCACGGTCTCCCGCGACTTCCCGCAGGTGCTCAAGTACACCGAGGCCTCCACCTCCGCGACCCTCGACGGAGCCACCAAGCCCATCGATGCGATCACGATCAACGGCGAGACCCGCAAGGTCGAGGTGACTTCGAAGCCAGCCGGCGAATCGGCCATGGACTACCGGATCACCGTTCCGGAAATCCCGGGCGCCGTGATCAAGGCCCGAATCAGCGTCGAGGACTCCGTGATGACGTTCCGCGTCACGGAGATCACCGACGGCGACTCCACCAAGATCCGCACGCTGGGCATCCCCGGAAACAACCTGGTCAGCGTGTCCTCGACCAACCCCGGCGCCCAGGTCTCCACGGCCAACCTCTCGGTGGACCGCGCCAAGAGCGGTGACACCTTCACCCGGGTCTCCGACTCCACGCCCCTGGACACCAAGCCCCAGGAATCGGCCTTCGCCCTGGCAAACACCGATAAACTCGCCGCGGCGCTGGAATCCAATTCCCTGTACGACACCTCCTCCGGTTCCGGATACCGGTCCCAGGGCCGCTTCCAGCGCCAGGCCGTGAAGGACGGCGAGCACGTGCGCGTGGGCATCTCCAGCGGCGACTGGCTCTACCGCGCCAAGGAATCCAACGAGATCGAGGAGCTGCCCTGGTCCAAGGTGAAGATCACCGCCGACGCCAACGCCGATGGGACGGTCGACTGGCAGGACGCCGCCATCGCGCTGCGCGACATCGCGGTGCTCCCGCACAAGGGCGAAGACGTCAAGGACAAGGTCGTCCAGCGCATCCCGTTCAACTTCGCCTCCCAGGCAACGCACCCGTTCCTGCGCACACTGGATGACACCAAGCGCATCGCGCTGGCCACCGACGGTCTCGGCCAGTCGGCCATCCTCAAGGGGTTCGGCAACGAGGGGCACGACTCGGCAAACACCGACTTCGCCGACAACTACAACACCCGCGCCGGCGGACTTGGGGACCTGAACCAGCTCCTGGAGGCCAGCAAGAAATGGAACGCCTCCTACGGCGTCCACATCAACCAGACCGAGGCCTACCCGGAATCCAAGTTCTTCTCCGACGACCTGGTCGACCCGAAGGCCAAGGGCTGGAGCTGGCTGGACCAGTCGTACTACATCAACCAGCGCAAGGACATCCTCACCGGCAACCTGGCCGAGCGCGTGAAGAAATTCCGCGAACAGACCAGCGAGAACCTGGACATGGTCTACGTCGATGTCTACTACCAATATGGCTGGCTGGCCGAGCGCCTGCAGAAGGAACTGGTCAAGAACGGCTTCCGGGTCAGCTCCGAGTGGGCCCACTCGCTGGACCGGAACAACACGTGGTCCCACTGGGCCACTGACGAGAAGTACGGCGGATCCAACAACAAGGGCGTCAACTCGGACATCATCCGATTTGCGCTCAACTCGCAGAAGGACACCTGGAACCCGCACCCGTTGCTGGGCAACGCCAACATCGTCGAGTGGGAAGGCTGGACAGGGCAGAACGACTACAACGCCTTCTACCAGAACATCTGGAAGAAGAACCTGCCGGCGAAGTTCCTGCAGCAGCAGGAAATCGTCAATTGGGAGAAGGAACGGATCGACCTCACCGGCGGCGTCTCCGTCACCGGGACCTCGGCCGGGGACCGGGTCATCACCGATTCGGGCGCCGAGGTGCTGCGCGGGGACAGCTACCTGTTGCCCTGGGCAGCGGACGGCACCTTCGACGCCAGCGGCGACGAACCCACCAAGCTGTACCACTACAGCGCCAAGGGAGGCACCAGCACCTGGACGCTGCCGGAGCGCTTTCGCCAAAACGGCGGGTACAAGCTCTACAAGCTCACCGACACCGGCCGCGAACTGGTCGACCAGCCCAAGGCCAGCAAGGGCAAGATCACGCTGAGGGCCGAGGCCGGGCAGCCCTACGTGCTCGCGCACGACGCCCGTCCCGCGCTGCCGCAGCAGGCGGACTTCGGCCAGGGAACCGGCGTCACCGACCCCGGCTTCAATTCCGGCACCCTGGAATCCTGGAACCCGGCCGGCTCGGCCACCGTCGAACGCAACGACAAGGGCCACAGCTACGCGGTCCTGGGCGAAGGAACCTCCGCGATCTCGCAGAAGCTGGGCAAACTGGAACCGGGAACCTACTCGGTCGGCGCCTGGGTCGAGGTGGAAAAGGGCAAGTCCCGGGAAACGACGCTGTCCGTGCAGGGCCAGGGCACCGCATCCGTGTCCAACACCATCCACAGCTCACGGGCCACCAACTACGTCGCCGCCGACGAGAAGCACGGCACCAACTTCCAGCGCTTGCGCGTACTGGTCGAGGTGAAGGAATCGGGCTCCCCGGAGCTGCGGATCTCCGTCAGCGACGGAACGGCCAAGGTCCGCATCGACGACGTGCGCGTCGTGGCCACCGCAAAGGTCCCCACCTCCGGCGTCATCTCGGAGGACTTCGAGGACATCGACCAGGGGTGGGGCCCCTTCGTGAAGGGCAATGCCGGCGGGTCCACGGATCCCCGCACCCACCTCGCCGAACTCAACGCGCCGTATACGCAGTCCGGCTGGAACTCCAAGGCAACCGACGACGTCATCGACGGCAAGTGGTCGCTGAAATCCCATGCGGAGAACAAGGGCCCGGGCGGCGGCCCGGGGCTGGTCTACCGGACCAGCAACTACACCGTCCCGATGACACCGGGCCACGAGTACCGGGTCGGCTTCGACTACCAGAACGCCTTGGCGGGCGAATACAACTGGGTTGGCGGCTACGCCTCGGCCAATGGCACCGTCAAGACCCAAACCAAGGCGCTGCCGCGCCAGCTGGAAACCGCCCGCTTCACCGACACCGTCGTGGCCGGCGGATGCGGCGACACCTGGGTGGGACTCGAACGCGTTGGCAGTTCGGAACTGGCCGACTTCTCGCTGGACAACCTGCTGGTCGAGGACCTCGGTGCAGCGGCAAGCATTCCCGCCTGCGGGCAGGTTGACGTCGCGCTGGAGGGCGACGTGATCAAGCAGGACCAGGAGAACACCTTCACCACCACGTTCACCAGCGACGAGCCCGCCGACATCAAGGACCTCGAGGTAGCCCTCGAGCTACCCGAAGGCTGGAGGGCCACGGCCAAGACCGCGAACACAGCCGCCACGCTGGCCCCGGGTGCGAAGCTGGAAACCACGTGGGCCGTGGTGCCCCCGGCATCCGCGGACGGAGATTACACGGTGGGCACCACCGCGTCCTACTTCACCACCGCGGACCCGGTGGGTACGCGCACGGTCTCCGACGACGTGGCCGTCTACACGCTGCCGGCACCTCCCGCGGGCACCGTCTACGCCAGCGACCACCAGTGGGTCAGCGCCGACAACGGCTGGGGCCCGGTGGAGAAGGACAAGGCCAACGGCGAAAACGGCGAGGGCGACGGGCCTGCCATCACCCTGAACGGCGTCGTCTACCCCAAGGGCCTGGGTGCGCACGCACCCAGCACCGTGCGCTACTTCACGGGCGGCAAGTGCTCCTCCTTCACGGCGCAGGTCGGCATCGACGACGTCCAGAAGACCCTGGGCTCGGTCGGCTTCACCGTGCTGGCCGACGGCAAGTCCGTCGCTGCTTCCCCGGTGATGCGGGCAACCAGTGCTACCCACGCGCTGAGTGCCGACATCACCGGCGCCGAGTACGTCGACCTGGTGGCAGACGTTGCCGGGGACGGCAACGGCAACGACCACGCGGACTGGGCCGACGCCAAGTTCACCTGCAAGTAGGCGTTCGCCACCGGTCGGTTGGGGCCCTTGCCCCCGGGATTCGTTCCCGGGGGCAAGGGCCCCTTCCCGTATCGCGGTCCGTCCCCGCACAACAACAACGCCCGCAAACAACGATGGCGTCGGGCCTGCCTTCCACGGAAGGTCGACCCGACGCCATCGGCGTTGCAGCCAAGAACTACGCGGTCGCCACGATGTACGTGGTGGCGGTGACCGTGGCGTGCTTGGCCGCGACCAGCACGTCGATGAGCGAGGAGAGCACGACCATCGAGCCGTCCACCTCCAGCTTCACCGGGTACTGGTGCGCCAGCATGGCCAGCATCCCGCGGATCGGCTCGGCCGATTCGTCCTGGCCCAGTTCCGGGTTCCAGCCCAGCAGCACGTCGGCGGGCGCATCGGCGCGCGCCGGGGTGTAGCTGATGGCAAAGGACAGGATCTTCCCGCCGCGGGCCTTGGGCTTGTCGCGGAACACGATCACTCCCTGGGCACCGGTGGCGTCATCGAGCAACATCTTCTGCGCGCTGCCCAGGGTCATGTTCGCCGGATCCCACTTGTGGATCGAGTTGTAGAACTCGATGACCAGCTTTGTCAGCTCGACGCTGCCGGTTCCGATGTCCTCCAGGGTCAGCCCGTCGTCGTCGAAGAGCGGCAGCGCCAGGCCACCGGGCTCGACAACCACGTCGCGGGCCACCTGGATCTGTTTCATGCCCAGCGACGCGCAGAACCCCGCCGCCGTAGCAGCATCGGTTCCTGCTGTCACGGTGTAGCGGGCCTTCAGCTCGGTGCTTTGCCCGGCAGGGACCAACGCGCGAAGGCGCGCCACCAGCTCCGTGCCCACGCCGGTGCGGCGGTGCTCCCGTGCCACTTCCACATACAGCCACAGCCGCTGCGGATGCAGGGTCGAGGCGAACACCACCCCGGCGGCGACCGCGATGCCCTGGTCGGTGGCCACCAGCGCGCGGCTGAACGGCGCATTCGAGTCCTTGCGGAACATCGTGCGGTCCTGGTGGGCGTGCGGGGAGGCCGGGTCGCCGAAGATCTCCAGCAACGCCAGGTCGTCCCCGTCCGTCCAGGGCCGGTACTCGAGTGTCGACATGTTCCTAGGCTCCGTTGAGGCGCTCGGACAGGTAGGTGCGCACCTTGTCCAGTGCCACGCGTTCCTGGGCCATGGTGTCGCGGTCGCGGATGGTCACGGCCTGGTCCTCGAGGGTGTCGAAGTCCACGGTGATGCAGAAAGGCGTGCCGATCTCATCCTGGCGGCGGTAGCGGCGGCCAATGGCGCCTGCGTCGTCGAAGTCGATGTTCCAGGACTTGCGCAGCTCGGCGGCAAGCGCCTTGGCCTTCGGGGACAGGTCCTCGTTGCGCGAAAGCGGAAGCACCGCGGCCTTGACCGGGGCCAGGCGCGGATCGAGCTTGAGCACGGTGCGCTTGTCCACCCCGCCCTTGGCGTTCGGGGCCTCGTCCTCGACGTAGGCGTCGACCAGGAACGCCATCATCGAACGGGTCAGGCCAAAGGACGGCTCGATCACGTACGGGGTGAAACGCTCTCCGGTGGCCTGGTTGAAGTAGGACAGCTCGGTGCCCGAGGCCTTGGAGTGGGAAGACAGGTCGTAGTCGGTGCGGTTGGCGACACCCATGAGCTCGCCCCACTCCGAACCCTGGAAGCCGAAGCGGTACTCGAAGTCGATGGTGGCCTCGGAGTAGTGGGCACGCTCGCCGTCCGGGACGTCGAAGCGGCGCAGGTTTTCCTCGTTGATGCCCAAATCCAGGAACCAGGCCCAGCAGTCCTCGACCCACTTGTCGAAGAACGCCGGGGCGTCCTCGGGTGCGGTGAAGAACTCGATTTCCATCTGCTCGAACTCGCGGGTGCGGAAGATGAAGTTGCCGGGGGTGATCTCGTTGCGGAAGGCCTTGCCGATCTGGCCGATGCCGAACGGCGGCTTCTTGCGGGACGCGGTGAGCACGTTGTTGAAGTTCACGAAGATGCCCTGGGCGGTTTCCGGACGCATGTAGGCCATGCCGGCGGCCGTGTCGACCGGGCCCAGGAAGGTCTTCATCAGCCCGGAGAACATCTGCGGTTCGGTGAACTGGCCCTTGGTGCCGCAGTCCGGGCAGGGGATTTCGCTCATGCCGTCGACCGGCTTGCGCTTCTTCTTGGCCTCGAAGGCCTCCAGGAGGTGGTCCGCGCGGTGGCGCTTGTGGCAGGAGGTGCACTCGACCAGCGGGTCGGTGAACGTTGCAACATGGCCGGAAGCTTCCCAGACGGCCTTGGGCAGGATGATGGAGGAGTCAAGTCCCACCATGTCCTCGCGCCCGCGGACGAAGGTCTGCCACCATTCGCGCTTGATGTTTTCCTTGAGCTCGGTGCCCAGGGGTCCGTAGTCCCATGCCGAGCGGGAGCCACCGTAGATTTCACCGGCCTGGAAGACGAAGCCGCGCCGTTTGGCGAGGGAGATGACTTGATCGAGCTTGGACTGAGGCGCCATAACAACTCCAATGGTTCACGAGGCCGCTGGTTGCGGTCCGTTGGGCGAAAACATACTCGCCAAGCCTAACGTGTTTGCCCCGTGAAGTCCGAGTTTCCGCCCCGGTCCCGGCGCATGATGCCCGGCACCCTGCCGCCGCCTTGCGAAGGCGGACCCAGGTCTGCCGGATTGCCGCATCGAGCAGGAGGTTCATTCTTCGCCGGGCCCGCTGGAGGTTGTCGCAGGAGTCGGTGTCATGCCCGTAGCCGGCTCTGGTTTTCCTACTCAGCAGTCTCCCCAGATGTGGTGCGGCTTCGCCATCGACCGCGGCCAGCAACTTCACGGCGTTGCGCTGGTCCTCCCGCTTTGCATGCGTTCCCAGTGGGAAGGCGCAGATGGCGTCGCAGGCCGCGATGCCCGCATGGACGCACGGCGTGAGAACAGCGTCCGGTGCGTCCCGGGCCTCATCGGCCAGTTCCAGTGCATCCGTTACCACTTTGCGAAATTGGACCGCTTTCGCCACGCGTCCTCGACGAACCCCCGCCTCGGCGGGAACGGTTTTCACGAGGCCAGCTTCGAGCGACCCGGCCTGTGCTCAGGCGATGCCCGCTCACCTGCAATGTGGATGCCGTCACGCACGATGGAATCGAAAACGGGGTCAGGTGTGATTTCCGAATCCCGTCACACCAGCAGCCGGGTATCGTTTCCGGTTCATTTCGATACGGCAGCGGAGAAGTCGTTCAAATCTGCGTTTGCCGGAACATCTCCGACGTCGTCGGGAAGGACCACAAGCACGTCAATGTCGCTGTCGAGTGTCATCTCGCCGCGCGCAGCGGACCCGAACATCGTCACGGCCAATGGTTGGACATCCCAAGGCCGGATCAGTTGTTGCATGCCCAATAAAAGTCGCCGCTTCGTCTGAGCCATTTCCATGAGTAGGCCCTGCACTCAAATGATCCCGGTTCAACACGTACACGAATGCGTTGCCGTGACGCTCTTCCAGAACGATTCCCTGCTGCACAAGCCTGGCAATCCCCTGGCGCAATCCGTTCAAGCATCCGGCATCCGGCATGAGCCCTCGGATCCTGGGCACAGTAAGTGGTGCTTCTGCTCTCGCCAAGACAAGCAGGATCCCGGCTTCGAGTGTTGGAGTGATGACAGGCAACGGGTTCTGAAGGCGCATGCGGCTGGTCCTGTCGCCGAATGAACGGCTGCAAGCCCCAGGTGCAGAATATTGCACCTGGATTCAGAATACTGCGTCTTACTTGCCCATACCGATATTGCCCCTGAATTCAATCCGGTCAGGAGAGGAGTCCCCGGCCCGCAGCCACACCGGCGCGGACGCCCCCAACGACTCGACCCCGCCACGGGGATTCGGTTTCGGCTCCGCGTCAACGATTGACATCGATGCAATCGTTTCCCCGCCGCCCCGCTTTCGCTTGAAGCTTGGCTGAAAGTCTTTCGAGCCATGCCCGTCCCTGCACCCGGATCCCACCGAGCGGCTCCCGATCAGTGCGGGGGCGCCCCCGGGAAGCCTCCGGGGCGAAACCGCCGGACCACCTTGGTATTGAATTCCCCCATCACACAATTTTGGCGGTCCGCGGCTGAGAACGTCGGCCACGGCCCGCCAAAAGGACCAAGTCATTTCCGGGACAACAGGGTCTTTCCCCCGTGGCCAGGAAGGACCGGGAAATGGGCCGGGCCCTGTTCAGGCTTTCGCAGCCACGGCGGGGTACCTGCCCCATCCCCGGCGGGACAGACACAACGAACCACTTGCCCCTCGACCCCCGGCAACACGCAAAAGTAACTGGTTGTCTCTTGGATCGTCATCACGGTCGCTCCCGGGTCTTCCGTTGCCATCGCGGAGAGCGGACCCAGACCCGCCAAGAACAGTGTGCCTGCGGCCAATCCGGTGAGACCCGACGCCTTGTGTGGAAAAAACATGATGCCACCTTCCATATTTCCTGAATTCGATACTTCAACACTGCTCTCGGACACCGTGTTCCTGCATCGGGAATGAGCACCCAGAAGACGACGCAAATACCTGAGATACCGGGCACTCTCGCCTATGGAGGTGCAAGCTGCGAGACTGGATCGCATGGCCCCCGATCGTGAATGGACCAGCCCGGAACTCGTCGGACGGGCTACTGAACTGGGTGAAATAGATGCCGTCCTGCGCGGTGCCCATGCCGGAACGGCCGTCACATTGGTGGTCTCGGGAGACCCCGGTGTCGGAAAAACGACACTGATCAATCGGGCCTGCTCGAATGCGGATTCCGCGGCTTCGATTCTTTTCGGCGGGTGCCTGCCATTGGCCTCGATCAGCGTCCCTTTCCTTCCCTTGCGCACCGTCATCCGGGGTTCTCCCCCGGTGGGGGGAATCCCCCACCCCGTGTTCGGAACCAGCGGCCAGACGCCAGATGAGTCCATCGTGGCCCTTGACGACTGGCTGACGGAGATCAGCCGGGCCCGACCCGTGGTGCTGGTGGTTGATGACCTGCACTGGGCCGATCCAAGTACCCTCGATGCACTGATGTACCTGATAGCGGGGCCTGGTGACAGGCGCCTGTCTATCCTCGCCACCCTGCGCAACGTGGAAGTCGGCGAAGGACATCCGCTGCAGCGCTGGCTGGCGGACATCCGACGCATGCCCCGCGTTTCCTGGCTGGAGCTGGGGCCACTGGACTATCGGGCGACGGGAGCCCAGCTGGCCCAGGTGTTGGGTTCCGCACCGCACCAGTCATTGATTCGGGAGGTCTTTTCCCACACCGCAGGGAACCCCTACCTGAACCGGCTCATGGTTGGCGGGCTGCGCGCCGACACCCGCCATTTGCCGGCGCAGCTGCCTGTGGACCTGCGGACAGCGGTCCTGCGGTCCTGGCACAGCCTGACTCCGGAGGCGCGCGAACTCACCGAGCTGATGGCCGTTGGCGGTCGCCCCCAGCGGGCGGAGGACCTGGACGAATTTATGCAGCAATCCGGGCCCCGGTGTAACGTTTTGGCCTTCTTGCGTGAGGCGGCGGACGCAGGAATTGCGGAATGCGACGCCGGCGGCGCACTGTGGTGGTTCCACCATCCGCTCATCGCCGAAGCCCTGGAACAGGGGCTTGATGAGGGGAGACGGCGACGTTGGCACGCGGTTTTCGCCGCGCACGAGGAAAGACGGCTAGGCGAAGGGGTCACCGCTCGTTTCGGGTCGCTGGCGGCACTGGCCCACCACCATGATGCCGCCGGAAACTTCGCCGAGGCCTATCGGTGGACGTTGCGTGCCGCCACCGCGACCAACGAGGCCAGCGGAACCGTTGGAAAGTTGCCGCTGCTCCGCCGCGCGCTGGAGTTGCAGGACATTCTTGGCCATGAGAAGGAAGAACGTGAATGGCTGCTCAACAGGATGCGCGCCGCGGCAGCAGACACCGGTGCCATGGAGGATGAATTGGAGGCGGTGGAGGCCTTGATTTCGGAGATCACCGCCGTTGATCGACCGCTTGAGGCCTCCGAACTGATGGTGAGGCAGGCCCAGCTGAGGTTTACCACCGGACAGGAGTTTCTCTCGATCAGCCGGATGAGCCGCGCAGTGCAGCTTGCCAGTGCGAATAAACAGAGTTGGCAATACGCCTTGGCGCTTGCCGAACTCGCTGTTGCAGAATTATGGAGGGAGGAACCCGACGGGCAAGTCCACGCATCGGAGGCCTTGCGCGCTGCCCGGCGTGCGGGCAACCCCCGCGCGTTGTCCTATGCCTATGTTGCCAATGCCATGGCCTCTTTGAATAGTGGAAATTTGACCCGAGGTCGCGAAGCGGCGGCGCTGGGGGTCGAAGCCGCGACACGGACGCGAGATTTCATGGCGATGTTTTCTGCCATCGTGTGGCAGGCAAACGTCACGGAATCATTTGCCAGCCAGACCTATGCCGATTTCATGCGCGCCGGCAGGGGCATCATGGCAAACAAGGGATCACCGCATGTTTACCTCGCCACGCTGGCCGGTTTTGAGGCAGGCGCCTACTTGGCCATCGGTCGTTGGACGGATTGCGCCTTGGCACTTCGCGTGGCCCTTGGTTCGGACCCCGGCGCCATGGGTGATGTCTTGGCTCGATTGACGGCCGCCCAGCTGGCGGTCCGGCAGGGCAAACAAAGCGAGGCCGAAGCGCACCTTGCCCGAGCCGAGGAATTGTCCGCACAAGCGTCCAAGTTCATGAATCATAAATTCGACGACATCCGTGCCGAGGTCTATCTGGCTGCCGGAAACCCCGAGGCTGCATACACGACCATCATGCGCTACGCCAAAGCCGAACTCCCGGCCGAGTACATGACCGAAGCAAGCGTTCCACTGGCTGCCCGTGCGCTGGCGGATCGCATCGAACGTGCACGCGATGAGGGAAGCCCCACCGCAGATCTGCTCGCGTTCGTCGACGATCTCCTGCAACTTTTTCCCCGCGTGCTTCAGGAAGAATTCGACACCGAGCTGTTCAAAACGCAGATGCAAGCCCTCAATGGGCTTTTTCGGGCCGAGGTCGGCCGTGCCCGCTCCTCCTCCGAGAACGGTCGGCAATGGGTGGCGGCGGCGGATGCATGCCGGGATGCAACCCTCCGCTGGGAGGAAGCCTATTGCTGCTGGCGGGCCGTGCAAGCGATGCTGTTGCACGCCAACAGCCAACGCGGGCCGGCCACCGAGATTCTTCGCCGCGGCCTCGAACTTGCCGAGCAACTCCAGGCCCGTCCGATCCAGGCATCGCTGATGCAAATTGCCGCCCAGGCCAGAATCGCCATACTTCGCCCGGCCCCAGGGGCCTCTGCCGGTGGCATGGTCGAATTGCCCGGTCTCACCCCGCGCGAACGGGAGCTCCTTGGCTTTGTCGTCTCCGGTCTGACTTACGCGGAGATCGCCCGGACCTTGGTCATCAGTGAGAAGACCGTCAGCACGCACGTCTCAAACATGTTGCGCAAAACGGGCACCGCGAACCGCCTGGATCTATCCCAACTGGCCACCCGACAGCGCAATGACCCGACAACGAGGACCGGCCGACCCTAGCCTGGCCACGGGCGGCATTATCCCGGCGGCCATCCGCGGGTCTTGGAGCCGGCAGGGGTTTGCCGGCCGGGCCGAAGCCCGACCGGCAAACCGGTGTCGTAGATGCCTAGCGTTCAGGGACCCAGGTCGGGGCCTCGACGCCGGCCCCGGTCAGGCTGTCGCAGCGGACCAGTTGCGTTCCAATCCTTGTCAGCGAACACGTCGAGGTATCCGTGGTGACAGTGCTGACCGTGGTTTGCTCATCGACGATTGGTCCTCCGGGATCCAGCCGGGCAAATGCCGGGGAGGAAGCGGCGAGGGCCACTGCCAGCGAGGCAAAGACCAGGCCGGCGAACCGTGTTGTCTTGCGTGCGGAATTCATGGAGCTTGCCTTTCGTGTGCAGTGATTCCGATACCTCAATCGTGCTCGTTGGCCGCTTCGGGGGCATCGGGAACGGCCCCTCAAAAAACCGGCCAAACCCCTGAGATTACGGCTCCCGCGGGGCCCGATGGTGACAAACTGGATTTGTGGCACTGGAACTTGGGGTGACGGGCCCGGAACTCGTGGGGAGGGCGACGGAGCTCGATGACATCGGCGCGTCCTTGGAGGCGGCGATATCCGGTGCCGCCTGCATCCTGGTGGTCTCCGGAGACCCCGGTGTCGGGAAGACCGCGCTCGTGCAGCACGCCTGCGCGGCGGTCTCCTCCGAGATGTGGATCCTGGCAGGGGCCGCACTGCCGCTGGCCTCCATCACCGTCCCGTTCCTGCCACTGCGCTCGGCCATCCGCAGGGCCCCGGTTCTCGAGGGGATCCCGACCCCCGGCCTTGGGCCCGGAGGATGGGCGGCCAACGACGTGATTGTCGCGATCGATGACTGGTTGACCCAGCTGTGCCTGTTACGGCCCGTGGCGCTGGTCGTCGATGACCTGCAATGGGCGGACCAGGGCACCTTGGATGCGCTGATGTACCTCATCGCCGGGCCCGCGGACCGCCGCCTGGCCATCCTGGCGACCCTACGCAGCGGCGAGCTGGGGGAACTGCATCCTCTGCAGCGCTGGCTGGCCGACATCCGGCGCATGCCCCGGATCTCCTGGGTGGCGCTGGAGCCGCTGGACCGCACCTCGACCGGAGCCCAGATTGCCCAGGCCATGGGATCCGCCCCGCACCAGTCGCTGGTGCAAGAGGTTTTTTCACGCACCGCCGGAAACGCCTACCTCAACCGGCTCATGGTCAGCGGCCTGCGCCCCGAGACCAGGCACCTGCCCCGGACGCTGCCCGAGGACCTCAAGTCGGCCGTACTGCGGTCCTGGCGCGGCATGTCCGACGGCGCGCGGCAGCTGACCCAGCTCATGGCCGTGGGCGGTCGTCCCATCCGAGCCCAGGACCTGGCCGGCCTGTCGCAGCAGGCCGGGACCCAGCACGACGCCGCGGCCATCCTGCGGGAGACGACGGAGGCCGGGATCACCGAATGCTGGCCGGACGGGACGCACTGGTGGTTCCACCATCCGATGATCTCCGAGGTCCTGGAACAGGGAATGGAAAGCGGGCAGCGCCGGGACTGGCACGCGCTGTTCGCCGCCTACGGGGCGCGACTGCTGGCCCAGGGAACCACCCCGGACTTCGAATTCATGGCGGCCCTTGCCCAGCACCACTACGATGCAGGGAACGTCGGCGAGTCCTACCGCTGGACGCTGCGGGCCGTCGCGGCCGCGGGATCGGCCGGCGGGTCAAACGAGATCCTGCGCCTGTTGCATCGGGCGCTGGCCCTGCACGGACAGCTGCCGCAGGTCGATGAAAGCCGCGAGGAACTGTTGCATCGGTTGCGCACCGTTGCCGAGGCGGCCGGGGCCATGGAGGATGAACTCGATGCCTTGGACGCCCTGTTGGCGGAGCTTGACCCGGCCCGGCGGCCACTGGACGTCGCAGAGATGCTGGTGCGCCGCACGCTGGTGCGTTTTTCCTCGGGGCTCGAATTCCTCTCGGCCGATGCGCTGCTCCAGGCCGTCCGACTGGCTGAGGTTTCCCCCGAGAGCTGGCAATATGCCTATGCCCTGGCCGAGCTCGCCCATGTGGGCCTGTGGAAGGACGATCCCGACGCGCGCCGAATGGCCGCTACGGCGCTGGAGCTGGCCCGGAAGGCGGGAAACCCCCGGGCCCTGTCCTACGCACTGACGGCCAACTCCATGGCTGCGCTGCTCGGGGAACGCCCCGGCGAGGCACGCCTGCTGGCCGCCCAGGGTGCCGCGGCCGCCGCGCGGGCCCGGGATTTCTGGGCCCTTCTCCACGCGACGACCTGGCAGGCCAACGCGACCGAGGCCTGGACCAGCCAGGTGTTTGCCGACCTGATGCGCTCGGGCAGGCAGCAGATGGCCATGCTCGGCTCCCCGCACGTGTATCTCTCCAAGATGGCTGCGGACGAGGCCAGCAGCTACCTGTCCATCGGCCGCTGGCGCGAATGCAGGCAGGCCCTGCGCGTGGCACTGGGCGCGGACCCGGGCCCGCTGGGCGATGTTGCCGCCCGCCTGACCGCCGCCCGGCTGGCTGCCCTGCAGGGCAGCCAGGACGAGGCCAAGGCGCATCTGGCCCGTGCCGAGGAACTGTTCGCACACAAGTCCGGGTACAACAACCTCGACTTCGACGCGGTCCGCGCGGAGGTGCTCCTGGCCGACGGCGACCCTTCGGCGGCCTACCTCGCTGCCATGGCCGGGGCCGGCAAGGAGGGCCAGCCTCCGACCATGTGCGAGTGGCTGCTGCCGCTTGCGGCCCGCGCCCTGGCGGACATGCTTCAGGGCGCCCGGGACGAGGGCGCCGACACCGCGGACATGCTTGCGTCCACCGACGAGCTGGTGGAACGATTCCCCTCCGTGCTGCGGGAATCGGGCAACGACACCCCGTTCTATGCGGCGCAGGTAGCCGCCTTCGAGTGGCTCTACCGCGCGGAGACCGGCAGGGCCCGCTCCGACGCCGGGAACGCTGCGCAGTGGATCGCCGCTGCCGAAGCCTGCCAGGGGGGATCCCTGCGCTGGGAGGAAGCCTACTGCTGCCGGCGGGCGGTGCAGGTGCTGCTGCTTCACGGCCATTCCGGCCACGGGCCCGCCACTTCGTACCTTCGCCGCGGGCTCGTCCTGGCCAACGAACTTCATGCACGTCCCATCCAGGACTCGCTGCTGGAAATCGCCGCCCGGGCCAGGATCGCCACCCACCAGCCAAGCATCGGGCAGGCACCCGACGGATCCATCGAGCTGCCGGGCCTCACGGCGCGCGAACGGGAGATCCTCGGCTACGTCGTGGCCGGGCGCACCTATGGGGAAATCGCCCGGTCCCTGGTCATCAGCGAAAAGACCGTCAGCTCGCACATCTCAAACATGCTGCGCAAGACCGGCACCTCCAACCGCCTTGACCTCTCGCGCTTCGCGACCCGGCATGGACCGGAACCCACCGCGCCTGATGACCGACGCTGACCCGCCGGCGCTGTGGCGGGTACGTCAGCCGACAGCGGCCCGGCGGGCTTCGATCGGATCGAGCAGGGCGCCGCGCATTTCCTCGCTGAGTTGCGGGGGCACATCAATCTCCACGGCCAGGGCCTGCAGGATCCGGCTGAGGTAGTTCCGGGCCGCCGCCGCGAGCGTGATGTCAACAATCTCCCGGTCGGTGAAGCCGAGGTCGCGCAATCGCCGGCTGTCTGACTCGTCCATGGCGGCCGAGTCGCCGCTGAGCTTCACGGCGTAATCCATCATCGCCACCTCGGCCTCGGCCAGGCCGGCGGAACGGTAGTCCGTGGCGATCCCCAGCAGTTCCCGCTCGTCGATGTACTTCAGGGCCTTGTTCCCGTGGGCCAGCCGGCAGTGCCGGGAGCCGATGCCCAGCGCCGCGGCCAGGGTGACCAGTTCGTAGCGGCGCATGCCCATGGATTTGGTGATCGAGGACTGCAGGGCCTTCCACGCCTCAAAGGCCTCGGGGTTCAGGGCCAGGACCTTGGTGTGGCTCGGCACGTAGCCCAGCGCGGCGCGGTCCGCGGCGTAGGCTGCTGCGGTTGCGCCGACGGCCTCGGCCTCGCTGGTGGTCTGGAGAATGCCCATGGCGTCCTGCTTCCTTGGTCCTTCGGATGTTCCTGTTTCATCCTGAGTGTAGAAGCGCCGGCCGCCGCGGCACATGGGGAAGATGCCCCATCTTCGCCGCCTGGGTGCGCCCGGCTTCCGTGCAAGGAAGCGGGCGCGCCACTATTTGCGCAGGTGCCGGAACGTGCTGACGGGGATCGAGGCCAGCGACACCGCGGCCAGGGTGAGCAGCGTCCCGGCAATGGTCGCGGCATCGATGACGGTGCCGGGGGCCGGCACCAACACATCGATCAGCAGGGAGCCGAGAAGCTGACCGCAGATCATTCCCAGCCCGGTCAAAAGGACCCCGAGGTGCTTGACCAGGAATGCCGATAGCCCGATGAACACGCAGCCCAACGGGCCGCCAAGGTAATACCACCACTCGGCGGGCAACGCCGCCGGAGGGCCGGTGGCCGGCATGCGCACCAGCAGCAGGATGGCCAGCAGGATCCCGCCAACCACGAAGTTCACCAGCGTCGCTGCCACCGGCGTCCCGTAGGCCTGGGCCTGGACCCCGTTCATTGCGGCCTGGAACGCCATGAGAAAACCCACCACCAGGGGCACGGCCATGGGCACCAGCAACGTGGCGATGGCCCCGGCCGACCCCATCCGCGGGCCGACAGCCCAGATGACCCCGGCTATGGTCAGCCCGGCTCCCAGCGCCCGGATGGCGCTGACGCGCCGCCGGCCCCCGGGTCCGAAACCCAGGCCGTCGACCAGCAGGGAGCCCAGCGTCTGGCCCGTGACGATGGCGACCGTGAACAATGCGACGCCGACCAGTGGCACGGTGAGCGTCTGGGAGATCACCACGAACGCACCGACGCAGCCGGCGGCCAGGTACCAGAGCGGGAAGCGCTTTTCCCGCAGGGCCCGTGGGATGGCCAGGGCCCCGGCCCGAGCCCCCGGCAGCGCAAGGGAGGCGATGGCCAGCAGGATGAGCCCGGTGGTGAAGCTGACCAGCGAGGCGGCGACCGGGTCCCCGAGCTTGGCGCCCAGGGCTCCGTTGATGCGGCTCTGGATCGGCATTGCCAGTCCGGCAAACACCGCCGTAGCCAGGTACAGGGGCATCAGCGAACGCTGGTCGGTCCGGGTGGCTGCTGTTGTTGGACTCATGGTGTCTTTCGTGTCTTCCATCGTGGCCGGCCGTTGGGTTGCCAGGAGGCCACCAGGACCGCCAGCAGGGTGACCAGTGTTCCAATGATTTCATTTCCGCCGACCTTCTCCGGCGTCAGGATCAGGTCCATCGCCAGGGATCCGACCAGTTGTCCGGTGACCAACCCGATTCCCAGCACCAGGGCGCCAAGCCGCGGCACCAGGGTGACCCCGGTGACCACGAACAGGATTCCCAGCGGCCCGGCAAGGTACATCCACCACAGCGGAACGGAGGTGAACCCGAACGATTCGATCTTCAGCAAGGCCACGATCGCCATGGCGATGAGCAGCCCGGCGGTGGAGGCCAGATAGTTGATGGCCGTGGCAGTGGTCGTGGACCCGTAGGCCTGACCGGCTCGGCCGTTCATCGATTGCTGGAAGCTCACCAAGAGGCCTGCCTCCATGGCCACGGCCAGGGAAACCCAGGCAAGCGGCGACTCGGCCGAGCGTGCACCGGTCCCCCAGGAGGCGATCACGGCGCCGACGACCAACAGCACCGCCCCGAGGATCCGGATGCGGGTCACGGGCTGCTTTCCGGCCGGGCTGAATCCGATCACGTCGATGACGATACTGGTCAGGGTCCTGGCACCGACCACGGCAACGGCGAAGAGCGCCAGGCCGATGTTGCTCACGCTCATGGCCTGGGCCACCATGTAGTACGCACCCACCAGCCCGGCCAGGAGGAACCAGCGCGGGATCTGGCGCTCGCGCCACACGGAACCGAATTTCTTCCAGCCCGCCCGGGCCCCGGGAAGCGCGATGCTTGCCACCACCAGGCAGGCCAGGGAGGTCAGTGCGCTGATCAACGCCGCCGCAAAGTAGCCGCCCAGGAAACCCGCCGCGTTGGAGGTGATCAGCGCCTGCAGGGGCATCAACATGCCAGCCGAACCTGCCAACGCCAGCGGAACTGCGTGCGAGCGGGGTTCGGGGCGGGCCACGGCTCTCCTTGGGGACGGGGAATCTTCCTACTACTGAAACCTACTGTTAACCGTCTGCGGGCCCGGCATTGTGTCGTTCACAGCACAATGCGGGGCCCTGACCCCGTATTGGTGCATGGTCATGGACCCGTATGCGCCATGATGGATACATGGCAAAATCCGAAGCATTCCACCTCCAAATCCGCGACGAATCGATCCGACTGGGCCAGCTGTTGAAGCTTGCCTCGTTCGCCGAAGACGGATTCCATGCAAAGCAGATGATCGAAGACGGGCTGGTGAAGGTCAACGGCGAGATCGAAACCCGTCGCGGCGCCCAGATCCGCAACGGCGACACCGTGAGCGTCAATGGCGAATCCATCACGGTCGAGTCGGCATAGCTCGCCGCATCGAACGGGTGGCGGCCAGCGGCCCTACCAGCTGACCGTCGCCAGCCCCTGCACTGCTTCCGGGCTCATGCCGGCGGCCCGCGCCGCGGCAACCAGGCTCCTGGCCTCCGCCAGCGCCGGGTCCTGAAGCGCCCGGCCCGCGTTCACCCGGGTTCCGTTGGCGCGCCCGGTGCCCACCAATCCGGCGCCCTCGAGTTCCCTAAAGGCCTTGTCCCTGGGTCCGGGCACGGGTCCACGGTCCCCGAGTGTTCCAGCTGACGCACCAGCGGGTTGCCCCGGCCGCGAAACCTCAGGGTGCCGGCACGGCAATCGGTTGATCGCGCGCGGTGCCCGCATCGTGGGCCACGCACAAAAAACCTCCTGCTTGCACCAATGGTTCACGGCAAGCAGGAGGTCGTGTTCACGTCTTCTGCCCGACAGTCGCCGGTCGCACTAGATCGAGGCGCCCTTGAGCACGACGTGGCTCAGGAATTCGTGGACGTGCGCCATTTCCTGGGCATTGACCGAGTGGAGCATGTTCGCATAGAGCACCTTGGTGACGTGCACGTCGGTGGTTGCCCAGGCGTGGGTGTAGTCGATCTTGTCCTGGGTGATGACCGGGTCGGCCTGGTCGCGTCCCCAGAACACCGGCTTCTTCATGTCCCTGAGCAGCTCGTCCTGGAAGAAGCCTTCGCCTTCTTCCGGCACGGCGAATCCCGACAGGCCGATGACCGTGGAAATAGCCTGGGGCTGGTGGCGCAGCAGGGAGGTGGCCACGGCCATGCCCATGGAGAAGCCCAGGAGGCTCACCGAGGAGTGCTGCTTGGAGACCGGCTCCAACCATTCCCACAGGTCGGCGATGGCCTTCTTGACGGCATCGAACGAGTAGTCGAGGTCCTGCATCAGCGGGAACCAGGTGTACCCGGGGCCCAAGGCCTGGGGCGCCCTCACCGATACCACGGTGAACTCCTCGGGCAGCATGGGGGCCAGGCCCATCAGGTCTTCTTCATTGGAGAGGTAACCGTGCAGAAGCACCAAAAGCGGGGTGCCGGTACGTTCGGCTTCCGGGCGGGACCAAATGACAGTGGGGTTCCAACTTGTTTCACTCACCAGACCAGTCAAGCAGAAATCCCTCTCCCCGGGGAATCCGGAAGAAACCTACGCTTAGGTAACTTACGTATTCTTTGGTAGGACTAAGTTGTGAACAACATCAGCGAGACCCCTTCCGTGGAAACCGCCGCCACCGGCTCCGCCCTTCATCCCTGGCGACGCTACGTGGCCCTGGGCGATTCCTTCACGGAGGGCATCGGCGATGTCGACCCACAGAGCCCAGGCGGCTACCGCGGCTGGGCGGACCGCGTGGCCGAACAGCTCAGCCACGGCATTGACGACTTTGCCTATGCCAACCTGGCCGTCCGTGGCCGGCTCATCACCCGGATCTTTGACGAACAAGCCGGCCCCGCCCTCGAGCTCAAGCCCGATCTCATCAGCCTCTGCGCGGGCGGCAACGACGTCATCCGCCCCGGCGGGGACCCGGATGCCATTGCCGACAAGCTCGACGCCTTGATGCGCATCCTGGCTACGTCGAACGCAACCATCCTGCTTTTCACCGGACCCGACATCCGAGACACCCCGGTGCTCGGCGGCATCCGCGGCAAGGTCGCGATCTACAACGAAAACGTCCGCACCATCGCCGCCCGCTACGACGCGGTGGTCGCCGACATGTGGTCCCTGCGCGAATTGCACGAACCGCGGATGTGGGCCGACGACCGCCTGCATTTCTCCCCCTTGGGCCACCACACGATTGCGGCCATGGCCCTTGACGCGCTGAACGTGCCGCACGACCTGCAGCACCTCGAACCCGGCGAGGTCGAGGTCAAGAACTGGCGCGAAGCCCGGCGCGACGACTTCATCTGGGCACGCGCGCACCTGGCACCCTGGGTCCTGCGCCGCATCCGGCACCAGTCCTCGGGCGATGGAATCTCAGCCAAGCGGCCGCTGGCCACGACGTTCACGGTGCCGCCACCCAACGACTCGCTGGGCAACGGCCCGGCGATCTAGGAGCGCGACGGCTCGACACCAGAACGGCATCCAACCATCAAAGGTGAGGTCACGGTCGGAAAACGTTTCCGGGTTTGAGGGCCACGGTTCACCGCTCCGTGATCTACTGGTGCAAAGCGAAGGATGTCCGCCGGCCCCACGGGCTGGCCCCACGAGAACGGCTGCCGCATGAACTTCACCGAGGATTCCCTGGACGAGCAGGAATTTGTCGACTTTGGCACGGTGCAACCCGGCCCCTTCGGCGACTCGAATCCCATGAACGACCTGGTGGTTGGATTCGGTGTTTTCAGCGTGCTCTTCGCAATCGCCTTTGTGGCGGTGATCGGGTTCATTGTCTTTGTGGCCGTCCGGAACTACAAGGCCGGCAAGAACGCGGGCCTGGATCCATTCACCCTGCAAACCGAACTGGCGGTCCGCGCCGCAAAGTCGCAGATGCTGGCACCCCGGCAAAGCCGCGAACAACGCCTGGCCGAGCTCGAGGACCTGCTGGCCCGCCGGGTGATCACCTCCGAGGAACACCAACAGGCCCGGATGAAGATCCTGACCGAGGACTGAAGGCAAAAAGACGGCCGGGGCCCGAAGAAGCGTTCACTTCTTCGGGCCCCGGCCGCTTGCCCGCACCGCGGATGTGCGGGCGAGGTTGCGTCAGCTGAAGATCTCCCGTGTCAGCGGCTCGCTGAGCTGCTCGATGTCGGTCAGGAATCCGTCGTGGCCGATCGGCGAGGTGATGTACTTGACCTCGCACGGGTTCGGCAGCGTCTTGGCCAGAAGCTCGGACTGCTCGGGCCAGTACAGGCGATCCGAATCGACGGCACCCACCAGGAAATTCACGCCCGCGAGCCTGCCCAGGGCATCCCTGAGCGACCCGTGCCCGCGGCCCACGTCGTGGCTCATCAAGGCCTCGGTCAGCACCAGGTAGCTGTTGGCGTCGAAGCGGCCCACCAACTTGTCGGCCTGGTGGTCCAGATAGCTCTCCACCTGGTACCGGCCCCGGTCAAGGCCAACACTGGCCACCGGCTGCTCGGACCCCTGCGGGGCACGGCCGAACCGGACATCCAGCTCGGCTGCCGTGCGGTAGGTGATGTGGGCAATGCGCCGTGCGATGCCCAGACCTGCCGAGGGAACGCGTTCGTTGGAGTAGTAGTCGCCCCCGGCAAAGTCCGGATCCAACCGGATGGCCGCGGACTGCGCCTGCGCAAAGGCGATCTGCTCGGCCGAGGACTCCGCTGCGGCCGCGACCACCACGCAGTTCTTCACCCGTTCGGGGAACTCCACGGCCCACTCCAGGGCACGTGCCCCGCCCATGGAACCGCCCAGCACCGTGTGCCAGGCCTTGATGCCCAGCGCATCGGCAAGCCGCGCCTCCAGGCGCACGGAATCCTTGATGGTGGTGAAGGGGAAACGGGATCCCCAGGGCACGCCCTCCGGATCAAGGCTGGCCGGACCGGTGGAACCGGAGCAGCCACCAACCATGTTGGCCGCCACGACGAAGTAGCGGTTGGTGTCCACCGTCTTGCCCGGGCCCACGAAACCGTCCCACCAACCGGGTTCGGTCGATGCGCCACGGGCCACGTGGCTGTCTCCGGTCAGCGCATGGGCGATATAGACGGCGTTGGTGGCCTCGGCGTTCAGCATGCCCCAGGTTTCATATCCCAGCACGATCTGCGGGAGCGTCGCACCGGTTTCGAAGGTGTAGGGCCCGGTAGGCAAGTGCCGCAGGATTCCGTCGGGCGCCTGGTCCAGCGCGGTGGCGGTTTCTGCGTCGTAGAGCACCACGTTGGCCTCCACGCTCACCGAGTGGCCTGCAGTTCAACATCGCCCAGGGAGGCCACGGCTTCGAAGCCGTCGCGCAGGTCGGCGATGATGTCTGCAATGTTTTCGATGCCCACGCTCAGTCGGACCAGGCCCGGGGAAACACCCGCGGCGACCTGCTCGGCCTCGGTGAGCTGGGAGTGCGTGGTGGAGGCCGGGTGGACCACCAGCGACCGCACATCCCCCAGGTTCGCGACGTGGGAGTGCAGCTTCAACGCGTCGACGAAGCCCTGACCTGCCTCGCGGCCGCCGGAAATCTCGAAGGAGACGATGGCGCCGGTGCCCTTGGGTCCGTACTTGCGTCCGCGCTCGAACCACGGACTGGAGGGGATGCCGGCGTAAATGACGCGTTCCACCTGAGGCTGGGCCTCGAGCCACTGGGCCACTTCCACGGCGTTGGAGACATGCCGCTCAATGCGCAGCGACAGGGTCTCGAGCCCCTGGGCGATGAGGAAGGCGTTGAAGGGGGCAACCGCCGAGCCAAGGTCGCGCAGCAGCTGCACGCGGGCCTTGAGAACATAGGCAAGGTTCGCACCCAGGGCGCCGTTGACGCCCAGGTCCCGGGCGTACACCAGGCCGTTGTATGACTCGTCGGGGGTGTTGAAGCCGGGGAACTTCTCCGGATCGGCGGCAAAGTCGAAGTTGCCCGAGTCCACGATGACCCCGGCCATCGCGGTGCCGTGCCCGCCGAGGTACTTGGTTGCCGAGTGCACGACGATGTCCGCTCCCCATTCGATGGGGCGGATCAGGTACGGGGTGGACAAGGTGTTGTCGACGATCAGCGGGACGCCTGCCTCGTGGGCAATCGCGGAGACCGCTTCGATGTCGAGCACGTCCTGGCGGGGGTTGGAAACCACTTCGCCAAAGAAGGCCTTGGTGTTCGGCTTGACGGCGGCTTTCCAACCCTCGAGGTCATCGGGTTCCGAGACGAAGGTGACCTCGATGCCGAGCTTGCGCAGCGTGTGCTTGAACAGGTTCTGGGTTCCGCCGTAGAGGCTGGGGCTCGCCACGATGTGGTCGCCGGCCTCGGCCAGGTTCAGGATGGCGAAGGTGGTTGCCGCCTGGCCCGAGGCCAGCAGCAGCGCACCCACGCCACCCTCGAGACTGGCGATGCGCTGCTCGACGGCATCCTGGGTGGGATTGCCGATGCGCGTGTAGATGGGCCCCAAATCGCCCAGGGCAAAGCGTGCCGCGGCGGTCTCGGCGCTCGGGAACACGAAGGCGGTGGTCTGGTAGATCGGCAGTGCGCGTGCGCCGGCCGTGGCGTCAGGCTCCTGCCCTGCGTGGATCTGACGTGTTTCAAAGGACCAGTTGTTAGACATTTCTTCCCCTTCAAGGATTTAAGGGGTATGCCCATGGCCGGCTCCGCGATGGAGTCGTCTATGTGCTGGGGCATTCCCGCGCTTGTCCCGCGTCTTTTTGACGCGGGGCCTGGTCTTCACCCGGGGCACCCCACCGCGGTGGAGGGTTGCCGTTCAGCAAGCCGGGGCCTTCTGCTGAAACTCATGACCTTGGCAACAAGTCTGGCCCACGGCGCCGCAGCTCCGCAACCACGTCTCAAATTGTGACAAAACAATTGGACTGCACACCGCTCCTGCGCGTACCCCGAACAACCAGCCCAGATGCAAGTTAGGCCATCCTAAGTCGAGAGCCAGATCACAAAGTGCCATGATAGGCACATGATGAGGTTGGACCATGTAACTTACGCTTGTGGACCCGACGGCCTCGCGGCTACTGCCGCTCGGATCGGCGAGGCCCTTGGACTCGAATCTGTAAAGGGCGGTGTACACCCACGCTTTGGTACGCGCAATGTCATCTTCCCGCTGAAGAATGGCCAGTACCTGGAAGTTGTTGAAGTCCTGAACCACCCGTCGTCTGACAAGGCGCCGTTTGGCCAGGCCGTTCGCGCCCGATCCGAACTCGGTGGCGGCTGGATGGGCTGGTGCGTCGCTGTTGACGACCTGGCTCCGGCGGAAGAGCGCCTGGGCCGGGGTTCGGTTCCGGGCAACCGGAAATTCCCGGACGGACAGGAACTGACCTGGCGCCAGATCGGCATCAATGGCTTGATCGCGGATCCGCAGGTTCCCTACCTGCTGCGCTGGGATGACGGAACCCAGGACCTGCATCCGTCAAAGGCCCTGGAGCCGGTTGGCAAGATCTCCTCGATCAGCATTGCCGGTTCCAGCGAACGCGTTGCCGACTGGCTCGGACAGCCCGAGCAGCTGCCCGTCGGCGAGGTCGTTGTCAACTGGCAGGCTCCCAACGGGACACCGGGAATCCTTTCGGTGACCTTTGAAACGCCAAAGGGTTCAATCACGCTGTAACGACGCAGTCGCAGGAAGCTCCGCCAAGGCGGGGGCCGGCCGGTTTGAACTGGCCGGCCCCCGCCTTGCTTCGTTACTGGCCGGTACCGCCACCGGAGATGTTGTCTTCGGCGGCGTTGCGCAGTTCATCCATCAGGATCTCGAAGTGCCTGACCGCGATCGATCCGGCAGCCAGGAACGTGCCTTGCCGAAGCAGCCAGAAGAGCCCTCCCGGCATCGTGATTCCGGCGCGGTAGAAGCCACCGGGTGATCGCACAACCCAGCAGCGGCGTCAGGACGACGTGGAAGAGCACCCCGATGATCCCCAGGAGCACTCCCAGCCGGAACATCGTCTTCGAGACATCGTCTTCGAGCCCATGGGATGTGGCATGTTCAACTCCCGGATCGATGCGCCGGGCCCCTGCCGCCGGAAGGCCGGCAGGAAAGTGCGCCCAGCGCGCGGACGCCGGTCCCCCGGGCCCAATAGGCCTGCCCAGGAACTCAAGTGATGGCATCAAACGTCATCCAACCGTGTTTTAGGTGCCCAACCCGATGGCCGGACCGAGCAACGCATAACCGACGAACCCGGCGATGTCCAGCAAGGCGTGGGCGATCACCAGCGGCATGACCCTGCCCTTCCTCGAATACACCCAGCCAAAAACGACCCCCATGGCGACGTTGCCGATGAAGGGACCGATCCCCTGGTACAGGTGGTAGCTGCCACGCAGCACGGCACTGGCGCATATGATCTGCCACTTTCCCCAGCCCAGGCGCCCCAGCCGGTCAAAGAAGTACCCGACGACGATGACTTCTTCCAGGATGCCGTGGCGGATCGCGGAGAAGACCAGCACCGGAATCGTCCACCAGTAGTCGTCCAGCGCCGCCGGCACGATGATGGTGGTCAGTCCCAGGGCCCGGCCGGCCGCGTAGACGCCCAGGGTTCCGAGCCCCATGGCCAGAAACAGTCCGGCTCCCCACCCCAGGTCACGGAACGGCCTGGCCACATCAAGGCCGAGCCGGGCAAAGGGGTTGCCTCCGGGAATCCTCCAAAGCAGGTAGAAGACCAGCATCACCGGAACCAGCGCAAAGAAGATGTCCAGCAACTGGTAGGTCAAATCGAAGTACTGGCGCTGGTTCAGCGAATTGTTCAGCGAGGTCGTCTGCGAGCCCAGCGGCGCGCGAGTCATCTTGTCGATGAGATTCACGATCGAGTAGATGCCCGATTGCCCCAGGGAAAGCCCCAGGACAATGAGCAGCTCGATCTTCAGTCCGCGGCGGGTGCCGGGCTCGGGGCCGCTGCGCCCCAAGGACTCGCTGGATGCGGTGTCTTCCGACGCTTTTGGGCTCATGACTTCGATCCTACGTGCTGGGCCTGTGTACCCACATACCAGCTGACCTGCAAGGATGGAAGGATGAGTAGAGAAGCGCTGCCCCGTGAACTTCAGCTGGCCAACGCCCTTTTCCCGGGTCCGGAGTGGAAGAAGGGGCACGTCGATGAGGGAGGACAGTTCCACCTGGTGCTGGTGGCCCCCGGCGAGGCGGTGATGCGCATGAGCCGCACCCCCGCCGCCGCCCGGGACATGCAACGAAGGGTGGACCTCATCGAGGCGCTCTCGGCCCGGTTCAGCTTCCTGCTGCCCACCGCCTTGAGCGAGGTGTGGCACGGCGAGGGGTTCTCCGCCGTCGTCCAGCGCTATGTCCCGGGTGCTGCGCATCCGCCGCACACCGGGGAGCCGGCCGCGCTGCGCGCGCTGCTGGAGGAACTTGCCGCCGTTGACCTCAGGCCGATCGCCCACCTGCTGGCACCGCCGTTTTCCTTCAGGGGACCCTGGACCGGGCAGAAGACCGACGCGACGCTGGCGGCACTGCCGGCGGAATTGGAAGGTGCCGCAGACCTGGTCCTGGAAGCCATCAAGGCCTTTGCGTCGGTACCCACCTCGCTGGTCCACGGGGACCTGGCGGGGAACAACATGCGCTGGAACCAGGGAACGCTGCGCGGAATCATCGACTGGGACCTGGCCTCCGCCTGGGATCCGGCGTTGAACACCGCCTACCTGTCCATGTGGCACGGTGCGGATTTCATCGAAGCCATCGCGCCGAACCCGCAGGAGGCTTGGCGCGCCCGCATTTGGCTGGGCGCCATGGCCCTGGAAAGCGTTTACGACGCGTCGCTGGATCCCGGCCGGGATCTGGCCGCGCTGGCGGAAAAGATCGGGCCGCGCCTGCTGGCCGCCGCCGCGGCCACCGGCTAAAGGACGCCCGTCCCCGGGCCGGCGACGATGACCGGGATGCCTGCCTCCACCAGCTCGCGCTTCTGCTCCTCGGTGATTCCGTCATCGGTGATCAGCGCGCTGAACGTCGAGCGGGTCAGGGTGGCGAAGGCGCTGTGCCCGATCTTCGAGGAGTCGCAGACCAGGTAGCTGCGCCGTGCCCGGCGGATCATCAGGTCGTTGATGGATGCCTCGAACTCGTCCGAGACCGTCGGACCGATGTGCGCCTCCAGCCCGTTGATGCCCACGAAGGCCACGTCGAGGGTGACCTTCTCCAGGGTCTGCTCGGCAAAGGGGCCCACCAACTCGTAGGACCTGGGGTTGAGCACTCCCCCGGTGACCATGACCTTCACGTGCGTGCGCACCGCCAGCATCGAGGCGATATTCACGGCATTGGTCACCACGGTGAAGGTGGTGCGTCCGGAGTCGTCGACCAGGTCGCGGCGCATTCCCAGCTGTGTGGCGATGGCACTCGAGGTGGTGCCCCCGGACAGTCCCACGACCATGTCCCGGGTGACCATGGAGGCTGCGAGCACCGCGATGGCGTGCTTCTGCACCGCGGCGTCTTCCTTTTGGTAGCGCACCGGCAGGTCATAGGCCACGGTGTTGGACACCGCTCCCCCGTGCGTGCGCGAGAGCAGCGACGATGCCGCCAGCGAGTCCAGGTCCCGGCGTGCGGTGGCCGGGGACACCTCGAGCCTGCGCACGACCTCGTCGACCTCGATCTTCCCGAACCGCGAAAGCAGTTCGAGAATGGTGTTGAGGCGTTCTTCGCGTTTCACCCTTGCACCCGTCTGTCGTCATGTGGCTGGTTGGGGCCGCATCCGGCCCCCTGGCGGCACCCCGGGCCTTCGGTTGCCCGGGGCCCGGCGTCTTTGGACCGGTCCCCGCCCGGCTCCGCCGGGGCGGTGCAGGGCCATGTCACCAACGAATTGGCGTCCGGGACGCGGGCATGGAAACCTACTTTACAGCTCCGGCGGACAGTCCGCCGATCAGCCGCTTCTCAATGAGCATGAACAGCACGATCACCGGGATGATGGCCACGATCGAGACGCCGAAAACGTATTGCCAGGCCGTGGAGTACTGGCCGACGAACTTGGTCAGCGCCACCGACAGCGGCTGGTTTTCCGCGGTGGAGAGGATCACCAGCGAGGCGGCGAATTCGTTCCAGCAGGAGACGAAGGTGAAGATCACCGCGGTGACGATGCCGGGCCAGACCAGCGGCAGATTGATCTTGAACAGCACCCTCAGCTTTCCGGCCCCGTCGATCTGGGCCGCCTCATCGACTTCCTTGGGCACCGAGGCGAAGAAGGAGTGCATGATCCACACCGCGAAGGCCAGGTTGAAGGCCGCGTTGATCAGGATCATTGCCAGCCAGGTGTCGTACAGGTTCATGGCCAGCATCTGCTTGAACAGGCCCGCGGTCAGCACCGCCGGCTGCAGCATCTGGGTGACGATGACCAGGAACATGAAGACCATCTTGCCCGGGAACTTGAAGCGCGCGGTGTAGTAGGCGGCCGGGGTGGCCACCAGCAACACCAGCAGGGTGGCGCAGAGCGAGATCACGATGGTGGAGATGAGGTTGTAGGCCACCGGCGTTTCGGGGGTGTCCCACATGGTCAGGTAGTTGGACCACTGGGCGCCCTCGCGGGGCATGTAGCTGGGCGGGATCGAGAGGATCTCGGAGCGGGTCTTGAGCGAGCCGATGAGCATGACCGCGTACGGGACCAGGAACAGGGCGGCGACGCCGAGTCCGGCGACCATGCGCCAGATGACGGTCTTTTGGGAGGCGCGGTCTTCGGTGACCAGGAACGACATTTTCCTAGACCTCCTTCATGGGCTTGACGGTCTTGACGTAGATCGCGACGATGACCAGCACGATCGCGAAGTTGACCACCGAGAGCGCGGAGGAGATGTCCAGCCGGCGGTCGAATTGCAGGACCTTGAAGATGTAGGTCATCAGGGTGTCGGCGCTGTAGCCGGGGATGGCTCCGGTGATGATCTTCAGGATCGGCAGGTTGTTGAAGACATTGATGATGTTGATCAGCACCGCGACGGCCAGGGCCCCGCGCAGCTGCGGCAGGATCACGAACAGGTAGGTGCCCCAGCGGTTGGCGCCGTCCATGCGGGCGGCTTCCAGGGTCTCGTTGGGGATGGCCTGCAGCCCGGCGAGGATCGTGTAGGTGGTGAACGGGATCGAGACGAAGATGGCCACCACGATGGCCACGGCCATGGCCGGGACCGCGTTCTTGGTGAAGCCGAAACCCTCGTCCAGGATGCCGATGTCCGTGAGGAACTTGTTGAAGATCCCGTAGTTGGGATCCACCGCGTAGTAGAACACGGTGGTGGTCATGACGACCGAGGCGGCCCAGGGGACGATGACGGCCATGCGGACCAGGGTCCGTCCGGGGAAGGGCTTGTTCAGGAACTGGGCCAGGGCCAGGGAGATCAGCACCGTGAAGGCCACCACGACCACGACCCAGACCACCGTGTTCAGAAGGATGCGCGGCAGTGCGGGGTCGGCAAAGACCTTGGCGAAGTTGTCCAAACCCACGCCCTTGAGGTCGGTGCCGACCTGCGAGATCTTCCGGGTGGAGTTGTAGATCATGTACCCGGCGGGGAACACCACGATCGCCAGGATCAGCAACAGAGCCGGGCCGATCCACGGCAGTGCCGCGAGGAACGATCCCCCTTCCCGGGCGGATGAGCGCTTGGCGGTGCGCTTCGGTGCGGTGGCGACGCTCATGAGGGTTCTCCTGCGTGACGTGGTGAAAATTCTGTGGCCCGGCCATGCGTCGGGGCCCACCCGTTGGTTCAGGTGGGCCCCGTTGCGTGGTTGGGTGGCAAAGCCGGTGCGGCTACTTGGCCGCGTCGGCCTTGGCCTGGATTTCCTTCAGGACATCCGGGGCGGACTTGCCGGTGGCGATCTGGCCCATCAGCGACTTGAAGGCTCCATCGGTGGCGTTCCAGGCCGGGTTGGTGGTCGGGTAGAACACCGCGTTGGGCAGCATGTCCAGGAACGGCTTGAGGGTTTCGTCGCCGGCCAGCTTCTCGGAGCCCGACATGGTGGTCGGCAGGAAGCCCTCGGTGGAGACCCAGTCGGTGTAGACATCGGCGGAGAAGAAGTAGTCCATGAACTTCTTGACCGCTGCGGCCTTGGAACCATCGTTCTTGAAGGACATCAGGCGGTCTGCAACGCCTAGGGTTGCCGGTTCGCCGGACTTGGTGGCAACCGGTGCGATGCCGTATTCAAGCTTCGGGTTCTCGGTCTTGATCTGTCCCACGGTCTGCGGCAGGCCGTAGGCAAAGCCGAGCTTGCCCTGGATGAAGGTGTTGAGCATCGGGGTGCGCTGGGTGGCGCCCGGATCCTTTTGGGTGACGCCGTCCTTGACCATCTTCTGCATGAACTCAGCGGCCTCGACGTTGGCCGGGGTGTCGACGGCGATGTTGGTGGCGTCGCCGAAGTTTCCGCCGTTGCCGGCGAACCAGATCAGCGATTCGCCCTGGGCCTCTTCGTTGCCCAGGGGCATGCCGTAGCCGTCGGACTTGGTCTTGTCACTGATGGCCTTGGCCGCGTCGTGCAGCTCGTCCCAGGTCTTGGGGACCTCGGTGACGCCCGCCTCTTCCATCAGGGTCTTGTTGTAGAACAGGGCGCGGGCCGAGGCGATCAGCGGCAGGCCGTACTGGGTGCCGTCAACCTTCTCGTTCTCTGCAAAGGACGGCTGGAAGTCGGCCACTGTTGCCTCGGAGGCAATGTCGGTGGCCGGTGCGAGCAGGCCTTCGGCGGCGAACTCGGCAAAGGCGCCTCCGTTGTAGATGTCCGGTGCCTTGTTGCCCTGGATCTTGGTCTTCAGCACGCCTTCGATGTTTTCCCACGACTGCATTTCAAGGTTGACCTTGACGTCGGTGTTGGCTGCCTCGAAGTCCTTGATGACCTTTTCCCAGAGGGCCTTGGTGCCGTCGGAGTAGCTCGGGACCATCATGTCCAGGGTGGTGACGGCGCCGGGTGAGCTGACATCGTCGTTTCCGCCGGTGTTTCCCCCGCCAAAGCCGCAAGAGGTCAGCAGCAGTGCGGCGGCGGCAGCACCGGCAACGACCACGCCTCGGAGATTGCGCTTTTTCATTGATCCTCGTTCCATGGGGTCGTTGTGATCGTTTGGCATTTCACAACGACAAGAATGATGTTATGTGCTTTATTTGCGATCAGAACGATCAATAAAGTACATGCACTCTTGATTATGGTGTGACGACTGACACTGGGTCAAGCCGATTGGGTCACAAAGCAGATACATTTCACACGGATCACGGTTTTGCCTCGACCGGCCTTCGTTTTCGGGCTCAATGGATTCCCGGCGCCGGGAAGGGAGCCGGCAAGCGGGGTCGAGCTAGTTCGATTCCCCGGCAAAGAGGCGCAGCAAGCGTGCGCTCTCCGTCGCCATGGCCTCGCGGCCGCGGGTTAGGTACTTGCGCGAATCCACGACACTCGGATTGGCTTCGAGGTATTCGCGGATGGCCCGGGTGAAGAAGCCGTTCAGGTGCGTGGAGACGTTGATCTTGGTCATGCCCGCATGGATGGCGGCCACGATGTTCTCGTCGCTGACGCCCGAGGAACCGTGCAGCACCAGCGGCACGTCCAGTGCCGCACGGATGCGGGCGATCAGCTCGATGTCCAGGGTGGCGGAGCGGTCCAGCATGGCGTGGGAGGAACCGACCGCCACGGCCAGGGCGTCGACGCCGGTGGCCTGGACAAACGCGCGCGCCTCGTCGGGATCGGTGCGCACGCCCGGCGCATGGGCTCCGTCCTTGCCGCCGATCTTCCCCAGCTCGGCCTCGACGTAGACGCCTGCCGCGTGGGCATACTCGGCCACGCGCCGGGTGGCCGCGACGTTCTGCCCGTACTCCAGGTGCGCGCCGTCGAACATGATCGACCCAAAGCCCAAATCGACCGCGGCCTTGGCCAGGTCCTCGGATTCGGCGTGGTCAAGGTGCACGGCGACCGGGACGTCGGCATTGCGGGCGGCGGCCAGGGATGCCAGGGCAATGGGTTCCAGGGAGCCGTGGTAGCCCACGCAGTTTTCGGAGATCTGCAGGATCACCGGGGTTTGGGCGATCTCGGCGCCGCGGATGAGCGCCTCGGCGCTTTCCAGGTGGATGACGTTGAAGGCGCCCTGGCCGATGTTGGCGGCGCGCGCGGCATTCATGATTTCAGCGGTGTTGACCAGGGGCACGGTGGGTGCGTCCTTTCAAGGAGGGGTGGGTGCGCCCTAGGGCGCCGTGGAGGAGGAGAGCACCAGGGCCCGGGCCAGCTCGGGGTGGGAGGGGTGCAGTTCCCCGGCCGTGGGCATGAGCACCGCGGAGGCGGACCAGGCGGCGGCACGCGGCAGGATCACCGTCGCGTGGTCCTCGCCAAGGTGCAGGCCCGCTGCGATGGCGGCGACCACCGAGTCCCCGGCCCCGGTGGGGTTGCCCACCAGCGGTTCGGGCAACCGGGCGGCGTTCCAGCGCGTCGGGGAGTGGGCCCCGAAGTGGAAGAGCCCTTCTTCCCCGGCGCTGGCATAGACGTGCTTGGCGCCGGCGGCCAACAGGATCGCTGCTCCGGTTTGGAGCGAATCGGTGCCGGTGATCTCTGCCAGCTCGTGGTGGTTGGGCTTGAGCACCGTGGCGCCGGCGCGCGCGGCGGCCAGCAGCGCGGGGCCGGAGGTGTCGATGATGCTGGGGATTCTCCGGCGTGCGGCCTCGCGCACGCACCACGGGTAGAAGTCCTCATCCGCCCCCTCGGGCAGCGAGCCGGAGGCGGCCAGCACGGTGGCGCCCTGGTCCAGCAGGGCAATGATTTGTGCGCGCAGGGAGTCCCATTCGGCGTCGCTCAGGGCGCCGCCGCGCTCGTTCAGGACCGTGGTGCGCCCGGTGCCGTGTTCGACCACGGCCATGCTGCGCCTGGTTTCTGGGGCAACATGGACCAGCGAGTGCGCGACGCCGGCGGCTTCAAGCTCCCTGGCGAACACCCGCCCGTTGGCGCCACCCACAGGGGCCAGCGCGATGACGGGCAAGCCCTGGGAGTGCAGCACTCGTGCCACGTTCAGGCCCTTGCCGCCGGCCCTCCGATGCGGGGCGTCGACGCGGTTGGATCCGCCGACATCCAGCGCCTGGAGGCCGTAGGTTTCATCCACCGCGGGATTCGGGGTGATGGTCAGGATCACGGGTGCACTTCCCT
The DNA here is from genome assembly GCF_003287975.1 of Arthrobacter sp. AQ5-05. Classification (GTDB taxonomy): domain Bacteria; phylum Actinomycetota; class Actinomycetes; order Actinomycetales; family Micrococcaceae; genus Paeniglutamicibacter. The sequence goes on from NZ_QMKQ01000002.1 coordinate 153,031, forward strand.
GGCTTCGGCTGCCTTCAGGTAGGCGCCGCGCAGGCCGGCGTCCTGGCCCAGCCGGGCCGGGACGATCAGCGGTTCGCGGTGGTAGGAGAGCTTGTGGCGCAGCGAGCGGCGCAGCGGTTCCAGCAACGCCTCTCCGGCCTGGGCCAGCCCGCCGCCGATGATCACTGCCTCGGGTGCGATCGAGGAGCACAGCTGGGCGATGGAGAAGGCGATGGCCTCCACGGCCTCGTTCCAGATCCGTGCGGCCACCGGGTCCCCGGCCTTCATGGCCTTGAGCACCTCGTGGGCGCCTTCGACCGGGCGGCCGCTGGCCTGTGTGTAGCGCTTGGCAATGCCACCTGCCGAGCCGATGGTTTCGAGGCAGCCGTGGGCGCCGCAGGCGCAGTCGAGCCCTCCGGGAACCGCGGCGTGGCCCAGTTCCCCGGCGTAGCCGCCGGCCGAGACGGCGTGGCCGTCGATGAAGAGGGCGGCGGCGATCCCCGTGCCGATCACCAGCATCACCGCGTTGCGCACCTTGGTGCCCAGGGCGGCGCCGGCACCGAAGCGCAGTTCGGCTGCCCCGGCCGTTGACACATCGTGGCCGAAGCCCACCGGCAGGGCGAAGGCCTTGGAAGCCATCTCCCGCAGCGGGGCATCGCGCCAGCCGAGGTTCGCGGAGAAGACCCCGAGCCCCGCGTCCTCGTCAACGATTCCACAGACCAGCAGGCCCACGGCCTGCGGGACGAGCAGGGGCGATTGGGCCATCAGGTCCGTTCCCAGGCCGTGCAGTTGGTCGATCAGCGAGGCGGCCGGATCGGGAGTGCCGCGCCGGGTGGGAACCCGGCGGATGCCCAACAGGTTTCCCGCATCGTCGGACAGCGCCGACTTGATGTCGGTGCCTCCCACGTCAAAGAGCAGGTACGGAGGGTTCATGGTGTGCGGCACTCCCGATCGGTTCCCTAGGCGTCTTCGGACAGGATGACCGAGCGCGACAGGTTGCGCGGGCTATCCGGGTTCATGCCGCGGGCGCGGGCACGGTCCAGGGTGACGCGGTGGATGCGGGCCAGCTCGGCCAGCGGGTGCACGTCGTTGTTGATGTACAGGGCGCCGGTGCGCACCATGTCCCCGGCCAGCCCCTCGGGCTCTTCGCCCAGCATCCAGGTCACGCGGTTCGGTGCGGCGATGGAGATCGGGCCGTGGCGGTAGTCCATGGCCGGGTAGGACTCGGTCCAGCCCTGGACGGCCTCGCGCATCTTCAGCGCAGCCTCGTGGGCCAGGCCGATGGTCCAGCCGCGGCCCAGGAAGGTGAACTGCTCGGCGTCGATCAGTTCCTTCGGGGTTTCGGCGGTGACGGCGGTGCGGGCATCGGCCACGGCCTCGGTCAGGTCGACCCCGACGCTGGTGAGCAGGTAGGCCAGCGCGGAGGTGGCGAAGCGGGTCTGCACGACGGACTGCTCGTCGGCGTAGGGCAGCTCGACCACGGCATCGACCTTGGTGACGATCGGGGAGGTGGTGTCGCCGATGACCGCGACGGTCCGGATCGAGCCATCAAGGTGGCCCAGCAGTTCCAGGACCTCGGAGGTGGTGCCCGAGCGGGTGATGGCCACCAGCACGTCGTAGTCGCGGGTGGCGATGAATGCCTCGGAGGCGGCGAACGCGTCGGTGACGCCCTTGCCGGCAGATTCGCGGGCGGCGGCGTAGGCCTGGGCCATGAACCAGGAGGTGCCGCAGCCGACGACCGCTACGCGCAGGCCATCCGCGGGAAGCAGGGACTCGGCCTTGGACTGGGCGATGGCGCGTTCCCAGATCTCCGGCTGCGAGGTGAGTTCGATGTCCATGTGGTGGCCAAGCTGGCTGATGTCGCTCAAGACTGTCTCCTTCTGTGACCCGGGGCCCACGAATGTGCCCGGGAATGGCAAGTTCTTCCCTACTATGATTGCTTATGATCGTTTGACTTGTCTACCGATCATAAAAAATCTCAACGCGTACATTCCGTTTGGCCTGCCGTGGCGGCACGTTTCGTTCTGGGAACCTGTGTATTCGGCTTCCGGTACCGGAGCCTGCCACCACCCGCACCGCACCGCTTCCGGGCTCTGGCGGTTTCCGGAATTGCCCGGCCGCCTTAAAGCAGTGAAGCCCCGGCACCTGGGAATCTAAAGTGATTCCGGGTGCCGGGGCCCACCCCCAGGCTGCGGCCCGGCTGCGAGGCAGCCAAGCCGAGCAAGGATGCCTAGGACAGCGCGGCGATTGCTGCGTCGTAGTTCGGTTCGCTGGAGATTTCCGGAACCACCTCGTGGTGCAGGACCACGCCGTTCTCGTCGAGGACCACGACCGCGCGGGCCAGCAGGCCGCGCAGCGGTCCGTCGGCCTGGGTCAGGCCGAATTCTGCGCCGAAGTCGGAGCGGAAGCTCGACGCCGGAACAACGTTCTCGAGGCCTTCGGCACCGCAGAAGCGGCCCAGGGCGAACGGCAGGTCGGCCGAAGCACACACGACTGCGGTGTTCTCCAGGCCGGCGGCCAATTCGTTGAACTTGCGGACCGAGGAGGCGCAGACACCGGTGTCGATCGACGGGAAGACGTTGAGCACGACGCGCTTGCCGCGCAGCTCGCTGCTGTTTACGTCGCCAAGGTCGGCGCCGGTGAAAGCAAAGTCGGGAGCGGTTGCGCCAACGGCGGGCAGCTCGCCAACGGTTTGGACAGGGGTACCTTTGAGTGCAGTAATAGCCATGCTCCTTGTTTATCACGAGCGCGACCGGCATCACTAAAAAATTCGCTGGCGGCGTCCGACATCAAGCCAGCCGCGTAATATCCGGTTCGTTGGGCAAATGTCAGTCATAAATCGCAGAACGATGCCCCAGTTCCAATGCGACGATGACCAACTGGTCGTCACTGAGGTCACAAATGATGCGGTAATCCCCAACCCTGTATCGCCACAGGCCAGCCAAGGAGCCGGTGAGCCCCCTGCCCCGGGAACGGGGGTCCGCCAGAGCGGATATCTCTTCCAGCGCCATTATCATTCGTCTTGCCGAGGGCTTGTCCAGCTTTCGCAACTCTTTCGCAGCGCGTTGCGAGTACCTAATCGTCCAGGCCAAGATCACGCTTCATTTCTTCATGGCTAATGGTCAGCTCGCGACCGGCACGTATGTCCGAGGCCAACTGGGCGATGCCGTACTCGCGCTCCAGGCGGGGCAGCCCGGATTCGATGAGCTCTCGCAAGTAGAAGGCCTTCGAACGATTGGTTTGGGCGGCGAGGCGATCCAAACGGGCTTCGGTCTCCTCGTCCAGTCGAACTGAAGTCATGATGCTCCTCTTTTGACTACGATGATTACACGTATTCAAACTATAGGCCTTCTCCCTGGAAGATCTACGGAATGGGACAGGTACTTCCAACGGTCGGAACCCCATGGTGCCTCCGCTTCCGTCATGGCGTTCCGCCGTGACGTCAGGATCTTGACGATGCCACTGCGGGCCTCGAGGGCCAAGAACATGTTGGGAAAGTGTTCATCGTGCCGTTCCGGGTTGCCAGGACCGTCGAAGCGGTGGGCGGGCGCACCTTCAAGGCGGTGCTGCTGACCCACGGGCACGATGACCACATCCGGTACGCCCGCGAATTCGCGGACCTGGTCCAGGCACCGATCCACCTGAACCCGGCCGATACGATGCTCTGGCAGGACGTGTTCCCCGGAACCACCGCCGATGCCGGGATCGCCGACGGGCAGGAGTTCGAGGTGGCCGGCACCACGCTGGTGGCCCTGCACACCCCCGGGCACTCCCCGGGTTCCACCTGCTTCCATGTGGAGTCCCTGGGCACCGTGTTTTCCGGGGACACGCTGTTCAACGGCGGTCCGGGTGCCACCGGGCGCAGCCATTCGAGTTTCGAGACGATCATCGACTCGATCCGCGAACGCCTGCTCACCCTGCCGGCGAGCACCGTGGTGAACACCGGCCACGGGGATGCCACCACGATCGGGGCCGAGGCACCGAACCTGGACGAGTGGATCAAACGCGGCCACTGACATTCGTGTTTGCTGGTGTGGGAGTCATGCAACTTCATGACTCCCACACCTGTTTAATGGGCGCCTACAGTTTCACCATGGAAAGATTGACTATCTCAGGGCCCGAGGCTGGATGCATGCCAAACTCGGTGTCGATATGCGCAAAAATCGAAGTACCTGGAGCGTCAGCCTCGATCTGCACGCCTAAATTTTGCAAGAATCGCGCATAACATACACATTTCAAATAAGCGCTCTGACATGTGGAATCTACAAGCTACGCATAAGTTATGCGTAAAATTATGCATAACTTATGCGCAATACGAACACCAACCCACGGTGCGCATGAGTCACGCTCAGTGCGGGTGGGTGTTCGTATAGACACTCTCCGGCAACGGTGACGAAAACACGGAGCCGACTAGAACTTTGTTGCATCCATGAATGTCTTCGAGTGCGGCACTGCGATGGCTACCCCCGCTTAGACTTTCCCGGCCACCAGTTTTCCGGCGCGAAATACCGGTCCGGAAAGATTCATTCCGGGTCGGTAGGCAAGGTGGGCAACAGAAGGTGCGTTGAGCAGCTGGATATCGGCACGCTTGCCAACTTCCAAGGTTCCGACCTGATCTTGCACGCCCAGGGCCAATGCCCCGCCATAGGTTGCCGCAACGATTGCTTCCTCAATGCTCAGGTGCATCTGCAGCACCGCAGTTGTCACGCAGAAAGCCATCGACGAGGTGTATGAGGTGCCCGGGTTGCAGTTCGATGCCAGCGCGATCTGCACCCCGGCATCGATGAGTTCGCGGCCTGGGGCAAATGGCATGCGAGTGGAAAGGTCGCAGGCCGGCAAGCAGGTGGCAACGGTCCCCACGGTACCGCTGCGGGTGCCAGCATCCCAGCCGGTCCAGGATCCGGCAAGAGCCGAGATGTCGGCCTCATCCAAGAAGTTCACGTGATCGACGCTTGCGGCACCGAATTCGACCGCAAGTTGAGTTCCGGGGCCTGGGCCAAGCTGGTTCCCGTGGACGCGCAACCCCAGCCCCGCGTCGCGGGCGGCAGTGAGCACCTGACGGGACTGGGCTTCGTTGAAGGCCCCGCGTTCGCAGAAGACATCGGCGTACTGCACATAGGGAGCCACCCGTTGGAGCATTTCTCCGCAGACAAGGTCCGTATATTCCTGTGCGTCCATGCCCGCTGGCACCAGGTGCGCTCCGAGGAATGTCACCTGGTCTACGACTGTGGAGGCAATGCGTGCATGGCGGGCTTCTTCCTCGACGGACAGTCCGTAGCCGGTCTTGGTCTCGAGGTAGGTCGTGCCGCCGGCCAGTGCCTCGGCAGCCCGTCCCATGACCAGGCGGGTTAGATCATAATCCGAGGCCGCGCGGGTGGCCGCGGTGGTCACGGCAATTCCGCCGGCTTCGTAGTCCTGCCCGGCCATGCGGGCAACGAATTCGCGGCTGCGATCTCCCGCAAAAACCAGGTGGCTGTGTGAATCAACCCAACCCGGCAATGCGGCACGGTATCCGGCGTCAATGATGGTGTCGGCGTCCGGGGCATCGGCGGCAGGGCCGATCCAAGCGATCCGTTCATCATTGATCAGGATTGCCGCGTTCGGAATCAGGGTGTGATCGACATCCGAGGTGAAAGCCTCAGAAATATTTGTAATCAGTGTGGTGCTCATGAAAACTCCGGGTGCTCGGTGAAGAATGCTGTATAGAGGTCCGCAGGATCCCCCAGCGTTGTGTGGATCCCGTCGCGGGCCACCAGCTGGCCGTTGATGTGCACTTCGGCGATATCCGCGGCAGTTGCCGTGAGCGGAAGCTGTGCCGTGCGTGATCCGGCAGTGCGCATGGTGTCGGTGCGCACCGCGATGTGGTCGTCGTTGCCGGCAAGACCCAGGGAGCGCAGGCCACCTTCGCGGGCTGCAGCGGAAATTTCGGCCGGGGCAAAGCGTCCGCGTTGCCCACTGCGTAACCGTTCGCCGTATTCCAAGCCGCGCTGTTCAAGATAGGGATCCAGCACCGCGTGCTGGTCGCTACCCAGGGAAATGATGGCTCCGGCATTGGCTAGCTCACGGGCCGGACCAATTCCGTCGCCCAGATCCGCCTCGGTGGTGGGGCACATGACAATCCCTGCGCCAGCGGCGCCCAGGGCAGCAATGTCCGCATCGCTGAGGTGGGTTGCGTGCACCGCGGAGAGCCGCGGGCCCAGCAGACCAGCGCGTTCCAGCAATCCGGTGGGTGTCATTCCGAACGCTGCCCGGCAGGATTCGTTTTCCGCAGGTTGCTCGGAAAGGTGCACGTGCAGCGGCAGCGCTGGATCCAGCCCGGCGGCAATCTGTTCCAAGGCTTGTGGGGAAACCGCACGCACCGAGTGGATGGCCGCGCCCAGGCTAACGAGGCCTTCTCCCGCATCCAACTGCCGCAGCGCGGTGGCCAATGAGTTGTGCCGGGCCAACCAGCCGGCAACATCCCCATCGGAGAAACGCTGCTGGGTTTCGTTGAGTTCCAGCACGGTGCCTTGTGCATCCAGCCCGCCCTGCAGGTAGCAGGTGTCCAGCAGCACCAGGCGGATGCCGGCGGCCTTCGCCGCACGGGCCAGCGCAAGTTCCATGCCGTGTTCATCGGCCCCCGTGTAGGGAGCCCCGTCCACGTCGTGGTGCAGGTAATGGAATTCACCCACCGCGCTATAGCCGTTGACAACCATTTCGGCGAACACCGCGGTGGCCAGCTGCTGGTAGCCGGCCGGGGTGAGCCCGGCCGCGGCCTCGTACATCTGCTCGCGCCAGGTCCAGAAGTTCCCGGCCCCGCCGTCGGCGCCCTGGTGGGTGCGTCCGCGCAGGATCCGGTGGAAGGCGTGCGAGTGCGCGTTGACCGGGGCCGGAACCCGGGTGGTGGCCCGGCTCACAGCAGGTCCGCAAGCGCGTCGGCCAGCGCCAGCACGCCCGTGGCGGCGTCGTCGTCCTCGACATGTTCCTCCGGGGAGTGGCTGATGCCCGAGGGGTTGCGCACGTAGAGCATGCCCGAGGGCACTTCGGCGGCGAGCACCCCTGCGTCGTGGCCGGCACCGGTGGGCAGCAGCGGGGCGTCGGGCACCAGGCGGCGCACCGAGTTGGCCAGCGAGCGGGTCAGCCCGGAATCGAAGTGCACGGTGTTGGAGAAGGATTCCTCGGTCAATTGCACGCTGCAGCCCTCGAAGGCGGCCAGCTTCTGCGCCTGCCCGTGGATCTTCTCCACCAGCATCGCGGTCACTGCGTCATCCGGGTGGCGCACATCCAGCCACAGATCCACGCGGGAGGCGATCACGTTGGTGCCCCCGGGCACCGGCTCGATCCGGCCCACGGTGGCCCGGGCGTTGTCCTGCGCGGCGCCGATCTGCCGGACCGCGACGACGGTCTGGGCCGCGGCAATCATCGGGTCGGCGCGGTCGGCCATCAGGGTGGTGCCGGCGTGGTTGCCCTGCCCGGAGAACGAGAGCTTCCAGCGGCCGTGGCCCAGGATGGTGTCGCCCACCGCGACGGCCGGGCCGCGTCCGGCGTGATCGGTGTGTGCCTCGGAGTTCAGGCCCTTGCCCTGCTCCACGTGCAGTTCGATGAAATCCCCGATCCGGGCCAGCGCCACCTCGTCGCGGCCCATGCGCGCCGGGTCCAAGCCGTGGGCGGAAGCCACGTCGGCGAAGGTGTTGCCCTGTTCGTCACGCAGGTTCAGCGCGCGCGCCGGGTCGATGGCGCCGGTGAGCAGGCGCGAGCCCAGGCAGGCCACGCCGAAGCGCGAGCCCTCTTCCTCGGGGAACACCGTGATGGCCAGGGCGCGGTTGCGCACCAGGGAGCCGGCCGTCTCACGTTTGGCGAGCTCGTCGTAGGCGGCCAGCGCGCTTGCCACGCCCAGCGGGCCGTCGAACGCGCCGCCGCCTGGCACCGAGTCGAGGTGCGAGCCGGTGACCAATGCGCCGCGGCGCGAGGCCTCGTCCTTGGCCGATCCGGGCATATCCCACCAAGCCCAGATGATGCCGTTGGCATCGGTGGAGACTTCCAGGGACCGGCCGGTGGCCTCGGCGATGAACCATTCGCGCAGCGTGGTTTCGGCGGCCGAATACACGGGACGCGAATAGCCGCCGCGCTTGGCGTCGCGGCCGATGTCTTCGATGGCCCCCAGCAGGGAGTTGACGGTTTGGGTGTGCACGTTCATAATTCCTATCTGCCGACCATAAGGAAGGCAATGGGGCTGGCGATGAGGATGGTCAGGGCCACGCGTTGGGCCCAGATGACGACCAGGTGCCAGATCTTCAACGGTATCCGGGTTGCCAGGATGCAGGGCACCACCGCGGAGAAGAAGATGATGGCCGAGACACAGACGACGGCAATGACCAGGCGTAGCTGTTCGGATTCGTGTCCTGCCACCACGGTGGCCGGCAGGAACATCTCGGCGATGCCCACTGCCGAGGCCTTGGCGGCCAACAGCGGATCCGGCAGGCCGGCAACCCAGGTGAAGGGGAGGAAAATGTAGCCCAGCCAGTCAAAGACCGGGGTGAAGCGGGCCAGCAGCAAGCCGATCAGCCCGACCGAAAGGATCGAGGGCAGGATCGCCATGGCCATCAGCACGCCGTCCTTGAAGTTGTCTCGCACGTTGGCGCCCAACTTCGGGGCGGTGGCCAGCATCCCCATGGCGTCCCGCCATGCGGTGGCCAGCCGCCTGGAGGTGACCATTTCCTCGGGCTGCGGGGTGGAGGACCAGAAGTAAGTGTCCTCGATCCTGCTCAGCGGAGGAATGCGGACCACGATCGCGGTGACCAGGAACGTCACCCCGAACGTGAGGAAGAAGTAGGGCAGCCACAGGTGCATGATCTCAAGCGTCTTGGCCACGATCAGCATGAAGGTGACCGAGACGGTGGAGAAGCCGGTGGCGATGATCGCCGATTCGCGCCCGGTGTACCGCCCGGACTGGTACATCCGGTCGGTGATCAGCAGGCCCAGCGAGTAGCTGCCCACGAACGACGCCACCGCGTCGACCGCCGAGCGGCCTGGGGTGCGCCAGATGGGGCGCATGATGCGCTGGACCATCACCCCGACGAACTCCATCAGCCCGTAGCCGACCAGCAGGGCCAGGAAGACGGCACCAATGGGAACGATCATCCCGACCGGGATCACCAGCTTGTTGAACAGGAAGGGTCCGAGGTCCGGGTCGAAGAGCAGCGCCGGGCCGACGTTGAACACCAGCATCGTGCCGGTGGCCAGGCCCAGGATGTTCAGGAACGCAAAGAGCGTCTTGACCCGCGAGTCCTTCCAGCGCCCGGAGGCGAAGGGGTAGATCGTTCCGGCCAGGATCAAGCCCAGGATCAGGTACTTGACCGCCGGGCCGAGCAGCGCGGTGATCGCGGTGACCAGGTGGTCCAGCGGGATGGTGCTTTTCCCGCCGAGGGTGATCGGGATGAAGAACATGAAGATCCCGATGAGGCTGTAGACGAAGAACCGCCACAGCCCCTTCGGTTTCCCGGCGACATGTCCCTCATCAATTATTGTCCCAATGGTGCCGTCGTTGGCCATGTTTTTTCTACTGCGCCATCGGGATGCGCACGCCGCGCTCGTTGGCGACCTCGATGGCGCGCTCGTAGCCGGCGTCGACGTGGCGGATCACGCCCATGCCCGGGTCGTTGGTCAGCAGCGCCTCGAGCTTGGCCGCGGCCAGCTCGGTGCCGTCGGCCAGCGAGACCTGTCCGGCGTGGATGGAACGGCCGATGCCGACCCCGCCGCCGTGGTGGATCGAGACCCAGGTGGCACCGGAGGCGGTGGCGGTCAATGCGTTGAGCAGCGGCCAGTCGGCAATCGCGTCCGAGCCGTCCTTCATGGATTCGGTCTCGCGGTACGGTGAAGCCACGGAGCCCGAGTCAAGGTGGTCGCGGCCGATCACGATCGGCGCGGAGACCTTGCCCTCGGCCACCAACTGGTTGAACAGCAGGCCGGCCTTCTGGCGTTCGCCGTAGCCCAGCCAGCAGATGCGTGCCGGCAGGCCCTCGAACTCGACGTGCTTCTGGGCGGCATCGAGCCAGCGGTGCAGGTGCTCGTTTTCGGGGAAGAGTTCCTTCAGCGCCTCGTCGGTGACGCGGATGTCTTCCGGGTCTCCGGAGAGCGCGACCCAGCGGAACGGGCCAAGGCCCTCGCAGAACAGCGGGCGGATGTAGGCAGGGACGAAGCCGGGGAATTCGAAGGCGCGGTCGTAGCCGCCCTGGCGTGCCTCATCACGGATCGAGTTGCCGTAGTCAAAGACCTCGACGCCGATGTCCTGGAAGCCGACCATGGCCTCGACGTGTGAGGCCATGGCGGCCTGGGCCTTCTTGGTGAAGCCTGCCTCGTCGGCCTTGGCCTCCGCGTCCCACTGCTCGATGGTGTATTCCACCGGCAGGTAGCTCAAAGGGTCGTGTGCGGAGGTCTGGTCGGTGACGATGTCGAAGGAGACCGTCCCGGCCTGCTGGCGGCGCAGCAGCTCCGGGAATACTTCCGCGGCGTTGCCGACGTAGCCCACCGACAGCGCACGGCCCTCGTTCTTCGCGGCGGTGACCTTGGCGATTGCGGCATCCAGGTCCAGCTCGACGTCGTCGAGGTAGCGCTTGCCCAGGCGGCGGCGCAGGCGCTCCTCGGAGACGTCGACGATCAGGCAGGCGCCGCCGTTGAGGGTGACGGCCAGCGGCTGGGCGCCGCCCATGCCGCCGCAGCCGCCGGTGAGGGTCAGCGTGCCGGCCAGGGTGCCGTTGAAGCGCTTCACGCCGATCGCGGCGAAGGTCTCGTAGGTGCCCTGCAGGATGCCCTGGGTGCCGATGTAGATCCAGGACCCCGCGGTCATCTGGCCGTACATCATCAGGCCCTCGGCCTCGAGCTTGCGGAACTCCGGCCAGTTGGCCCAGTCGCCGACCAGGTTGGAGTTGGCGATCAGCACGCGCGGTGCCCACTTGTTGGTGCGGAAGACGCCGACCGGCTTTCCGGACTGGACCAGCAGGGTCTCGTCCTCTTCCAGGTCGGTCAGGGTCTTGATGATTGCGTCGTAGGCTTCCCAGGAGCGGGCCGCGCGTCCGGTGCCGCCGTAGACGACCAGGTCCTCGGGGCGCTCGGCGACCTCCGGGTCGAGGTTGTTCATCAGCATCCGCAGCGGCGCCTCGGTCTGCCAGCTCTTGGCCGTCAGCTTGGTTCCGCGCGGGGAACGGATGACGCGGGAGGGATCATGTTGGGTGAAGCTCATGGCTGGTTCTCCTGTTGGTAGGCGGTCAAAACGTTGTGGGCCTCTTCGGCGACGAGTTCGCCGATGGCCTTGATCTTTTCGGGATTCATGCGATAGCTGGGGGCCACGATGCTCAGCGCCGCAATCACCCGGGTCCCGGTGGTGGTTCCATCGGGAGCGTGCATTTCCACCGCGATCGGTGCTGCGATGGCGGTGACGTCCGCTTCGACACCGCGGTCCACCACCACATACCCGGCTTTCGGGGTCTTGCCCGAGAGCACCGCACCCGATGCGCTGCCCTCCATCGGGACGGTGCGCCCGACCCAGGAGGAATGGCGCACCGAGTGGGTGCCTTCGCGCATGGCGATGTAGAGCCCGTGCTCCCCGCCGGGCCCGTGGTGGGCCCGGACGTTGACATAGGCCGATTCGCCGGTGGCCTCCACGATCCGCTCCAGCGCCGGCTCGGCGAGGGAAATGATCGACTCGTGGCTCAGTGCCTGGGCACCGAGCTGCACGATGCGCAGCCCCGGTCGGTAGGCCCCCTCGTCGTCCTTGCGGACGAAGCCGGCGGATTCCAGCGTGCGAAGCAGGCGCAGCGCAGTGGATGCTGAGAGTTCGGTTCCTCGCGCGGCATCGGCAAGCGTCAGGAAACCGGCGTCACAGACCGAGCCCAGCAGCTGCAGGGCCCGCTCCACGGTGCGGGTCGACGGTTCGGCCACGATGATCTCCAATGTCGGAATCTGTTGGTAATACTGCCCCAGGGGTTGCCCTTTGGCACTCACTGCGTTTCACTTATTGAAACGTGTATTTCATCCAATGGCAAGCCTTCACCATATTTTGTTCCCGAAAGGACACCCCCATGACCCCCACCGTTATCGTTTCAACCGGAGCACTGAACTCAGCCGACGTCGTGGACGTGGCCCGCCATCTGGTCGCGGTCGAGCTGTCCACCGATTCGCTGGCGGCGATGGCCGACTCGCGCAACGTCATCGATGCACTGGTGACCGACACGGTTCCGCACTACGGGGTATCCACCGGATTCGGGGCCTTGGCCACCAAGCAGATCCCGATCGAGCTGCGCACCCAGCTGCAGCGCTCGCTGATCCGCTCGCACGCCGCCTCCTCCGGTGCCGAGATCGACCGGGAGATCGTGCGCGGGCTGATGCTCAACCGCCTCTCCACCATGGCCACCGGCCGCACCGGGGTGCGCCCGGTGGTGGCGCAGACCTACGCGGCGCTGCTGAACGCGGCCATCACCCCGGTGGTCGGGGAATACGGGTCGCTTGGCTGCTCCGGCGATCTGGCGCCACTGTCCCATTGCGCCCTGGCCGTGATGGGCGAGGGCAAGGTCCGCAATGCCGACGGCGTTCTGCTCGACGCTGCCGAGGCCATGGCCGCGGAAGGCATCGAGCCGGTCGTGTTGGCCGAAAAGGAGGGTCTGGCCCTGATCAACGGCACCGACGGCATGCTGGGCATGCTGCTGATGGCAGCAGCCGACCTGCGCCGACTGGCCTCGATCGCCGACATCTCCGCGGCCATGAGCGTCGAGGGCCTGCTGGGCACCGACTCCGTCTTCGCGGCCGACCTGCACGCACTGCGCCCGCACCCGGGCCAGCGCGACGCTGCTGCGAACATCCGCGCCGTCCTTGCGGATTCAACGATGATTGCCGAGCAAAAGGCCGGAGCCCACAAGTTCACCCGCGTGCAGGACGCCTACTCGCTGCGTTGCGCGCCGCAGGTCCACGGAGCGGTGCGCGCAACACTTGCCCACGCCGAATCGGTCGCGGCGATCGAGCTGGCCTCGGCCATCGACAACCCGGTGGTCACCGTCGATGGCCGCGTCGAGTCCAACGGCAACTTCCACGGCGCCCCCATCGGCTACGTGCTGGACTTCCTGGCCATCGCGGTCGCGGACCTGGCCTCGATCTCCGAGCGCCGCACCGACAGGTTCCTGGACACCGCCCGCAACCACGGCCTGAACGCCTTCCTGGCCGATGACCCCGGGGTGGATTCCGGGCACATGATCGCCCAGTACACCGCCGCCGGCATCGTCTCCGAGCTCAAGCGTCTGGCCGTCCCGGCCTCGGTGGATTCCATCCCGTCCTCGGCCATGCAGGAAGACCACGTCTCCATGGGCTGGCATGCCGGCCTGAAGCTGCGCCGTGCCATCGACGGCCTGGAGCGCGTGCTCGCCATCGAGCTGCTCACCAGCGCCCGCGCACTGGACATGCGCGACGGCGGCCTGGCCACCTCCAAGTCCTCGCCCGTCATCACCGCGGTGCGCACGGCGATCCGCGCGAAGGTCCAGGGCCCGGACACCGACAGGTTCATCGCCCCGGAGATGGAGGAAGTGCGCCTGCTGGTGGCCGATGCCTCGATCCTGGACGCCGCCAACTCGGTGCTCGATGCCCCACTGTCCTAGCAGCGGCACCCCGCCAACGGAGGAACGCGCCATGAGCACAGCACCGAACCAGGCACTGTCCCCCGGCAGCGTCCTGCCCTATTCCGAACTGGTACCAGCCCCGTGGCGCAATGGCGGCGGGGTGACCCGGCAGATCGCCTCGGGGAAGCTGGGTGCGGCAGGCGAACCGGTGCCCGCCACCGGGGACGAGTGGGACTGGCGGCTGAGCATTGCCGATGTGGAATCCGAAGGAGATTTCTCGGCGTTCGACGGGATGACCCGGATCCTGACCGTCATCGAGGGCGGGACCTTGGCCATCACCGTCGATGGGACGACGCAGCAACTGGAGAAGTTCCGGCCGCTGCGCTTCGACGGCGGGGCGGCGACCAGCGCGAGGCTGCCCGCCGGGCCGATCCGGGACCTGAACTTGATGGTCCGCACTGGAAGAGTGAAGGGGCGGGTCGCGATCGTTGAGTTCTCGGAAAAGCACCCGGTGCGGATCACCGGTGGCCGGCTCGGGGTCCTGCTCCATGGCCGGGCCGGGTTGCTGCTCGGCGAAAACAAGGCCCAGACACTGGAACGCCATGACACCGTCGTTGGCGGCGAAGAAGCAACACCGGCAATAAGCGGCTACGGCCTCTTGGCCGTGGTTTCGCTGGAGCCGGACCTGGCGTGCTCCGCGCAGCCATCCTGAACGGGATCGGCCGCCGACGGCTCACTGCCGGCCTCGGGCGCCGGCTGACGGGAGGGTGCGCTGGCTCCCTCCCGTCAGCCACCGGGGCACGGTGGCCCAAAGCACCGGCGACCCCATGCCTTGGGAAGCTCCACCAGCTGCGAGCCGCGGGGAGGCGCACCCATGCGAACCGTTCGCATGCCGGGAAGCCTCCGGGTGCGCCGCGACAAACAAGTACCTCGCCGAGCTGAAGTCCGCCAGTTCCGCGGGAGACGAGCGCAAGAAGCAACTCGCCGCCGGCCCCCTGCAACCCTGGTCGAGACAGACAAGTTCCATGGGTTCACGCTGGTTCCCCGGGATTCCGTTGTTGACGGGCCGTCCGCTGAATGATTGCCTCCTTGAAGGATCCTGCGCGGCGTATTCCGTCTCGTTCACCGCAAAGCGGTAACACCCGAGATCCTGCTCACCACCAGGGGATCCCATTTCGTTTCGCAACCCGCCAAGCCAGATAATGGTGCCATGCCGTCTTCATCTCTCCTGGGCTTCGCCGGGGTAGCCCTGGTCGTGGTGCTGGCCCCGGGGCCCGACACCTTCCTTGCGCTCCGCTATGCCCTGAACCGCCCGCGCAACGGGATCGCTGCCGCACTGGGGATGATGGTCTCCATCATGGGTTGGGCGGCTTTGGCCGGGCTGGGCGTGGCGGCCTTGCTGCAGACCTACCCGGCCATCCACCAGGTCATCGCCATCGTCGGCGGCGCGTACCTGCTCTACCTGGGCCTGGGCTCGCTGATCAAGGCGAAGTTCCTGGCCGGAGCCACGGCGGCGACAGCGCGCACGACCACGCGTTCAGCGACGGTTCCCGGAACCGAATACACGATCCTCCAATCCATCCGCGCCGGCATTATCTCCTCGGCGCTGAACCCGAAGCTTGGCCTGCTTTTCCTGGCGTTGATGCCTCCCTTCATACCCGCCGGATCGAACATGCTCGGCTCCGCCATGGCACTGGGGGCAATCTTTGCGGCCATGGGATTTGCCTACCTTGCCGTCCTGACGGCCATCGCCGCCCGGGCCATGGCCTGGTTCAAGAGCCCGACCGTGGGCATCTGGCTCGAGCGGGTGTCCTCCGCGGCTCTGGCCATCATGGGCGTCGTGGTGCTCATCGGGGCCTTCCTCTAGCCCCGTTAGACTTCTTCCCATGACAACCACGAACCGCGCCCTGGCCACCGGCACCGTCTTGCACCTTGCCGATTCCGCCAAGAGGAAATGGGCCCACGGCGACGTGCGGGAAATTGCCGCCGGAATGTTGGGCCCGGATGCCGGCTTGCTGCCCGCCGAAGGCAGCCATTGGGACTGGCGCCTGAGCGTCGCATCGATCGAGCGCGCCGGGGAGTTCACTCCCTATGACGGATTCGACCGCACACTGACGGTGATCGCCGGCGAGCTGCTCGAACTGACCGTCGACGGCGCCGCCCAGGCGGTGGAGGCCCTGCGGCCCTTGAGGTTCTCCGGCGGCAGCGCGGTCAAGGCCGCGCTGCCCACCGGCGAGGTGCTGGCGCTGAACCTGATCACCCGTTCCGGAGCAGTGCGGGGCAGCGTACGCATCGTGGAGCTGTCCAAGAAGCGCGAGCAGCATCTGTTCGGCGCCCAGTTCGGCGTGCTGCTGCAGGGCAAGGCCGTCATGCGGCACGCCGACACCGAAGAGCCGCTGGAACTGCGCGACACCGTCATTGGCGGCGAGGAGGACTCCCCGCGGATATCCGGCCGCGGCTTCATGGCCGTGGTGTCCCTGGACCGTCCATGATTCCGGGGCCCCGACAACGACTGCCACGTTGCCCGGGGCCGTCGGCGAACTCCTACCGGGTCTTGTACTACTTGGTGAGACCCGGCGAGACCGGCACGAATTCGATGGCGTTCTTGCGATGGATCTTCACCGGCGAGCGCGAGAAGCCCTTGGCGTCCATATTGTTTCCCAGGCGGAAATCTGCCAAGGCAGCGTCATAGAGCTCGTTCATCCGGCGACCGCTGACTTCTTCCTGTGTCCCGTCGGCGAAGGTGACGGTCAGGGTCATCTTCTCGGGAAAGTGGCGGTTCATCCGCACGAATCCGTCGGCGTCCTGCTTGAGGTTGATCATGTGCATCCTTCATTCGATAGCGTGTATCCCCCAGTCTTCACCACGCCCGGCCGTTTTCTGCAGCGCCTTGCATAGCGGCGGCAAGTTTTTCGCGCCGGCCCTTCAGGCCTGGTTCGCTACCAGGGCCTCGTGTATGACCTGCGAACGCGTCTTATGTTCCTTCTTTGCCCGGGCATAGATGGCTGCAAGCTCCTCCACGCTCGGCCGCACCGGGACGACCTGAGACGGCGGGGCCCCACGACCGGGTCGACCGCGCCCTCGCTTCTCGAGGGCCTGCATGTCGTATCCACGCTCTGCCTCTGCAGCCCAGGCCGCCATGTGCCCCTCGGAGACCGGAACGCCGTTGATCGTCTCGTATTCACTCACACGAATATTGTCATCCGGAAGGCCCGTTGGCGGAAGGCGGACTGGCACCGGCCAGACCCGGCTTGGCCCCGTCTGCGGTGAACCGGTCTCGTGTCAGGGCTCGGGCGCATCCCAGGGCATGACACACCGGGACCGGCAGTCGTCCTGCCTCTTGCCCGGCCACTGCATGCCGAAGGACCGGTTGCACGGGCAGCGGCCCTGGGCGTTCGGGTTCCCGATGCCGTGGGAACGCCCTTCCCCGCACCCAAGAAGGCCACCGACCAGAGGAATCCTGCCGCGACGCTGCCCTCGCCACTCCGAGGCCAACATGCATGACACCAAATTGTTGGCACAGGCCATTGACGTGACGTCATCATGGTCTCACTCTGGCATCGTGAACATTTCCCGTTACGTCAAGAACCTGCAGAACCAGCTCTCGGCGGCCGCCCAGGCCTCGGGCGACGAGGCCCAGGCCGTCGCCGAACGGCTGGCCCCGACGCTCGATGCCTCGGTGAGACTGCTGCTGCTTGAGGTCCTCTCGGACGCCGCAGCAGAAATCACCACCGACCTGGCACCGGGCTCGGTCGATGTGCGGCTGCGCGGAGCCGACCCCGAATTCGTCGTCACCGCTCCCCCGTCTGCTTCCCCCGATTCCGCCGACCACGAATCCTCCCCGGCCGAATCCTCGTTGCCGGAGCCGGGCCAAGACGCCGATCCGGCGACCGCGCGGCTGACCCTGCGGCTGCCCGAAGGCCTCAAGACCCAGGTCGAGGCCGCCGCCGCACGCGAGGGCCTCTCGGTCAACACGTGGCTGGTGCGTGCCGTCTCGGCCACGCTCAACACCCCGCCCGGGGCCCCCGCACAACCCCAGAAGAACTCCGGCCACCGCTTCACCGGCTGGGTCCGTTAGGACAACGCCATGCACACCTTCAAGCCATCCGGCCCCGTTACCGCCTCCATCGACCTGTCGATGGGCAACATCCGCATTCTCGCCGGCGACGGCGGGATCCTCACCGTGCAGGTTGAGCCGTCCAACCCCGCCAAGGCCGCCGATGTCCGCTCGGCCGAGTCCACCGTCGTCGAATTCTCCGGAGACCGGCTGGAAGTCATCCAGCCCAAGTCGCTGCGCACCTACACGTGGTTCAGCTCCGGCAGCTCCATCGAGCTGGTCGTCCATCTTCCTTCCGGCTCCCGCATCGGGGCAAACACCGCCTACGGGTCCATCCGCACCGAGGGAGCCCTCGGACCCTCGAGCCTCACGACCTCCTACGGGGACATCACGGTCGAGGAAGGCGAGGACCTGCGACTGCGCACCGGCTACGGGGATGTGGTCCTGGACCGCGGCACCGGACACACCGACATCCGTGGCGGGAAGGTCCGTGTGGGGCAGCTCGACGGCACCGCCGCAATCCGCAGCGCCGAGCACGGCACCCACGTGGGCCTGGCCACCGGTGACCTGCGGGTAGCCTCCTCCTACGGCGACATCGAGGTCGACAGCGCCCTGGCGACCGTCGTGGCCAAGACCGCCTACGGGAAGGTGCGCATCCACGACGCATTGCGCGGGGCCATCGACATGCGCAGTTCCTACGGCGAGCTGGAACTCGGCATCCGCGAGGGCAGCGCGGCCTGGCTGGATCTGGAAACCGGCCACGGCACCGTGCGCAACAACCTCACCGCCACCGATTCGGTTCCCGGGGCTTCGACGGACACCCTGCAGGTCACCGGCCGCACCTCCCACGGCGACATCACCATCGGCCGCGCCCGCCCGGTCCGCTGAACGGTACGGGACCACACACCCCGCAGCCGGGCCCTGCCTCGAACAGGCGGGAACCCCGGGCAGGCCATTGCTTCCACCCGGTCACGGGGCCTACATTTAGAGAACGCACAGTTCTCTAAGGCGTTCGGGTTCCCGGCCGTGCAACGCAGGTCCGCATCCCCAGGAGGAAACATGGGCACAACGACGGCTTCCCGCCCCGTGACCGTTGCACCGCTGGCCGAGTTCGGCTCGGCAGACCTCCCCGTGGTCGGCGGCAAGGCGGCAAACCTCGGCGAGCTCATGCGCGCGGGACTGCCCGTGCCCGACGGATTCGTGGTCACCACCGACGCCTACGCGCAGGCAGCGCAGCTCGCCGGGCTGCAGGCGCTCGTCACCGACCCGGCCGCCACGCCGGCGGCCCTGCGCGAGGCGATCCTGTCCACCGGGATGCCGAAGGACATCGGCCAGGCGGTCACCGCAGCCTACCGCCGGCTCGGGGAAAACATCCCGGTCGCGGTGCGTTCCAGCGCCACGGCCGAGGACCTGCCCGGTGCTGCCTTCGCCGGCCAGCAGGACACCTACCTCAACGTCGTCGGGGCCGATGCGGTCATCGATGCGGTGGGCCGCTGCTGGGCCTCGCTGTTCACCGACCGCGCCGTCGACTACCGGCGCCACCGCCCGTTCACCCCGGCCGAGGTCCGCATCGCCGTGGTGGTGCAGGTGATGGTCGAATCCGACACCGCCGGGGTGATGTTCACCGCGGACCCGCTCAGTGGGGCGCGCGACCGCATCCTCATCGACGCCGGCGCCGGCCTGGGCGAGGCCGTGGTTTCCGGCCTTGTCACCCCCGACCACTACGTCCTGGAGACCGGCGGGAAACTGCTGGAATGGAAGCCCGGACGCGGCGAGGTCGTCATCCGACCGGCTGCAGGCGGCGGGGTGTCCCACGAGGCGGCGACGCGAAAGACGGTGCCGGCCGGCGGAAGCGAGCTTCACGGCGCGCTGCTCACCGCCGCGAACCTGGCGTCCCTGGCAGGCCATGCGCGCACCATTGCCGGGCATTTCGGCCGCCCGCAGGACATCGAATGGGCGATCGCCGCCGGCAAGACCTGGATCGTGCAGGCCCGGCCCATGACGGCACTGCCCGAACCCACCGCACCCCTGGGACGCCTCCGCCGGCTGCAGGGCGCAATCCTGGCCGAGTACCTGCCCGTGCGGCCCTACCCGCTGGATGTGACCACGCAGATCGCCCACGGACCGGCCGAAATGATGCACCGGATCACCGAATACTTCGGGCTGGAGGGTGCCTTCACCAACTACCTGCGCGAGCAGGACGGGGTGGTCGTTGCCCTGGTCCCGCCGTCCCCGCGCCCCACCCCGCGCCTGCTCCTCACCCCGGCGAAGCTGGCCTGCAAGGCCCGCCGCTTCAAGTCCGCCCACTGGTCCGCCGACCCCCGGCAGGCCGCCTTCCTCGCCGAGGTCCACGCGCTGGAGTCACTCGAGCTTGCGGCGCTGCCATGGGCCGCGCTGCTGGATGTGCCGGCCCGCGCCATGGCCACGCAGGACTTTTGCCGGGACCTGCGGATCGACTACCTGCCCGGCAGCGGGCTTGCCCTGGCGCGAATGATCGTGTTCACGGCCGTGCTGGGCCGCCGCAAGCTCGTCGCGGACCTGCTCGGTGGCGCGCAGACCCGCACCGAGGACTCCAACCAGGCCCTGGCCAGGCTGGCCGACGAGCTGCGGGCCGACCCGCAGCTGCGTGGTGCACTCACCGGACTCGACGTGGAACAGGTTTCCCTCGCGCTGTCGCGGGATCCGCGGCTCGCCGGATTCGCCGCCCGGCTGGAAGCCTTCCTCGCCGAGTTCGGCCGCCGCGAAACCACCTCCCCGTTGCTGGTCAGCCCACCGACACTGGCTGAGTCCCCGCAGATCGTGCTGGGCATGGCACTGTCCCTGGCCGGCGACCCGGCCGCCGCCCCCGCAGCAGCGGATTCGCGCTCCGCCACCGCCCGGGACCGCCTGCTGGAACACCGGCTGCTGCGCGGCCCGCGCCTGGCCAAACTCGCCCGCGCTTGGGTCCAGGCCGCCCGGGAAGCGGTGGTCTTCCGCGAGGACACCCACTTCCATTTCACCGCCGCGCTGCCGGTGCTGCGCCGCTCGCTGCTGCAGATCGGCGCCCGGCTGCAGGAAGCGGGGGTGCTGAACGAGCCGGAGGAGGTCTTCCACCTGCGCTGGGAGGAGCTCACCGGCATCTTCGACGCAGCGGCCATCCCCGCCGGGCAGGCCGAGCGGATACGCGCCGCCGTGACGGCGCGCACGGCCAAGCGCACCGGGCTCGCCGGCGTGCCGATGTTCGACGCCTCGGTGTTCTTCCCCGCCGCGGCCGCTTCGGATGCCCTGGCCACCGGCACCCCGGCAGGCTCGGGAACCGCCACCGGCGTGGCCCGGATCATCCGCGACGCCGCCGACTTCGAGCGGCTGGGCCACGGCGAGATCCTGGTGTGCCCCTACACCAACCCGGTCTGGACGCCGCTGTTCCGGCGGGCCGCCGCCGTGGTGGTGGACACCGGCTCCGTGGCCTCGCACGCGGCGATCGTGGCGCGCGAGTACGGGATCCCCGCCGTCATGGGGACCGGAACCGGAACCGCGGTGATCTCCGACGGGGAGAAGGTCACCGTGGACGGGACGCGCGGGCGCATCACCCGCGCAGTGCAGGCAGCGGCCACGACATGAAAACGGAGCCCCCGGACCACCGCACGCTGCCGCGCCGACACGGCCAGGAACTGGAAGAGGCCATCCTCGCCGCGGCCCTGGCCGAGCTTTCCGAGCACGGCTACCCGGCCTTGACGATGGAGGCGGTCGCCAAGCGGGCCGGAGCCAGCAAGGCCTCGCTGTACCGGAGGTGGCAGACCCGCGCGGCACTGGTCATGGACGCCGTCTACACGCTGGCACCTTCACCGCAGGCCCTGCCCGACACCGGCGCGCTGCGTGGCGACCTGCTCGCGGCCCTCCGCCTGGGCGCGGCCGCGCTTCGGGGCCCGGCCGGGGAGGCAATGCGCGGGATGCTCGCCGAGACGCTTCCGGATGCCGATCGAAGCAAGGCCCTGCGGGCCCGGTCCCAGGGCAGGAACCGCCAGCTGATGGCCGAGGTGCTGCGCCGCGCGGGCGCACGGGGCCAGGTCCCGGACGGAGCGGTGACCCCCGCCCGGCTGGAGGTCGGGGCCGCCTTGCTGCGCAACCACTTCCTCTTTCGCGGGGAACCGCTGGACGAAGGCACGCTCGTGGGCTTCGTGGACGAGGTGCTGCTGCCGCTCTTCGGCACGCTCCCGAACCAGACAGGCTGAGCCGCGGGTTCCCTGAGGTGGCCCGGATAGGATTGCCCCTTCAGCGCCAACCAGGAACGGGGAACGGCAGCCATGGACTACAACGACTTCGAGCTCGTCGCCTTCCGGGTGCTCTGCCTCGCCGCGGCACTGCCGCTGGTGGCCATCGGGATCCACGTGCACGTGCGCCGCGGCGCCAGGGCCGGCCACTGGTACATGGTCCTGGGATGCCTCGGTTCGATCGTCTACGGGCTCTTCGCCGGCCCGGCCGTCGGGGCGGTGTTCCCCCCTCCCTATGTCCCGGGCCTCTCCGAGGGCAAGGGCCTGGACCTGCGCGGAATCTCCTTGGTCTTCGGCTCCTGGTTCGGCGGATTGCTCGGTGCCCTCGCCACCCTGGCCACCTTCGCGACCTCCCAGGCCGTCCGCCGGCGCCGGCAACGCCGGGCCGCGCGATCCGCCCACATGCCCGCGCCAGGCACCGGGTTGGACCAGGCCGGCCCGGCTCAGGCGCGCAACGCCCGGTCCTCGATCTGATCGGGCACCCAAGCGCTCCCGTCCCGGACCAGGTTGACCGCCAACGGCAATTGGTGCGAGGCGCTTTCCACGATGTGCATCAGGTAGCCGGCGGTGTTGGGAAACGCGACCACATCGTCCGGGGCGGCACCTTGGGGGAACTCGAACCGCCGGCGCAGGATCAGCTCCTCCTCGATGCAGTAGGCACCGACCAAGAACCCGCTGAACGGCTCGCGTGCCCGCCGCGGCCCGGCCGCGTGCAGCAGGATCGGGTCAAGCAGGAAGTCCGCCGAGGTCGATCGGCACTGGGTCCTGTTCATGTGCAGGCCCAGCAGCGGGACCCCGTCGCTGCGCTCCTTGCCGAAGGCCACCGCGGCCAGGGTCAGGCCGCACCCGTCCAACACCGAACGCCCCGGTTCGCAGCGCAGCTGGAGGTTCCGTGCAACCAGCAGCTGCGCGATGGTTCCCGCGGCTCCCGCGGGCCGGAAGGCCAGGACCGCATCGAGCCACGGGCCGCGGACCAGGTCCTGGTGGTAGGGGTAGACGCCGGTTCCAGGGTTCTTGCCCACGGCTCCCAGTGAATCGGCTTTCCAGGTGATGTCCTCGCTCCCGGCGGGCTGCCCGGCGAGCGCCTCCCAGAAACCGGTCCATTGGGCGGCGCTCTCCAGGTAGGACATCGGGATGCCGCCTCCCATGTCGATGAAACCCGGTGCATGGCCCAGCTCCGCCAGCTCGTCGACGAGCCGGAGGGATTCGGCCAGCACCAGGGCGCGATGTTCGGCGCTGTAGCCGTTGAGGTGGAAGTGGATCCCGGCGACCTCAAGTCCGGAGCGGTCGTGGTGCCCGCCCAGGAACGCGAGCCAGTGATCCGCCCGCAGGCCGAAGCGGGTCGGCGGCAGCAGGGGGTTGGAGGAGGCCAGGCGCAGGGCGACCCTGGCCCGCATCCCGCGGGCGGCGGCAACCTCCAGGAGGTCCTCGGCTTCGTCCCGGTTGTCCAGGCTCACCACCACGTCGTTGTCCAGGGCCAGGGCCAGCAGCTCACGGGATTTCACGGCCGCCGTGACGATGACCCGGGCAGGGTCCACGCCGCGGCGCAGGGCCTGGTCGAGCTCGTGGAAGCCTGCCACGTCGATCCCGCAGCCCGCCTCGACCGCAGCATCGATGGCTCCGATGGTCTTGTTGGCCTTGCGCGCCAGATACACCCGGAAATCCACGCGGTGCCCGGCGGCCGCTGCACGCAGCTCGTCGGCGTTGCGGCCCAGGGCGGAGAAGTCGTGGAGGTTCACCGGGGATCCGAAGGTGTCGATCAGTTCCCGGCACCCCGCGGGGTCGGCGAGCAGAGCCTCCATCCAGGGTTCGAGGCGGGCGGTGAGCGGGAGTGTTCCGTGCATCAGGGGTTTCATGTTCGTTCTCCAAGGTCTTGGGGCATCCGTTGCCGTGCGATGCGTCGGGCCCACCGCACATGTTCGTCGTGCAGCGAGCGGTTCAGGGTGTCGTGGCCCAGCGTGGGGCCCTCGGTGGGGCGTCCGAGCGCGGCCAGGGATTCGTTGCGGTTGCCGCTTGCGTCGAGGCAGGTTCCATCGGTGTCGGTCAACATCCCGGTTTCCCCCTCGCGCACCATGAGTTCTCCGGCGGCCAGCAGGCCCGCCATGACGGGCGAGAATGCCGCTCCGCCGGGCGCCGGTGCCGCCAGGATGCCGGGAGGCGGCGTGACCGCATCGATGACCAGGGTGTCGGCCGGAGCATGTTGTGGGAATGCCCCTTGGTCCAGCAGGCCGGAGTCGAAGAGCGCCAGCAGCTTCAGTGCCGTGTTTTCGGGAGGTCCGAAGGCCATGCGCTCCAGCGATCTGGCAACGCGCCGGAAAATCCGGGCCTGCGCGGGATCCCAGCGCACCCGGGAGACCGCGAGCACCAGCTGCGGATACAGTCCCGACCAGACCCTGCCCCATACCCACGCCGTGCCCGGAGGCGTGTGACCCCGGTTCACCGCGATGCTGCGGCGGAGGTGTTCGGCGGCCGTCTCGGTGCCGGGTCCCGGTTCCCCGCGCCCGGTCAGGGCAGTGCGCCACAGGGCCAGGGGCGTGGCCGGTGCCCCGGAGAGTTGCGCGCATTCCATGGCGCAGGCCAGCAGGATGCCAAAGAGCCCGGTGCATCGGGCGCCGGGGCCGCCCGGGCGGGCCTCGGGGCCGGCGCCCCACGCCAGGACCTGGTCCCGGTACGCGTCAAGGCACCGGTTGATCGATTCGGGCACCCGCACGGGCTTGGGGTCCGTGGGCAGGTTGCTCAACGATCCCATGGCGATCTTCGCCGGTTCCCGGCCCGTGGGGACATATCCCAGCGACGGGCCGCCGGCCCCCTCGGCCGGGATCCACCGCCCGCCGCGGCCCTCGGTCAGCAAGAGCACCGCATCGTAGGCGGTCAGTGCCGCACCCCGGATCAGGACCCGGCTTCCGGCGGGGATGGATGCCTCCCCCAGCGCACCGTAGTCCCCGATGAGTGCGTCTTGGTTGCGCGCGCCGGCGAACCGGGGCCCGGGGGCCTCGCCGGGCAGCCCGTGTCCGGTCGCCAGCACCACCTCGTCGTAGAACCCGGTCCCGGCGTCGCCGGCCACCTCCCATAGCTCCCCGGCACGGGCCACGCCGGTGACCCGGGCCGGCACGTGGGCCAGCTGGAAACTCGCGGTTTCGGCCAGCGTCCGGAACCGCTCCCGCAGGTAGCTGCCGACCACGGCACGGGGCGGGTAGCGCTCGGTGACGTAACGGGGTTCGACCCGAGCCACCCAGGAAGCGAAGGACCCGGCTCCTTCGGCGGAGGTGGCGTCGACAATGCCCGCCGCCACGTTCAGCCGCACGTGCCTGGGCTGGCCCGCCTGCCAGACCCGTCCGGCACCGGGCGGGTAGGGGTCGAAGACATCGACGCTCAGGTCCTCGGCGCCCACGGGGGAACATTGGTCATTCAGTTCCAGCAACGCAAACAGGGCCTTGGGCCCTCCACCGACGAAGGCGATGCGTGTCATCGGGTGCTGGTGCCCTGCACCTGGTCCACGGTGCCTGGTTCCGGCTCGTGGCCGAGGTTGTTGCGGACCCAGTCGTCGTCATAGACGGTGTGCAGGTACGGCACGCCCGAATCGTGGACCAGGAAGCCGAGGCGCGAGCCTTCCTCGGTGCCGTGAATCTGCTGTTCCATCGCCGCAACGATGGCCCCGGTGGAGGCGCCCGCCAGGATCCCCTCGCGCTTGGCCAGCGTGCGGCACCCGCGAACCATGTCGATCTCCTCGATCCTGCACACCACGTCGGGGTCCGCCTGCAGGGAAAGCTCCGTCACGACGCCCGCACCGAGCCCCGGGAAGCGCCGCTGGCCTTCCGCGCCGCCGAACAGCACCGATCCGACGGCGTCCACGGCCACCAGCGTGGTTTCCGGATGGTGTTGGCGCAGGTACCGTTGGCAGCCCAGGAGGGTGCCGGTGGTGCTGGTGGCCACGAACAGCATGTCCAGCCGTCCGCCGACGGCCTCCATGAATTCGGGCATCGTCGTGCCGAAGTGCGCGTCCGGGTTGGCGGGAGATCCGTATTGGTTGGTGGTCACCGCCCCGGGGTTCTCGTTCAGCAGCTGCTGGACCCGTTGCCGCCGGGCGGCGAGCTTGTTGCCGTCGGGCGGCGTTGGCACCAGCTCGATCCTGGCCCCGTAGGCCCGCATGATCTCGAGCGCCGAGCGGTTGGCGTTCTCGTCGACGACCGCCACGAACCCGATCCCGCGGACCACCGATTGCCGGGCCAGCGCGATGCCAAGGTTCCCGGAGGTCGATTCCACGATCAGGCCCCCGGGTTCGAGCCGGCCGGAAGCCACCAGCGATTCAATGAGGCTGTTGGCCGTTCGTTCCTTGGTGCTGCCCGAGAGCTGGAGCAGGTCCAGCTTGGCAAAGACCTCCGTCCCGGAGCCCTCG
Source organism: Arthrobacter sp. AQ5-05 (assembly GCF_003287975.1). GTDB lineage: Bacteria > Actinomycetota > Actinomycetes > Actinomycetales > Micrococcaceae > Paeniglutamicibacter. The sequence continues at coordinate 179,293 of NZ_QMKQ01000002.1, forward strand.
AAAAGACGATTGAGCTTGGCCGTCGGGGATTTCATCGGGCTCAGCGTTCCGTCGCTGTACATGTTCGCTCCTTGCTTCTGGTTGGAAAGATCATCCGGCCCGGCTGCCCTGGAACGGAAGGGACCTGGCTGGAGCCGAGGCCATCCGGCCATGCGCCCCGGCGGGGAAGGCCAAAACCGAAACCACGGACGTACCCGTGGCGGAGGGTGACGACTGTGGCCAGTCTAGGAGCGGGGTACAGGTTCTGAACAGGGAATATCGACAGAATCGACATTCCCCCGGGAAACTCGCAGGTAAGACCTGCCCGAGATGCACAAGCGCCCGGCATCGCACGTTCGGGAAGGCCCGATGCCGGGCCGTGGTCCGGTGCCCGGCATGGCAAAATAGTGCCATGGACATGCCCATGGACATGCCCCTGGACACCCTCGCCACGCGGCTGGTCGGACAGCAATTCCCGCTGATCGCCCTGCCCGCCACCAGCGGAAAGACCATGGGGCCAATGGACTTCGCCACCGGTTCCTTCGTGCTGTTCATCTATCCGCGCACCGGACGCCCGGACACCGTGGAACCGCCAGAGTGGTCGCTGGTTCCCGGCGCCAAGGGCTGCACCCCGGAGGCCTGCGAGTTCCGCGACCTCGCCGCCGACTTCGCGTCAATCGGCTACCGCGTCCTTGGCCTGTCGAACCAGGACACCGGTTACCAACGCGAAGCCGCCGAACGCCTGCATCTGCCCTACCCGCTGCTTTCGGATCCCGGCTTCGTGCTGGCCACCGCGTGCGGCCTGCCGACCTTCGGCTTCGACGGTGAACTGCTCCACGTCCGCAGCACCCTGGTCGTGCGCGACCGCATGATCACCCACGCCTTCCTCGGCATCACCGAAGCGGCGGCGCATCCGCGCGACCTGCTTGATCGGCTCCGCGCCGGCAGGTAACCGGCGCCGCACCCGGCAAGAACCTGCCGGGGCGTCACCGCATCGGTGCCGGGCACTCCCCGGGAGCATTCGGAGACCCACCACGCGTAACATTCAGAATTCCTGGAGCTTGTTAAGCCGACAGGTTTCCGTTTCGCCCGCTTCTGCCCACCGCCGTCCCGTCGGGCCGGAACCCCGCGGAAATACACCCTCCGAACCACGCTGAGACTCGCCTCACTCCATGTGGGAGCCGGATTCGACGATTTCTCGCCCAAACCCCTGGCAGTGTCCATCAGGGGTCGAGCGAGGCGCCGCGAACCTCCACGGGCACCGCCCCGAAGCCCCGCCGCAGACGGAAAACACCACCCGCACGAGACGAACACCTACCGTACACGCATCGTTCACCTGGCCCATTTACGTTGGCTGGACTTGACGAAGGAAAGGGTGAATCCGCAATGGATGGTCCTGGGCAGCCGCCCCGGGCCGGACGTGGAGGATGCCGTTCGAGGTGTTGCCTGCCGGCCCCCGTGCGTCGCGCTTGACGGCGCAACTCATGCGGCAATCGGGCACCCCAGCGGTGTACTCCTCGACGGTATTCGACCTCTTCCCCCAAAAAAGGAGTAGGGCCATGACAGCACGCGCGAACACTACCGGCAAGAAGATCGGCCAGCCAAGCAAACCCAACCAGCGGGTAGCCAAACCCGCAACCGGCAAGACCCCTGAAGCGTCCGTGGCCCCTTCCGCCAAGGCCGCCACGGACATCGCGCCCGCTGCGACACCCACCACACGTACCCCGGCAGCCAAGACCGCGGCATCCACGCCTCCGGAGACGGCGGCGAAGAAAACCACGGCAACGACCAAGTCCTCGGAAGCCGCGGCGTTGCCGTCCGGCGCAGCCGCACAGGCCGTCGCCGAGAAGTCCACCGCAACGAAGGCCTCCGAAGCACAGTCCACGTCTTCCCCCGCAGCAAAGACTCCCGAAGTGAAGCCCTCCGCAGCCAAGGCCACGGCACCGGCCCCGGTTTCCTCCGCACCCAAGCCCGCTTCCGCAAAGGCCGCCGAGCTGAAGCCCGATGCGGCCAAGACCAGCACGGAAAAGCCCGCCGCGACAACGTCCGCAGAGACGAAGCCCGTGACGGCTTCCACCACCGCAAAACCCCCCGCCAAGCTTTCACCCGCCATCGTTGTGCCCCCGCGGGCGACGGCGACCGCGAAGCCGACGACCGCGGCGAGCCGCACCGTCCCGAGTGCCGGGGCCAAGAGCGCGGAAACCATGGCTTCCCAAGGTTCCTCCGCGCTCCTCCCCCGGACCACGACGGACACCGGCGACACCGCCACCAAGGCGCAAACGGCCATAGGCACCGCGGCTCCTGCCCCGGTCCCCGCCGCGACGGCACCGGCACAACCTGCCGCCACCCCGTCGGTCGACGCTGCGCCCCGCACGCCCGAGGCATCGTCCCCGGGCTCCAAGCCACAAACCCCGGCCACCGGCTCCGCAGAAACCAAACCCGTGGCCCCGGCCGCCACCCCGGTGGCGGAGTCGATGCCGCGCGCAACCCCGACCGGCCCGGAGGCCCCCGAGGCCACCGTCGGCACCGACGCGGCCTTCGCCTCCACCGTGCCGTGCCCGCCCCTCCTGCACACCCTGCGCAACATCTCCGAGGTCCGCCACTTCTTCCGCACCAACGACGTGCCGATCTTCTTCATCGGAGCCACCCCGTTCAACCTGCTGGGCCTGGACCGCTGGGTCCGCAACTTCACCTACGTCAGCTACTACGACGCCTGGGACGGCGCCCACCCGCGGGTCTTCACCCCCGCGCACAAGCCCTACCGCGAGTTCGGCTCGGGCGAGGAAATCAACAACTGGCTGCTGCTGAACCCCGAGGTCCGCACCCGCATGACCAAGGACCTGCGTCCCGGGGTGCGGCCCAAGGTCGCGATGGTCTTCTTCGATACGGAGACCGAGCAGATCTGCGAGGAGCTGGGATACGACCTGATCCTGCCCTCGGCCGCATTGCGCCACCGGCTCGACTCGAAGATCACCACCACCGTCCTGGGCAACGAGGCCGGGGTGTCCTCGGTGCCCAACGTCCTGGGCACCGGCAGCGACTACAAGACCCTGCGCGCGGCCGCCGACGCCGCCGGGCTCGGGGAGGAACTGGTCGTGCAGACCCCCTACGGGGACTCGGGCAAGACCACCTACTTCATCAACTCCGAGGCGGACTGGGAGAAGCACAGCACCGGGATCGTCGGGGAAGAAATCAAGATCATGCGCCGGATCAACAACCTGCCGGTGGCCGTCGAGGCGGTGCTGACCCGTTCGGGCACCCTGGTCGGCCCGTTCCTCACCGAGCTGGCGGGCCACGAGGACCTGACCCCGTACCCCGGGGGCTGGTGCGGCAACGAGATGCACCCCGACGTCTTCACCGACTCGCAGCGGGCCCGGGCCACGGAACTGGTCAAGCGCATGGGCGACCGCCTGGCCACGGAGGGCTACCGCGGTTTCTTCGAGGTCGACGTGCTGGTGGACACCGACACCGACAAGGTCTACCTGGGCGAACTGAACCCCCGCATTTCCGGGGCCAGCGCCATCACCAACGTCACCGCCGGTGCCTACGCCGATGTCCCGCTGTTCCTCTTCCACCTGCTCGAGTACATGGACGTGGAATTCGAGCTGGACATCGAGGAGATCAACCAGCGCTGGGAGGCGCTCTCCGGGGCGGATGTGTGGAGCCAGATGGTCATCAAGGAAACCTCCGAGACCCTCGAGCTGCTCACCGCCACCCCGGCCACCGGCCAGTACCACCTCGATGCCAACGGCGCCCTGGTCTTCGGCCGCCCCGCCATGGACTGGCACATGCTGCAGAACGAGTCCGAGGCGTTCTTCCTGCGCGTCTACGGGCCCGGCGACTACCGCTGGAAGGGCGGGGACCTGGGCATCCTGGTGACCAAGGGGCGGCTGCAGGTCGAGCGCAACGGGTCGCGGCAGCTGAGCATCCGCGCCCGGCACTTCATCGACTCCATCCGGGCGGGCTTCGCCGGATTGCCGCTGGGCGGCGCGGTGCTGGAGCAGGAGATTCGCTCCGACGGCGCCGTCGAGGTGAACGTCCACTCGGACGGCGTCGGGATCGGGGTGCAGTCGCGTTGGTAACACCCGAGAATCCGGACGCCGCACACCGGCGGCGTCCCTGATGCCGCACCGATGCGGCGCCGCCGGCGGCGGGGGCAGCCGTGCTGGGCACTGACCCCGGCTACGGCGCCCCCTCCTCGGGCGTGGGAGTGGGCAACTGGCAACTGCCGCACAACCTGCACTGGTCCTTCCAACACATCTCCGAGTTCCTGCCCACCGCGCTGGTCTCGCGCGGGACCACCCCGGTGTCGGTCCTGCCGTGCGCACCCCGGGACCTGGGTCCCATCGTGCTGCCCGCCGCCTACCCCGGCGAGCCGCCGATGACCGTGGCCTCGGTCATGGCGGAAACCGACACCGACGCCTGGATGCTGCTGCACCGCGGGAACGTGCTCGCCGAGTCCTACCTCGGCGGGATGCTCCCGGCCACGGAGCACCTGCTGATGTCGGTGAGCAAGTCGATGGTCGGCACGGTTGCCGGGGTGCTGCATGATGCGGGGCTGCTGGACACCAAGGCCCCGCTGACCGACTACATCCCGGCACTGGCCGGCACCGGCTATGCCGGGGCCACGGTGCGGCACCTTTTGGACATGCGCTCGGGCATCGCGTTCTCCGAGGAATACCTGGATCCGCATGCGGAGGTGCGGATGCTGGAGGAGGCGATCGGCTGGGCCCCGCCCTCGCGCCCCGGGCCGGTGGGGATGTACCCGTACCTGCTGACGCTGGGACAGAAATGGGGGCACGGCGGGGTCTTCGAGTACCGGTCCTGCGAGACCGACATGCTCGGCTGGGTCTGCGAGGCCGCGGCCCGGGCACCCATGCCGATGTTGCTCTCCCATCTGCTCTGGGGCAAGCTCGGCGCCGAGTACAACGCCTCGATCGGAACCGACCAGTTCGGCACCGGCATGTTCGACGGCGGCATCAACGCCACGCTGCGGGATTTGGCCCGCTTCGGATCGCTCTTCCTGCACGACGGGGTGGCGCCCTCCGGCAAGCGCGTGCTCTCCCGCTCCTGGATCTCCCAGACGCTGGCCGGGGCCCCCGACTCGCGGGCGGCGTTCGCCAACAGCCCGGGCGACAACCGCATGCCCGGCGGGATGTACCGGAACCAGATGTGGTTCCCCTATCCCGGCAACGACGTGCTACTGGCCCTGGGCATCCACGGGCAGATGATCTACATCAACCGCCCCGCCCAGGTGGTGGCCGTGAAGCTCTCCTCCTGGCCGTACCCGCAGGACGCCGCGAAGCTCTTTGCCACGCTGCGCGCCTTCGATGCCGTTTCCGCGGTGCTCTCCGCCGAGCACCATGCCGAGCGCCAGTCCTATCTTCCGCTTTTCTCCGTCCCCCCGCGGGAACGGCCCGGCCCCTTTGCCCCGGACTCCCGTCCCTGACCACGCCCCCGTGAGGCCCCTGCCGGGGCACACCCCTGAAATGGAACAGACATGAAAGCGCCCATGGCGAACATCGACACCCAGAAATGTGCAACGCCCTCCAGCGTCTGGCGGTTGCGCACCGACGCCTGGGAGTACCTGGGCTACGCGGCCAAGCAGCTGCAGGGCCCGACGGATCCGGGCGGCGGCGAGCATGCCGTCGAGCCCGGCCTGCTGGCCGAGGCCACCCGCCAGCTGCACGTCCTGGCGGCCGTGGAGACCTACTGGGCGGTGCCCGGCAAGGCGCACGTGCTTGAGCTCGCAGCGCGGATCCACGAGGGTGACTTCGCCGCGGCGCTGGCCCTCATCGAGACCGTGACCCGCGGGTTCACCCGTTTCCGGCACGAGCTCGATGCGAAGCTGCCCGATTCCGGTCCGGACCCCGATCCCGCGGCCGAGGTGCCGGACGCCGCGGTCCCGGCCATCGCCGATCGCCGCCCGCGCTTCGAGGTGCTGGTCATCGATGACGTCTCGGCAACTGTGCGCGAGGAACTCGTCGCCGAGATGGCCGGCCAGCGCCGGGATTCGGACGCCTTCATCTACCAGATCAACGTGGTCCCCTCCCTCGAGGATGCGATCATCGCCGTGCTGCTGAACCCCACCATCCAGGCCTGCATCCTGCGCCCCGGCTTCGGGGTCGCTGCCCGCCACCGGCCCGACGACGACCTGCGCCGGTACCTGGACAATTTCCTGGATCCGGCAATCGCCTCCCACCCGCCCAAGGCACGCATCCTGGCGCTGGCCGACAAGCTCAAGGAACTGCGCCCGGAACTGGACCTCTATCTGGTGGCCGATGTGTCCATCGAGGAACTGGCCGGGCTGGCGAACCGGCGCTTCGCCAGGCTCTTTCGCCGCGAGGAGTCCATGGAACTGCACCTGTCCCTGCTGGGCGGGGTCGCGGCGCGCTACAAGACCCCGTTCTTCGACGCCGTGCAGGCCCACAGCCGCAAGCCCGCGGCGGTCTTCCACGCGCTGCCCGTCTCGCGCGGCGGATCGGTGGTCAACTCCCGGTGGATCAAGGACATGGGCGAGTTCTACGGAATGAACCTCCTGCACGCCGAGACCTCCGCGACCTCCGGCGGGCTGGACTCGCTGCTGGAGCCGCGTTCCACCATCCGCGACGCCCAGGTGCTGGCGGCCCGCGCATTCGGCGCCCGGCGCTCCTATTTCGTCACCAACGGCACCTCCACGGCCAACAAGATCGTGCACCAGTCGATCCTGGCCCCCGGGGACGTGGTCATCGCGGACCGCAACTGCCACAAGTCCCACCACTACGCGCTGATGCTCGCCGGCGCCCAGATCGCCTACGTGGATGCGTACCCGCTGAACGAGTACGCGTTCTACGGGGCGGTGCCGCTGCGCACCATCAAGTCGATGCTGCTGGACTACCGCCGCGCCGGGCGATTGGACCAGGTCAAGATGGTCACCCTGACCAACTGCACCTTCGACGGCATCGTCTACGACGTCGAACGGGTCATGGCCGAGTGCCTGGCCATCAAGCCGGATCTGGTGTTCCTCTGGGACGAGGCATGGTTCGCGTTTGCCGGCTTCCACCCGGTCTACCGGCGGCGCACCGCGATGGCCGCGGCCGCCAAGCTGGTTGCCGATTTCAAGGACCCCGCCTACATCGCCGCGGCCGCGGCCCAGCGGGCCACGCTCTTCGATCCGGAGACCGGGGAACCCGCCGACGACGAGGCGTGGCTGTCCGCCCGGCTGCTCCCTGACCCGGGGGCCGCCCGGTTGCGGGTCTACGCAACCCAGTCCACGCACAAGACGCTCACCGCGCTGCGCCAGGGCTCGATGATCCACATCTTCGACCAGGACTTCGCGCAGCTGAACGAGGTGACGTTCAAGGCCGCGTACATGACCCATACCTCGACCTCGCCGAACTACCAGATCCTGGCCTCGCTGGACATCGGGCGGCGGCAGGCGGAGCTGGAGGGCTACGAGCTGGTGCAGCGCCAGGCCTATCTGGCCCTGTCGGTGGCCCAGGCGGTGGCCCGCCACCCGTTGCTGAAGAAGTACTTCCGGGTCTTGAGCACCTGCGACCTGATCCCCGAGGAGTTCCGCGAAACCCGGCGCCCGATGCCGCTGCGCGACGGGATCGCCGCGATGGACGAGGCCTGGCGCACCGACGAGTTCGTGATGGACCCCAGCCGGCTGACCCTGCATGTCGGGAACACCGGGGTCGACGGGGACACCTTCAAGCACAAGTACCTGATGGACCGCCACGGCATCCAGGTCAACAAGACTTCGCGGAACACGGTGCTGTTCATGACCAACATCGGCACCTCGCGCAGCGCCGTCGCGTACCTGATCGATGTGCTGCTCAAGCTCGCCGAGCACTTCGAGGCCGAGCGGGCGGAGATGTCGCCGCACGCGCTGGCTGCCCGCGACGCAAGGGTCGCCGGCATGGCCGCCTCCCCGCCGCCGCTGCCGGACTTCAGCCGCTTTGCGCAGCGGTTCCGCACCGATGCGGACACCGTCGACGGGGACATCCGCAGCGCCTACTTCACCACCTACAAGACCGGTTCCTGCGGCTACCTGATGCCCGGCGAGCTCCATGCGCGGGTGGCCGCCGGTGACGAGGTGGTCTCGGCCGGCTTCGTCACCCCCTATCCGCCGGGCTTCCCGGTGCTGGTGCCCGGGCAGGTCTTCACCCGTCAGATTCTGTCCTTCATGGAGCATCTGGACACCCGGGAGATCCACGGGTTCGACGCGGAGCTTGGCTACCGGGTCATCAACGAGGTCCCGAGCCCCGGGTCCTGACACCAAAACCCATGCCGGCAAGGGGCAACCGGAGGGCAGTGGCGCCCGGCCACCGGTGGCCGGGCGCCACTGGCTCAGGGCCTCGGGCGGACCACCAGCACCGGGCAGGCGGCGTGCCGCACGCATTGTTCGCTGACCGAGCCCAGCAGCATCCCCTTCAGTCCCCCGCGCCCGCGCGTTCCCACCACCAGCATGCGCGCATCGTGCGAGATGGCGACGAGGCTCTTGAGCGGCGGCGCATGCACCGGGCTGTAGGTGATCTCGACGCCGGGGAACTTCTCGGCGACGGGACGCGCGTCGCGCACCATCTCCTCCTTGACCGCGGCGGCGAACTCCTCGAACGGCGGGACGTATCCGGAGGTCCACTGTGCCGGCTTCGGTGCCGTGACGATGGACCACGCCCGGGAGACGACCACCGGCAGCGCCAACTGCCCGGCCAGTTCCACGGCCGTTTCCAGGGCGAGCTGTGCGCCCTTGGATCCGTCGTGCCCCACGACGATGCTGCCTGCCGGTGCCGGCTGGATGGGGGGTGTTGCGCCAAACGGGTTCTCGCTGTCCATGATCGTTTCTCCTTGCTGGTCGGTCTCCTGCCCGCTGGCAATGGCTATTGCTGCGGGTATTCATCGTGCTGCCGGTGTGCCTCGGCCACCAGCGCGCGGATCTTGTCGACGTCCTTGGCCTTGTTGCGGTATTTCAGCTCCATCGCCTGGATCTGCGCCTCCTCCTGCGTCAGCAACCGGTAGACCCGCTCGCGCTCGGCGGGATCGGCGGTGTAGCCGAGGTCCGTGAATTCAACGGCATGCCTGCGCGCACTGTTGATCGCCGTCTGTGCCTTTCCTGCCTTGCTCAGCAGGGACACGACCACCGTCACCACCAGCACCCCGATGATGAAGCCCAGGGACAGTGCCGTGGTGATCTCGATGACCGGGACGGGTTCTCCGTCGTTGATGAAGGGCAGGTTGTTTTCGTGCAGCGCGTGGAGCACCAGCTTGATGCCGATGAACGCCAGGATCGCGGCCAGCCCGTAGGAGAGGTAGATGAGGCGGTCCAGCAGTCCATCGAGCAGGAAGTACAGCTGGCGCAGCCCCATCAGCGAAAAGGCCGTGGCGGTGAAGACGATGTACACGTTCTGCGTCAGGCCGAAGATCGCGGGAATGGAGTCCAGCGCGAACAGGATGTCGGTGCCGCCGATCGACACCATGACCAGCAGCATGGGTGTCAGCGCCCGCTTGCCGTGGTGCATGGTGAACAGCTTGTCGCCGTCGAAGTGGTCGGTCGTGTGCAGGAACCTCTTGGCCAGACGCATGACGAAGTTCTCCGACTGGTCCGTCGCCTGGTCCCCGGGCTTGAGCAGATTGCCGGCGGTGACCAGCAGGACCAGGCCAAAGATGTAGAACACCCAGGCAAAGGAATTGATCAGCGCCGCACCCAGGAAAATGAACCCGGTCCGGGCCACCAGCGAGAACACGATGCCGAAGAGCAGCACCTTTTGCTGGTCCTCGCGCGGGACCCGGAAGCTGGCGATGACGATGAGGAAGACAAAGAGATTGTCGACCGACAGCGCCTTCTCCGTGATGTAGCCGGCGAAGTACTCCGAGCCCATCGTGGTCCCGCCGAAGACCATGACCAGGATTCCGAACAGGATGGCAATGCCCACATAGACCGATGACCAGATCGAGGCTTCCTTGAGCGTGGGCACGTGGGCCTTGCGGATGTGGAAGAAGTAGTCAAAGGCGAGCAGGGCAACGATGGCGCCGACGGTGATGCCCCAGATAAGGGGTGAAACACTCATGTGCCCCTGCTTTCGGACGGCGGTGCGCGGGTCGGGCGCCGTGGGCTGCGTTGCCGGGCCCGGGCCCGTACACACCCGTCCGGGCCGTGGCGGGATCCGCGGTGACTAGCAACGCAGCAAGTCCATTGGGACAAAAGTAGCATCTGGACTGGTCGTTTGTTAACCCCCTGCCGGGGTGCGAGAGACCCTGGGTGTCCTGCTCCCGCCGGGTGTATGCCCCGGCCGATGCCGATTGGCCTACAGCGCCCCGCCGGCGGCTTCCGGCGTCCCGCCCGATCCGCCGGACTGCCCTGGATCCCCCACGGACTCGCGGGCCAGGAACGTTTCGACGTCGAAGAGGTTGCTCGCCCTCCGGGCCACGTTCAGCAGCGTCGACATCGAGGCCACCTCTTCGACCTGCTCCTTGAGGAACCACAGCATGAACTGCTCGCCCAAGGGGTCCTCCTCGGCACGGGCCAGGGCAAAGAGCTCCTTGATCCGCTCGGTGACCTCCAGTTCCTGTTCCAGGGCCAGGATCAGCGGATCCTCCGCCGTCTCGAAGTCGTTGCGTACCGCCTCGACGCCCGGGATGCTGGCCTTGATGCCGCGATCCAGCATGTACTGGACCATCATCATGGCGTGGTTCCGTTCCTCCAGGGATTGGCGGTAGAAGTGTTTCGCCAGCTGTGGCAGGTCCTTCCCGTCGTACCAAACGGCGACGGCAACGTACTGCTGGGAGGCGGCGAACTCGTTGCCGATCTGGTGCGTCAGCATGTCGTTGAACTTCGTGCTCATGATGCTCTCCTGGGCCGGGTGTGCGCGGATGGGGGTCCGTCGGCCGCCAATCCTTCGGGCGGTGACCGACAGAGTGCCTGGTTCGAGGTTCCCCGCTCCCGCTGGCCCAGTCAAGGGGGCGGGGAACCCCAGGAGCCTCGGCGGTGCGAAGATCCCTCTCCCCTGTGAACCGCGGCTGCGCATCTCTTTGTGCCGTCCCGGGACGTCTTTTCCCGGAACGGTCCGTCGGCATGGGGATGCAAGCACCCGGATCCCCCGTATTGACATGTCGCCATGCGGTTCCCCGCCACCAGGAATTCGACGGCCACGGTCCCTCGACAAAGTGCGGGCGCCCGGATCGCGTCTAACCCAGGTCGAGCACCAGGCGCTTGCCCTTGCACCGCGACACGCAGATCATCATGGTGTCCCCCGCCTCGCGTTCCTCGTCCGAGAGCAGGGAATCGCGGTGGTCGATCTCCCCGGAGAGCACGGGGGTTTCGCAGGTGCCGCAGATCCCCTCGCGGCAGGAATTCAGCGGATTGCGCCCCGCGTCCTCCAGTGCCTGCAGGATGCTGACCCCGACCGGGACCCTGACCTCGGTGCCGTCGGTGCCCTGGACCGTGAACTCATGGTCGCCCTCGTGCGGCGCCACTGCCGCTTCCGCGGTCGCGGGGTCGGCGGCAAAGCGTTCGAAGTGCAGGCGGGAAGGATCAAGCCAGCCCCCGGCCAGGGATTCGATCACCTTCAGCAGCGGTCCGGGGCCACAGGTGTACACATGGAAATCCGCGCCCGGATCGGCGAGCAATTCCGCCAGCGGATAGAAGCCGCTCTCATCGTCGGCGTGGATGTGCACGTTCTGTCCGTAGCCGGCGAGCTCGTCGAGGAAGGCCATGTTCTTCCGGCTGCGGCCCATGTAGATCAGCCGCCACGGCTTGTCCCCGGCGGCGGCGGCCCGCACCATGGGCAGGATCGGGGTGATGCCGATCCCGCCGGCCAGGAACACATGCTCCGCGGCCGGCGCCAGGGCGAAGTTGTTCTTGGGACCGCGCACCTGGATCTTGGTGCCGGGGCGCAGTTCGTCGTGCACGAAGGCCGAGCCGCCGCGTCCTGCCGGTTCCCGCAGCACCGCCAGGCGCCAGGAATCCCGCTGCCCGGGATCCGAGCACAGGGAATACTGCCGGATCAGTCCGTTGGGCAGCAGCACGTCCAAGTGGGACCCGGCATCCCATTCCGGCAGTTGATGGCCCAGCGGATGGCGCAGTTCCATGGACAGGACGCCGTCGGACTCGTGGGTGATGCGGTGGACTTCGGTTTCAAAGAATTCCAGGGTCGACATCTGTATGTGCCCTTTCAAGGATGCGTGGATGGATGGTTGATGCGTGTCTCAGCGCACCGAGGCCAGGAAGGCGCGGGTGCGTTCGTGCTGCGGATTGCCGATGACCTCCTTGGCCGGGCCCTGCTCCACGACATGGCCGTCGGCCATGAACACCACCCGGTCCGCAACGTCCCGGGCAAAGTTCATCTCGTGGGTCACCACGACCATGGTCATGCCGGTGGCCGCCAGGTCCTTCATGACCTTCAGGACCTCTCCCACCAGCTCGGGATCCAGGGCCGAGGTCGGCTCGTCAAAGAGCATGACCTTCGGGCGCATGCACAGGGCCCGGGCGATGGCCACGCGTTGCTGCTGACCGCCCGAAAGCTGTCGGGGGAAGGACTTGGCCTTGTCGGCCAGCCCCACCGAATCAAGCAGCTGAAGGGCCCGCGCCGTCGCGGTGGAGCGTTTCTCCTTCAGCACCAGGCGCGGTGCCTCGATGAGGTTCTCCAGCACGTTCATGTGCGGGAACAGGTTGAAGTGCTGGAACACCATGCCGATCTCCACCCGGGACCGGCAGATCCGCGCATGTGACTGCTCGTGCAGCTTGGTGCCCTTGAGGTCGTAGCCCATCACCGACCCGTCCACCCACATGCGCCCGCCGTCGATGGTCTCGAGGTGGTTGATGCAGCGCAGCAGCGTCGATTTGCCCGACCCGGAGGGGCCGATCAGGCACACCACCTCCCCGCGCCCGACCTGCAGGTCGATGCCCTTGAGGACCTCCAGGCGGCCGTAGTTCTTGCGGATCGCATTGGCCATGATCATCGGTTCCAGCGCCTTGGCGGTGGTGGTTGCCTCCATGATGGTTGCACTCATTTCTTGGCTCCCTTCGCGCTCAACGGGTCATGGACCCGCACGAAGCGTTTGAGTTGTTGCCACGGGGTCGGCGGCAGGCTGCGCTGCCCGCCCTTGGCGTAGTGTCGCTCCAGGTAGAACTGCCCCACGCCCAGGATCGAGGTCACCACGATGTACCAGATGCTGGCCACCATCAACAGCGGGATCGTCTCGAAGTTCCGGGCGTAGATGATCTGCGCGGAGTACAGCAGTTCGGGCACCGAGATGACCGAGACCAGTGCGGTGGTCTTGAGCATGCCGATGGTCTCGTTGCCCGTGGGCGGGATGATCACCCGCATGGCCTGGGGCAGGATGACCCTGCGCATGGTCTGCAGCCTGTTGATGCCCAGCGCCCCGGCCGCCTCGGACTGGCCGTGCTCCACCGACAGGATGCCGGCGCGCACGATCTCGGACATGTAGGCCGCCTGGTTCAGGCCCAGCCCCAGGATCGCGGCGGTCAGCGGCGTGATGATCGCATTTGCGTCCAGGTCCACCCCCGGGATCCCGAGGGTGATCGAAGGGTAGAGCGCCGCCAGATTGTACCAGAACAGCAGCTGGACCAGCACCGGAGTGCCGCGGAAAAAGCTGATGTAGGCGAAGGAGGCGGTGCGCACCACCGGGTTCGCCGAGATCCGCATCACGGCCAGCACCACTCCCAGGACGATGCCGATCACCATGCAGATGGCGGTCAGCTCCAGGGTGATGGCGATGCCGCGCACGATCGAGACGTCGCGGATGTACATCCCGACGGTTGCCCACCCGAAGTTCGGGTTGGAAACCACCGAGCGCAGCAGCAGCAGCCCGATGAACACGATGACCGCGGCCGAGATCCAGCGCCCGGGGTGCCGGGCCTTGACGATGCTGAAATCGTCTGCCGCGGCCGCGGTCTTGTAACGTTCGGTAGCAATGCTCATGGTGTGGGTATCACTTCTACTTCAACACGACGTCGGCGGGGGTGATCGCCACGGTCGAGGGCAGCTTCCACTTGGAATTCATCTCCAGGTAGACCGGGGATTCAAGGACCGCGGCCGTGGCGGCCTGGATGGCAGGGATCAGCTCGCTGTTCTTGGCCAGCGCGGCGGCGGTCAGCTCGGGCTCGAAATCAGGGCCCTCGGCGAGTTCGAACTTCCCGCCGGCCAATTCGCCCTGGTAGGCCAGGGACACCGAGTCGGCCATGACACCTTGCACGCGCCCGGAGGTCAGTGCCAGGTTCGCATCGTTCTGCGTGGGGAAGAACTGCATGTCGATGGCGGGGTTCCCGGCCTCGGTGCAGGTCTTGGAGAAGGCCGGCAGGATATCCAGGGACTGGATGGAGCCCTTCTGCGCGGCGATCTTCTTGCCACACAGGCGCTCCGGGTCCACCCCGAGCTTTTCCGGGTTCCCCGGCGCCACGGCGATTCCGGTGCCGCCCTGCAGGTTGGGAACGAAGTCCACTGCCTTGCGGCGCTCGTCGGTGACGGTGAAGGTGGACATCCCCATGTCGTACTTGCCCGACTGCAGTCCCGGCAGGATGGTGTCGAAGGTGGCCGGCACGTGCTCGACGCTAAGGCCCAGAACCGCGCCGATTGCGTCGCCCATGTCCACGTCCCAGCCGATCATGGTCTTGTTGTCGGTGTCGTAGAACTCGAAAGGCGGGTAGGTGGGGTCCGAGGCGATGCTCAGCACGCCCTTGTCGCGGAAGGCCGCCGGCAGCAGTGCGCGGGCTTCTTCGTTGACGCCCAGGGCAGCCGCGGAGGCGGAACCGGCAGCCGGGGCGGCGCTGCCCTGGGTCGGTTCGGCCTGGGTGACGGTGGTGCATCCGGTTGCGGCAAGGGCAAGGAGCATGCCGCCGGCCAAGATACCTGCGGTGCGGTGCGAGATCATGTTCTGTCCTTTTGTGGTGGTGTCCGGGCCGGAATCGGCACCGGATTTTCGGTGTGGTGGAACGGGATACTACGGATCAAGGGGGTCAAGGGCCCGGGCGATGTGCAGCATGTGGCTGCCCGGGGACACCACAGTTGGTCGACGCAAGATTGCGACAACGCCATCGGTGCGTGCAGTGAACAGCCTCGGGGGCCGGTCCAGCTCGTCGATGAAGTGCACGCGCGCCACCGGCTGCCCGGCGGCCACCGTGTCTCCCAGGTCAACCAGCGGCTCGAACAGCCCGGCCACCGAGGAGGTCACCGGCGATTCCGGAACCAGGCCCAGCCACTGCGGGTCGGCCACGGGTGCGGCGCCGAGGTCGTCCTTCAGGATCCCCAAGCCGCCGAGCAATGCATCCATACCGCGGCGCAGGCACCCCAGTGCCTGACGGTCCACGGTCCCGGCACCGGAGATCTCGGTGGAGATCGTGGGGATCCCCGCCAGATCCCCGGCGCTGGACAACGATCCGGGCTCGAGCATCGGGCCCACCACCATCACGTAGGGAAGCCCGAGAAGCCGGGCGGCGCGCAGCTTCGCACCCCATAATCCTTCGTCGGGGCCGCGATAGATGAACGCGCACGGCAGGTACGTCGAGTTCGACCCTCCGGAATGCATATCGATCACGAAATCGGCGCGCGGCAGCAGCTCCCCGGCAATCAGCGCGGCCACCTGTTCGGTTGGCCCGCCGTCTGCGCGGCCCGGATAGCTGCGGTTGAGGTTTCCCGCATCGATGGGCGAGACCCGCGCGGCACCGCGCACGGCCGGGGAGTTGGCCGCAGGTACCACGATCACGGTGCCCGTCAGCCGCTCCGGGTCCAGCTCGCGGATCAGTTCGTGGGCCAGGACCTGGCCCTCGTACTCGTCCCCGTGGGTGCCGGCGACCAGCAGGGCCACCGGTCCGGGTCCTGAGGAAATCACGGCCACGGGCACCGGGATGACCGACCCGTCGTGCACGTTGTCCGAATGCACCACGTGTCCGTAGCCAAGTTGCTTCCCTGGGGCGGAAAAGTCGATCCCGCTGAAGGCCGAACCGACCGGGGCGAGCTGGCGCGCCGGCAGCGTCCCGAGTTTCACGGCACCCAGCGCAGGGCCGGGGCACGGCGCGGCGCCAGCATTGTCACCGAGACCCGGGCCTCGGGTGCGGTCAGCGAGAGGCGCAGCGACTCGTCGTCCTCGCCCTCCACGATGAACACGTCGCCGGGATTCAGCCAGCGCTCCCAGGGACCGTCGACCGCGGCGATGAGCACCTGGCCGTGCAGCGAGGTCACCACCATCTGGTGCCCTGCGGCTCGCTCGACGATGCCGGTGTAGCCGTCGGCGTACACGCGGGTCTGCACCCCGATGTAGTCGGGGTCCGCCTCGACATGGACCTCGGGTCCGGCCTGTTCCTGGATCAGGCGGGCGGTCCAGCGCCACGGGTCCCCGCGTTCGTCGGTGTCCGGGCAGGCGGCCAGCGTGCGCTGCCCGGGTTCCGCATCCCAGTAGTCGTCAAGCGAGTCCTTGCGTACCAGCAACCACATGGCGTCTAGGCCCTTGCGCCGGCGGCGGAGCGGTCCGCGACGGCGGCCTGCTCGCGCTTGATGAGCGTGGAAAGGATGCGCCGGGCCTTGGCCACGCCGCCGTCCTGGGCGATGAGCACGTCGAACTCGCCGGCCGGGCGGGACTGCATGCCGATTTCCTGGGCTTCCAGGGCCTCGGCATCCTCGCGCAGCACCGTCTCCAGGCCCACGCGCAGGTCCTCGGTGGCCTGTGCGTCGTCGACGGCGAAGTTGCGGCTGAAGGCGTAGTAGTACCAGGAGTTGTGCGCGTCGATCGGTGTGATGCCGTTGAGCACCTTGATCAGGTAGCCCTCGGCGCGGGGCTTGCCTTCCCCGGTGATCCCGGAGTGCAGCACGTGCAGGTTCGGCACAAAGAACTCGGTGCAGTGGAAGCGGTCGAACAGGCCGCGGGCATTCATGGTGTCGGCGTACAGCGGGGGGGCCTCGACCGAGGGCATCAGCCTATCGACGCTGACCACCGATCCCTCGACTTCAACGGTGATGCCGTGCTCGTAGATGTAGTCGTCGCCCACGGTGGTCTTGTGCAGGAAGGACTCGTGGGTCAGGTCCAGCAGGTTGTCGTGGATCAGTTCGGCACGGCAGGCGAACGGCACCGAGTGGGTCACGGTGGCCCATTCCGGGTCGTTCATCCAGTGGGTGTCGGGTACGTCCGCGGGGTCGGCCGCCGCCGCGTCGCCCATCCAAGCCCAGATCCAGCCGTCCTTTTCCACCAGCGGGTATTTGCGGACCTTGGCGCGTTCGGGGATGGTGCTCTGCGCGGGGACCTTGGTGCACATGCCGTCCTCGCCATAGGTGAAGCCGTGGTAGCCGCACTCGATGGAGTCCCCGATGGTGCGGCCCGCCGAGAGCGGGAAGGCACGGTGGGCGCAGCGGTCGGCCAGGGCCACGGGCGTACCGTTCTGGGTGCGAAAGAGCACGAGTGGCTGCTCGCAGATCACGCGCTTGACCGGTTTGCGGTCGACCTCGTTGCTCCAGGCCGCCACGTACCAGGTGTTCAAGACATACATGTTTTTTCCTTTTCCGGAAGGTGGAGAGTGCTTGACTGTATTCACCGTATACAGTGGATACAGATGGGTCAAGGGTTTTTTGTGACCCATGCCACCAGTGCCGCGACGCGGAGTGAAAACCGCACGATAGAATGCTGGGAACCGCGACGAAACATTTTCAGGGAGACGCATGGCTACGGGAGTCCACGACGCAAGGCCACTGGCGGTGCGCGTCCATGACCAGATCGCCTCCGAAATCGTCAGCGGAGCGCTGAAGCCGGGAGCCTCCCTGGTCCAGGAGCAGGTTGCCGCCCAATTCGGGGTGTCGCGTACCCCGGTGCGCGACGCATTGGCCCAGATCGCCATGGAGGGGCTGGCCACGCTGGTGCCCGGGAGCGGGTACGTGGTCAACGACCTCACCGCCCAGGATGTGCACAACGTCTTTGAGGTGCGTTACCACCTGGAGCAGCTGGCGATGGCACAGGCCATCGGCAGGCACTCCCCCGCGCAACTGGTGCGGCTGCGGGCACTTATCGACGAATTCGAGACGGTGGAACCCACCGACGCGGAGGAACAGTTCCGCCTCGGCAAGGAATTCCACCTGAGGCTCATGGATCCCTGTCCCAACCAGTACCTGCGCGAGACACTGGAAAGCATCTGGGGACACCCGATCCAGCGGAGGATCACCCGCGCCTACCAACTGGGGCCCGAACACCAGGCCTCCATTGCGCGGGCGCACCGCGAGATCCTCGAGGCGTTGCCCGCCGGCGACCTTCAAACGATCATCCGGGTCCTGGGCTACTGCCACGACTCCGGCGACATCGACCCGCAGGCCCTTCCCACCCGCGGGTGAACCCGCCAGAACCGGGCCGCTACGCCCCGGTGGCTCGGGCCCGGATCCGCAGGATCTCTGTCTGGTAGGCGAGGTAAAGGTTCGCGATCAGGCCCGGCTCGCCCAGGCTCCCGCCGAGGATCTCGCCCACTTTCTTCACGCGGTAGCGAACCGTGTTCGGGTGGACGTAGAGCCAGGCCGCGACCTTGGCAACATCCTGGTCCAGCGCCAAGTACCCCTGGATCGTGTCTACCAGTTCCTTTTCCTGCCGCAGCGGCTGCACAAACCGGGTCAATCGCTTGCGGTCGGCCGGCCCCTTCAGCCTGGCCAGCAACCAACTCGCGGGATCGACCTGCTCCATCCGGACCATGCATCCGCTCCCGCCCGCATCACCGGATGGCCGCCGCCGGGCGATGCCCGCGGCCAGCTCGGCCTCCTGGAACTGCTCCGGGACCTGCGCCAATGAACCGAAGGGCTCGCTCAGCCCAATCGCCATACCCGGTGCAGCGGCTTCCAGCCATTGCCCGCCAACCCGGGACTCCGGAAGCAGTGCGTGGAACCCCGGCGGCACCTCGGGCGTTTTCCCGTTCTCGGCAAATAGCAGCGGAACATCCAACCGTCCGGCGGAATCCACCAAGGTCTCAACCCTGGCCGGGGTCAACAACGCTTCACCCAGCGTGGTGGCCACGACCACGCGGACCTGCTCGAAGGCCTTGAACCCCAAGGGCTTGAGCAACTCCCAGTAGCGCAGTTCCCGGGAGACCTCGATCCCGTCCTGCAGGCTGGTGAGCAGCCTGGCATTTTCATGGCGTTGGCGCGAGGTGTCGAAATGGCTGATGCCCTCGATGGCTCCGAGCATGCGTTGGGTGGTTTCCAGCAGGACATCGCCCAGGTCATCGAGCAGCGTCCCCTGCCGCGTGGCAATCGCCAGGTGATAGCCGCGGCCGCGCAGCACCATCGAACGGTACATCACTTCCCAGCGGCCGATCGAGATCCTGTCCAGTGGCGAGGACCCGTTGCCGATGGCCGAGAGGATCAAATTCGTGGGACCCTCCCCCGTGGATTCGACAATTGCCCCGGAATCCTCGTAGAGCACCGCGGTTCCCCGGCAAGCCGCGCCCACCCGGCCAATAAGCGACTTCACCGGAGTGTCCGAGGAGATACTTTCCAGCAGGTCGTTGGTCAGCCACAGCATGCGCTTGAGGCCGTATTCCTTGGGTATCGACGCATTTCGGTTGACGTGGTTTTCGATGTGCCGGAAGGGGACATCCGGGGCGACCGCCACCAGCGGCAATCCCAGTTCCAAGCAGTTGTCGCGCAACGAATCGGGAATCGAGGGGAAATACAGGCCGATGCCGAAGAACAGGGCGGCGATATCCGCCCGGATCAGTGCCTCCACCAGCTCGCGCGCCGCGGCTTCCGGCCGCGCTTCATTCAGGAACCGCATACCGGTGGTCAGCATGATGTTTCCCGATTCAAACCAGCGGGCAGGATCGTGGATCTCGGAACTATGGGCACCGGTGACCCGCGGATCAAGGTCGCCGGCGACCACAAGCTCCAATCCCAGGGTCTTGTCCTTCACCAGGTCGCTTAAGTGCAACACCGCGATTCCCTTCGCTCGATCCGCCGCTCGATCTACTCTTCGCATTCGAGGCCGTGGGACCCCGGATCATCCCGAGCAGTACGGGATTTTGTAGAAAATACAATGATAGGCCCGAGACCTTTGAAATCCGCCAATGACAGAGATGCGCGTCACACTGCATGGTTGTGGAAAGCGAAAACCCGAACCAGCAAGGAGCGCAGAATGGCCAATTTACGAGTTGCCGTGGACGTGGGAGGCACGTTCACCGACGTCTGCATTTTCGACGAAGAAACCCAGGAAATGCGGGTCACCAAGGTTCCCTCCACGCCCCATGACCCCATGCTGGCCGTCATGGGCGGCGTGGAAAGGGCCAACATCAATCTTGCAGATGTCTCTTTGTTCTCACACGGAACGACGGTGGCAACAAACGCCCTCATCACTCGCAAGTTCCCGGCTTCGGCCATGATCACCACCCGTGGTTTCCGCGATGTCATCGAAATCCGCGACGGAACGAAGGACGATCTTTGGGATGCCTACAACGACGTCTCGGGCCCCTACATCCGACGCCGCGACCGTTTCGAGGTCACTGAGCGAATCGATTTCTCCGGCAAGGTCGTCACCCCCTTGGACGAGGTCGAGGCCCGGCGGCTCGCCGCATTGCTGCGCAAGCGCGGAACCACCACGATTGCCGTGTGCTTCATTAACTCCTACGCCAACCCCGCCAACGAGATCAGGATGCGCGAGATCCTCCAGGAGGAACTTCCCGAGGCCACCGTTTCGGCATCCGCCGAGATCCTGCCCGAGATCTTCGAGCACGACCGCTTCAACACCGCGGTCTCCAATGCCGTGCTGGCCCCGCTAGTGACCGGATACGTGGACCGCCTAGCCACACAGCTCAAGGACGGCGGCTATTCCGGGGACCTGCTGCTGCTTCACTCCGGCGGCGGATCGATGACCCCGCGCATGGTCAAGCGCTATCCTGTGAGGCTCGCGGCCTCCGGCATTGCAGCCGGCGCCATCGCCGCCAAGCATGTCGCCCAGCAATGCGGCTTCGAAAACGCTGTCGGACTGGACATGGGCGGCACCTCCACCGACATCTGCCTGGTCTCGGACGGCGAATTGCGCATCACCAAGGAATGGCACGTCGAATACGGCCACCCCATCGTCTTCCCCTCCATCGAGGTCATGACCATCGGTGCCGGCGGCGGCTCCCTGGCCCACATCGACATCGCCGGATCCCTGCGCAACGGCCCCCAGTCCGCGGGCGCGGCACCGGGCCCGGCCTGCTACAACACCGGCGGTGAAGAGCCCACCAACTGCGACGCCAACCTGGCCTTGAACCGCTTGGGAACCTCCCTGGCCGGCGGTGCCAAGTCCCTCGACCGCGACCTGTCCTTGGCGGCCATCAAGCGGGTCATCTCCGAACCGCTGGGTATGGAAGAGGCCGAGGCCGCCCATGCCATCCTGCAGGTCGCCAACGCCAACATGGCCGATGCGGTTCGCCTGATCTCGATCCGCCGGGGCTACGACCCGCGCGATTTCGCGCTCATCGCCTTTGGCGGGGCCGGGGCGCTGCACGGCGCCGAGGTGGCCCGCGAGCTGAACATCCCCACCGTCGTGGTCCCGGCGAATCCCGGAGTTACCTCCGCGCTGGGCTGCCTGCTGGTCGACATCCGCCACGACCTCTCGGCCATGTTCACGGGCCTGGCCTCCGAGAGCGATCCGGCAGAAATCGAAGCCCGGTTCGCGACCCTGGAAAGGGAAGCTTCCTCGCGCCTACGGCACGAGGGAGTCAGCGACGAGAACGCCGTGCTGCAACGCGAGATCTCCATGCGCTATGCGGGACAGTGGCGTTCGCTCTCGGTGCCCATCGGCTCCGGACGCGGCGCCCTGGACACCGCCATCGAGACCTTCCACCAGGAACACGAGCGGGAGTTCGCCTTCCGCCAGGACGACCAGCCGGTCGAGATCTACCAGCTGCTGCTCAGCGCCGTCGGCAAGACCCCGAAGCCTGCCTTCATTCCGGCCCCCCAGCTCAACGCCGACCCTGGCCCCCCGGTTTCCACCCGCGAGGTCTACTTCGGCGACGCCGGATGGCTGTCCACCCCTGTCTACGACAGGGCCCAGCTTCCCGCCGGCGCCACGTTCCCCGGGCCGGCCATCATCGACCAGCTCGATTCCACCAGCGTCGTTCCGCCCCGCACGACCGCCGAGATCGACGGCTGGGGCAACATTCGCATCCACCTCCACGATCTTTCCTCAAGCAAGGAGTCCTAGTCATGACCGATACACTCGTTGCCCCAGACACCCTGGCCAACACGGCGAGGCACGCATCCCTGGACCCCGTCACCTTCGAGGTGCTCAAGAACGCGTTCGCGACCTCGGTCGACCTGATGAGCGAACAGATCCTGCGCACCTGCTACTCCTTCGTCATCTACTCCCGCGACTTCTCCTCGGCATTGTGCGATGCCCAGGGCAACACCGTGATGCAGGGATCTGGCGACATCGCGGTGCACGTGGGCACACTGCATTTCCAGTGCAAAGCCGTGATCGAAGAGTTCGGCACCGACATCCACCCGGGCGATGTCTTCGCGATCAACGACCCCTACCGCGGCGGCACCCACTTCAACGACGTGTCCTTCATCCGGCCGATCTTCGCCGACGGCGAGGTCATCGCCTTCGCCCAGAACAAGGGCCACTGGGCCGACATCGGCGGCAACGTCCCCGGTTCCTTTGACGTCAACGCCAAGGAGCACTTCGGCGAGGGCCTGCGCATCACCCCGGTGCGCATCTGGTCCAAGGGCGTTTTCCTGCACGACGTCGCCCAACTGCTGGTGTCCAACACCCGCGCGCCGCGCCAGGCCATGGGGGACCTCCATGCCCAGTCCGAGGCCACCGCCGTCTGCGAGCGCGAAGTGCACCGCCTGGTCGGCAAGTACACCAAGGGCACCGTGCTGGCGGCCATGCAGGAAACCCAGGACTACGTGGAACGGACGGTCCTGCGACAGCTGGAGTCCCTGCCCCGCGGCGAATGGGAAACCACCGACTACATCGACGTGGACCCGGGCAAGGGCGAGGGCCTGGTACCGATCAAGATCAAGCTCACCCTCGACGGGCACGGAATCCACTACGACCTGACCGGGTCGGCTCCCGCCGTGGCCACCTTCCTGAATTCCGGATACGGAACCACCCACTCGGCCATCTACGCCGGCACCAAGACCTTCTTCCCGGAAGTCCCGCTGAACTCCGGCTTCTACGCTGCGGTCCGTGCGGAGATCGGCCCGGAAGGCACCGTGGTCAACGCCGGATGGCCCTACGCCGTCACCGGGTTCTGTTCCGGCCCGTACGAAAAAATCATGAACGGTATCTTCGAACTGTGGAGCCAGATCATGCCCGAACGCGCCATGGCGTGCGCATTCAACCTCGAATACCTGCTGGTCGGCGGCAAGGACGCCCGGACCCCGACCAACGAGTATTTCATGTGGTACGACTGGATGGCCGGCGGCTGGGGCGGACGCGCCAGCAAGGACGGCTCATCGGCCACTGCACCGGTCTTCGGTCCCGGCCTGGCCGTGCAGCCGATCGAGGGCCAGGAACGACTCTCCCCCGTGCTGACCACCCGGCACGAGATCGCCATGGACTCCGCCGGTCCGGGCCGCTACCGCGGCGGACTGGGGATCGAAAAGGGAGGGGTGCTCACCGACGCCTTCGACACCGTCATGAGCTACTGCTGTGACCGGGCCCGCTCCATCACCTGGGGCATCGAGGGAGGCCTGCCCTCCATCCCGCACGGGGTCTGGCTGAACAAGGGGACGGACGGGGAACGCTACCTCGGCTCGAACTTCTCCTCCGTGCCGGTGCAGTCCGGCGACACCTTTACCCGACCCTCCGCCGGCGGCGGTGGCTTCGGCGACCCGCTGATGCGCACCGCCGCCGAGGTCAGGGAGGACGTCATCGACGGCTACGTCTCGATCGACCGCGCCGCCAAGGACTACGGCGTGGTGATTCGCGAGATCGACGCGGAACTCGACGATTTCGAGATCGACGAGGCCGCCACCACGGAGTTGCGCGAGCAGATCCGTGCCGCGCGGCACGGCTGGCTCACCGAGGACCCGCACGCGGTCGCCGAAAGCTACCGCAACGGCACCACGGACATGCTCGATGTCATCCGGCGCCACGGCGTGATCCTGGACTGGGGCACCGGCGAACTGTATGAAAACACCACCGCGGAGTACCGGCAGTTGATGAAGCGCCGCTCATCGGCCCACTGGCACTAGCCGCACCCACCGCCGCCAGGCGGAGGGGGCAGCGCAAGACCGGCCGGTTTCCTCCCCCTTCCGCCCGGCCGCACCGCCTCCTTGCGGGGGCTCGAAGGATTCCGAGTGGTTATCCCCCTGCCGAGGCATGCGGAGCCCCGCTCGGTGAAGACGGCGCGGGAATCCGCTGCGGGTCCCCGCACCAGCACGCAGCACTTGTCCGGCTTCACACACAGGGCACCGGCTGATCCCCAAGGGATGGCCTCGGCGCCATTCCTTGTCACACACCCCTGGCACCAAGCACCTGCGGGATCGTCCCCGTTGCCCTGCCGTGCCCTTCTGAAGGAGAAGTCCCGTGTCAACCCCGTCAACGGCCGAACAACCGGCCACAGAAAACAGCAAAATGAGTGCCGGCTCACTGTCCATGGCCTGGTACGGCCTGGTCTCGGCCATGTTCTTCATCTACATCGGCGCCTCGCTGGCCCAGGCCTACGGCACCATCGACACCCTTATCGGGTTGGCAATCACCATCGTCCTCTATGGCGCGATCAACCGGATCCTGGCCGGCTACGCACTGAAGCATTCCCTGACCGTCGCCCAGTTCTCCCGCACGCTGCTCGGCAGCAAGGGCGCCATGTTGGCCACCCTGGTCTTCGCCGCCACCGCCATCTACTATGCGGTCTTCGAGGGCGCCATCCTCGGCTACGCCTTCCAGGCGCAGTTCGGAGGCCCCATCGAGCTCTGGTACGCACTGGTGGTGCTCTACACGATCCCGCTGATAGCCGGCGGCATCCAACGCTGGCTGGACAAGATCAACGGCTGGCTGCTGCCGATCTACTGGGGCGGCCTGCTCGTCGCCGTCATCTGGGCTTCCATCGCCCATCCCGATGGCGGTGCCTGGCTCACCCACTCCCCCGGAGCTCTGCCGTTCACCGCCGGCGGGCCGGGCTGGCTGGCCACCTGCGCCGCCTTCATGGGCGTATGGATCCTGATGATGTACACGATGGACTTCGCCGCCCTGGGCCGCGCCAAGGACGTGAAGTTCCACCAGCGGTACACCTTCGGCTGGCTTTTCTACATCCTGGCCTTCGGTGTCAACTCGCTGATCGGCATCTACCTGATCTTCACCATTCCCGGCGCCGAGGCCACGGAGACCGGTGTCGCCGGCGCCTTGGTCCAGCTCATGGGCCCACTGGGCCTGCTGGTGATCTTCGTGTCGCAGACCCGGATCAACACCGCGAACTACGCACTGGGCATTGCCAACCTGCGCGAATTCGCCCAGCGCGCCCTGCACTTGCGCCTGCCCTCGCTGGCCTGGGTCGGGATCGGAGCCATCATCATCTACCTGCTGATGCTGCTGCCGGTGGTCAAGTACCTGTTGCTGGCCCTGTCATGGCAGGGGGCATTGGTCACCGGCTGGGTGGCGATCGCACTGGTGCACATCTTCGTCCACGAGCGGCGCGGCAGCATCGTGCCGGACGGTTCACTTCCGGACTCCGCCTTTCCCTCGCTGAACCGGGCCGGGGTCGCGGCCTGGGTGCTCTCGGCAGCGGCCGGGATCACGCTGGTCCAATCCGGCAGCCCCTGGGCCTCGAACATCGGTTCGCTGGCCACCCCGGTCCTGGCGGCACTGATCTACGGTGCGTTGATCGGTCGCTCGCGCTCCGAAACCGAGCTTCCCGCCGCGAGCCTGGCCGGCCGATAGGACCCGTCCGCACCGGATGCACGGTGGCATCGGCACCGGCCACGGCAAGTGGCCAACAACCGCTTAACCGGGTGTCGCCCGCACTCCCCCACGATGGGGACTGCGGGCGACACCTGCTTTGTGGATCTAGCGGCTGGCGACGAACGCCTGCACGCAGGCCTCGATGTCCTCGGCCGAGTGCGCTGCCGAGAGCTGCACGCGGATGCGTGCTGCGCCCTTCGGGACCACCGGGAAACTGAAGGCCGTGACAAAGACGCCCTGCTCGAGCATCTTGCCGGCGACCTCGGCGGCCTTCACGGCATCGCCGAACATCACCGGAACGATGGCGTGTTCGCCGTCGAGCAGGTCGAAGCCTTCCTCGGTCATGCGGGTGCGGAAGTGCGCGGCGTTTTCGAACAGCTTCCCGCGCAGCTCGCCCGAACCCTCAACGAGTTCGAGTGCCTTGAGCGTTGCGGCAACGATGGCAGGGGCCAGCGAGTTGGAGAACAGGTACGGGCGCGCCTTCTGGCGCAGCATCGCCACGATCTCGCCGCGGCCTGCAACGTAGCCACCCGAGGCGCCGCCCAGTGCCTTGCCGAAGGTGCCGGTGTAGATGTCCACGCGGTCAGAGACACCCGCGTGCTCCGGGGTTCCGGCGCCGGTGGCGCCCATGAAGCCCACGGCGTGGGAGTCATCGACCATGACCAGTGCGCCGTACTTGTCGGCCAAGTCGCAGATGGCCCCCAGCGGGGCGATGAAGCCGTCCATGGAGAAGATGCCGTCGGTGACGACGATGGTGCGGCGTGCACCCTTGCCCTCGTTCAGCGCGGCTGCCGCCTGCAGCTGGGTTTCCAAATCGGCCATGTCCTGGTTTGCGTAGCGGAAGCGCGCGGCCTTGGACAGGCGGATGCCATCGATGATCGAGGCGTGGTTCAGTGCATCGGAGATGATTGCGTCCTCGGGCCCAAAGAGCGACTCGAAGACACCGCCGTTGGCATCGAAGCAGCTGGAGAACAAGATGGTGTCCTCGGTGCCCAGGAACTTGGAGACTGCTGCCTCAAGTTCCAGGTGCAGGTCCTGGGTGCCGCAGATGAAGCGGACCGAGGCCATGCCGAAGCCGCGGGTGTCCATGGCGTTCTTGGCGGCCTCGATGATGCGCGCATCATCGGCCAGGCCGAGGTAGTTGTTGGCGCAGAAGTTCAGCACCTTCTTGGCCTCGGAGCCGAGCTCGCCGGCGGAGATGCGGTTGGACTGGGCCGAGTCGATGTGGCGTTCCGACTTGAACAGGCCGTCGGTGCGCAGCTGGGCCAGTTCGGCTGCCAGCTCGTCTTTCATGGTGGTGTACATGTGCTTCTCCTGGAAGTCGCGGGTGGTGTGGAAGAGGCTTGGAGGGGGTTTAGAAGACTGTCCAGTCCAGGACGACCTTGCCGCCGTGGCCGGAGCGGGCGGCGTCGAAGCCGGCTTCCCATTCCGTGGCCGGCAGGTAGTCGGTGACCACCGAGGCAACGCGCTCGCGCAGCACCGGGTTGGAGGTGAGCATCGCGCTCATGGCGTACCAGGTCTCGAACATCTCGCGGCCGTAGATGCCCTTGAGCGTGAGCATGTGGGTGACGACCTTGCCCCAGTCGATGTCGATGGAGCTTGAGGGCAGGCCGAGCATCGAGATGTGCCCGCCGTGGTTCATGTTCTCGATCATTTCCGGCAGTGCGGTGGGGTGTCCGGACATTTCCATGCCGAAGTCGAAGCCCTCGCGCATGCCAAGTTCGCGTTGGGCGTCCTTGATGCGGGTCTTGGAGACGTCGATGGCCAAATCCACACCCATGCCGCGGGCCAGTTCCAGGCGCTGCGGGGAGACGTCGGTGATGGCGATCTTGCGTGCGCCTGCGTGACGGGCGACGGCGATGGCCATCAGGCCGATGGGGCCCGCACCGGTGATCAGCACGTCCTCGCCGACCAGCGGGAAGGACAGCGCCGTGTGCACGGCGTTGCCGAACGGGTCGAAGATCGCGCCGAGTTCCGGGGTGATCGAGGGGTCGCGGTGGACCCAGACGTTGGTTTCGGGGATGACCACGAATTCGGCGAAGGCCCCGTCGCGCTGTACGCCGACCGAGACGGTGTTGATGCACATCTGGCGGCGGCCGGCGCGGCAGTTGCGGCACATGCCGCAGACCACGTGGCCCTCGCCGGAGACGCGGTCGCCGATCTTCACGTCGGAGACCTCGTCGCCAACCTCGACGACCTCGCCGTAGAACTCGTGGCCCGGAATCATCGGGGCCTTGATCATCGCCTTGGCGGCGTCGTCGTAGGCCTGGATATGCAGGTCGGTGCCGCAGATGCCCGCGGTCATCACACGGATCTTCACGTCGCGGTCGCCGGTCACGGGCTCTGGGCGGTCAACCAGCTCGAACCCTGCGTGCGGTCCGGACTTGTACAGTGCCTTCATGGGTGGCTCCTCTATTGCGCCGCGCAGGCGCGCCTTCATGGACGATTCGCCTCCAGTCTGGCATCTCCCACCCGCCATGGACACCTTAGAAGATACGCATGTTTCTCAATCTACGATTTAGGATTGACTACATGGAAGTCCATCAGTTGCAGATCCTGCGCGAACTCGGCGACCTCGGCTCGGTCAAGGCCGTCGCCAGCGCCATGTATGTCACGCCCTCGGCCGTCTCCCAGCAGCTGGCCCTGCTGCAGCGCAACATCCAGGTCCCGCTGACCCGCAAGGAGGGCCGGAACCTGGTGCTCACCGAGGCCGGGGCGGTGCTGGCCGCCGCCGGCGCCACGGTGATTTCCTCGATGGCAGCAGCGCGCGCCGCGATCGGCGGGTTCCAGGAAAGCACCGCCGTCCCGGTGTCGGTGGCCGGGTTCCACTCCGTGGGCCAGGTGCTCTTCGCCCCGTTGCTGGGCAAGCTGGCGGCGCCCGGACTCCCGACGCCGCGGTTCTTCGACGAGGACGTGGCGCAGCAGGACTTTCCGGCGCTGACCGCCCGCTACGACCTGGTCCTGGCCCACCGCATGGACCACACCCCGCACTGGCCCACCGACCGGGTACTCGTCACCGCGCTGGCGCACGAGCCCCTGGACATCGCCCTGCCGGCCGGCCACCGGCTGGCGGCCAGGGACACGCTGCGCCCGGCGGACCTGGTCGGCGAGCAGTGGGTGGTCAGCCGGGAGGGATTCTCCCCGGCCGATGTGCTCGGCGCCATCAGCGCGGTCGCCGGCTCGGCCCCCGACATCATCCACCGCGTCAACGACTACGCCACGGTCGCCGCCCTGGTCGCCGCCGGGGACGTCATCGGCATCATTCCGCGCTACACCGCCGGCGCCGCGGTGGGCGAGAACGTGGTGCTGCGCGCCCTGGAAGGAATCGCCAACCGGCGGCGCATCGACCTGCTGGCCCGCCCCGAGTCCATGCACCGGCGCAGCGTCCAGCTGGTGGCAGCCGCCATGGGCCAGGCCATGGCCGAGCTCACCGGCGACTGACCGCCGCGAGCCCCGGCGCCGGGCCGCAAACGCCGAAGGGCAGCGCCCCTCCCCCGGATCCTGGTGGAGGGGCGCCCCCCTTGTGGTTGGTGCGTCGGCGGCGGTGCCGCGGCCCGGGCCGTCTCAGGCGTTCACGCGCTCCTGGTTGGCCGCGAAGTAGGCCAGCAGTTCCCCGCTGAGCGGCGGAACCGTCTTGGCCGACCCGTCGGTGCGCAGGGACTCGGTGGCCAGCACGCCCGCGGCAACCGCCGCGCGTGCGGCGACCGGCGAGGTCTGCGTCGGGCCGCCCTCGGAGGCGAAGCGCAGGAACTCGGCGATCAGGCGCGGGTCCGCACCCCCGTGTCCGCCGTCCGCGGCCTCGATCTCCACCTCGAGGTCGGCATCCACGTAGCCGGCCTGGCTGCGGGTGTTCCACACCTTGATGGTGTTGCCCGCGTCGTCGCCGAAGTTCTCCAGCCGGCCGGCGGTTCCGATGACCGTGTAGTTCCTCCAGTAGTCGGGGGTGAAGTGGCACTGCTGGTATGAAGCCAGCACGCCGTTGTCCAGCTTCATCTGCATCATGGAAATGTCTTCCACGTCGATGACCGGGTTCAGGTCCGTCTGCTCGGCCGGCGGCCAGTTCTCCAGCGAGAACCAGTCCCCCATGCGGCGGTCCTTGTTGTCTCGGCGCGATTCGATGTCCCCGTACACGGCCAGGTCCCCGACCGCGGAGACGGTCTCGGTGTAGCCACCGGCGAGCCAGTGGATCACGTCAATGTCGTGCGCGCCCTTTTGCAGCAGCAGGGACGTGGTGTTCTTGCGCTCCGCGTGCCAGTCCTTGAAGTAGTAGTCCCCGCCGTTGCCCACGAAGTGGCGGCACCACACGGCCTTGACCGTACCGATGGCACCGGATTCGATGATCTCGCGCATCTGGCGGACCACCGGCATGTGGCGCATGTTGTGCCCCACGTAGAGCCGGGTTCCGGTGCGGAAGGCCGTGTCCAGCAGGTCGTCAACGGCATCCAGGGTGACATCCAGCGGCTTCTCGCAGAACGTCGGGATACCCGCCTCCAGGGTGCGCTTGGCAACCAGCGCGTGCTGGTTGTCCGGGGTCAGCACCAGCACGGCGTCCAGGCCGGCGGCCAGCAGCTCGTCCAGGTCCGCGGTGATGGTGGCGCCGGGCAGCTTGGCCGCGGCATCGGCGCGGCCACGCTCGGAGGTGTCGCACACCATGGTGACGACCGACCCCTCGCCGGGGCGGTGTGCGTGCTTGTAGAGTCCGGCGCGCAGGCCGAAGCCGACTACACCTACCTTGAGATCCACGAAATGACTCCTTCATTGTGCAGGTTTGTTGGTGGCGGCCGCCGTCGGCGGTGCCGGGGTCCCCGGGAACCCGGGGCGGGTCGATCACCCTGGTTGATCGGTGTGCTTGATCCGGTGGCTGGGCAGGTGCTTGTTCAGGCTCCCGCGCCCTGGACGAATTCGGCCGCGAGGTCCTTGGCGAAGTGGCAGCGCGCCTCGTGGGTGTCCCCGACCGCGATGAGCTCCGGTTCCTTGGTCGCGCAGATCGCCTGCGCCATGGGGCAGCGGGTGTGGAACCGGCAGCCGGCCGGCGGGTCGATCGGCGAGGGCGGGTCGCCCTGCAGGATGATCTTCTCCCGGTCGTTCCCGTCGTTCCTGCGCAGTTCCGGGGCCGCAGACATCAACGCCCGCGTGTACGGCTGCGCGGTCCTGTCATAGACATCCGCGTAGGTGCCCAGCTCCACGACGCGGCCCAAGTACATGGTCGCGACGCGGTCGGAGATGTGCCGCACGATCTGCAGGTCGTGGGCGATGAACAGATAGGACAGGCCCAGTTCCCGTTGCAGGTCATCGAGCAGGTTCACCACCTGGGCCCGCACCGAGACATCCAGCGCGGAGACCGGTTCGTCGCAGATGAGCAGCTGCGGGTTCAGCGCGATGCCACGGGCGATGCCGATGCGCTGCTGCTGCCCGCCGGAGAAGTTGTGCGGGTAGCGGTCGGCGTGGTTGGGGTTCAGCCCGACCAGTTCCAGCAGTTCCTTGATCTTGGCCTTGCGTCCGGCCCTCGGGGCCACCTCGGGGTGGATCTCGTAGGGTTCGGAGACCAGTTGCTCCACCGTCATCCGCGGATTCAGCGAGGAGTACGGGTCCTGGAAGATCAGCTGGATGTTCCGGCGCATCTCCTTCTTCTCGTCCCCGCGCAGCGTGTTGATGTCTTGGCCGCGGAAAAACACCCGGCCCTGCGTGGGCTTTTCCAGTCCGGCCATCACGCGGGCCAGGGTGGATTTGCCGCAGCCGGACTCGCCGATCACGCCCATGGTCTCCCCGGCGTGCACGGACAGGTCGACTCCGTCCAGGGCCTTGACGAACTTGCGCGGGCCGAGGGGCAGGTGGCGGTGCACGGCGTAGTGCTGCTTCACGTCGCGCATTTCCATCAGCGGCGTGCCGGCAGGATGGTTCGCGAAGCCCGGCAGGGCCTGCGTGCTGGTGCTAGGCGTTGGCATGGGCCAGGACCTCCCGGGTGTGGAAGCAGGCGCTGTGCCGTGCCTCGTCGATCAGTTCCAGTGCGGGGATGGAGGCCGCGCACGCCTCGGTGGCGAAGGCGCAGCGGTTGGCGAACGAGCAGCCGGCCGGCAGGTGCAGCAAATCCGGCGGCGTGCCGGGGATCGCCGGCAGGCGTTGGCCCTTGAGCTCTTCCCCGGCGATCGAGGCGGCCAGTCCGCGCGAATACGGGTGCCCGGGACGGGAAAGGACCTCGGCGGTGGGCCCGTGCTCCACGACGCGGCCGGCGTACATGACCGCGACCTGGTCGGTGACCTCCCGGACCACGGAGATGTCGTGGGTGATCAGGATCAGGCCCATGTTGCGTTCCTCCTGCTGTTCCTTGAGCAGCTCGAGGATCTGCGCCTGCACCGTCACGTCCAGCGCGGTGGTCGGCTCGTCGGCGATCAGCAGCACCGGATCCAGGGCCAGTGCCATGGCGATGACGATGCGCTGGCGCATGCCGCCGGAAAACCGGTGCGGGTAGTCGTTCACCCGCTTCGCGGCCGCGGGGATCTTCACCTTCTCCATCATCTTGATGGCCGCGGCCTTGGCGTCCCTGCGCGAGTAGCCGCGGTGCACGCGGTAGAGCTCGCCGATCTGCCGGCCCACCGGGTGCACCGGGTTCAGCGCGGTCAGCGCGTCCTGGAAGACCATCGAGACCCGCGAGCCGACCAGTTGGCGGTGGCGCCTGGGGGCCACGGTGAGCAGGTCCTCGCCCTCCAGGAGGATTTCCCCGCGCGGGATGTGCGCCGGGGGCATGTCCAGGATGCCCATGATGGCACGGGCGGTCACGGACTTGCCGGATCCGGATTCGCCCAGGATGCCCAGCGCCTGCCCGCGCTTGACCTCGAAGTTCATGCCGTTGACCGCCGTGGCGACGCCCTTGGAGGTGTTGAACTCGACCTCGAGGTCTTTCACGCGCAGCAGCACGTCGTCGGCGGCATCGGCTGCGGGGTTCGCATATTGGTGGCTGCCCATGCTATTTTCCTTTCGGGTCGAATTCATCGCGCATGGCCTCGCCAAAGAGCACAAAGCCCAGCACGGTGATGGTCAGGAAGATCGCGGGGAAGATGAGCAGGTGCGGGGCCGCGGAGATGTATTCGCGCGCCGCGGCCAGCTGGAGTCCCCAGGACACCGACGGCGGGGTCAGCCCGATGCCGATGAAGGTCAGTCCGGCCTCGGCGGAGATCACCCCTCCGATGCCCAGGGTCTGGAGCACCAGCAGCGGGGTCAGCGAGTTGGGGATGATGTGTTTGGCGATGATCCGCCCGTTGCCGGCGCCCAGCAGCCTGGAGGCCTGGACGTATTCGCGGTTGCGGACCTCCATCACCGAGGAGCGCATGAACCGCACCCCGCCGGGCCAGGAGAACAGCGCCAGGGCGAAGATGACGGTCCACACGGTGCGCTCGGAGAACAGCTGCAGCACCACGATCGCGGCCAGGATGAACGGCAGGCCGAAGGCCATGTCGCAGGCGCGGGAGATCAGGGTGTCGACCCAGCCGCCGAAGTAGCCGGCCAGCGATCCCAGCAGTGCGGAGATCACGAAGGAGATCGCGGTGACCACGATGCCGACCAGGATCGAGGCCCGCGCCCCGTAGATCACGTTGGTGTAGTAGTCGCAGCCCTGGATGTCGACACCGAAGATGTGCTCGGCGCTGGGCGCCTGGTTGGTGTTCATGATGTCGCAATTGGCGGTCGGGTCCGAGCCGAACCCGGCAAAGAGCTGCGGGAACGCGGCCATCAGCAGCATGATCGCCACGATCGTGCCCGATACCAGGAAACGGGGCTTGAGCCACACCGGCCCCCGGTTGACCTTCGGGGCTAGCTTGCGCCGGAAGGCCGCGGCGGGTGCCGGCGGGCCGGCCGGGGGCCTGATGCCCGACGGGACGGTAATCGGGTTGGTCGGGGCCAACGGATCCGTTGCGGGCACGGTGCCCGGGTTGGCTTCGGTGTTCTGGCTCATATCCGCACCCTTGGATCGATGATGCCGTAGAGCAGGTCCACGAGCAGGTTGAAGACGAGGTAC
The DNA here is from genome assembly GCF_003287975.1 of Arthrobacter sp. AQ5-05. Lineage (GTDB taxonomy): Bacteria > Actinomycetota > Actinomycetes > Actinomycetales > Micrococcaceae > Paeniglutamicibacter. Next base: position 213,134 of record NZ_QMKQ01000002.1, read on the forward strand.
ACCAGCACGAGCATCGTGGCGATACCCACCACGACGGTGCCCTCCTTGTTGTTGATGGCCGTGACCATCAATCCGCCGATGCCGGGCATGTTGAAGATCGCCTCGATGATCACCGCCCCTCCCAGCATGCCCGCCAGGGACAGGCCCAGGTAGGTGACCACCGGGATCATGGCGTTGCGCAGGGCATGGCCCCAGATGACCCGGCGCGGGGACAGCCCCTTGGCCCGGGCGGTGCGCAGGTACTCGGCGCGCAGCACGTCCACCAGGGAGGTGCGGGTCAGCCGCGCCAGGCCCGCGGAGGCCTCGATCGCCATGACCAGGGCCGGGAGGATGAAGGCCAGCGGCCAGCCGGCGCGGATGCCGGCAGGATCGACCCAGCCCAGCTGCACCCCGAAGACGGTCTGTGCGCCCAGGGCGATGACGAACCCGGGAATGCCCAGGAAGATCACGGTGAACACCAACGCGAAGTGGTCCCCGGCCTGCCCGTTGCGCAGGCCGCCGTAGACCCCGATGGCCAGGCCGATGGCCAGCTTCAGCACCCAGGCGGTCATCGCCAGGGCAAAGGTGACCGGCAGGCGCTCGAGGATCAGCCCGAGGACCGGGCGGCCGAAGAAGTCGATGCCGAAGTTCCCCTGCAGCAGCCCGAGCATGTAGTTGCCGTACTGGACCAGGAACGGGTCATCGAGGCGGTAGGCCAACCGGATCTGCTGGACCGTGGACTCGGGCAGCGGGCGGGATCCGGTCAGGGCCGCCACCGGGTCCCCGGGCATCAGGAACGTGAGGGCGTAGATGATGAAGGTGGCCCCGAGGACCACCGGGACCATCTGCAGGATTCTGCGTACTGTGTAGCCAAGCATGCAACTGCTTCCTTTCGCGGCCCCTTCGAGGGGTCCGCCTCCGCAAGGGGGTACGGGAGGGCGCCGGCGTTTGGCGGCCGGCGCTCCCGCACCACCTTGCACGTGTTGTGCTTGTTTAGCAGCCGTATCCGGCGCGGTAGAACTGCAGATCGCCCTGGGCGTCGTTCATCACGGCACACTTGGTGTGCAGGCCGAAGTCGGTCGGGATGAACAGCGGGATCGCCGGCATGTCCTTGATGACCAGGGCCTCTGCCTGCGCGTAGCGCGCGGCCGACTTGGCTTCGTCCTGTTCGCCGCGGGCCGAGCGCAGCAGCGCGTCGACGGCCGTGTTCGAGTAACCGGTGGTCACGTTGCCGTCGCCGCCGGTCTCGTACTGGCTCAGGTACTGGTCCGAGCTCTTGTACGACCAGCCCCAGAGGCCGAAGACCGCGCCTTCAAGCTCCTGGTTGTTGCGCCGGGCCTCGAGCTCGGTGCCCAGCATCGGCTTGAGCTGGACCTTGATGCCCAGATTGTCCTGGATCTGCTTGGCGATGGCCTGGACCAGCTGCACGTCCGAGGTCGAGGTGTGCTCGATGACCAGGGTGCCGTCGAAGCCGCCGGCCTTTTTCAGCAGGTCCTTGGCTCCGGCGACGTCAAGGGTGCAGGAGTCGCAGGAGCCTTCCTTGTAGGAATCCAGCGACGGCGGCACCAGGGAATCGGAGGAGGTGGCGTAGCCCTGGAGCAGCGAGGCGGCGATGGCCTCGCGGTCGATCGACATGGAGATGGCGCGGCGCAGGTCCGGGTCTTCCAGGCCCTTGACGTATTCGGGGATCTGCAGCGTGTACTGCTTGGAACCGGTCTTGACCTCGTAGAGGGATTCCTCGCCGAGCTGGCTCTTGGCCTTGGAGACCATGGTCGCCGGCACATTGCGGATCATGTCCAGGTTGTTGGCGGTCATGTCCGTGTAGGCCGCGTCGACGGCGGTGTAGATCTGGCCCACGAGCTTGTCGGCACCGCCGGAGAAGCCGGCTGCGCCCTTGAAGCCGTCCCACTTGTCCAGCACGACTTCCTGGTTGTGGTTCCAGGAGACGAACTTGTACGGGCCGTTGGAGACCGGGTTCTCCTCATAGGCCTTCGCATCGGTGAAGGCGACCTCCGGCAGCGGGCACAGCGGCGAGGTGGAGAGCACCTTCGGGAAGTCCGCGTTGGGCGCGTTGAGGGTGACCTCGAGGTTGTTCGCGTCGATGACCTTTACCCCGGAGAGCGAATCGGTCTTCGGCTTGGAACCGTCGGTCGGGTTCAGTTCCTTGTAGCCAACGAAGGAGACGAAGCTGCCGTTGCCCTGCCAGGCGTTGGAGCCGGTGGCGGTCTTGGACCAGGCCTTGGCGAACGAGTCGGCGGTGACCGGGGTGCCGTCCTGGAAGGTCCAGCCCTCCTGCAGCGCGATCTTCCAGGTGGTGGCGTCCTGGCTCGTGACGGACTTGGCGGCCAGCGGCTCCAGCTCCTGCGTCTCGACGTTGACCTCCATGAGGTTCGCGCAGGTGGCCATGCCGACCTGGCTTCCCGGGTTCTCGTGCGGAACCAGCGATGTTGGTTCGGCGAGCTGGAACGACAGGCGCTTGGCGCCGTCCGTCCCCGCGCCCGGTGTCCCGGCGTCTGCTCCCACCGAACAACCGCTGGCTACCAGCATGAACGCTGCGGATGCCGCTGCAACGGCTATCAACTTCTTCTTCGACATGATGCTCCTCGTGTACGAATGACCCGTGTTACTCCGCCCTGCATGGCGGTGTTAGCCAGGTAACCACATGCTGTGATCGACCTCACCAACTTATTTCACGCTCTAAAATAAACCAGATACAGCACCATGTGTCAATAAATCCAAAAAACACCCACTCGATGGCCTTGGGCATTTGCGCGCCGGCACACGGTTCGGGCGGCTGCGGCACGGCTTGCCCAATCCCCGCCGGCGGCATCGGGAAAGCGGCGTTGTCTAGGGGTTCACCAGGCCCTCGGGAAGCGCGTGGCCCAGCGGATCGTCGAGTACCGCATCGACCATCGTGGAGGCGGCAAAGAGCGAGAGTGAAAATACATGGTCCGAGGACAGCACGACGCGGCCCGCGGCTCCGGAACCCGCATGGGCCCTCCGGGCCACCTCCGCCACCAGGGCGGCGAAGACCGCCGGGGTTTCGGCCGGGGTGCCGGCCACGACCAGCAGCTCGGGGTCGTGGATGTCGATGAGCTGGCTCGCCGCCCGGCCGACGTAGCGGTTGCGCTGTTCCAGCACCTCGATGGCCACCGGGTCCTGGGCCCCGGCCAGTTCCAGCACGTGGTCGATGTTCTGCACGTCTGCCAGCCCGCGCCCCCTGGCCTCGACGGCCACCGCGTCGTCGGAGGCCATCACCGCCAGGCAGCCGGTCTTGCCGCAGGAGCACGGCACCGGCCGGTCGCTGACGCGCAGGTGGGCGATCTGTCCCGCCGTCTGGCTGAATCCCGCACGGATCCGGCCGTCGTCGACCATCACCGACCCGATGTCCGCGGTGATGACCATCAAGACGAAGTCGTTGGTCCGTTGCCCGTGGCCGTAGAGCAATTCGGACTGGGCAGCTGCCCGCGCGTTGTTGTCGACGATGACCGGGGAGGGCAGCCGCCCGCGCAGCAGCTCCATCACGCGCACGTTGTGCCAGCCCGCCCCCGGGTTGTCGATGATCTCCGCCGCATGCCGGTCCACGATGCCGCCGGTGGCGATGCCGGTGCCCAGCAGCGGCCTGCCCCGGGCATGGCCGGCCACCAGCCTGTGGGCCGCGGCAACCACCAGGTCGATGGTTTCGGCAGGGCCCAGGCCGGCGTGCGGCACCAGCACGGAGGCCTGCCCCACGCCGTCGAGTCCCATCAGCACCACGCCCGCGGTGCGCGGCCCCAGGTGGATCCCGAGCACCAGCGCGGACGTTCCGATTTCCAGGGGCACGCGCGGGCGCCCCTGCGCACCCGTGGGCGAGGGCATCGCCCGCAGCAACCCCGCGTCCAACAGGGTGGAGGTGATGTTGGTGACCGACGCGGCACTCAGGCCAAGCTGGGCCGCGATCTCGGACCGGGACAGCCCCGGGTGGCCGAAGACGTGCTTCATGACGGCCGCGGTGTTCAGCCGGCGCAGGTCGTCTCCGCGATGCCCGCGTCCGTTGCGTGGCCCCGTCCCCGGATCCCCTTCGCGTATCTGCATCCCAGGCACACTTTCTCTTGGTTCGGTGTTCCGGGCCGGTCGCGGCCCTGCGCCCGCCGGCCGCGGCATGCGGCTCCCCCCAGGGCGGTTGCGACACGGAACACGTCAAGCGCATCACACCGGGAACGGTTTTCCGACCTTACCCAGCACATCCTCCGAAACCGAAATTCGCAGGCTTCATGAAACAATGTCGTCTACCGCCAGGCACACCGGCCCGGCGAGGAAGAGGCAAGCATGGGCGATCCGACGCCGCAGACCCCGGGCTGGCTCCCGCCACCGGAATACCGCCAGCCGCCACGGCACGAGCTGGCCTACTGGCTCGATCCCCGGACCTCGGCCGAGGTCCCTCTCGAGGCGGGCTCGGCCCTGCGCACCATGGCGCAAAACCTCGGCGCCCGGCGCGGCGCAGCCAGTGTTCCGGTGGGGCTGGGCATCGCCCTGGCCTGCGCCGCCCTCACCAACCTGGTGACTTCGGATGCGCTGCCGGGCGCGTTGCCCTGGCTGTTCCTTGCCTCCGTGGTCCTGACCGTGCTGGGACTGTGTCTCTGGCGCCGGGTCAACTCATCCACGCCAAAGCCCGGCCACGTCTCCACCATGTATGCCAGCCGCAGCGTCGCCGGCGGATGGATCATGGTGGTGGTGCTCGGCGTTCCGCTGTGCGCCATCGCGCATGTGGTGCTGGTGTCCCAGTTCGACGGCACGGGCCGCGGGGCACTGGCCTACGCCGGGTACCAGCTGGCCCTGCTCGCCGGCATTGTCAGCGTCTTTTTCCTGCCCGGATACTTTTCCGGGCACTCCCGGCGGGACCTGCGCCGGCTCATTGCGGGGAATCCCCGCGTGCGCGCCGAGGTCGAGGAGCTGTCGCGGTCCTGGGTCGATCCGATCGGAACCATGTCCTTCGGCCCGCTTTAGGCCTCGGCCAGCAGCTGCCCGATGCCATGGACCCCCACGCCATGCAAGGGATCGCCCACCGGCAGCCCGGCCATGGGCACCGCGTAGTTCACCGCCCAGGCCCGGGCCCGCACCCAGCTGCCCGGCGAATAGAGCCCATGGCCCGCCAACTGCCGCCGGAACTCCGCGCGCCCCGAGGCACTGAAGTGCAACCACGCCACGGCCAGGTCGCTGGCCGGGTCCCCCGCGGTCATGTCGCCGAAGTCGATCACCGCGCCCAGCCGGGTCTTCCCGGTGCCCTCGGCATCGCCGCCGTCGGCATCACGCACGAGCATGTTGTGCGGGCGCGGGTCCCCGTGCAGCCACAGCCGCGGCCCGACATGCCGGACCTCGGCGAGCCCCTGCTCCCAGATGGCCAGCAGTGCCGCGCGCTCCGGCTCCTCCACGGCTTCCAACCGCTCGCGCAGCGTCTGGTCCCGATCCCGCAGCGGCACCCCGCGCACCGGGTTGCGCGGGGCATCGGCCGGGGCCGGGACATGCAACGCCCGGAAGAACGCAGCCAATTTCCCCGCGTACCCGTCGCGCACCGCCGCGCCCACCGACGCCGCGCTGGAACCGGCAAACCACGGCACCACCGCCCAGTGGTACGGGTAGCCCTCCCCCGGCCTGCCGCGGTGCCGCGGCACCGGAACGGGTAGCGGCAGCCGCGGCGCCAGGAACGGGAGCCAGCGCACCTCGTTGAGCAGCAACGCATGGGCAACGTCCCGCCGCGGCAGGCGCACCGCCAATTCGTCCCCCAGCCGGTAGATCACGTTGTCCCAGCCGTCGTCGGCGAACCGAAGTTCCAGCCCCGCCAGATCCGGGTGCTGGGCACCGAGCAGGTCGCATACCAGTTGCTCGTCGATCACCACGTCCCGCTGGGGCCGGGGCGTGGACCCGGCGTGGGTCATGCCCCCGAGGTCTCGTTCATCGCCGCGATCTGGATCAGGTTCCCGCAGGTGTCATCCAGCACCGCGGTGGTCACCGGTCCCATCACGGTCGGCGGCTGGGTAAAGACCACGCCCAGGCCCACCAGTCGTTCGTATTCGGCCTGCACGTCCTCCACGGCGAACGAGGTGAACGGGATCCCGTCGGCCACCAATGCTTCACGGAACGGGCCGACGGCCGGGTGGTTGGCAGGTTCCAGCACCAGCTCGACCCCGTCACGCGCTTCCGGGGAGACCACGGTCAGCCAGGAGAACTCCCCCATCGGGACATCGTTCTTCTTCTCGAACCCGAGCTTGGTCGTGTAGAACTCCAGGCCCTTGGCTTGGTCGTTGACAAAGATGCTTGCAAGATTGATCTTCATGGCTTTTCCTTCTCGATCGGTGTTGGTTCCACCCGCGGGGTGCGAGGGTGGCGGTGTTCATGTCATGGTTCGGGGCGAGTGGGGCCCGGCGGCCACCTCTCGAAGATCCCGGCCAGGGGCGAGGTATCCACGTAGTGGAACTTGTAGCGGCCCGAGCGCTCGCTGCGCACCAGCCCGGCCGCCTCGAGCACCTGAAGGTGCTGCGAGATCGCTTGCCGGCTCGGGTTGATGCCATGCCGCGACGACAACCGGTTGCAGATCTCAAAGAGTGTCTGGCCGGTGTGTTCCACCAGCTCGTCCAGGATCACCGCCCGGGTCGGGTCCGCCAACGCCTTCAACAGCTCTTCCACACCCACCATTAAGGCAAGTGACTGCTTGCCTGTCAAGGGCATGGTTCCCGCCCGCAGCCATGCCCAGGCGCGACCGGTGTTGGCTCCGGATTCATGGCGCCACGGGCCAACGCAATTCTGCACGGGTACGGGCCAAGCCGCAGGAGCAACACGATCGTCGCTCCACGCATTGTTTTCTTGGCATCGGGGGACAAGAATGAGTCGACAAGGGACCGGCTTGGGGCTGGTCCTGCCTTGGGGGGAAGCATCATGGTTCAGTTGACGGGATTGCTCAGGACTATCCTCGGGCCGGCCTCCGGAGTGTTTGCCATCGCCATCATGGCCACCGGAGCTGCCGCGGCTCCGCCCACGGTGTATCCAGCGGCCACAATCACGGTTGCGCAACCCGCGGCCATGCTGCCCACTGCGTCCGCGCCCTTGGCGGTGGCGACGGCCAAGCTGCCCTCGCGGCTGACCACCCAGGCCAACCTGAATCTTCGCACTGGGAACAGCACACGGAAGCGGATCATCCTCACCATACCCAAGGGCACAAGCGTCAAGGTCCATGCCCGCGCCGCCAACGGCTGGTACAAGGTCACCTACAAGTCGCGCACCGGCTGGGCAAGCGGCCAGTATCTTGCCGCCAAGAAACCCGTCAAGTCCGCCAAATCGAAGCTTCCGTCCATTCCGCACGCCCACCAAAACCGCGGGCCCAACAAGACTCCGCGTGTTGTCCTGACCTATGACGATTGCCCTCGCAACCTGTCCTCGTTCAAGGCCGTGATCAATTACGCCGGCAAATCCAACATCGGCCTGGTGATCGCACCGACCGGCGATTGCCTCGTCTCCTTCAAGCGCCGCTACGGGGTGGACCTGGCATCCCTGGCCCGCGCCAAGGGGCAGTGGGTCATCAACCATTCGGTCAACCACGTGGACCTGCGCAAGCTCTCCTGCACGCAGGGAGCACGCGAGTTGCGCGGCACCGGCGTCCGCACCAACTACGGTCGCCCTCCCTACGGAGCCATCAATTCAAATGTGCGCTGCGCCTATGCACGGGCGGACATGAGGATTTGGACCTGGACCCGCGACACCCTCGACTGGATGGTGCGCTCGAAGCAGACCACCGTCGCTCGGGCCGGTGCGGCAAAGCGCGGCGACACCGTGCTGATGCACATGCAGTGGCAGGGATTCACCCCGGATTCCGTCCGACAGATCCGCAACCGCCTCTCGGACCGCGGCATCGGCCTCTGCCGTGCCTATCACGGCAAGGACGGCAAGGGCGCCGTGGCCAGGACACCGGTCAACCTGCCGTCCTCGTTGCCCTGCTGAGTACCCGACATTCCCAGGTGATGTCGACCTGTCAGGGGGGTTGCCCGACCGCCACGCCGGTTATCCACAACCCCGCGCACCGCCGACCGAAACCGGGCCCGGGGGCGCATCCTTGAACCATGACCACCGAAGCAGCCATCGCCCTGCTCACGAGAGCCCGTGAGGATCCGAGGTACCCAGCGACCCCGGACGATGAGCTGCGCGCCTACACCGCCCTCGCGCTGGCGCTCGAGGAACTCGGGCCGCGCATTGCCAAGCACACCACCTCGCCTGCGGACGCGGCCTACTTCGTCCAGGTTGTCGAACGAGCCCACCGCAGCACCGGTTTCGCCCAGCTCTCGGCCACCGATCTGGCCCAGCGCACCCTGGTTCACGAGCTGCCCGGGGACACCCTGGTCGGGATCAACCGGTGCCTTGCGGACCCGGACGCTTATATCGGCGGAACCATCGATATGCCCGATGCTCCCGCCACCCCGCCGAATGGTCGACCCACTTTCAAGGACACCACCGGGTTCCTGCAAAACACGTTCCGCATCGGCTTCATCGAGGCCAGGGACCGTGTGCAGGCCGCCACCCACTTCTTCCCGCACACCGATATCCACGGCATCGAGCGGCCCCCGCAATTCCCTTTGCTGGCCGAAGCACTCGCCAGAGGCAAGGCCTCACCGGCCCAGCTTGCCGATGCCGCCAGAAAACTTGAGCGGCTGCAGCCGGAGATCAAGCAATACCCGAACGCCGAGGAACTTGCCGCCAGGCTCGAGGGCCAGGTGGCCGACTCCGTGCGCGAAGAAGATCCCCGCACCACCAACAAATTGTTCAGTGCCATCCAGGTCGCACTCGATCACGGCGTCAGGGAACCAACCGAGGAAGTGCTGCGCGCCAAGCTCGGCGCGTTCTACCGCGGTACCAACGCCGGGATCGCCGAGTTCCTGCTGCGCGTCCGGGCGGCCGACGCCGAGGCATTGCTTGCGCTCTTTGCCCAAATGGACAACCCGCGCACCAAGGCCGGGGACCGCGGCGCGTTGCTTCAGCAGGCAAGCGACATTTGGAACGGTGCCGATGCCTCCAATACTTCCAACGGTTCCAACGGTTCCAACGGTTCAGATGCTGCCACCGCCGAGGATGGAAACGGCCCACAATCCGGCAACGCACCTTCACTCCCGGATTTCCCCGACTTCCTGGTCGATCCGGCAACCGGCTTCCCGCTGACCGACCCCGCCGAAGCCAACAAACTCACCCTGGACCCGATTCCATCCGAAGCCAACATCCTTGAAGCCATGAACAACACCGAATATGGCTCCGACGGCCTCACTCCACCACAACGGCACCTCCAGGGTTTGATGAACCTGCTCAAGAGCAACGGCAGACAACCCAACGGGACCAAGACCGCGGGGCTTCCCTCACCGGAAATATTCATCATCACGACGCTGGCCGAGCTCGAGGGCCGGGCGGCCCAATCCGGTCTCACGCTGCACGGACAGAAATACACCCCGGCCGAACTCAGGCACGCCTTGTGCGTCGGCGGGGCGATCCCCATCACCATGAACGGGGAAAGCCGGATCCTGGATCTGGGCACCGCGCAGCGCTACTACCCCGACTACATGCGCAAGGCAATCCTCGCCGTCTACGGCGGGTGCATCTTCCCGGGGTGCACTGTGCCACCGGAGCACTGCGAGATCGACCATGACGACGAATGGGCCAAGGGCGGAAGCACCAACATCCAGGACGGGCGGCCCTTCTGTTCCGGGCATCACCATGCCAGGCACACCGGACAGATCACCGTGGTCCGGGACACCGACGGGCTCTTTTCCGTCATCCTGCCCAAGTTCTTGGACCCCGAACAACAACCGCGACGCAACACCTATTGGCGGCCATTGCCCAACACCCCGCCGCTGTTCTGATCCAAGAGCACCACCAACGAAGTCGAGCCCCGGTTCCCCCGCAAAACGGGGAAACCGGGGCTCGACGCCGTCCAAGCGGAAAACGGGGAAACTAGCCCTCGATGCCCAGCTTCTCAAGCACCAATTCGCGCACGCGGCCGGCGTCGGCCTGTCCGCGGGTGGCCTTCATGACCGGGCCCATCAGCGCACCGATGGCCTGGAGCTTGCCGCCCTTGACCTTGGCGACCACGTCGGGCATGGCCTCCATGGCGGCGTCGATCGCGGCACCCAATGCGGAATCGTCGTTGACAACTGCCAGCGAGCGCTTCTCGACGACCTCGGACGGGGTTCCCTCGCCGGCAACCACGAACTCGAGCACCTGTCGGGCGATCTTGTCGTTGATCTTCTTGGACTCGATCAGCGAGTTCAGCTCGACGATCGTGGCCGAGGTGACGCCCAGGTCGGCAACGTCCTTGTCGGCGTTCTTGGCCAGGCGGGCGATCTCGCCCATCCACCACTTGCGGGCCACCGCAGCGGTCGTGCCCGCGGCAATGGTTTCCTCGATCGCTTCGGTGACACCGGCGTTGACGACGTCGCGGAACTCGGCATCCGAGTAGCCCCAGTCGGCCTGCAGGCGCTTGCGGCGCTCGGCCGGCGGCTCGGGCAGGCGGGAGCGCAACTCCTCGATCCACTCGACGGTGGTGATGACCGGAACCAGGTCCGGCTCCGGGAAGTAGCGGTAATCATCCGCATCCGATTTCGGGCGGCCCGAGGTCGTGGTGCGGGTGTCCTCATGCCAGTGGCGGGTTTCCTGCACGATGGCGGCCCCCGAGTTCAGCACCGCCGCGTGGCGCTCGATCTCGAAACGCACCGCATGCTCGACGGCGCGCAGCGAGTTCACGTTCTTGGTCTCGGTGCGGGTGCCGAACTTCTCCGCGCCCTTGAGCATCAGCGAGACGTTGGCGTCGCAACGCACGTTGCCGCGCTCCATCTTCGCATCCGAGACATCCAGCGCCTTGACGATCTCGCGGATCGCCGCGACGTAGGCCTTGGCCAGCTCGGGGGCGCGCTTGCCGGCACCTTCGATGGTCTTGGTGACGATCTCGACCAGCGGCACGCCGGAGCGGTTGTAGTCGACCAGCGAGTAGTCGGCACCCTGGATGCGGCCGGTTGACCCGCCCATGTGGGTGAGTTTTCCGGCGTCCTCTTCCATGTGCGCGCGCTCGATCTCCACGCGGAAGACCTCGCCGTCGGACAGCTCGATGTCGATCCAGCCGTCGTACGCGATCGGGTCGTCGTACTGGGAGGTCTGGAAGTTCTTCGGGGTGTCCGGGTAGAAGTAGTTCTTCCGGGCGAACCCGCACCGCTCGGCGATCTTGCAGTTCAGCGCCAGGCCGATCATGATCGCGTATTCCACCGCGGTCTTGTTGACCACCGGCAGCACGCCGGGCAGGCCCAGGCACACCGGGGTGACGTTGGTGTTGGGCGTATCGCCGAACACGTTCGGTGCGGAGGAGAACATCTTGGTCTTGGTGTTCAGCTCGACGTGGACCTCGAAGCCCAACACCGGGTCGTACTTTTCCAGGGCGACGTCGAAGTCGACAAGTTCTTCTTGGTGCATGGCCATGTTAGGCAACCCCTCCGGTGGTGGCGGCGGACAGTTCGGGGGCCTGATCCAGCAGACGGCCGCCCCATTTGTCTTCCAGCAGTTTCTCAAGTGCCGCTCCGGCACGGTACAGGCGGGCATCCTCGCGGGCCGGGGCCAGGAACTGGATGCCGACCGGCAGGCCCTCGGACAGGCCGCCGGGCACGGTGATGCCCGGGATCCCGGCCATGTTCGCCGGGATGGTCGCCACGTCGTTGAGGTACATCGCCAGCGGGTCATCGGTCTTCGAGCCCAGCTCGAAGGCGACGGTCGGGCTCGTCGGGGAGATCAGCACGTCTGCCTGCTCAAACGCGGCGTCGAAGTCGCGCTGGATCAGCGTGCGGACCTTCTGTGCCGAGCCATAGTAGGCATCGTAGTAGCCTGCGCTCAACGCGTAGGTGCCCAGGATGATGCGGCGCTTGACCTCGTCGCCGAAGCCCGCGGCACGGGTTGCACCCATGACGCGTTCGATGGTCAGCGGGCCCTGGGTGGGAAGCACGCGGGTGCCGAAGCGCACGCCGTCGAACTTGGCCAGGTTGGAGGAGACCTCCGAGGGCATGATCAGGTAGTAGGCACCCAGTGCGTACTTGAAGTTCGGGCAGGAAACCTCGACGATTTCGGCACCGGCGGCACGCAGCGCCTCCAAGGACTCGTTGAAACGTTCCTGGACACCGGCCTCGTAGCCCTCGCCCTGGAGTTCCTTGATGACGCCGACGCGTACGCCGGTCATGTCGCCCGATGCGCCCTGTTCGGCGGCGGCCACCAGGGCCGGAACCGGTTCGTTGAGCGAGGTGGAGTCGGCCGGGTCGTGCCCGCCGATCAGCTCGTGCAGGTAGGCGGAGTCCAGCACGGTGCGGGTGACCGGACCGATCTGGTCAAGCGAGGAGGCCATGGCGATCGCGCCGTAGCGCGAGACCCCGCCATAGGTCGGCTTCACACCGACGGTGCCGGTGACGGCACCGGGCTGGCGGATCGATCCGCCGGTGTCGGTGCCCAGTGCCAGCGGCGCCTCGAAGGCGGCCACGGCGGCGGCGGAACCGCCTCCGGATCCGCCCGGGATCCGGTCCAGGTCCCACGGGTTGCGGGTCGGGCCGTAGGCCGAGTGCTCGGTGGAGGAACCCATCGCAAACTCGTCCAGGTTGGTCTTGCCAAGCATCGGGAGCTTCGCGGCGCGGATCTTTTCGATCACCGTCGCGTCGTAGGGGCTCATCCAGCCCTCGAGCATCTTCGATGCCGCGGTGGTGGGCTGGCCCTTGGTGACGATGAGGTCCTTGACGGCGATCGGCACGCCGGCGAACGGGTGCAGCGCCTGCGCGTCGGCTCCGCCGGCGGCGCGGATGGCATCGACCTCTGCGGCCACGGCCAGTGCTTCTTCGGTGTTCACGTGCAGGAAGGCGTGGACGCCGCGCTCCCCGCCGTCAACCTCTGCGATGCGGTCCAGGTGTGCCTGCACGGCCTGCACGGAGGTGATCTCGCCTGCGCGCAGCTTGGCCGCGAGCTCGGTGGCGGAAAGTTGGATGATCTGGTTCATGGATTACTCTCCATCCAAAATGGCCGGCACCTTGAAGCGGGTGTCGACGGAGTCCGGTGCGTTCATCAGCGCTTCCTCGGCGGTGAGCGTCGGACCCACGACGTCCTCGCGGAAGACGTTCGACAGGGCAATGGGGTGCGTGGTGGCCGGGACGTCGGCCGAGGCGGCCTCAGAGACCGACGCGATTGATTCGACAATGACACCGAGTTCGCCGGTCATTTTGTCCAGCTCGGCATCGCTCATCTCGATGTGGGCCAGCTGCGCCAAATGCGCAACGTCCTCACGGCTGATGGCAGACATGTATCTCCCTAGGTGGGCGGATGGGGTTTCCCCCCTAGTCTAGTACGCCCGGACCCTGCCAATGGCTTCGCGCGGCCCGCCCGCAGGGCCCTCCCCGGCCCCGCTCATCCCGGGGCCGGGGCGCGTTTTGGCTAGGAGAATTCGATGACCGCGCCACGCACCGGCGCACCGGCTTCGGTCCAGGGTGAACCGACCCACGCCGCGGCGCCCGACGAGCCCGCGCCACCGGCAACCGGGCGGCGGATCACGGTGACCTTTTCGGTTCCGCCAGCCGCACCGGCACCCTGGCCGGCGGCGCGCTCCACGCCCACCAGCGGCTCGAGGGTGTGTGAGTCGTTCTGGTGTTGCGCCTGCACGTCCCCGGCCAGCAGGGCGCGCACCTGTGCCTGCCACACCGGGTCGCCCTCGCCGTCGTAGATCCAGCGTGTGCCCAGCACCCCGTGGTCGCTGGTGCCCAGCAGCCATGCTTCGGCCCCTGGCAGTTCCGCCCCGCGGTAGGCCAGCGGCACGTGGTAGGTGACCGGCTCCTCGGGCGCGGTGTCGGCCACGACGATGAATTCCATGCCCACCGCGCCGGCCGGGTCATCGAGCCGGAATCCGCCGAGCGTCCGAAGAACCGGATCGCCCTCGCCGGCAAACCACTCCTGGCGCGGCAGCCACGCCGCAATGAGTTGGTGCTTGGTGGGATTCATGGTGGTGGCAAAAATCTCGCTCATGTTGCTCTCCTGCACGACGTCGACGGAAGGAACCGGCAGCCCAACGCCGTCCGCCCGTGCGGCGGCATCCCGGCCCTGGCTCCAACCCTATCGAATCAGCCCACGTCGGTGGGCGGAACAACGTCACACACCAGATGCGGCAGGCTCCCGTGCCGCGGAAGATCCGCGGCTCGGGAGCCTGGGCCCCGGCACTGCCGCTTGCGCTTTCGGATGGCGGGAGCAGCCCGGCGGGGAAGCCGGAACGCGCTAAGTGCTAAAGCGCGAAGGTGTAGACGACCAACACGATCTCGGTGTTCGGGACGTACCAGTCGCGCGCCGAAACATGGATGAAGCCGTCGGCCTCGTACAGCGCGCGGGCGGCGACCCAGTGGCCACCGGTGGTCAGCGAGACCGTGTGCACGTCCTCGAGCTCGCGGGCGCGGGCAATGACCGCATTGAGCAGGGCGCGTCCGGCACCGGAGCGCTGCACTGCCGGGTCCACCACCAGCATGCGGAATTCAAGCTCGCCCTCGAGGGCGATGTCCGCGTACTCGCTGCCCGGGCGCACCAGGGTGACCGAGCCGATGACCACGCCGTCGCGCTCGGCGACCAGGATCTCCGAGGAGTCGTGGCGCTTGGCGACCTGCTGCACGAACTGCAGGTACTCGTGGTCCGGGTCTTCGAAGTGCCCGGCGTGCAGGTAGGAGTCCACGGTGATCCGCGCAATGTGCGGGTAGTCGGCTTCGGTGGCCGGACGGATCAACAGGGTGCTGGCGGGTGCGAGGGTTGCGGTAGTCATTACCTTCAAGTGTGCCAGCCCCCGCCGTCGCCGGGCACCCGGCGACAGCCGCTTGTTGCCAACCTCACCCCGGAGACAGCAACGAAAGCGGCTCCATTCCAGGCCAACCGCTTCGCGGCACCGCGCAGCGCCATCGCCCCCGTTGACTCGTCACCGCATTGATCCTGCAGCAACGAACCCGGGCCTCTGGTCTTTTGCCCGTTGGTGCCGTTGGCTGGTTGGCATGGCCAATTCACACACGCCGCGGTGTTCCCCGGCCCGCCCGGGCCCCCGCCTGCATTCCCACCCCTACGCCCGCAGCCTCTCCCGGGCGGTGCTGCGCTGATGTCGTCCGAAACCCCCGCTCCGGTCCGTCGGCCGGAGGGATTCAACGCAACCACGCCGCCACCGGTGGTCAAGGCCCCGCCCCGCCCCGGCGAGGCCCGGCTGCGCACCCTGGCCGCGGCCACGCTGATGCCCGGGTTCACCGGCACGCAGATGCCGGACTGGATCGCCGACGCGCTGGCCGCCGGGGTCGGATCGGTGTGCATCTACGGCACCAACCTCACCTCCCCGGCGCAGCTGGCAACGCTGATGGCCCAGCTGCGTGCTGCCTCCCCCACGGTGCTGCTGGCCCTGGACAAGGAGGGCGGGGACGTCACCCGCCTGCACTACCTCACCGGCTCCAACCAGCCGGGCAACGCGGTCCTCGGGCGCATCGACGACGTCGCCGCCACCGAGGCGTCCGCCGCGGCCATCGCCGCGGAGCTCGTGGCCCTGGGTTTCAACCTGAACCTGGCCCCGGACGCGGACGTGAACTCCACCGCCTCCAACCCGGTCATCGGGGTGCGCAGCTTCGGCGCCGACGCCGCCCTGGTCGCCCGGCACACCGCGGCCTTCACCACCGGGCTGCAGCGGGCCGGGGTCGCCGCGTGCGCCAAGCACTTCCCGGGCCACGGCGACACCGCCACCGACTCACACCTTGCCCTGCCCACCATCGCGGCGGATGGGCACACGCTGCGCACCCGCGAGCTGGTGCCTTTTGCCGCGGCGATCGCCGCGGGCACAGCAAGCATCATGACCAGCCACATCATGATGCCGGTGCTCGACGCGGAAAACCCCGCAACGTTCTCGAGGGCGATCCTGAAGGATTTGCTGCGCGGGGAGCTCGGCTTCACCGGCGCGGTCATCACCGACGCGCTGGACATGGCCGGGGCCTGCGCGCCCACCGGCATCGAGGCCGCAGCGGTGCGGGCACTGGCCGCCGGCGCCGATCTGCCCTGCCTGGGTTCGCAGACCCCCGCCGAGCGCTATGCGGGGATCCTGGGGGCAATCGTCGATGCCGTGTACGCCGGGGACCTGCAGGCCTCCCGGTTGGAGGATGCCGCCAGGAGCGTCGCGGTGCTGGCCGCCGGTTACCGCCCGCGGGCCGATGGTTCCCCGCTTCCGGCCAAAGGCACCGCGGGCGCCGTCCCGGATGCCGCGGCCATCACGGCGGCCTTCGACATCGGCCCCGCCGCGCGCTCCTGGCTGGCGGACCGCTCCGCGCCGCTGCTCATCCAGGTCGACAGCGAGGCGAACCTGGCCGTCGGACGCGTCCCGTGGGGCCCGGCCTCCGTCGGGGCCGCGGGCACGCTGAAACATGCCGACCCGTCGGCGAAGATCGCCCTGGTCGGCCGCGGGCTGGATGCGGACCACCCGATCCGGCAGATCGCCGACGAGCTGCGCGCCGATGGGCGCACGCCCATCGTGGTGGAATGCGGCCGGCCCCGCGGCGGGGCGGACCTGGTGGCCTTCGGCGCCTCGCGCACCGTCTCGCGGGCGCTGGTCGAGCTGTTGGCCCCGGGACCGGCTGGAATGCCCGGCCACGATCGGGATACGCTCTAGGTTCGCCATGCGTGCCCGCACGGCCGCACCGCTGGCCCACTTTCCCGCACCACCTTGAAGGAACACACACATGGAAGTACTGATCGCCGCCACCGCCGAGGAAGCCGCGAAGTTCGCCGCCGAGGCGGTGCTTGACGGGCTGCGTTCGCGCACCGAAGGCAACACCGTCCTGGGCGTGGCCACCGGGTCCACCCCGCTGGGCCTGTACGGCGAACTGGCCAAGGCAGTGGCCAGCGGCGAGGTCGACTTCGGCGACACCCTGGCCTTCGCGCTGGACGAGTACGTCGGCCTGGAGGGCACCCACGAGCAGTCCTACCGACAGACCCTGGTCCGCGAATTGTGCGAGGTCATCGGCATCCGCGAGGAAAACCTGTTCACCCCCAACGGCTTCGGGGACTCCGAGGAGCAGATCCGCGCGCAGTCCGCCGCCTACGACGCGGCCATCGGTGCCGCAGGGGTCGACGTGCAGATCCTGGGCATCGGCGCCAACGGCCACATCGGCTTCAACGAGCCCGGTTCCTCGCTGCGCTCCCGCACCCGGATCAAGCGCCTGTCCTCCAAGACCCGCGAGGACAACGCGCGCTTCTTCGACGGGCTCGACGCGGTCCCCACGCACTCGGTGACCCAGGGCCTGGGCACCATCCTCGAGGCCCGCCGCGTGGTCATGGTCGCCACCGGCAGCCACAAGGCCGCCGCGGTGGCCACCGCGCTGGAGGGCCCGCTGTCCTCGGCCTGCCCCGGCTCGGTGCTGCAGCTGCACCCGGACGCCGTGGTGGTGCTCGACGAGGCCGCCGCCGCGGGCCTGAAGAACCGCGACTACTACGACGACTCGGCCGCCGGCCTGCAATTCGGCATCTAGCACTCCGCCCGGCAGCACGCGCAGGCGCCCGCCGTTCCCCGCTTTTGGGGCCCGTCGACGAAGCCCGCCACCCCCGTGGTCCAGCCACGGAGGCGGCGGGCTTTTGACTGCCCGCTGCCCGGCGGTCTCACGGGCCGCTGCGCCAGGTCCCGGCCGCTGCGCTACGTCGCCGGTTGCTCCTTGGGCAGCGCGTCGAAGTCCAGGTAGCCGGCGGCCTGCCAACCCGGGTCGGTGCGCGGGCGCAGCACCGGCAGGCCGGCCTCGGCCACGATGAGCGCACCGGCCGCCCAATCGAACTCCTGGGTGCCGTACTCCGCATACGCATCGAGCGTGCCGTCGGCGACCAGGCACAGATCCAGCGCGGCCGAGCCGATGCGCCGCACGTTGGCGAAGCCGGGCATCAGTCCCAGCAGCGCGCCGACCTGGAACTGGCGGCGGTCCGCGTCGTACCCGAAGCCGGTGGCCAGCAGGCGGCCGGCTTCTTCCTTGTCGCCGCCGGCCAGCCGCTGCGCCCGGGTCGCGCTGCCGCCGCGGCGGGCATCGGAGCCCACGTGCAGCGTCGAATCGACCAGCCAGGCACCGTCCCCGACGGCGGCGTAGTACTCGGTGCCCAGCGCCGGTGCGTTGACGGCGGCGGCCAGCCAGCCGTGCGTGCCCGCATCCATGGCCGCGGCGTCGGCGGCCAGCGAGTTGCCGCCGGGTGCGGCCGGGCTCCCGGGGTCCGCGGGTGCATCGCTCGCGGCTGCTGCTGCTGCTGCTGCCTTCCCGGCAGGCGTTGCCGCAGCGGTCTCGTCGAGCGGCCCGAAGACCGCCACCGAGGTGCAGTAGTAGACGATGCCGCGCACGAAGTTCGCGGTGCCGTCCAGCGGATCGATCGACCAGCGGTAGCCCGAGGGGTCCGCCGGCACCGTGCGCCCGTATTCCTCGCCGGTGATCGCGTCGTTGGGGCGGGCCGCGGCAATCACGTCGCGCACCGCCATCTCCGCCCGGCGGTCGAAGTCGGTGACCCAGTCGCCCGCGGCGCTCTTGGTGTCCGCGGCGACCCGGCCGCGGCCGCGTTCGGCCAGCACCGCGGCCCCGGCGGCGGCCGCCTCGCGGGCCACGGCCAACAGCTGGCGGCGCAGCAAGGGGTCCTGGCCGTCGGATGGCTCGGCGGCACCCTGTGCCGATTGCTTGTGCTTGGGGTTGGTGCTCATGTGCTGCTCCTTGGTGACGTCGGGTCCGGGCCAGGTGGACGGGGAGGCCGGGGTTGCGGGCCGGGCCGTCGTGGACCCGGTCCGCCGGGCTTGAAAGGCTTGAAAGGGATGTGGCGTTGCGTGGCTGCCGCGGGTGCCGAATCCGTGGACGCCGGGGCCGTGAAGTCCGGGGCCCCGGGGCCCCGGGGCCCGCGGCGCTAGGCCTCGGGGTTGGGCCGCCCCTCGACCGCATCGGGTCCGCCATTGAGCAGCAGCACGAAGCCCTCCTCGTCGAGCACCTGCACGCCCAGGGCGACCGCCTTGTCCAGCTTCGAGCCTGCAGCCTCGCCGGCCACCAGGTAGGCGGTGTTCTTGGAGACCGATCCCGCGGCCTTGCCGCCGCGGATGATGATCGCTTCCTTGGCCGCATCGCGGCTGTAGGTCGGCAACGTGCCGGTGACCACGATGCTCATCCCCTCCAGGTGCTTCACGATGGATTCGTCCTGCTCGTCCTTCATCAAAACCCCGGCCGCGGCCCAGGCCGCGATGATGTCCCGGTGCCAGTCGACGGCGAACCACTCGATCAGCGCGTCGGCGATGATCGTGCCGACCCCGTCGACCTCGGCCAGCGCCTCGCGGGCGCCCTCGGCCTCCAGCGCCTTGATGATCGCATCCATCGACCCGTACCGGGTGGCCAGCGAGCGCGAGGCGGTGGGCCCCACGTGCCGGATGGACAGGCCGACCAGCACCCGCCACAGCGGCTTGGTCTTGGCCTTTTCCAGCTCCTCGAAGAGCTTTTCCGTGGTCCTGGTCGGGCTCGAGGGCTTCTTGGCGGTGGCCTTGGAGTAGAAGTACGGGACCAGCGCGAATTCGCCGGTGCCCACACCCTTCTTGCGGATCTCGCGCCACACGTTGACCTCGGCGAGCGTCTCGCGCAGCGTGGAATCCGGGTTGCCGGTGGCCAAGTCGAAGATCGCTGCCTCGTTGCGCAGCGGGCCGGGGCCGGCCGGGTTGATGAGGCCGCCGTTTGCTGCAGGGTCTTCGCCGGGGCCGATGGTCAGCGCCTGCGCGGCCTCGTAGCCCAACGCCTCGATGTCGAAGGCGCCGCGTCCGCCCAGGTGGGCGACGCGTTCGGTCAGCTGCACCGGGCAGGACTCGGCGTTGGGGCAGCGGATGTCCACATCGCCCTCCTTGGCCGGGGCCAGCGGCGTCCCGCAGGAGGGACAGGTGGTGGGCATGGTGAACTCGCGTTCGGTTCCGTCGCGCAGCGGCAGGACGGGTCCGACGATTTCCGGGATCACGTCCCCGGCCTTGCGCAGGATCACGGTGTCGCCGATGAGCACGCCCTTGGCCTTGACCACGTCCTGGTTGTGCAGCGTCGCGCGCTCCACCGTGGACCCGGCGACCAGCACCGGTTCCATGATGCCGAAGGGGGTGACCCTCCCGGTGCGGCCCACCTGCACCTGGATGTCCAAAAGCCTGGTGTTGACCTCTTCGGGCGGGTACTTGTAGGCCACCGCCCAGCGCGGGACGCGGGAGGTGAAGCCGAGGTTGCGCTGGATCTCGAACGCGTCGGTCTTCACCACGATGCCGTCGATCTCGTGGAGCAAATCGTGGCGGTGCTCGCCGTTCTCCGCGATGAATGCGAGCACCTCGTCGAGGGTGTCGACGACGCGCGAGTACGGGGAGACCGGCAGGCCCCAGGAGGCCATGAGCGCGTAGGTCTCCGACTGCGTGGCTGCGGTGAGGCCCGCGCGCACGCCGAAGCCGTGGACGAACATCTGCAGCGGGCGCTTGGCGGTTTCCGCCGGGTCCTTCTGCCGGATGGAGCCGGCCGCGGCGTTGCGCGGGTTGGCCAGCGGGGCCTTGCCGGCCTCGATGAGCGCCTCGTTGTAGGCGGCGAAGTCGGCCGAGGGGATGAAGATCTCCCCGCGCACCTCGACCTCCTCGGGCCAGTTCTCCCCGGCCAGCTGCGTGGGGATCGACTTGATGGTCAGCACGTTGTGGGTGACGTCCTCCCCGGTGGTGCCGTCCCCGCGGGTGGCGGCACGCACCAGCTTGCCGTGGCGGTAGAGCAGGTTCACCGCCAACCCGTCGATCTTGACCTCGCACAGCCACTTGAGCTCGTGCCCGGCGGCGCGCAGCGCGGCATTGGCCTCGGTCTTCTCGCCCCAGGCGGTGACCTCCTCGAGGGAGAACACGTCCTCCAGGGAGTACATGCGCGAGAGGTGGACCACCTCGGCGAAGGCCGCGGAGACCTCGCCGCCGACCTCCTGGGTGGGCGAATCGTTGGCGACGATTCCGGGGTGCTGCGCCTCGAGCAGCTCGAGGCGGGAGTACAGCTTGTCGAACTCGGCGTCGGAGATCAGCGGGGCGTCGTCGTTGTAGTAGGCGGCGCGGTGCTTGCGCACCTCGTCGATGAGCTGTACGTATTCGGTGCGCAGGGCCTCGTCGGGGACCACCGCCTCGGCATCGAGGGCTTCGGCCAGCGCGTGGGCATCCTCGGTCGGGCGGGCGGCAACGGGCTGGTGCGTCTCGGGCTGGTGCGTCTCGGGCTGGTGCGTCTCGGGCTGCGGGGTCGGTTCTTCGTGGCTCACCCCTCCATTTTGCCCCAGAACGCCCCCGGGTTGGTGTCCGGGGCCGGTGCCCGTGTGGCGCGTCGTGCCCGGCGTGCGGCCGATCAGGCCGCGGGGCCCTCGATATCGACGATGACCACCGAGATGTTGTCCCGTCCGCCGCTGGCCAGGGCGGCGTCGATGAGCCGGCCCACCGCCTCGGTGCGGTCCGGGGTGTTGGCCAGGATCTGTTCCATGGCCGCGTGCTCGACCTCGCCGGTGAGCCCGTCGGTGCACAGCAGGTAGCGGTCCCCGGGGCGCGGGTGGTGGAACTGGGTGTCGGGGACCGAGTTGCCGCCGGCGCCCAGGGCCCGGGTGATCAGGTTGCGCTGCGGGTGGATGCGGGCCTCGGCCTCGGTGATGATGCCGCCGTCGATGAGTTCCTGGACCGCGGAGTGGTCGCGGGTCAGCTGCTTCAGCACTCCGGCGCGCAGCCGGTAGCCGCGCGAGTCCCCCACGTTCAGCAGCATCAGCCGGACCTCGTCGGCCTCCGCCGGGGTGCCGGCCCCCGGGAGCGGGATCTCGGTGACCTTGGCGGAGGTGGCGGCAACCGCCGGCGGCACGGAGCCTGCGGCGATTGCCGCGTCGGCCTGCGCGCGCGGGAGCACATCGGTGGTGGGCTCGGGGTCGTTCCGCGGCGCGGGGGCAGGGGGTGCGCCGGCCGGGTCGGGCCCGTCGCCCGCTTCGTTGGATTCGCGGGTGCTGGACAGGTAGCGCGGGGTGCCCAGCGCCGGAAGCGGCAGGTGCAACGCCTCGGTGGTGGCCGGGCCCTGCCCGGCGGGCCCGGTGACGGCCGGAAGCGCCGCGGTTTCGGGCGTGGCCGGGGTGCCCGCGTGATCCGAGGGCCAAGTGCCGCCGTCGTCTTCCACGCGCACCAGCGCCAGCGCACACAGCGTGGTTCCGCCGCGGGCCCCGATGGCCTGGCGGATGCGGACATCGGCCGCGGTGACCTGCGCCAGCACGTCGCGGGCGTGCGGCAGCAACGGCTGCTGGTCGCCGGCCACGCAGTCGCCGGCGGCGATCTCGTTCAGGGTCCCGATGCCCAGGCGCGAGGCCAGGTCCCCGGCCTCGTGCCCGCCCATGCCGTCGGCCACGGCAAAGATCGTTGCGGTCTCAAGCACTGCGTCCTCGTTGACCGCGCGGCGCAGCCCGATGTCGGTTGCCGCAGCGGCATGGACCTGCCCGAATCCGAAGCGCATCTAGTCCAGCACCAGCCCCGAGCCGGTGCCCGGCGCCAGGAGCACCGGGTTGATGTCGCCGAAGCCGCGCACCGAGGTGGTTTCCTGCGGTTCAAGCACAAAACGTGCATCCCCGGCCAATGTGGAGGCTGTCAGTTCGTCGGTGAGCACGGTGCCGGGCTCGGCCAGCGAGGTCAGCCTCGCGGCCAGGTTCACCGTCGGCCCGTAGATGTCGCCCAGGCGGGAAAGCACCCGGCCCCAGACAAGCGCGACACGGGTGTTGGGCAACAGCTCGTCGGCCGCGAACTCCCTGGACATGGCCAGGGCAATCTGCGCGCCGGCCTGCGGGGTCTCGGCCACGAAGAGGACCTCGTCGCCAACGGTCTTGACCAGCCGGCCGCCGCCGACGGAGATGATTTCCGCGCACTTGGATTCGAAGCGCTGCACCAGCTGGGCGAGGGTGCGTTCGTTCATCCTGCGCGAGAGCGAGGTGTAGGAGACCAGGTCCGCGAAGCCGACGGCGCGGGCCAGCGGCAGCGGGGCGTCGTCCTCGGAGCCGTCGCGGCCCTCGGCGGAGGCGGCCAGGCCGGTCTCTGCGCGCACGGCCAGGCGGTGGACCGCGGCGTTCAGCTGCCGGCGCCAGGAGTAGACCAGCAGTTCCTCGAGCGGCGAGATGAGCTCGGGCAGCAGGTTCACCAGGTTGCGCCGGGCCTCGGGGTCGCTCAGCTTCTGGTTCTGCACCATGTCCTCGACCAGCGCCTCGACCTGCCAGACCACCATGCGGTCGGTCATCTGGCCGATGGAACGGGTCAGCGAGATCGCGGTTTCCTCGGTGAGGATGCCGTCGCGGACCATGTTGAGCATCAGCTTGAGCGCGTCCTGGTCGACGGTGGTGAAGAAGACCTCTTCGTCGCCCAGGTTCGGGAAGCCCATGGCGCGCCAGATCTTGCGGGCCGAGAGCAGCGAGACCCCGGCCCCTGCGGCCATTTCGCGCCGGCGCATGGTGCGATCGGCTCCCAGCAGGCGCCGCTCCAGTTCGCGGACCGCGTCGCGTGCCGGTGCCGGGGTGGACCCGTCCACCTGGTCCGGGCGCTTCATTGCCTCGACCAGGTCGGCCAGCGGGTCATCGAGCGCCGGCTCGATCTCCGCCGCCGGGTCCCCGGTGCCGCGGTGCTTGGTGCCGTTGTCCTCGGGTGCCGGGTTCTCGGGCGCCTCGGAGGGATGGCGCTGGGCACGCGCAGCGTCGCGGGCAGCGGTGGGCGCGGCGGGTTGGGTGCCCGTCGCCGGCGACCGCTCACTCATGCTGCGTCCATTCTCTTCGTTCGTGGTGGTGTTGCTGGTCATGCTGGTGGGGCGCTTCGTTCGTCGGCTTCGCCGGCGGCCCGCTGCCGTCGGCTTCTTCCATGTTTACACCATCAACCCGTGGGAAGTGCGGCAGTGCACCGATCGCCCCGATGCAGTATCCGCGCATGCGGGCCACCGCCGGGACGTGCGGGATGTTGAAACGTTGTTCGGCCAGCACCAGGGTCAGCGTCCCGGGGGCAAGCTGCGGCGCATTGGGTCTCACCACGGCAACGATATCGTGGATTGCGTACAACCCGATGGAATGTTGCCCCGCGGCCCGGCGTCCGCGCTTGGTGACGATGCGCTCGGTGGTCAGGTAGATGAAGCTGTTGGCCCAACGGATCCACGGCCGCAGGCACCAGATGACCAGCAGCACGGCGAACACCACGGCCAGCAGGGCCAGCAACAGCGCGCGCGCCTCGATGACCCAGCCGGCCAGGTCCTCGCGCAGCAACAGTCCCAGCAGGTAGCAGGTGCCGGCGACCAGAAGCAGGAAGCGCAGCAGCGGCCCGCGCAGCACCCGGCGGTGCGCACGGGTCTTGACGAGGACTCGCTCGCGCTTCTCCAGTATCAATTTCACGTCCCGGCTCCTTCAACCCACACACCGGTTGTGCGTGCCGGTCTTGCTCCTTCCATGGTAGGGCCAGGGCACCCACGATTCGGGTCCGGGCGCCGCACCTCGTTGCGCGATGTGTCCTTCACTGGCCGCGTGGCTTCGGTGCCCGGGCGTTTGCGCCGTCAATTCGAGGCACCATCCGGCCGGAGGTTTCGCGAATGCCCGCCGGGCGGCCCCGGCGCCGGGTGCTAGGCGTAGGAGCCGTCGGAGCGGCGCAGGTGCTTCACGTCCCCGGCCATCACGCTGTGCACCGTACCGTCGTCCTCGCGCACCCTCAACGATCCGTCGGCGTCCAGGTCGATGGCGGTGCCGCGCAGCACCGTGCCGTTGGGCAGGTGCGCATCGACCCGGTGCCCGATCGTGACCATGACCGAGCGAACCACCTCGCGCAGCGTGGCTTCCGGCGCCTCGGCGACGGGGATCCCGGCGTCCGGGGTTTCGGGTGCAATCGCGTAGCGGGCCTTGCCCGACGCGTTCCCGCCGGCGGCCTCGAAGGTCCTGAAAAGACGTGCCACACGGCGCAGGTAGCCGCCCAGCAGCTCGCTGCGATCAAGCGTGGCCGCGCCCAGCATCCCCAGGCTGGCGGCGGTGGCCACCGGCAGCTCGGCGGCGGTGAGGCTCACGTTCAGGCCGGCACCCACCACGACCACCGGGCCGTCGGGCCGCATGACCAGTTGGGCGAGCACGCCGCAGACCTTCTTTCCCTCGGCCACCACGTCGTTGGGCCACTTCAGCCCGGCGGCCAGGGAGGCGTCCTCACGCAGCGTCTGCACCATGGCCGCGGCGCAGAGCATCGACAGCCAGGGAAGGCCCGAGGAGTCGAAGCCGGGGCGCGGGCGGAAGTAGATGGACGTCGCCAGGGCACTGCGCGCCGGGGTCTGCCAGCCGCGCCCGAGCCGCCCGTGCCCGGCCATTTGGTGCTCGGTGGTTTCCACCGACAGGTTGGCCAGGTCCGCGCCGTTGGCGCGTGCGGCCAGGTCGTCGTTGGTGGACCCGGTGTGCTCGGAGATCCACAGCTCCCCCATGCCGGCCGCGGCCATGCCCCGGCGCAGGGCGGCGGCATCCAGCGGCGCGCGCCCGGCCTCGGAGATCTCGAAGGCGGTGAAAGTTTCGTGCTCCGGACCGGGGCCCTGTTGGTTGCTCATGAACCCCAGACTATCCAGTCCCGGGCTGCGTCCGCCATGGTGCCGGCGGCCCGTCGCCGCCGGCGGGAACCGGCTGCGGGAGCCGGCGCGTTCCTACAGGAAGATGTCGCCGACCAGGTCGGATTCGGCCGCCCCCATGGAATATCCGGAGAAGTCGGTGGTGCCGGCGGCGGCCAGCACGGCCTCGTCGGTGAAGAAGTTCCCGCTGCAGGTGCGCGCGTCGGACGTGAGGATGGCGTGCGCCGCGTCGGCCACGATGGTTGCCGAGCGCGCGGCCCTGACCAGCTGCTCCCCGCCGGGCATGTTGCGGATCGCGGCGGTGTCGATCAGCGTCGCCGGCCACAGCGAGTTCACCCCGATTCCGGTGCCGCGCAGCTCCTGCGCCAGTCCCAGGGTGGTCATGCTCATGCCGTACTTGGCCATGGTGTAGGCCAGGTGCCTGCCCGCCCACTTGGGGTCCAGGTTCAGCGGCGGGGACAGGGTCAGGATGTGCCCGTTGGCACTGGCGCGCAGGTGCGGCAGCGCGGTCTTGGACAGCAGGAAGGTGCCGCGGACGTTGATGTCCATCATCAGGTCGTAGCGCTTCATGGACACGTCGTCGGTCTTGGACAGGTCGATCGCCGAGGCGTTGTTGACCACCACATCGATGCCGCCGAAGCGCCCGATGGTCTGCGCGACGGCGGAGATGACGTCCTCGTCGTTGCGCACGTCCCCCACGATGGCCAGCGCCGCCCCGCCGGCGGCGGTGACCTGGTCGGCGGCGGTGAACACGGTCCCGGCGAGGTTCGCCTGCGCGGTGGCGGTCTTGGCCATGATGGCCACATTCGCCCCGTCGGCGGCCGCGCGCAGCGCGATGGCCAGCCCGATGCCGCGCGACCCCCCGCTCATCAGGATGGTCTTGCCCTTCAGGGGCTTGGCGTTGGCGGCGATCTTCCCGCGGTTCAATTCACTCATGTGAGCCACATTACGGGAACCCGCGGCACTAAAGCTACTCGTGAGTAACTTGTTTTATGGACGACTTGGCCCCCAACACGACACGATTTTGTAGCTTTCCTACACACGGAAGCGCCCAGAGCCTCATTAGACTGGCCAAGGTGGCATGGTTGTTGTGCCTTTCCTACTACGTAACTACTTCAAGGGAGCCATGGGATGACCCAGAGCCGCATCGCTGACGCCACGGAATCGATCGACCTGTCGACAACTGCCGGCAAGATCGCCGATTTCCGTCGCCGCGAGGCCCTCGCCCAGGCACCCTCGGGCCAGGAAGCGATCGAGAAGCAGCACGCCCGCGGCAAGCACACCGCCCGCGAGCGCATCGAGATGCTGATGGACGAGGGCTCGTTCGTCGAGTTCGACGCCCTGGCCGTGCACCGCACCTCCGCCTTCGGGATGGACAAGAAGCGCCCGCTGGGCGATGGCCTGGTCTCCGGCTACGGCACCGTCGACGGACGCCAGGTGGCGGTCTACTCGCAGGACTTCACCGTCTACGGCGGCTCGCTGTCACAGGTCAACGGCGAGAAGATCGTCAAGGTGCAGGAATTCGCGCTGCGCAACGGCTGCCCGGTGGTCGGCATCCTCGACGGCGGCGGCGCCCGCATCCAGGAGGGCGTGGCCTCGCTGGCGATGTTCGCCGACATCTTCCGCAACAACGTCCACGCCTCGGGCGTGGTCCCGCAGATCTCGCTGATCATGGGCCCGAGCGCCGGCGGTGCCGCCTACTCCCCCGCGCTGACCGACTACGTGATCATGGTCGACAAGACCAGCCACATGTTCATCACCGGCCCCGACGTCATCAAGACCGTCACCGGCGAGGAAGTGGACATGGAGACCCTGGGCGGTGCACGCCAGCACAATGCCAACACCGGCACCGCCACCTATCTGGCCACCGACGAATCCGACGCCATCGAGTTCTGCAAGGAACTGCTCGAGTTCCTGCCCTCGAACAACATCTCCGACGCCCCGGCCACCGACTTCGACGAGGAACTCGAGCTCACCGCCGAGGACCTGGAGCTGGACGCGCTGATCCCGGATTCGGCCAACCAGCCCTACGACATGCGCAAGGTCATCGAGCACATCGTGGACGACGGGATCTTCCTGGAGATGCAGTCGCTCTACGCGCCGAACGTGATGATCGGCTACGCCCGCGTCGAGGGCGCCACCATCGGCATCGTCGCCAACCAGCCGATGCAGTTCGCCGGCACGCTCGACATCGCCGCGTCCGAGAAGGCGGCCCGCTTCGTGCGAAATTGCGATGCCTTCAACATCCCGCTGCTCACCCTGGTGGACGTCCCGGGCTTCCTGCCCGGCAAGGACCAGGAGTTCCAGGGCATCATCCGCCGCGGCGCCAAGCTGCTCTATGCCTACGCCGAGGCCACCGTGCCGAAGCTGACGGTGATCACCCGCAAGGCCTACGGCGGTGCGTACATCGTGATGGGCTCCAAGAAGCTCGGCGCGGACATCAACCTGGCCTGGCCCACGGCGCAGATCGGCGTCATGGGCGCCCAGGGGGCCGTGAACATCCTCTACCGCCGCGACCTGGCGGCCGTTGCCGCCGAAGGCGGGGACGTGGAGGCGCGCCGCACCGCGATCATCGAGGGTTACGAGGCCGAGCTGCTCAACCCGTACCAGGCCGCCGAGCTGGGCTACGTCGATGCGGTCATCGCCCCCTCGGAGACCCGCCTGCAGATCGTGCGCGGATTGCGCGCCACCCGCGACAAGCACACCTCGCTGCCCGCCAAGAAGCACGGGAACATGCCGCTGTGACCGGCGACCGGAACATGCATCCCGCCGCCCAGGCCCCCGCAGCGGCGCTGTCCATCACGCACGGGAACCCCACCGACGAGGAAGTCGCGGCCCTGGCCGCCGTCGTCTCGGCGTTGGCGTCCCAGGATTCATCCGCGTCGATGCCCTCGGGCACGGCGCTGCGCCGCGGGCGCATCCGCCGGCGCCGCGAACTGGCCGGGGCCCCGCTGCCCTGGAAGGTCGGGCGGCACTAGCCAGACACCCGGCGTCCCCACTCGAACAGGGGATCCGCCAACGGCATGGCGGGGGGCGGTGTGCGGCACGGAGGTCTTTCCTTCGCGCCGTGCACCGCCCCCTTTTTGCGTTGAATCCGGTGCACTGAGGCCGGACCCGAGGCGCCGCCCGGCGGCCCCCGGCACGACCGCGGCGCAAAATTGGTCGTGAAATATCTTCAACAACGCTTTCAGAAGCGCTTAGGCTGGTGCCATGACCAACACCACAGCCGCGCGCACACCCAGCGCCATCGATGCCGTCGCGAACGACTACTTCGCCCGCCTGCTCGAACTCGTCCCGGAGTTCGCCACCGAGCTGGGCCTGCCGGGCCAAGAGGCCGCCTACTCCGACTACTCGCCCTCCGGCGTGGCGGCCCAGACCGCCGCGGCCCGCGACGCCCTGGCCAAGCTCGCGCCCCTGGCCCCGGTGGACGCGATCGATGCGACCACGCTCGACGCGATGAACGAGCGCCTCGGGCTGGACATCGAGATCGCCGAGACCCGGCGCACCGAGCTGAACAACATTGCCTCCCCCGCCCAGGACCTGCGCGCCATCTTCGACCTGATGCCGCAGGAGACCTCCGCCGACTACGGGTTCATCGCCGAGCGGATGCACAACCTGCCCGCCGCGATGGACGGGTACATCGCCTCGCTGCGCGATTCGGCGGCGCGCGGGCTGGTCGCGGCCTCGCGGCAGGTGAAGATCGTGGTCGGCCAGGGACGGGAGTACGCCAAGGAAGGCGGCTTCTTCGACGCCCTGGCCGCCGCAGGCACAAAGGTCGACCCCGAACTCGGCGAGCGCCTGGCCGGCGGGGCCGCGGCCGCCAACGCCGCCTACCTGCGCCTGGCCAAGGCGCTCGAGTCGGAGTTGCTGCCGCTGGCGCCGGAGACGGACGCCGTGGGCCGGGAATACTATGCACTGATGTCCCGCCGCTTCCTGGGCGCCGCGGTCGACCTGGAGGAGACCTACGCCTGGGGCGTGGACGAACTGGCGAGCATCATCAAGGAGCAGGAGCGGGTGGCCGAACAGATCCGCCCCGGGGCCTCCATCGCAGAGGCCAAGGAGGTCCTGAACCAGGATCCCGCACGCCAGCTGGCGGGGACCGACGCGTTGCAGGCCTGGATGCAGGAGAAGTCCGACGCGGCGCTGGTCGCGCTGGCCGGCACGCACTTCGAGATCCCGGCGCCCATGGACCAGATCCAGTGCATGATCGCCCCCACCCAGGAAGGCGGCATCTACTACACCGGGCCCTCCGAGGACTTCAGCCGCCCGGGCCGCATGTGGTGGTCGGTGCCCGAGGGCGAGGACCAGTTCACCACCTGGTCCGAGCTGACCACCGTGTACCACGAGGGCGTGCCGGGCCACCACCTGCAGGTGGCCACCGCCGTCCTGTCCCGCGACACGCTCAACGACTGGCGCCGGCATGCCTGCTGGGTCTCGGGGCACGGCGAGGGCTGGGCGCTTTATGCCGAGCGGCTCATGCACGATCTGGGGTACCTGGCGGATCCGGGCGACTACATGGGCATGCTCGATGCCCAGCGCATGCGCGCCGCGCGCGTGGTCTTCGACATCGGCGTCCACCTGGGGCTTCAGATTCCCGAGGCCTGGGGTTCGGGGACCTGGGACAGCGAGTCAGGCTACGCGTTCCTGGAAAAGAACCTGGACATCTCGGCCGGACAGCTGGAGTTCGAGTTCACCCGCTACCTGGGTTGGCCGGGCCAGGCGCCGGCGTACAAGGTCGGGCAGCGCCTGTGGGAGCAGATCCGCGACGAGCGTGCAGCCCGCGCCGGTGACTCCTTCGACCTGAAGGCGTTCCACACCCAGGCGCTGGCGCTTGGTTCGGTGGGGCTGGACACCCTGCGCCGCGCCCTGCTGGCGTAGCCCGGGATCTTCCCTCCTCCGTTTCGGACAACCGGTGCCCGGCCGCTCCCCTCGAAGGCCGGGCACCGCTTGGCGGCACCTTGGCAGCGAAACCCGCCCAGGCGAAATATTCGAGTCTGATTAGGCATTTTGTGTGCGTCGCGGATACCCTCCCGGCCCTTTTGTCCATTTGCGTTGGCTTGAGGGTGAAGGCAAGGGTGAAACCGCGTACCGGCACTGATATCCCGCTTGATTACCTGCGATAGTTGGATTTGTTGCTGCAGAACACGCCGAGGTGACCACAACCCGGGAAACCGGAAAACTCCACTTCGCGTACAAAAGCGTTCACCGCTGGGGAAGTTCGCAGTGCGGCATGGATGCATTGCTTGGGGGCTGCATCGGTGCCGATGGGGGGAATGTTCCGAGTTGTGTTTGGTGGAAACCCTACCCCCGCCCCCGGGCATCGCATGTCCTGGGACCCTTCTGCCATAGCCATGCGGGCTTTGCGGTATCCGTTCCCTCAGACTGCCGCGGCCTAATCGACCGCTTCGACGTCCTTGCTCGGGATCAGGCCCTGCACGCGTGCCGCTTCCAGTGCGGAGGCGCGGTCGGAGACCCCCAGCTTCCGGTAGATGCTGCGCAGTTGGCTCTTGACCGTGTTCACGGAGACGAATTGCCGCTCCGCGATCTCGGCAGCGCTGCCGGTGGAAACCAGCTCCCCCAGCACCGCCAGCTCGCGGGCGCTGAGCACCGCACGGCCCAGGCCGCCGGGGATGTTCGAGACGGTGTTCGGATCGATCTTCAGCGTGATGCCCAGCTCCCTGGCTTCGGTGAGTATCCGCTCCAGGTCCGGGGCAGGCAACAGGTTCAGTGCCATCCCCAAGCCGTATTCCTCGCTCAGCGCCGCCACCATGCGAAAGGCCCCGCCGATGGCGGGACGGTTGTTCTGCTGCAGGGTTGCGGCCAGGACCAGGACCGCCTGCTGGAAACGGGTGCGCGGTTGCACGACGGCTCCCAGCGAGGTGCACAGCCGCAAGACCTCCGCGGCATCCCCCTGGGCCAGGCGCACCCGCGCCTGCAGCAAGGTCCGCGACGTTTCCGAGCCGGACCTGGCGGCGACCTTCAACGCGTTGACCGGATCCCCCGCTGCCAGATTCAGCAGGCAGGAAGCCGAAATCAGCATCTGCTTGCCGTACTTCTGTGCGACGGGTTGTTCGCGTTCGCGCACCAGGTAGCCCTGCATCCGCACCAGGGACGCCGTCGTTTCGCCGGTGACCACTGCCAGCATCGCCTCGGCCAAGCGGATGGCCGGCCAGAACTCGTTGTTGTGCTGGTCGATGCGCAACAGTTCCACCCACCGTGCGGCATCCTCGAAACGTTGTTCCTCCATGGCACACACGAAGGACGCGGCCCTGAAGGGGGTGGCGAAGTAGGCGCTGGAGGCGGGATTGGCCCAGTGCTCCGGCAAGGACTCGGCCAGCAGTGCCGACGCCTTGTGGATGTCCCCGCTGAGGGCATAAAAGTAGGCTTGGACCGTGGTTGCGTAGTGGTCGTTGTCTGCACGGTTGTGCCGTTGGTCGGCGGAGACCCCGAGCTCGGCGGCGATGAGCGCCTCGTCGTGGGCGCCGCCGGCGTGCAGGCCCAGTGCCAGCTGGATGATCATCGGGCCTTCGAACGGTCCCAGGTCGTCGCGTTGCCCGGGGTCCATGTCCCGATGCAGGGCAAGGGCGCTGCGTGCGGTCTTGACCGACAGTTCACCGATGCCGCTGAGCCTTGCGGCCACCGATTCGATCAGGACCATAACCAGTCGGTCCGCGGGCGGGGCATTGCGTCCCACGGTGCGCGCACCGGCGGCGGCCAGGGCCAGCAGTTCCAGTGTCTTGAGCTTGAACTTCCCGGTGGCGCTGTAGGCGATCGCCAGGCAGATGGCCAGCAGCGGGTACCGCGCAAGCACCGCCAGGGGCAGTTCGTCCAGCAGCACCGATCCGCGGGTGCCCAGTTCCCCCTCGAGGTATTCGTCCGCGTGCATGCGCAGGATGTCGGAGGCCAGCTGGTGGTCCGGCGCGGCCAACGCGTGTCGCAGTGCCCGGAACGCGGACCCATGGGTCATCTCGTAGCGTGCGCAAATCCGGTGCAGAGAACACAACCGGTCCTTGTCCGCGGCCAGGTAGGCGCTTGTCAGCACCCGGCGCAGCACGGGGTGCACGCAGTATTCCTCGTCGGGGTTCCGCGACGAGCGGTAGACCAGGCCCCTGCTTTCCAAATCCGGCAACCATTCCGCGGGGTGGTTCTCCGCCACCAGCGGAAGCAGCGCCCGGGGCACCGTGGTGGGCACGGCGAGCACCGCAAGGAAGTCGAGTTGTCCGGGCTCGAGTGCTTCACCCTCCAGCATCGCCTTCATGTCGCGGTCCACCGCGGCATTCACCTCGGCCAGAAACGCCCGGGCCGGCGGATCCAGTTCCAGCAGTGCGGGCGTCGGCGGACCCAGGGGCGAAGCATGCTTGCCCGGTTTGCCCCTTGCCTGGGTCGGCTCCGGAGCGCGCATGGTCTGCGCCCGGAGCTTGGCCATGCGCATGAGTTGCGGGGTGCCGCACAAATCGAGGCACAACCGCTCGGCGAAACGCTCAAGCGCGCTACCCCGGAAATAGGCCGCCGTCTCAACGGCGGTAAAGCGGAATTCATGTGGCGGAACCACGGCGACCTCGAACGAAAGCAGCGTGCGCTGGCGCTCGAGATCCAGGTACTCGTTCGTGAGAACCAGTGCGCGTCGCTCGGGATGCTCGCGGGCCATCTGCTGCACGAAGCCGGTCAGCTGGCTGTTGAACCCGGAGGTGCAGTCCTCGAGTACCACCAGGTGCGAGTCCGGGTCTTCGGCCGTCTCATAGTGCCTGGCCAGCACAAGATCCAGCGGTTCCTCGAGCTCGCTGCATTTGATCCAGCTCCAGTTCCTGGCCTGGGGATCACGCCGGGACAGCCAGTCGCGAACGGCCACGCGCTTGCCTGCTCCACGTGGTGCCCTGGCGATCACCGCCGAAGATGCCACCGCCTGGTCAAGCAAGCCATCGAGTCGGGGCCGGGACAGCGTGTCGTCGAATTTTCCCCAGATCATGCGTTCCGGCCTCCTATCCACAGCTGCGCTTCATCGGGCCCGGAGTCCAGCTCTTCCGCGGGCGCGAACGAGTAACATACAAACCGATTGGTTGAAAGCTCAGCTTAACACCGGGGCGCATCGCTATGTAATGGAACACAAATTCCCCGCAACAATCCGTTGGGGAGGACTTTTGCGTAACATTGCTCAATGTTGGCTATCCCTTGCTGGGGTCCACCGCCTAGCTTCTAATCGTGACTACCTCAAATACGACGCCCACAAGGCGCATCCCCGCTTGGGCCACGGCATTCGGCCCGCAAATCATCATCGCCCTGATCCTGGGTCTTGGCCTTGGCCTGCTGGCCAAGTACTCCGGGCACACCAAGGAAACCCCCACGGGCCTCGGCACGACCCTGGCAACCATCGGTTCCAGCTACGTTTCGCTGCTCAAGGCCGCCGTCATCCCGCTGGTCTTCTTCGCCGTGGTCGCATCGATCGCCAACCTCTCCAAGGTGACCAACGCCGCCCGCCTGGCCTGGCAGACCATCCTCTGGTTCGCCATCACCTCGCTGATCTCCGTGGTCATCGGCATGGTTCTGGGCACCGTGCTGCGCCCCGGCGCCGGCACCGGCCAGGACATACCGGCCGAGTACGACGGGCGCACCGGCGACTGGTGGGCCTTCCTCATCGGGCTGGTCCCCTCGAACTTCCTGGGCCTTGGCGCCACCTCGCAGGTCGCCGAATCCGGCGCTGTCGCCACGTCGCTGAACTTCAATGTGCTCCAGGTGCTGGTCATCGCCATCACCGTCGGCATCGCAGCGCTGAAGGTCGGCGATGCCGCCCGCCCGTTCCTGGACTGCTCCGCCGCCACGCTGGCCGTGATCCAGAAGATCCTGTGGTGGATCATCCGTCTGGCCCCGCTGGGAACCGTCGGGCTGATCGGCAACGCCGTGGCCACCTACGGCTGGGACACCATCGGCGCGCTGGGCAAGTTCTCGCTGGCCATCTACATCGGGCTGGCCGTGGTGCTCTTTGGCCTGTACCCGGTGCTGGTGCGTGCGCACGGGCTGAGCGTCAGGCAGTACTTCTCCGGCGTGTGGCCGGCCGTGCAGCTGGGCTTCGTGTCCCGCTCATCCATCGGCACCCTGCCGCTGACCCAGCGCGTGACCGAACGCAACCTGGGCGTGCCTTCGGGCTATGCCTCCTTCGCGGTGCCGTTGGGCGCCACGACCAAGATGGACGGCTGCGCCGCGATCTACCCGGCGATCTCCGCGATCTTCGTCGCCCAGTTCTTCGGCATCGACCTTTCGCTGACCGATTACCTGCTGATCGCACTGGTCTCGGTGCTCGGCTCGGCCGCCACGGCCGGGACCACCGGCGCGGTGGTCATGCTGACCCTGACGCTGTCCACCATCGGCCTGCCGCTGGCCGGCGTGGGACTGATCCTGGCCGTTGACCCGATCCTGGACATGGGCCGCACCGCGGTCAACGTCGCCGGACAGGCATTGGTGCCGACCATCGTGGCCAAGCGCGAGGGAATCCTGGATACGGAGCTGTACAACGCACCGCGCCACGGCGACCCGTTCAACGACGAATTCAAGACGGCCACCGATTCCGCCGGCCCGGGGGAAACCGAGGCGCGCGAGGTGCAGCCGGCCCCTGTCGGCTAGCGGCAACGCCGTGCGGTAGTCACGATTCTTACCAGGGCGGGTCGCCTGGTTCCCGGGATGCAAGATCCCCCGGACACCAGGCGGCCCGCCCTTTGTTGTTCCCCGGCGTCGCCCCATCCCCGGGAGTTGGCAGGGAATCGGCGTAGAAATTGCACGGCATGCAAGTTTGCACGTAGTGTAGAAAGGTGAGCTCTTCCCCCATGCCCCCGCCCTCGCGGCGTGAACTGAACAAGGCCGCCACGCGGGCGGCCATCGTGCAGGCGGCCTTCGGCCAACTGGAATCGGCCGGCTACGCCGCACTGACCGCAGAGTCCGTGGCCGACGCCGCCGGGGTCTCCCGCCGCACCTTCTTCAACTACTTCCCCTCGATCGAGGCTGCCCTGAACGAGCCGACCAAGCTCCTGCTGGAAAACGCCGTGGCAGTGCTCGACGAGCTGGACCCGGAACTGGACCTGCTCTCCGCCGCGGTGGCGACCGTCGAATCCCTCGTGGACCCGGCCCTGCTCGAGCCCATCGCCAACCTGTACCTGCTGGCCTCCGAGCACCCGCAAATGGCCCGGATGCAACTGGAGGCGTGGAACGACTGCGCCGGGGCGCTCACCGAGATCATCACCGCCCGCGCCCCGCACGGCACCCCGCTGGCCGCCACGGTCTTCGCCCACTGCGTCATCGGCGCCGGCAAGGCCGCCTTCGCCCAATGGTCCCGCGAGCTCGCAGCCGCCCCGGACCCGGCCGATCCGCGCCGCACGCAAATGCTGCGCGCCACCCTCGCCGAGGCCATCGCCCAATTGCGCGACGGCTTTCCCTCCCTGCAACAACGTGCACAGCACACACGAAAGGCCTAAGACGCCATGGCTTCCTTCCTTTACCGACTTGGTGCACTGGCCTACCGCAGGCGCTGGGCCGTCGTGGGCATCTGGGCCGTCCTGCTGCTGGTGATCGGCCTGTGCGCCGGCGCCTTCATGGGCAAGCTGTCCAACACCTTCACCATCCCCGGCACCGAAACCCAGCGCACGCTGGACCGGATGAAGGTCGAGATGCCCGAGCTGGCCGGCGGCACCGGGTCGATCGTCTTCCGTTCCCAGGACGGCGAGGCGCTGAGTGCCGCCCAACATCGGGCCATCGAATCCTCGCTGGACGATTTGGCCTCCCAGTCCGAGATCACCGAGGTCGCCAAGCCCTTCAAGCTGCAGAAACAACTCGATGAGGCCAAGCCGAAGATCGCCGAGGGGCAGGCCAAGCTCGACGACGCCGCCAAGAAACTGGCCGACGGCAAGAAGCAACTGGCCGACGGCAAGAAGCAGCTGGCCGAGGCGCAGGACGGCCTCGACTCCTGGCGCGTGCAGCTGGGTGATGCCAAGAAGGAAATCGCCGCGGGCCGCACGCAATTGGCCGCCGGGCAGGCGAAGCTCGATGCCGCCGCCAAGGAACTTGCCACCGGCGCCGCCGCGCTGAAAAGCGGGCAGGGCCAGCTGGCCGCCGGGCAGCGAAAGTGGGATGCGGGCAACCGCGAATACCAGGCCGGTGCGAAGCAGGTCGCCGAGGGCCGCAAGGCACTGGCCGCAGGGCAGGCGAAGCTCGATGCCGCCGCCCAGGACCTCGCCACCGGGCGGGCGAAGTACGACGCCGGAATGAAGGCAATCCTGAAGGGCCAGTCCCGCGCCACCGTTGAGAAGCAGCTGGCATCCGGCAAGCAGCAGGCCACGGCGGGGCTGGCCAAGCTGAAGGCGGGGATCAAGGACCTCGACGCCGGGATCACCGGGACGAAACAGCAGCTCCAAGCCGCGGAGACGGCGCTCAAGAACGCCGACACCGACGCCCGGAAGCAGGCCGCCGAGCAGGACATCGCCACCCTGGAGGGAAAGCTCAAGGCCCTGAACGGGCAAAAGGCCGAGCTGCTCAAGCAGAAGGAATCCCTGGAAGGCACGCTGTCCCGGGTCACCCGGGGCCTCGAGGGCCTGAAGGCCTTGGACGCCGCGAAGGCGAAGCTCGATGCCGGGGCCAAGGAACTGGCCACCGGGCAGGCGACGCTGAAGGCCAAGAAGGCCGAACTGGAGGCGGGTGCCGCGAAGCTTCCCGCAGCCAAGGCAAAGCTGGACGCCGGGGCCAAGGAACTGGCCGCCAACCGCTCCAAGATCCAGGCCGCAGCGGCGAAGATCTCCGCCGGCCAGGCGCAATTGCGTGCCGGGCAGGCCGAGATCGACACGAATGCCGCCAAGCTGGCCGCGGGCCAGAAGGCCATCGAGGAGAACCAGGCCAAGCTGGTCGCGGGGCAAAAGACCGTGGACGAGAAGACCGCGGCGCTGCCCGATGCCGAGGCAAAGCTTGAGGCCGGCGCCAAGGACCTGGCCGCGGGTCGCGCCGAACTGGCGTTCGCCGAGCGCCAGGCCGGTGCCTCGGCTGGCATGCGCTTCATCTCCGCGGACGGTTCCACCGCCGTGGCGCACGTGACGTTCGCCGGCTCGGCCGACGCGCTTTCCACCGCGCAGCGCGCCGACATCCAGTCCATTGCCGCCGGGCCCGAGGCCGCCGGCGTCGAGGTGCTCTTCTCCAAGGAGATCCTGCAGGACCTCTCCTCGATCTTCGGGGCCGCCGAAATCATCGGCCTGGCCGTGGCCGCCGCGGTGCTGCTGGTCATGCTCGGCACCCTGGTCGCCGCCGGGTTGCCGCTGCTCATGGCGGTGCTCGGGGTGGGCGCCGGCGTCGGCGGAACCCTCGCACTGTCCTCGCTCATCGAGATGGCCTCGATCACCCCGGCCTTGGCACTGATGCTGGGGTTGGCGGTGGGCATCGACTACTCGCTGTTCATCGTGCACCGGCACCGCCGCCAGCTGTTGGAGGGCGTGCCGCTGGGCGAATCCATCGCCCGGGCCACCGGCACCAGCGGCAACGCCGTGGTGTTTGCCGGGCTGACCGTGGTCATCGCGCTGTCCGCACTGGCCGTGCCGGGGCTCCCGTTCCTGGCCGTGCTGGGCTTCTCCGCCGCGTTCACCGTGATGATGGCGGTGCTGATCGCGATCACCCTGACCCCGGCACTGCTGGGGATCATCGGCACCCGTCTGGTCTCCAAGCGGGCCTGGGCCCGCCGGGATGCGGCCGGCGCGGCGCAGGCCCGGGCCCCGCGCAACGACGCGGGCAACCGCGGCTGGGGCGCGGTGGTCACCCGCCGCCCGTGGATCGCCGCCATCGCGTCCATCGCGGTCCTGGCCATCGTGGCGCTGCCGGCGCTGCAGCTGCGCACCGCACTGCCCGACGGCAGCGCCGAACCGGTGGACTCGGGCGCCTACAAGGCGTACGAGCAGATGAGCGACGCGTTCGGGGCGGGCTACAACGGCCCGCTGCTGGTGCTCGCCGACCTGCCGGCCGGGCTGGATGCCCGCGGTGCGGATGCGGCGAACCTCGATGTCGCCGACGCGGTGCGCAAGATCCCGGGCGTCGTGGCAGCGATCCCGGTGCAGGTCAACGACGCACGGAACCTCGGTGCGATCCAGGTGATCCCGGATGCGGGGCCGGCCAGCGCCGAAACCGAGGCACTGGTGCACGAGCTGCGCGACGCGGCGCCCGGAATCAAGGAGGCCACCGGATCGCAGATCGCGGTGACCGGGCAGGTCGCCGCGCAGGTGGATGTCTCGGAAAAGCTGGCCGAGGCGCTGCCGATGTACATCGGCATCGTCGTGGGGCTCTCGCTGGTCCTGCTGCTGCTGGTCTTCCGCTCGATCGTGGTGCCGCTGCTGGCAACCGCCGGCTTCCTGCTCTCCTTGCTGGCCGCCTTCGGCGCCACCGTGGCGGTCTACCAATTCGGCTGGCTGGGCGGCTTCTTCGACGTGAACGTGCCGGGGCCGATCATGAGCTTCCTGCCGATCCTGCTCACCGGCATCCTGTTCGGGCTGGCCATGGACTACCAGGTGTTCCTGGTGGCCGGCATGCGCGAGTCCTTCGCGCACGGTCAGCCGGCGCGCGCCGCGGTGCGCTCGGGCTTCGCCCACTCGGCCCCGGTGGTCACCGCCGCGGCGTTGATCATGACCTCGGTGTTCGCCGGGTTCGTGTTCTCGCACCTGACGATGATCCGGGCCATCGGGTTCTCGCTGGCGATCGGCGTGCTCTTTGACGCGTTCATCGTGCGCATGACACTGACCCCGGCGATCATGCACCTGCTGGGGCACCGCGCCTGGTACATCCCGCGCTGGCTCGACAAGATCCTGCCGGATGTGGACGTGGAGGGTTCGAAGATCGCCGCGCGCACCGCCGACGGGACGGACGGGGCCGAGGCACCGGATGCGGGCCACGGTGACGGACACGGACCCCAGGGGCCCTCCGCCCGGGATACGGTTGATGCATGAGCCAGAACCTGAACCCCAGCACCAACGCCACCGCCACCGATCCGCGCGGGGAAATCGAGAACCCCGAGGACCTGCCGTTGCTGGTGCTGGCCTCGGCCTCCCCGGGACGGGCCAAGGTGCTCACCGACGCCGGGATCGACTTCGCCGTCCAGGTCTCCGCGGTTGACGAGGACGCGGCACTGGCAAGCGCCGTCGAGCGCTTCGGCGAGCTGGGCCCGGCGGACACCGCGCTGCTGCTGGCCAAGTCCAAGGCCGAGGACGTCGCCTCCACCGAAGAGGCCGACGGCGCGGTGGTGCTGGGCTGCGACTCGGTCTTCGAGTTCGAGGGCGTGATCTACGGCAAGCCGTATACCGCGGAAGTCGCCACCGAACGCTGGGCGGCCATGAGCGGGAAGTCAGGAATCCTGCACACCGGCCACTGGCTCATCGACAACCGCTCCGAGGAGGACGGGGACGGCGGTTCCGGGGCGACCATCGGCGCCGTCTCCTCGACCCGCGTGGACTTCGAGCAGGTCGACGCGGAGGAGATCGCTGCCTACGTGGCCACCGGCGAACCGCTGCCGTGCGCCGGCGGGTTCACCATCGACGGGCGCGGGGCCGCTTTCATCCGCGGCATCGAGGGCAACCCGCACACCGTGATCGGGCTGAACGTGGCCACGCTGCGCGAGCTGCTGCACGAGGCCGAACTGTCGATCTCCGACGTCTGGGTCTAACCAGGCATGGCACCGCCCGAGGGCCCGCACCGAAACCCGGTGCGGGCCCTCGGTCGTGGTTGGCAGCTCGAGGGCGGGCACCTTCGCTACACGTGCCGCAGCGGCAAACTGTTGTAGGACTCCTACAAAGAAATCACGACCTACTCCCGACACAGGGGGTTTTGGGGGTGCACATCCCACAAACGCAGGTAGGCTCCACAAGAGCATATTTAAGGAGATAGCCCCTGCCATGAGTCATTTGACGAAGGTTCTCATCGCCAATCGCGGAGAAATCGCCGTACGCATCATCCGCGCCGCCCGCGATGAGGGCATTGGATCGGTTGCCGTGTACGCCGAACCGGACCGCGATGCCTTGCATTCCCGTCTGGCCGACGAGGCCTATTCCCTGGGCGGTTCCACCGCGGCGGAGTCCTACCTGGACATCAGCAAGATCCTCGAGGTCGCCAAGCGCTCCGGCGCGGACTCGGTGCACCCGGGCTACGGCTTCCTCGCGGAAAACGCCATCTTCGCCCAGGCCGTGATCGATGCCGGGCTGACCTGGATCGGTCCCCCGCCCTCGGCCATCGACCAGCTGGGCGACAAGGTCCGGGCCCGCCACCTGGCCGAAAAGGTCGGCGCCCCGCTGGTTCCCGGCACCAAGGATCCGGTCGCCTCCACCGACGAGGTGCTGGCATTCGCCGACGAGCACGGGCTCCCGCTGGCCATCAAGGCCGCCTACGGCGGCGGCGGACGCGGCATCAAGGTCGTGCGCAACCGCGAGGAAATCCCCGAGCTCTACGACTCGGCGGTCCGCGAGGCCGTTGCCGCCTTCGGGCGCGGCGAATGCTTCGTCGAACGCTTCCTGGATGCCCCGCGCCACGTGGAGACCCAGTGCCTGGCCGACGTGCACGGCAACGTCGTGGTGGTTTCCACCCGCGACTGCTCGCTGCAGCGCCGCAAC
The DNA here is from genome assembly GCF_003287975.1 of Arthrobacter sp. AQ5-05. Lineage (GTDB taxonomy): Bacteria > Actinomycetota > Actinomycetes > Actinomycetales > Micrococcaceae > Paeniglutamicibacter. The sequence continues at coordinate 254,358 of NZ_QMKQ01000002.1, forward strand.
CAGAAGCTCGTCGAGGAGGCCCCCGCGCCGTTCCTGACCGAGGAACAGAACACCCGCCTCTACGAGGCGTCCAAGGCCATCATGCGCGAGGCAGGCTACGTGGGAGCGGGCACCTGCGAGTTCCTCGTGGGCCAGGACGGGGTCATTTCCTTCCTGGAGGTCAACACCCGCCTGCAGGTCGAGCACACCATCTCCGAGGAGGTCACCGGCATCGACCTGGTGCGCGAGCAGTTCCGGCTGGCCCGCGGCGAGGCTCTGGGCTACACCGACCCCGAGGTGCGCGGGCACTCCTTCGAGTTCCGCATCAACGGCGAGGATGCCGGGCGCGGCTTCATGCCGGCACCGGGCACCATCACCACCATGAACCTGCCCACCGGGCCGGGCGTGCGCATCGACTCGGGCGTCGAGGCGGGGGAAACCGTCTCGGGGAACTTCGACTCGATGATCGCCAAGCTGATCGTCACCGGCGCCACCCGGGCCCAGGCCGCCGCCCGCGCCCGCCGCGCGCTGGACGAGTTCCGCATCGAGGGCATGCCCACGGTGCTGCCCTTCCACCGCGCAGTGATGGCCGATGCTGCATTCACCCCGGAATCGGGCCCGTTCTCCATCCACACCCGCTGGATCGAGACCGAGTTCTCCAACGAGATCCCCGCCTGGGACCCGGCCACCGCCGGCACCCCCGGTGAGGACGAGGGGCGCAACGCCATCACCGTCGAGGTCGGCGGCAAGCGCCTGGAGGTCGTGCTGCCCGCATCCCTGGGCACCATGTCTTCGTCGCCCAACGGCAAAACGCGGAAGAAGAAGCGTTCCTCGCGCTCCACCGCCGCAGCCGGCAGCTCCGGGACGGACCTGGTCTCCCCCATGCAGGGCACCATCGTCAAGGTCGCCGTGGCCGACGGGGACACCGTCTCCGAGGGCGACTTGATCGTGGTCCTGGAGGCCATGAAGATGGAACAGCCGCTGACCGCGCACTGCGACGGGGTGGTCTCCGGGCTCAGCGCCGTTCCGGGAGACACCGTCTCGGCCGGAACCGTGCTGGCCTCCATCGGCGAGTAGCACCGCCCGGACACCGCACCGAACAGGGCGGCCCGGTCTTCCTCGTGGAGACCGGGCCGCCCTTTCGCATTATCGTGCCACTGCTTGTCTTGTTGACGCCGGTTCGCTGAATTCCTTCCAATCCCCCGCGCGCGTTGTCTCGGAGGCGGGCGTTCGGCCATAGGCTGGTGCCCATGTCAGCAGCAGATCTGGCGGTGCCTGCGCCGGATCCGCGCACCGACCCGCCGGCGCGCGGCAGCGAGCGCGAAACCCTGACGTGATTCCTGGGCCACCAACGCCGCACCCTGGTGCTCAAGTGCGCCGGGCTCACCGCGGCTGAGCTGGGCACCCGCGCGGTGCCGCCCTCCGGGCTGTCCCTGCTGGGCCTGGTGCGGCACCTGAGCGACGTGGAGCGGTTCCGGCTCCGCGCCTGCCTGGCCGGGGCCCCGGCACCGCAGCTGTACCGGGGCCCGGACGGGAACGGCAGCGATTTCGGCTTCCCGGCACCCGATGCCCGGATGGTGGCACTGTCCCGCGCCGCGTGGAAGGCCGAGACGGCCTTTGCCGATGCCGCCCTGGACTCCGAGCCACTGGATCGTGCGGTGCCGCCGGATGCCACGGGACGGTTCCGGTGCGCTGGATCCTGGTGCACCTCATCGAGGAGTACTCCCGGCACAACGGCCATGCGGACCTGCTGCGCGAATGCCTCGACGGGAGGGTGGGCGAGTAGCCGCCCAGGCGTTAACGCACGCTGCCCGCCGTCCGTGGGGATGGCGGGCAGCGGTCGAAGCCGGTGCTAGGAGACGTTGTTCTCGAAGTCGACGTTGGTGGTGTCCTTGGTCAGGAACAGGGCAATGAGCGTGAGCACCGCGGCAGCGGCCAGGTAGACGCCCACCCAGACGGTGTTGCCGCCACCGAACTGCCACAGCGCAATGGCCACGAACGACGCGGGAGCCGCACCGATGACCGAGGACATGTTGTAGGCGATGGCCGATCCGGTGTAGCGCACGTTCGAGGGGAACAGCTCGGGCAGGTAGGCCGCCATGGGCCCGAAGGTCAGGCCCATGAGCGTGAAGCCGATGACCAGGCCGGCCATCGCCGCACCCTTGCCGGGGCCGAACATCAGGGTCCAGGTCGCGCCGAAGAGCAAGATGCCCAGGGTGACCCAGATCAGGAACTTGCGGCGGCCGAACTTCTCGGCCAGCGGGCCGGAGACGACGGTGAAGATGCCGAAGAAGACGACGCCGATGATCAGCATGGTCAGGAACTCGGGGCGCGCGATGCCCAGGCCCGGAACGAAGGCGGCCTCGGCGGCCGCGTCAAAGACCTTGCCCTTGGCCTCGGCGGCGGCGCGGGCCACTTCCACGGTGGCCGGCGAGGTGCCGTAGGTCAGCGTGAAGGAGGTGGTGAGGTAGAAGAGCACGTAGGTGGCCAGCATGATGAACGTGCCCGCCAGCGTCGGGCGCCAGTGGTATTTCATGGTGGTCTTGAACGGCGAGTTGGCAACCTTGTCCTGCGCCACGACCTTCTGGAAGGACAGTGATTCGACCAGCTTGAGCCGGACCCACAAGCCCACGGCAACCATCACGGCCGAGAGGATGAACGGCACGCGCCAGCCCCAGGCCATGAACTGCTCGGGGGTCAGGCCCAGCTGCAGGCCCACGAAGATCAGGTTGGCGATGATGAAGCCGATGGGCGCACCCAGCTGCGGGAACGTGCCGTAGATGGCGCGCTTGTTCGCCGGGGCGTTCTCGGTGGCCAGCAGCGCTGCGCCTGACCATTCCCCGCCCAGGGCCAGTCCCTGTGCGAAGCGCAGCAGCACCAGCATCAGCGGGGCCAGCACCACGAAGTTGCCCTGGGCCGCGGGCAGGAAGCCGATCAAGAAGGTGGCGATGCCCATGAGCAGCAGCGAGGCCACCAGGGTTCCCTTGCGTCCGACCTTGTCGCCGAAGTGCCCGAAGAGCACCGAACCAACGGGGCGGGCCACGAAGGCCACACCGAAGATCGCGAACGAGGACAGGATCGCGTTGACGTTCGAGGCGTTCGGGAAGAACAGCGTCGGGAAAACCAGCACCGATGCGGTGGCATAGGCGTAGAAGTCGAAAAATTCAATGGTGGTGCCGATGAGGCTGGCAAACAGCACGCGTCCGCGTGTGTTTTCCTTCGGTGCGACGACCGCGGTCTTGTTGGACATGGGCTCGTGATTCTCTTGGTGGATTCCTGCAAGTTACTACGTGACAAGTTTAGGTTGGACGTCCACTCTGCGGACAGTCCTTCCACTATTTGGACAAGTGTGCTGCGGATCTCACCCGTTCCGTGCACCAGCATGCCACGGGGCGGCACCGAATGCGGGCAAAAAAGAACGAACCGCCGCAACGGGCACCAGGGTCGGTGCACATTGCGGCGGTTCGGCCACGGTGCCGGCGTGCCGGCGGAGGGTCCTAGAGGTGGACGTGCAGGCGGCGCGCCGCCTCGGAGATGGAGCCGGAGAGCGAAGGGTAGACCGAGAAGGTCTCGGCAATGTCATCGACGTGCAGCTTGTTGTGCACCGCCAGGGCGATCGGGAAGATCAGCTCGGAGGCGCGCGGGGCGACCACGACGCCGCCGATGACGGTTCCGGAGCCGCGGCGCGCGATGATCTTCACGAAGCCCTGGGTCACGTTCATCATCTTGGCCCTGGCATTGGTCGCCAAATCCAACTTGATGATGTCGGCCTGGTACTTGCCCTCGTCGACCATCCGCTCGGTGACGCCGACCGTGGCGATTTCCGGGGAGGTGAAGATGTTGGAGGAAACCTCGTTGAGCTTCAGCGGCTTGACCGAGTCGCCCAGGAGGTGCGCCATGGCAATGCGCCCCTGCATCGCGGAGACCGAGGCCAGCGCGAACACGCCGGTGCAGTCGCCCGCGGCGTAGACGTTGGTGGCGGTGGTGCGCGAAACGCCATCGACCTGGATGTGGCCGGACTCGGAGAGCTTGATGCCCGCTTCCTCCAGCCCGATGCCTGCGGTGTTGGGGATCGATCCGACGGCCACCAGGCAGTGGCTGCCCACGATGACCCGGCCGTCGCCCAGGGTGACCTTGACGGTGTCGCCGTCGCGTTCCACGGCCTCGGCGCGGGACTTTGCCACGACGTTGACGCCGTTGAGCTTGAAGGCCTCTTCGAGGACCTCGGCGGCGTCGGCATCCTCGCCGGGAAGCACGCGGTCGCGCGAGGACACCAGGGTGACCTTGGTGCCCAAGAGATTGTAGGCCGAGGCGAACTCGGCACCCGTGACACCGGAACCGACAACGATCAGGTGCTCGGGGATTTCCTTGAGGTTGTAGACCTGGGTCCAGTTGAAGATGCGCTCCCCGTCGGGAATCGCGGTGGGCAGCTCGCGCGGGTGGGCGCCAACGGAAACCAGCAGCGCGTCGGCCTCGATGGTCTCGGTGCTGCCGTCGGCGCGGGCAACCTCGACGGTGGAGGCGTCGAGCAGCCTGCCCTCGCCGATGACCACGCGCACCCCGACGCGCTCCAGGCCCATGTGGATGTCCGAGGACTGCTCGCGGGCCAGCTCCAGCAGGCGGGAGTTCACCACGGAGAGGTCGGCGACCGCCTCGGTGTCCGCGTCGCCGACCTCGACGCCGAATTCGCGCGCGCCGGTGACCCTGCGCATGGCATCGGCCGTGGCCACCAGGGTCTTGGACGGGACGACGTCGGTCAGCACGGCGGAGCCGCCCATTCCCGCTCGTTCGACGATGGTGACCTGGGCGCCGAGCTGGGCGCCGACCATCGCGGCCTCGTAGCCACCGGGGCCACCGCCGAGTATTACCAGCCTGGGGGAATTGAAATCGCGTTGTGCACTCACGATCCCCCATTCTTCCCTACCGCGCGGTTAAGTGCACAACGCACACGCTGGGGCACGCACGGCAATCGGCCGCGCGCGGGTCGGGCGCCGGGCGCCGGGCACCGGCCACCTGACAATGCGGGGTTCCGCCGGTAGGTTTAACCCCGTGATCAACAACGAATCCGCCCCCTTTGACCTGGCCACCGCCGCCGCCGCCAAGATCGCCGAACTCACCGGCGTCCCGACCCATGACATCGCCCTGGTGCTGGGCTCCGGATGGGGCGAGGCGGCGGACCTGATCGGCGAGACCACCCACCGCATCGACGCCACCGAGTTGCCCGGCTTCCACCCCGCCGCGGTCCCGGGGCACGTCGGCACGATTTCCTCGGTGCTTGCCAATGGCGGCAAGCGCGTGCTGGTGCTTGGCGCCCGCACCCACTACTACGAGGGCAAGGGCGTGCGCGCCGTGGTCCACGGGGTGCGCACCGCCGCCGCGGCAGGGGCCAAGACCCTGGTGCTGACCAACGGCTGCGGCGGGCTGAACCCCGCCTGGACCCCGGGCACCCCGGTGCTGATTGCCGACCACATCAACCTCACCGCCGCCTCCCCGCTGGAGGGTGCGACGTTCGTGGATCTGACCGACCTGTACTCCTCGCGCATCCGTGACCTGGCCCGCGAGGTCGACCCGTCCCTGGACGAGGGCGTGTACGCGCAATTCACCGGCCCGCACTACGAGACCCCCGCCGAGGTGCGCTACGCCAAGGCGATCGGCGCCGACCTGGTGGGCATGTCCACCGCGCTGGAGGCCATCGCCGCACGCCACGCGGGCCTGGAGGTCTTCGGCATCTCCCTGGTCACCAATCTGGCCGCCGGCATCTCCGCCACCGCGCTGAGCCACGAAGAGGTCATCGAGGCAGGCCAAGCCGCCGGCCCGCGGATCTCCGCGTTGCTGGCCGACATCGTCGCCAAGCTCTAGCCGCCACCGAGCACCCCGCACCCAAGAACCCGTCGCACAAAGGAAGTCAGCCACATGAGCAGCCCCGCACCGGATACCGCCTTGCTGGATCGTGCCGCCGCCTGGGCGGACCAGGATCCCGACGCCGCCACCGCCGCGCAGCTGAGGGCACTGTGCGCGAAGGTTGCCGCCGGTGACCGGGCCGCGCACGCCGAGCTGGCGGACCGCTTCGCGGGGAACCTGGCCTTCGGCACCGCGGGGCTGCGCGCGGAGCTCGGCGCCGGGCCGAACCGGATGAACTCGATGGTGGTGCGCCGCACCGCCGCCGGCATCGGGCGCTTCCTGCTGGCCACTGCCGACGGCGCCTATATTCCGCGCGCTGTCATCGGCTACGACGCGAGGCACAACTCGGATGTCTTTGCCCGCGAGTCCGCCGCGGTGCTCACCGCCGCCGGGATCCAGGTGCAGCTGTTGCCCTCGGCCCTGCCCACCCCGGTGCTGGCCTGGGCCGTGCGCGAGCTGGGCACCGAGGCCGGGATCATGGTCACGGCCAGCCACAATCCGCGGGCCGACAACGGCTACAAGGTCTATCTGGGCGGGCGCGTCGAAACCGGGTGGGGCCAGGGCGCGCAGATCGTCGCTCCCATGGATGCGCAGATCGCCGCACGGATCAACCACGACGAACCCATGGCGAACATCGCGCTGGCCGCCGACGGCTGGGAGGTGCTGCCCGGCGCCGGGGCGCCCGGGGACGTGGAGGGCGCCTATCTGGATGCCATCGCCTCGGTGGTCCCCCGGGCAGACGGCACGGCAAGCGACTCGCTGGCGGCGGCACGGGAGTCCCTGCGGATCGTGCTGACCCCGATGCACGGGGTCGGCGGGCACACCATGGCCCAGGCCCTGGGGCAGGCGGGCTTCTCGCGGGTGCGCCTGGTGGCCGAGCAGGCCGAGCCCGACCCGGATTTCCCCACAGTCTCCTTCCCGAACCCGGAGGAACCCGGCGCCCTTGACCTCGCGCTCGCCCTGGCCGGGGCCACCGATGCCGACCTGGTCATCGCCAACGACCCCGATGCGGACCGCTGCGCCGCGGCCGTCAAGTTTGAGGGCACCGGCTGGCGGATGCTGCGCGGGGACGAGCTTGGCTGGCTGCTGGGCGACCGCGCCGCCGCGAAGGCCGCGGCGGGCACGGTGCTGGCCAACTCCATCGTCTCCTCGCGCATGCTTGCCTCCATCGCCGCGGCCCATTCCCTGGCGCACGAGAACACGCTGACCGGGTTCAAGTGGATTTCCCGCGTGCCCGCCCTGGCCTTCGGCTACGAGGAGGCGCTGGGCTATTGCGTGGCACCGGCCCTGGTGCGCGACAAGGACGGGCTCTCCGCCGCGCTGCTGCTGGCCGACTACGCCGCCGAGCTCAAGGCCGCCGGGTCCTCGCTCCCCGAGGTACTCGATTCCCTGGCGCTGGCCCACGGGCTGCACACCACCGACCAGCTCTCGGTGCGCGTGGCTGACCTGGGGCTGCTGGACACCATGATGGCCGCGTTGCGCTCGGCCCCGCCGGCCACCCTGGGCGGGGAAGAAGTCACAGGGTTCGAGGATCTGTCCCTGGGGGCGAACCTGCCGCCGACCGACGGGCTGCTCTTTGCCACCGCGGCCAACACCCGGGTGATCGTGCGCCCCTCGGGCACCGAGCCGAAGCTCAAGTGCTACCTTGAAACCATCACCGCCGTGGCCGGCCCCGCCGGGCTTCCGGCGGCCCGCGCCGCGGCCACCGGGTCGCTGGGGCGCATCAAGCAGGAACTCGCGGACCTGCTCCACGGGTGAGCCCCGCTCTCCCGCACATTCCCCTTCCCCATCACGACCAGGAGCCTGATACACACGCCATGAGCACCAACGACACCAACATCGCCTCGTACATCGACCACACGATCCTGAACGCCGACGCCACCGGCGCCGACATCGAACGCATCTGCGCCGAGGCCGCCAAGTACCGGTTCTTCTCCGTGTGCGTGAACCCGATCTGGGTTTCCACCGTGAGCGCCGCACTTGCCGGTTCCGGGGTGCTGACCTGCTCGGTGATCGGCTTCCCGTTCGGCGCGACCCCCACCGCATCCAAGGTCTTCGAGGCCCGCGGGGCCATCGCCGACGGCGCCAACGAGATCGACATGGTCATCAACATCGCCGCGGCACGGGCCGGGGACGAGGAGGCGCTGGTGGCCGACATTTCCGCCATTGCCGATGCCGTGCATGAGGGCGGGGCGATCCTGAAGGTCATCATCGAAACCTCGATGCTCAGCGACGACGAAAAGGTCCTGGCCTGCCGCGCTTCGGTGCGTGCGGGAGCCGACTTCGTGAAGACCTCCACGGGCTTTGGCGGCGGCGGCGCCACGGTCGAGGACGTGGCGTTGATGCGCGCAACCGTCGGCCCGGATCTGGGCGTCAAGGCCTCCGGCGGGGTCCGCTCGCTGGAAACCGCCCGTGCCATGATCGATGCCGGGGCCACGCGTCTTGGTTCCAGCTCGGGAGTTGCTATTGTGGAGGGTGAACAAGGCGCCGAAGGCTACTGATCACGTACCTTCGAACGCGCATTGAAACCAGACCATTTTAGGAGAATCGCTGTGTACTCGAACGGCAAGAACGTAGCCCACTCGGGCCAGGGCCGCTTGGCCGGAAACCTCATCGCCTTCGCGGTGTTCTTCATCCTGTTCCTTGGCTGCCTCTACTCGCTGTCGTTCTGGACGCTGGAAAACGCCTGGATCCCGGGCATCTCCTGCTTCGTGCTGGCCATCCTGGCCTTCGGCATCCCGCAGCACATCCTGGGCATGTCGGACAAGAACCCGTCGAAGACCGCTTCGCAGCAGGACTAGTTTCCCGCACGGCTTTCCCCGAGGAGGCCGGAGCGCCACGCAGCATCAAGACCCGCGCACCACCAGGTGCACCGGTGTTGGTGCCAGCGGCGCCCCGGCCTCCTTTTTGCATGCGGTGCGCCGGCCGCCGCCCGCGGGGCGGGTTTCCCGTGTTCCGGCAGCGCGGGGCAGCGCCACCATTCTTCTACAGCTCGTAGAAAGACACTGGTGGGCAAGGGTATGATGAGTCCAACAGGACCTCTGGGTCCCGTTGGACCAGCCTTCCCCGATTGAGGAAATGAGCATTTCACCATGGAAAACACTGTTCGCAAGATCGTTGTCGGCGTTGACGGTTCGGCGCAATCCATCTCCGCGCTGCGCTATGCCGCGTCCCTGGCAGCATCCCTGGGCCACGACCTGGTGGCCTTCTCCTCGTGGCTGCCGCGCATCGCGCTGGAGGACTACACCCCGGAGTGGGCGCCGGAGCAGGACGCCCGAGACGCCCTGGAAAAGTCGATCGCCGAGGCCTTCGGCGAGGACATCCCGGCCAACCTGGAGCGCGAGGTCATTATGGGCCCGGCGGCCCCCAACCTGATCGAGGCCTCCAAGGACGCGGCCATGCTGGTGCTGGGCACGCGCGGACGCGGCGGCTTCAAGGGCCTGGTCATGGGTTCGGTGTCCAGCTCGCTGGCCGCCCACGCCAAGTGCCCGGTGCTGATCCACCACGGCGAAACGGCCACCGCCTAGGAACCGCTCCGCAGACCCAAAGGCTCCGATGCCGGGCGGCCGCCCCGCCAGGGTGCGGGCACGCCCGGCATCGGCATCTCCGGCACCGGTCAGACCTTGGCGCGCGGCGCCTCGACCTCGAAGATGTTGGACAGCACCGATGAGACCCATTCCAGGATCTTCTCATCCACCAGGTCCCGTCCACCGACCGGCGAGGACTGCGGCTTCGGGATCACGATGGCGTTCAGTGCCGGCTTGTCGGCGGCGCCCTTGTACATCCGGGCCAGGCGCAGCTGCCGCGAGTCGGGCAAATCCGCGATGGCCGCAGGGGCGAACTTGATCGCGTTGCCCATCATCGCCACGTCGGTCAGGCCCAGGGCCCGGGCGCGGATGCGGATCCGGGCGACCTCCAGCAGGTTCGCCACCGGGGCCGGCGGCTGTCCGTACCTGTCCACCAGCTCCGCCAGGACATCGGCCAGCGCCGTGAAGTCGGTCGCCGCGGCGATCTTCCGGTAGGCCTCCAGGCGCAAACGCTCCCCGGGCACATAGTCGTGCGGCAGGTGCGCGTTGACCGGCAGCTCGATCTTCATCTCCGCGGTCTTCTCGTCGGCCTCGCCCTTGAAATCGGCCACCGCCTCGCCGACCAGGCGCAGATACAAATCGAAGCCGACCCCGGCGATGTGCCCGGACTGCTCCCCGCCGAGCAGGTTGCCCGCCCCGCGGATCTCCAGGTCCTTCATCGCCAGCTGGTAGCCCGAACCCAGCTCGTTGTGCGCCGCGACGGCCTTGAGCCGCTCCAGGGCGACCTCGCCCAGCGGCTTCTCCGCGTTCCACAGGAAGTAGGCGTACGCCCGCTCCCGGCCGCGGCCCACGCGCCCGCGCAGCTGGTGCAGCTGGGACAGCCCGTAGTTGTCCGCCCGGTCCACGATCAGCGTGTTGGCGTTGGAGATGTCCAGGCCGGTCTCGATGATGGTGGTGGAAACCAGCACGTCGAACTTCTTCTCCCAGAAGTCCTGGATGATCTTCTCCAGCCGGGACTCGCTCATCTTGCCGTGCGCCACCTCCACGCGGGCCTCGGGGACCAGCTCGCGCAGCTCGGCGGCGACCTTGTCGATGGAGGAGACGCGGTTGTGTACAAAGAAGACCTGCCCGTCGCGCATCAGCTCGCGGCGGATGGCCGCGGAGATCTGCTTGTCGGTGCGCGGGCCCACGTAGGTGAGCACCGGGTGCCGTTCCTCCGGCGGGGTCGCCAGCGTGGAGGTCTCGCGGATGCCGGTCAGCGACATCTCCAGGGTGCGCGGGATCGGGGTCGCGGACATCGAGAGCACATCCACGTTGGTGCGCATCTTCTTGAGCTGCTCCTTGTGCTCGACGCCGAAGCGCTGCTCCTCGTCGACGATCACCAATCCCAGGTCCCTGAACTGCACGGTGTCCGAAAGCAGCCGGTGGGTGCCGATGACCACGTCGACGGTGCCGTTCTTCAGCCCCTCGATGATGTCCTTGGACTCCTTGGCGCTCTGGAAGCGCGAGAGCGTCTTCACGCGCACCGGGAAGCCGGAGTAGCGCTCGGTGAAGGTCTGCTGGTGCTGGGAGGCCAGCAGCGTGGTGGGCACCAGCACCGCGACCTGCTTGGAGTCCTGCACCGCCTTGAACGCGGCACGCACGGCGATCTCCGTCTTGCCGAAGCCCACGTCCCCGGAGACCAGCCGGTCCATCGGGATCTCGCGTTCCATGTCGGCCTTGACCTCGTTGATGGTGGTCAGCTGGTCGGGAGTCTCCACGTAGGCGAAGGCCTCCTCCAGCTCCGACTGCCAGGGCGTGTCGGAGGCGAAGGCGTGGCCGCGGGAAGCCATGCGCGCGGAGTAGAGCCGGATCAAATCCCCGGCGATCTCCTTGACGGCCTTGCGCGCCTTGGACTTGGTGCTTGACCAGTCCGAGCCGCCCATCTTGGACAGGGTCGGGGCCTCCCCGCCGACGTAGCGGGTGACCTGGTCCAGCTGGTCGGTGGGGACGAAGAGCTTGTCCCCCGGCGCCCCGCGCTTCGAGGGCGCGTATTCCAGGACCAGGTATTCGCGCTTGGCATCTTTGCCGCCGGCGACCTTGCGGGCGATCAGCTCCACGAACCTGGCGATGCCGTGCTGTTCGTGGACGACGAAGTCGCCCTCGGTGAGCGTCAGCGGGTCCACGGCGTTGCGCCGCTTGGCCGCCAGCCGCTTGGCCCCGCGCGGGGCGTAGGCGCTGGAACGGCCCAAGAGGTCCGCCTCGGTGAGGAAGCCGAGCTTCAGCGAATCCAGGGCGAACCCGCGCCCGGCCTCGGCGGTGGTGATTTCGATCAGCCCATGGGTGGGCGCATCGTCCAGGGAATTGATGCGGTGGGTGGGGATGTCGGCGTCGTGGAAGAGTTCGGCCAGGCGCTGGGCGGGGCCGGGGCCGTCGGTGGCCACCACGATGGACCAGTCGTCCTTGACGCGCCCGGAGATGAACTCGAGCATCTCGGCCACATCCCCCTGGTAGCCGCGCGGTTCGCGGGCGTTGATGCGGATCGAGTCGGCCTCGGGCAGCAGCTCCGCGTCGGATCCCAGCGAGGTCAGCGACCACCAGGACACCTCGGCGGCCTGCGCGTGCGTGCGGGTGGCGGCCAGGGAGGTGAAGTTCCCGGCCTCCAGTTCGTCCACCGCGGCCTGCGCCTGGGCCTGGGACAGGTCAAGGGGTGCCGCCCCGCCGTCGGAGGCCGTGGCCCAGGCGGCGGCCAGGAATTCGGCGTTGGTGGCTTCCAGGTCGTGGGCCCGGGCCCGGACCCGTTCGGGTTCCATGACCACGGCGATGGATTCGGCCGGCAGCACCGAGAGCAGCGGGACCATGGCATCGACCAGCAGCGGGGCCAGGGACTCCATGCCCTCCACCGCGACGCCTCCGGCGATCTTGGCGAGCATGTCGCGTGCGGCGGGCATTTGGGTTTGCAGCTTCGCGGCCCGGGACATCACCGCGGGGGTGATCAGCAGTTCGCGGCAGGGCGGGGCCTGGATCCGGGTGGGTGCCTCGTGCTCCAGCGAGCGCTGGTCGGCGATGGAGAAGTAGCGCATGGCCTCGATCTCGTCCCCGAAGAAGTCGATGCGCACCGGGTGGTTGGAGGTGGGCGGGAAGACATCGAGGATGCCGCCGCGCACGGCGAATTCGCCGCGGTGCGTGACCATGTCCACCCGCGCGTAGGCGGCGTCGGCCAGGGCCCGGACGACGGCGGAGAACTCGTATTCGTCCCCCACCGCCAACTCCACGGGCTCCAGCTTGCCCAGGCCCGCGACCAGCGGCTGGATGACGGCGCGGATCGGGGCGACGATGACCTGCAGGGACGGGTCCCGGGTTTCCAGCCGGCGCAGCACGTGCAGGCGCCGGCCCACGGTGTCCGAACGCGGGGAGAGCCGCTCGTGGGGCAGGGTTTCCCAGGAGGGGAACTCCGCCACCGCGTCGGCGGGCAGGAACCCGTGCAGCCCGGCCACCAGTTCCTCGGCCTCGCGGCCGGTGGCGGTCACCGCCAGCAGCAGGCCGCCGGAGACCTTGGTGCGCAGTGCCTCGACGGCCTCGGCGGTGATGACCGCGCGCATCCCGGCGGGGGCCGCGATCTCCAGTTCGTTGGCGCGCGCGGCGTAGGTCGTGGCCGCATTGGATCTGACGCGGGAAAAGGAGATGTCTTCTCGCAGGGCGGTGCGCAGGCCGTGAAGCGCCATCGGCTGGGGTCCTTTCCGAAGACCGGGTAGGCGCACAACACAAGTACCCGAGATCCATGCCGGGTCCCGGGGTGCGCCATTCAAGCGTACCGCCGCGCTCGCCCTTGCCCGGTACGCTGGTGGGGTTGCATCAACATTGGCTCGGCCAATCTAATCTACGGAGTCCTGCCCCATGGCCCTTAACGCCACCACAGACCTGACACACGCCCCCGACGCCGTCATCGCCACGCTTGCCGATCGCGACTTCGCCGAGCACCTGACCGGCCTGGTCGGCGGCGAGCTCAAGAGCTTCGAGGTTTCCGGCGACACCGCCGCGGCCTTCACGCTGACCACCGTCCGCGCCCTGCCCACCGACCGCGCCCCGGAAATCGCCCGCAAGTTCGTGGGCCAGTCCGTGGAGGTCACCCAGATCGAGTCCTGGTCGGCCCCGGCCGCCGACGGCTCGCGCGAGGCCACCTTGAAGGTCACCGTCGGTTCGCTGCCGGTATCGGTGTCGGGCACCGAGTCGCTGAAGGCCACCGATGCGGGCTCCGCACTGGGCGTGGAGGCCACCGTGTCTTCCTCCATCCCGTTCGTGGGCGGCAAGATCGCCTCGGCCGCCGAGCCGTTCATTTCCAAGGCCCTGGCGCTGCAGGGCGCCAAGGTGTCCTCCTGGATCGAACGCGTCTAGGGAACGGACCGAACCAGTCTGCCGATTTCTTCGATGGGCTTGTTCCGTCTCCCGGGACCGGTGCGTGCGTGCCCGTTAGGGCACGTCAGGCACCGGTCCCGGCGTCTTTCACGACTTCACCGTGAAGCGGCCGGAGGCCACGGGACACCCGTTTTCGAGGTCATGCCGTTGCCTCGGTGTGCATCGGGACACGTTTAGGCGTTATTGTGGTTTCTGGTGTGCCGGGAAGTCTGGTCGGCGATAGCTTCAGCGTCCCCGAAAAGAATTGAAGATGACCATGAACCAAACGCCCACACCGAAACCCAAGACGGTTTTTGGCCCCGGCAGTTACGCCGAGTCCCTGCGCATCGGGGAGATCCTCCGCAAGGAGACCGTTGGCGGACTCGTACTAATCATCGGCGCCGTCATTGCGCTGATCTGGGCCAACTCCCCCGCGTCCGACAGCTACTTCGCACTGCGCGATTTCACCATCGGCTTCCAGGCCTTCGGCATCGATCTGAACCTGTCCCTCGGCCACTGGGCCGCAGACGGACTGCTGGCGGTGTTCTTCTTCCTGGTCGGCCTGGAGCTGAAGAAGGAATTCGTCGCCGGGGACCTGCGAGACATGAAACGCGCCATCGTCCCGGTGACTGCGGCATTTGGCGGCGTGCTGGTCCCGGCCCTGATCTTTGCCGTCCTGAATGCCTCTACCGGCGGGGAAACCCTGCGCGGCTGGGCCATCCCCACCGCCACCGACATCGCCTTTGCGGTTGCGGTGCTTGCAGTCATCGGGTCGAACCTGCCTTCCCCACTGCGCATCTTCCTGCTGACGCTCGCGGTGGTCGATGACCTGATTGCCATTGTCATCATCGCCTTCGTCTTCACCGACGACCTGCGCCCGCCGTACCTCCTGATGGCAATCGCACCCATCGGCCTCTACGCCTTCCTCACCCACATGTGGCCGAGGTTCTTCGCAGCGAATCTGTGGGCGCCCTGGGTCATCCTGCTGCCGCTGGGCATCGCGAGCTGGGCGCTGGTCTTCGGCTCGGGCATCCACTCGACCATTGCCGGCGTCGTCCTGGGCTTCTGCGTCCCGGTGCTGCGCAAGAACAAGCACGAAATCGACAAGCCGGGCCTGGCCGAACAATTCGAGCACCGCTTCCGCCCGCTCTCCAGCGGCTTCTGCGTTCCGGTCTTTGCGTTCTTCTCGGCCGGCGTGGCCGTCGGCGGCGCCGAGGGCTTCGCCTCGGCCCTGGGCGACCCCGTGCTCTGGGGAATCGTCTTCGGCCTGGTGTTCGGCAAGCCCATTGGCATCCTGGGCGCCACGTGGCTGGTTACCCGATCATCGAAGGCAAACCTGGATCCCGACACCAAGTGGGGCGACCTCCTGGGCGTGACATTCCTTGCCGGCATCGGCTTCACCGTATCGCTGCTGGTCTCCGAGCTGTCCTTCGGTCTGGCCTCGCCACACTACGACCATGCCAAGGTCGCGATCCTGACGGGTTCATTGCTGGCCGCGATCCTCGGCACGATCTGGCTGCGGCCACGCGACCGCCGCTACCGCATGGTGAACGAACGCGCCGCCCGGGACGAGAACAAGGACGGCATCCCGGATGTTTTCCAGGCTCCGGAGAACAACGCCTAGCCCGACTCCGCACAAACAAGGGCCGGGTTGGCGGGCCACAGGATTTCCTGTGGCCCGCCAACCCGGCCCTTTGCCATATGGGGGCGTACGGCCTAGCCGTTGGCGGCCAGCAGGGCGGCCTCGGCGGCCACCCAGGAGAGCATGGCGCACTTGACCCGGGCGGGGAACTTGGAGACCCCGGCAAAGGCCGCACCGTCGCCCAGGATCTCCTCGTCACCGGCACGGGTCCCGCGCGAGCGCATCAGCTCGCGGAACTCGTCCAGGATGACCATGAATTCATCGCGTTCGAGGCCTTCGGCCATCTCGCTGAGCACCGAGGCCGAGGCCATCGAGATCGAACAACCGTCCCCCTCCCAGGAAACGTTCTTCACGAGGGTGCCCTCAAGCTGGATGCGCAGGCGGATATGGTCCCCGCACACCGGGTTGTGCTGCATCGATTCGCCGCTGGCCACGCCCTCGGGCGCCTCGACCAACCCGGCGCCGTGCCGGGTCTTGGCATGGTCCAGGATGATTTGTTGGTACAGCTGGTCCAGATCGCTCATTTGCCGACTCCGAAGTATCCGCGCACATCGGACACCGCGTTGAGCAGGCGGTCGATGTCGCTGGTGGTGTTGTAAAGATAGGTGCTGGCCCGGGTGCTGGAGACGACGCCCAGCGCGCGGTGCAGCGGTTGGGCACAGTGGTGCCCGACCCGCACGGCCACGCCGCGCGAGTCCAGGAACTGGCCCACGTCGTGCGGGTGCACGCCTTCGACCACGAAGGGCGCGGTGCCGATGCGGGCTGCCCCCGGGGCCGGGCCCAGGACGCGCACGCCGGGGATGGTTCCCAGTCCGGTGAGCATGCGCTCGCCCAGCAGTTCCTCCCAGGCGGCGATGCGGTCCATGCCGACCTCTTGCAGGTAGGAAACCGCGGTGGCCAGCGCGTGGGCCTGCGAGATCCGTTGGGTGCCGGCCTCGAAGCGCATCGGGGCGGGCAGGTATTCGGCCTTCTCCATGGTCACGGACGTGATCATGGACCCTCCCGTGAGGAAGGGCGGCATGGCGTTCAGCAGCTCGGCGCGGCCGTACAGCCCGCCGATCCCGGTGGGGCCGAGCATCTTGTGCCCGGAGAACGCCATGAAGTCCACGTCGAGCTGCTTGACGTCCACCGGCAGGTGCGGGACCGACTGGCAGCCGTCCAGGACGGTCAACGCCCCGACGTTGCGGGCCAGTGCCACCAGTGCGGGGACATCGGTCACGGTGCCCAGGACGTTGGAGACGTGGGTGAAGGCGAGCACCTTGGTGGCCGGGGTGACGATCGAGCCGGCCAGGTCCATGCGCAGGGCACCGGAGTCATCGACGGGAATGTACTTCAGGGTGGCTCCGGTGCGCAGGGCCAGTTCCTGCCACGGGATCAGGTTCGCGTGGTGCTCGAGCTCGGTGACGACGATCTCGTCCCCCGCCTCCAGGGCAAAGGCCCGGGCTGCTTCTCCCCCGAGGCCGGCGCTGGCGTTGCCGAAGGAATAGGTGATCAGGTTCAGTGCCTCGGTGGCGTTGGAGGTCCAGATGACCTCGTTGTCCTTGGCACCGATGAAACCGGCAACATCCGTGCGGGCCTGCTCGAAGATGTCGGTGGCCTCGACGGCCAGGGAGTGGGCCCCGCGGTGGACCGCAGCATTGAAGTTCTCGTAGAAGTGCTGTTCGGCTTCGTATACGCAACTTGGCTTTTGCGAGGTGGCCCCGGAATCCAGGTATGTCAGCGGAACACCGTTGACGCTGCGCCCCAGGATGGGGAAGTCGGCCCGCAGGCGGGAGACCTCCACGTCATCCAGGTGCCGGGGAAGGGTATCTTGCGTCGTGGGCGAAGCACTGGACACGTTGGGATCCTCCGAAGGTTGTTCCATGCCGGATGTGCCCGCGGGTGCGTCCTCGCCCATCGGGCGGAGGTCTTCGCGGGCCGCATCGTGATTACGGCATCATTTGCTTCGCTAATTCTCCCACGTCCAGGCCGTCATGGCACATAAGTGAACCCTTACCACTGCGCAAGGGGCCCGTTCCCGGGCACAAAAAAGAGGTCGGCAGCGGGTGGGGGGTGGCCCAGTCTCGGAGGCCTCCCGCTGCCGACCCCTCGTCTTGGGGCCGAAACGGCACTAGATCAGTGTAAGAGTCGCAAGATCGTTGAACAAATCGCGGAAATCACGCAAAATGCTTCACCAAGCGATACACGTTCCCATTACGCAACATGGAACTTGCGCAGCGCCGGCTCCAGGCCGTGGTTCACCAATTCCTCCACGGCGTCCGCCGCCGTGTCGGTCAGGAACGGAAGGTCCTTCTTTTCATCCTTCGAGAAGTCCTTCAACACGTAGTCCGCGGTTTCCATGCGGCCCGGGGGCCGCCCCACGCCCACGCGCACCCGCAGGTAGTCCTTGGTGCCCAGGGCCTTGGAGATGTCGCGCAGCCCGTTGTGTCCGCCCTCGCCCCCGCCGAGCTTGAGCTTGACGGTGTCGAAGGGGATGTCGATCTCGTCGTGCACGGCAATGACGTGGGCGGAGTCGATGCCGAAGAACTTGGCAAGGTTGGCCACGGGGCCGCCCGAGAGGTTCATGTAGGTCATCGGCTTTGCCAGGACGAGACGGGGGCCGCCGATTCCCATGCGCCCCTCGAGGATCTGGGCGCGGGAAGCGTGCGTCTTGAACTTTCCCCCGATTCGGGAGGCCAGTTCGTCGAGGACCATTTGGCCAACATTGTGCCTGTTATGCGCGTAGCCGGGCCCGGGGTTGCCGAGCCCGGCTACAAGCCAGGTTTCTCTAGTCATGCGAGAACCAATATGAAGATGTTTACTCGGCGGAAGCTGCCGACGCTGCATCCTCTTCGGACTCGACTGCGGCGGAGTCGATGGTTGCAACGACGACGTCGGCTTCGATGGCCAGGGCGGTGCCCTCCGGGAGGATCAGGTCCGAGGCGAGGACCTGGGTGCCTGCCGGCAGGCCGGCGATGTTGGCAATGACGTGCTCCGGCAGGGCAACGGCTTCTGCTTCGACGGCGATGACCGGGTGGTCAAGCGACAGGGAGGAACCGGCGGTCAGGTCGCCCTGGATGAGGACGGAAACCTCAACGATGACCTTTTCGCCCTTCTTGACGATCAGCAGGTCAAGGTGGTCGACGGTCTGGCGCAGTGCGTGGCGCTGGATGTCCTTCACCAGGGTGATGGTGTCTTCGCCCTCGACGGAGATGTTCAGCAGGGCGTTGGCGCCACGAACGGCAAGGGTGGTTGCGGCGGCCGGGAGCAGGACGCGGACCGGGTCGGTGCCGTGGCCGTAGATGACTGCCGGGATCTTGCCGGCGCGGCGTGCCTGGCGTGCGGCACCCTTACCGAAGTCGGTGCGCAGTTCGCCGTCAAGCTTGATGGTGTTGGCCATGGTGTTCTCCTTGTGGAAGATGATTGATTGTTTCCTGCCCCGCTCGGGCCTAGAAGCATCATCATCCGATTCCTGCGAAGGAGAAGGACGCTAAGTGCGTTTCTAGCCTCGTCGATAACGGACCTCCATTTGCATGAAGTTCCCTCGCCTGGGCACAAGTAAACATTTTAGCAGGAGCCGGGCTCCTGAAAGAAATTGGCCGCGGTCCGTCTCGCCGGGCCGCCAACGGCAGCGGGCCCCCGGGCTGTTCCGGCAAGGGAACAGCCCAGGGGCCCGGGGACAACTTGCCGTGCATGACGGCAAGGGGATGCTGGTTAGGCGTCGCCGTCAAAGAGGCTGGTGACCGAGCCGTCCTCGAAGACTTCCTTGATGGCGCGGGCCAGCAGGGGTGCGATCGAAAGCACGGTCAGGGTCTCGAAACGCTTGGATTCCGGAATCGGCAGCGTGTTCGTGACCACGACCTCGCGGGCGCCGGACTCGGCCAGGCGCTGCGGAGCGGGGTCGGAGAACACCGCGT
The DNA here is from genome assembly GCF_003287975.1 of Arthrobacter sp. AQ5-05. Classification (GTDB taxonomy): domain Bacteria; phylum Actinomycetota; class Actinomycetes; order Actinomycetales; family Micrococcaceae; genus Paeniglutamicibacter. The sequence continues at coordinate 273,677 of NZ_QMKQ01000002.1, forward strand.
GCGTGGCGGCAATGATGACGTCCTTGGCACCGGCGTCCTTGAGGACCTTCACGGCACCGGCAATGGTCCCGCCGGTGTCGATCATGTCGTCGATGAGCACGCAGGTGCGATCCTTGACCTGGCCCACGACGGTCTTGGAGACTGCCTGGTTCGGGACGGTCAGGTCGCGGGACTTGTGCACGAAGGCCAGCGGGGCGCCGCCGAGGCGTTCGGCCCACTGTTCGGCCACGCGGACGCGTCCGGTATCCGGGGAAACCACGGTGACCGGGTCATCGCCGACCACGCCGCGGATGTAGTCTGCAAGCAGCGGGATGGCGAAGAGGTGGTCCACAGGGCCGTCGAAGAAGCCCTGGATCTGTGCGGTGTGCAGGTCAACGCTCATGATGCGGTCCGCGCCGGCTACCTTGAACATGTCGGCGACCAGACGGGCGGAGATCGGCTCGCGGCCGCGGCCCTTCTTGTCCTGGCGTGCGTAGGGGTAGAACGGGGCCACCACGGTGATGCGCCGGGCCGAGGCACGCTTCATGGAGTCGACCATGATCAGCTGCTCCATGAGCCAGTTGTTCAGCGGGGCCGGGTGGGCCTGGATGACAAAGATCTCCTTGCCACGGACGGATTCGCCGGAACGGACGTAGATCTCCCCGTTGGCAAAGTCGTAGGCACTGATCGGGAGCAGCTCGGTACCCAGCTCCGCGGCCACCTCTTCGGCAAGCTCCGGGTGGGCACGCCCGGAAGCCAGCACCAGCTTCTTATCGACGTTATAGCTTAGTTCGCTCATGGGATCGCTTTCTCACTCAGACGGGGATCGGAAATGATGTGGAGGGTTACTTGACCTGGTCCGCGGATTCGGCGGCGGCGCCGGAATCCAGTGCGGACCTGAATGCGGCCTCCGCGGCGGCGGAACCGGGACGCTTGGTGATCGTCCAGCCCTCCGTGTTGTGTTGCGGGGCCACGGAAAGGGCAAGGGCCCCGGCCGGAACGTTCTTGCGGACGATGGCGCCGGCCCCCGTGTAGGCGCCGTCCCCGATGGTGACCGGGGCGACAAACACGGTGTTGGAGGCGGTGCGCACGTGCGATCCGATGACGGTGCGGTGCTTGTTGACACCGTCGTAGTTGGCGGTGATGTTGCCACAGCCGATGTTGGTGTATTCACCGATTTCGGCATCCCCGGCATAGCCCAGGTGCGAGAGCTTGGACCCACGGCCGACCGTGATGTTCTTGGTCTCGTAGAAGGCGCCGATCTTGGCGTCGGGGCCGAGGTTGGTCTTGGGCCGCAGGTAGGCGAAGGGGCCAACCGACGAGCCTTCGGAAATGGATGAGTCGGTAACGTCCGAGCGAACGATCTTGGCCCCGCGGCCGACATGTGTGTTGACCAGGGTGGTGTCCGGACCGATGACCGCGTCGGTGCCGATCGCTGTGCTGCCGTGAAGCTGGGTCCCGGGTTTGATGGTCACGTCGTTGGACAGGGCAACGTCGACGTCGATCCAGGTGCTGTCCGGATCAATGATGCTCACCCCGGCGCGCATCCATTTCTCCAGGATGCGGCGGTTCATTTCCTTCCCGAGCGCAGCAAGCTGAACGCGGTCGTTGGCGCCCTCGACCTGCCAGGCATCCTCGGTCACGACGGCGGCGACGCGGCCCCCGGTGGACCGGGCAATGCCCAACACGTCGGTCAGGTACATTTCGCCCTGCGCATTGTCGGTGGTGACCTCGGCCAAGGCGGAGCGCAGCACCTGCGCATCGAAGGCGTAGATGCCGGAGTTCACTTCGCGGATGGCACGTTCCTCGTCGCTGGCATCCTTGTGCTCGCGGATGCCGGTGACGGTCCCGTCCTCTGCGCGCAGGATGCGGCCGTACCCGGTGGCATCCTCGAGCAGCGCGGTGAGCACCGTGACGGCGTTGCCTTCTCGGTCGTGGGCGGCAACGAGTTCGCCAAGGAGTTCGGTGGTCAGCAAGGGAACATCGCCGTAGGTGACCACCACGGTGCCCTCGAGTGCCGGATCCAGCTTCTCGAGGCCCTGCTGCACGGCTCGGCCGGTGCCGGGGATTTCGTCTTGGTCGGCGATGATGGCATCTGGCTTGATCTGCAGGAGATGCTCAACGACGCGTTCGCGCTCAAAGCGGACCACTGCAACGAGCGTTTGGGGTTGGAGTCCCTCTGCCGCGGCCAGCGCATGTCCCACCATGGAACGGCCGCCTAATTCGTGCAAGATCTTGGGTTTTGCCGACTTCATCCGGGTTCCTGCGCCTGCGGCAAGAACGATGACAGCGGCTGGTGCGTTGGCGTGAACGCTCAAGATTGGTACTCCCTGTACATTGGCTAGCCGGACCGGCCGGGCCAGGCCTCACCATTCTATCCCGGGAAAAGTCCCGTAATTTCAATGAGTGATCTGTTCCGCCCATAGGATTCGAACCTATACTCCACAGCTCCAAAGGCTGGGGTGCTGCCATTACACCAGGGCGGAATGTGCGTTGAGCTCGCCTCACCGGCACAGTGAACTATTCTGCCACGACTGGGGCCATGGATGCGACTTGGGCAAAGGTGCGTGTCAGTCCCCCGGTCACACGTCAGTGACCAGACACCGTTTATGCCACACCTGTGGTTACCATGATCACTATGAGCCCCACCGCACGCCCGCGCACGCGCATGACCGGAGTACAGCGCCGGTTGCAGCTGATCGACATCTCACGCCACCTCTTCTCCCTGCGAGGGGTCGACGGGACCACGATCGAGGAAATTGCCCGGGCAGCAGGTGTGTCAAAACCCGTGGTTTACGAGCACTTCGGCTCGAAGGAAGCGCTCTACATGGAAGTGGTCACCAACGAGTATCGGGAGCTGCTGGCCCGGATCACGGACTCGCTTTCCGGCGAGGAGGATTCCTCGCGCGTGCTTCTGGAAAAGGCTGCACTCGCGATGCTGACCTACATCGAGGAGTGCACGGAGGGATTCCGCATCCTGGTGCGCGATGCCCCGCCGTCCCAGCCCGAAGGCACGTATTCCACGCTCTTGAGCAAAGTGACCGAACAGGTCGAGCACATCCTGGCCGACGAATTCACCCACCGGGGATTCAGTGCCGAGGACGGCTCGATCTACGCACAGATGCTCGTCGGGATGGTCGCGATGACGGCTCAGTGGTGGCTGGATGCCAGGCATCCGGACAAGCGGACGGTCGCCGCCCACGTGGTGAACCTTGCCTGGTACGGCTTGACCGGACTGCGCAAGGAACCGGGTTTGCGCGATGGGAATACCGGGCAGGTGGGCGAGGGGCCCGAACAAAACTAAGCAGCATCATTCCCCCAATTGCTCTTGCACCCCGGCTACGTTCTGGCCCATGGTTGGAAAGAGGCAGCTCAGTCCTGCAGCGAATCAGACTTTTGGGGGAATGGAAATGATTCATGTCGAGCCAAGCGCCGATGTCGCATCGGACGCATCATTGGGTGCCGGAACCAATATTTGGCATCTGGCCCAGGTGCGCGAAAACGCCGTCCTGGGCGTCGAATGCAATGTTGGACGCGGTGCATACATCGGGCCCGGTGTTCGTCTGGGAGACCGGTGCAAGATCCAGAATTATGCCCTGGTTTATGAACCCGCGGTCCTGGCCGACGGGGTTTTCATCGGCCCGGCGGTCGTGCTGACCAACGACTTGTTCCCCCGCGCCATCAATCCGGACGGCTCCTTGAAGTCGGGGGACGACTGGGACATGGTGGGCGTCAGCATCGCGACCGGCGCATCCATCGGCGCCCGGGCGGTGTGCATCGCACCGCTTCGGATCGGGAAGTGGGCGACCATCGCCGCGGGTGCCGTCGTCACCAAGGACGTTCCCGACTACGCAATCGTCGCCGGAGTCCCCGCCAAGCAAGTGGGCTGGGTGGGCGAAGCCGGCCATCCCTTGGCTTTTGTCGACGGCCTCTGGACATGTCCGATGACCAATGCACACTACCTGGAATCCCACGGCCGGCTGCAACCGGCATGAAGTGGCCGGCTCCTTCTCGGAGATGGGTAGGCTTCCTGCTCCTGGCATATCTGCTCGTGGTGGTAATCGTTGTGTTCACCATCCGGATTGGTGACTTCCGGTTGCCGGAGCTCTTGTCCGGGGTCCTTCACACCCTGCAGCAGCACGGATTAGGTGCCGGGGTGCGATTCGGCCATGTTGAGGCCGCAGCAAATGTGCTCTTCTTCGTGCCTTTGGGGGCGCTGTTCCCGTTGTGGTTCAGGAATCGGCGCTGGCTCACTTCGTGGCTCGTCTGTGTCGGCATCTCGTTGATCGTTGAAGTGATCCAATCCGTCTTTCTCAGCAATCGTGTCGGTTCGATGCGCGATGTTGTCTGCAACGGACTCGGGGCTGCCCTGGGCGTGGTACTTACGTGGATCCTGACGGAAAGTAGAGTATGCATCGGCAGAAAGCCACCTGTTCACTACCCTGGATAAAGCATAGATTGGAGGAAATGGGGAGGGTCGGTACCTGCTACCGGTCACGTGTGAACTGCCTTGGGGGCGCAATGCAACAGGTCGATCTCGTCGGTGTCATCGTTGACCTTCTGGACCTTGAAGACGCGTTGGATCGGGTCACCGAACGGGCACGTTCCTCCGAACGGGTAGACGCCGGCCATCGACCGCTGTCAGTGGTGTCGGCCAATCTGGATCACATTGCGCAATTCGGCCGTCTCGGGCGTTGGTATGACACGCTGGACTACTCGTTGGGCATGCCGGTCCCGGATTCGGCTCCGTCGGTGCAGCACGGAACCAACGGAGATGACTGGCTTGTCCTGCTTGACGGAGCACCGCTGGTTGCCGAGGCAACCCGGTTGACCGGAAAGACCTGGCCCAGGCTCGCGGGCAGCGACATCATCGGCCCACTTCTGGATCGGGCGGAGAACGAAGGGTTAAGCGTCGGCTTCCTCGGGGGGTCCTACGTGGTTCAGCGGGTCCTCTCCCGCACCGTCACCAGAAACCGCCCCAATCTTAAGGTCAGCGGCTATTGGGCACCGGACCGCAAGGAACTCGTGGACCACCAGGCCTCGCTGGGGTTGGCGGAGTCCATCAGGTCGTCGCACACCCAGATACTGGTTGTCGGGCTGGGCAAACCGCGCCAAGAGCTCTGGATGGCCAAATACGGTCTTGCCACCGGGGCCAACGTCCTGCTGGCCTTTGGCGCAGTAGTGGATTTCCTTGCCGGAAGCATTCAACGTGCCCCGAATTGGGCAAGTGCAAACGGTTTGGAATGGGCGTGGCGCTTGGCGCTTGAACCCAGGCGGCTGGCACGCCGCTACCTGGTGGACGATCCACCCAGTCTCCTGCGGCTGAAGAAAGAGAGCCGGCTCCTGCCCGCACCGGAACCCGCGCTTCAGCCTGACTCGGACTCCCTGGAACGCAGCGTCAAGGATCCGCTCCCGCGGGCCCGGGAGAGGGAGTTTTCCGGACGATTTGCCGCACCCGGGGAACGCGCCGACGTGGCGGTTCTTGCCGTCACCTACAACAACGAAGACACGGTCGAGGACCTGGTGTCGAGTCTCCGGGAGCAAGCCAAGGACCTGAGGCTTCGCGTCGTGGTCGCCGACAACGGTTCGAACGACGCGACGCTCGAGCTGCTCTCCAAGCATGACGACGTCTTGGCCGTCTCCACGGGAGGAAACCTCGGTTATGCCGGTGGCCTCAATGCCGTGATGCAGTATGCCGGGGACTGCGAGGCCGTTCTGGTTCTCAACCCGGACCTCCGCGTTGAAACCAACGCAGTCGTATTGCTGCTGGATCGCATGCGCCGTTCGGGTGCCGGAATCGTCGTGCCTCAGCTACTGGAATCCGACGGGTCGACCTACGTGTCGCTGCGCAGGGAACCCAGTATCGCGACGGCCGTGGGTGATGCGCTTTGCGGAGCCAGGTTCACCGGCAGACCGGGTTGGGCATCCGAGCTGGACTACGATGCAGAGAGCTACCAGCATCCACACCGCATTGACTGGGCGACCGGGGCCGCGTTGCTTATTGAATCCTCGCTGGCCAAACGACTGGGTGCGTGGGATGAACAGTTCTTCCTGTATTCCGAAGAGGTCGACTACTTCCGGCGTGCCCGCGAAGGCGGTGCGAGCATCTGGTACGAACCTGCGGCGCGCATGACCCACCACATGGGTGGCTCCGGTTCCTCCGCATCCTTGAACGCGTTGATGTCGATCAACCGCATCCGCTATATCCGCAAGTACCACGGGAAGAACTACGCCAGCGGTTTCCGCTCGGCGGTCCTGCTGGCCGAAGCGTTGCGGGTCTACAAGCCCAGCCGGCGCGGGATCCTGCGAACCTTGCTGGATGAGACCAGCTGGGCCGATCTGCCTCGGCCAAGCGCCGGCGCCCAGCAGTCACCCAGCGCTGATTTCCCCTCAGGGACCGTCATCATCCCGGCCCACAACGAGGCCTCCGTCATCGCACGCACCCTGGGGTGTCTGGCCAGTCTGGCATCGACCGGGGCGGTGGAGGTCATCGTCGCCTGCAACGGGTGCTCGGACGATACATTCCGGATTGCTTCGTCTTTCGCGGGTGTCAAGGTCATCGAAGTCGATGCCGCGTCAAAGGTTGCGGCATTGAACGAAGCGGATGCGATTGCCACCAGGTGGCCTCGCATATATCTGGATGCCGACATCGAGATGAGTCCAACGGCGTTGAAGATGGTCTTGGACCGGCTCGCGAACAGCGATGTCCTGGCCGCTCGTCCTGCATTTGAATACGACGATTCGCAGGCGTCCGCCCCGGTGAAATCCTTCTACAGGGCTCGACGCAGGATTCCCGCAACGAATCAGGCCCTGTGGGGAGCCGGAGTCTACGGGCTGACCGAGGCAGGGCATGCGAGGTTTGGAAAATTCCCGGATTTGACGGCCGATGATCTCTTCGTCGACCAGCAGTTCGAACCGTGGGAGAAAGCGATTCTCAACACCCCCCCGGTTCGTGTCGTGACACCCCGTACGGTCGAAAGCCTGTTTGCAATCTTGCAACGCAATTACCGGGGGCAACAGGAGTTTGTGCGGAAGCAGGCGAATGCGGAGAACTCCGTTGGACCGGTACCCACGACTTTTCTGGGCAGCGGAGACACCGGGTCTCGGAGAACGGTACGCCAGCTCATTGGCTCCGTTCGCGGACCGGTGAGCGCATTCGATGCCATGGTCTATGCGTCGTTCGTGGTTCGCGCCAGGCTCAAGCAGAAGCGCCTGCCGACGGGTTCACCGCACACCCCCTGGGAACGCGACGAAAGCAGTCGCGGGCTCTGACGATTCGACGGCGCTCCGTGGCGGGTGAGCCGTCGCGTTGGCCCCGTCCACGACATCTGCGGAGGTTGGCACCAGGATACGTCGATTCCCGTCGACCGACCATGGGCCATGGTCCATGACGGATTCAGCTCTCAGTAGCGGAACCTGCCGGCGAGCGCGCTATCTTCGACGCGCTTCGCCTCCCCCTGATCCTGCGGATTTGGCGAAGCACACGATCAAAGATGATTGCACCGGACACAGCGACCGCGATCCCCAGCACCCCAATGACAGCCAGGGCGTATTTGGTCCTGACATCCACATATGTCACCGATGGCTTAGAGGGACTCCGCTCCGTGGCAATCTGTGATTTCTTCCAAACTCCCGACTCGTCCTGTGGCCCCTTTGCCATGGCCGTGATGTCCGTGGTGATCGAATCGGCGGTGGCAAGCACGTCCTCCGGATTCTCCTTCACAATCTCCACCGTAAGGCTCGGATTGTTGAAGTTTGTCTGCCACTGACCGCCTGCACTAGGCAGGTAAACGGCCACCGCATCCCTTAGCCCTGCGCCAAAGAGCGGGGCACGGGTAGGAAGGATGGGGGCATTGGGATGTTTTCCCTCGTACATTCTTTGGATGAGGGCTGCATAGTGGACAGTCGTGGACGCCTCGGTTCGCAATGCGTTGCCTTTGGTTGCACCGTTCGGGGCTTGGAAGTCAATACTGAACTTCGTGTAATAGACCCCGGGGACTTTCAGGGCAAGCTGCGCAGCGGGAGCCACCAGTGCCAGTAGGAGGATCGCCACGTACCATCGACGCCTCAGTGCACCGCTTACCCGGCTCAGGCCCGTGTGCTCGTCAATACCGTGGCCGTGGTTCGCAGGGTCCGCAAGTTCAGGTGAAACATCCTGGCTGATATTCCAATGTGCACCGCAGAGCCCCAGCATCAAGAAGAGCATGCCCACCGATTGCGGGAAATGGAATGCGTCAAAGAATGCGCACAGCAGTGAGCCTGCCAATACCGCTCCGCAGAGTGCAGGTCCCAGGGCCCCGATCAAAGGATCGGGTTTGCGCCGCCGCATGAAGGTGGTCAGCATGGCAACGCCGATCAACCCGAGAAACGCCAGAAGCCCCACGAGCCCGATCTCGATCAGGAGTCCGATGTACTGATTGTCGAAGATCCTGTACTCGGGGCTCATGGTTCCTAACCCACGGCCGAAAAATGGGGATGCTTCCACGTATCCCCCGACGACTGAGAAGCTGTCGGTACGAGAGTCAACACTGGGATCTGAACCTGAGAACATCCCGATAATGGTGCCGCTGAGACCGGGGACCAGGAAGTAGAGCACGACGGCACCTGCGAGACCAGCCCATACGGCCATCCGTCGCACATTCTTTTCCCAGGTTGGAACCAATATCACCAGAACAGCCACGATGCCCAAGAGTGCCGAGCGCGTGACGGACAGGAATGCCGCCATGAATATGGCGGCAACGGGGAACCAGCGAGCAATTACAGACCTTTTTGTTTCACGGATGGCAAGGGTGAGCGCGATGGGAAGAACCATCGACAGCACGGCCGCATATTCTAGGGCGTGGCGGGCGGTGGATTCCGGTCGTACAAATCCGCCTCTGGAATCAACACCGCCGGTTCCACCGGAGGACAGCCCGGGAATCGAAACTGAGTCGACGATATTCAGGCCCGTGAAGAACTGAAATAGGCCAAGCGCGGCGTAGCAGCCCCCAAGAAAAGCAATTCTTCTGAGCAGAACCAAGAACCGCTCCCGATTCGCAATCCCGTCATTCGTCACTAAAAGCACACCAGCGAACGATGCAATGTTGATCAGGTTCATGTTTGAGGAATTGCCATCAATGAAAGGTAGCGCGTGCAGGGCACCGACGACGTAGCTGGCTAGAACGCAGCCGACAAAAATGAACATCATGATGCGGACCGGCTGGACCCGCCTGAATTCGTTGGGCCGCAGCTGTCGAATGTGGTGCCAGACCCACCAGAGAAGCATCACAAGGGCAAAAAGCGATGACACCGATCCGGCGGCTCCCATCGCCGCGATTCCGCGGTCGGAGGGAATCGCAAGCAAGAGAAACAAATATATAGACAAGACCGTCGTGGCATCGGGGGACTGAAATGTCCCTGACCCGGCAGGCCTTGTGGCTTCCGAGTTGTTCATGATGAGCGTCATGTTCCTACGTCTGCTGCTGGCGGGTCGGATTCTCCCCTGTCATTCAGCCCATGGGGCGCCCTCAAGGAGCCCTTTCTCTTGCCATCCACGTTCTTGATCTCGATCTTGCCGATATTCTCGTCCCCGACCGGCGAGAGACGCGTAAACGTTTCGGCGCCAGCGGACTTTGCTTCCCGTTTGGCCTTGCTTCGGTTGATCAATCGGTCGAGGAACCCCGTTCCCAGCAAAGAAAGGCTTACCCCGCCCGCTGCGACAATCATCGTCATCTGTAATTGTTTCTTGGCAACCTTGGTTGGTTCATGGTCGGATGAAAGCTCCATGACGGTAATCAATGATGGTTTCGGGACCTGAAGTTCTTTCTGCAAGGTCGCCAGCGTCTTGGGCACCAAAGCGATAGAACCGGCAAGAAGTTCCATGGTGTCTTCGGCGTCGTCGGCGGAGACCTTGATCGCAACGATCGGCCCGGATGTTGTGTCATCCTGGGCAATCGAGAGCTCGGCCCCCGGATACTTGTCTATCAGGGACGCAGATTCGGATGGGGACGCTACCTTGACTTGCAAGACACCCAACGCCTGGTCCAAACCACCAAGGTAGAGGTATGGGTTCTCGCCGACAGTCACCGCCACCTTGGGAGGGATCAACACCATGCTGGCATTTGCCTCATACGTTGGAGAGACCATTCCGAACACCAAAAAAGTGGCCACGCCGGTCACGATCAAGCCAACCAACAGAAAATACCAGCGCTTTAGGCTGCTAAAAATAAGGTCTCGCACAAACATCAGTTAGCCCCCAAGCACTGTGCCATCACTTTTATCCACCCTAACTCGCCCATTTGGTCATTGCACTAGCTCTGCGCTCATCATTTTCGAATCAGTGCCCGCATTGGCAAGGAGGTCTTGATCCTGTCCAAGGCTTCCTTGCCGCCAATGAGCAGCGCTGTCTTCTTGGCCAAACCACGTCCCCATTCCCGCAGGTTTCGCATGGGGATCCCAACAAGGTTCTCCATAAGCATCTCCAGCGGTTTGGGTTCGGCTACTTCGACAAGCCCTCCGGCGAAGTTGCTGCGGTAGTTCCCTGCAGACACCAGTCGTCCACGGACCCTGTTGCTGACGTTCCCCGTATGAATTACCTGCAACCATCCAGGTCCGCCCGCGAGCTCCTTGACCTGCATGTGTTCGTGCAGCAAGTTGTGCCAGTCCACCCAGCACGTCTTGGGGTCGGTCCACCCCTCGCTGACGGAACAAAACGCGTTGTCAGGGTCGTGCCTCAGATACAGATTCGCATCATGTTGAATCAGCCCCACGGGTATATAGACGGCGGTTCTCGTTTCATCCACGATGGAGGCTTGCAACCGTTCTATAAAGTCCAACGACAGGCCATCATCGTTGTCGAGGTTGGTGGTCAACAGGACATTTGTCCCCGGACTACGTGTGCTTCGAACATCCGATATCAGGTCTTCGGGAGAGACCTCGTCCCGGTAGATGGGGATGAAAGTGCCGGCTGCACTCAACTCAGAGACACGCTTCTTGAGCCAGTCCGGTGACTGCGTATCGAAGTAGATAATCCATGAAAAGTTCTGGTTCGTCTGCAATTTCACGCTCGGAAGGCAGTATTTCTCGAAAAGGATCTGTCGGTCCCGAAGCCAGCCTTCCTTGGCCCGGATCAGGCTTTCCACCCCGGTTGTGGGGAGGTTGAATCGTGTGAGGATCACGTGATCAATCTTGTTGTTCATAGTTTCACCTTGTAAATGTGATAAGTGGATTCCCCTTTGAACGTGTCGGTGAACCGTCCGCCTGAGTCCACCTCCAGGTTCCTGGATTCGAAGAGGACTTCGACATTTCGTCCCGAAACCCCCTCGGGCAATGTGAATTGCCTCTTGCCAGGCTGGCTGCCGGGGCCGAGCATGGAAAAGATGTAGGCATCACCGTTGCTGACTTTCAGCATCGTGTCGAGGTCCTTTCCAAAGCCGAATTCCAGGCTTTGAGTGTTGAGAACTGGTGCCAATCGATGAATCTCGTTGTTCACCTGCTTGGCAGCATCCACCTGGGCGGCCCCACAGAAATTGGGCAGAACCTGGTCAAGCCGAAATACATTGCTCCCCTTGCAGGGCCCGGCAAAGCTCTGGTTGAAATAGAGGATCCCGCGGGCCTCGTGAATGATGGAATTCATGACGGCCCCGCGCAATTGATCCGGCTGGATATAGTTTGTGAAATCGGCCTCGTTGTCGGTTCCCCCCATATTCTCAATGAACTGCCACAGTGGCTGAAGCTTCCCATCGACAGCATCGCGCATACGCAATGCATCCATGGTCTTGCCGTAGCTTGATGAACTTCGACAGGACGCCGGGTCAACCGGAACCAGAGACACATCCCGATAGGGTTCGTTTGAACAATGAGGGATCGAGTACCAGTATTTGTCGACGGAAACCGCGTCGGTGTAATCGTTGACGTACTTCTCCGAGGCATCCGTTGGCAGGTCGTTCTCAAGGACCATGTAGGTGAAATTGGCATAGGTAAAGAGCCCGGCGGGCACCTGGTCCTTGATCTCTTGGAGATGGGCGCGGCCTTCCTTCGGTTCAAACCGACCGTCGACCTCGTCGTCCAGAATGTAGCCCACCCAGCTCTTGGTCTGCGCGGTAAAAGTTTCGTTGAGGGCACGCCCGATCCAGAAAACACCCGCCTCATCCAGCAGGGATGCGTCCAACGTGTCAGGCATCCCGATGTAGGTGTTGATTCCCAGCGATTTGTCGAATTGGACTTCCTTTTCATCCGAAACCCCGTTGTACCAAGCCACGATCGGAAAGAAACTTGGATCGGTCCATCCGCCAGCCTTGGCCTTGGGAAATTGGTTCCAATATGCGGACCCACCTTCCCAGTCGACCAACGGCAGTCCCAAGACACCAATCTCCGGGGCCTTGGCTTCGGTGGGGTACTCGCGAACCGAGAAGGTGCAGGCCGTCAACACCAGGCCAAGTACGACGCCAAGAGCCGCCCCACGAAGCGCATGTCCACGGGTTGCGGTTGCGTATGGCTTCAGAAGGGTTCTCATGTGGTTCCGCCCGCGATGAGCGCCAGCAGTTCCCGTGCCCGAGCGTCCCAGGTATGTTGGTTGGCGAAATCCCGGCGTTCCTGCGCATCCGAGAACCTGTACTCGGTGTCGATGGCATTTCTGACGCTTCGAACAAACTCTTCAGGCGAGCGGACGACCTTGATCCACTGGCTGCCCAGCCAGCGGACGGCGGGAAGGTCCGTGGCGATCACCGGCAACCCGGCGGCGAGGTAGTCCAAGGTCTTGATGGGGAAACTGGATCGATTGAAATCGTTGTCCGCATACGGAGTGATCCCTACGGAGAACTCCTCAATCTCCTGCCACAACAAAGCCTCGGGCATTTCGCCGCGCCACACGACATTCTTGGATTCCAGGAACCTATCAAGCCGCCCGCTGGTTTCGGGGTTTCTGTCACGGCGAGGCCCAATGACTTCCACTCGGACGCCGCTGTCGGCGAGCGCTTCAAGGTAATCCATGTCGAGCCGTTCATTGAGCTGTCCCACCAGTCCTGCTACCGGGCGGCGCGCGGAGGCCCTCTCCTCGGGGCGCATGCCCTGCGCGGCACACCCATTGGGAAGGACCACGACATTCTTGGTGCTTTGTCGTTCAAGGAGCTCGGCCAGATAGGGCGATACCGCACTGATCACATCCGCGTCGTTCACATTGGTTTCCAGGGTTTTCCGGACGGCATTCTTCGACAACCCCATCAGCTCGGCCCCCGCTTCCCAGTCATCGGTGACGTGCAAGATGTTGATTCCCGGTACGGTCCGTGGGAACGTTTCGCGTGGTGACAAGACAATTTTCGCGACGGAATCAATATTGAGTTCTGCCAGGGCACGGCGGATTGCGCGTGCCTGAAGCGACGTGGCAATAGACCGAATGACCGCGCGGGTAAACCCGGGTGGAACGACTACCCGCAGGCGCAGCAGATCGGGTCGCAATCCGTCGATCTCGAACCCGGGAAACAGAGCCGGTTTGCCTTCCGAGGCAGGTCCGGCGAATGGAACCGGTGGATCCACCCAAAGCACGCGCGTGCGCTTGGCCAGCGCTTCTGCCAGCCGATGATCGGTGCCACGCGTGTCCTCCCAACGGCTTCCGGCAATGACGACGACCATTGCCGGGTTCTCAGCGCTCACGTCCTTACCTCTGTCCTATTGCCGGCGGGCCTAGCGGTTACCGGGGTTGCGTTGAAGTCATCGCGGCTGACCTTTCCACCGAGCTTTGCTGCGGAGCGTCGAAGGTTGTACCCGGCAAACCCCATTGTGGCCCGAAACATTGACTCCCAGTAGCTTCCGAGGGGTACTTGTCTTTCCAACGCGGCACGGTAGAAACGGATCTGCCGTTCCGCCCCGGCCGCAAGCGAAAATCGCCCACGGACGGTGGCCAGCGAAAAGTTTGCGCACTCCGTGCGCACCTCGTCGTCCTCCAGCAACGTAGACAGCCTGTCGAACAGTCGCTGTTCACCACCCGCGGCATCGGTACCGACGCCATACCAGCCTTGCCATAGGAACTCGGGCAGTGTCTCCACTCGCAACGTCTCCCAGTAGCCCTTTTCCCCCTGCACGATCAACGGCTTTCGGAAAGCCATGGCCCGAAGCGCTGACCCTCCCATGCCCAGCACCACGTCGGCAACTTGATAGGCGGGACGGGGGTCCTCGAGCTGTCCGGTGAGCACGACCCTGTCCTTGCCCATTCGTTTGTTGGCTCGCTGGACAGCCTCGCGCACCTCATCACCGGCAGGTCCATCGCCGACAATCAGCAGCTGCAGCGGGTGTGCCTCGTTGCAGCGTTCCACGACCGCGATCGCTGCCAGGATTCCCTCCAGCTTCATTTCGTGGGCCAACCGGGAAACGATTGAAATGACTGGCACCCGCGGGTCAAGCTTCCACGTGGCGGCGAAGGCATCGGTCTCGACTTCGATTTCCGGCGTGTTCAGTATTGTGTCAACTGGCGGTTCCATCAGACCGACAAGTGACCGCCCTGAGTCTCGTTCGACGGCAGCTATTTGTTCGGTTCCGACCATCAGCGGGACGTGTCTCGGGATGAAGGGTGCCACCGACATCGAAAGGACCGTGGATACTGCCTTTGCCCGGTGTTTGTATCCCAGGGCCAGTGTCGTTTCCAGTGCCGGCGGCCACTCGTAGCCGTGGACGATGTCGATTCCGCGTTCCTCAACCAGCCGTCGCAAGGCACCAACGATCGAAGGGGTTGGACGGATCCTGGCCCTGGGGGCCTCAACGAATTCCAGTCCCAGCTCGGCCACCCGTTCTCTGAGCACACCGTCGTGTCCGAAAACGATCACCTCATGCCCCAACTTCTTGACATGGGCGGCGAGTTCGATGGCATTGAGTTGGCTTCCACCCATGTTCATGTCGTGTGGATACACCAGGATCTTCATGACGCCTTCTCCTGGCTTGTGGACAGCCCACCCATGGATTTCAAGAACCTTAGGTCATTCCGTCGCAAATACAACAGTCCGGAAATCAGGCCGATCGCCATGGATCCGCTCAGCGGCAGGGATATCCAGGGGTTCAGGATCAAGTTGGAAGCCACCCAGGCAAAGGCCCCTGCTCCGATACCTGCCAGGAACGGGACGAAAAGGCTGCGCAGGATGGTGCCAACACCGATGCCGATCCTGCGCAGTTGCCACAGATACAGCGGCAGGACCACCGCGACGCTGACCACGGCTTGGGCCATCGCCACGCCCGCCAGCCCGCCGAAATGCGCGCCCAGGAGCAATGCCGGTATCAGGACCGCCAAGCTGCAGCACTGGATCAGGAAGACCACGCCGGTGCGGCCCAGCACCACGATGTAGTCGTAGATCAACTCATTGAAGATCTTGCACAGGGCAGCAATCACCAGCCAAGCGAGGGCCGCTGCAGCGGGCAGCCAGACTTCTCCGTAGACGAGCCTGACCAGCGGGCGTGAGGCACCTGCGATGGCGAAGAACGCCGGGATGGTCGCCGCTCCCACGACGCCGAAAAGCACAAGCACCGACTGCCTCATGCGGGCCGGGTCCATCTGCACCGAGGCGAATGCTGCAGGGGCAACCCGGCGCAACGGTTGGGACACGATGCTGACCGGCCAGCTCGACAGGTTGAACGCCAAGACGTAGAAGCCCAGGACTGTCGCACCCAGGATGGATCCGGCCACCAGCTGGTCGGTGTAGCCGACGGCGAAGACAATGATGCTGGTCCCCGCCAGCGGCAAGCCGAAGCGCATCAGGGGCATGGCGAATTCCCTGGACCAGCCCAGGCGGTAGGGCAGCGGGGAAGCCTTGATGAACATGGCCCCTGATAGGAGGGCGCCCAGCAACCTGCCGATGGCCAGTGCCATGGCTCCCATTCCCGTCAGTGCCAGGCCCAATGCCACCAATGCCCCGACCCACACGTTGACCTGGTCGATCCCCATCCGGGTGCGTTCGAGAAAGTTGCGCTGCAGCAGCGCCGCAGGGCCAGCAACCGCCCCGTTGACCAGGACGCTGAGAATCAGGATCCTGACCACGGCGGTGGCCTCGGGGTTCCCCATGAGTGCGGTAAAGGCCGGCGCACCGATCCATCCGAGCGCACAAATGACGCTGCTGGATACCAGTGAGATCGTGTTGACCGTCGGTGCGATCTGCGCCGGGTCGGTGGGCCAGCGCACGATCGCCAGGCTCACGCCGAGCTCGTTGAAGCTCAGCACCGCCATGAGCGCCACCAAGGCCACGGCGAACGTGCCGAATTGCTCGGGCCCCAGCACGCGAGCCAACACGATCCCGATGCCCAGCGTGCCGAACCTCGAGGCGATGGTGTTCACCAGGCTCCACCCGAAG
The DNA here is from genome assembly GCF_003287975.1 of Arthrobacter sp. AQ5-05. GTDB lineage: Bacteria > Actinomycetota > Actinomycetes > Actinomycetales > Micrococcaceae > Paeniglutamicibacter. Next base: position 289,963 of record NZ_QMKQ01000002.1, read on the forward strand.
GCGCTCGAGGCCCCTGGCGCCGAGCCTTGGAGTTTGCGTTGGTTGGTGGCGGTCATCTCAGCCCAGTGCCTTGGCCAGCTCGTTGACGACGTGTTCCTGGATCTCGGCGGTGATGTGCGGGTACAGCGGCAACGACAGGATGCGGGTTGCCGCGAGCTCCGCGACGGGAAAGCTGCCCGCGGGCTGGCCAAGCGACGCGAATGCCTTGGTCAGGTGCAGCGGGTAGGGGTAGTGGATGCCCGCCCCGATGCCCGCCTCGTTCAGCGCCTTCAGCACCCGGTCGCGCTCGGGTACCCGGATGACATAGAGGTGCCAAACGTCCTCGTTGCCCGGGGCGCTGCGCGGAACCACGACTCCCGGAAGCTCGTGGAGCAGTTCGGCATACCGTTCGGCGGCGAGCCTGCGCTGCGCATTCCAGCCGGCAAGCCTCTTGAGCTTGGCGTTGAGCACCACGGCCTGGACGGTGTCCATGCGGGCGTTGAACCCCACGACATCGTGTTCGTACTTGGCCGCGCTTCCGTGCGCCCCGAGGATCCGTGCGCGTTCGGCGAGCGCCGGGTCGTTGGTGATCACGGCCCCGGCGTCGCCTGCCGCCCCGAGGTTTTTGCCCGGGTAGAAGCTGGTGCCCGCGGCAAGGCCGATGGTTCCGGCGGTCCGCCCGTGCCGTCTTGCGCCCTGGGCCTGGGCGGCATCTTCGATGATGGCCAGGTCGTGGGCTGCGGCGATCGGCTCGAGCGCTTCGATGAAGGCGCTCTGGCCGTAGAGGTGCACCGGCATGATGGCCCGGGTCCGCTCGGTGACGGCGTCCGCCACGGCGGCCGGGTCGATGAGCAGGTACTCGGGGTCGACGTCGACGAGCACCGGAACGGCACCGATGCGGCAGACGGCCTCGGCGGTCGCAATGAACGTGTTGGCCGGCAGAATGACCTCGTCCCCTGCCTCGATGCCCGCTGCCCGCAACGCCAGCTCCAGCGCGTCGGTTCCGTTGCTGGCCCCGAGGCAGTGCCGCGCCCCGAGGAAGTCCGCGTAGGCGTGTTCGAAGTCCGCCACCTGGTGTCCGCCGATGAACGAGGTGTTGCCAAAGACCTCGGCAAGCCCCTGGGTGACCTCGTCGTTGACTTCCGCTTGCTGCGCCCGCAGGTCCACCAGGGGGATGCTGTGCGTGGTCTGTTCGGTGTTCATAGCGTTACCCCGCTGTGGCTCCATTTTTCACGGTCTGTCGGTGCCCCGGATTTCATCGCCGCGCGGAACCGCGACACCTCGAAGGCCGAGCGCAGCAGGGAGCGGGCCCGTGTGCCTGCCGAGGTGCTGCCACGATGCGCCAGCAGGTCGAAATAGATCTTGGTCAGTTCGTTGGCGCTGCGTTCCAGGCTGTAGCGGGATTCGACCAAGGCGCGGCCGAAGGCACCCAGCCGCACACGCAGATCCGGATCGGAAAACAGGGCCAAAAGTGCGGCTTCGAGGTCCGCGACCCCGCGCCCCTCGTACCCGAACCATCCCTCGGACAGGAAGTGCTCGGCATTTTCCTCGGTGAGGGTCTTCCAGTAGCCGGCTTCCCCCTGCACGATCAGTGCCTTGGCGTGGGCCATGCCCTTGATGGCCGATGTGCCCATGCCCAGGACGATGTCGGCGGCGGCATAGGCGGGCCGCGGATCCTCCAGATAGCCGAGTGCGTCAACAGCGGTGCGCCCGTGCGCCTCGTTGACCGCGCGGGCACGTTCCCGCACCTGGTCCATGCCGTCCCCGTCCCCGGCGATCAGCAGGCGCACCGGGTGTTCTTCTGCCAGTCGGTCAACCAACGCGATGGCGCTGAGGATGCCCTGCAGTTTTTCCAGTTCGGTGCTCAGCATGGAGACCACCGAGACGACCATTTCGCCGTCCGCTATGCCAAGCTGCCTGCGGGCCGCGGCTGCGTCGCCGGTGGTGTTGGCTTGCACGTCCACGGGTGGTTCCAGCAGGAACGCGGTGCGCTGCTGCCAGGCCAGTTCGCTGGCCAGTGCCGGTGTGCCGACGATGATGGGCAGGTGCCGGGGCAGGAATTCGGGCACCTGCATGGACATGACCGAGGCCACCACGGGGGTGCTGTTGCGGATTCCCGCCGAGAAGCTTGCCGCGAGACTGGGCCCCCATTCGTAGGCGTGGACCACGTCGATGCCGTGTTCGTCAATGAGCCTGTTCAGTTCGAGGCGCCATTGCTTGGTGTTCCCGGTCTCGGGTGCCTCGGCATAGGGGATCCCCAGATCCCGGACCATGGACACCAGCACCCCGTCCGGGGCGTAGATGACCACCTCATGGCCAAGATCCCTGACCTTTCCGGCCAGTTCTATGGCATTGAGCTGGGATCCTCCCATGCCCATGTGGTGTGGACAAACCAGGATCTTCATGGCTTTCGCTCCCCCGCGGTCTCGGCCAGCGCATGGCGCTGCGTGTTCGACGTGTTGCATGGTGCCGGGCCCAGCCGGTGCGCCGGATTCCCTGCCCAGGTGCAGTTGGCCGGCTGGTCCTGGAGTAGCACTGAGCCCATGCCAAGAATCGCCCCGTCGCCGACCTCAAGGTCCTGCCGCACACTGGCGTTCATCCCCAGGTAGGCGGCGGCCCCGATCCGGGTTCCCCCGCCCAAGGCCACGCCTGCGGCCAGGGTCGCGTAGTCGCCCAATTGGTTGTCGTGGGTCAATACCACATTCGGCATGAGCACTACGTGCGCACCGATGGAGACATCGCAAGTCAGGACGCACCCCGGCAACACGATGCTCCCGCGGCCCAGCGAACACCCCGCGCCCACGCTTGCGTTGCGGCTGACATGGCTTGCATACCGGTCCGGCCCGACGCCCAGGGAACGCAGCCGGTGCACGATGCCGCGCCGGGCCTGCCCGGAGCCCGCACACACCAGCAACAATTCGCTGAGTCCTTCAGCCAGGTCGATGCCGCCCAGCACCCTGGCCCCGGCAATCCGGCCGCCGTGCAGGGCCTCGGAATCATCGAGCATGCCCACCACTTCGTGGTCTCCCGTGGCAGCGATGGAGGAAGCGGTCTCCCGCGCCAGTCCCCCGGCCGCCAGCAACAACACCCGAGCCATGGCCTACTCCCTGGGGCTCGCCAGCGCGTCGATGACGCGTTGCTGGTCGGTGTCGGAGAGCTGGTGGTACAGGGGCAGGATCAGCGTGTTTCGGGTCAGCCGTTCGGTCACCGGCAATTCGCCGGTGGCCACATGTGCATAAGCTGGTTGCTGGTGCGCGGCCATGATGCCGCGTCGGGCGGAAATCCCGAGTCTGCCCAGGTGTTCGAGCAGTCCCTCGCGATCCAGCGGGTATTCGGGCAGCACCTCGAGCCAGCAGGACTGGAAGTTGGATCTCCCGTGTTCCGGATCCCGCACCAGTTCCAGCCCGGAGATCCCCTCCAGCGCGTCCCGGTACCGTTGCACCAGTTCGCGGCGTCGGGACACCATCGCATCCAGCTTGCCCAGCTGCACCAGGCCCATGGCCGCCTGCAGGTCGGTCATGCGGAAGTTGTATCCAATCTCCGCATAGCTTTCGGCCGGGGCGACGAGCGCAGAGTGGCGTTCGGCCGCTGAGACCCCCATGGCATGCTCACGCAGGGTTCGGGCGCGGGCTGCCCACGCCTCGTTGCTGGTGGTGAGCATCCCGCCCTCGCCGGTGGTCAGCAGCTTGCGGGGGTGGAAGGACCAGACGCTGGCATCGGCCCCGCGACCGACCGGCTCTCCGCGGTAAGTGGAACCGGCGGCGCAGGCTGCATCCTCAATGAGTTTCAACCCGTGGATGTCGCACCATTGCCTGATGGGCGACAGATCAACGGGGATGCCACCCTGGTCGACGACGATGACGGCTGTCGTCGCCACGGTCAGTCCCCGCTCGAGGGTTTCAACGGTGACGTTTCCGCTGCCGGGCTCCACGTCGACGAAGACGGGGTGCGCACCCACGTAGGTCGGCGCGTTGGCCGTGGCGATGAAGGAGAAGGAGGGAACCAGGACGTCGTCTCCGGCCTTGACCCCGGCCACGAGCAATGCCAGGTGCAGCGCGGTGGTGCAACTTGAGGTGGCCACCGCGTGTGCCGCCATTTGGTGCTCGGCAAACGCCGCTTCGAAGGCTGCGGTCCTCGGGCCCTGGGCCACCCAACCTGAGGCCACAACCTCCGCGATGGCTTGGGCTTCCTCCTCGCCCAGCCATGGCTTCATGACATTGATGCGTTCAAGGGTTGCCGGTGCCGCGGTCGACGGGACGGTGTTCATTTCAGCCCCGCCCCCGCCTTGGATCCGGCCAGGCGTCCGGCGGCGACTTCCTCGCGCAGCGGTTCCCACCAGGTGACGAGCCTGCGCAGGCCTTCTTCGAGTCCGACCTTGGCAGTGAATCCGAGATCGCGTTGCGCCGCCGAGGTATCCGCCAGACGGCGTGCCACACCGTTGACGGCGCGTTCGGGTCCGTGCTCCACTTCCAGGTCCGAGCCCATGACCCTCAGCAGCGATTCGGCCAGACCCAGCAGGCTGGTCTCGGTGCCGCTGGCAATGTTGTAGGTGCCCTCGTCGATGCCACTGGCGGCAGCCAAGAGGTTGGCGCGGGCAATGTCCTGGGTGAACACGAAGTCCATGGTTTGGTCCCCGGTGCCGAAGATCAGCGGTGGCAGTCCGTCGGCGATGCGTTCCATCCAGCGAACCAGCACCTCGGTGTAGGCGCCGTGCACATCCATGCGCGGGCCGTAGACGTTGAAGTAGCGCAGCGCGACGTAGTTGGTGTCGTACATGGCCCGGAAGGATCTCAGCATCCCTTCGTTGAAGGTCTTTGCGGCCCCATAGAAGGTGTCGTTGTTGTAGGGGTGGTGGCGCTCGGTGGTGGGGAAGTTCTCGGCCTGGCCATAGACCGAGGCGCTGGAGGCCGCAACGAGCTTGGGCACCTTGGCGCGCGCCGCCGCTTCCAGGACGTTGAATGTCCCATCGACCAGCACTTCCAGGGCCAGGCGCGGTTCTTCGGCGCATTGGGTGATGCGGATGGCTGCTTGGTGGAAGACGACGTCCTTGCCCGCCACCAGGTCGACCACCAGCTTTGTGTCGGCCAGGTCCCCCTCCACGAGGGTGCAACGTCCCGTGGCCAAAGCTCCGGCCAGGTTGCTGCGCCGGCCCCGGACCAGGTTGTCCAGCACGTCCACGTGCCCGGCCCCGGCGGCCAGCAGCTGATCGACGATTTCCGAGCCGATGGTTCCCGCACCACCGGTGACCAGGTATTTCCCGCCCGCCAGGACGGCCGTGTCAACTGCCCGGCCGCCTGTGATGTCCTTGTTCATGATGCCCCCAGTTTTTCTCGTGCTTTCCTTGTGTTTATTTGGCGACTTCGAGGCGCAGCGCTTCTCCTTGCACTCGGGCCCGGCGCCCGCCCTTTGCAAGGCTGCGGCTGGTGGCTTCCAGGACCGACAGGACCCGCATCGCCGCCCGGCCGTCGGTCGGCGATGCCAGGCCCTCGCTGATGCTGGAGTGGAACTGCTTCACCATCGCCCCCAGTGGCTCGAATTCCTCAAGCGCCGGGGACCAGGTGTCGCCCAGGCGATAGGAGATCGAGGCGTTGCGCCGGTGGGCGCTGTCCTCGTTGGTCAGTTCCTGGGCCTGCAGGTCAACGCCGCGGTCGTAGATGCTCAGGCGCTGCTGCGGATTCAGGTCGTCCCATACCAAGGTCCGCTTGGACCCGCCGACGACCATGCGCCGGATCTTGGTCGGGCTAAGCCAGTTCACATGGATGTGCGCCAGTCCGCCGCCGGGAAGCGGCAGGGACAGATACCCCACGCAGGCCTTCCCGGCCCCGAGCGGGTCGGCCGACTGCGCCGTCACCGTCAAGGGGCTAAGCCCCTCGGGAAGGATGAAGTCCAGGATGGACAGGTCATGCGGGGCCAGGTCCCAGAACACGTCGACGTCGGGCTGGATCAGCCCAAGGTTGATGCGGACCGAATCGATGTAGAGGATCTCCCCCAGGTCTCCGTCGGCAATGAGTTGACGCATCTTCATCACCGCAGGGGTGTAGCAATATGTGTGGTCCGCCATCAGCACGAGCCCGCGGTCGTGTGCGGTGTCGACCATTTCCTGGCCGGCGGTCCCGCGATCGGCCAATGGCTTTTCCACCAGCACATGCTTTCCGGCCATCAGTGCGGCCATGGCAATGGTCGAGTGGGTGCGGGCGGGCGTGGCGATGGCGACGGCGTCGAGTGCATATTCCTCGAGCAGTTCGGTGACATCCGGAACCACCGCGGGGTGGCCCACCTTGGCGGACAGTGCCGTGGCACGCTCCGTGTCCAGGTCACAGATTGCCACCAGGTTCCACAACGGCGAGGCGGAAAGGTTGCGGGCCAGATTCGGTCCCCAGTAACCGGCCCCAATGACCGCGATGTTCAACGGCTGACCCATGTTCGACATTTAGTATGCACCTTCCGGTTTGATCATGACCTTCACGGTCCGCCACATGATCATGAGGTCCCCGGTCACCGACCAGTTCTCCACGTAGTACAAATCAAGGCGGATGCTTTCATCCATTGGCAGGTCCGATCGTCCGCGGGTCTGCCACAATCCCGTAACCCCTGGCTTGATGTACAAGCGCCGTTCGGTGGCTCCTTCGTACTGGGCCACTTCGCTCGCCAACGGCGGACGGGGGCCCACCAAGGACATGTCGCCCTTGAGGACGTTGAAAAGCTGGGGCAATTCATCGAGCGAATACTTGCGCATCCATCTACCCGCGCCGGTGATCCGCGGGTCGGCCTTGTGCTTGAAGAGGTAACCGTTTCCCTCGTTTTGGCTTCGGAGGCTTTCCAGCTGGTCCTCGGCATCAACCACCATCGAGCGGAACTTGTACATCCTGAACGGTTCCCCGCTGCGGCCAACCCGATGCTGGGAGAAGAAGGCCGGGCCGTCGCTGTCTTTCCTGACGATGATTGCCAGGACGGCCAGGACCGGGGCGAGCAGGATCAGCGCGGTCCCCGACAAAACGATATCCATGGCACGTTTGACCACGTGGTGCCCGCCGTCGAAGTTGGGCAGGTCCACATGCATCAGGGGCAGGCCCTCGACCGGGCGCATCCTGATGCGGGGGCCGGCGACATTCGTCAGGCTCGAGACCAGGATGATCTGGGTGCGCGATTCTTCCAAACGCCATCCCAGCTTGCGGATCTCTTCATTGCCGGCACGCAGCGAACCGGCGACGATGACGGCATCGGCCCCCGTACTGGCCACCACGTTTTCCAGGTTGGCCAGGCCCGCGCGTTGCAGGTAGGCCGCGCCGTGCCCGGGCACCACCTCTTCGTCATAAACCGCGCCCACGACCTTGTAGGCCGCACCGGAGTGCTGGGCGAGCCGTTCGGTGACATATCGGATATCCGGGTTCTGGCCGACGACCACGACGTGGGACAGGAAGTGCCCGGACTTGGTGCTTTGCCGCGTCAACCATTGGCGCCAGAGCCACCTTTCCAGCAGCAGCGCCAGCAGCCCGACGGGGTAGACGGCCATGAGGATCCAGCGGTTCTCCAGTGAATTGGTGAGGATGATGGCCATGGCTGTCCAGCCGGCGGCGACTGCCGTGGCATCGACAACGCGCTTGTATTCCATGGCGCCTGCACCGATGCGCTGCAACGAGCGGGTTCGATAGAGCGCGAGCAGAAGCATCCAGAACATGGCCGCGACGGTTATCTCCAGCTTCCCCGTGCTCGCGACTCCGGGAAAGGCCATCGAACCGATGGCGGATACCAACACGATGGTTGCTACATCCGTTGCGGTTAGTCGCCACGTGAATCTTCGTCGCCACGCCAGAGCGGGTGCTTCGACCGTAATCGCTTCGGTGCGGGCCCGAACATTGGTGCGCACCGGCCACCAATGCGAGGCCGCATCGAATGACTCGTTGATGTTGGTCATGTGAGTGGTCCTTCGCCATGAAACGGGCTCATGGAAATTGCCCGCACACGCGAATAAAATGCGCTGTACATTGTTCCCCAAGTCCCCAAGTTTTGTCCTACAGGTTTTATCAATTCCCCAATGTCGATCTGTGTCGAGCCTAGTTCCGGCTCGTTCCGGGTACACGCGTAAACCACTACTCGATTCGGTTCCGGGAGGAGCCAAGTAGACACTCGGGTCTTACGTGCGTACCGAACCCGAAGGGGCAAACCGGTGGATCCCGGACAAGGAAAAACCCCGGCAGAACTCACCGGGGTGGTTTTTTGCGGAAGGAGCCGGCGGTTGCTGGGGGGTCGATCACGCCCGAAAGCGGATCGCCAACCGCCGACTCCAGTCCTCATGATCAAGTGGTGCCCAACTCTTGGGGACCACTTGCCCCCTTGCCCTGTCCCGGCCCTGGAACCGTGTTTCAGGCGGGGGCACCTGACAAGGTCTCTGCCGGGAACAGGATTCCTCGGGGTAACTCAAATACTAGGCAGAGGCCGTCGCCGGCTCACGCGTACGCCCTACCTGATTGTCGGCCGGCCACTACGCGGATTCCGCCTCATGGCTACTCGGTGAAATTCGCGGCTTGGCGACGGCGGTGCCGGCGGTGGGGCGAGGACGGAAACTCAGGTATCCGTCGCACCCAGTTCTTCCCGGCCGCTGATGCCGAGCTTGGCAAAAACCCTATACAAATGACCTTCCACGGTCCGCTGGGACACCGTGAGTGTACGAGCAATCTCCTTGTTGCTTTTTCCTTCCCGCACCAACGAGATGATTTCTTCCTCGCGTCTGGTCAAACTCCGCTCATGCAACACCCGTCGCAGCGGTCCCCAGGCAGTCCCACCCAACTCCTGGATCCACGTGGCCAAGCGGCGAAGAACGAGCCCACGCCGACGTTCATTGCCTTCTGCGGCGAGCCCGCGCAGAGACGATGCCAATAGTTCCGCGCCCAATCCCGTTTCGCCCACCGAGAAGAGTTCCTCGGCCACCTGGTCGACTTCTTCCGTCCCTGCCGACGACGTCAGCTCGAGCGCAGCCGCCAGGGCATTGCTTCTTTGCGAGACACCCTTGACGCTCAACTGCCGCAGCCGTTCGCACCCGGTGGCTCCATCGGCGGCGGAAAGCCGCATTTGCCAGCGCATCACCAGCAATTGGTGCTCGGTGTGCCCGTACCGTTCTTGCCTGGCACGATCAATGAGTTGGTTCAGCCGGTCGGTGTTGGCCGGGGTCGAGACCAGGGCCAGATAGCCTTCGGCGAGGAGCTTCGCATCCACGTTTCCAAGCCCGTGGTAGCCACTTCGTAGTGAGGTTTCCCGGTATTCGGGTGTCTGCCGGTCCTCGACCTCGTGAAGCTGCGCGGATTCGAATGCCCCCAGGGCCTCGGCCAATTCGTACAGCTGGTTCGGGTCGTTGATGGCGAGCTCCGCGCGGGCTTCGGACAGCAGCCGTCCGGCGCGTTGCCAGCGTCCCTGCTGTACGGCGGCGAAGCCTGCCCAAAGATGCAAGGTTCCGCTCCAGTGCAGCTGCAGGCTCGGATGGGCGCCCTCCCGATATGACGCAATTATTCCGACGGAATCGTAATCCCCCACGGCGATCAATGCACGCAGGGCAGTCGTCATGAATTGGTAGCCGTCCATCGACTCAACTTCCGAATTTGCGCGAAGCAGGTCCAACGCCTCAAGCGCGGCATCTGCCGCTTCAACGAACCGGCCCAGGCCCAAAAGCACCCGGCACCGCACGTCACGGCAGTTCAGGAATTCCACACTCCCGGCGATGCTCCGTCGTTCGCATTCCAGGGCATGGTTCAGGACGGCGGGAAGATCTTCCCGTGCCCGGAACTCCAGCCAAAGGTTCAGGACCTCAATCCCGAACCGGGACTTTTCGAGGGCCCCCGCTTCCTGCCTCGATCCACCGGAGGCAATTGTCTCGGTGCGCTGCGCCCAATCGCTGACCAGCGAACCGATGTCGTTGGTGGAATCACCTTCCTGCCACAGTGAGCTTGCCTCCACCGACTTGAGCTCACTGATCAACGCAAGATCCGTCGTCTGTGTCAGAGCGTGCCTGATGGTTTCCGTGAGCAGTTGGTGTTGTCCCATGCCCAGCATGGAACGCGCAGCAAGCAGGGCCAGAAAGGGATCCTCTTCCCAAGCCCCCGTGAGCTGGCAAAGTTCCCACGCCTCGATGAAATCCAGGTTCTTGTTGGCAAGGTCAATGGCGTCCACGAATCTCTCGTAGGAAACGATCTCACCGCTTTCGCAGGCCCACAGCAACGTCTTCGGGGAGGAAACCAGTTCGGAGACCTGGGCCGAAAAGCGTTTCCACAAGGCCGTGCTGCGCCCGGGCGGAACAAGATCGCGCAACGCGTGCGAGTAGATCGGCGCAGATATTTCGATTCTTGTATCATCGGCAAAGCGGACAAGACCTGTGCCTACGAGCCTCCCCACGTCGGTGCCCGAAAAATGCTGAAGTGTCTTCGCCTCGGCGGGTCCCCCCAGTGCCAGGATTTCCAGCGCCTCGGCATCATCAGCGTTAAGTCGCTTTTGGATTTCCGACACCACGGAACTCAGATGAACCCGATCGCTCACCTGCGGTCCGGTCAGCACCAACCAGTCGGTCGACTCCACGACGAGTCCCTGTTCGATCGCTGCCCGAAGGAACGCATCAATCATCAGCGGGTTTCCACCGCATATTGATGCAATCGCCCTGGCGGAAGTGCTGGTGGGTGGCTTTCCGAAGACTCGCTGCACGTGCTCGGCCACTTCACTGGGTGTAAGCGCACCCAGTGAAAGGTGACCCAATCTTGCGCCAAGCTGGGTACTTGCCACCACCGTTTCAATGTGACCATCTCCCACGGCCAACAGAATGAGTTTGATGGTACCGGCCAAGGCCAATTGCGAGAGCACGAAGGCGCTCGCGGCGTCGAGGAATTGGGCTTCTTCCACTACAACCAATTGCTTGGAGCCCGAAGTCGATTCGAGGCGCAGCGTCAGGTAGCGCAGTAGCGCCAGCTCCCCCAGGGGTGCATCGAATTCTATGAGCAAAGGCGAAAGTGCGCCAAAGGCGCCTTCACCCAGTACGGGGGAACACAGCAAATGCACCGCACTCGCCAGTTCCTCTCCCAATACTTCCAGGAGCAGCTGTCTCTTTCTGCTTCCGATCGGCCCGGAAATGACAACGCCCGTGGATCCGGGTCGGTCCAGCAACTCGCGCAGTTCCTGGCGAAGATCTCGCGCAGGAGATTGGTCGGACTTGAGTCCGGGATTTCTCATGGGGCAACTCGGTCATCGACCCGCAGTGTCGCGACGAGGGTGCTCAGTTCCCTCCGTCCTCCCAATGCCAGCTTGGAGTATATTTGGTAAAGGTGCCCTTCCACGGTGCGAATCGAAACACCGGCGTCGCGTGCGATCTGCTGGTTGTTCATCCCTTGGGCCGCAGCACTCGCGACGAACTTTTCCCGCTTGGTCAGGACCTCCAGCACGGGGTTGTCCTGCATCATGCGCTCCATGTCTTCGGTGCCCGTACGCACCGCATTTCCCTTTCTTCGCTGCTTCAACCAGCCCGCAACGGCCAATTTCCCCGCGACCGACATGTCGGCAAGGATCTGGTTGGACCGGGGCAAGGCAAAAATTGACAGGTCGTCGCCGACCAGCAGGTCCAGTGCATCCAGAACGCGCTGCTCCCGGTTCCCGTCGGTTCCGGTGAGCAGCAGTTCCATGGCTTTTTCCAGGGGCGACCGGTCTTCGGCATGCGCGTGGCCGGTGGCTGGCCAGTCGACCGTCGCGCCATGATGCAGCGCAACCAGTGCGTCCATCGTTTCGCGCCGTGTGTGCGATCGAAGCGGCAAGTCAATAAGGGAAGCCCGCGAGGCATTGGCATCAGCGGAGGCCAGAAGCTCACTGAACCACCAGCGAGCGCCACTCCAACGCTCCTGGAAGTCGAGGGCATTACTGGAAGCCGGCTCGTCCTTCGTGCGCAAGTGGAACAGCATCGATTTCACAAGCCAACGGTCATAGCCCGCATTGTCCCGTTCAATTTGCGCGAGCACCGATTCCAGTACCTGTCGGTCGTTCCCGGGCCTGTCACCGACGACATTCAAGATGCAGTTGACCATGGCGAGGATTTCGAAGATCGCAGGGGGGATATTGTCCAGGAATTCGTTGACAATGCATTTGAGATACGTTCTTGCCCGCTGCATCTCCCCGCAAATCAGACACTGCCGAAGTTGTCCCAGCAGCAGGCCAAGGTTCCGGGTGAAACCTTCCGGGCTGCTGGAAAGTTCATCCACCAGGCGAGACTCCCCGGCGATGAAGTCATGGAAGATCCCTTCGACAGGCACTGCCTCCAGGTTCGACTCATGGCTGTCGATGCGCGGCTCCGGATGAAGAACTCCCGCAAGGAGCGCGGAACTGAGCACCACCAGTTGTCGTTGCCCCCGCTGCCGCTGGGCAAAACCCCAGCCGATGAGGTGGTCGAGGTCCATGAGTTCGTCATTCAGCAGTCCACGGATGTGCATCGGTTGCCCAACTGCGATCCGCGCCAACAGGTTCCTCTGCGACACGCTCAGAATCGCAATTTGCGAAAGTGCCATGGACTCCAATTGCCCATCCCTGGGCCAAGGCCCCGGGCCCAGCACCAAATATCCTTCGTGGAGAAGAAGCTTCCCACAGGCAATCGCGTCTTGCCCCAAGGCATGCAACCAACCTGGATTTCCTTGGCTCTGGTGCCACACGGCCGCCGTCACCGTGGGCGTGGGAATGGCGTCGAATTCCTTCTGCAGGGCTGCATGGACTTCGTCAATGCGAAGCGCCCCGAGCCGAATTTCGCGGTGTCCACGACCGCTGCTGACGGGCGCGAACTCAGGCGGCAGGAACTCGGCTTGTTCGGCCATGACAACCAGGAGAATGCTTCTGTTGTGGGTCATCTGGGCGAGAACCGCCCGGGACGGAGCATCCAATAGGCGCGGATATTGCACCACGACCACCGGACGTTGGCCGTGGATGGTGGCGTGCTTCGAAATCACCCGCATGACACTGGTCGGGCTTATTTCTTCGTTGGACCCCAGCTGGGCAAGCAGGAAAGCCAATGCCCCATAGGTCAGGTGCTGCGCATATGGCGTCCCGATGACGTGGATTGGCTCGGCCAGGCCGACAACCATTCGCTGGACCGCGCTCACCAAGGCCGCCCGATCATCGCCGTGCTCCCCAAGGAAGACGATCGAGTTGGTCTCGGCATCACCAAGTGCCGACTGCAGCTCCCGCAGGCACTGCCTTCGTGGTGAGTCCCCAAGTAGTTCGGCAAAAACCGATTGTCCAGATACCTCGGCATTATTCGAAATTTCTGCATGCCAAGAGAGTTCCATCATGCTGTTCACCCGTTCCCCAATTCCGGTTAAACCTGCCATGGACCTTCCCCAAGTAAGTCCATGACAGCCCTGTGGCCATCCTACGGCGCTTCGCCCGGCCACGCATCAGTAGCGAATACACTTAGTCCACTCGTTCGCTTTGCCCCCGGTACTTAAGTACTCCTCCCCCCAATGTCGGATTCCATGCCGGAACCGGAAGTCGCGTCCAGAAAAATTTGAATCAGCGCTTCGCGGGAACCCACGTTGAGCCGTTGGTATATCTGGTAAAGATGGCCCTCGACGGTCCGAATCTTCAGCTGCAACCTGTCAGATATCTCGCGGTTGCTGGCACCGGTGGCAGCTTCCGCCACAATCATGCGCTGCCGTCGGGTCAGCAATGAAAGCACACTGTTTGCCGAGCTCCTACCGGACACACCCATGGGCGCGCCCCGACTCTCCGAGGTTGTCGTCCGCGGTGTCGAAGTGATGCCGGATCCGGATCGGGCAAACATTACCTCAATTGAATCGGCAAATGAGGGATGGCCCAACCCGCGAAGTGCACTCAGTACTTCCCGCTGTAGATCGCTGTTGCTTCCCTCAAAGCTTCGCACCAATGCGGCAACAAGCTCCGCCACCGGGCCATCGATTCGTTTCGCACAGTCAAGCAGTTGCGGGTCATCTTTTCGGTGGCCCATTCGCAGCAACGACATGCGCTGGGCAAGCTCAAGGCTGAGGTCGCCGTGCGCGGCACTCTCGGTTGCGCCGGCAAGCAGACTGGCAATTGCTTCGTCCACATTGCCAAGGTGGAAGAGGGCGTCGGCTCGCAACATGGCAACCGCCTGCCCGGACTCCCAATCGGCCGCCGTGGGCAGGACGTCCAGCTCGGCGAGATACCGCTCGGCAGTTTCCCGATCCAGGTACGAGGCCGCCACTGCGGCCGCCGCAATCGCCAATGGCAAGTTCCCTGCGGTATCCATGGTTCGCAATTGTTCGATCTCGACAGCTATCAGCTCCAACGCCTCCCGAGGGCGCCCGCCCAATACGCTGTTGAGCGAGGAGTACAGTCCATTGACATCGGTGATCCGTGGAGATTCCTCGCCGCCAACCCACGCCGCATCAATGAGTTCGACGGCACTTTTCCATTCACCGGAGAGCAGGTACAGATTAACGAGATGCAGCTTGATGCTCTGTCCAACGGCTGACGGGAGCGACTCCTGTCGCAGCGAGAAGAGCAGTTCGCGTCCACGCCTGACACCTTCCCTGACCTCGCCACGGCGCACCGAGTGCAGGTTCTGGAAGCACTGCCATCTCAGCTGGTCCTGCTTCCCCAATAGTGGGTGGATGTAGGTTGCCCCGTCGAGGGCAAATCGTTCACCCAGGCGGAAGTTGGTTTCGACTTCCATGAGATCAAGCTTTCCCCGCAGTGCCAGAAGATCCGTCCGGTTTCCCGGCTCGCTGGAGTACCGCGCATCGATTTCGGCCCGGACGCGCTCCATTCCCTGTCGGAAGGCGTCGTTTGGTGAACCGCGCCGCAGCGAGTCGAGCTCCAGCGAAGCCAGTTCCAGGCGGATCAGGTCAATTGGGCCGTTCGAATGGTCCAGGACGCCGGGAGCCGGGAGCCCCTCGCCCAGCTCATGCAGCAAAAGCGAACGCATTTCCCGGGCCCGTTCAAGTTGGCCACCGCGGACCGCCGCCTCCAGCGCCAACAGCCGCGCCTCAAGCGGAGGGTCATCGAGCGCCGCCAGTATTTGGAGGCACAGCTCTACTTGTCCCTCGGCGACGGCTTGCTCCGCAGCTTGCAACCGGAGCCGGGCGCCGGAGTCGATCCCGGAAGCCTGCTCCCACTTCAGCAGAACCAGGGGTGTAAGTACCCCGTCGGCCCCCGGAGTGTTTCGCATTTGCCCGAGGAGTTCCAGTGCGAGGCCAGGCGCAGTGTCCTCGGCAATGCACTGGCCACTCAGTCCCCCGCGCAGCCGCACCTTGCGCGCATACTTCCCGCGGATTTCGAGTATGCCCTCGGAATAGACTGAGTCCACAGCCTGGCCGGGGTTGAGCGCAACCAGAAGGCTGAGTGGGATTTCCTCGGAGAATGCCAAGATGCGCAATACCCGTTGTTCCGGCATCGAGAGTCTTCTCAGCTTTTGAACCACCAGACCGCGGCTGCGCGGTCCCGGCGGACCGGCAACGCCGTGGACCACCCACGATTTTTCCGCGAATTCAAGATAACCCTGTTCGCGCCAGTCGTGGGCTACCGCAGCGAGCATGTGTATCTGTCCTGCCGAGGCGCACCACAGTTGGTAGGTGGCCGTCCGGCTGATCTCTGCTCCCAGGGACTTGGCCAGCAGGTCGTGCGCCATGCCCAAGGTCATCGGATACAGCCT
Organism: Arthrobacter sp. AQ5-05; assembly: GCF_003287975.1. Classification (GTDB taxonomy): domain Bacteria; phylum Actinomycetota; class Actinomycetes; order Actinomycetales; family Micrococcaceae; genus Paeniglutamicibacter. The sequence goes on from NZ_QMKQ01000002.1 coordinate 305,603, forward strand.
GACCGGATGCAGGTCGACAGTGGAGCCAAGGTCATTACCTGTCCCGGGCTCCGCCCCGTCTTGCCCACCGGCGATGCACAGCAGCGAGATGCTGCTCGCCAACGTCAGCGATGACAGGAATGAAATGCTTGACGTTCCAAGCCGCAAGCCGGCGGGGATGAAGATCACCACATGCCGGCCACCGGCCCTCGAATCCAGGAGCGTCTTGACCACGCCGAGTTCCCGGTACCGCGATTCTTCGCCCAGTCCCTCCATCCGGCGCAGTTTGCCGGCGAGTTCCATGGAGGTCTGGTGGCGTTCGGGATGCTCGAGGTCGACAATGAACGCCCTGTCCTGCAGTTTGCGCATCACGGCTTTGGCAAGGGTCCGTTTGCCGACTCCGCTGGGTCCCTCGAGCAAAGCGCCGGGACCATTGAGTACCGCCCCAATGGTCTCTTCCAGCAATTCGTAATGCGCGAAAACATCCCAATCAAAATCATGATCCGGCGTTGTCGCCTGATCATGATTCGCTGGTGATGCTGATGTCGCGGTCCCCAAACCGTTGATCTGCACTGCCCAATCACCTTTGCTCCCGTGGATTATTCTGTCACGGCCGGGATCTGATTGGTAGAGCGCGTCCCACGGATCCGTGGTGCGATCTCGCTTGGGGATTTCCCGACGTCTCCCGGGGGACTGTAGCTGGCCAAACTAGCTGGTCCGCTGTTACTACTGGTAGGACGCTACGTATGCTCCGCTGGACGCATCAAAGATCGCGTATTCGACACCCTTTACCGTTTCGATTACGAAATCGATCGCTTCGCCTTTGTAGCGGATCCCGGTTAAGGCACCTTCAAAGGATTTTGTGGGCAGCATGGATTTGAGCATTCCGTGGGTATTTGGGTCGATGTTCAGCGCGAATGACAATTCACCCTCGTGCCAATTCGATGATTCGAAGTTCGAGGCATTCCGGGCATCGGTCCAGTTCAGGAGTTGCTTGGCAGAAACCATGGGAATGGAATTGCGGATGGCGATCTCCATGAGCTCGGAATCAAAACCTGTACTGAAATCAAAGTGGGTGCCGAAGGCTCCATAGAATCCTTCGGAACCGGTAGCCCGGTCCAAGAGGCGTTCCACTGCCTCGGGATGCCCTGCGAAGACCTCATCAACCAGGTGTGTTTCTTGTTGGTATACATTGATGAGATCGTCGTTCGAGTCGCTAAAACGCATCGGCAGTCCGGAGCCCGTCATGAAGCCAGCACGCTCACGGATCCAGTCACCGGGCCAGTAATAGTAATTCATGTCCAGTCGAATGCCCCAGCTTCGTTCAATGCTCGCTTGCGTTGACCACTCGCTCCAAGCGATGCAATGCAACCTGTTCCCGGTCTGGGGTGGAAGGTTACGGTACTTTCTCCGGAATTCGCCCATGGATTGTGAGAAGGCCAGCGTCAGGGATTTGGCATCCCAGTCCGCACATCCGGTGGAGACATGGGCACCGATATCGAACCCGAGGTCGGCGTAGCTCTTGGCTGCATCAGGGGCGAGCCCCGATTCCGGATACAGCCACGACGTCGCCCGAAAGCATTCCCACCGTTCGACGGAACAACCGTCGGGACTGAGTTCATTCAGACGACCAAACATCGTGGCAGTTCCTTTGGCAGTTCCATGGTCGTCCGCGGACATGATCAACACGGCCTTGGAGAAATTCGGGAAGTACCAGAATTTGTGCATCGGTCCATTGCCTTGGTTCACGTAAACGATCAAGTTGGAAAATAACCGCAGGTGTTCGTCGGCCTGGGGAATATGGACCTTCGCCAGATCCAGATAGTCGCGATCCGCGGCCCCAAAAAATAGGTCGTTCGGGCGGATGGGCGCAATGCCGTCGCGTTCGATTCCTGCCCACGCGGGATTTCCTTGCCGTGTAAGAACTGTGGACTTGGCGAGGTTGAATGCGTATGCTGCCACGTTTCCGCGCCCGTTTGACCCCGGTTTCAACGTGACTGCCGGCGACCCCGGCGATCCCGACGCGGTGCTACGCAGCGTAGCGATGGCCCGCGTGTCTCTCTCCATCTCCAGCCGGGACGACTCACCGTGGAATTGAATGGAATCGGCGACGATGCCTTTGCCCGGGGCCTGCGACGTGTCGACTTGAAGGTATCCGTTGGAGATATCCGTGCCGTGGTTTTTCACGCCCGCGAGCTCGGCAATGGGCCCCATCGGATTCATGGCGATGAGGTTGCCGTTATCGTTCTTGACCCACTCCGAGATCATTCCGGCTGCGCTCGATCCCACGGAGCCAGCGCTTAGGATCGCCAGATCGTGGGCTTGGAGGATCTGTGGTGTTAGCTTATCGATGGAGATGGTTTCGAAATTGTTCAATCCTTCCACGCGAAGCATTTCGGCATATTGCGAAGCAAATTCACTGGCTTTATCAATGACCAGCAGGATCGATCCGCCCGGGCCAAGTTCGAGGGACTTTTTTTCGGGAACGGAAAAAGTCCATGTGCTCAAATTGCTTCGGCTGTTGTCTGCTGCGGCGTCGCCCTGCACCGAGGCAACATAGTTTCCAGGGGCCAATTTCCTCGAGGGCTCAAAAATAATGGATCGGCGATCGACCCCGTATTCGAGTTGGCCATTGACAGAGTTTCCCTGCTGGTCACGTAGCAGCAGACCCAGCCGGCTGGATTTTTCGTTGATTGGGCGATCCAACCAAGCGACCACGGCGGCCTCACGAGAAACGGAATTTGCACCGTCGCGCGGAAAAAGAGAAACGATTTGAGCTTCACTGGGCATGTGCTTGTAGCCCATGGTGCTAGTAACAAATACCAGCAACCCCAAGAACGCGATTGTTATCAGCACTACTCGATACGTGTTTCCACGCAAATGACTCATGACGCAATTTCCCCAAATTCACGTTGAGCCCCGTCCCCCCAATGGTCCGAGTCTGATCGAGATTACCGACAGGAATAACATTAATCAACACTTCGGCGAGACTCATGAGAAGTGCTGGCGAAATGGGGACCGTCTTTTGCGAGCGTCTTGACGGCACTGCGCATTTCGAGGGAACCCGTCGGATCGGGGGCAGCGGCCCGGCTTCGAACAGGTGTCCGTTCCGGCCCGACGCTCCCCCTTGCCGCCCGGGGACTACTCCCCGAGCGTCTCCGCGGCCTCCAGCCAGGCCATCTCCAGCTCGTCCTTCTCGCCCTGGGCACCCTGCAGGGTGGCGTTGAGCGTGGCGACCTGGTCGAACTTCATCGCCTCGGATGCCACCGCCATCTCGGTGTGGAGCTTCTTGATCAGGGATTCGAGCTTGCCCATCTGGCGCTCGACGCGGTTCAGTTCCTTGCGTGCCTCGCGCTTTTCGGCCTCGGTCGGTCCGGTTGCCTCCGGGGTCGCGGCGGGACCGGTCTTGTCCGTGGGCGCCCCGGTGTTGGACGTGCCGTGCACCCCGGCGCGCAGTTCCAGGTACTGGTCCACGCCGCCGGGCAGCCCGCGCAGCTTGCCGTCGCCCAGCAGCGCCAGCTGGTGGTCGGTGACGCGCTCGAGCAGGTAGCGGTCGTGGCTGACCACCACAAGGGTGCCGGGCCAGCCGTCGAGCATGTCCTCGATGGCGGCCAGGGTGTCGGTGTCCAGGTCGTTGGTGGGCTCATCGAGCATCAACACGTTGGGCTCGCCGATGAGCAGGCGCAGCAGCTGCAACCGGCGGCGCTCACCGCCCGAGAGCTCCTTGACCGTGGTCCACTGCTTGTCGGTGCCGAATCCCAGCTGCTCGGCGAGCTGACCGGCGGATACTTCCTTGCCACCGACCTCGAAGGACATCCGCTCGGCCTTGATGACCTCGATCAGGCGCATGTCCTTGATCTCGTCGAGCTCCTTGACCTCCTGGGTCAGGATCGCGGTCTTCACGGTCTTGCCCCGCTTGATCACCCCGGAGGTGGGTTCGATCTGCCCGTTGAGCAATTGCAGCAGCGTGGACTTGCCGGCGCCGTTGACCCCCACGATGCCCAGGCGTTCGCCCGGGGCCAGGCGCAGGGTGATGTTGTTGAACAGCGGCTTGCCGGTTCCGAAGTCCAGGGAGACGTTCTCCAGGTCAAGGACGTCCTTGCCCAGACGCGCGGTGGCCATCTTGTTCAGTTCCACGGTGTCGCGGGCGGCCGGCACGTCTGCGATGAGCGTGTTGGCTGCCTCGATGCGGAACTTGGGCTTGGCGGTGCGGGCCGGGGCGCCGCGGCGCAGCCAGGCCAGTTCCTTCTTGACCAGCTGCTGGCGCTTGTTCTCGACCACGGAGGCGGTCTTGTCGCGCTCGGCACGGGCCAGTACGTAGGCGGCGTAGCCGCCGTCGAACGGATCCACGGTGCCGTCGTGCACTTCCCAGGTGCGCGTGCAGATCTCATCCAGGAACCAGCGGTCGTGGGTGACCACGAGCAGGCCGTTGGAGTTGGCGCGCCAGCGGTTTTTCAGGTGCTTGGCCAGCCAGGCGACGCCCTCGACGTCCAGGTGGTTGGTGGGCTCGTCGAGCATGATGACCTCGTGCTCGCCGATGAGCAGCTTGGCCAGGGCGACGCGGCGCTTCTGGCCGCCGGAGAGCGAGTTGACCTCGGCGTGCCAGTCGACCTCGCCGACCAGCCCGCCCATGACCTCGCGCACCAGCGGGTTCGAGGCCCACTCGTGGTCCGCGGCCTCCCCCACGATGGCCTCGCCGACGCTGAGCGCCCCGTCGAGCACGTCGGTCTGGTCCAGGTAGGCCACCCGCACGTCCCCGCGCTTGGTCACCCGGCCCTCGTCGGGGCTCATGCGGCCGGCCAGCAGGCGCATCAGGGTGGACTTGCCATCTCCGTTGCGTCCGACCATGCCGATGCGGTCCCCGTCCTCGAGTCCCAGGGAGAGCGAGTCAAGGACGGTACGGGTGCCGAAGGACATCGAGACGTTTTCGGCGCCGAGCAGGTGGGCCACGGTGTGGTGCTCCTTTTGTTAAGGGGTTTCGATGACGGCGGGCAGGATGCCGGCGCCGGGGACCGGGCCGTGGACGGACAGCGTTGCCACGCCCGCCTCATCCGAAAGCTGGGTGATGATTTGGGCTGCATGGCCCGGGTTGCGGGCAAGCAGTGCCAGGGTGGGGCCGGAGCCGGAGACCAGTGCGTGCAGCGCGCCTGCGGCCTCGCCCAGGTCGCGCACCACGCCAAGCTCCGGGGCCAGGGCCAGGGCGGCGCGGGTCATGTCGTTGGCCAGCAACGGCGCCAATGCGTCCAGGTCCCCGTCAAGCAGCGCCCCCACCATGGCCGGGTCGACCTCTCTCGGGGTGGTGACCTCCTCGTTGGCGCGCAGCCGGTCGAGCATGCCGTAGACCCTGGGGGTGGACAACCCGTAGGAAGCCGGGACCAGCACCCAGTCGGTGCGGGTGCGCAGCAGCAGCGGGGCCAGCTCGTCGCCGACGCCAAGGCCGACGGCGGCGCCCCCGTGCATGGCGAAGGGCACATCCGCGCCCAGGCGTGCGCCCAGGCGGGAGAGTTCCTCGCGGTTCAGCCCAGTGCCCCAGAGCGCATTGCAGGCCACCAGCGTGGCCGCGGCGTCGGCCGAGCCCCCGCCCATGCCCCCGGCGATCGGCACGCGCTTGGTGATGCACAAATCGACCCCGGCGTAGTGCCCGGTGTGTTCGCGCAGCATCATTGCGGCCTTGACCACCAGGTTGTCCGGGCCCAGCGGAAAGGATTCGGGGTCCGCGACCGCGGTGGAATCGGGGTGCAGCGAGACCTGGATTTCCTCGTCGGCACGTGCGGTGGCCGAGACATCCTCGTAGAGCGAGACGGCCAGGTACAGGCTGGCCACCGAATGGTAGCCGTCCGGCCGGGGCGGTCCGACCCTGAAGTAGCAGTTGATCTTTCCCGGGGCCCGGGCAACGACGGTATGGGTCATGGGGTGCCGGGTACGGATGCGACCTTGGCCTCGGCAATCGCGGCGAATTCGGCGATGCCGAGCTTTTCGCCGCGGGCCTGCGGGTCGACGCCTGCGGCCAGGAGCGCGGCCTCGGCCAGGGCCGGGGATCCGGCCCAGCCGGCCAGGGCGGCGCGCAGCGTCTTGCGGCGCTGGGCGAAGGCCGCGTCGATGACTGCGAAGACCTCTTGGCGGGTGGCGGTGGTCTGTGGCGGGTTGCCGCGTTCGAAGCCGACCAGCCCGGAGTTGATCTTCGGGGCGGGCCAGAACACGTTCATGCCAATGACGCCGGCCTTGCGCATGGTGCCGTACCAGGCGCCCTTGACGGACGGCACGCCGTAGGTCTTGTTGCCCGGGCCCGCGGCCATGCGGTCTGCGACCTCGTCCTGGACCATGACCAGGCCGTGTCGCAACGAGGGGAAGTGCTCGAGCAGGTGCAGCACCACGGGCACCGCGACGTTGTAGGGCAGGTTGGCCACCAGCGCGGTGGGCGCGTGGGGCAGCTCGGTGACCTTCATGGCGTCGGAGAGGATCACCGTGAGGTTCTCCGCCTTCGCCGGGCGCATTTCGGCAACGGTCCGCGGCAGCCGGGCGGCGAGCTTCGGGTCGATTTCCACCGCGACGACGCGGGCGGCGGCATCCAGCAGGCCCAGGGTCAGCGAGCCGAGGCCGGGTCCGACCTCCAGCACCGTCTCGGTCGGGTCCAGCTTGGCGGTGGCCACGATGCGCCGGATGGTGTTTCCGTCGATGACGAAGTTCTGCCCCAGCGTCTTGGTGGGGCGCACGTCGAGTTCGCCGGCGAGGCGGCGGATCTCGGTGGCGCCGAGCAGTGGTGGCGGGGTCGATTCTACGGAAGTCACGGTTCAATCTTAGTTCAGGGCCCGGCACCCGCGGACCGGGGCGTTTGCCCGGGCGGGCGAGGGGTCGATTGGCACAAATGGCCAATGGGCCCCGCCCGGTATCGGGGGAACCCATTGGTCAAGGTGTTCTTGTGTGCACCGGAGCAACCGGTGTCCCGGGCCTGGGGCCCGGGTGTTGGTGTTAGCGCAGGCCCAGCTTGCTGGAGCAGGCCGGCCAGTGGCCCCAGCCGCCGCTGCGGCGCAGCACCTCGGCGGTGGCGACCTGCTCGGCGGGGGTGGCCTGGTGCGGCAGGGCGGCGTACTTGGTGCCGCCGGCCCCGCGCCAGCTGCTGGCGGAGAACTGCAGCCCGCCGTAGTAGCCGTTGCCGGAGTTGATGGACCAGTTGCCGCCGGACTCGCACTTGGCCAGCGCGGACCAGGCGCCCGAAACGCTGCCGGGGGTGCTGGTGGACTTGGGCTTCGGCTTGGGCTTGGTGCCCACGGAAACCTCTGCGTCAACGGCCTTGGTGGTGAGCTTGTCGCTGTCGAGCTTGCGGTCGGTTTCCTTGCCGTCGCGCAGTGTCACGGTGTAGGTGAGGGTGCGTTCGCCGTCCTTGCCCTTGACCAGGGTCTTCTTGGAGCCAACCAGGGCGTCGGAGTCCTTGGTGGTGTCGGTGCCGTGGGCAACGACCTTGGTCTTGGTGACGGTCTTGGTCTCGACGCGCACGATCTTGAGCTTCATCTCGTCGGTGACGACGTCGGTGGCCTTGGCGTTGAGTTCGTCGTCCTTGCCCAGCTGCAGCTTGGCTTCATCGAGCACCGCCTCAACGGTCTCGGCGGTGGTGTTCAGCTTCTTGGTCTTGCCGTCGACCTTGATCGAGACGTCCTTGGGAGTGGAGATGTCGATCGCGGTGGACAGGGAGGCCAGGGCGAGTGCCGGGCCCTGGCCGATCTGTGCCTTTTCCGAAACATTCAGCTGGTCCACGACATCGGCGACGGTCAGTCCGGTGGTGTGCACGACGCGGTCCACGCCATCGATGCTCACGTTCACGGCCTTGTTGCGCTTGATCTCGATCAGCGCGCCGTCGGCGACCGGTGCTTCCAGTGCCGGGGTGACCACGTCGCGGTCCCCCACGGGGATTGCGGAGTCCTTCAAGACATCGCCAACGGTGGCGGCGCGCGTGGAGACGGACTGGCTTTGGCCGTCGATGGCCACGGCAATGGTCTTGCCGGCACCGACGAACATGACCAGGCCGAGGATCAACGCGGTCAAAACGGCTGCTTGCGCGCCGACTTTCACCCAGCGATTCTTAAGGGCATTCTGCACAGGATTCCAAACTTCGGTATATCCCGGGCACGGGGGCAACAATGACACACGGCGGGTGAACGGTTGCCCCGGCAGAAACCGGGCGCAGCCCACCATGTGCTCATTGGTTGGTGCGAGCACAATCCAATTCTTTTTCATCTCATCGATGTTGCGGCGGGGCGCTTGCGAACTCGCCCCGTGCAGAATCAAATGCACCCGGGAACCTTCCCCGATCCCGGCTACTAAAGACCAACCGTAACCGAATCGTAATAAGGCCGCAAGGACTTCGTGCTTGCCTTGTGCACAAAAGCGGCTAGAAGTCCCCGTAGACGCGCCGGGTGTTTGCGGCCAGGGTGCGGCAATAATCTTCGAGGTCCGACCCCGTTGTCTCGGCCATGAAGCGCACGGTTTGCGGGATCAGGTAGCTGGCGTTCGGCCGGCCCCGGTAGGGGTGCGGGGTGAGGAACGGGGCATCGGTCTCCACCAGCACCAATTCCGGCCTGGCCACCAACAATGCCGCACGCAGGTCGTGCGAGTTCTTGAATGTCACGGTCCCGGAAAAGGAGAGGTACCAGCCGTTTTCGTTGCAGATCCCGGCCAGCTGCGCGTCACCGGAAAAGCAGTGGAAGACCACGCGCTCGGGAAGAGATTCATCCCGCAGGACACGCACCACATCGAGATGTGCGTCACGATCGTGGATTTGCAGGGCCTTGGAATGCTCGCGGGCAATGCGGATGTGCTCGCGGAAGGAGTGCTCCTGGGCCGGGCGGCCGGGCTCCCGGGTGCGGAAATAATCGAGTCCGGTCTCCCCCACGGCCCGCACCCGCTCGTGGGCGGCGAGTTCCTCGATGCGCGCAATGGCCGCGTCAAGGTCCCCGGTGGCAGCCAGGCGCGCGGCGTCGTTGGGGTGGATCGCCACGGCGGCCAGCACCCGGGAATCCTCGGTGGCCGCGCGCACCGCGAACTCGGAGGATTCCACGTCGCAGCCGACCTGGATGACCCCGGGCACTCCGACCGAGTTGGCCGCATCGAGGGCCTGGGCGACGGTGACATGGATCGAGCCGTCTCGGAAGTCCAGGTGGGTGTGGTTGTCGGGGACGCCGAAGGGCAGCGGTTCGGGTGCCGGAGGGTAGGAGAGGTTGCGCTTCTTGCCGTGCTCGTCCTGGGCGCTGCGGTTCGGGGCGCCCGGTTCATGGCCGGCATCGGGCCGAAGGTAGGCGGCCGGCACGCCCAGGGTGGCGCCGATGGCCGATTGCTGTTTTGAAGCAGGCATTGGTGCCTTTTCCCCTTCGTTTGGTGTCCCGGTTTTACGGGCCAATGGCCGTTGGCCAATCCAGCGTACGCGGCCCGGCACACCGGTGCGCCCCAGCGTGACGCAGCACACGCCAATGACGGTATCGTTGGAAAGGAGATTTACATACCTTCCACCGTACGGATGCGTTCCAGGAGGACCTTGCATGTCGCTTTCCACCGAGTCCCAGATTCTTCCGGCCGATGAATTCGGCCGGGTCTGCGAAGAAGTGCTGGCCGGTATCGCCACGGTGATCGACGGCAAGGCGGAGGTGGCACGCACCGCGCTGATCGTCCTGCTGGCCCAGGGCCACCTGCTGCTGGAGGACGTGCCGGGGGTCGGCAAGACCATGCTGGCCAAGACCCTGGCCAAGTCGGTGGACTGCACGGTGCACCGCATCCAGTTCACCCCGGACCTGTTGCCCTCGGACGTGACAGGGGTGTCGATCTTCAACCAGAACACCCACGAGTTCCAGTTCCGGCCCGGCCCGGTGTTTGCGCACATCGTGATCGGCGACGAGATCAACCGGGCCAACGCCAAGACGCAGTCGGCGTTGCTTGAATGCATGGAAGAGGGACAGGTCACCGTCGACGGGACCACCCACATCCTTGAAAGCCCGTTCATGGTGATCGCCACGCAGAACCCCATCGAGCTGGAGGGCACCTTCCCGCTGCCCGAGGCACAGCGCGACAGGTTCATGGCCAAGATCTCCATGGGCTATCCGGACGCCGCCGCCGAGATGGCGATGCTCGAGACCCACCAGTCCACCTCGCCGTTGGATAACCTGCGCCCGGTCCTTGACCTGTCCTCGCTGCACAACCTGATCAACACCGTGGCAGCGGTCTACGTTTCCGACCCGGTGAAGGAATACGTCGTGGCCCTGGGCCGGGCGACCCGCGAGCACGCGGACATCCGGCTGGGTGCCTCCCCGCGTTCCCTGCTGCAGCTGCTGCGCGCCGCCAAGGCCGAGGCCGCACTGAACGCCCGGGATTACGTGTTGCCCGAGGACGTGCGCAACATCGCCGCCAAGGTCCTGGGGCACCGGCTGATCCTGCACCGGCGGGCCGAGGCCGCCGGCTCGAACGCCGAATCGATCCTGGTCTCCATCCTCAACGCGATACCGGTGCGCGCCGGGGCCCGCGGCTAGTCCGCCCGGTAGACCACAGGCCAAGGCAGCAACTTCCATGAGCATCCCGTCGGCGGAACCCAACGAGTTCCGCGAATCCCCGTCCGGCAACCGCTGGACCACCGCAGAAAAACCTGCAACGCTGCGCGAAAAAGTCCACCTCGGGTTCCTTACCGCGCGCGGCTGGGGGCTCTTTGCCGCCGGGGCGATCGCCCTGCTGCTGGCCTTCCTGATGGGCCGGCGCGAGCTGCTGGCCATCTCCCTGTTCCTGCTGCTCACCCCGCTGCTGGCGGCCTTCCTGCTGCGCTTTGGCAATTCCGAGCTGGCCGTCACCAGGACCTTCAACCCGCAGCAGGCCACCACCGACGCCGGGGTGCGGGTGCGGCTGCACATCACCCACCGGGGCGGCGGGGCCGGGCCCCTCACGCTGCGCGACACCTTGCCGGAGGATTTCGGGGCGGGCCCGGAATTCCGCTACCCCTCGCGCACCGCCACCTCGGGCCCCGAGGGCTCGGGCAGCTGGTACGAATACCGGCTGCGCCTGGCCACCCGCGGCATCTACTCCATCGGGCCGGTCCGCGCCCAGGTCTCGGACGTCTTCGGGCTGGCTTCCCGGCCCTCGGCCCTGGATGTGCCCAGCGCGCTGCTGGCGCTGCCGGTGTGCGAGATGCTCGAACCCACCGGCATCCCCGGCGAGCACGGCTCCCACGGGCAGGCCGCCTCGAACCGCCGGCTGACCCCGGATTCCTTCGAGGTGATGACCCGTGAATACCGCCCCGGGGACACCGTGCGCCGCATCCACTGGCCGGCCACGGCCAGGAAGGGAACGCTGATGGTGCGCCAGGAGGACTACCGGGCCACCCCGCGTGCGGTACTGATGCTGGACCGCTCGCGCACCGCATTCCTCGCCCAGGGCGTGGGCGCCGAACCGGTGCTGAAGATCCCGCAATTCACCTCCACCCCCAAGGACTCGAGCCGCCGCTTCGAATGGGGGCTGCACGCGGCCCTGGGCATCGGCGCCTACCTGGCCCAGACCGGGTTCGGCATCGACTTGATCGACCACCGCGGCACCTCGATCAACGCGGTCTCGGCCTCGGGCACCGAGGACTCCGCAGAGCTCTTTGCCGGGCCCCACGCCACCGCGAGGATGCAGCAGGCACTGGCCGCCCTGGGACTGGAGGACGCCACCGGGGAACGCCGCGAACCGGCCCGGGCCACGCTGGCCGCGGCCCTGAAGGAACGCATGCGCGAGCGCGGGGACCGGCTGGTGTTGATCCTGGGCGAGATCACCGAGGCGCAGGCCGACACCTGGCTCGAGGTGGTTGGCGCCCGCAGCAAGGTCACGGTGCTGTGCGTGGCCAACCGCGAGGGACACCTCGCCCCGGTCATCTCCCGCTTCCGGCAGGCCGGCTGGGCGGCCGTTGCCGTCAACCCGAAATCCACGCTCGCCGGGGCCTGGGCGGAATTGGGGCGGACCTCATGAGCACACCGACCCTGGACAAACCCCGGGTCCCGAACCCGGACCCGCCGGCCCCCCGTCGCCGGGCACCTGCACGGAACCTGTCGGCCGCGGCCTTCTCCGCCTGCGCCGTGCTGGTGGCCGTGCTGGGGGCCGCCGCCTCGCTGCACGGGGTCGTCAGCGACTGGGGCTGGATGCTGCAGGTCACCGCGGTGGTCGGTGCCATCGTGCTGGCCGCCAACCTGGTCCGGGCCTTCGGCGCCCGCCGCTACCTGGGCACTGCGGCCGGCGCCGTGGTGGCGGTACTGGTGCTGACCTTCCTGTTTTTCGCCAACACCGCCTGGCTGGGCGTGGTGCCCACGGCCTCGACCTACCGCGCACTGCTGCGGGTGTGGGCGCTGGCCAACGACCAAATGGGCTCCCAGGTGCCCCCGGTGCAGAGCACCGGGGTGATCGTCTTTTCCGTGTGCGTGTGGGCAGCCGCGGTGGCCCTCGCGGTGGATGCCCTGGCCTTCGAGATCCGGGCCGCGGCCCTGGCCGGGCTGCCGCTGGCCATGCTGCTGTCGATTTCCTCGCTCTTCGAGGCGAACGGGGCGGGCATCGGCACGGTGTCGGTCACCGCGGTGGGCTACCTGCTGGTCCTGGCAGCTTCCCGCTGGCAGGACGGTTCCGGTTCCGGGCGCCGGGCCATGGAGCTGCCGGATCCGGGCACCGGCGGGCGGGGAACCCCGGGACCCAGGACGCGTTCGGCACTGCTGCAGGGCACCGCGATCATCGCCGGGGCGCTGGCCACGCTGCTGGTGCTGCCCTCGGCCATTCCCGGCTTCTCCAAGGGCATGCTCACCGAGGGCACCCGGCCCTCCTGGGGCCAGCTGGCCACCAACATCGACCCGATGATCGTCCTGGGCAACGACCTGCGCAACAGGTCCTCGGGCACCGTGCTGCACTACTTCACCGATTCGCGCACCCCCGTCTACCTGCGCACCTCGGTCATCGGGGACCTCACCGCCGATCGCTGGGAACCGGATCCGGACATCTACCGGGTCCCGGCCACCGAGAACCTGGTGACCCGTGCCTTCCCGACGGTCTTCGAGTCGGCCCAGCCGGCCTTCACCCGCGTGGTCACCGACAAGTACCGGGGGCTGTGGATGCCCCTTCCGGCCAACGCCATCACCCTGAACGGGCTGGGCGGTTCCTGGGGATGGAGCCCCGACACCGGGACGCTGCGCGCCGCCCAGGGCTCCCCCCCGGCGGCCGAGGACTACACCGTGATGAGCGTGAACCCCGAGATCACCGCGAAGTCGCTGCGGGAGCTGTCGGCCTCGATGCCCGGCGGCTTCTTCGCCGAGGTCGACCAGGAGTTCCTGGCGCTGCCCCAGGACACCCCCGATTCGCTGGCCGAGGCCACCCGGGACGCGGTGGCCAAGGCCGGGGACGAGGCGTACGAGCAGGCCGTCGCCATCCAGGACTACCTGCGCTCCACGGTGTTCACCTATTCGGAAAAGACCCCCGTGCAGGACGGCTACGACGGCAGCGGGATGAAGGTCATTGATGCGTTCCTGCAGGAAAAGGCCGGGTACTGCATCCACTTCGCCTCCACCATGGCGCTGATGGCCCGCGAGCTGGGCATCCCCAGCCGCCTGGTCACCGGCTACTCCCCCGGCACCCCCACCGGGGTGAAGATCACCGGGCAGAACGGCGCGGAACTGAACGAATACATCGTGAACTCGCGCAACGCCCACCTCTGGCCGGAACTCTACTTCCCCGGCGCCGGCTGGGTCGCCTTCGAGCCGACACCCGGGCGCGGGGTTCCGCCGGCCTACGCGCCGGCGCTTCCGGCAACCACCGCCGGCTCCGCCGACGACCCGCGTCTGGCCAACCCGTCCAACTCGGCCTCCGGTCCGTCGGCCGCCGAGTCCTCCTCGAGCGCCCCGGCCGCGGCCGCGGGCTCCGACCCCGACGCCGGGACCCCCTTCTCCGGCCTGCTGCCGCTGGTGCTGATCGTGCTGCTGGCCGGTGCCGGTCCGTGGGCGGCCCGCCGCATCCAGCGCACCGGACGGCTGGCGCGGATGCGCCGCCCGGGCGAAATCGACCAGGAATACGGCAGGGAAACCGGTGCCGCGGCGGCATGGGCCGAACTGGTGGCCCTGGGCCTGGACCATTCGACGCCCATGCGCCACGACGAATCGGCCGGGGACTACTCCCGCCGGCTGGCCCGCATCCTGCCGAACGCTGCCGGACCCCTGTCGGTCCTGGCCGGGGCCTACGAGCGGATGCGCTACGCGCCGGGGCACGGGCAGCCGGACACCGCGGTGTTGGCCGAGGCGCTGTCCGAGGTGAAGCACGCCCTGGCCGCCGGCATGGGCCCCGGCGAGCGGCTGGGCCGGGCACTGTGGCCGCGTTCACTCTTTGCCCCGCGCCCGCTGGAGCCCTTCGGCTATGCCTCGGGCAGGTAGGCGGCCAGGTAGTCGGCCAGGGCCTCGAACTGGTCGGGCGGGATGAATCCGGTGCCCTTGATCTTGGACAGCTCCAGGGTGCTGTGCACCGGGCGCGGGGCCATTGCGGGGTGCCCGGCCCGGTAGGCATCGGTGCTCGTGGCGGTGATGCGGCCCGGGTCGTGGCCCAGGGCCGCAAAGACCTCGGCTGCGATGCGCGCCCAGGAGACCGCATCACCCTCGTTGGTCAGGTTGTAGGTCCCGTAGGGGGCCTGCGAGTCGAGCAGGTGCAGGATGCCGGCGGCCAGGTCTCTCGCGAAGCCGAGGCGGCCGTATTGGTCGTCGATGACGTTCGGGTTCACCGACGTGCGGGCCAGTTGCGCCATGGTGGACACGAAGTTCTGCCCGTCCCCCACCACCCAGCTGGTGCGCACCAGGTAGTGCCGCGGCACCTGGGCCACCACGGCGTCCCCGGCGGCCTTGGTCTGCCCGTAGACCCCCAGCGGGCAGGGGGCGTCGAACTCGGTGTAGCCGGGCTTGCGCCCGTCAAAGACGTAGTCGCTGGAAAGGTGCACCAGGGTGGTCCCGTGTGCGGTGCAGGCGGCGGCCAGCTGCCCCACGGCGGTGACGTTGGCTGCCCAGGCGGCCCGGCGACCGGCCGGGGTTTCGGCCTCGTCGACCAAGGTGTAGGCGGCTGCATTGATGAGAGTCCGGTACCCGGAGAGGTCAAGGGCAGCCAGCTGGTGGGCATCGGTGATGTCCAGTTGCCCGCGGGCGGCGAATTCGAAGCTGCCGTCGGCAGGTGCCAGGGCGGCCAGGGCACGGCCCAGCTGCCCGTTCGCGCCGAGCACCAGGGTCTTGCGCGGGCCCACCGGGGTGAGCGCTTCCAGCATCGGGTGGGTCCGATCGGCATCCGAGACGGTGGCCTTGGCCAGCGGGATCGGCCAGGGGATGCCGGCGGACGGATCCGCCAGGTTCAGGAAGGTGTATCCGGAACGGGCCTTTTCCGACCAGTGCTCGGTGACCAGGTAGCTGTATCCGGTGTCCGGTTTCAGGGTCTGGAAGCCGTTGCCGACCCCGCGCGGCACGAAGACCGCCTGCCCGGGGCCGAGCGTGGCGCTGAAGCTCTTGCCGAAACCCTCCCCGGCGCGCAGGTCCACCCAGGCTCCGAAGACGGATCCGCCGATGACCGCCACGTACTTGTCCCAGGGCTCGGCGTGGATGCCGCGGGTGGTCCCGGCCAGGCGGTTGAAGGAGACGTTGTTTTGCACGGGGCGGAAATCGGGCAGCCCGGCGGCCACCATCTTTTCGCGTTGCCAATTTTCCTTGAACCAGCCGCGGGCGTCCTCGTGGACCGGCAGGTGGACCAGCAGCAGGCCGGCGATCCCGGTTTCCTGCACGATCGGTGCGTTGTTCATTCCCCCGTCCCGTTCTCCGGGGCCGCGATGCCTTGCGCCGCGTGGGCAGCTTCCTGGAGCAGGTAGCGCTGCTCGGTCCCGGCCTTGGTGCCCTCCCACCACCACGCGTTCTCGCGGTACCAGGAAATGGTTTGGCCCAGGCCGGCGGACAGGTCCCGGTGTACCGGGCGCCAGCCCAGTTCGGTGCGCAGCACCGAGGCATCGATCCCGTAGCGCAGGTCGTGGCCCGGCCGGTCGGTGACGGTGTCAAAGGCTTCGGGGTCCTGGCCCATGAGCCCCAGGATCGATTGGAGGACCTCGCGGTTGGACTTTTCCCCGTCGGCGCCGATGAGGTAGGTCCTGCCCACCGTGCCGCGGTTCAGGATTTCCCACACCGCCGAGGAGTGGTCCTGGACATGGATCCAATCCCGGACGTTGGCCCCGGTGCCGTAGAGCTTGGGCCGCACCCCGGCCAAGATGTTGGTGATCTGTCGCGGGATGAACTTCTCCACGTGCTGGTAGGGGCCGTAGTTGTTGGAGCAATTGCTGATGGTCGCCCGCACCCCGAAGGAACGCACCCATGCCCGCACCAGCATGTCCGAGGCGGCCTTGGTGGCCGAGTACGGGCTGGAGGGGTTGTAGGGGGTGGTGTCGGTGAACCGGTTCGGGTCATCGAGTTCCAGATCCCCGTAGACCTCGTCGGTGGAGATGTGGTGGAAACGCACCTCGTGGCGGCGCACCGCCTCGAGCAGCGTGTAGGTGCCCACCACGTTGGTGTCCAGGAACGGCCTGGGGTCGAAGAGCGAGTTGTCGTTGTGGGATTCGGCGGCAAAATGCACCACGGCGTCACAGGCGGCGACGAGTTCGTCGACCAGTGGCGCTTCGGTGATGTCGCCGATGGCCACGGTGAGCCGCGGCCCGGGGATTCCCTGCAGCGAGGCCAGGTTTCCGGCATAGGTCAGCGAGTCAAGGACGGTCAGATGCGTGTCGGAGTGCTCGATCAAGTAGTGCACGAAGTTGGCCCCAATGAATCCCGCACCCCCGGTAACCAGGATTCTTTTCATGATTGCAAGGCTAGCTCCCCTCCCCATCCGTGACTAGGTGTGCCTAGGATGGGGCCATGAAGGGGATCATACTTGCCGGGGGAACGGGATCGCGCTTGCATCCGATCACGCACGGGATTTCAAAGCAGCTGGTGCCTGTCTATGACAAGCCCATGATCTACTACCCGCTGAGCACGCTGATGCTCGCGGGGATCACCGAGGTGCTGGTGATCACGACCCCTGCCGATGCGCACCAGTTCCGCGGGCTGCTGGGCGACGGATCGCAGTTCGGGATCACCATCGACTACGCCATCCAGCCCTCGCCCGACGGGCTGGCCCAGGCCTTCATCATCGGCGCCGGGCACATCGGGGACGGTCCGGCGGCCCTGGTGCTGGGCGACAACATCTTCTACGGTCCGGGCTTCGGTTCGCAGCTTGCCGATTTCCATGCCGATGGCGGGGCGTCGATCTTCGGGTACTGGGTCAAGGACCCGGGTGCCTACGGCGTGGTGGAATTCGATGCAGCCGGCACCGCGGTGTCGCTGGAGGAAAAACCGGCCAGGCCGCGCAGCAACTATGCGGTGCCCGGGCTGTATTTCTATGACAACTCGGTGATCGACCGGGCGCGGGACCTGGCGCCCTCGGCTCGCGGGGAACTGGAAATCACCGACATCAACCGCCAATACCTGGATGAGGGCTCGTTGCGCGTGCACGTGCTGGCCCGCGGCACCGCGTGGCTGGACACCGGGACCTTCGATTCGCTCAACGACGCCTCGAACTTCATCCGCACCATCGAGGCCCGGCAGGGGCTGAAGATCGGGGTTCCCGAGGAGGTCGCCTGGCGCCGGGGGTTGATCGACGATGAGGCGCTGGAGGCCTGTGCGGCGAAGCTGGGCAAGAGCGGCTACGGTGCCTACCTGCGCACGCTGTTGGCCCACGACTTCGAGGACCCGTACCACTAGGGAACGTCGGCCCGGGGGACGTCCCGGGCAACAGGCAAACGGCGGCGCCCCCTGGTCCCGCCTTGCGCAACCGGTGGTTGGGCGAAGAAAGGTCAGGAAGCGCCGCCGTCGGCGTGCCGGTGGGTTGCTTAGCGTGCCGCGTACGGGTCGGCGATGCCGATGTACTGGGTGGTCGTGTACTCGGCCAGGCCCTCGGCGCCGCCCTCGCGGCCCAGACCCGACTGCTTCACGCCGCCGAAGGGTGCCGCGGCGTTGGAGATGACCCCGGCATTGAAGCCGACCAGGCCGAACTCGATCTGCTCCGCCACGCGGAAGAGGCGGTTGTGGTCGCGGCTGTAGATGTAGGAGGCCAGGCCGTACTCGGAGGCGTTGGCCAGCTCGATGGCGTGCGCCTCGTCGCGGAAGGTCGTCACCGGGGCCACGGGCCCGAAGATCTCCTGGCCCAGGATGGCCGCGTCGTTGGCGACGTTGGCCAGCACGGTCGGCGGGTAGAAGTAGCCCGGGCCCTCGACCGGGACACCGCCGGTCACCGCAACGGCGCCGGCCTCGACGGCGGCCGCCACCAGCGCGTGGACATCGTCGCGGGCGCTCGAATCGATCAGCGGGCCGACGTTGGTTTCCGGGTCGGTGCCGCGTCCCACCTTCAGCGCGCCCATGGCCGCGGCAAACTTGGCGGTGAACTCCTCGGCCACGGACTCGTGGACCAGGAAGCGGTTGGCCGCGGTGCAGGCCTCGCCCATGTTGCGCATCTTCGCCGCCATGGCGCCCTCGACGGCGGCGTCAAGGTCGGCGTCCTCGAAGACCAGGAACGGAGCGTTGCCGCCCAACTCCATGGAGGTGCGCAGGACCTTGTCGGCGGCGTCCTTCATGAGCATCTTGCCCACGGCGGTGGAACCGGTGAAGGAGACCTTGCGCAGGCGGTCGTCCTGCATCAGCGGTCCGGAGATCTTCGAGGCGCTGGCCGAGGAAACGACGTTCAGCACGCCGGCCGGCAGCCCGGCTTCCAGCATGACCTGGGCGAAGAGCTGGGACGTCAGCGGGGTGAGCTTGGCGGGCTTGAGCACCATGGTGCAGCCCGCGGCGATCGCCGGGGCGACCTTGCGGGTGGCCATGGCCAGCGGGAAGTTCCACGGGGTGATCAACAGGCACGGGCCAACCGGCTTGCGCTGCACGATGATCTTGTTCTTGCCCTCGGGGGTGGTGAGGTAACGGCCGTAGTCGCGCACCGTCTCCTCGGAGAACCAGCGCAGGAATTCGGCGCCGTAGGTGACCTCGCCGCGGGCCTCGGGGACCGGCTTGCCCATTTCCAGGCTCATCAGCAGCGCGAAGTCGTCCGCACGCGCGGTGACCAGGTCGAAGGCGCGGCGCAGGATCTCGGCGCGGGTCCGCGGTGCGGTGCGTGCCCACGTCCCCTGGACGGCGTCGGCGGCGTCGAGGGCCGCCATGGCGTCCTCGGAGGTGGCCGAGGCCAGGGTGGCAAGCTTCTGTCCGGTGGCCGGGTCCAGGACGTCGAAGGTGCCGCCGTCCGAGGCATCGCGCCATTGCCCATTGATCAGCAGGCCGGTGGGGATGGTGGCAAGTAGTTCGGATTCACGCGTTGAGGTAATGGTCATGGCGGCGGTCTCCCTTGATCGCTAGGGGGTGTACGGGAACGGTTCTGCTCTTCCCTGCCCACGCTAGTGCCGCAGCAGGTGGCTGTAAATTTCAATCTGCACTATGACGCGCACCATGTGTTGTGCAGGTATCCCAAGGCCCGCCCGCCCGGCCCGCCCGCCCGGCTTGGCCGCCGGGCACGTCCGGCGGCGCATACCGGCGGGTTCTTAGCCGCGCGCCTGGAGCACCGCGGCGTACAGTTCGCGCTTGGAGACCCGTTCGGTCTCGGCCACCGCCGCCACGGCTTCCTTCAACCGCAGCCCCTCGGTGACCAGTTGCTGCACCTGGGCCACGTGGTCGGTGGCCCGGGCCGGTTCCCCGGCCGGTGCCCCGGCGATCACCACGGCGATTTCCCCGCGGACCTCGCCCTCGGCCCAGAGCAGCAATTCGTCAAGGTTCCCGCGGATGACCTCTTCGTACATCTTGGTCAGTTCCCGGGCGATGGCACCCTTGCGGTCCGCCCCGAAGGCATCGCGCAGCGCGCGGATCATCGCGTCCAGCCGGTGCGGTGCCTCGAAGAAGACCATGGTGCGCTGCTCGGAGGCCAGGTCCTCGAGGCGTTTGGCTCGCTCCCCGGCCTTGCGGGGCAAAAAGCCCTCGAAGGTGAAACGGTCCGTGGGCAGCCCGGACAGGGCCAGCGCCGTCAGCACGGCCGAAGGCCCGGGGACCGCCGTGACGGTGACGCCCGCGGCCACTGCGGCCTCGACCAGCTTGAACCCGGGGTCCGAGACCGCGGGCATGCCGGCGTCGGAGACCACCAGGACGGTGGCCCCGCCGGCCACCAGCTCGAGCAACTCGGCGAGGCGATGGGTTTCGTTGTGTTCGTGGTAGCTGATCAGCCTTCCGGGCACGCGGACGCCAAGCCCGGTGGCCAGGTGCAGGAAGCGCCGGGTGTCCTCGGCCGCCACGATGTCCGCGCTCTTCATGAGTTCGATCAGGCGTGGGGACGCGTCGGAAAGGTTGCCGATGGGGGTTGCCGCGAGGACGATCTGGCCCGGGGTTTCTTGAGTTTCCACGTCCCAAGCCTACTGCCCGCGTGTGCCTCCGGTTCCCGCAGGGGGCCGCCGGTACAGTGTTGAAGGTGACTACCGCTTCCATGCAGAGAACGCGCCGCTGGGTCGAGTCCCCGCAGGGCGCCTTCGGGATCCAGGCCCTGGGGGACCGCTTGTCCGGCCCCCTGCATCGGGCCGGGGCCTGGGGCTGGATCGTTCCGCTGGCCATGGCGATGCTCGGGGCGGTGCTGCGTTTCACCAACCTCCAGCATCCCCACCTGCTGATCTTTGACGAGACCTATTACGTCAAGGACGCCTACACCATGATGCACGCGGGTTACGAGCTGGAGTGGGGCGAGAATCCCAATCCCGCGTTCATCTCCGGGCACCCGGATCCCAAGGAATCGGCTTCCTTCGTGGTCCATCCCCCGTTGGGCAAGTGGCTGATTGCCGCAGGGATGTGGCTGTTCGGGACCGACAACGGGCTGGGCTGGCGTTTTTCCGCGGCGCTTTTTGGCACGCTGGCGGTGCTGCTGTGCGCATTGGTGGCCCAGAAGCTGTTCTCCTCGGTGCTCCTGGGCGGGGTTGCCGGCCTGCTGGCCGCGGTGGACGGCCACCAGATCGTCATGTCCCGCACCGGGCTGCTGGACATCTTCTTGATGTTCTTCATCCTGGCCGGGTTCTACGCGCTGCTCCTTGACCGTTTCCACGGGCGGGCGAAGCTGGCCCGGGCGTTGTCCACCGCAGACGGTTCTCGGCCCGCCGACAGGTTGCTGGCCTACGGGCCATGGCTGTGGTGGCGCCCGTGGCGGCTGGTTGCCGGGGTGATGCTGGGGGCCGCGGCCGGGGTGAAGTGGTCCGCGCTGTCCTTCATTGCCGTCTTCGGTCTGATGACGGTGCTCTGGGACCTGTCGGCACGACGCCGCGCCGGGATCCGGCACTGGGTCCTGGCCGGGCTGTTGCGCGACGGGATCCCCGCGTTCTTGCTGATCATTCCCACGGCCGGGGCGGTGTACCTGGCGACCTGGACCGGTTGGCTGCTGTCCACCGATGGCCGCTACCGCCAGTGGGCGGTTCAGAACCCCTCCGAAACCTGGGGCTGGGTGCCGGATGTGTTCCGTTCCCTGGCCGAGTACCACCGGGCCGCCTATGCGTTCCACCAGGGGCTGAGTTCGCCGCACGGGTGGGAATCCTCGCCGTGGAGCTGGCTCTTTGCCGGTCGCCCGGTGCTGTTCTTTTACGAGTCGCGCAGCAACGGCGAATTCGGGTGCACCAGCGCCAATTGCGTCCAGGCGATCACCGATTTGCCCAATCCGATCATGTGGTGGTCCGCGACCCTGGCCCTGCTGCTGGTGCTGTTCTACTGGATCGGGGCGCGCGATTGGCGTGCCGGGGCGATCCTTGCCGCCGTTGCCGCCGGGTTCCTGCCGTGGTTTGCCTACCCGGATCGCACCATGTTCTTCTTCTACACCCTGCCCTTCGCACCGTTCATGGTCCTGGCCCTGTCGTACGTCCTGGGCAGGTTCCTGCCCACCGACAAGCAGGTCCCCTGGCACCGGCGGCGCGTGCTGTGGGGCGTGGGAATCTTCCTGGCGCTGGTGGTGGCGGTGTCCGCGTTCTTCCTGCCGGTGTGGACCGGGGGAATGACCACGTACGAGGATTGGCGCATCCACATCTGGATGCCCAGCTGGGGATGACCCCCTTTGTTACTTCTCAGTAACATAGACTATGGTCCACACCACACAACGACCACCCATGGGAACACAGCACACCATGCGCGAAGCAAGCACCGGACTCATCATCGACCTTCCAGCGCATTCAAACACCACGGACCTGCTGCTGGCGCGCCTGGCCCGCAAGGATGCCACACCGCTGTTCAGCGTCAAGCGCGGCGCATCCTGGATCGACGTGTCCACCGCGGACTTCACGGCCTCCGTCCGGTCCCTGGCCAGGACGCTGATCGCCCACGGTGTCGCCCCGGGCGACACCGTGGCAATCATGTCCTCCACCCGCTACGAATGGGCACTGGCCGAGCAGGCCATCTGGTTTGCCGGCGCGGTGTCGGTGCCCATCTACGAAACCAGCTCCCCGTTCCAGGTCGAGTGGATCCTCAAGGATTCCGGGGCACGGCTCGCCTTTGCCGAGGATCCCCGCCGCGCGCAGGTGATCGAACAGGCCGCCGCAGCCCTTGGCGAGCAGGTCATGGTGCTCGTCTTCGAGGACGGCGCGGGTGTGGATCCGGCGGGCATTCCGTCATCGGGGCTGAAGGAGCTGGTGGATGCCGGCTCCTGCAGCGCCGTCACCGACGAGCAGCTCGAGGCCGCACGGACCTCGGCCGGCCTGCAGGATTTGGCGACCTTGGTCTACACCTCCGGAACCACCGGCCGGCCCAAGGGCTGCATGATGACCCACGCGAATTTTTCCCTGATCGCCGTGAACCTGGCCCCGCACATGGCCCCGGTGCTGGGCCCCGGTGCTGGGCACCGGTGAGCGCACCTTGATGTTCCTGCCGCTGGCCCACGTGCTGGCCCGCGCCGTGCAGCAGGTCTGCGTGCACGCCGGCTCCACCATCGCCCACACCTCCAGCGCTTCCACCCTCGTGGCGGACATGGCCGCGGTGAAGCCCGGTTTCCTGCTGGCCGTTCCCCGGATCTTTGAAAAGATCCGCACCACCGCGTCCAACACCGCCCAGGCAGCCGGCAGGGGCGCGGTCTTCGCCCAGGCCGAGTCGGTGGCCATCGAATACTCCCGCGCCGCCGATGCCCGCGCCCGCGGGATTCACACCCGCCGCTCCCCCGTGCTGCTGGCCAAACACGCCCTGTTCAACAAGGTGCTCTACCCCAAGCTGCGGGCAGTGCTTGGCGGCCGGGCCCGCTACGCGATCTGCGGCGCCAGCGCATTGAACACCGACCTGGCGCACTTCTTCCGCGGCGCAGGTGTCGGCCTGCTGGAGGGCTACGGGCTCACCGAGACCACGGCCCCGGCCACCGTGAACATGGCCCGGGACGTGCGCGTGGGGTCCGTGGGCATCCCCGTGCCGGGCACCGTGATCCGTATCGCCGAGGACGGCGAGATCCGCATCAAGGGCATCGGCGTCTTTGCCGGATACCACCGCAATGCCCGGGCCACGGCCGAGGCCTTCGACGAGGACGGGTTCTTCAAGACCGGAGACACCGGGATCCTGGACGATTGCGGGTTCCTGGGCATCACCGGCCGCAAGAAGGACATCCTGGTCACCGCCGGGGGCAAGAACGTGGCCCCGGGCCCGCTGGAGGAAATCATCCGGGCCTCGCGCCTGGTCAACCAGGTCATCGTGGTCGGTGAGAACCGCCCGTTCGTCGCGGCCTTGGTGACGCTGGATACGGACGAGCTCGGCCCGTGGTGCCGCGCCAATTCGCTCGGGGGGCTCTCGCTGGGGCAGGCCGCGGTGCACCCGCGGGTGCTGGCCGAGATCCAGGCGGCAGTGGATGCGGCCAATGAAACGGTGTCCCAGGCCGAAGGCATCCGCAAGTTCACGGTCCTGGATTCCGAGCTCACCGAGGAGTCCGGGCACCTGACCCCGTCCCTGAAACTCAAGCGGGCCAGCGTCATCACGGACTACTCCGCGGTGATCGACTCACTCTACGAGCGCTAGCAAGCGCCGCGGATACATCGATCCCCTCGGTGGTACCGCAAGGCGCCACCGAGGGGATCTTGGCGTGCCCCGCCGTGCCGACAGCTACAGCCCGAAGACGCGCTTTTCCTGGCGCAGGCGTGCGGCCTCGCGGCGCTTGGCCGTGGGCCAGGTGCGCATCAGCGTGATGAGCGCAGTGAGCACGACCAGCCCTGCAATGCCGATCGCGGCGTCCACCCAGAACTGCGGCGGATACAGGCGGATCAACGTGTCGGAGTAGTTGAACGTCCAGTTGCCCTGGGCGAAGAAGATCTCGTGGAACGTGGTGAAGAAGCTGTCCCAGCCCAGGATCGCCAGGGTGGTCAGCCCGGCCAACAGCGCCAGGGTCACCACGGATCCGGCAAAGAGCCCACGGCGGATGCCGCCGGCATAGCGTTTGCCCAGGTAGGCCAGCGCAATGATCGCAATGACTCCCAGGGCGATTCCGCCCAGGTAGGTGAAGGACATCACGTTCTTGACGTCGGCCATGTGCTGGACCTCGGTGCCCAGGAAGAGCGGGTTGCCGTTGGGGAACCGCAATTCACCCAGGTACCGGTTGTCGGCGACGTTGTTCAGGAAGTCCACGCCGTAGGACCCGTAGGTCAGCCTATCGGCGGTGGTGAACCCGAACCCGTCGGCCGGGAAGCCCGGTCGCTGGTAGGCGATCCAGAGGAAGATCGGGCTGGCGATCAGCCGGATGGCGAGGATCAGCAAGATGAAGGGGTAGGCAATGGCCAGCAGCACCTGCAGGGTGCGGGCCAGCGGCGGCTTGGAATCCAGGGCGGCCTCGCGGGCGGCACGGCGTTCGCGCGCGGCCGGGGTCGGCTCGGGCACCGGGGTGTAGGCGCCGAAGACCCGGTTGCGGGCCTCGGCGATCGCGGAGGCCGTTTCCGGGGGCGTGCCGGCACCGGGTGCCGCGGCGTTTGGGCGCGGCAGCGTCTGGGTCTTGTCGTCGCCCACCGGTGCGGGTGCTGCTGTTGCGGGTGCCGCAGACACCGAGACCTTGGTGGTTTCGGGCAGTGGTTCCACCGGGATCTTGGCAATGATGTCCTCGATCTCCTCGGGCTCCTCCTGCTTTGGCTTGGCCACCGGCTTCGCTGCGGGTTTCAGCGGTGCGGCCGCCGTGCCGACCGTGGGCTTGGCTGCGGCGGCCGGGGCCTGTGCAGGCTTGGCCGGTGCGGCAGCGGGGGAAGATGCGGCGGGCTTCGTCGCGGCCGCGGGTGCGGCAGCTGCCTGCGGGACGGCGGCAGGCTTCGCGGCGGACTTCTGCGCGGCGGCGGCGCGCGATGCCACCAGCGAGGCCTCGATCTTTGCGGCGGCGGCCTCGGCCGCCGCGCTCAACGAGCCGGAAGCTGGCTTCGCCTCGGCCTTGGCGCCGAGACCGGGCACTGCCGGTGCGGTCGCCGGCGTACCCGGCTTGCCGGTCTGCGGTTCGTCCTGCTCAGCCATGCTTCTCCCTCAAAACTCCGACATGCATTGCGCGTGCGGTGCACGGCAGCACCGGACACTTTCCGCCCACTGCCAAACACACAGTCCCAAGACTATCGAGCCAACGGTTCCCCCGGGGCCCACTGGCGGCTTTGGCCCCCGCGTGTCGGCAAGGTGACAGGCCCTGCCCCGGCCCGGCCAAGGCAGGTTGACGGCCGCAATCAGGGTGCCCAGGGCTGCGTGTGGCAGCCGCCGGCGGCCCCGCGTGGTGACCGCACGCGGGTATCCAGGAGGGCACGGGCCGACGTCGGTTCGGCTGCCCGAAGGCACCGCTCAGTAGCGGTACGCTTCGGGTTTGTACGGCCCGGAAGCCCCGAGGCCAAGGTACGCGGCCTGGTCCTCGGTCAGGGTGGTCAGTTCCACGCCCAGCGCGGCCAGGTGCAGGCGGGCCACCTTCTCGTCGAGGATCTTGGGCAGCACGTAGACGGCGTTGGCGTATTCCCCGTTGCCGGCCTTGGTGAACAGCTCGATCTGGGCGATCACCTGGTTGGTGAAGGAGTTGGACATCACGAACGACGGGTGCCCGGTGGCGTTGCCCAGGTTCAGCAGCCGGCCCTCGGAAAGCACGATGACCGAGCGCTCCGCCGCGGTCCCGGCCTCGAAGGTCCACTCGTGCACCTGGGCCTTGATCTCGACTTTCCGCACGCCCGGCACTTCTGCGAGCCCGCCCATGTCGATCTCGTCGTCGAAGTGGCCCACGTTGCCCACGATGGCCTTGTTCTTCATGCCCTGCAGGTGGGCGGCGGTGATGATGTCCCTGCCGCCGGTGGTGGTCACGAAGATGTCGCCCCGGGCGAGCACCGTTTCGAGCCTCGCCACCTGGTAGCCGTCCATGGCCGCCTGCAGCGCGCAGATCGGGTCGATCTCGGTGACGACGACCCGGGCGCCCTGGCCGCGCATGGCCTCGGCGGCCCCCTTGCCCACGTCCCCGTAGCCGCAGATGACCACGAGCTTGCCGCCGATGAGCACGTCGGTGGCGCGCATGATCCCGTCGGGCAGCGAGTGGCGGATGCCGTACCTGTTGTCGAACTTGGACTTGGTCACCGAGCCGTTGACGTTGATCGCCGGGAAGAGCAGCGTGCCGGCGGATGCCTTCTGGTTCAGGCGCATCACCCCGGTGGTGGTTTCCTCGCTGACGCCCAGGATACCTGCGGCGATGCGGGTGAACCTGGCCGGGTCCCTGGCCAGGGAGGCGCGCAGGGTGTCGAGCACGATGGCGTGTTCACGGCTTGTCGCGGACCCGGGTCCGGGCACCGCGCCGGCGGCCTCGTACTGCGCACCCAGGTGCACCAGCATGGTGGCGTCCCCGCCGTCATCCAGGATCAGGTTCGGGCCAAGCTCCGGGTTTTGCCCGGCTCCGGGCCAGGAAAGGATCTGTTCGGTGGTCCACCAGTAGTCTTCCGGGGATTCACCCTTCCAGGCGAAGACCGGCACTCCGGCCGGCTCCTGCGGGGTCCCGACGCCCACGACCACCGCGGCGGCGGCCTCGTCCTGGGTGGAGAAGATGTTGCAGGAGGCCCAGCGGACCTGCGCGCCCAGGGCGACGAGGGTTTCGATGAGCACGGCCGTCTGCACCGTCATGTGCAGGGAGCCGGCGATGCGGGCACCGGCCAGCGGCCGGGACGCCGAGTACTCGGCGCGCAGGGACATCAACCCGGGCATCTCGTGTTCGGCCAGACGGATCTGGTGGCGTCCCGCCTCGTGCAGGGACAGGTCGGCGACCTTGTGCTCGAGTCCCATCACGCCACTGCCCTAGCCTTGGCCCTTGGCCGGGATGGTCGTGGCCTCGGAAGCCAGCATGACCGGGATGCCCTCGATGATGTCGTAGCTGAAGGTTTCGCCGTTGGCACCGGTGCCCGTGGAGACCAGGATGTCCCCGTGCTGCACCAGGGTGGAGCCGGTGATGGGGCAACGGAGCTGGGCGGTGAGTTGCGCTGAGAGATTCGACATGGAACCCAGTTTAGGGCTCCAGGTTCCCTTCGCGCAGTACCCGCAGGTGGCGCCGGGTCAGGGATTGGGAATCGCCAGGCTCGATGGCCGGCGGGGCACTGCGCGGGGACGGGGCTTCGAGGGGCGGGGCAGCGACCGCGTGTGCCTCGTCCTCCCGCACCGCATTGGCCAGGGCGTAGAGGTCGTCGTTGCGCAGCCGTCCCTGCTCGGGCAGTGCCAGGCGCAGGACCTGCCACCCCAGCGGCGCGGTCAGGCGCTGCGCATGGAGGTCGCACAGGTCGTAGCAATGCGGTTCCGCATAGGTCGCCAAGGGACCGAGCACCGCCGTCGAGTCGGCGTACACATACGTCAAGGTGGCGATGGCCGGCTGGCGGCATGCCGAACGTGAACAAAGTCTTGATGATCCCACGGTTACACAGACTACCGCAGCGCGGTGCCCTCCACGGCCGCGCACCTCCGTGCGCGCCAACTGATCCACAGCGGGCTTCGGGTGGCCTACGCTAAAGACATGTCCGGAAAACTGTCGATCGATTTGGACGGGCGCGATCCCGCCTCGTTGAGCAGCGGCTCGACCCGCCGGTTCGCCGACCGCAAGCGCAACCGGCACGGACGCGGCCACCGCGGTCCGATGCTCCTGGCACCGATGCCCGGTGCACGCACCCGGGCCGAACGCTTCGAGGACCTTTTGATCGAATCCGCCGAGCGCCTGGCCGACCGCTGGGGCGAACGGGTGACCTCGATCGATTTCCGCATCCTGATGGTCCCCAACCCCAAGGTGCTCGAGCGGGCCGGGGCCGAAGGCACCCGGGTGCCCTGGGCGACCAACCGCTCCGCGCGACCCGGGCGACCCGAACGCATCACGCTTTACCGCCGTCCCATCGAGGAGGCGTGCGTCCACGGACCCGAGCTGCTGCCCGAGCTGGTGCATTTCTCCATTGTGGAGCAGCTGGCCGACCTGTGGGCCATGGACCCGCAGGCAATCGATCCCGAATACGGGATCTGGGGCGCCGGCCCGGGCACCTGAGCGGACCCTAGTCGCGCAGCACGACCTGGACGCCCTCGCGGCCCAGCGGCGCATCGCTGACCGGAAGCGCGGCAATCCCGTAGGCCCCGTCCGTGAGAACGGCCGCGGCGTAGCTTGGCGCGCCGGTGGCCGAGAGCACCAGGGCCGCCGCGCCGGAACCGAAGTCTTTCTCCCCCAGGGCCACGGACCTGGAACCCGACAATTCGATGGTGCGGCTGGCCGAGAGCTTCCCGTCGGCGCCCAGCGAACGCACCGACACCGTGGCGGTGTCCTCCGGGGCGTTCAGCACCACGGTGGCCTTGCCCGCCGCCGGCAGCACCATCAGGTGTTCGCTGCCCAGCCGGCTGGCCGCACCGGCCCAGGCCAGGTCGATGGGTTCGTTGGCCTTGGTGCCGCGGACCATTTTCACGCTCGCGCTCACCGCGGAGTCGCCCTCGACGACGATGGTGTAGTTTCCGGCCGGAAGCCCGCCCAGGGGCATGCGCGCGGTGGCGTTGGAGGCGATGACCACCTCGCCGCCGCCGGGGATGGCAACCTCGCCGTTGGGGCCCAGGGCCCGGACCTGCACGGTGGCGCCCTCGGCCGAGGTGGCGGCGAGCACAAGTTCGGCCACGGCGTCGGCGTTGGCAGCCGGCTTGCCCAGTTCGCCGGCCAGCTTCGGGTCCAGGATCTGGACCCCGGGGACCACCTGGGTGTTGTTGGCGGGGGCCGCGGAGCCCAGGTAGTCAAGGCCGCCGGGTACCAGTCCGCGCAGCGTGGACTGCTGGATGGTCGCGTTGACGCGTCCGCCGCTGGAGACGACCTTGGCCGAGAGGGCCTTTTCGTTGGGGGCGTACCCGGCCAGGACGATGGACTTGGATTCGCCCGGGGCCACGGCCAGTGCGGAGAGGTTGGGGGCCTGGATCATGCCGTCGGCGCCGCGCAGGTCCACGCGCACCTGGGCCACGGAGGCTGTGGGGTTCACCAGGTTCAGCACCGCGGTGGACCCGGGGGTGGTGACAGCGCCGGTCAGCCAGGTCTCGGCCGCCGGTGCCGTGCAGGCCGCGGCGGCGAGCCCCGCCAGGTCGCCGTCGGTCGCGCGGTAGGAGCGCACGGCCGAGACCAGGGACTGGACCCCGCCCAGCGGCTGGGCGTGCACCGTGAGCGGCTCGGAGTACTTGCTGGCAGGACCCAGGGCTCCCTTGCGCTGGTTGGTGCCGTCGGCTCCGGCGCCGGTCAGCTTTTCGGCCTCCTGCGCCGGCAGGCGCGGGGCAATGGTCTTTTCGACCGAGAGATCGTTCTTGAGCATCCGGGCGCCGGGAATGCGGCCGGCCGAGTCGGAGAGAACCGCGGCGCGGATGGAGGTCTGGGCGTCCTTGGAGGCCGGGGCGAATTCCGGGTCGACCCCGGTTCCGGCGCCGGTGAACAGCTTCATGGTTGACGGGCAGGAAGCCAGTGCATCACCCGCGGGCAGCGAGGTCACCGGGACCTCGGAGCCCGGCGCGGCGCTGGCCGGCGGGAAGACGGAACCCGCGGCGATGGCGGCGGCTCCCAGGCACAGCACGCCCACCGAGCCCAATACGCCAAGGGTCCGGCCGCGGGTCTTGGAGCGTTGCCCGCGTGCCCCGGCCTTGGCGGCCGGTTCCTTCGAATCAGGCAATGAGTCTGGTGTTTCGGTGTTCTTGGCCGGTTCCGCGGTGCCGGCCGGAGCGGTCTGCACGGGCCCCTCGCCGGTTGCCGGGGCCTCGAGTGGCTGCGCGCCGGCGGTGGCGGTCGCAGCCACTGGTGCCGGGGACGGCATCGCTGCAGGCTCCTTGCCCGGGGCATTGTCCTCGGGAAGCTTCGAGCCGGGAGCGAGTCCCGCGGCCTCGCGGGCGGCCTGGGCTAAGCGTTCGGCCTCGCGCCGTGCCCTGCGGGAATCGTTTTTCACTTCTTCTCCTTGGCCCCCGCGGCACGGTGTCCGCGATCGAGTTCGTCAATGCTTTCGGCGTTGCCGCGGGTGCGGTATTCGTCCAGGCGGCGGGCGGCAAAGCGGCGGCTGCGCGGGATCGGGATGACCAGCAACAGGGCCAGAAGCAGCACGACGAGCTGGGCGATGGCCACGGGCACCTGGTAGTGGCTCTGGTAACGCAGTTCCAGGGTGCCGCCGTCGGCGCCCAGCTCAAAGCCCTGGGCCCACTTCGCGGTTTCGGCGCCCGTGCCTGTGGCATCGGCACCCCTGCCGGTGGCGGCGGCAACCGTGGTGGGTTTCAGTTCCACCCCGTCAAGGGTTGCCTTCCATCCCGGGTCGGCGCGATCGGCCATGACCAGCATCCGGTTGGCCTCCCCGGCAGGGAGTGTCGCCCCGGAGACGGCTCCGCGGTGCGAGGGCAGCAGGGAGACGGTCTTGCCATCGGCCATGATGCGCACCCGGGCGGTCGAGTCGGTGGCGTTGTCCACGCCGGAGATCTTTTCCCTCGGTTCCACGCGCCACAGCCAGCCGGACTCGGTTTGCCCCACGGCAACCAGGCCCGGCACGGCGTCGAGGCGTGCCACCAGGGCCGAGGCGGTCTGTCGCTGGTCCTGCAGCACCACAAAGCCGGTGCCCAGGGCAGCCAGTTCCGTCCGCGGATCCAGCGCCGAATCGGATACCAGGGTCGCCACGGCCTGTTCGACCAGGCGTCCGGCGTCGTCGGATTCACGCAGCGCCGGGTCGATCAGCCCGCCCACCAAGCGGTTTGCGGACGCCGTCTGTGACAGGGCGTCGGCGGTGGTGCCGGCCCCGTTCATCAACGCGGCGCTGATGGCGCCGTCGCCGTTTTGCGCCAGCACCAGGGTGCGGTCCTCGTAGGCGCCCAGCCCGCGGTCGGCCGCGGTGGCCGGCAGCGTGCGCGGGGCGACCGGCTGCAGCAGGCTTGCGGCACCGAGCTCGGTGAAGGTGGCGGTGCCGCCCTCGGCCGTGGCCGAAACCGGGTTCTGCGCCACGATCCAGTTGGCCCCGGACACCAGGACGGAAATGCCCAGCAGGGCCGAGGCCCATGCCAGGGCCCCGGTGGCGATGCGGGGCGCACGATCCGCGGATGCGGCCGGAACGTGGGTGCGCTCGCCGCGGAAGACGGAGATCCCCAGACCCGCGGCGAAGAGCAATCCCAGGATGAAGAAGGAGACGAAGGGCCCGTTGAATGCGGTGACGAAGGTGTCCCCCGCCACGGCGGAGGGCACCAGGGAGGCACCGTATCCGGCGGCGAGCATCAGCACCGCCAGGGCCCACAGTGCGCGGGACAGCGGCAGCGAGGCGTTCCTGCCTCCGGCAAAGAGGCCCATGACGGCAAAGACGAGCAGTGGCGCCCCGACGAGCAGGACCAGGACCAGTGCCCAGGGTCCGGCGGGCATGAAGTCGAATCCTGCCGGGATTCCGCGGAAGTCAAAGGCGCTCGGGAAGCCAAGGGCCTGGGCCCACAGCGGGGCCGCGTCGTGGGGCAGGGCCAGTCCCGGGTCGGTGAGCAGCACGCGCGGGTTGCCCAGGGCGGCAACCACCAGCGGCAGGTGGAAGACCAGCATCGGCAGCGGCACCCACCACAGGGTCTTGGCCCGCGAGCGCAACACGATGGCGGTCAGCACAATGAGCACCAGCAGGGCGAGGCCTGCGGCCGGGGATCCGGCGGCGACCGGAACCAGCAGCAGCGCGGCGGCCGCGGCGGCGGTCCACGAGGGGACGCCGCCGACACCGGGATGCGAGGCGTTGTGCGTCTCGGGGCCGCGGCGGGAGCCGAAGTCGACCCCGGCGCCCACGGAGCGCAGCAGGGCCAGCAGCAGCAGCGGCGCGAGCACGTGCACCAATACGGCACCGGCGCGCCCGGAACCCAGGGAAACCTGCAACACCGGGGCCAGGCCCCAGAGCAATCCGCCGACCATGCGGGCGGCACGCGAGCGGGTGACCGCGCCCAGGCCCAGCCAGGCGCTCAGCGCCGCCAGCGGCATGGCGGCAAGGCTCAGCACCACGGCCGCGGCATTGGCGTTGCCGCCGCCGGCCAGCGCCAACAGCCAATGGAAGTAGTCGATCGGGTCCCCGCCCGCGGGACTGCCGGATCCGAGGTTGGCCCACCAGCCGGTGGCGTTGGCAAAGATCTCGGAGGCCTTGGTGGAAATCGGCAGCAGTGCACCGCCGGCCACGGCATCGGCACCCAGCAGGGCGCGCAGCCCGACGAGGGACACCGCGAGGGTGGCCAGCACGGCGATGACTGCGCTGACGAAGGCGGAGGTGCGGTTGGGTGCGGCCATTGCCGCGAAGTCGTTGCGGTTGTCTCCGCTGGGGTCCTGCGAGGTCATGGCCCCGGTGCCGTCGCCGTAGACCGTTGCCCCGTCCAGGGAGTCGATCATGTGCTTGCGGTGTTCGCGCACCAGTGCCTGGTCGGTGAGCAGGCGGGAGATCGAGTTGCGCGGGACCTTGCGGGTGGCTGCCGCCGCTGCACGGGAGCGGGAAAGTTTCACCGGGGTGCCCACGGCACGGAACGTGGCACCGAGCTGGCCAAAGGCGTACGCGGGGTCCTTGGCGAGCACCGAAAGCAGGAAGCGATGGATCCCGCCGAGCACCGCGCCGAGCACCAGGAACGGGATGGCCCATCCCGGGGAGTGCTTGAGGCGCATGAAGAGTTCGGCGCGGCGGGTTTCGGCCGGCCCGGCCAGGGCGCGGACGACCGCTGCCTTGTGGTGGATCTTGGCCGCGGGCACGATGACAACGCGGTTGCCCATGAGGCGGTTGCGCCAGCACAAGTCCATGTCGTCGCCCAGCCCGGGAAGCGCGGGGTCGAAGCCGCCCAGCGCCTCGAAGACGTCGCGGCGGATCAGCATTCCGGCGCTGGTCACCGCGAAGGAGTCGGTGCGCGCGTCGTACTGGCCCTGGTCGACCTCGTCGATCTCGATGAGGGTCAGCCGCTCGGCGTACTTGTTCACGCCCAGGCCCACGTCCAGCAGGCGGCGCGGGGAATCCAGGTCAAGTTGCTTGCAGCCGGCAATCGTCACCGATTCGGTGGCCTCGACGACGTTCACCAGCTTTTCCAGGGCGTTCAGCTCCGGCACCGAGTCGTCGTGGATCAGCCAGAGCCACTCGGTGCGCCCGGCCCGCGGGGCCCCGAGTGACTGGACGGCGGCCATCACCGAGTGCCCGAAGCTGTGTTCCGGCACGTTCAGGATCGTGGCATCGGAGGGCAGGTGCTGGCGCAACAGGTCCACCGAGCCATCGGTGGAGGACGCGTCGACCCCGACGAAGCGGTCGACCAGGCGCGTCTGGGCGCGCAGCGCGGCCAGGGTCCGTGGCAGGAAATCTGCGCCGTTGTGGGCAGCCACAATGGCGGTGACGTGGATCGTGGGGAGAATTAGACTGCTCGCTTCCGCAAGCGCCGACGTTCGCGCTCCGACAGCCCGCCCCAAATCCCAAAGCGTTCATCGTTGGTCAGTGCGTATTCCAGGCATTCGGAGCGCACGTTGCAGGCGCCGCACACGCGCTTGGCGTCCCGGGTGGATCCGCCCTTTTCGGGGAAGAATGCCTCGGGGTCGGTCTGTGCGCACAGTGCCTCGGACTGCCAGCCCAGCTCGCCTTCCTCGTCCTCGGACCCCAATCCGATCCAGATGGCCTGGGCCGGGCTCTTGCCGTCGGCCGACGCATCCAGGCTTGGCGCCCAGGAAGGGGTCGGTTCGGTGACCAGGTCGTTGGCTGCATCATGCGCCGCGAGGAAGGCAGCGGTTTCCTCGGCCGGGGTCAGGACCCTCGAACCGTTGGATGCCTGTTCCGGGCCGGGAGCCGCAGGGTCCACGAACCAGTCCGCCGGCACACCCCGGCCGCCGTTGAAGTTGGGCGCAATTCCCGTCGTTGCGGCTTCGTTGAAGCTTCGATCCACGTTCCCCATGGTTTACCAACCTTCCGCCGTTACGAACTAGACACAAAAATGACCGTAAAATGAGCGACATCGACGGCCTTCAATAAAAAGCCGTCGAGGGACAATTTCGCTCCCCCAGACGGTGCACTATCTAATTACACTGGTGTAACTCCGGTTGCGTCAAGTGCGGCCGTCGATTTTAGCCACACATGTCGTAGATTTAGAGCCACGCCACGCCCGAGACTTCGGCGGGATCGCACAGCAATACGCCTGCCCGCGGATTCCCGGGGAATTCACAGGCTTGACAAGGAGCAATACATGCCCATTGATACCAACTCGTTATCTCCCGTCGAATCACTGCTGGCCCCGGTGCGCCATTCGACCCACCCGTACCTCACCTGGTACTCGCGGTCCGGGGAGCGCGTCGAGCTCAGCGGACGGGTCTTTGACAACTGGGTTGCCAAGAGCGCGAACCTTTTGCACGAAGAATTTGATTTAGCCCCGGGCAGCGTTGTCGCCACCGACATGCCCGGCCACTGGAAATCCGCGGCACTGGCCCTGGCCTGCTGGCATTTGGGTGCCGAAGTGCGCTGCGTGGCCCCCGGAACGGATCCCGGGAATGTCGATGTTTTTATTACCGCCGATCCGCAAACCCTAGCAGTCAACGGCTCGGTCGAGGTCATCGCTGTCCCCTTGCCCTCGCTGGCCATGGCCTTCGACGGCCCGCTGCCGGTCGGCGCCACGGACTATGCCTCCGAGGTCCGTTCCTACGCGGACTCTTTTTTCCCCTCCCCCATCGACACCGCCTCCACCGCGCTGGTCTCCGAAGCCGGGACACTGGCCTTCACCCAGCTCTTCGCCACCGGCACGGATCCGGTGGCCGCCGGGACCACCCTGGTGAGCACCGCGTGGCCGCTGGAGCGGATCCTGCCGGCGCTTGTGGCCCAGTGGATGGGCGGGAACCCGGTGGTCATGGTCGAGGACGGGGTCGACATCACCGATTCCCTGCTCGGTGGCGAACGCGTCGTCACGCGCCTGGACGCGCAGGCCTAGGAAGCCACGCCCGGTACCGGCACCCGGGCCCCGCGGCGGATGGCTGTAGCGGGGCCCGGGCATGGAAAAGCCCCGGTACGTTTCCTTCCCGGTTTCCCCCCGGGCCCGGTGGCGGGCGGTGGATTGCGTGAAGGTTGCGTGCCGGGGCACAAGCGGTTCCGGGATGGGCCGAAGCTATCCGGCGGAGCCGCCGGATGTCCGCTGCGTACGGTGGTCGCCGGCGGCACCGTGCTCCAGCGCACCGGTCTCGGGGCCCACGCCAATGAGTTCGCGGTCGTGGGCGAATTCCTCTTCGTCGTCCATTGCGGCGCCAAAGACCCAGAAGCGGTAGGCGAAGAAACGGAAGATGGTGCCCAGCACCAGGCCGACCACGGAGCCGGCAATGAACAGGCTGGTGGTGTCGGTCAGGCCCATCCAGTACTTGGTGACGAACACGCAGGCCGCGGCGATTCCCAGGCCGATGGCGTTCATGATGAGGAACATCACCAGCTCGCGCACGACGTTGGCCTGTCGGCGGTGGCGGAAGGTCCAGAAGCGGTTGGCGACCCAGGAGAACATCGTGGCCACGACGCCGGCAACGATCTTTGCCTTGACCTCGGAGTCATGCATGGGGCCTTCGAGCATCCACAGGTAGATGCCGGAGTCAATGACGAAGGCAACACCCCCGACGACGCCGAACTTGGCGACTTCCCGCCACATCATGGACACCAGGCCCATGAGCTTGTCCCAGATCCTCGTCAGCATGATCCTCCATGTATTCGTTTCCATGCGTTTCGCCGCCCCACAAGGACGGAGATCCAGGTCGCGGCGATGGCGCTGATCCGCGACTTCTTGACCCGGTCAACCACGCCATTCTAATGCGATTCGCTGAAAGTTCACCGACAAAGGTGTCCAAACTCCCTTTGCCAGCAATCCGCGAGCGCGTAGGTTGGGTAGGCTAGGCGGGTGACGTTTCCAGTGATTGGCGTTGTTGGCGGAGGCCAACTCGCACGAATGATGGCCCCCGAGGCATTGAACCTCGGCTTCGAACTACGCATCCTGGCCGAAGGCCCTGATGTCTCAGCCGCGCGCTGCGTTGCCGACGCACCGGTGGGTGATTACAAGGACTTGGCAACGCTTCGGGAGTTTGCACGCGGACTCGACGTGCTGACCTTCGACCACGAGCACGTGCCCAACGGACACCTGCAGACCCTGATTTCCGAGGGCGTGAACGTGCAGCCGCGACCCGCCGCGCTGATCCATGCCCAGGACAAGCTGGTCATGCGTGCGGCCATTGCGCAGCTCGGCCTGCCCAACCCGGCCTGGGCCGCGGTGGAGACCGTTGAGGAGCTGGTGGCATTCGGCGAGCGGATCGGCTGGCCGATCGTGCTCAAGACCCCGCGCGGCGGCTACGACGGCAAGGGCGTGCGCATGCTCGATTCCGCCGGCGAGGCCCGCGCCGCGGCCGACTGGTTCGGCAACGGCGCCCTGCTGGCCGAGGACAAGGTCGCTTTCACCCGCGAGCTGTCCGCCCTGGTGGCCCGCACCCCCGGCGGCGAGGAAAAGGGCTGGGACGTGGTGCACACCATCCAGGTCGACGGCGTGTGTGACGAGGTCATCGCCCCGGCCAAGGACCTGCCCGAGGAAGTCGCCCGGGCCGCGAAGGACGCAGCCCTGAAGATCGCCGACGCCTTCGGCGTCACCGGCGTGATGGCTGCGGAGCTCTTCGAGACCCCCGGCATCGGTGCCGGGTTCGTGATCAACGAACTGGCCATGCGCCCGCACAACACCGGGCACTGGACCATGAACGGCTCGATCACCAGCCAGTTCGAGCAGCACCTGCGCGCGGTCCTTGACCTGCCGCTGGGCGCCACCGACGCGCTGGCCGAGACCACCGTGATGAAGAACTACCTCGGCGGGGCCAACCAGGACCTGTTCACCGCGTTCAACGCCGCACTGGCCGCCGAACCACGCGTGAAGGTCCACGCCTACGGCAAGTCCGTGCGCCCGGGACGCAAGATCGGCCACGTCAATGTGGTTTCCGAGCCCGGCGAGTCGGTTGATTCGCTGCGCGCCCGGGCCAACGCCGTGGCCTCCCTGATCCGTGACGGCGTGCCCTTGGCGGCACCCGCAACCGCCACCTCCGTCGAAGGACACATATCTTGAGCACCCCCGCACCCCTGGTAGGCCTGGTCATGGGCTCGGACTCGGACTGGCCAGTGATGAAGCTGGCAGCCGAGGCCCTGCGCGAGTTCAACATCCCCTTCGAGGCCGATGTCGTCTCCGCACACCGCATGCCCGAGGACATGATCGCCTACGGCAAGGCCGCCCACACGCGCGGCATCCGGGTGGTCATCGCCGGCGCCGGTGGCGCCGCCCACCTGCCGGGCATGCTCGCCTCGGTCACCCCGCTGCCGGTCATCGGCGTGCCGGTGCCGCTGAAGACCCTGGACGGCATGGACTCCCTGCTGTCGATCGTGCAGATGCCCGCGGGCGTTCCCGTGGCCACCGTGTCCATCGGAGGTGCGCGCAACGCCGGCCTGCTGGCCGTGCGCATGCTCGCCGCCGGCACCGACGAGTTCGCCGCCCGGCTCCAGGAACAACTCATCGACTTCGCAGGGACCCTGCGGCAGGTCGCCGCCGACAAGGGTGCCGCGCTGCGGGCCGCCGTCGCCGCCGAAACCCCCGGCAGCTAAGGACCCCTATGTCATCGACCCGCCACAGTCCCCGCAGCCAGGACCTGCTTCCGGACGCCGTCTCGGCTCCGGCGCCGGTGCGTTCCAAGCGCGCACTGTTCCTGCTGCTGCTGACAGTGTTCTTCCCCGGCAGCGCCCAATGGGTCTCGGGCAAGCGCGCCCTGGGCGGGTTCGTCATGCGCATCACCCTGGTCTGCTGGGCGCTGGTGCTGCTGGTGCTGGCGCTCGCGCTGTTCAAGCGCGACTGGCTGCTGGGCTTCTTCGCCCAGTCCTGGGTGCAGCTGGGGGCCTCGGTGCTGCTGGTGGTGCTGGCCGCAGGCTGGCTGTTGATGTTCCTGAACACCCTGGCAATCATCCGGCCCAGGTACCTGGCCCCGGGGGCCCGCATCGGGCTCACCGCCACGCTGTTGGTGTTGGCCCTGGCCATCACCGGGTCGCTGGGCTACGGCGCGTTCGTGCTCAACAAGGGCCGCGAGACCATTTCCAACGTCTTCTCCGCCGGGCCGGCGTTCAAGCCCGTGGACGGGCGCTACAACATCGCGGTGTTCGGCGCCGACTCGGCCGGGAACCGCGATGGCGTACGCACCGACTCGATGTCGCTGCTGAGTGTCGATGCCAAGACCGGCAAGTCGCTGTTGATCTCGATCCCGCGCAACTTCCAGAACGCACAGTTCTCCAAGGACTCCCCCATGCGCCAGGTGTACCCCGACGGGTACAACTGCGGCAACGAGTGCCTGTTCAACGCGATCTACCGCAACGCCACAGACAACCACGCCGATCTCTACCCGGGTGTCGCAAACCCCGGGGCGCAGGCAACCATGGAGGCCATCGAGGGCACCACGGGCCTGAAGGTCCAGGCCTACGTGATGATTGACATGGCCGGGTTCGCCGGGTTCATCGACGCGATGGGCGGGGTCACCGTGGATTCGGGCGGCTGGGTGCCCTACAACGGCAAACACTGGCCAAACTCCTCGGTGAACACCCACTGGTTCTCCCCCGGCGAGCACCACTTCACCGGCAAGCAGGCCCTGTGGTTTGCCCGCTCCCGCGACTTCACCACCGACTACCACCGCATCGCCCGCCAGCAGTGCCTGCAGCAGGCCATGATTTCCCAATTCAGCCCCAAGACCATCCTCACGCGTTTCACCTCGCTCATGGATGCCGGCAAGCAGCTGGTGGAAACCGACATCCCGCAGCAGCAGCTCGGTTCGTTCCTGAACCTGGCCGACAAGGCCCGCGCCACCCCGTTCAAGCGCCTGACCCTGGGTGCTCCGGACTTCGGGTCGGCCGCGGACAAGTTCTCCACGTACCCGAACTTCGAGGCGATCCACACCCGCATCCAGGACATGATCGCCGCGCAATCGGGCGCAGCTGCCTCCGAATCCCCGGCGAAGAAGAGCGCCGAGGCGACCAAGAAGTCGGATTCCGCGGAGTCCTCGGCCGACACGGGCACGGATTCGGGCACCAAGCGCAACTCCGAGCCCGGGAAGATCTCCGTGGTTCCCTCCGACGCGCCCACCGCGCAGCCCGATGGAACCGAGCTGACCGAGAAGTACCTGGTCACCCTGGAACAGATCGGCCGCACGGATTTGCTGGAGAAGATTGCCGCCAACAACAACGAGTGTTCGGTACCCTGACCCGCCCCCCTTTCCAGTCCAAAGGACCATGATGTATCGCCTGACAAACACCATCCGTGATTATGCCTGGGGATCCACCGGCGCCATTTCCGGTCTTTTGGGAACCGCTCCCAGTGGCAAGCCCGAGGCCGAGATGTGGCTCGGAGCCCACCCGTCGGCTCCTTCCCTGGCAGCCGACGGCTCAAACGGCGGCGAGGCCACCGGCCTGGACCGGTTGATTTCCGCGGACCCCCAGGGATTGCTTGGCCCGGAGGTCGCGCAGGCGTACGGCCAGCTGCCGTTCCTGATGAAGCTGCTGGCCGCGGGCAAGCCGCTGTCCATCCAGGTCCATCCCTCCGCACAACAGGCGGCCGCCGGCTTCGAGGCCGAGAACGCCGCGGGCCTTCCCGCCGACGCGCCGCACCGCAACTACCGGGACGGCTCGCACAAGCCGGAAATGATCTACGCACTTTCCGATTTCGCGGCCCTGAGCGGCTTCCGCTCCCCCGCCGAGGCAGCCGATCTCTTTGGTTCCCTGGGCGCGGTGCTGGAGGGGCAGAACGCTGCAACCTGCGCACGGATCGTGGAGCTGCTCTCCAACCCGATCGAGGCCGAGGCGCTGAGCTCGACCTGCGAGTACCTGCTGGGCGGGACCCCGGAGCCGGGTCTGCTGGTGCCCGCGGCCGTAGCCGCCGTGAACGCGAACCCCATGCTGGCCGAACACGTCTCGCTGGCGGAGCTGGGAAGAATCAATGAGCACTACCCGAACGACATCGGGGTGCTGGTCTCGCTGCTGCTGAACCTGGTGGTGCTGGCCCCCGGGCAAGCCATCTACCTGGATGCCGGGAATGTGCACGCGTACCTGCGCGGGCTGGGTGTGGAAGTCATGGCCAACTCGGACAACGTGCTGCGTGGCGGGCTGACGCCCAAGCACATCGACGTGCCCGAGCTGCTGCGCATCACGCGCTTCGAGGCCCTAGGCGTCCCGCTGCTCGAGCCCGAGACGACCATGTACGGCCAGCAGGTGTTCACCCCGCCCTTCGCCGAGTTCCAGCTCCAGCACATCGAACTGGACGCGGTCGCCGACTCCGCCGACATGGGCGGCGGGGACGTGCCGGTGGCGGCTAACGGCCCGGTCATCGTGCTGTGCGTCGAGGGCGAGGTGCTCGTCGACACCCCGCGCGGGGATGAGCTGCTGCGCCGCGGCGACTCGCTGTTCATCGGCGCCAACGAGGCCCCTGCCATGGCCCGGCGCAGCGCGAACTCCGCGGGCCGTGCGTTCGCCGTGACCCCGCAGCCGGTGCAATAGGCGCCCAAGGAACCAAACGCCGCGGGGCCCGACAGGAATGAACGTCCTGTCGGGCCCCGCGGCGTTAAGCGGGAAGGCCGCCGTGCATCTTAGCGGGTATAGGCTTCCCACTTGTCGGACTGGTGCTCGCCCTCGACGAAGCGGATGGTGCCCGACTTCGAGCGCATGACGATCGACTGGGTGTGGATGCGGCCGTTCTTGTAGCGCACCCCGCGCAGCAGGTCGCCGTCGGTGATGCCGGTGACAGCGAAGTAGCAGTTGTCGCTTGTGACCAGGTCGTTGGTGGTCAGCACGCGGTCCAGGTCGTGGCCGGCGTCGATGGCCTTCTGCTTCTCGTCGTCGTCGGTGGGCCACAGGCGGCCCTGGATGATCCCGCCCAGGGACTTGATGGCGCACGCGGTGACGATGCCCTCGGGGGTTCCGCCGATGCCCATCAGCGCGTCCACGCCGGTTCCCTCGCGGGTCGCGGCAATGGCTCCGGCGACGTCGCCGTCCATGATGAACTTGGTGCGTGCACCGGCGGCGCGGATCTCATCGACCAGCCCCGCGTGGCGCGGGCGATCCAGGATGCACACGGTGATCTGGGAGACCTTCTTGCCCTTGGCCTTGGCGATCAGGTGCAGGTTCTGCTTGACCGGCAGGCGCAGGTCGACCAGCTCGGCGGCCTCGGGGCCGGTGACGAGCTTTTCCATGTAGAAGACCGCGGAGGGGTCGAACATCGAGCCGCGGTCGGCCACGGCCAGCACCGAGAGGGCGTTGTTGATGCCCAGGGCGGCCAGGCGGGTGCCGTCGATCGGGTCAACCGCAACGTCGCATTCGGCGCCGGTTCCGTCGCCCACGCGTTCGCCGTTGAACAGCATGGGGGCTTCATCCTTCTCGCCTTCGCCGATGACGACGACGCCGTTGAAGGAGACGGTGGACAGCAGCGAGCGCATGGCGTCGACGGCAGCGCCGTCGGCGGCGTTCTTGTCGCCGAACCCAACCCAGGGGCTCGAGGCGATGGCAGCGGCCTCGGTCGCGCGCACCAGCTCAAGGGCAAGGTTGCGGTCCGGTTCGGCGTCGCCGACCGAAAGTCGTGGGGACAGGTGGGCAAAATTCGTGGCTTCAGTCACGGTCTTCCTCGTCTTTGAGATCTGTTCGTTTGCCGGGGGCCAACACCGTCCATCATATCTCCCGAGGTCAATTACGCCCTTTCGGCACCCGCTTGCGTTACGTGCCTCCTCGGGGCCGCGGCCGGTGCCGGGCCTGTTTAGATTCTGCCGGTGCAATGGGCGAGAATAGAGGGGTGAGTGAACACCCCGAAAGCCCCGCCGTGCCCGCAAACACCCCAGAGGCCTCAGAGATCCCGGCCGCGGTGGACACCGCCGTGCCGTTGGACGCTGCCGGCCAGGTGCCTGATTCGGGCCTGGAACCGGTCCAGAAGCCGCTGCTGACCCCCTCACAGGCCAAGCGCGCCAACCAGACGCTCAAGGGCATGATCATCTCCGTGGTGCTCACCGTGGCCGTGGCGATCCCCGTGATCCTGATCAACCCGCCGAACAAGGCCGACACCTACCGCGCCCCGGTGGACATCGCCGCGGTCGCCTCGCAGGCCGCTCCCGATGCCGATTTCACCCCGTGGGCCCCGAAGCTGCCCGAGGGCGACTACGTGAACTTTGCGCGCTGGATCACCAAGAACGTCGACGGGATCAAGTACTGGGAATTCGGTGTCGTCACCAGGGACGACAAGTTCGTGTGGGTCCGCCAGACCGCCAAGACCAACCCGTCCTGGCTGGCCGCGGTGACCCAGGGCGCCACCCCCGCGGGCACCCACGCCGTGGACGGGATCGAATGGGAGCTGCGCAAGCGGGACAAGACGCAGGTGTTGATCGCCACACGCGGCCAATCCACCATCGTGCTCTCCAGCGACAGCGGCACCGAACCCCTGGAGAAGCTCGCCCGCCTGGCCCAGCGCGAGATCCCGGCCAACTAGACGGTCCGTTGCCCCGCCTTTCCGGATGTGGTGTTCGGCGGCCACCAGGGCAAATATGAGACCTTCCCCACGGCCGGGATCCCCGGCGCGCCGCGGGGAAGCGTTTCCACGGCGCTTCACGAAACGCATGGATTTCATCCCGACACCGGTGTTGCGTCTATGCTGACAAACATGAACCGACCCGAAGCCGAGGCACCTGCCGACCACGTGCAATTGACCCCCGCCCAGGCATGGCGGAAATTGCGTGAAGGCAATTCCCGTTTCGTTGCCGGGCACACCGACCACCCGAACCAGGATGCGTTGCGCCGCCAGTTCCTGGTCGACAAGCAGCATCCCTTCGCCGTGATCTTCGGCTGCTCGGATTCGCGCCTCGCGGCGGAAATCATCTTCGACCTCGGCTTGGGCGACGTCTTCGTGGTGCGCACCGCCGGGCACGTGATCGACTCCGCTGCACTGGGCTCGCTGGAGTACTCGGTGGACCTGCTCAACGTGCCGCTCATCGTGGTGCTGGGGCACGACTCCTGCGGTGCCGTCACCGCCACCATCAATTCGGTCGAGAGCGGGGAAATGCCCCCGGGCTTCATCCGCGATCTGGTCGAGCACATCACCCCCTCCGTGATCACCGCCCGGCGCAACGGCATCCGC
Organism: Arthrobacter sp. AQ5-05; assembly: GCF_003287975.1. Classification (GTDB taxonomy): domain Bacteria; phylum Actinomycetota; class Actinomycetes; order Actinomycetales; family Micrococcaceae; genus Paeniglutamicibacter. Next base: position 349,231 of record NZ_QMKQ01000002.1, read on the forward strand.
GACGTGAACACCACCGTGGTGGAGCACGTGCAGCAGACCACCCACCGCCTGGTGGAGCAGTCCCGCATCATTTCCTCCGCCATCGACGAGGGCCGCACCGCGGTCATCGGGGTGACCTACCGCCTGGCCGAGGGCAAGGCGGAAATGGTTTCCGGCTTCGGCGTGCTCTAGGCACCGCCATCCTGGAACCGGCCGGCCCCGCGGGGCCGGCCGGTTTTTTCGTGCGTGCGCGGTGCCCCAAGCGGACATTTATTTCCGTGTTCGCCGTTCGCACGAACTGTGCGCCCGGCCACTGCCGAAGCGGGGTCTTCGGGCGTACCGTGGGTGACATGGACACTTCTGCTGACTTCCGCATCGAACACGACACCATGGGCGAGGTCCGGGTCCCCGCCGCCGCCCTCTACCGGGCGCAGACCCAAAGGGCCGTGGAGAACTTCCCGATTTCCGGCAAGAAACTCGAGCCCGCGCACATCCGGGCCCTGGCCCAGGTGAAGAAGGCCGCCGCGGCCGCCAACCTGGAACTCGGAGTGCTGGATGCCGAGCGCGCACACGCCATCACGGCGGCGGCCGACGAGGTCGCCGCGAACAAGTACGACGCGCATTTCCCCATCGACGTGTTCCAGACCGGCTCGGGAACCTCGAGCAACATGAACATGAACGAGGTCCTCGCCGAGCTGGCGACCCGCGCTCTCACTGCGGCCGGCTCGAAGACGATCGTGCACCCCAACGACCACGTCAATGCGTCCCAGTCCTCCAACGACGTCTTCCCCACCTCGGTGCACGTCGCGGCAACCGCCGGGCTGCTGGGCGACGTCATCCCGGGCCTCGAGGTCCTTGCGGCCTCGCTGGAGGCCAAGGCCGTGGAATTCAGGGACGTGGTCAAGTCCGGGCGCACCCACCTGATGGATGCGACCCCGGTGACCCTGGGCCAGGAATTCGGCGGCTATGCGGCGCAGATGCGCTACGGCGTCGAGCGCATCCTGTCCTCGCTGCCGCGGGTGGCAGAGGTGCCGTTGGGCGGCACGGCCGTGGGCACCGGCATCAACACCCCCGAGGGGTTCCCCGAGCGTGTCATCGAATTGCTCGCCGCTGACACCGGGCTGCCGCTGACCGAGGCCCGGAACCACTTCGAGGCCCAGGCCAACCGCGACGGGCTCATCGAGGCCTCGGCCCAGCTGCGCAACATCGCGATCTCGCTGATGAAGATCAACAACGATTTGCGCTGGATGGGCTCGGGCCCCAACACCGGGCTGGGCGAGATCTCCATCCCCGACCTGCAGCCCGGTTCCTCGATCATGCCGGGCAAGGTCAACCCGGTGATCTCCGAGGCCGCGATCATGGTCGCGGCCCAGGTGATCGGCAACGACACCGCGATCGCCTGGTCCGGGACCAACGGCGCGTTCGAGCTGAACGTGGGCATCCCGGTGATGGCCTCGAACCTGCTCGAGTCCATCCGCCTGCTGGGCAACACCACCCGGGTCATGGCGGAGAAAATGGTCGACGGGATCACCGCGAACGTGGAGCGTGCCCGCTTCCTGGCCGAGGCCTCCCCCTCCATCGTGACCCCGTTGAACAAGCTCATCGGCTACGAGAACGCCGCGAAGATCGCCAAGAAGGCCATTGCCGATGCGCTGACCGTGCGCGAGGCCACCGTAGCGCTGGGCTTCGTGGAACGCGGCGAGGTGACCGAGGCACAGCTCGATGCGCTGCTGGATGTCACCACCATGACCGGCAAACACTGAGGCGCACGCCCCCACCGGGCGCGGCGGCCCGTCGGGGAAGGTTCCATTTCCCTTCCCCGGCGGGCCGCCGTTTGCATGTCCCGGTGCCACGGCCGAGGGACCGGGGAAGGCGGCCCGGTGGGCAATCCCACTCAAGTTGCACTCGACAACCAATAGTGTAAGACTGCACTCTATGGAGGATAGTGCAAATGAGGTTCCCGCCGAGCCGGCCACCCCGCCGACCCTCAGCGCCCGCATGCTCAAGACCCGCCTGTCCATCTCGCGGAACGCACGCGAGCTGACGGCCGAGCACGGCTTTGCCGGATTCACCGTCGAGGAACTCTGCGCCCGCGTCGGGATCTCCCGGCGCACCTTCTTCAACTACTACGCCACCAAGCTCGACGCCGTCTTCGGGCATGCAGAGGACGGGGTCTCCGCCGAGGCGCTCGAACGGTTCATGGGCTCGAGGCCCGCCGGAACCACGGGGATCTCCCCCACGCTGCTGGCCGACCTGGTGACACTGGTGCTCGAGCAACTGCGCCTCGACGACGCCGAGATCCGCGGAGTCCACGGCTTCTTTGCGATCCTGCACCGCGAACCGGAACTGCTGGCACGCATGATGAAGGTCGGCCCCGAACGCCAGGCCGAATTCACCGCACTGGTGGCCAAGCGCGAAGGCGTCGAGGCCGGCCACAGCGGCATCGGCATGCTGGTGCACGCCCTGCAATTCGCCACCCACCGGGCCATCGAGCGCTACCTGGCATCTCCCGAAGGACCATCCCTGGAGGAAGAATTCCTCTCGGTCATGCACCAGACCCGGGAGCTGTTCGGCCAGCACCTGTTGCACGAGGCCCCAATTCCCGCACCCTGACCCGGCGGTCCGTCCCCGCCACGCATCTTTTCCACCACACGCAAGGAATTCCCCCTTATGGCCACCACCACCGCGTCCCGGAAATCCCCGGACCCGGCGCCGTTGCTGCTGACGCAGCGGCGCATCTGGATCATCTTCTCCGCGCTGATCGCCGGCATGATGCTCTCCTCACTGGACCAGACCATCGTCTCCACCGCCATGCCCACCATCGTGGGACAGCTCGGCGGCGTCGAGCACCAGGCGTGGATCACCACCGCCTACCTGCTGGCCACCACCATCGTGATGCCGATCTACGGCAAGTTCGGCGACGTGCTGGGCCGGCGCAACCTGTTCCTGATCGCCATCGCGCTGTTCACCCTGGCCTCAGTGGGAGCGGCGTTCGCCGGGACCTTCTGGATGTTCGTCTTCTTCCGCGCCATGCAGGGGCTGGGCGGCGGCGGGCTGATGATCCTCTCGCAGGCCATCATCGCCGACATCGTCCCGGCCTCCGAGCGCGGGAAGTACATGGGCCCGCTGGGCGCCATCTTCGGCCTCTCCGCGGTCGCCGGTCCGCTGCTGGGCGGCTTCTTCGTCGACCACCTCACCTGGCAGTGGGCGTTCTACATCAACATCCCCATCGGCATCGGCGCCTTCCTGATCGCCTGGTTCGCACTGACCATCCCGAACAAGAAGTCCACCAAGAAGATCGACGTCCTCGGCGTGCTGCTGCTCTCGATCGCCACCACCTGCCTGATCTTCTTCACCGACTTCGGCGGCTCCAAGAACCACGGCTGGGCAGCGACCGAGACCTGGGCCTGGGGCGTGGGCATGCTCGCGGCCATCGTGCTCTTCGTGGTCACCGAGGCACGGGCCGAGGACCCGATCATCCCGCTGTCGCTGTTCAAGAACCGCGTCTTCGTCAACGCCACGGCCATCGGCTTCACCCTGGGCCTGGGCATGTTCGCGGCCATCGCGTTCGTCCCGACGTTCCTGCAGATGTCCTCGGGCACCTCCGCGGCGGTCTCCGGCCTGCTGATGCTGCCGATGATGCTGGGCCTGATGGGCACCAGCATCTACTCCGGCATCGCGATCACCAGGTCCGGCAAGTACCGGGGCTACCCGATCGCCGGCGCGCTGGTCACCGCCGTCGCCATGCTTGCCTTCACCACGCTGAGCGCAACCACCCCGCTGTGGCTGATCTGCGTGTACCTGTTCGTCTTCGGCGCCGGGCTCGGATTGATCATGCAGGTGATTGTGCTGGTGGTGCAGAACGCCGTGGATCCATCCATGGTCGGCACCGCGACCTCCACGAACAACTATTTCCGCGAGGTCGGCGCGTCCCTGGGCGTGGCGATCTTCGGGGCGATGTTCACCAACAGGCTCTCCGAGAAGCTCACCGACGTGTTCACCGGCGCCGGAGCGAGTGCCTCCGATGCCGGCAGCGCCACCGCGACGCTGGACCCGCAGACCATGGCGCAGCTGCCCGGGGCCGTGCGCGAGGGCATCGTGAACGCGTACGCGGACTCGCTGGCACCGGTGTTCTGGTACCTGATCCCGTTCATCCTCATCGCCTTCGTGCTGGCCCTGTTCCTCAAGCAGGTCAAGCTCTCGGACACCGCGGGCATGGTGGCCCGCGGCGAGGCCATCGGCGGGGAGGAAGCCAAGGAGCTCGAGGACGCCGCACGGTTCGGCGACAAGGTCGCCGCCGGCACCACCGGGGCCCCGGAAGCAGCAGGGCGCGAACCGGAGTCCAACCCTTAGGGAGCTTTCCCCCCACCAAACGTTGGTGCCCCGCAAGACCGTGTTCCCTTCCCCTGCCGGGGGTGGACGCCGGGTCCTGCGGGGCACCTGTGCGTTGAGCTGCCCGACGGATCAGGCCCGGCCGGTGATGAAGTGGCCTGATTCCTTCGGCTCGAGGGTCCAGTCAATGGCGCGTTGGTGCTTGGGCGGCACCCCGGGCAGCGCCTCGAGTCCGAACCAGCCGACCTCGAGGTTCTCGTCGTCGTTGACCTTCGCATCCCCGCCCAGGTATTCCCCGGCCAGGATGATGTCCAGGTATTGGGCGCGGTCCCCGTTGGGATAGAGGGCCTCGTCGGTGGTGGCCACCCCGACCAGGCGGGTGATGGCGCAGTGCACCGCGGTCTCCTCGAAGACCTCGCGCACCGCCGCGACGGCCGGCTCCTCCCCGGGCTCCAGGATTCCGGCCGGAAGCGTCCATTTCCCGTTGTCGGCCCGGCGGACCAGCAACACCCGACGCTCGTGGATCACCACGGCCTTGATCCCGGGCAGCCACAGCGGGTCGTTGCCGATCTTTTCACGCATCTTCAGGATGAATTCGGGGGTGGGCATGTAGGGCCTCGGGCACCTTTCGTGGATTCTTGTCTTGGCTGGGTCTTGGCTATCCGGCCACGGCCAGGGCAACGGCGGCGCCCACCAGCATGAACGGGCCAAAGGCCACCGAGGAACGCAACGTGACCTTGCGGGCCAGCAGCAACGCAATCGACCACAGGGCACCGACGATGAAGGCGAACGCCGTGGCCCACAACAGGTGGGTGTAGGAGAGGAAACCGAGGTAGAGCCCCAGCACCGCGGCGAGCTTCACGTCCCCCAGGCCCATCCCCGCCGGAGCAATCAGGTGCAGCACCAGGTAGCCGACAAAGAGGATCATCGCGCCCAGCACCATCCGCAGCAGGATCATCGGTTCCCCGGCCAACAGCGCGGCCGCACCCAGCAGCACCAGGGCTGCAATGAACCACGGGCCCAGGATCCGGTTGGGCAACAGGTGGGACCGGAAGTCGATGACGGTCAGGCGCACGGCGTTGTACAGGTACAACGCCAAGGCCAGGGCGGCCAGGATTCCGGCCACCGTGGCCAGCGCCGGCGGAGAGGCAAACCAGTGCAAAATGAGTTGCGGCATGGGCCAAACCTTACGCGGTGAGGTGCCCCGGTGTCAGCGGCGGCACGCTGGCCACCGGGCCGGAGCATCCGGTGACTGGCCTCGCTACACTGAAGTCATGGAACAGCTCAATGGTGCGGCCGTCTTCCCGGATCCGGACCGGGCACCCAGCAAGGAACTCATGGGGCATTTCCGCCGCCTGGCCCGTTCCTCCCCCTGGCTGTGGAACACCGTCCAGCTCACCATCGGCGTCACCGATGCCGGGCAGCATGCGCTCGCCTTTGCCGCCCCGAACCTGCCCAAGCACCTCACGGTGCTGGTCAGGCGCCCCGACGCCATCCGCGTCGAGGACGACTCCGGCGCGGTGCTCTTCCGCACCGAGCACATCAACGACTCCCGCGATGCCCGTTTCGTGGCGGCCACCCGCAAGAGCTGGTTGCTGCCCCCGCAGCTGCTGGCCCCGGTCTACGGGGACGACGGGTTGGTCTCCCGGCGCCCGGAGGCCGACTACGTCAACGAGTTGATGCCGGTGGGTCTGTGGAGCGCGTTCCTGGATCCGGTGGAGGTCGCCGGCTTTGCCCCGGGTCCGGCCGACATGGCCTTCCCGCATCCCAGCACCATCCATTCCTTGCGGTCCATCGGGGACGATTCGGGACGCGAATGCCTCGAGGCAGTGCTTTCCCGCGGCCACTCCTACGCACCTTTGATGCCCGAGGCTCCCCTGCTGGGCGAGGGATTGACCCGGATCCGGCTGGACCGGGCCACCGGCATCTGCGTGCTGCGCCAGGTGCTGGACGGGCCCGACGCCGGGGTCGAGCACCGGATCGCGATCACCGCCGTGGACGAATACATGATCGACGGGCTGTTCACCCAGCCGCTGTCCTCGCTCTCCGACGTGCGCCGGGCCCCGCTGTGGCCGATCCCCGGGTTGGCCGACTATCCCGGGCCCGAAGCGCCGGACCACGCACGGCACCGGGGCGGGCCCGCAGCCTGAACCGCGCGCCCGCACCCGGGGATTCCGGCCCCTAGTGGATCCGGTCCTCGAGCAACTCGGTGACCAATGCGGCGATCTCGGAGCGCTCGGAGCGGGTCAGGGTGACGTGCCCGAAGAGGTGGTGCCCCTTGAGCTGTTCGACCACCGCAGCGACGCCGTCATGCCGGCCCACCCGCAGGTTGTCGCGCTGGGCCACGTCGTGGGTGAGGATCACCTTGGAGTTCTGCCCGATCCGCGAGAGCACCGTGAGCAGCACGTTGCGCTCCAGTGACTGGGCCTCGTCCACGATCACGAAGGCGTCATGCAGGGACCGCCCGCGGATATGGGTCAGCGGCAGCACCTCGAGCATGCCCCGGCTCATGACCTCGTCGACGGCGTTCTTGGACACCACCGAGCCCAGGGTGTCGAACACCGCCTGGGCCCACGGGTTCATCTTCTCCGCCTCGGCGCCGGGCAGGTAGCCCAGCTCCTGTCCGCCGACCGGGTAGAGCGGCCTGAAGACCATGATCTTGCGGTGCTCGCGGCGTTCCATGACCGCTTCGAGCCCCGCGCACAGCGCGAGCGCCGACTTGCCGGTGCCGGCCCGCCCGCCGAGCGAGACGATGCCGATCTCCTTGTCCAGCAGCAGGTCAAGGGCAAGCCGCTGCTCGGCGGAGCGCCCGCGCAGCCCGAAGGCCTCGCGGTCCCCGCGCACCAGGCGCACCAGGTGGTTGCGGTCCACCCTGCCCAGGGCCGAGCCGCGGGGGGAATGCAGGATCAGCCCGGTGTTCACCGGTTGCTCGGCGGCCTCCTCGAGTTCCAGGGATGCCTCGGCGTAGAGCGCCGACATGTTTTCCTCGGACACGTTCATTTCATGGACGCCGGTCCAGCCCGAGTCCGCGATGAGTTCGTTGCGGTATTCCTCGGCGATCAGCCCCATGGCCGAGGCCTTGATGCGCATGGGCATGTCCTTGGAGACCAGGGTGACATCCAGCCCCTCGTCCAGCAGCGACTTGGCCACGGCCAGGATCCTGGTGTCGTTGTCCGAGTTCCGGAAGCCCACCGGCAGCACGTCCGGGGCAATGTGGTTCAGCTCGATGCGCAGGGTTCCGCCCTGTTTGCCCACCACCATGTCGTTGGCCAGCCCGCCGTGCCTGGACCCCAGGTCCTCCAGGGTCCGCAGCGCCTCGCGGGCGAAGAACCCCAGGGTCGGGTCGTTGCGCTTGTGCTCGAGCTCGCTGACCACCGTCAGCGGCAGGACCACGTGGTGCTCGGCAAAGCGCAGCATGGCGTGCGGGTCCGCGATCAGCACCGAGGTGTCCAGGACGAAGGTGCGTGCACCCTCCTGGGCGGCCGGTTCGACAATGCCCGCATCGGATGCGGCGGGTGAGGTGGTTGGGTATTCCTGGTTCGCTGCCAAGTCTCGCTCCTCGCGGGGAGATACTCCCCGAATCGGCGGGCGATGACGGCCTCATCACCCGTTATTCCCCAACATACGCCCACCTCAACGCGTACTTCTAGGGTGCGTGGCGAGTCGTGATGAAGACGAGATTAAGGTTCCGGGACTCCGGGGTGTCCGGGAGGTTGCCGCGCCGGGCGCGGCGGCCTCAGGAACCGAAGCGGCGCTGGCGGTCGGCGAAGTCGCGCAGGGCGCGCAGGAAGTCCACGCGCCGGAAGTCAGGCCACAGGGCCTCGCAGAAATAGAACTCCGAATAGGCGCTCTGCCAGGTCAGGAACCCGGAGAGGCGCTGTTCGCCCGAGGTGCGGATGACCAGGTCCGGATCCGGCTGTCCCTTGGTGTACAGGTGGGTGGCCAGCTGGTCCGGATCCAGGCCCTCGGCGATCTGCGCCGCATTCTGGCCGTTGGCGTGCCCCTGGAGCAGCAGCGCCTTGACCGCATCGACGATTTCCTGCCTGCCGCCGTAGCCGACGGCCACGTTGACGTGGATGCCGGTGACAGCGGCGGTGGAGGCCTCCAGCTCGCGCAGCTTGTTGGCCAGGTAGTCCGGCAGCAAGTCGAGGTTCCCAACGGGCTTGACGCGCACGGTCTTGGTTTCGCCCAGCCGGTCCAGGGTGTTGGCGATGATGCCCATGAGGTCATCGAGTTCCTGGCTGGAGCGGTTCATGTTGTCGGTGGAGAGCATGTAGAGCGTGACCAGGTTGATGTCCAGCTCCTGGCACCAGCCCAGGAATTCCAGGATCTTGTCCGCGCCGGCCTGGTGCCCGCTGGCGGTGGTCTGGCCCGAAAGCTTGGCCCAGCGGCGGTTCCCGTCCACGAGCACGCCAATATGCGCGGGCAGCTTTTCCGGGGTCAAGAGACCCCGCAGCTGCCGCTCATAGAGCCGGTAGGCGAATCCCGGTAGTTCCACGGCGATACTCCTGCTTTGGATAGGGGGGGTGCATGCGGGCGGCCCCCAAGGACCGCATCCGTTGGTTAACGCTACCGGGTTCCACCGCCGGCGGGGCATCATGACTCGGGCATTGTCCCGGGCAATACCCCACATCGACCTCGCCGGGGCGCAGGGAACCCGGGGTGTCTTGCAGCAGGAAAACAGTAAACCCACCACTTGCCAAGTTAGGCTGGGGGCATGACCCAACGCTCCGGAAACCGCTCCCGGCCACCGGTTCCGGCCCAGCCGGACAAACCATTGCTGCGCGGCTGGATCCACGCGGCCACCGCCCCGCTGGCCCTGGCCGCGGGCATCGTGTTGGTGGTCCTGGCCCCGGCCGGAGCGGGGAAGATCACCAGTGCCGTCTTCGCGTCCACCGGTGTGCTGCTCTTCGGGGTCTCGGCGTTTTACCACCGCGGGAACTGGTCGCCGCGAACCACCCGGTTGCTCAAGCGGATCGACCACACCAACATCATGTTGCTGATCGCCGGCTCCTACACGCCCCTTGCCTGGGCATTGCTGCCACCGAGGTCCGCCACGATCCTGTTGGTCTCGATCTGGATCGGCGCTCTGGCAGGGGTGGGTTTCCGGGTCTTCTACACCGATGCCCCGCGCTGGCTCTACACCCCGGTGTATGTGCTGCTGGGTCTGGCTTCACTGCTGTTCATCGGGGACTTCTTTGCCGCGAGCCCGGCCGCGGCAATCCTGATCTGCACCGGAGGGGTCTTCTACATCGTCGGGGCGGTGTTCTACGCGAGCAAGGCCCCGAACCCGATTCCGGGAATCCTGGGGTTCCACGAACTCTTCCATGCGTGCACGCTCGTCGGCTTTGCCTGCCATTTCACCGCGATCACCATGGCGGTGCTGGGCACCGCCTAACCACCCCGCATGCTGCGCGAAAGGCCGGGCACGAGCAGGGCTGCCAGCGAAGGCAGACCGCTGACCGGCGCATGGCAAATGCCGCCGCGACAGACATAGAGCCGCAGCTGCCCCTTCGGCCCGGCGGGGTATGCCGCACTCGGGGTCCCGGGCCCGCCGCCCTCACCCCGCTGGGACACCCCCGCGAGCACCCCAAGCCGCACGGCGGACCGGCGCTCGGCCTCCGTTCCGCCGGCCACGGCCAGCTCGGTGCTCGACCCGTGGAGGAACCGGGCAACCACGCCCAGGGCACTGCCGACCGCCTGCGGTGCCCGTTCGGCGAGCGCCGGGACGAACCCCAGCAGCATGCGCACCACAGCCAGGTCGGCCTCGCTGCGCACAAACCCGGGATCTTTTTCCGCGGCGTCCAGCTGCAGGCGGCCGGCCCTGTTCAACAGGGCCGCGGCCAGCAGCGAGGTGGCCGCCGGCACCGCATCATCCAGCGCCTCGGCACTGCTGGCGCCCCCACGCACGGCCCGCACCCGCGGGTCGTTGGCGGCGCTGTCGCGCGGTTGTCCATCCTGCAGGAAGATCTCCTGCGCGGATGCCAGCACCTCGTCGGCCCGCGCAAACCACTGATGCTCCCCCGTGGCAACGCCCAGGGACTGGAATCCCAGGGCTACCCCCACGTAGTCCTCGAGCACGGCGTCGATGGCCGTGTTCGCCCGGCCCTGGTGGCTGATGCGGTGGAGCACTCCCCCGGCGCTCGCGGTCGCTGGAGCCCAGTGCACCGCATGGAGGAAGCTGGCTGCCCCCGTGGCGAGCTCCAGCATGCGCGGTTCGCGCAGCAGCACCGCGGCCTCGGCCAGCGAGGCGATGACCAGGCCGTTCCACCCGGCAACGACCTTGTCGTCGCGGCCCGGCTGCACGCGCTTGGCACGCTCGGCCTCCAAGGCCGCAAAGGCCCTGGCCAGTTCCGGCCACTCGAACAGGCTCGGGGTTCGCGAAAGCGCAATGGTCATGGGCGCATCCTGCGGCGGGAGGCTTGCCGCCCGGGCATCCTCGGCGGGAAGCCTGGCTCCCTCCCACAGCTGCCAGAAGACGTTGCCCTTGCCCGGAAGCGCATCGGGACGCGGCCCCGCCCGGTTGCCGCTTGGCTCACCCAGGATCCCGGCGACCTCGGCCCGGGTGAAGACGTAGGTGGCGCCCTCGTGGTGGGTTCCGTCGGGCATTACGGTGTCGGCGTCGATCGAGGAGGCGAAGCCGCCACCGGGAAGCAACATCCGGGCCTCGAGCCACCTGGATATGCCCATGGCCGAGACCCGGCACAGCTTGGCCACCTCGGGATCGGGCAACTGCACGGCTGCGCGGGCATAGAGGCCCAGGAGCTGGGCATTGTCGTACAGCATCTTCTCGAAGTGCGGGATCTTCCACCCGGGGTCCACGCAGTAGCGGGCAAAGCCACCGCCAAGGTGGTCGGCCAGGGCGCTGCGGGCCATGGTTTCCAGGGTGTCCGAGGCCAGCGCCGTGGCCTGGCCGGCCGCCGATCCCAGGCCCAGCCCGGCGCGCAAGAGGAAATCCAGCACTGGGCTGGGCGGGAACTTGGGTGCCGGCGCAAACCCGCCGGTGGGATCCTGCAAGGCAGCCAGCTTGTTCACGGCCGCGGACACGACCGGCGCCAGCACGGAGCCGTTGTTGCCGGTGGGCAGCGGCAGGGCGCGGGAGAACATCTTGGCCTGTCCCCCGGCCGCGGATCCCAGGTGCTCGGCAAGGGTCGTCGCCTGCAGTTCGAGGGCGTCCCGCCGGTTCACCCAGGCATCGGTGACGGCCTCGAGGACCTGTCCGAAGGAGGGCATGCCGGGGCGCGGGGCGGGCGGGAAGTAGGTTCCGGCGTGGATGGCACGGCCGTCCGGGAGCGTGAACACGCTCATGGGCCAGCCGCCGGCCCCCGTGAGGGTTTGCGTGGCGGCCATGTAGGCCTCGTCGACGGCGGGGTGTTCCTCGCGGTCGACCTTGATCGGAACGAAGTGTTCGTTGAGGTAGGCGGCGACCCCGGGATCGTCAAAGGATTCGGCGGCCATCACGTGGCACCAGTGGCAGGCGGCGTAGCCGATGGACAAGAAGACTGGGATGTCGCGCGTCTTGGCCTCGGCAAAGGCCTCGTCGCCGTAGGGCCACCAGTCCACCGGCTGGTGGGCATGCTGGCGCAGGTAGGCGGAGGCACTGGAGGCGATTCGTTGTCCCATGCCTCCAGTCTCCCCCACGATCATTCGACACGTCGTGGGCCGCGAAACCATGCGCATGCCGGATAACTGGTTGCGCAACCCGGAGGTTCTGAATTGAGAGCATGTGGAGCGCCGACATTGAGCTGATCGCCGGTGGCTCGCTTCGCTGGACGTCGATTCCCGGGAGCAGGCCATTGCCGCCATCCAGCTCGAGGAGGACCGTGGCCCACAACCGGGCCGTCCCGTCGTGGACGGCGCGACCCATTCTCGACATGAGAACATGAAGGAATTGCGGCCGGGCTCATCAGGTGGATCTGGGCTACGCGTTCTTTTCGCCTTCGACCCCAAGCGACAAGCGATCATATCCATCGCAGGCGACAAGGCCGGAAACCGGGATCACCGGTACAAGAAAAACATCCCCGTGGCTGACGACTTGTTCGACGGCCACCTACGCTCATTGAAAGGAAAATGACCGTCATGCCAATGTCACTAAGGGATTTCCTCGCAGAGCACCCCGTGGACTTGGAACGGGTCGAAGCACACAAGGAACGGATGCTTGCCGCGGTCCGCACCCACCGGCTCCGTGAACCGCGTGAAGCTGCAGGACTGGCGCAGGAGCAAGTCGCCACCCGGATCGGCGTCCCACAGCGCCAGGTATCCAAGATCCGGCACGGAAATCAGGAGGACTCCAAAGTCGGGACCATTCGCGGCTACATGGAAGCCGTCGGGGGAAACCTCACGATGGGGTTCGTGGCCGGCGACGCCCGCATCCAGCTCGCCTGACGCCACCTCCAGAAGCCACTTCATGGACAGGGCATTCGGGACCTGCATGGCAACGACGCCAGGCATGTTCGTCGCCCCCGCTGGTGCCACTGCCGTATTCGCCGTGCCTTCATGTTGCACCCGAACGCCACACGTGCGGCAGTTCCATATCGCACCCTCCGATGACGGAGGCCGCAAGGCGGCACGCGCTGCCGGGTGGCCCCGATCCCCATGGACCGGGCAAGCACGCGCCCCGCGGACAGTCGGCGCCCGCTGCCGGGTGGCTGGCCGGTTCCCTAGCCTCTCAGCCTCAGCGCATAAGCCGCGTCGATCCCTTTGGCATCGAAATCCGACTCGTCGAATACCTCGCCCTCGGATAGCCCCAACATGTCTCGCACGTGCTCAAAGTCTTCGTGGCTTGGATCGTTGCTGACGTCAATGGCGTGGTACCAGCCCGGGATTCCGCCGATGTCATCGACCGGGGCCTGCAAGCGCCCGCCGGTGCAACGCACCGCCTGCCCCGTGGGCGAGTCGAAGATCTTCTCCACGACGATCTTGTGCCGCCAACTGTCGCCAAAATCGTAGTTGTAGAAGAACTTGTCCCTTGGCGCGCCCACCAGCTGGCCCACGGTGTAGTCCCATTCATCGAGTGTTTCTTCAAGTTCCATGCGGGGATCGGAGAACCTCTGGCTGTCGCCATACAAACCGGCTGCTGGGAGTTCGAAATCGTGCAGATGGCTGTTCAGCCAACCGAAGGCGACTTGCAGCGCCACGTGCAGATCGGCCAGGGAAATCGTGGACGGCACCACCAATCGGCGCCATACGGGAGGTTGCGTGTATTCCAGATCCACACGCAACTGAAGGCTTTTGCCTGCCGGCACCCGGGCAGGCAATTCGAATGGGTCGATTTCCGCCGCATCGACCAATTCCGGCATGTTCGCTGCCGCTTCCGGGGCAAAGGACGCCTTGATCATCTCCAACATCTTGGCGGGGTCGACGTCGGACACCTGCTCGTCCATGACATACATCGAGAACATGTCGTAGCTCTCGGCTAAGGCGGGGTCCGCGCGGTAGTGCGTATCGATCCGGACCACGCCTAGCTCCGCAAGTTCCTCGAGCATGTAGCCCACAGCCGCGAAGGAAGAATCCGCGGCCGCATCGCTCGCAGTGAAGACCGTGGGACGGGAGGAATACAGCGCGGCATCCAGGGTCTGCATCAGGCTCCCGCGCAGCGCAACGCCGTTCATTCGATCGTGCTCCACGATCCAGTCGCCATAGGACATCATGAAGGTCCCAATGAAGTCGGAGACAATTTCGCGGCTTTCCTTCGTAACCTGGCCACCCAGGAAATCTTGGGCATCCGGGCCCTGCCTGGCCCGGGTCTCGTCCCCCTCGATCAGCTCGAGTTCAAGCAGGGAATCCCAGATCAGGCTGAGCCGCTTGACGGCCTTCAGGGAACCGGCATACGGTTTTATGGCGTCTCGCTCATCCGCGCCAAGGCCCGGAAGTGTGGCTTCGGTTGACTGCTTCGAGGTGCGGATCGCCACTCCGACAACGGCCGCCGCTTCAACGAGGTCCTTCTTGCGCAGGCCGCCCGAGGCCGTCAGATCGCGCCCCGCAGCAACCCATTCCAGGAGCTTTCGGGCATACCGGAGAAGCGGCATTGCATTGAAGACCTCGAAGGCCTCGGCATCGTTGACAGCAGGTAGCTCCTCGTGGTCGTTCTCGCCCGCGGACCCGCTTTCAACAACGGCATGCACCTTCGCATAGGCCTGTTCGGAACCGGTCCAGCGTTCCTGCTCCCGGAGGAAATGCAGATACGCGTCAAATGTGCCCACGTAGATTTCTTCGCTCATCAGTCCGCCGTCCGCCTGGATTTCCTCGGCCAGCACCACGGCAATCTTTTCCGGGGCAAACTCCGTGACAGTTGCCTCGCCCGTCAATTCCGCGTACCTGTCAACCAGGTGGTGCACGCGTTCGAACACCGCGAAGGCATTGTCGCGATCGACCCGGGAGGAATTGATGAGCCAGTCCATGAAGGGCCCGGCCAAGGCATCGATCCCTGCCCGTGCCCGAACCCGTGGAATCGAAATGATCTCCCGCTTGACGGCCCGCTTGGGCTTGGCCTGCTTCTTGCTGGTTTTGCTCTTCGCCATTCCGGCTCCACCGTTGATTCGTTTGCTCCCGCGACACCCTTGTTCGCGCACGCAATCAGCTGATAATGAATACGAAAAAGATTACACGGCATCCAGCGTCGAGCCCCGAGGTCGTCTCCGGGTGCGAGTCGTGCTGATCGGGGACACGGAAGAACGCCACACTGGAACCAAGGCCCATGGCGAAGTTGACGTGAACAAACACAGGCACGGCCCCGGTGGAAAAGTCCTCCGGGGCCGCGCCTTGAAGGATCGGGCGCGACTTAGCGCGCGGGGGTATCGCCCGGTTCGTCGGGCTGGATTTCCTTGCCCTTGTCCACCAGCTCCTGCTGGCGGGCTTCGGCTTCGCCGCGGTACCGGACCTTGCGGATTCGGCGGGTCATGTCACGGATCAGGAAGATGGTGACGATGACGACCGCTGCGGTGGCCACAAAGCCAACGAAGCCCGGGCCGATGTTCTGGGCGGCGTCCCCCACGGGCGCGCCGGGTACCGGGGACGGACTAACGGAGGCTGCATACAGCAGGAACGAATACACGCGTGGGGCTCTTTCTGAAAAAGTTGGCGGCCGGATTCACCGGTACACCACCTATCTTAGACCGGCAAACAGGTCGGTCTCTGGGAGTGTGGTGGGAACCGATGATTTGATCAGGGTGAAATCCTCCCAAGGCCAAGCCTTGGCATAGATCGCCTCGGGCACGGCAAAGAAGAATCCGGTCGGATCGATCTGGGTCCGGTGCGCCAGCAGCGCCTGGTCCCGCTGCTTGAAGAAGCCGGCGCAGTTCACCTGAGTGGTGGTCTTGTGCGGCGAGACCCACCCGAAGAACTGCTCTTCGGGGTGTTCCTCCCAGGCGGCAACGCGCTCGGCATAGGGCGATTCGATGCCGGCGTCGACCATCGCGTAGTGCAGGGTCCGGAAACGCTCAGGGGCAAAGGCGCGGTCGTAGTAAAGCTTCGAGGTTTCCCAGGGCTCGCCCAGCTCCGGGGAGCTGTCGGCCTTGGCGGCTTCCGCGAAGGCATGCACCGCGACCTTGTGCGCCTGGATGTGGTCGGGGTGGGGGTATCCGCCGTTTTCGTCGTACGCAATGATCACGTGCGGCTTGAACTCGCGGATCAGCTTGATCAGCGGGGCGGACGCGCGGTCCAGCGGCTGCAGCGCGAAGGAGCCGAAGTCGAGTTCCGGCAGCGGATCGCCCTCGGGCAGTCCCGAGTCGGTGAATCCGATCCAACGGTGTTCGATGCCCAGCACCGCGGCGGCCTCTGCCATCTCGCTGCGCCGCACGCCGGTCAGGTCGCGGTGCGCGTGGGCGAGCTCGCCCACGGCGGCATTGAGGATGTCCCCGCGTTCCCCGCCGGTGCAGGTTGCCACCATTACCCTTGCCCCGGCGGCAACGTATGCCGCCATGGTGGCCGAGCCCTTGGACGCCTCGTCGTCGGGGTGTGCATGGACCGCCAACAAACGCAGGCCCGATGAATCAGCGATATGCTCCACGTTTCGTTCTTCCACCTAAGTGACTCCAACTTCCTCATGCTCGGTGAAGGGTTCCCCTTGCCAAGGCTTAGACTGGTAGGGATGATTTCCCGGCCGCGACGCCCACGAATCGAAAGAGGCGCCATTGTCCAGCTTAACGAATAGGTACGGTTCGCCCAAGCGCGGCCTGGCCAAGAGAACCCGCAAGGCGCTGATCATCCTCGGTCTGGCCGTTGGCATCCTGGCTGCGTTCTACCTGGCCACCGCCACCAATTCGAAGGTGGACTTCAAGGACAACTCCTTCATGGTCCACTTCCCCACCAGCGCCACCGCAATCGTGGACATCTCCAAGGATGCCGGCGACACGGTCCAGTGCGAGATCCGGGCAATGAACGAGTCCTACGCCATTGTTGGCTGGAAGACGCTGGTCGTGGGCCCCACCGAGGGCAAGGGCATGACGACCACCAGGTTCGATGTGAAGCTCCGTACCGAGTCGCTGGCCACCACCGCAGGGGTCGAGGAATGCAGGCTGGTCAAGGCCTCCTGACCACCGCGGGAACACCGCATCCGGGGCGTCGCTGATTGTTTGGCCTGCACGACGCGCCACTACGCCAAAAGCTCAAACTCTTGGGTAAATAGCTGTTTGGCGGCTAATATCTTTCTAATACGTTATTGCCCCGCTACAGACCGTGACGGACAAAGTTCTTCACCTGCTGTGCGGGGTCTTTGCTTGCAAGATGTTCGTCGCATCATCGGGCGGGACCGTCTCGGCATGTTGTTCCCCCAGGGAGTAGCGGCCCTGATTACACAAGGAGTACCACGTGACCACGACCAATCACGAACCAGTTGTTTGGCTGACCCAAGAGGCCTATGACCGCCTTGCCGCCGAGCTCGAGCGCCTCTCGGGCCCGGGCCGCGCAGAGATCGTTGACCGCATTGAGCAGGCACGTTCCGAGGGCGACCTCAAGGAAAACGGTGGCTACCACGCGGCCAAGGAAGAACAGGGCAAGGCCGAGGCACGCATCACGTACCTCAAGGACCTGCTGCGTCGTGCCCACGTGGGCGAAGCTCCCGCCGATGACGGAATCGTCGAGCCGGGCATGCTGGTCGAGGCAATCATCGCCGGCGACAAGACCACCTTCCTCTTCGGCAGCCGCGAGGTAGCCGGGGATTCGGATCTGGAAGTCTACTCGGAGAAGTCCCCGATCGGCTCGGCCGTCCACGGCGCCAAGTCCGGTGACACCCTCACCTACTCCGCACCGAACGGCAAGGAAATCACCGTCGAGATCGTTTCCTGCAAGCCTTACAGCGCTTAGTGCATTTCCCCGCGCGATGGCGCGGGACCCGGCCTGGTGGCCGCCGATCCCTCACCCGGATCCCGCCCTTGCCCCGTTGGGGGCGAAGGCCGGGGGTGGAGGCATCGGCGGCCATCTGTCTTTAACGCAGGCTCCTGGCCCCGCGAAAAATGCCCTCCTTGTTCCTGCCCATGGGCAGGAACAAGGAGGGCGTTGTCGTAAGTTTTCGGGGATCAGCCCATGATCATGGGCTGGAAGCCCTCGGCACGCAGGTTGTTCAACACCATCTCCGAGTGCACATGTCCCTTGGTCTCCATGTCGATGGTGATCGCCACGTCCCCCATGGACAGCGAGCCGCCCACGCGGGTGTGGTCCAGGCGGGTGACGTTGGCATCGGACTCGGCGATGACCCGGGAGATGGTTGCCAGCTCGCCGGGACGGTCATCGAGCATCATGCGCACGGTCAGGTAGCGCCCGGCCGCCGAGAGGCCGCGCTGGATGACCTTGAGCATCAGCAGCGGGTCGATGTTGCCGCCGGAAAGCACCACCGCGGTCTTGGCGGGGGTGATCCCGAGTTCCTCCAGCTTGCCCTCGAGCAGCGCTGCCACGCCCACGGCACCGGCCGGCTCGACCACCAGCTTCGAGCGTTCCAGGAGGAACACCAAGGCGCGGGCCAGCCCGTCCTCGGAGACCGTGACCACGTCGTCGACGAGTTCGCGAATGATCTGGAAGGGCAGCTGGCCCGGGCGTCCCACGGCGATACCGTCGGCGATGGTGCGCACGGTGTCCAGCGGGACCAGCGCGTCGGCGGCCAGCGAGGGAGGGTAGGCCGCTGCGTTCTCGGCCTGCACCCCGATGATCTTGATTTCCCGGCCCAGTTCCTTGGCACGAGTCTTGATGGCCACCGCGACCCCGGCCAGCAGTCCGCCGCCGCCCACACCCATTAGCACGGTGTCGACGTCCGGGAGCTGCTCGAGGATTTCCAGGCCGATGGTTCCCTGCCCGGCGATGATGTCGGGGTTGTCGAAGGGGTGCACGAAGACCGCACCGGTCGCTGTCGCGTAGCGCTCGGCCTCGGCCAGCGCCTCGTCCACGTTGTGCCCGTGCAGAATGACCTCGGCCCCGTGGTCGCGGGTGGCGGTGAGCTTGGGCAGTGCCACGCCCAGCGGCATGTAGATGCGGGCCTTGATCCCCAGTCGGCGGGCGGCCTGCGCCACGCCCTGGGCGTGGTTGCCCGCCGAGGCCGCCACGACGCCGCGGGCGCGTTCCTCGGCGGTGAGCTTGGCCATGCGCACGTAGGCGCCGCGGACCTTGAAGGAACCGGCACGCTGCAGGTTCTCGCACTTCAGGTAGACCTCGGAACCGATGTCCAGGGACAGCGCGCGCGAGTGCTCCATCGGGGTGCGGACGGCCACGCCTTCAAGAAGGTCGCGGGCCTCTTCGATGTCGGACAGGCTCACCGGGAGTTGGGTCTTCTGGATCATGGGAGCGGCTTTCTTCTGGGCGTGTTCACACGCTGTGCAATCGGGATTGGAAGTCTTTCGGGGCCAGGACCTTGGACCGGGGGTAGGCGGTGCGGGTGCGGATCAGGAACCGGGGTGTGGTTCTTCTCCGTCAAGGTCGGCGGGAGCCGGTTCCGCGGAGCGGACCGGCTTGGTAATTCGTGAACCGTTCACGGCCGCCATGGCCGCGGTCTCGGGGCCAAAGAGCGGATCGTGCTCCCAGCCCCGGTCGGAAATGTACTTCACCACGGTGTTGGCCACGGCCAGCACCGGGACGGCGAAAAGGGCGCCGGCAATGCCGGCGACGATGGAGCCGCCGGCCACGGCCATGACGACGGCCAGCGGGTGCAGGCTCACGGCCTTGCCCATGACCAATGGCTGCAGGATGTGGGATTCGGCCTGTTGGATGAAGAGCACCACCAGCAACATGATCAGCGCGTTGACCCAGCCGTTGGCCACCAGGGCCAGCAGCACGGCCACGGCCCCGGTGACCAGTGCACCGATGACGGGGATGAACGAGCCGATGAAGACGAGCACACCCAGCGGAAGTGCCAGCGGCACCCCGAGGATCAGGGCACCCACGCCGATGCCCACGGCGTCGATGAAGGCGACAAAGAGCTGGACGCGGACGTAGCTGACCATCGAGCCCCAGCCGCGGTGGCCGGCACCATGGGCTGCGGCCCGGGCACGGCGCGGCAGCAGGTTGATGAAGAAGCGGCCGATGCGCGGTCCGTCCAGCAGCAGGAAGATCAGCGAGAAGAGCACCAGCAGCATGCCCGTCACCAGGTGCCCAAGGGTGGTGCCCCAGGACAACGCACCGGAGAGGATGGACGAGGAGTTGTTCTTGAGCGTGTTCAGTGCGTCTTGGAAAAGCGTGTCGAGGTCCTGGTTGCTCAACCCCAGCGGGCCGGTGGAGAGCCAGTGCTGGATCTGGCTGATGCCGGTCAGGGCCTGGGCCCACAGGGAAGCGAAGCCGTTGGCCAGCCGCTGCCCAACGACGGAAAGACCTCCGACGATCACTGCCAGGAAACCGACCATGGTCACCCCGACGGAAAGCCCCTTGGGGAAACGCAGGGTGCGGGTCAGGAACTTCACCACGGGGCTGAGCAGCCCGGCCAGCAGGGCCGCGATCATCAGTGGGATCACCAGCAGGGACACGTGGGAGAGCAGCCAGACGGCGATGCCCACGGCCAGCACGATGACGATCAACCGCCAGGACCAGGACGCGGCGATCCGCACACCGTAGGGCAGGTCCTCGGCCTCGGCATGGGCGGCGTAGATGCTCGCCGGGTTCTCGTCGGCCTCGGGCGCGGCGGCCATCCGTTGCCTGGTGATCTGGGTGCTGTGCTGCACCGCTTCGGTGGCCGCGGCCAGGCGCCGCAGGGGGCGCGGCAGCTTCATGCCTTGGCTCCCAGGAAAAGGGGCCCGAGGGTCGCGAACCTGCGCGCCGTCTTCCCGGTCGAACCCTTGCTGCCTGTCAATGCCATGAACATACGTTATCCCTTGAAAGTTGCCGGTGCGGCATAGATGACGCACATATTGCAGAAAAACCGCGGGGCAGTACCCAAATCATGGGTACTGCCCCGCGGTCACACAGCAGATTGACTAGTCGTCGCCACGCAGGATGGCCAGAATGCGCAGAATCTCGACGTACAGCCAGACCAGCGTCACGGTCAGGCCGAATGCGGCGGTCCAGGCGGCCTTGGCCGGTGCACCCTGGCGCACGCCCTCGGAGATGTTGGTGAAGTCGAGCACAAGTGCGTAGGTGGCCAGCAGCACGGCGAGCACGCCGATGCCGACGCCAAGCATGCCGCTGCGCATGCCGAACATGCCATCAACGGCGCCGAACATCATCAGGCCGAAGTTCAGCAGCGAGAACACGCCGTAGCCGATCATCGCGATCATGAACATGCGGGTCATCTTCGGGGTCGCGCGGTACTTGCCCGAACGGTAGAGCACCAGGGTCACGGCGAAGACCGAGAACGTGGCAAGCACGGCCTGCATGGCGATGCCCGGGTACATGTTCTCGAAGACGCCCGACAGGCCACCGAGGAACAGGCCTTCGAAGCCCGCGTACAGCAGGATCAGCACCGGCGAGGGCTGGCGCTTGAAGGAGTTGGCCAGGCCCAGGCCCAGACCGACGAGTGCGCCGACGAGCATCAGGGCCGGCAGCTGCCAACCGATGGCCGCACCGATGAGGACCATGCCCAGGCTCAACATCGTCTTGTTGATGACGTCGGCGTAGGTCATGCGGCCGGTTTCCTGCGGTGACGCGGAAGGCTGCGAGTACATTTCCTGCAGGGCCTGTGCGCTCATCGGCTGAGCATAGGTGGTGGACGCGGCACCCGTGGCGCCGGCCGCACGGGTCTGCTCGCGGTAGTTCTTGGACTTGAAGACCGGGTTTCCGCCCAGGGCCATGGTTTTTCTCCTCGGTAGGGTTGTTGGTAAATAGCCTACGTTGGTTCAACGCTCGGCACAGACCAATAAATCCCCAAATCAAGACCTTTTTGGGTTTAAGCTGGCGGTTCATGGTTTTAGGAGCCGGGGCGAGGCAGGAATCCATCGTTCCCCGGCCCCCAGTCCGGTGACGCGTTGTTCAAGTTCGGCCAGCCTCTGGGGCCGCCGGGTCCCGGACAGGGGCAGGCTAGACGCGATTGGACCCAACGAGATAGGAGCTCCTTTGAAGCAGCTTGCCCTGATCATCGTGTTGCTGCTTGCCGCACTCGGGCTTGCCGGATGCAGCAGTGGATCGGAAATTGCGGGAGTCCCGCCCGAGGTGGCTCGACAGGCTTGGGCCGACGAGAAGATCGACCAATGGATCGGGGAAAGCGGCGCCAACGGCATTGACGAACTTCCCGAACCTTTCAGCCACGTCGAATCGTGGGAATCCCCGGAGACGGGTGTGCTGGTTGTTCGGGCCGGAACGCAGGACGTGCACCAGATCGCCCAGGAGTTGCTGCGAAGCGTTCGGGCCACCGGCGGCGGGATTGTCTCGGTCAAGGTCGTGAATGATGCGGGCGACAGCGCGCAGTATCCCGAGATCATCTAGCCGGACCGAGCGGCAGAGACTACCTGCGGGCAAGAAGGCTCAACCACCAAAGGACGTATGCATCTTTTGCCATGGTCAAGTGCATCAGATAGTGCTGCACAAGTATGCGGCGTGTCTTTGAAGCATGGAAGCACTTACAACGTCCCGACTTTCCTTGCCACTAAGCGCTGAAGATGCCCGTGATTTGGAAGCCATGCGCCGCTCGCCAGAATTCCTGAGGGAGGAATCCCTTTCCGAAAACCCAAGCAAGGCTGCTACTGCGCAGGCCATATTCCAACAGGGGATGCGGGTGGTTAAACAGCGTGAATATGCAAAGCTCTACGCCGAAATGGCAGCCGAGGAAACCCAGCTTGCCGAGTCATCCGCAAATCGCCAAAGGCTTTTACGCCGCGGCCGTGACACTGTGCCCGACTAGAGCCCATGGAGCTCAAACGCGGAAGCGTCTATTTAGCTAATCTCGGAGCAGAGACCGCGGATCCGAAGTTCTGGATCGTGGTTTCTTCGAACTTGAGAAACAACGCGTTCAAGGACGCCTTGGCAATCAGGGTCACCATGACTGACAAGTACACGGATTTGCCGTCCGTGGAGAAACTTCCGGACGGAGAGTGCATTCACGGCTACGTTCGTGCCGATACATTGACGACCATTTACGAAGACGAGCCAATTAAGTCCGTGGGCGGTCTGGGTGTGACCGCGATGAAGCGTGTGGAATCGGCGCTTCGTGGCGCATTAGACCTCTGAGGTGTCTCCACTCGCGACTCGTGCACCGGACGGCGCGGTGATCAGAAATACCTTGCAAGGACGCTTAGGCGGAGCTCGGCGGCAATGACCCTGAACGTGTATGCAGAATTGCTCGGCAACTACGTGGGGCGCCGCATGGCAGCCGAGAATCGCGGAGATTCATTTCCAGCCGTGGACAAAACAGTAGTTTTGGGCAAACGAAAGGCCCCTGCTTCCTTGTAAACACAGGGAAGCAGGGGCCTTTTCGTTGGTACCCCCAGTGGGACTCGAACCCACAATCCTTTCGGCAGCTGATTTTAAGTCAGCCGTGTATACCAATTCCACCATGGGGGCCTACCCGACCAAGCGTACAAGAACGTTCCCGCTCCGGGGAAACGAGGCATGTGCCTGGCATGGGAAGAGGCGGTGGCACCGTCGTACGCGAATCCCGGGCCGCGGGCCTATCACTGTGGGCCCGGGATCCGCGGCACGGTGCCACCGCCCCCGCTCGTTGCCGCTAGGCGCGCGGCTTCGGGGTTGCTGCCTCAACGAAAGTGGAGCGCGGGTTTTCGAGGTTGTTCAGCTGCAGGGTGTCGCGGGTGAAGAAGATCGCCACCATCCAGTCGCCCAGGACGCGGAACTTGCGCTCGAAGGTCGGCATGGCCATGCCGTGGTAGCCACGGTGTGCCATCCACGCCGGCCAGCCCTTGAGCTTGATGCCCATGACCTTGGCGACGCCCTTGTTCGCACCGAAGCCGGCAACCGCGCCGAGGTTCTTGTGCTTGTAGTTCTTGACCTGGCCCACGCCGTAGCGGGTGGAGTAGAGGTTGTGTGCCAGCAACTTGGCCTGGCGAACTGCGTGCTGTGCGTTCGGCACGCAGGTGCCATCCGGCAGGCCGCCGGTCACGTCGGGCACTGCCGACACGTCGCCGGCTGCCCAGGCACCCTCGATGGCAACGCCGTCTTCGCCGGTGATGCGCAGGTCGGTGCCGGTCATGACGCGGCCTCGGGGCTCGATCGGGAAGTCGGTGGAGCGAACCATCGGGTTGGCCATGACGCCGGCGGTCCAGATCAGCGTGTCGGACTCGAAGGTCTCGGCAGCGGACTTGTCCGGCATGTTGATCAGTGCCAGCTTGCCCTCGGTGGCGTCGGCCAGCGAGGTGTTCAGCAGGACCTCGATGCCGCGGCTGCGCAGGTGGTCGACAACCCACAGCGCCTGGTCCTCGGTGACCTCGGGCATGATGCGGCCCATGGCCTCGACGAGCACGAAGCGCAGCTCGTCCTTGCCGATGCGGCCGTTCAGGGCTGCTGCGTGGCGGGCCATGTCCTCGATCTCGGCGATGGTCTCGATGCCGGCGAAGCCGCCACCGACCACGACGAAGCTCAGGGCGCGCTTGCGCTCGGAGGCATCGGTCATCAACGAGGCCGACTCGATGCGCTCAAGGACCTTGTTGCGCAGGGCAACGGCTTCCTCGATGGACTTCAGGCCGATGCCCTCATCCGCAAGTCCCGGGATCGGGAAGGTGCGGGTGACCGCGCCGGCGGCCAGGACCACGTCGCGGTACTCGAGCTCAAACGGCTCGCCGACAACCGGCACGATGACGGCCTTGTTGTTCTTGTGGTCGATGGCCGACACGCGGCCATTGATCAGTTCGGCGTGCTTGAGGTGCTGGCGGTGCGACACCACGACGTGGCGCGGCTCGATCTGGCCACCTGCAACCTCGGGGAGGAACGGCTGGTAGGTCATGTACGGCAGCGGGTCCACGACGGTGACGATGCCGCCGTGGTCCTTGACCTTCTTCTGCAGCTTCATTGCGACGTAAAGTCCAACGTAGCCGCCGCCAACTACAAGAATGCGCGGGCGATCGGAAAATTGTTGAGTGATAGGCATGTACACATCATATCCCCAAAAACACCCTTTGTGAAAGTCTTCACTAATACCCCGAGGGGTGGCAAAGACCACTCTTCGGACCGCCTCGTCAGGAGCCTTCGCCGGATTCCGGAAGCTCGTCGAAGATGTCCTTGCGACCGGTGCGGTCACCCAGTTTCAACGCCGAAACCGGTGCGCTCTTGGTCGATTCGGCGATGGCAACCCGGCGCTTGGTGCGCGTGTAGTGCAGGGTCCCGCCCAGCATGGTCAGCAGCAGCAACCCGCCGAAGCCCAGCACCAGCAACGGCGGCAGGAATCCGGAGCCGCCGCTCGGCGGCAACGGGGCGGGAGCGGCGATGGGCTTGATGTCGGACTTCTCCGTGGAGATGCCCGGGTCCTCGGTGGGACCTGCATTGACCTGCGCGCCGCGGCGATGCACCCGGATCCATTCGGTGATGGTGTTCATCGGGTTGGCCTCGACCTGGGGGACCTCGGCGGTGAGCGCCGCATGGGCATCGAGGATGCCGTGGCCGTAGAGGTTGTCGACGCCGGGCTTGCCCGCGTCGCGCGCGGTCGCCAGGATCCGGTTGATGACCTGCGGGGCCTTCATGTCCGGGTACTTGGAACGGATCATCGCCGCCACCCCGGCAACCAGGGGGGCTGCGCCGGAGGTCCCTGACCAATCCGCGTACCCACCGCCGGGCAGCCCGCCGACCAGCGGGTCTGCCGGGGCGGCCACGCCGATGCTGATGCCCTCTGTGGAGGAATCGACGCTGGCCTTGCCCTTGCGGTCGATGCCGGCCACGGTGAGCACCCCGGGGATCGTGGCCGGGGCCCCGACCTGCGCCATGCCGCCGGCACGGTTCCCGGCCGCCGCGACAATGACCACGTCCTTGTCCTCGGCGTACTTGAACGCGGTGTCCCAGCTTGGCGGCCAATCCGGCTGGGTGGAGCCCAGCGAGATGTTGATGACCTTCGCCCCGTGGTCCACGGCCCACTTCACGGCCGCTGGCACCTGGTCCTCGACGGAAATCCCGGCGGGATTCTCCGTGCCCATCCACAGCGAAAGCGAGAGCAGATTGGCCTCCGGGGCCACGCCCAGCATGCCGTCGGGCCCGGCTGCGGGCTTCGGGATCTCGATCGGCTCGGGTTTCGGGGGCGGATCCTCTTTGGCTTCCTTGGCGGAGGCGACGGCCCGTTCATAGGCGATCTTCTGTGCTTCGGCATCCGCCTTGGCTGCGGCGATCGCCGCGCCGTTGTTTCCGCGCCCGGCCAGCAGCGTGGCCACCAGGGTCCCGTGCTCCGGCAGCGTGCCCAGCGGCTTGGAGCCGTCCGGGATGCCGGCGCCGGAGATGTCCTTGCCCCCGGTGACCACCCCGAGCAGGTCCGGGTGCGAGGTGTCGATGCCCGTGTCAATGACCGCGACGGTGACCCCGGCACCCTTGGAGACTTCCCAGGCCTTGGTGATGCCGGAGGACTTGAGCCACCATTCCCCGTCGCGGGCCGGATCGGCGTGTGCCGCGGGGGCCACGGCCAGTGCGGCCGTGAGGCCAAGCACCAGGGTCAGTGCCGTGGCGGCGATGCGGCGCAGTCGTTGGCTCAAGTGTTCTCCTAGCGTGGGGCGTGGGGGACGTATTGGGGTATCGGGCTGCGGTGTTTAGTTCCCCGAGCCAAGTCCCAGGGCGATTCCGTCCAGAATATCGTGCTCCGAGGCCGTCGCGGTGGTGATCCTGCCCGCGCTTGCACCGGCGACCCGTTCCAGGATGCACCCGTAGATCAGCGCACCGGCCGCAATCACATCCACCCTCCCGGGGTGCATGTAGCCAAGTGAGGCGCGGGTTTCGCGGTCCGATCCAAGCATGAACGCAATGGCGGATTCGAGCTTGTCGATGCCCGGTTCGGCCCCGTGGATGAGGCTCGAGTCATAGTGATCCAGTCCCAGCGCGGCGGCGGTGAGCGTGGTGATGGTTCCGGCCACCCCCACGATGCGGTCCACCGTGGAAAAGTCGACGGTTTCCTGGACCTCGTCGAGCACCGCGTTGACCTGTGCGCGTGCAGCGGCAATGGTCTCAGCTGTAGGCATGTCGTGGCGCCAGAAGCGCTCGGTGAGCCTGACGCAGCCCATGTCCATGGACCGCGAGGCCACCGGCCCGTTCGCATCCCCCAGCACGAACTCGGTCGATCCCCCGCCCAGGTCGATCACCAGGATGCGGGTTCCCGGTGCGGCCGGTGCAACGGAGGTCGCCCCGGCAAAGGACAGCGCCGCCTCGGTGTCCCCGGGCACGACCTCCGGGTCCACGCCCAGGCGCGTGCGGACCCCGGCGACGAACTCGTCGCGGTTGGACGCATCGCGGGTGGCCGAGGTGGCCACGAAGCGGATGCGGGTGGCCCCGTGCTCGCGGATCATCGCGGCGTACTCGTCGATCGCGGCGAAGGTGCGTTCCAGTGCCTCGTGCGCGAATTCGCCGGTGGCGTCCACGTCCTGGCCCAGGCGCACCACGCGCATCTGGCGCAGCACATCCTCCAATGCCGGGCCCGCCGGGGTCTGGCGGGTGTCGGCGATGAGCAGGCGGATGGAGTTGGTGCCGCAGTCGATCGCGGCGACGCGACTCACGCGGTGGGCGCTTCGGTCGAACCGGCGGCCGGGTCGTTGGCCGCGGCCTCGCGGGCGGCGCGCGCAGCTGCCCGCTGGGCCTGCTTGATGGCCGGGTCCACGGACTGGGTCTTCACGTGGCGCGAGCGGTCCTGGCTGGGGGCTTGGCCTTCGGTGTCCCAGGCCCCTGCGCAATAGCACTTGTCCTTGGTCCACCACTCGGCAATGGCCTCCAGCGCGCGGTCGCCCAGCGGGTTCACGCCCGTGCCGGCGGCCAGCGAGTGGCCCACCAGCACGTGCAGGCACTTCACGCGGGTGGGCATGCCACCGGCGGAGACCCCCGCGATTTCCGGGACGGCCCCGGTGCCCGAGCGCTCGCCAATGGCGTCGCGCACGGCCAGGTATTGATCGTGGGCGCGCGTATAGGCGGCGGCCAGCCCGGCATCCTGGCCCAGCTCGGCGTTCATCTCATTCATCAACCCGGCGGCCTCGAGGCGCGAGACCGCGGCGGTGATCACCGGGTGCGTCAGGTAGTAGGTGGTCGGGAACGGGATCCCGGAGGAGAGCCTCGGTGCGGTGGTGGCCACCAGCGGGTTCCCGCAGACGCAGCGGGCGCCGATCTCCACCACGTCGCGCACCGGGCGGTTCAGTTGGCGGGACAGGGTCTCCAGGTCCGCGGCGCTGGGCACCCGGGCGGCAGCATCGAGTGCTTCGTGGTTTTGGTTCGCGGCGTCCACGGTTGGGAGCATCTCCTCGCGTTGGTGTGTCATGAAAAAGGTGTGTGTGCGGCCGTGCGGCTCAGTCGGTGGCGGCGCGCTGCGCCGAGTCGAAGAGCGCATCGACCCAGGGCAGGTCGGTGCGGACTTCCTTGGGGCTCTGGTTGGGCTCGCCGGGTGCTGTTTCCTCGGGCCGGGTGCCGAGGACCATGTAGTTGCGCTCCCCCGGCATGACCAAGTTTATCCGGTCGCGGGCCTGCTGCTTGATGTACAGCGGATCGTCCCAGCGGGCGATCTGGTCCTTGAGCGCCTCCTGCTCGGCCTGCTTGGCGGCAATCGAGGTGCGCAGCGCGGCAATCTCGTCGCGCTGGCGCGCATAGGTGCCGATGCTGGGCACCAGCAGCACCGCGAAGACCGACAGCGCAATGCTCAACGCCAGCAGGCGGCCGGAAAAGCTGCGCGCCGGAATGGGCTTCTTGGGCCCCGCGGGACCCTTGCGGGGTTCGGGCGGGGCGGCCTGGCCGTCCTTGCGCACGGCACCGGAGAGCAGGTTCCTGTCCTCGATGCGCCGCTGCGAGGCGCTGGCCTTGGCCTTGGGTTTTGCGGCGGGCTTGGAAGCGGGCTTGGGGCCGGTCCGCGGCTTCGGGGCCGTCTTGGATGCGGCGGGCTTCGGGGGAGCCGGAGCGGGCTTGCCCGCGGCGGTCACCCGGCCCAGCGGGACGACCTTGGGACGCGGGGCGGCAGCCGCCGGCTTGGGCGCCGTCCCTGCCTGGCGGGGTTCTTCGCGGTACGGGCGCGGGCGCTTTGGCGGTGCCTCGGAGGCATCGGCCTCGGGGCCCGGGGCCTGCCGCGGGTCGCTGTCGGCCCCGCGTGCCGGGCCCTTGGCCGAGGTCCCGGAGCGCGGCATGGGAGGACGTCGCGTGGCCATCGTGCTCCTTTGCCCTCTCGGTCCGGAGCCCTTTTCACATGGCCCCGGGTTCTTCGTCGTCTCAAGCTTTCGGGGGTTAACACAAAAACTCGTGGGGGAACCAAGAATAGTTCCCCCACGAGCCTACGTGTAATTACGGCTGGTTATGCACCGAAACGCGGGAAGGCTCCGGCACCGGCGTAAACCGCCGCGTCGCCGAGTTCTTCCTCGATGCGCAGCAGCTGGTTGTACTTCGCAACGCGCTCCGAGCGGGCCGGGGCACCGGTCTTGATCTGCCCTGCATTGGTGGCAACGCAGATGTCGGCGATGGTGGTGTCCTCGGTCTCGCCCGAGCGGTGCGAGGTGATCGTGGAGTAGCCGGCGCGCTGGGCCATCGAGATGGCATCCAGGGTCTCGGTCAGGGTGCCGATCTGGTTGACCTTCACCAGCAGCGAGTTGGCGGTGCCGGTCTCGATGCCGCGGGCCAGGCGCTCCGGGTTGGTGACGAACAAATCGTCGCCCACCAGCTGGACCTTGTCGCCGATGGCGTCGGTGAGGGTCTTCCAGCCTTCCCAGTCGTCCTCGTCCAGCGGGTCCTCGATGGACACCAGCGGGAAGTCGGCGACCAGCTGTGCGTAGTAGTCGCTCATTTCCTGGGCGGTGATCGACTTGCCTTCGAACTGGTAGGTGCCGTTCTCGAAGAACTCGGAGGAGGCAACGTCCAGGGCCAGGGCAATGTCGGTACCCGGGGTGTAACCGGAGCGGGTGATGGCCTCGGTGATCAGCTCGAGGGCCGCACGGTTCGAGGGCAGGTTCGGGGCGAAGCCGCCCTCGTCGCCCAGGCCGGTGGACAGGCCCTTTTCCTTGAGCACGGACTTGAGGTTGTGGTAGACCTCGACGCCCCAGCGCAGGCCCTCGGAGAAGGTCGATGCGCCGATCGGTGCGATCATGAACTCCTGGATGTCCACATCGGAGTCGGCGTGCGAGCCGCCGTTGAGGATGTTCATCAGCGGAACCGGCAGCACGTGGGCGTTCGGGCCGCCCAGGTACTTGTACAGCGGCAGGTTCGAGGACTCGGCCGCGGCGTTGGCCACGGCGAGCGAGACACCCAGGATGGCGTTGGCGCCCAGCTTGGACTTGTTGGACGTGCCGTCCAGGTCGATCATCGCGGCATCGAGTGCGCGCTGGTCGGTGGCGTCCATTCCCTCGACGGCGGCACCGATGTCATCGATGACGGCGTTGACGGCGCCAAGGACACCCTTGCCCTGGTAACGCTTGGGATCTTCGTCGCGGCGCTCTGCTGCTTCGAAGGCACCGGTGGAGGCGCCGGATGGAACCGCTGCGCGGCCCATCGAGCCGTCGGAGAGCAGGACCTCGACCTCAACGGTTGGGTTGCCGCGCGAATCGAGGATCTCGCGGGCGTGGATGGCTTCAATCAATGCCATGGGAAGGTACTCCTTCAAGGTGTGGATGTTGGTCGAACGTGTTCTGCATGATGCAGGCGCCGTTGCCTGCCCCTAGCCTAGCTTGGGCGAGAGCCAGTTCACGAAGTTGTGTCTGGCGTTTCGCCCTCCGCCAATGCAATGCGTTGCTGCACGACATTGCGCAGGGCTCGTTCGGCGTCGAGACCCCGGGATCGGGCCGCGTCGCACAGGGCGAGCAGCTGCTCGCCCAGTTCCTGTTCGTTCCCCGGAACGCCGAGGTGCAGCGAATCGGGTGGAGCGACGGAATCCTGGATTGTCTCTGCGCCCGCGCCAGGCGCGGCACCGGCATCGGTGATCGCCGCGTGCCTCTCGGTGCGGGAGAGGAAGGTTTGGGCATAGAGCAGGGCCGGCAGGTTTTTGGGCATGCCCGCGGTCGCCGACTCGTTCAGCGGCTTCTCGGCGCGCTTGGCACGGTCCCAGGACTCGATGATCTCGGCGATCGAGTCGGGGAAGCTGTCCTTGAGGCTGCCGTCGGGGTGGAAGATGTGGGTGTTGCGGCGCACCATCTTCGCGCCCAGGACCGCGGCGATGGAATCGAAGTCGAAGGACCGGCGCTCGGCGCCGATCGAGGCGTGCAGCACCACCTGCAGCAGGATGTCGCCGAGCTCGGCTTCCAGCTCGGCATCCGGTGCGTGGGTCTCGATGGCCTCGGTGAGCTCGTAGGACTCCTCGAGCAGGTACCGGACCAGGGATTCGTGGGTCAGCGCAGCGGTCCAGGCGCAATGGGCGCGCAGCCGGGAAATGATCTCGACGAGGCGGTCGACCTGCTCACTCACTGGTGGTTCTCTCCCCGTTGGTGCGAAGGGGTTGTGCGCGCGCCGTTGCCAAGAGCAGCTGGCTGGATGCATAACCCGTGGGCGTCGTTGCCCGCGTCCAACACTATCGGACACCGGTCGCGCCGGGCCGGCGGGCCGGATCCGATCTCGGTCACATCCCGCGGTGGATGCCCGGGCTTTTGCCTCTCGATGTGCAATCCCCATCATCGACTTCCTGCCGCGCCGGCCCTTCGGCGGCCGGGTCGATTCGGTGCTTTCCCGGACGGGCAGGGGGCCTTAAACACCGGGGCCGGTGCACCGGTGCCCCAAGACGGGCACAGATGCACCGGCGGCCGGTGCCGGGGAGGCGGAAGATCCGCTCCGCCGGGGAGGCGGACGGCTGGTTAGTCGTCGTCCTCGTCGTCGAAGTCCTCGAACTCGTCGTCGCCGTTCTGCGCATCGGACATCTGCTCGTAGGCCTCGTTGATGAAGTCCACCAGTGCCTCGCGTTCCTCCAGCGGGAGGAAGGCTGCCTCGGCTGCGTTCAGCGTGAGGTCCAGCAGGTCCTCGAGGTCGTAGTCGAAGGCCTCGACCAGCAGCTCGAACTCGTCCGAGATGGTGGTGCCGCTCATCAGCCGGTTGTCCGGGGAGATGGTGACGTTGAAGCCGGTCTGCACCAAAAGGTCCACCGGGTGCGACTCGATGCCGTCGCCGAATGCGGCGGTGGCTCCGGTCTGCAGGTTGGAGGACGGGCAGATCTCCAGGGCGATGCCGCGGTCGCGAACCCAGTTGGCGACCGGACCCAAGTTGACCAGGCCGGTGTCCTCGCCGACCTCCTCGCCGTCGTCGTCGAGCCCGCCGAACTGGATCTCGATGTCCTCGGCGATGCGCACGCCGTGGCCCAGGCGCTGGGCCCGGCCGGTGATCA
The DNA here is from genome assembly GCF_003287975.1 of Arthrobacter sp. AQ5-05. GTDB lineage: Bacteria > Actinomycetota > Actinomycetes > Actinomycetales > Micrococcaceae > Paeniglutamicibacter. The sequence goes on from NZ_QMKQ01000002.1 coordinate 381,347, forward strand.
GCGCGTCGCGGATGGAGTCAAGGCCCGCGGCCTCCCCTGCGTGCACGGTGGTGGGGAAGAAGTTCTCGGCCAGCAGGTCGAAGGCCTCCTTCATGCGCGAGGGCGGGAAACCGTCCTCGGCGCCGGCGATGTCGAAGCCCACGACACCGCGGGAGCGGTGGCGCAGGGCCAGCTCGGCGATCTCCACGCCGCGGTCGGCCTGGCGCATGGCGGTGACCAGCTGGCCGACCTGGATCGGGGTGCCGGCCTCGGTCAGCCGCTCGCTGGCTTCCTCGAGTCCTGCCTGCACGGCCTCGACGGCGTCGTCCAGGGACAGGCCTTCGCGCTGGTGCTGCTCGGGCGCCCAGCGCACCTCGGCGTAGACCACGCCGTCGGCGACCAGGTCCTCGACGAATTCGCCGGCGACTCGCTTGAGCGCGTCCTTGGTCTGCATCACGGCGATGGTGTGTTCAAAGGTTTCCAGGTAGCGCTCGAGCGAACCGGAGTCGGCCGAGGCCCGGAACCAGGCGCCCAGTTCCTCGGCGTTGGTGCTGGGGAGCTCGTGGCCCGCGGCGGCGGCCAGCTCGACGATGGTTTGCGGGCGCAATCCCCCGTCGAGGTGGTCATGCAGCGAGACCTTGGGAAGGGCCTTGAAGTCGAAGGAAGGGTCATAGGCAATGTGGATCATCTCGTCAGTCACCCGCCCAGCCTAGCGGGGCCCGGCGGCTTCCAACAGTGGATCGAGGTGGTGTTGGGTCAAATGTTCACGCAACGCCCACCGGGTGTTCAGTTGCCGTCCGAGGCCATTGCTTCGGGCTCGGGGTCCTGCCCGGGAACCCGCACCGGGCGCTGTGCCTCCACGCCGCGGCGGTCCCCGGCGGCGTCCGGGTTTTCGTGTTGTGTGCCGCGGCGGCCCAGCCGGACCAGGACGGCGTGCGAAAGCTTGTCGATCAGGTAGCCCATGACGATGGCCAGGCCCACGGAAAGCCCGATGCCCAGCAGCTGGTTGTCGTGGAACCAGGCCCCGGCCACCACGCCGATGGCCACCGAATAGCTGGCCCAGGTCAGGCAGCCGGCAACGTCCAGCAGGGTGAAGCGCCGGTGCGAAAAGCCCGTGGCCCCGGAGCTCAGGTTCACCACGACCCGGCCGATGGGAACGTAGCGGGCCGTGAAGATCAGCATGGCCCCGCGCACGTTCAGCTCGCGCCGGGCAAAGGCAAAGAGCTTTTGGGTGCGCGGACGGCGCATCCAGCCAAAGCGTTCGGTGCCGATGCGCCGTCCCAGCAGGTAGGCCATCTGGTCCCCGGCGATCGCACCGGCCGCGCCGGCGAGGATCAGCAGGTAGACGTTGGGGATCCCGGTGCTGGCCGCCACGACACCCAGTGCCACCAGCAGCGTCTCGGACGGAAGGACGGGCAGGAAGCCGTCGATGAAGCAAAAGAGGCAAACGACCGGCAGAATCCACCACGCGTTTGCAGCGTGCACGATGGCTTCGTTGATCAGATCCACTAGGAAACCGTCTTTCGATTATTTGGTGCGGACCTCGTCAAGTACCCCAAGGAAGAACGTGTCTTGAATCCAGGCTCCGCGTGGTTCCCATTCTCCCGCATGTTGCACGACGCGCGCATCATTCCGCAGGCTGAATCGCGCCGCGTTGCACCTGGTCCTTTCGGACCAGGTGCGACGCGGGACCCGGGCGGGGCCGCGGCGGAGTGCCGGTGGGCCCCACGGGGCGTCAGGAAGCGGTGATGCGCTCGTGGATCAGCACCATGTCCGGACGGCTTCCGGCCGGGGCAATGGTGGCGGCCTGCTCGAGGATTTCCCGGGCCCGGTCGAAGCGTTCGGGGGTGTCGGTGAGCATGGTGGCCAGCGGGGCCCCGCGGCGCACCAGGTCCCCGGGCTTGGCGTGCAGGCGCACGCCGGCACCGGCCTGCACCGGGTCCTGCCGGCGGGCGCGTCCGGCGCCCAGGCGCCAGGCGGCAACACCCACGTCCATGGCATCCAGGGAGGTCAGCACCCCGTCGGCCTGCGCGTAGATGGTCTCGGATTCCTTGGCCACCGGCAAGGCCGCGTCGTTGTCCCCGCCCTGGGCGGCGATCATCGCCCGCCATTTGTCCATGGCCCGCCCGTCCTTCAGGGCGGCGGCAACATCCACGTCCGTGACGCCGGCACCGGCGAGCATCTCGGTGGCCAGCGCGATCGTCAGTTCCACGACGTCGGCCGGTCCCCCGCCGGCAAGCACCTCGATGGATTCCTCCACCTCGATGGCGTTGCCGGCGGTGAGCCCCAGCGGGGTGTCCATGTTGGTCAGCAGCGCCACGGTGTGCACCCCGGCGTCGGTTCCCAGGTTCACCATGGTGCTCGCCAGTTCCCGGGCGTCTTCCAGGGTCTTCATGAATGCCCCGGAGCCGACCTTCACATCGAGGACCAGCGCGCCGGTGCCCTCGGCGATCTTCTTGCTCATGATCGAGGAGGCGATCAGCGGGATGGCCTCGACGGTGCCCGTGACATCGCGCAGCGCGTAGAGCTTCTTGTCCGCCGGGGCCAGGGAGGCTCCGGCGGCACAGATGACGGCGCCGACCTCGGAGAGCTGGCGCATCATTTCGGCGTTGGTCAAATCCGCACGCCAGCCGGCGATGGCCTCGAGCTTGTCCAGGGTGCCGCCGGTGTGCCCCAGTCCGCGGCCCGAGAGCTGCGGGACGGCCACGCCGAAGACCGCGACCAGCGGGGCCAGCGGCAGGGTGATCTTGTCCCCCACCCCGCCGGTGGAATGCTTGTCGGTGGTGGCCAGGGCCAGCCCGGCCGGAGTGCGCAGCGTGGAGAAGTCCATGCGGTCGCCCGAGTTGATCATGGCGGTGGTCCAGCGGGAGATTTCCGCCCGGTCCATGCCGTTGAGCAGGATCGCCATGTTCAGCGCCGCCATCTGTTCCTCGGCGATCACCCCGCGGGTGTAGGCGTCGATGGTCCAGTCGATCTGCTCGCCCGACAGCGTGCCGCGGTCGCGTTTGATGCGGATGATGTCAACGGCGTCAAAGTTCTCGGTGCTCATGAATGCTCCCTTGTCTGAAAACCTTGCCCCGCCCACCGTCAAGGGGCGGGCGGGGCAAGTGGTTTAGAGGTTGTGCGGCCCGAATGCGTCGGGCAGCACCTGGTCCATGGTTTGGATGCCGTGCGGTGTCATCAGCACCATGGCGGAGCCGCGGTGCTCGGAAAGCAGCTGCCGGCAGCGCCCGCAGGGCATCAGCGCCCTCCCGGAGGAATCCACGCAATAGAAGGCGTGCAGCTTCCCGCCGCCGGTGGCGAAGAGCTCGCCGACCATGTTGCATTCGGCGCACAGCGTCACCCCGTAGGCGGCGTTTTCCACGTTGCAGCCCGAGACGATCCGTCCGTCCTCGGTCAGCGCCGCGGCGCCGACCTTGAACTTCGAGTACGGCGCATAGGCCCGTTCCATGGCCGCGACCGCCGTGCGCCGCAGCGTTTCCCACTCGGGCTCGCCAACCTGCGGAAGGGCTAGGTGCGAATCATTCATGGCCGTTTCCTTCCCTAGCCCTTGACGTACGGTTCGCCGTCGGCGGCAGGTGCCCGGGACTTGCCGACCAACCCGGCCACGGCAAAGACCGTGACGACGTAGGGCAGCATCGCCATGAACTGGCTGGGCACCGGGGTTCCGATGATGGTGAGGATCGACTGCAGGTTGTCGGCGAAGCCGAAGAGCAGTGCGGCGAAGAAGGCGCCGATCGGGTTCCAGCGACCGAAGATCACCGCGGCCAGGGCGATGAAGCCGCGGCCGCCGGAGATTTCCTTGGTGAACGAGTCGATGGCGACCAGGGTGAAGAACGAACCGCCGATGCCGGCGATGGCCCCGCCGAGGACGACGTTGACGAAGCGGGTGGTGTTGACCTTGATGCCCAGGGTGTCGGCGGCCTTGGGGTGCTCGCCCACGGCGCGCACGCGCAGCCCCCAGCGGGTCTTGAACAGCCCGATCCACACCGCGGCAACCGCGATGTACATCAGGTAGCCCACGATGGACTGGCGGAAGAGGATCGGGCCGATGATCGGGATGGCCGAGAGCCCCGGGATGTCGATGACCGGCAGGCGGCCCGGGGAGTTGTAGAGCTCCGGGTCTTCCTGCATCACGGTGGTGAACAGGAATCCGGTGATGCCCGAGACCAGCACGTTGAGCACCACGCCGACGATGATCTGGTTGACCACGTACTTGATGGAGAAGATCGCCAGCACCACGGAGACCAGGGCACCTGCCACGGCTGCGGCAAGCAGGCCCAGCATCGGGCTTCCGGTGACCGAGGCGATGATCGCGGCGCTGAACGCGCCGCCCAGCAGCTGGCCCTCGATGGCGATGTTGACCACGCCGGCACGCTCGCACAGCACCCCGGAGAGGGAGCCGAAGACCAGCGGGACCGCCAGGGTGACCGAGCCGGCAATCAGGCCGGCCAGGGAGATCTGCGGGGTGCGGGCCCCGGAGACGACCCAGACCAGGAACGCGAAGATGAACAACGCGGCAAAGACCATGGGCACCCAGCCCGGGGTCGGGCGGTGCTCGCGGGCCAGGAAGATCGAGTAGCCGGCCAGCACGCACATCCCCAGGCCCAGCACGATTCCGGTGGCGATGCCCGGGACCACCAGGTCGGGCAGGGTGAAGACGTCGCCGCCGGTGGAGATCCCGAAGGTCGCACTCTGCTCGGATCCGGCGAAGCCGAAGAACACCAGTGAGAGCAGCCCGATCACCGAGAGCATGATCGGGGTCTTCCAGCTCACCGGGGCGAGCGGCCGGAGCTTGGCGGGCAGGGTTGGGGCCGGCGCGCTCATGCGCCACCTCCTTGGCTGGCAGGTGCAGCGGGCGCGGGTGCCGCGTGCTTGGGGGTCTTCGGGGGCTTGTTCTTGGACTTGCGGTTCAGCCCGAACATGGCACGCACCAAGGGAGGCGCGGCAATGAAGAGCACGATCAGCGACTGGACGACCAGCACGATGTCGATGGGGGTTCCGGTGGAGATCTGCATGGTCACCGCACCGGCGCGGAAGGCGCCAAAGAGCAGGCCGGCAAAGAAGGTGCCCCACGGGGTGGAGCGGCCCAGCAGGGCCACGGTGATCGCGTCGAAGCCCAGCGATGCGGCGATGCCGGCGGTGAGCACCTGTTCGGTGCCCGCCACCTGGGCCACGCCCGCGGCCCCGGCCAGCGCACCGGCGATGGCCATGACCAGGATGGTGGAGCGGGCCACGTTGACGCCCGCGGTGCGTGCGGCTGCCGGGTTGGCGCCCACGGCGCGGAACTCGAAGCCGATGGTGGAGCGGTTCAGGATCCAGGCCACCAGGATGGTCAAGCCGATTGCCATCACGAAGCCCAGGTGCAGGCGGGAGCCCGGCAACGCCGGGAAGACCGCGCTGGGATCCAGGATCGGGGAGATCGGGTTGGTCTCCCCCGGGCGCTGGAACGCCTTGGTGTTCAAGAGGAAGTCAAGGAAGTACAGGGCCACGTAGTTGAACATGATCGTGAGGATGACCTCGTGGGCGCCGGTGCGGGCCTTGAGCAGGCCCACCAGTCCGCCCCAGACGGCGCCGCCGATCACGCCCATGAAGATGACCACCAGCAGGTGGAGGCCGAAGGGCAGGTGCCAGGCGAACCCGGCGTAGGCGGCCATGATGGAGCCGATGATGATCTGCCCCTGGGCACCGATGTTGAACAGCCCGGCGCGGAAGGCCAGGGCGACGCCCAGGCCGGCGCAGATCAGCGGGGTGGAGACCGTCAGGGTTTCCAGGAACGGCGCGAAGCCCTGCCTGGAGTTGTAGATCGAGCCCTGGAAGAGCGAAACGTAGGAGTCGGTCCCGGCCGCCCACAGCGCGGAGAAGAAATCCGAGGGGCGGGAGAAGAGGTAGCCGGCGGTCGTGGCGACCTTGGCGTCGGTGGCGGCGATCAGCAGCCCGCCGAGCACCAGGGCGACGAACACGGCCAGCACCGAGACGAGCCCGGGGCCCTGGGTGATCTTCACCCAGATGCCGTGCTGCTGCTCGTTGATGGTGTTGGCGTGGGTCGGCGGCGGTGCGCCGGGGGAAAGTTCGCTCGGGCTCACGCGAAGTCTCCTTCCATATCGTCGGGGTTGTCCTGCTGGGAGACTTCGGCCTCGCTCGGCGAGACGCCGGCCATCATCAGGCCCAGCACGTCGCGCGGGGTGTCGGCGCCCACGATGCCGATCAGCCGGCCCTTGTAGAGCACCGCGATGCGGTCCGCCAGCTGCAGGACCTCGTCGAGTTCGGTGGACACGATCATCACCGGGGTGCCGCCGTCGCGTTCCTCGACGATGCGCCGGTGCAGGAACTCGATGGAGCCCACGTCCACGCCGCGGGTGGGCTGGGAAGCGATGAACAGGCGCAGCGGGCGGGAAAGCTCGCGGGCCATCACGACCTTTTGCTGGTTGCCGCCCGAGAGCGAGGAGGCGAGGTTCTCGGCCGAGGGGGTGCGCACGTCGAATTCGGCGACCCGGGACTCGGCGTTCTTCTTGACCTCGGCCGGGCGCATGGAGATGCCCTTGGCGAAAGGTGCCTTGTCGTAGAGGTCAAGGACGAGGTTCTCGGCAATGGTGAATTCCGGGACGAGTCCGTCGACGGTGCGGTCCTCGGGCACGAACCCGATCCCGGAGCCGAGCACCTGCTTGACGCTGCGGCCCAGCAGTTCCTTGCCCTCGAGGGTGATGGAGCCGGTGACCCGGTCCTGGATGCCCAGGATCGCCTCGGTGAGCTCGGTCTGCCCGTTGCCCTGGACCCCCGCGATGGCCAGGATCTCTCCGCGGTGGATCTCGAAGCTCAAGTCGTCCACCACGCGTTGGCCGGTGGAGGAGATGACCGAAAGGTTCTTGACCTTGAAGGTCGCCTCGCCGGGGTTCGCCGGTTCCTTGTCCATGGTGAGCTTGACCTCGCGGCCGACCATCATGGAGGCAAGTTCGGTGGTTTCGGCCTCGGGCGGGGCGTCCCCCACGACGCGGCCGCGGCGGATCACGGTGATGACGTCGGAGACGGCCTTGACCTCGCGCAGCTTGTGGGAGATGAAGACGATGGAGGTGCCGTTGGACTTGAGCTGGCGCATGATGTCCAGCAGTTCGTCGGTTTCCTGCGGGGTGAGCACGGCGGTGGGCTCGTCGAGGATCAGCACCTCGGCGTTGCGCACCAGTGCCTTGATGATTTCCACGCGCTGCTGCACGCCCACCGGAAGGTCCTCGACAACGGCGTCGGGATCGACGTCGAACCCGTACTTGTCGGAAATTTCGCGGATCTTCTTCCGGGTGACCTCGAGGTCGAGGATGCCGCCGGCCTTGGTGGCCTCGGCGCCCAGGGCGACGTTTTCGGCCACGGTGAAGACCGGGACCAGCATGAAGTGCTGGTGCACCATGCCGATGCCTGCGGCCATGGCGTCGCCGGGACCGCGGAAGACCACCGGCTTGCCGTCGACGAGGATGCGTCCGGCCGTGGGTTCGTAGAGGCCATAGAGCACGTTCATCAGCGTTGACTTGCCGGCTCCGTTTTCGCCGAGCAGGCAGTGGATCTGCCCTGCTTCGACGACGAGGTCGATGTCCTCATTGGCGTAGAACGATCCAAACGCCTTTGAGATTCCTTGGAGTTCGAGTTTCACGACACCACCATTCTTGGTTGTCAGATACCGGTTCGCCGCCCTGGCGGGCGTTGAACCGTTGTGCCCGAGCCGGCTGGTTCCCAGACTATGCAGGCCAAAGGCGCACCGCCAGCCCCGCGCCCCGGTTCCGTGGAAGGAATCGGGGCGCCGGGCCGGCAGCGCGCCGGTTGGTGCCTGGTCCGCGGACCCGCCGAAGCGGCTGCTAGGACTTGGGGCTGGACTGGGATTCGACCTTGATCGAACCGTCGATGATCCCTGCCTTCAGGGCGTCGAGCTCGGCCTTGGTCTCGGCGGAGACCTTCGAGTCGAAGTCGTGGAACGGTGCCAGGGCGACACCGGTGTTTTCCAGCGTGCCGACGTAGGCGGTGGCGTCGAACTTGCCGCCCTTGTCCTCGGTGACAACCTTGTCCACGGCGGTGTCCATGGTCTTGATGACCGAGGTCAGCATGATGTCCTTGTAGTCCGGGGCGGTGAGGAATCCGTCGGAGTCGACCCACACCAGAGAGGCGGACTTGCCTGCGGCGTTGGCAGCCTTGACGGCTGCCCCGGCACCCTTGCCGACCGGTCCGGCCACGGGCATGATGACGTCGGCGCCCTGGTCCAGGAAGTTCTTGGTGACCTGCTTGCCCTTGTCCTGCTTCTCGAAGTCGCCGGTGAAGGTGCCGTCCTGCTTGGTCTTGTCCCAGCCCAGCAGCTTCACGTTCTTGGACTTGTCGGCGTTGTACTTGTCCACGCCGTCGGCGAAGCCGTCCATGAAGATGGTCACGGTCGGGATCTTGATGCCGCCGAAGGTGGCGACGGTGCCGGTCTTCGACTGGGCTGCCGCGGCGTAGCCGGCCAGGTATGCGGCCTGGGCCGTGTCATAGATGATCGGCTTGATGTTCTTGATCGGCTCCGCGTACTCGAAGTCGACGATCGCGAAGTGCTTGTCCGGGTTGGCGGCAGCGGCGGCCTTGGTGGCGTCGCCGAGCAGGAAGCCCACGGTGACGGTGAGGTTGCAGTCCGCTGCCATCATGCCGTTGAGGTTGGTGGCGAAGTCGGAGTTGGCCTTGGACTCGGCGCTCTTGGGGGTGAAGCCCAGTTCCTTGCCGGCGTTGGTCAGGCCGCGGAAGGAGGATTCGTTGAAGGACTGGTCATCGAATCCGCCGGAGTCGGAAACGATGCACGCCAGGTAGTCCGAGGCGCCGGCCGAGCCGCTCGGGCCGGCCTCGGGGGCCGCGCCGCAGCCGGAAAGAACGAGTGCAGAAATGCCGAGCATGGCTGCGGCCATGCCGGTCTTGCGCGAGATGGTGCGCATGAGGGTTTCCTCCATTGAGTTACGAGCTACAAGTACCGTGGCCTCGAAACCCCCAGGAAACCCTGTCGATTCCGCGCCCGCGATTAAGGGGTGCACTGCCGCTAGCCACCTGTGGTGCCAGCGTGAAACCGGGGGCCCAAGCACCCGCTGCGCATCGCTTGCGCGGCGCCGGGGCGTTCGGAAGGGTCGGCTTCACATCCACATAGCCTAACTTGTAAAACGCTTGACGCGGGAAGGAAAATGTTACAACCAGATAACTCTGCGCGTGTTGGCTAGTCGTCCTCGCCGGCCCTGAGTTGGGCAATGGCCCGGATGGCAGCGGCGGCCATGACCGTCACGCCGACCTCGATGGCCGATTCGTCGGGGATGTAGTCCCCGCGATGCAGGTCGTAGTCCTCCCCGCCGGGGGTGCGGGTGCCCAGGCGCATCATGGCCCCGGGGACCTTGTTGGTCATCCAGGCGAAGTCCTCCCCGCCCATGGACTGCGGGGTCAGCACGATCGCAGCCGAACCGATCTCGGAACGGGCCGAGTCCTCGATGAGATCGGTTTCCTCTTCGGTGTTGATCACCGGGGGCACCCCGCGGATGTGCTCGAGCTTGACCTCGACCCCGTAGGGGCTGGCGACCTGGCGGACGACCTCGTCGAGCAGGTCCCCGGCGCCTTCCCAGGCCTCGCCGTCCAGGCAGCGCATGGTGCCGGCCAGGTAGCCGGTGGCCGGGATCGCGTTCGGCGCGCTGCCGGCGTGGATCTGGCCCCAGACCACCGAGACCGCCGAGCGCACGTCGATGCGCCGTCCCAGCACGGCCGGGACGTTGGTGGCGATCTGGCTCATCGCGAAGACCAGGTCCTCGGTCAGGTGCGGGCGGGAGGTGTGCCCGCCGCGGCCCAGCAGCTCGATCTTGATGGTGTCGGAGGCCGAGGTGATCGCCCCGATGCGGGTGCCGATCTTCCCGGCGTCGATGCGCGGTTCGCAGTGCAGGGCCAGGATGCGCGGGACCTCGTCCAGGACGCCCGCGGCAATCACGGCCAGCGCTCCCCCGGGCATCTTTTCCTCGGCGGGCTGGAAAATCACCCGGATGCGTGCGCCCAGCGGGGATTCGTCGTCGATGTCCTTGAGCACCTTGGCGACCCCGAGCATCACGGTGGTGTGGATGTCGTGGCCGCAGGAGTGCGCAACCCCGTCCACGACCGAGGCGTAGTCCAGGCCGGTTTCCTCCAGGATCGGCAGCGCGTCGATGTCGGCGCGCAGGCCCAGGGCGATCGGGCCGGCGCCGATGTCGACGTAGGCTCCGGTCTCTTCCAGCGCGACCGGGTCCAGGCCGGCGTCGCGCAGCCGCGCGAGGATGCGTTCGGTGGTCTGGTATTCCACGAACGAGAGCTCCGGGTTGGCATGGACCTCGCGGCGGAATTCCACCAGCTCGCCAACCAGGGGCTTGACCCATGGCTTGACGGAGGGCAATTTCAGGTCTTGATTCATACTCGTGCGCACCTGACCGACAATACGCGTTGGGACCTGCCCTTGTGCAGTCCGCTTCCAATTGTTGCCCTGTGCACCTTGGCGACCCTCCACTTCTTGACAAAGACCAAGGGGCCCGGTGCCCGCGGCGCGCCTTCAAAGCACGCCGCCGGCACCGGGCCCCTGTCCAAAGGATCCGGCTAGGCGTCTTCCTTGATCAGCTCGGCGCAACGCTCGCCGATCATCATCACCGTGATATTCGGGTTCACCGACACCAGCGCCGGCATCACCGACGCGTCGGCCACGCGCAGCCCCGAGACGCCCTTGACCCGCAGCTGCGGATCCAGCGGCGACATCTCATCGTGTGCCGCCCCCATGCGCACCGACCCGGCCGGGTGGTACACGGTGTTGTGGGTGCGGCTGATGTAGTCCGCGATCTGCTCGTCGGACTGCACGTCCTCGCCCGGGTAGAGCTCCACCCCGGCCCACGGCGCCATGGCCGGCTGCGAGACGATCTCGCGGGCCTTGCGGATCCCGGCGATCATGACGGCCATGTCGTGGCCCTGCGCATCGGTGAAGTAGCGCGGATCGACCCTGGGCTTGTCGCGGAAGTCGCGGCTGCGCAACCGCACCGTGCCGCGGGACTTGGCCCGGGTCACGTTGGGGGTCAGGCAGAAGGCGTTCTCCGCGCTCGGGTAGCCCTGGCGCAGCGTGTGCATGTCGAAGGGCACCGAGCCGTAGTGCATCATCAGATCCGGGCGGTCCAGCCCTTCGACGGTGTTGGAGAAGATCCCGATCTCCCACCACTGGGTGGATTCGGTGACCATGGGCTTGAGGGCCTCCCACTGGATCACGCCCTCGGGGTGGTCCTGCAGGTTCGAGCCCACGCCCGGGGAATCGGCCAGCACCTCGATGCCGTGCTCGGCCAGGTGCTGCGCCGGCCCGATGCCCGAGAGCATCAACAGCTTGGGCGTATCGATCGCACCGGCCGAGACGACGACCTCGCGGCGTGCGGCCAGGTGGCTGGTGCGGCCGAACCCGCCATCGACCACGAACACGCCCGTGCACTTCTTGGACCCGTCGAAGGACAGCTTGCTGGCCCGCAGCCCGGTGAGCAGCGTGAAGTTCTTCCGCTGCGCGATCGGGTGGATGTAGGAGACCGAGGAGGAGGACCGGGTGCCGTCTTCCAACCTGTTGATCTGGAAGAAGTTCGCCCCGTTGACGACCGTGGCATTGTTGTTGAACCTCGCCCGCGGGATCCCGGCCTGTTCGCAGGCATCGAGCACTGCCACGCCGCACGGGTCCTTCGGCGGCACGTTCATCAGCTTCACCGGGCCGGAGTCCCCGTGGTGCGGGGCATCGGCCCCGGCATTCTCGTTGGTTTCCAGCTGCTTGTAGAGGCGGAAACCCATCTGCGCGTTCCAGCCGGTCGCGCCGTGCTCCTTCTCCCAGGCGTCCAGGTCCTCGGCCGGGGCCCAGAACGCGATGCAGGAGTTGTGGCTCGAGCACCCGCCCATGACCTTGGCCCGGGAGTGGCGCATGAACGAGTTGCCGTTCTCCTGCTCCTCGATCGGGTAGTCCCAGTCGTAGCCGGATTCCAGCAGTTCCATCCAGCGGTCCAGCTGCAGCACCTCGGCAATGCCCCGGTCATCCGGGCCGGCCTCGACCAGGGCGACGGTGACGGCAGGGTCCTCGGACAGCCGGGCCGCGACGGCGGCGCCGGCGGAACCACCGCCGACGATGATGTAGTCGAATTCGGTGTCCTGCGTTGATGCGTTCTCAATGCCCACGTTTAGCTTCTCCAATTCCAATCAGTGCCTTTCCCTATGCCTTGACGGCAAACCAACCGGTGACCGACGGGTCGAGGTTCTGGTAGATGTGCTTTGCTTCCTGGTACTCGGCCAGGCCCGTGGGGCCCAGCTCGCGGCCCACACCGGAGGCGCCGAAGCCGCCCCATTCGGCCTGCGGCAGGTACGGGTGGAAGTCGTTGATCCACACGGTGCCGTGGCGCAGGGCCCCGGCCACGCGCTGGGCCCGCCCGGCATCCCGGGTCCACACGGCCCCGGCCAACCCGTAGTCGGTGTCGTTGCCGATGGCCACGGCCTGGTCCTCCGTGGTGAAGGTTTCCACGGTGATGGTCGGCCCGAAGGCCTCGTCCTGGGCCACGGACATGTTTCCGGTGACCCGGTCCAGCACGGTGGGCAGGTAGAAGTGCCCGGCCTCCAGGTTGGTTCCGTCTTGGTTGGTGGCCTTCCGGCCGCCGCAGCGCAGGCGCGCGCCCTCGGCGATGCCGGCCTGCACGTAGGCGTCGACCTTGGCCAGGTGCGCCGCGGAGATCAGCGGGCCGGTCTCGGCGGATTCGTCAAAGGGACCGCCCAGGCGGATGTCCTTGGCGCGGCGCACCAGCTCATCGACGAAGGCCTCGGCAATGGATTCCTCCACCACCAGCCGGGCCCCGGCGGAGCAGACCTGCCCGGAGTGCACGAAGGCGCCGTTGAGGGCATTGTCCACCGCGGCGTTGAAGTCGGCGTCGGCGAAGATGACGTTGGGGTTCTTCCCGCCCAGTTCCAGGGCGACCTTCTTCACGGTGCCTGCCGCCGCGGCGGCGATGACCCGCCCGGTGGCCAGTCCCCCGGTGAAGGAGACCATGTCCACGTCGCGGTGCGTGGACAGGGCCGGGCCCACCGCGGCCCCCGCCCCGGTGACCAGGTTGGCCACCCCGGCGGGCAGTCCCAGCTCCGCTAGCACGTCCATCATCAGGATGGAGGTGGAGGGGGTGAGCTCGGCGGGCTTGAGGATGAAGGAGCAGCCGGCCGCCAGGGCCGGGGCGATCTTCCAGGCCGCCTGCAGCAGCGGGTAGTTCCACGGGGTGATCATGGAGACCACGCCGACCGGTTCGTAGACGATCCGCGAGACCACGTTGGGGTCCCCGGCATCCACCACGCGCCCGGCTTCCTGCCCGGAGAGCTTGCCGAAGTAGCTGAAGCTGTCGGCGATGGCCTCGATGTCCAGGCGCGCCTCGTACATGCGCTTGCCGGTGTCCAATGCCTCGGCGCGCGCAAACTCCTCCTGGCGCTCCAGCAGCCGGGCGGCGACCCGCAGCAGGAAGTCCCCGCGTGCGGGGGCCGGGACCGAGGTCCACACGCCGGAGTCGAAGGAGGCGCGGGCCGCGGCGATGGCGCGCTCGGAGTCGACGCCCGTCCCCTCGGAGACCGTGGCCACGTGCTCGCCGGTGCCCGGGCAGGTGATCTCCCGGGTGCCGCCGGCCGCGGCCGGGGCCCAGGCCCCGTTGATGTAGATGCTGGTGCCCGGGCCGAACCCGTTGGCGCCCGGTGCTGGATCGTTGATGGCCTGGCTCATGCGTTTTCCTCTTCCTTCGCCGCGCCCGCATCGGGCCCGCTCTTGATCACGGGAATCATCCCGGTGTCGAAGTCGCTGTCCCAATCTGTCTTGGGCAGCGTGGTCTCGGCGATCTGGCTCAGACCGTCGGTGTTTGCCTGCGCACGCAGGAACGACAGGTGCACCTCGTACTGGTCAAGCACATCGGAGATGATCTGCTCGCGGGTGCAGCCCATGAGGTCGTATCCGTGGGAGCCCTCCTGGGAGAAGACCTCCATGCGGTAGTACTTCTCCCCCGTGGAGGAGTCACGCGCATAGGAGGGCACATTGAGCGCGACCGGATACACCTGGTACTTGAACGGGCGTTCTGTCCCGTGCGGGACCACCAGGTCCACGGACTTGATGCCCAGCTGGCCCACCGGGGCGATGTGCAGTTCCCCGACGACCCCGGAGCGGGCGAACTCGTTGTTCACTTCCTCCAGCGCCGGGGTCACGATCTCCTCCATGAAGCGCTGGGCAGCACGCTGGCCGGGGTAGGCCATGGTGCGGGCCAGTCGCTGGCGCCAGCCGCGCCGGTGGTCGATCCCGGTCGATCCGGTGCGCGAACCCAGCACGGTGTGCAGGGAGTTCTTGTAGCTTCCGGCCAGGGCGCGCTCCACGCGCAGCGCCTTGTAGAGCCCCAGCATGATGAACACCAGCACCACGGAGAACGGCAGGCCCATGATCACCGTGGCGTTTTGCAGGGTGGGCACCCCGCCGACCAGCAGCATCGCCAGGGTCAGCAGCCCGGTGGCCAGCGACCAGAAGACGCGCACCCACTTGGGGCCGTCGGATTCGGCGTCCTTGAGGTGCGAGGTGAAGTTGGCCATCACCAGGGCGCCGGAGTCGGCGCTGGTGACGTAGAAGAGCAGCCCGGTGAAGGTGGCGACGGCCGCGACCAGCGGGACGGCCGGGTATTGCTCGAGCAGCGAGTAGAAGGCCCGCTCGGGCTGGTTCATCGCGACGTCGCCGAACTCCGTGTTGCCTCCCGTGACCAGGGCCAGGGCGCTGTTGCCGAAGATGGAGATCCACAGCAGGATGAACGCGAACGGGACCACCAGCACGCCGGTGACGAACTGGCGGATGGTGCGCCCGCGGGAGATGCGGGCCAGGAACAGTCCGACGAACGGGGCCCAGGCGATCCACCAGGCCCAGAAGAACAGGGTCCAGCCATTGAGCCAGTCATCGGGGCGGTCGTAGGCCATGGTGTCCAGGGCCATGCCCGGGAAGCGCGAGAGCGTGTCCCCGATGTTCAGGATGATCCCGTCGAGCAGGAAGCGGGTCTTGCCGGCGAAGAGCACGAAGAGCATCAGGGCGACGCACAGGATCACGTTGAGTTCCGAGAGCCGGCGGATGCCCTTTTCCACGCCGGTGAGCACCGAGATGGTGGCCATGACCACGGCGATGGCGATCAGCGCGATCTGCACCGATTTGCCCTCGGGGATGCCGAACATGAAGTTCAGCCCGAAGTTCAGCTGGGCCACCCCGATGCCCAGCGAGGTGGCGATGCCGAAGATGGTGCCGAGCACCGCGGCGATGTCCACGCCGTGGCCCAACGGGCCGTGGATGCGCTTGCCCAGGATCGGGTAGAGCGCCGAGCGGATCGACAGCGGCAGGTTGTGGCGGTAGGCGAAGTAGCCCAGGGCCAGGCCGATCAGGGCGTAGAGCCCCCAGCCGAGGATGCCGTAGTGGAACAGCGTCCAGGCCAGCGCCTGGCGGGCGGCTTCCACGCTGGAGCCCTCGCCGGTGGGCGGGGCCAGGAACTGGGCGACGGGTTCGGAGACCGAGAAGAACATCAAATCGATGCCGATCCCGGCGGCGAACAGCATGGCCGTCCAGGTGAAGAGGTTGAAGGTGGGGCGGGAGTGGTCCGGGCCCAGCCGGGTCTTGCCGACCTTGGAGACGGCGATGGAGATGACGAACACCAGCACGGCCACCACGACCAGCGAGTACCACCAGCCGAAGGTGGTTCCGACCCAGCCGACCACCGCGGTGATCACGGCGTCGGCACCTTCCTGGTCGATCATGGCCCAGAGGGTGAAGGCCAGGATCGTGGCGGCGGAGCCGAAGAACACGACCTTGTTGATGCGGTTGGGCCCCGCGTCGGGCGGGATTGCACTTTCCGTGTTGTTTATGGGTATAGCCGGGTCATCTGAATACTTGACGGCACTCATGATTCGAGAGCCTAGCAATGACTTGTGCGCGTGCAGCCGCCCGGGCGCGTCTATCACACGCCCCGGGGTGAGATTACCCACACGCTCGGCGGGTGGTTCGGCGGGTGGTTCGGAGCCGGTATCCCGGGGTATTCCGGGCACAAAAATGCCCCGCCGGGACCGGCCGGGAACCGCCTCGCTGGCGCGTTCGATTCCGGGCGTGTCCCTCTGGGCGGGGCATCGAAGTCCCGGCGGCTGCCGGGCCCAGAATTACAGGACGTCCACGACGCCTTCCTCCTTGAGCTTTTCCACGGTGGCCTTCACGGACTGCGCGTGCTCCTTGGTGGTGACCAGCAGCGCGTCGGGGGTGTCGACGACGACCACGTCGTGGATTCCTATCAGGGCGATCACGCGCTTGGAGTCGGTGACCACCACGCCGGTGGCGTTGTCCGAGTACACGCGGGGGTTGCCGCCCACCACGGTGACGCCGGTCTTTTCGCTGGCGGGGTTCAGCCGGCCAATGGCCGCGAAGTCCCCCACGTCGTCCCAGTTGAAGACGCCGGGGATCACTGCCACGTCGCCGGCCGCAGCGGCCGGCTCGGCCACGGCGTAGTCGATGGCGGTCTTGGGCAGGGTCGGCCAGATGCGGTTGATGGCCTGAACCCGGTCCCCGGTTTCCCAGGCCTGGGCGATTTCCATCAGGCCCGCGTAGAGCACCGGTTCGCTGCGCTGCAGGTGCTTGAGCATCAGGGCCACCGGGGCGACGAACATGCCGGCGTTCCAGAGGTAGCCGCCGTCGGCCAGGTAGCGGCGGGCCGTGTCCTCGTTCGGCTTCTCCACGAACTCGACGACGTCGCGTGCCGTGGGTGCCCCGGAGACCTGGAGCTTTTCCCCGGCCCTGATGTAGCCGAAGCCGGTGGATGGCGTGGTGGGGCGGATGCCGATGGTGACGATCTTTCCGGTGGCAGCCGTGCATATGGCCTCGCGGACCGATTCCTGGAAGACCTCGACCGGGACAATGACCTGGTCGGCGGCGAAGGAACCCATGATGGTCTCGGGATTGCGCAGGTAGAGGATGGCGGCGGCCAGGCCGATGGCGGCCGCCGAATCCTTGGGGTCCGGTTCCAGGACCAGGTTCAGGTCGCTGATTTCCGGCAGTTGGGCCAGCACCGCAGCGCGGTGGGCGCGCCCGGTGACCACCATGATGTTCTCACCGGCCAGCGGGATGAGCCGT
The DNA here is from genome assembly GCF_003287975.1 of Arthrobacter sp. AQ5-05. Classification (GTDB taxonomy): domain Bacteria; phylum Actinomycetota; class Actinomycetes; order Actinomycetales; family Micrococcaceae; genus Paeniglutamicibacter. Next base: position 398,484 of record NZ_QMKQ01000002.1, read on the forward strand.
TCGTAGGTGGCGCGAATCAGGGTCGATCCGGAGCCGGTCAGGTCGTGGAGGAATTTCGGGGCCGCGGCGCGCGAGAGCGGCCAGAGTCGGGTGCCGACACCACCTGCGGGGATGACCCCGTGGAATCGTGCCATGAGTTCAGCGTTCATCCGACTAAGGCTAGTTGATGAAGCTGGTGATTGCCGCGCCCCGAACAAATGGAATAGGTCACTGGAATATATTGTATTTCGAAAATAGTACCGGCATTCGGGCATTCCAACCTTTCCCCCGGTGACCCTACTCACAGGTCACGGTGAAACAATGGGCACCCCCGTCCAACGTGGTCTAAGATCGGGCAAAGGAACGCTCGCACCAAGGCGTCAATTTATTGTGTGGAAGATACACATGCGCCCTTGTGAGTCATGGAGGTTAATTCAGTGTCGAAGGCTTCGTCAGGCACCCTCTACCGCGGCCATGAAGGCATGTGGTCTTGGGTAGGGCATCGCGTAACAGGTGTCGTTATTTTCTTATTCCTTTTGGTCCACGTGCTCGACACGTCCCTGGTCCGGGTTTCCCCCGGCGCCTATGACGCGGTCATGTCCACCTACAAGAACCCGCTGATGGCACTGGGCGAAACCGCTCTGGTCGCCGCCATCGTCTTCCACGCATTCAATGGCCTGCGCCTGATCCTGGTGGACTTCTGGAAGTCGGGAACCAAGTACCACCGCCAGATGCTCTGGGGCGTTTTGGCACTGTGGGTCATCACCATGGTGGCATTCTCGATTCGCCACCTGTCTATCGCCTTTGGAGGTCACTAACCCATGTCGGCAGATATCGCTGCACCACGCAGCCAACGGCTCGACCCGAAGTATGTCCGCGCGCGCAAGTCCCGCGGCAGCTTTGAAATGATCGCATGGCTCTTCATGCGCCTGTCCGGCGTCGCGCTGATCGTGCTGATCTTCGGGCACCTCTTCGCCAACCTGATGCTCGGCGAAGGCATCACCGGCATCAACTTCGGCTTCGTCGCCGGCAAGTGGGCCGACCCGGTCTGGATGTTCTGGGATCTTGCAATGCTCTGGCTTGCCATGCTCCACGGCACCAACGGCGTGCGAACCATCATCAATGACTACGCCGAGAAGCCCGTCACCCGCGTGTGGCTCAAGGGCATCCTCTACGTCGCGACCATCGTCATTGTCGTCCTGGGCACCCTGGTGATCTTCACCTTCGATCCGTGCATCCCCGGCAGCACCCTTTCGGTCTGCCAGTAATCTTCGGTTCCCGTTCGCCGAAGTAGAGAATTCAAGAAAAGAGAGCATCAGGTATGCAGGTACACAAGTACGACGTCGTGATCGTCGGAGCTGGCGGCGCAGGCATGCGCGCGGCCATCGAATCCGGCCAGCGCGCACGTACGGCCGTTCTCACCAAGCTTTACCCGACCCGTTCGCACACCGGTGCGGCGCAGGGTGGCATGTGTGCAGCACTGGCCAACGTAGAAGAAGACAACTGGGAATGGCACACCTTCGACACCATCAAGGGCGGCGACTACCTGGTTGACCAGGACGCAGCGGAGATCATGGCCAAGGAAGCCATCGACGCCGTGCTCGACCTGGAAAAGATGGGCCTGCCCTTCAACCGCACCCCCGAGGGCAAGATCGACCAGCGTCGCTTCGGCGGCCACACCCGCGACCACGGCAAGGCCGCCGTGCGCCGTGCCTGCTACGCAGCGGACCGCACCGGCCACATGATCCTGCAGACGCTGTACCAAAACTGCGTCAAGCACAATGTCGAGTTCTACAACGAGTACTACGTCCTTGACCTGTTGATGGTTGAAGAGGACGCCTTCCGCGAGGACGGCACCGCCTACAAGCAGAAGCGCGTTGCGGGCGTGGTCTCCTACGACTTGGCCACCGGCGAACTGCACGTCTTCCAGGCCAAGTCCGTGATCTTCGCATCCGGCGGCGCCGGCAAGGTCTTCAAGACCACCTCCAATGCCCACACCCTCACCGGTGACGGCATGGGCATTGCCTTCCGCAACGGCATCCCGCTGGAGGACATGGAGTTCTTCCAGTTCCACCCGACCGGCCTGGCCGGCCTGGGCATCCTGCTCACCGAGGGTGCACGTGGCGAAGGCGCCATCCTGCGCAACTCGGACGGCGAACGCTTCATGGAGCGCTACGCACCGACCATCAAGGACCTCGCCCCGCGTGACATCGTTGCCCGCGCCATGGCCAACGAGGTTCGCGAAGGCCGCGGTTGCGGTCCAAACAAGGACTACGTCCTGCTGGACCTGACCCACCTGGAGCCGGCGCACATCGAGGCCAAGCTCCCGGACATCACCGAATTCGCCCGCACCTACCTGGGTGTCGAGCCGTTCACCGATCCGGTCCCGGTCTACCCGACGGCGCACTACGCCATGGGCGGCATCCCGACCAACGTCCAGACCGAGGTCCTGCAGGACAACGACACGATCATCCCGGGCCTGTTCGCCGCCGGCGAGGTCGCCTGTGTCTCCGTCCACGGCTCCAACCGCCTGGGCACCAACTCGCTGCTGGACATCAACGTGTTCGGCAAGCGCGCCGGCATCTCGGCAGCCAAGTACGCACTGGGCGCCGAATTCGTGGACCTTCCGGAAGACCCGGAGAAGTTCACCACCACGCAGATCGAATCCATGCTCTCCTCCACCGGAACCGAGCGTGTGGCCCCGATCCGCAAGCAGCTGCAGGACACCATGGACGCCAACGTCCAGGTGTTCCGCGACGAGAAGTCCCTCACCGAGGCCCTGAAGGTCATCGAGGAACTGCGCGAGCGCTACAAGAGCGTTTCGGTCCAGGACAAGGGCAAGCGCTTCAACCTTGATCTGCTCGAAGCCATTGAGCTCGGCTTCCTGCTGGACATGGCAGAGGTCATGACGACCGCCGCCATGCACCGCAAGGAATCCCGCGGCGGCCACTACCGCGAGGACTACCCGGATCGCGACGACGAGAACTTCATGAAGCACTCGATGTCCTACAAGGACGATTCGGCATCCACCGAGGGCATTTCCGGCATCCGCATGGAAACCAAGCCCGTTGTCTTTACCCGTTACCAGCCGATGGAGCGTAAGTACTAATGAGCACGGAAGAACTTCCGGAACCAGCATCGAAGATCGAGCTGAAGCCCGGTGTTGGCGGCGGCGGAGAAATCCCGCAGTTCAACATCACCTTGCGTGTTCGCCGGTACCTGCCGGAGACCACCGCAGACGCCTACTGGGAAGACTTTGAGCTGACCATGTACGGCACCGACCGCGTGCTGGACGCCCTGCACAAGGTCAAGTGGGACCTCGACGGATCGCTCTCGTTCCGCCGTTCCTGCGCCCACGGCATTTGCGGCTCCGATGCCATGCGCATCAACGGCCGCAACCGCCTGGCCTGCAAGACCCTGCTCAAGGACCTGGACCACTCCAAGCCGATCACCGTTGAAGCCATCAAGGGCCTGCCCCTTGAAAAGGACCTCATCGTCGACATGGAACCGTTCTTCCAGTCCTACCGCGAGATCATGCCGTTCCTGATCAACAAGGGCCACGAGCCTTCGGCGGAGCGTTACCAGTCCGCCGAGGAGCACGCCAAGTTCGAGGACACCACCAAGTGCATCCTTTGCGCCGCGTGCACCTCGTCCTGCCCGGTGTTCTGGACCGATGGCCAGTACTTCGGCCCGGCGGCAATCGTCAACGCACACCGCTTCATCTTCGACTCGCGCGACGATGCAGGGGACATGCGCCTCGAGGTCCTGAACGACAAGGAAGGCGTGTGGCGCTGCCGCACCACCTTCAACTGCACCGAAGCATGCCCGCGTGGCATCCAGGTGACCAAGGCCATCGCCGAGGTCAAGCAGGCCATCCTGGCCCGCTCCATCTAGTTTCACGCCTGAGCCAATTGCGGTCCGGCTTCCCCTCGGGGAAGCCGGACCGCAGTGCGTTAAGGGCATTTCGGGGACTTGGCGGCTTCCGCTGGCCCGCTTGCCCCGATGGCGTGGGAAGGTGCCAAGGATCGAAACAGCACAAAGTGGGCATGATGCGACTTTCCGGGCAAGCCACCCGGGAGATCCGCCGGGGCGCAGGGAACGCGAACGCCTTCACCCCAAGCGTTTGACGCCCGCGCGTCAGCCGGTTCTGGCCAGACGCCGCTGGATGTCGGCGGAGCGCACCGCAACGATGGACGCCGCCAACAGGTAGACATTGCTGAGCAGGTTGAACCAGACAAACAGCCCCAGGATCACCGCGAAGGGTGCCAGCAGCGCGTTGTTGGTCAACGAGGCCAGCAGCATGGCCGAGAGAAAACGCAGGATCGTCGCTCCGGCCCCCGCCAACAGCACGCCGGCCCGCAACCCCCCGTCAATGATCTTGGCCCGCGAGGCCACGCGCAGCAGCACCCAGGCGGTGGCACAGTCCAGGGCGAACATGGCCACGACAAAACCGATCCGGGTCAACACACTGGTCCACCATCCATTGAGGTTCAGCACCCCCGCCACGGTCTCGATCATGGAGGAAGAGGCAATGGCCAAGGCGCTGGAGGCGACCAGGGCAATGGCCAGCACCATCAGCAGCAGGGCGTCGCGCAGCTTGGAGAGCACCGGGTTGGATCGGTCCCGCTTCAGGCCCAGGATCGTGCGGATGCCCTCGCGCAGCCCGGCCAGCCACCCCAGCGAGGTGAAGACCAGGGCCACCAGGGAGATGGCCAGGGTCAGCCCGTAGCTATGGAAGCCCAGGAGCTGGTCGGGCGTGGCCAGTCCCCCGCGCCCGGTGTCGATGAGCCCCGGGGTGGTGGCGGCGACCATGTCGACCACCCCGTCGCGCAGCACCGGGTTGTCGGAGGCAAACAGGCTCAGCAGGGTGAAGCCGGCCACGAGCATCGCGGCAATGGAAAAGAACATCCGGTAGGCGCCACCGGCGGCCAGCAGCGGGCCGCGGCGACGCACATACAGGTTCCACACCCGCATGGGGTAGAGCGTGTAGAACATGGCGGTCAGCAGGATGCAGAAGGCCTTGAACCGCAGCCAGGGCGTGCCGGTGGCACGCGCGGCGTAGAGTTCCTGGGCCTTTAGCCGGATGAAGGACCGCAGTGCCCGCGGATCCAGCGGCGAGGGCGGGGCGGTGACCGGTGCGCCGACAAAGCGGCGGGCCACCACTCCGGGCGCGCGGGTTCCGCGTTCCTCGGCCACGGGATCGTAGCCGGTGGGCCCGGGGTCGGCAGGCTCGACATCGTCGGTGGCGTCCCAGGCCGGGACGCGGCCAACCTCAGTGCGACGGCCCGCCAAGTCCCAGCTCCTCGCACCGCGACCAGGCCCCGGTGTCGTCAAGGCCAAATAGGCCAATGTTGTGAACCATGAATTCCATGGTCTCGCCCTTGAGTTCTTCCTGGGCCAGGTCCATGGCTGCGTCATCGACCTCGTGGGCAATGGTCAGGTGCGGGTGGTAGCCGTAGCTCAGTTCGTGGAGCAGCGGCCCGGCGACCAGCGCCTCATGCAGTTGCCCGCAGGCCTCGGCTCCCTCGAGAACGTTCAGGAACACCACCGGGGAGATGGGCCGGAAGGTGCCGGTGCCGTGCAAGCTCACCTTGAAGGCGGGGCATTGCGCGGCCACCTTGCGCACGTGTTCCACGGCGGTCTTCCAGTTGTTGGTGGAGCCGGAGACCAGGGTGATGTGCGGGGCCACGGCCGCGGCCGCCTCCCCGCCGTAACGTCGGCGCCAGTCGCGCAGCGAGGCCTCAAGCGGGGAAGGGATCTCAATGACAACCCCCAGTGCCGTCGCATGCGCGACGACACCTCCGGTCCTCTCCCCCGCCTCGGCCGCCATTGCTAGCGAATCCCGCCCACGGGGGCCATGAAGCCAACGCGCTCGTAGACATCTGCCAGGGTCTTCGAGGCGACCTCGCGGGCCTTGCAGGCACCCTTGGCAAGGATCGAATCGAGTTCCGCAGGATCCTCGAGCAGCTCGAGGGTCCGGGTGCGCACCGGGGCCAGGGCCTCGACCACGGCGTCGGCCACTGCAACCTTCAGGTGGCCGTACATCTTGCCTTCGAACTCGTTGACCAGGGCCGCCACCGGGGTCCCGGACACGGCCGAGAGGATCTCCAAAAGGTTCGTCACTCCCGGCTTGTTGGCGCGGTCGTGCGCGATGACGGTGTCGGCGTCGGTCACCGCGGACTTGATCCGCTTGGCCACCAGCTTGGGCTCGTCAAGGACGTTGATCAGGCCGTTGGGGCTGGAGGCCGACTTGGACATCTTGGCGGTCGGGTTCTGCAGGTCGTAGATGCGGGCCCCTTCCTTCTTGATGAAGGCCTCCGGAACCACAAAGGTCTCGCCGAAGCGGTGGTTGAAGCGGGTGGCCAGGTCGCGGGCCAGCTCCACGTGCTGGCGCTGGTCGTCGCCCACCGGGACGCCCTGCGGCTGGTAGAGCAGGATGTCGGCGGCCATCAGGACCGGGTAGGTGAACAGGCCGACCGAGGAAACATCCGCGCCGCCCTTGGAGCTCTTGTCCTTGAACTGGGTCATCCGGCTGGCCTCGCCGAAGCCGGTGATGCAGTTCAACACCCAGGCCAGCTGCGCGTGCTCGGGGACCTGGGACTGGACGAAGAGCGTTGACTTCTGGAGGTCGATGCCGCCGGCGATGTACTGGGCGGCGGTGACGCGGGTGCGGTTGCGCAGCTCGGCCGGGTCCTGCGGCACCGTGATGGCGTGCATGTCCGGGATGAAGAAGAACGCCTCGTAGTCGTCCTGGGCCTTGACCCAGTTGACCAGGGCGCCAAGGTAGTTTCCCAGGTGCAGGGAGTCGGCCGAGGGCTGCATGCCCGACAGGACGCGGGGGCGGGTGGTGGCGAGTGTTTCGCTCATGGAGTGTGCGGGTCCTTTAGAACTGGTAGTCGACGACCAGCGGTGCGTGGTCGGAGAAACGCAAATCGTAGGCGGAGGCGCGGTCCACGTGGGACTTGAGGGCCTTGGCCGTGAGATCCGGGGTGGCCATGTGGTAGTCGATGCGCCACCCGGCGTCGTTGTCGAATGCCTGCCCGCGGAAGGACCACCAGGTGTAGGGGCCCTGTGCGTCTGGGCCGGCCAGTTCCCGGGCCACGTCCTTGTAGCCGATCTCGGCGCCAAAGAAGCCGTCGAAGTAGGCGATCTCCTCGTCCATGACACCGGCGCGTTTGTTGTGGTTCGGCTTCCAGTTCTTGATGTCCTTCTCCGTGTGCACGACGTTCAAATCGCCCACCACCAGAACATGGTCTTTCTCGCTCTTCAGCTCGACCAGGCGCACATTCATGCGCTCGAGGAAACGGTATTTGTCTTCCTGCTTCTGGGTGCCCAGCTCGCCGGAATGCACGTAGGCGGAAACCACGCACAGCGTGCTGCCGTCCTGCATGGTGAGGTCCGCTTCCACCCAGCGCCCGGACTCGGCGAAGTATTCCTCGCCGATATGCCCTCGCACAGCGGTCGGCTCGGCGCGCGAAAGCACCGCGACCCCGGCGCGACCCTTGTCCTTGGCCTCGGCGTGCAGAATGTGCCAGCCCTCGCCGACCAGCTCGCGCACGATCGCATCCGGCGCGCGCACCTCCTGCAGGCAGAGGATGTCAGTGTCGCGGGCGTCGATCCAGTCGGCCATGTTGCGCTTGTAGGCGGCACGGATGCCGTTGACGTTCACCGAGGCGACGCGCAGCGCGTTCTCGGACTTGGCCAAGATCTCTTCTGAGGTAGGTATCACGCCATCCACCTTATCGATATTTGTTCAAGGGTTGTCGCCGGCACCGCCGGGGGGGTGTCGCCCTGCCGCGGGCGCCACCGAAAAACTAGTCGATGACCTCGCCGGTCATCGGCTCGCCGCGTCCGGAGGGCTTCATCATGTCGCGGGCATTGGAGGCCGTGATCTCGATGGTCTCCAGGGCGCGGTCGACCATGCCCTTGGCGTCTTCTCCGCCCTGGACGCGGTACTCGTTTACGACGCCGACCTGCACCTGGATGATCTTGAAGGAGTGGTCCAGCTTCAAATCGCGGTTCTTGGTGGCCTCGTCAAGGACCACCGGTCCGGCGGCGGGGGCGGGCTGGTGGCGTGCCGCGGCGGCCGCGGTGGCCGCCTTGAGCTGGCTGGTCACCTTGGCCGCGCCGCGCTTGAGCCCGAAGACCAGGAATGCCGAGAGCAGCAGCCAACCCAACGAGATCACCACGACGATCCAGCCAATGACATCGTTCTGGTTGGCCGCAAAGACGACTGCCACCAGGAAGATCGTGACCATGACGGCCAACGAGAGGGTCGAGGCATTGATGGTGATTTTTTTGCCCTGTGCCGGGGCCGAGCTGCTACCAAGGGGTTCCATGCTCTTATTCTCTCAAACACGCGGGTGCAGGATCGAATCCGAGTATGAATTACGCTTGTTAGCTTAATCGGCGAACTTCTACACTCAAGCTAGATACGTGAGACTGGGGACGTGTTGCGGGAAACCCGCATGCGCATAATTCTTGGGGTAAAGAAGATGGCATCGTCATTTGGATTATTGGGGCCCATCCGTCGCATCATTGCGCGTCCAACCCGCGCCAAGGGCAGCCCACCGCCCCAAGCCCGAAAATCCCGACGATACCTCGCCCTGGCCAGTGCACTGGCCATGGTCGCAGTCACTCTCACGGCTCCCAGCACGGTGGCGGCAGATCCCTGCGCGCCCGGGGCCAACAAGATTGTTTGCGAGAATTCGAAGCCGGGAACCGATCCGGCGGTGTGGGACATCCAGGGTGCGGGAGATGCCAGCATCCAGGGCTTTGCCACCGACATCAGCGTCAATGTCGGATCCAGGGTTGACTTCAAGATCAACACCAACGCCGGCGCCTACACCATCGATATCTACCGCACCGGCTGGTACCAGGGCCTGGGTGCGCGCAAGGTCGCCGCGGTGACCCCGAGCGCCTCTTTGCCGCAGAACCAGCCGGCCTGCCGCAACGACGTGGCCACCGAGTTGGTGGACTGCGGCAACTGGGCGGTTTCGGCCGGCTGGAACGTCCCGGTGGATGCGGTCTCCGGGGTCTATGTGGCCAAGCTGCACCGGGCGGATCGTGACGATTCGAGCCACATCACCTTCATTGTCCGAGACGACTCGAGCCATTCGGACATCCTGTTCCAGACCTCGGATCCGACCTGGCATGCCTACAACACCTATGGCGGCTCCGACTTCTACCAGGGCGCAGCCAACGGGCGCGCCTACAAGCTCAGCTACAACCGGCCCTTCAACACCCGCGGCGGGATCGAGGCCCGCGACTTCTACTTCGGAAACGAATACCCGCTGGTGCGCTTCCTGGAACGCAACGGGTACGACGTGAGCTACTTCAGCGGGGTCGACACCGACCGCCGCGGCAACCTGCTGACCAACCACAAGGTCGCGCTCTCGGTGGGGCACGACGAATACTGGTCCGTGAACCAGTGGAACAATTTCGAGAAGGCACGCGACGCGGGCGTGAACCTGCAATTCCTCTCGGGCAACGAGGCCTATTGGCGCACCCGTTACGAGGCCTCGGCCACCGACGGAACTGCCTACCGCACCATGGTCAGCTACAAGGAGACCTGGTCCAACGCGAAGATCGACCCGAACACCCAATGGACCGGCACCACCCGCGACCCGCGCTTTGCCCCGGTGAGCGCCGGTGCCGCGATGCCGGAGAACGCGCTGACCGGGTCGCTGTACTTCGTGAACAACGGGGACCTTCCGGTCACCGTCAATGCCCAGGAAGGCAAGGCGCGGCTGTGGCGAAACACCTCATTGACGACGTTGGCCTCGGGCACCAAGCGTGCCCTGGCACCGCACACCATCGGCTATGAGTCCAATGAGGCGCCGGACAACGGCTACCGGCCCGCGGGGCAGGTGTTCCTGTCAACCACCACCGGCCCCGTGCCGGAGTACCTGCAGGACTTCGGCAATACCGTGGCCCCGGGCACCACCACGCACCACCTGAGCCTCTACAAGGCCGCCAGCGGCGCCTTGGTGTTCTCGGCCGGGTCAATCCAGTGGACCTGGGGGCTGGACGCGGAACACGACGGAGACGGCGCGCCCGCGGACCCGATCATGCAGCAGGCACAAATCAACCTGCTGGCCGACATGGGGGCGCAGCCCTCCACGCTGATGGCCGGCATGGTGGCCGCAGCCAAGTCGACCGACACCACCGCACCAAGCATCAGCGTCACCACTCCCCCGCCGGCGAGCGCAAAGAACGGCAAGAAGTACACCGTCTCCGGCACCGCGGTCGATTCCGGGGGCGGCGTGGTCGCCGGGGTGGAATACTCCACCGACGCCGGGGCACATTGGCACCCAGCCCAGGGAACCACCAGCTGGTCATTTGACTACATCCAGCATGGCATCGACGGCGAGGCCCTGTGGGTGCGCGGCATCGATGACAGCGCCAACTACCCGGCAACCGCAACCGTCATTCCGCTGACCGTCGGCGGCCCCTACAGCGTCTTCGGGGAAACGGCGCCGGCCACGGCCGACTCCGGGGATACGTCCGCGGTGGAACTCGGGTTGCGTTTCACCCCGACCACCGACGGCTATGTTGCCGGTGTCCGCTTCTACAAGAGCACCGCCAACACCGGAACGCACACCGGCTCGGTGTGGTCCCTGGGCGGGCAGCGCCTGGCCACCGTGACCTTCACCGGCGAGACGGCCAGCGGTTGGCAGGAGGCCAGGTTCTCCTCTCCCATCGCCGTCACGGCGGGAACCGAATACGTCGTTTCCTACTCGACGAACACCGGGCACTATGCGGCCAAGAGCTACCTCTATGCGTATTCCGGGGTCGGCGTTGACCCGTTGCACGTGGCCGGCGGCTTTGGAGCCAATCCCGCCGGGGTCTACGACACCAACGGATCCATGCCCACCAGCAGCTTCGAACAAGGCAACTACTACGTGGATGCCATCTTCGAATCGGAGGATTCCTCCCCGCTGCGCGCCTACAACCAGAGCCCGCTGGACACCGCCAGGAGCGTGCCGGCCGGCACGCCGATTGCCGTGACATTCTCGCGCGCCGTGCAACCAGGCACCGTGGACATTTCGCTGAAGACCGCCGCGGGCGCTTCCGTGGCCGGGACCACCGGCTACGACTCGACGGCACGCCGGGCAACATTCACCCCGGCCAACGCCCTGGCCCTGGGAAGCGGCTATACGGCCACGGTGTCCGCACAGGACGCCCAGGGCAATGCCGTCAGCAGCGGAACCAGCTGGAGCTTCACCACCGTGATGGCAGACACCGCTGCCGGCGATTGCCCGTGCGGGCTCTACCAGGACTCCGCGGTTCCCACGACCGGCCTGGTTGACGACCGCACCCCGCTGACCCTGGGCATGCGTTTCACGCCCACCGAGGGCGGCAAGATCGCCGGCGTCCAGTTCTACAAGGACGCGGGGAATCTCGGAGCCCACACGGGCAAGTTGTTCTCCTCCGGCGGCACCCTGCTGGCCAGCGTGAATTTCACCAACAACAGTGCTTCCGGATGGCAATATGCCGCGTTCTCCACGCCGGTGTCCGTGATTGCCAATGCAGAGTACATGGTTGCCTACACGACCGACGGAACGTATTCGGTGACACCCAACGGGCTGCTTGACGCCAAGAGCTTCGGTCCGCTGCGCACCAGCGCCAATGCCGGCGCCTTTACGTACTCGTCGGGTTTCCCCAACAACAGCACCAGCACCGACTACCTGCTGGATGTGGCATTCGTTCCGGACGGAGCCCAAGCCATCACGGTCATCTCGCGGTCCCCACAACCGGGGGCACTCGAGGTTCCGGTCACGGCAAAGGTCGTCACCGTCCTGAGCCAGGCCGTTGCGCCGGGCTACCAATACACACTGAGCAATCCTTCGGGATCCGTGGCCGGCACCGTTTCCAGCTCAAGTGACGGAAAGACCCTGACGTTCACCCCGTCCCAGGATCTGTCCAACGGCCAGGCCTACACCGCCTCGTTGAAGAACGTTGCCAGTACCGGAGGTGCGCTGCTGGCGGACCAAAGCTGGTCCTTCTACACGGCCAGCTCCGACGGATCGGTGTCCACGTTCCTGGGTACGCAGGTGCCCGCCACGCTGGACCCGCAGGATCCGGGATCCGTGGAGCTCGGCCTGCGCCTGCAGACGTCCCAGGACATCGATGTCTCAGCCATTCGTTTCTACAAGGGAACCCTGAACACCGGCGTCCACACCGGTTCGGTGTGGAGCGACACCGGAACCCGGCTGGCGACCGCCACATTCACCAACGAGACCTCCACCGGCTGGCAAACCGTGGTGCTCAGCAATCCGGTGCGCATCACGGCAAACCAGACCTTCATTATTTCCTACCTTGCACCCAACGGAGGCTACGCCTTTACCTCCGGTGACTTTGCGCAGCCACGCACCGTGGGCCCGCTGAGCACCGTGGGGAGCAACGGCCTCTTCGCCTACGGACCAGGGGGTACCGTCCCGAGCAACACCTGGGGCAACACCAACTACTTCGTGGACCTTGTCTACAGCACGGTGAGCACACCAGCGCCTTCGCCCACACCCACACCGACGCCAAGTCCAAGCCCAACGCCCACTGTCTCGCCAAGCCCGACGCCCACACCGAGCCCAAGCCCGTCGCCGTCGCCGTCGCCAACGCCGACGCCAACCCCGTCGCCGTCACCGAGCCCGACGCCAACGCCGAGCCCGTCACCGACCGCGACCACCGTGAACCTGTTTGGTTCGTTGCTTCCAGTGGTGTCGGACTCGTTGGACACCCGGTCGGTCGAGGTCGGGCTGCGGTTCAGCACCACGGTCCCGATCACTGCCCACGGGGTGAGGTTCTTCAAGGAGCTCACCAACACCGGCACCCACACCGGGAGCATCTGGAACAACAGCGGGCAGCGGCTCGGCACGGTGACCTTCACGGGTGAAAGCACCCGCGGATGGCAAAGCGCCACCTTTGCCACGCCGCTGGCCCTGCCGGCGGGGACCTACACGGTCTCCTACCTGGCACCCCGGGGGCATGTCTCCACCACGGCAATGTTCTTCTCCAAGAAGTTCACCGACGGAACCGTCACGGCCAACACCAGCAACGGCAGGTACCGCTACGGTTCGGGAGGCGTCATGCCAACGTCCACCACGACGCTGCGCAACAACTACTTCGTGGACCTGATCTACTCGCGGCCGTAGGGGCTTTGGCCCTGCGGCGGCATCGACACCAGTGGTCGCCCTTCTTCCAGTTCCTCAGCGCTGGATGGAGGGCGACCACGCATGTTCAATGAACATCTTCGGGGTGGCTCCGGGAACCAGGTCCAGGGAGAAGATGTCGGCATCCCCGGGCGTCTCTTCCCGCGGCTGGCCAAAGAGCAGGGTGTCGGCATCCAGCCATTCAAGCTGGTCGTCAAAACCCGATTCGAGCGGGTAGAGCGTCTCGGTCTTCTTGGCGATGTCCAGCACCGCGATGTCCCAATGCGCCGGATCGGAATCCGCCCGGCGCTTCTTGTAGGCAATGAGCTTGCCATCCGGGGAGATCGAGGGGCATTCGGCGTTCTCCCCGATCGCGGTCATTCTCTTGTCCCGCAGCGAGCCCTGCACCAGCCAGGTCTGCTTGCCCGAGGCCGCCGTCGCATAGAAGGTCTGGGCGTCCTTGGCAAAGGTCACGCCCCAGACGTTCCGGTCCTCGGCGGTCAGCTTCGTCCCGCCAACAAGGATGTCGAAGTCCTGCAGGTTTCCGTAGTTGGTGCCTCCGGGCACGGCAATGACCGTCTCGGTGGAGAACCCGACGAAGTCATAGGATTCGCCGGTGATGAAGGCGGTGACCCCGACCATGCCGGTGGGCGAGACCCGGGTGCGGCTGGGCTCCCCGGGCAGGGCCCTCTCGGCCAGCAGGTGCCCGCCGATGCTGTAGACGGTCGAATCGTAGCTGGTGTTCATGCCGCGCTGGGCACTGAGGCATGAGAGCATCCCTCCGGTGCGGTACACCCTGTCGCAGGACAGCCCCGTGTCGGTGCGCGCCCCGTTGGGGCTGTCCAGGGGCGCCCAGGCGACCTTGCCGTAGTCAACGGTGGCACGGGTGTCGCGGAAGACCACTGCGTTCTCCAGCGGGATCTGGGCGATGCCCTCCGGGTTCTGTTGCGCCGCGACAGCGGGTTCCTGGGTTCGTTCCTGGAACCCCATGAACGAGTTCACCGCGAAGCCCGCGGCCACCAGGACGGCCACCAAGACCACGGCAGCGAGGAGGTACTGTCGTTTGGACTTCACGTCGACTACTTCCCGACCACGTAGGAACCGAATGCGGCGACCGTGGTGGCACCCGTGGGCGCGGTGCGGACGGTCGCAACCAAGCTGTCGTCCCCGAAGCCCAGCGTGATGCTCTTGGCTCCGTCTGCCGTGGTCCCCCGGGTGGCGACCCAGCCACGCTTGGCCGCCTGGGCCTCGTAGTACTTCAGGACAGCCTCGACGCCCAGCGAGGTGCGGTAGTTGACCGCCACCTGGACGTTGCGCTTCTGCGTGCTCACGGACGAATCAACGATGTGCGCGCCCTCAGGGATCGGCATTGCTTTGGTGGGGAATCCCGAGGTGAGATTCCCCTTGGCCGTCCCCTCCTTGGGAACCGTACCGGAAAGCACCGGGGCCTTTTTCACGGATTTCGGCAACGTGGTCGCGCTGGGCTTGGCACTGGCCGGAACCTCGAGCTTAGGTGATTCGATCGCCGAGCCGGGAGCCGCGGTACTCGGCGCCTTAGAAGACGCGGGTGCCTTGGTCGACGATGCCGGCGGCCGGGACGAGGGGTCCTTTTCGGTGGCCGAGGTCGACGCCGAGGCACTTTCACTGCCGGGAACTGTCACGTTCGGACTTGCCGAACCGGTGGGTCCTGCTGCGCTGTTGGACGCGCTGGGACTCGGTTGTATACCGGCTTGCGTTGCCGCAGGTGTTCGCGCAGCGACGTTGAAGGCGATCGAAGCCCCCACGAGCACGACGATGACGGCGAGCGCCCAAGCCAGCCACTTTTTGTTCTGCATCATTCCCCACCAATGCGATTGGCCGCATTCGGTTTGCCACGGCCCCAAGCCCAATATTCCCTGTGGTTAGCGTACAACCCGGCGCAGGCGTACGCCATGGATGTTGCGCATTGGCGAAGCCCCAGCTACTTCACTAATGCGAAGAATGCACGACTGTCGTGCTTCGCACTTCGGAGCGGACGACGCGATACTCTGTGGCGTCCAATGCCTGCTCCAGTACCTGATGGAGATATGGGAATCCCGCATTTGGAGACGTGAAGCCCGTGATAGCGATTCTCAGCTGCGTCCCGACGTCGCTGAGTTTCATACCCTCTGTACCGTTTGCCCGGATTCTGTGGCCTACGGTGCCGGTCGTGAACTCTTTGCGGACCGCTTCCAGAAAGAATCTTGGAGTGGGAACCCGCACTGGTTCGGACGTAGTCGGCGCTGGATTCTTTGCTGGGTTGGGAAACACCGCTGATGGGCCTGGCGCCTTGACTGCATCCGTCTTGAGAACCCCGAGCGCACAGTGGTTTTTCAAGAAATCGCTCAGGGTCTTGGACCCGCAAGCCTTGTAACTAAGCTGCGGATACTCGCTGCGCAGCTTGCTGCCCAATGCCGCAGCATTGACCCTATGTGAAACCACGAGTTCAGGGGTCTTTTTGATGATTGCCAGAATGGCGCGGCGCAATTCTGATACGGCGTCGATCTTCGTCTGCTCCACTGTGGAAGCCGAATGAACGTTCTTGGCATTTGGTTTTGACGCACACTGCTTCTGCATTGCAGCTTCGGCGACTTTGGGTTGCTCTTTGGCTGGCGAAGCGTTTACTGATGAGTCATCATGCGCTGGCTGCCGTAGGTCCATCATGGACTCCTGCGACATCGGTATTTGGTGGTATTCATCGGCAACCGACTTCAGCAGCGAATTGACCCCACCGGATC
Organism: Arthrobacter sp. AQ5-05; assembly: GCF_003287975.1. Classification (GTDB taxonomy): domain Bacteria; phylum Actinomycetota; class Actinomycetes; order Actinomycetales; family Micrococcaceae; genus Paeniglutamicibacter. The sequence goes on from NZ_QMKQ01000002.1 coordinate 414,367, forward strand.
TCGGGGCATTCGTTGACACCACAATCACGTACTTGTTCATGGCATGTAGTCGCCGGACAAGAGGCACAAACCCGCCATCCCCGGTAGCGATCACAAACACATCAATCCATGGCGATTCATAGGCCACCGAGAGGACATCGACGCACAATTCGATGTCAGCGGCATTCTTGATGTTCTTGTCGAATGAGAAAATCTGGATCGGCTCGACCCCATACTCGAGTATCTCCCGCTGAAAACCTGCCATCACTGGCCTTCCCCAATGCGCATAGGCTCGAACCATCGCTGAGCATGAGCCGATTCCAGATTTCCAAACGAGGTTTTCGATGCCCAGAACAAGCTCACCCAATTTCAGCCCGCTGGAACCAGTTGGAGTTCCTCCAACAAGGTTTTCCATGTCAAGAAAAACAGCGACATTGCGACGCGTTTGTCTGGCATCCGCCATGCCCAGCACCCAATTTCTTTTATGGCCACGCAATGAGTGTCTTACCCCAAGAACCCATGTTGGTGACTGATCGTTCAAATCATCTTGGCAGAGAACTACCAATAATTGGGCAGTCAGGACGAATTGAATCTGACGGTCCCTCAAGTTTGAAGGCCTACGGCCTGCGTGGGGAGATTGCAAGAAACTGCAGGTCTCCGGCGGCATTATCGAAGCGAGCGACGGTTCCCCCATACAACCGGCACAGGTTCTGGAAATGTACCTACGCGCTGTGCTTACCGAGCGAGAATTGCAGGTCCTGAAGAAGCTCGGTTCTGGTCTCACCAAGCACCCGACCGGACGGGTTCTGGGGATCGGCGAAACCACTGTCAAGAACTATGTTTCATGGGCAGGCGGGGTGGCGTCCAGGGTCCAAACAACCTTGATAGCGCACACGACATTTACCGACGATCGTGGTTGCTGCAGAGGTCTCACAACCGACTCCTGGTGAAATATAAATCACCAGCTGACAAGGCAGAACGGATGCTTCTGCGGATCCAGGTACACCCTGTAGGTCTTGGACCCTGAACCCGTCACGGTAGCACCCATGGACAAGACCTCGACCTCGGCAAGGTCGAGGTCCTTGACCCGGACATCGATGTGAGCTTGCTGCGGTTGCACATGCCCAGGCCAATCCGGCGCGACGTACGGGTCGACCCGCTGAAAGGCGATGGCCGGCCTATCGGGCGCATCCCCGATTCCTACCCAGCCGTCGTCATTCTCGACACGAACCATACCCAGCAGCTCCTCATAGAAGCTGGCCAACGTATCTGGGTTTTCACAGTCAATAACCAATGCTTGCCACGAGCCAACCATGACCGCACTACCTTCCACGTTTCAGGCGTTGGAGCGCTTGCCCCACCAGTATGCTCCAACAGATTTGGGTTGACCAGAGCAATGAACTGCAGCATCCATATCGACTTGATCAGCAACCAAGACTCCCGGACCCAAAGGCGCACCGCATGGTGAGGAATTCCTGATGCAACCAATTCACTCACCGACCTGTTCGGGAAGCGCTCCCCACCCATCCAACGAATCAGCTTCGAGCCTTCGAGGCCAACTTCGGACAAATCGACGCGGGCCAAAACCAATCGTTGATCGTATTTGTCGAGCATTACGGTGCTGCTGCAGGAATTCTAGAAAAGGCTTTACAAGTTCAAAAAACTCTCCTAGACTCCAAATCAGATGCCAGCGGTTGGGGAACCGCCTGGGGGATTACAAATGTAATTGGCATCTAATGGGGTCTAGTTTTTCTTGGGGACCACTTCATTCCTCCAAAAATTTCTCATCAAGAATGATTCGCTGGGGGGCGAAAGAATTTCGCACCTTCTTGACGTAGAAAATGGAGTTTCATCATGAACACCTTGTTCGCAAACATCTACATCGCCATGGAGACCGTCGCCGGCAAACTGCGCCGCGAGGAGAAGGGCGCAACCGCCGTCGAGTACGGACTGATGGTCGCGCTGATCGCGGTCGCCATCATCGTAACAGTCGCGGCCCTCGGCGGTGCACTGAGCGGCCTCTTCGCGGGTATCGACGCGCGTATCCCCGCAGTTCCGTAGGGCTACCGCTTAGGGGTGAGCGCACTGACTGCGTTCGCCCCTAAGCCTTGATCCACAGCCTTGATCCACCGATCCGCTTTCGGGTCCGGACCTGATTCCCGGATTCGGGGGCGGTTTCGTTTTGGGGCGCGGGAAGGGTGCCGGCCTCGCTGCCGGTGGTGTTCTATCGTTGGTTTCTGGTTGCGCCGGGGTGGCTGGGTGGACGGGTGGTTCAGGCCGCTTGCGTAAGTGCTTGGACGTTGGTGAAGTGCTATGTCCAGGCCTGGGCCGCGGGCCAGACCCGTGGCAGGTGCAAGGTGATATTCCGGGCGATGGAGGGGATCCGTGACGGGACGTAAATGAGTTTGGTACGCAGGGTTCGCTTCTTCGCGCGGGTGAAGCGGCCCGCGTCGAGGATTTCGGCGGACCAGGTGAAATTGTAGGCGATGGCAGCGGCGTGGAGCCATGCCGCGTTGGCGTAGAATTTTCCCGAAGGGCAAGTTAGACAGTGCTGAATCCTTCGGCTCGGCGTTGGCGGACTCGATGATCGCGAGTTGGCGGTGGGTCTTGTCCATGTCCATTGTGCCCAGCACGTTGCGGGCGATGGTGCTGAATACGCCGTGGAAGCTGTAGGGGCCAAAGAGGGTGCCCTGCCCGGCGGCCTTATTGGATTCAGCTCGGGACTGCGGCGCCCGATCGGCAGTCTGGGTGTCCAGGCGCTTTCCTTCTTGGAGGCAAAGGCCGCGTAGTCAACTTCCGCGACTTCGGCCCGGGAAATCCACCGTTCGGTGTCCTGATCGAAGATGGTTTGAGGATATTGGATGGTTTCCCACGCGTCGTCCGCAATCGAGGCAATGGCCTTCTTGACGGAGGAGTTCATGCGGACCGTCACGAACATGTCAGTGCCTTGGGCCAGCGCGGTGGCCACCACGGATTAGTAGTAGCAGGCGGAATCGGTGCGGACAAGAAACCGGCCCTCGGCGGCAAACGTTCGTCCTGTTCGCAAGGGCTCGGTGACGAAGCTGGCCGCTCGCAGGCCTAGGACGCCGAGCCCTTGCGCAGGCGCTGGGCCAAGATTCCCAGGGGCGTGCCCCGCGCAGGAGACGATTCCCAGCAGTGCGTTCAGGCCGCAGGCCCCGGAGTAACCGAAACCTGTGCCCTGCTGCTGGTAGCCGTGGACCTCGATAATGCTGAGTGTCGTCGACGTCGATGAACACGAAGCCCTTGCCTTCCACGGTTCCCAGCAAGGGGACCTTGAGCAGAGCCGTTGCATTCTGGAAATTGATTTAGACTACGGCCTGGACTTGCTGGATCGGCTTGTTCTGCGCGTGCAAGGCCCGGGTGGCTAGCCGGATCTCTGTCAAGCCTGTGGCACGCAGCGCGTTGAGCGCCGCGTTGGTCAGTCAGGGCGGCGAGGCTCCCCGGTGCGTGCCCGGTGCGCATCTGGTTGCGGTCCTCCTGAGATGTGTTGTCCCGGTGGATATTGTCTTCAATGGACCAGTGCCCCGCACAAGGTCCGCAACGTATCCCTGGCCGGCAAGGTGGGGCGGGAAGCCAGTCAGGATCAACACCGTTTCGACGCTGGTCGTACCCTGGTGGATTTGTTCCCGGATCAGCCGGGCGCTACTGGCGCAGCCTGGGCCAGTCCGGAGAGATTACGGCAACCAGCATGACGAGCTGAATCTTGCGGATCACCACCCACCCATAACCAGTGCTGTTGGTGGTGTCGGTGACCGGGACCTCGGCCCAGAGCAAGTCCCGGACCAGCGCGTGCATCGTCGGATGGTTTCCCTTTAGCCCAGCCATTTCTCTAATGGATAGTGGCAAGCCTGAGGCTGACTGTCAGACTTGACCCACAGGGACCGGGTGTGACTCGACTTATTTCAGACCTGTCTGGAGGCAGTATCTTACTCGCGACTTGTCCACCTGGACCATGGGGCCAGCCTGGCTCGCACGGTGGCCTGATACAAGGTTGTCCGTCCCGCGCAACCCTGCGGGATGTGACTCGTTAGAGAATTGCCACGGCGCGATCCCACCCTTGGCCGGCCGACCAGCATCCCGTCTTCGGAAGGAAGCCACTGCCATGAGTGCAGTCCGGGAAAAACACACGAACATCGTCGGTGTGGACACCCCCGCCCGCACCAACACCTACGCCATCCTGGCGGCCACCACCGGCGGCCTCGTGGACACCGCCACGTTCCCCACCAGCACTGCGGGCCTCAAGCGGGCCATCGCGTGGATCGCCCGGCGCAGCGAACCGGGCCGGACCCTGGTGTCCATCGAGGGCGCCAACTCCTACTGCTCCGGGCTGACCCGTGCCCTGCGCTCCACGGAACTGGAGCTCTGCGTGGTGCGGCCGCCGCGCCGGACCTCCCGCACGGGACGCTGCAAGTCCGACGACATTGATGCCCTGGCGGCAGCCCGCACGGTGCTCGGCGAACAGGTCGAGGCCCTGCTGGACCCCCGCGCCGAGGGCAACCGCGAGGCCCTGCGGATCCTGCTCAACACCCGGACCGCCATGGAACGCCAGGGCACCGCCGACCGGCTGATGCTCAACTCCATGCTGCGGACCATGGACCTGGGTGTCGATGCCCGCAACGCCCTCGCCGACGGGCAGGTCCTGACGGTCAGCCGCTGGCGAGCCTGCCGCGACGACGACCTGTCAACCAAGATCGCCCGCGCCAAGGCCAAGCGGCTGGCCACCGCCATCCTCCGGTTCCACGGCGAGCTGGAAGCGAACCACCAGCAGCGGCTGGAGGTCGTGGGCCTGGTGGCAGCCGGCCTGCTGGACCTGCCCGGTGTCGGGCCCGTGTCCGCGGCCCAGGTTCTCGTCTCCTATTCGCACCACGGTCGAGTCCATTCGGAGGCCGCCTTCGCCGCGCTGGCCGGGGTGAACCCAATCCCCGCCTCGTCGGGCAACAAGACCCGCCACCGGCTCAACCGCCACGGCGACCGACAGCTCAACAAGGCCATTCACACGATTGCCCGCACCCGAATGGCCCACAACCCCGCAACCATCGCATACGTCGAACGACGGACAGTCGAAGGCAAGACCCTTCGCGACATCCGCCGTTGCATCAAACGATTCATCGCCCGCCAACTCTTCAGGAAACTGCCGGCCCTCTTGAGTTGATCCATAGAAGGGTCGCGAGCACTTTTCATGATTCAACACGAAGGGCCTGTTGCGTCATGTCAATACCTCCGGGAAGGTTGATACGTTGCCTCAGAAAGGAACCTCCGCGCAGGCCGAAGGGCGCAGTGCCTCATGTCAAGATGCTCGCGAAAGACAGGGTCCGTGCCTCATCTAAAGTGCTCGCCAAAACATGGGCCATGCTCGCGATAATCTATGCGACCTTGGATGCCTGGCTCCGGGTCTTGGTCCGTGCGTAGCCGATGAGTTCTCCCTGGATCCGGGAGATCTGCCTGCTCAGGTCCGCCACGTCCACGGTGTCGTAGAGGCGGGCCAGGTGCTCGCGTTGGGGCGGCAGGAGGATTCCGGTGTCGGTCACCCGTTGCGCCGGGGTCCGCGGGGCGTCGTAGTCGCGCACGTAGCGCCCGGAACGGGTGCGGCGGTGCCCGATGGCCTTCCGTGTGGGCAGGAACAGGTTCTTGCGCAGGTTCACCAGCAGCCACAGCCTGTTCAGCAGCTCAAGCTCGTGGGCGGTGTCGTACCGGTAGCGGAACGCGCTGCGCCGGACGATGTCACCGTTCTTCTGCTCGACCCACGGATTGTCGTTCGAGTGCCTGGGGCGGGAGCGGGAGCGGACCAGGGCATGGTGCTCGGACCACCGGTAGACCCCTTCGTTGAGGAACTCGGAGCCGTTGTCGCTGTTAAGCCGAATTCGGCTTAACACGGATTATGCCGAGGAAAACGCTAAGCCGAGGGATGCCGGGATTGGCCCGGGTTTCCGGGGATTCCTGGCATCTTTCTCGTCTTAGTGTTTT
>NZ_QMKQ01000003.1 GCF_003287975.1 Arthrobacter sp. AQ5-05
CGGTGGTGCGGCCGCGGACCATGTGCTGGTCGGAGCCGCAGATGTTGGTGCTCACGGTGCGCAGGATGGCCCCGTGCGGGACCTTGCGCCCCACGTTGGCGGGGTTGACCCCGGGTCCGTCCCTGAGTTCAAGGGTGGGATACGGGGTATCGATGACCTCGACGACCCCGGGTTTCACGTAGGCTACGGCCTTGTTTCCAGGCACGGGCACCACTACCTTCCGCAGTTCTGTTTCTTTCCGTCGGACGGGAACCGGGAAGCGAAAGCCTGTACGGGCGTTGCGGTGTGCGGGGAAAAGCAGATCCCCGGGCGCGATGACGGCACCAAGCCTTCGATGGCGGTGTTGCATGGTGCCGCGGTCTCCGGCCCCCATCCCCTATGGCCCCAGCGTACGACTTGGACGCGGACAAGGCCATGGGTGGGCCCCGCCGAACTGCACCGATGTGAAAGCGTCGGTGGTGCCGTGGCAGGATTGAAATATGACGATCACCGCAGCCGCAGACGGATCAGCCCTTGGAAACCCGGGACCGGCAGGATGGGCCTGGTACATCGACGACGACCGCTGGGCCGCCGGCGGCTGGGCCCACGGCACCAACAACATGGGCGAGCTCATGGCCGTGCTTGACCTTTTCCGCGCCACCGCGCACCTGCCCGAGGAGGAACTGCACATCCTGTGCGATTCCCAATACGTGATCAACTCGGTGACCAAGTGGATGCCGGGCTGGAAGAAAAAGGGCTGGAAGAAGTCCGACGGCAAGCCGGTGCTGAATCTGGAGTTGCTCAAGGACATCGACGCCGCCATCAAGGGCCGCAAGTACACCTTCGAATGGGTCAAGGGGCACGCCGGGCACGAGCTCAATGAGGCCGCAGACGACCGTGCCCGCGCCGCGGCCACCGCCTACCAGGCCGGCCAGGAACCAGATGCCGGACCGGGGCTCGATGGTGTTCAGGGTGCGGCCGAAGGCACCGCCAACCACGCGGTTCCGGCGCCCGACGGCCACGACTCGATGATCTTCGAGGACCTGGAAGCGCCGGTGCCGTCCGAACCGGTGCCGTCCGAACCGGTGCCGTCCGAACCTGTGCCTGCCGAACAGGTGCCGTCCGAACCGGCGGCCCGACTCGCCGCGGACGTGCAGATGGTCTTCGAACTGGAAACCGAGCTTCTCTCCCCGGCGGTGCGCGGGGACCTGACAGAGGTCATGGCCTTCCTGCACCCGGAATTCCAGGAGATCAGCCGTGACGGTTCGCTGACAGACCGCTCCACCATCATCGCCGCGTTCAACGCCGCCGAGCCGCTGCCCACGGGCGGTGCGTTACAGGTTCTGGCCGCCACGCCATGGGGAATGGACAAGGTGCAACTGGCCTACCGGCTGCTGGCCGGTGACCAAGCGGTGCTGTGCTCGTCGTTCTGGCAGCGGGTCGACGGACGCTGGCTGCTGCGCTACCGCCAGGAAACGCCGACCGCCTAAGCAGGTCGGCGGCCGTCGGGTGCGGGTGGGTCGGTAATGTGGGGGCCGTGACTATGCAGAGAAACCACACCAATGTCATTGACCAGCGCTTCGCCCAGGTGGCCGAGCTGATGGATTCCTTCGCCGCCAACGATTCGGACTACTCCGGGCAGCTGGCCATCTACCAGGACGGGAACCTGGTGCTGGACATGAGCGTCGGTGAGCACTGCACCCCTGACTCGATGACCGGGGTCTTCTCCTGCTCCAAGGGGGCCGGGGCCATCGTCATGGCACTACTGGTGCAGCAGGGCCTACTGGACCTGGATGCACCGGTGGCCGTGTACTGGCCCGAGTTCGCCGCCGCCGGCAAGGCATCGATCACCGTGGCGCAGTTGCTCAGCCACCAGGCGGGCCTGCCCGGGGTCGCCGGCGGGTTCACCCAGGAGGAACTGATTGATTCGCGGCTGGCCGCCGGCATCATCGGGGCGACCGCACCGCTGTGGATCCCGGGCAGCACGCACAGCTACCATGCGCTGACCATGGGCGTGTTCATGGAGGAACTCGCCCGCCGCTGCGCACAGGAAACCCTGCAGGAGATCTTCGAACGCCGCATCAGAGCCCCGCACGACATCGACTTCCACCTGGGCCTGCCCGAGGAACTTGAACCGCGCTTCCGCCCGGTGCTCAAGGGCGCCAACAGCGAGCCGGCTCCCTTCATCGACCCGTTCTCCCCGATGGGGCTGGCCATGAACTCGACCGGCGGGTTCGAGGGACCCAAGGGGCCCAGCTTCGAGATCATGGACGTGCCCAATGTGCGGGCCATCCGCGAGGCCGGCCTGGCCGCGATCGGCGGGGTGGCGAACGCACGCGGGCTGGCCAAGCTCTATGCGCTGGTCAGCACCGGTTTCGTCGACGAATCCGGGGACGAGCACGCGCCGCTGCTGACCGCGGAAACCATTGCGGCGGTCAGCCAGGACCGGGTGTTCGGGCTGGACCGGGCCGGTGGCTATCCCGGGGCCTTCGGGATCGGGTTCATGAAGGCCCATGCGAACAACGACTTCGGGTCCGCACGGGCCTTCGGCCACGACGGGGCCAACGCCTCGCTGGGCTACGCGGATCCGGCCTACGGATTGGCGCTGGGCTATGTCCCGGCACGGGCCGAGGCCAACGGGACCGGGTCGCGCGGCGGGCAGCTGAGCGTGCTGGCCCGCCAGGTGCTGCTGGCCGGCTAGATGACCCCGGAGTAGGAGTCGTTCAGGTGCTGGTCGCCGCGGATTTCCTCGAGCCAGGGGATCTGCGCGGGGTCGGTGCCCTGGTGGGTGGGCACGACGTCGCAGCGCACCTCGTAGGTGTCCGGGCCCACGGAAACCGGGCCGCTGCCGTCCGCCCCGGGGTCGTGCGCGTGCTCCGGCATGCTGAGGGGATCGGCACCGTGGCCAATGACGTTCCGGGCCCGCTGCCCGTTGGTGCGGTGGGTCTTGCGCCGGTTTGTGGTCTTCATGTTTTCCAGCGTGCGCGCGTTGGCTAGGTGCCCGCTGTGTGCCGGCACGGTGCAGCCGGTGAGTGATGTCAACGAGGCCGGGCCCCGGGTGGTGCGCAGCGTGTCACCTCGGTGCCGGAACAAGGGTGGTGGCGGCGATACGCTGGGGGCGTGGAATTTTCGAAACGATATCTGGCCCTGGGCGACTCGTTCACCGAGGGCATGGGCGATGTGGACGGGGACCGGCCGAACCAGGTGCGCGGCTGGGCCGACCGGGTTGCCGAGCAACTCTGTGCGGACCCGGAGTGGGGATATGCCAACCTGGCGATCCGCGGCAAGAAGGTCGGGCAGGTGATCGCCGAACAGCTGCCCGTGGCCTTGTCCATGCGCCCGACGCTGGTCAGCCTGTACATGGGCGGTAACGACATCCTGCGTCCCAGCGTCGACATCGACGCCATGATGTCCAGGTACGAGGAGACGGTTGGCCGGCTGGCCGCAACCGGCGCCTCGCTGCTGCTGTTCACCGGGTTTGATTCCAACGGCTCGGCGATCTTCGAAAAGACCCGCGGCCGCACCGCCATCTACAACGAGGCCGTACGGGAGATCGCCGAGCGACACGGGGCAGTGATCGCCGACTACTGGCGCTGGCGCGAATTCCAGGACTGGCGCTACTGGGCCCCCGACCGACTGCACATGGGCACCGCCGGACACACCCTGATGTCCAGGAAGGTGCTCGAGGTCCTGGAACAGGACAGCGACATCCAGATACCCGAGCTCCCGCCGCTGGTTGAGCAGTCGTGGGCCGCAAAGCTGCGAGCGGACGCGGTCTGGGCCAAGGAATTCCTGGCCCCGTGGGTCAAGCGCCGGCTGACCGGGACCTCGTCGGGGGACAGCCTGTCCGCCCGGTACCCGCGCTACGTCTCGCTTCAGGCACCGGCGGCCCGGTAGCCAAAGGTCGTACCGCTGGCCAGGAAATGTTCGAGGGTGCTTTGCTGGCGGGCATGGACGGGCAACAGGCACCGCCGGGACAACACGAGGATGAACCGCACAACCCGGGTGCGGCCGAAAGGCTGAACTGGCTGTGCGCCGGGGTACTCGGAGCCAACGACGGGATCGTCTCTGTCGCCGCCGTGGTCGTCGGCGTTGCCGGTGCCACAACGGCCCACGGGCCGATCCTGGCGGCCGGGGCCGTCGACCCGAACACCGGGTCCTCGCTGCGCGCCGTGCGCGTGCGCTACAGCAACCAGTGGGGCCCGCCGTATTCCGTGGACGTCGGCCCGCGCTTCGAGGCCAAGCCGAATTGCCTGCTCGACGACGCAGAAGACGACTAGCGGGGATCCGCGTCCCCGCGGGGAGGGCCAGACGGGCCCGAAGCCTGACAATTCCCGAGCGGGCACCCAAAAACCATCGCTGGCTTGGGCAGGGGGTGCCCGTGTTGTTTGGCTCACGCTTCGCCGGTAGGATGGGAGCCGTGCCTCGAAAGAGGCGCAGCCACTGACATGCGGCGGGAGAGTCCCGTTCAGCGAAAGTTGGTCGGGCGCCGTAGGAGCAATTCCTCCCCGGGAAACTCTCAGGCCCCCGTACCGCCGCGAAGAGGCAACTCTGGAAAGTAGCAACATCGCCGTTCGGCGGTGCGGCTCACCGAAGGTGCAAGCACGTGAATCCGGCCTGATGTCGGATACGTCGCGGAAACTCTCAGGTCACAGCAACAGGGTCGGGGAGGAACTTGCAGCTCGTTCGGCGTGCGCGCACGCCGATGACCCAATGGAGTTCCCCATGACCGTGACCCCGTCCGCTGAGTTCGTCGCCCGCCACATTGGCCCGCAGGGCAGCGACATCGACACCATGCTTTCGCAGCTTGGCTATTCCTCCATCGACGAACTCGTCGACACGGCCGTCCCGGCCGATATCCGCCAGTCCGAGCCATTGGATCTGCCCGCCCCCCGCACCGAAGCCGAAGTTCTGGCCGACCTGCGCGTGCTGGCGAACAAGAACGTGATGAAGACCCAGATGATCGGCCAGGGATTCTCCGACACCTACACTCCTCCGGTCATCCTGCGCAACGTGCTCGAAGATCCGGCCTGGTACACCGCGTACACGCCGTACCAGCCGGAAATCTCCCAGGGCCGCCTCGAGGCCCTCATCAACTTCCAGACCATGGTCATGGATCTGACCGCGATGCCGATCGCCAACGCCTCGATGCTTGACGAAGCCTCGGCCGTCGCCGAGTCCGTGCTGCTGATGCGCCGCGCCAACAAGGCCAAGGGCACCGCCAAGACCGTGCTGGATGCCAACCTCTTCCCGCAGTCCATCGCCGTGGTCCAGGGCCGCGCCGAGGCCCTGGGCTTCGAGGTCGAAATCGCCGACTTGTCCCAGGGCCTGCCCGACGGCGACATCTCCGGCATCGTGCTGCAGCAGCCGGGCAACAACGGAGCCGTGGTTGACCACGGCTCCGTCATTGCCGCCGCCAAGGAACGCGGCGCGATGGTCACCATTGCCGCCGACATCCTGGCCCTGACCATGATCACCGCACCGGGCGAGCAGGGTGCCGACATCGCCGTGGGCAACACCCAGCGCTTTGGCGTGCCGCTGTTCTTCGGTGGCCCGCACGCCGCCTACCTGGCCGTGCGCACCGGCCTGGAGCGTCAGCTGCCCGGCCGCCTGGTCGGCGTGTCCAAGGACGACGCCGGATACCCGGCCTACCGCCTGGCATTGCAGACCCGCGAGCAGCACATCCGCCGCGAAAAGGCCACCTCCAACATCTGCACCGCCCAGGCGCTGCTGGCCATCACGGCCTCGATGTACGCGGTCTACCACGGCCCGGCGGGCCTCAAGCGCATCGCCCAGCGCGCCCACAACCACGCCCGCACCATCGCCACCGTGCTCGCCGGCGCCGGGCTTCAGCTGGTAGCCGACTCGTTCTTCGACACCGTGCAGGTGAAGGTCGCCGACGCCGGCGCCATCATCGCCAAGGCCGAGGCCGCGGGCATCAACCTGCGTCGCGTGGATGCCACCACGGTGGGCATCTCCACCGACGAGGCCACCACCTCCGCACACGTGGCCGTTCTCGCGGGAGTCTTCGGCATCGAAGGCGATTCCTTCACGGCCGAGGGCTTCGAACTGCCCGTCGCAGTGCAGCGCACCAGCGACTACCTGACCCACCCGATCTTCAACACCATCAAGTCCGAGACCCAGATGCTGCGCTACCTGCGCAAGCTCTCGGACCGCGACCTGGCCCTGGACCGCACCATGATCCCGCTGGGCTCGTGCACCATGAAGCTGAACTCCACCGCCGAGATGGAATCCATTTCCTGGCCGGAATTCGCTTCCATCCACCCGTTCGCCCCGGCACACCAGACCGAGGGCTGGCGCGAACTGATCACCGACCTCGAGGGGCGCCTGACCGAGATCACCGGCTACGCCGGGGTTTCGATCCAGCCCAACGCCGGTTCGCAGGGTGAATACGCGGGCCTGCTGGCAATCCGCGGCTACCACCTGTCCAACGGCGACACTGCCCGCGAGGTCTGCCTGATCCCGGCCTCCGCACACGGCACCAACGCCGCTTCCGCGGTGCTCGCCGGAATGAAGGTCGTCGTGGTCAAGACAGCGGCCGACGGATCCATCGACGCCGCCGACCTGGATGCCAAGATCGAGGCCAACAAGGATGTCCTGGCCGCCATCATGATCACCTACCCCTCCACGCACGGTGTGTACGACGCCGACGTGCGCGAGGTCTGCGACAAGGTCCACGCGGCCGGTGGCCAGGTCTACATCGACGGCGCCAACATGAACGCCCTGGTGGGCCTGGCCCAGCCGGGCAAGTTCGGCGGAGACGTCTCGCACCTGAACCTGCACAAGACCTTCTGCATCCCGCACGGCGGCGGCGGACCGGGCGTTGGCCCGATCGGCGTTGCCGAGCACCTGATCCCGTTCCTGCCGGGCGACGCCTCGGGCAGCTACTCGATCCGCGACGGCATCCCCGTGGTCGCCACCATGTTCGGCTCCGCCGGCGTGCTGCCGATCTCCTGGGCCTACATCGCGATGATGGGCGGCGAAGGACTCACCGACGCCACCAAGACGGCCATCCTGTCGGCGAACTACATCGCCTCGCGCCTCAACGAGTACTTCCCGATCCTGTTCACCGGCAACAAGGGCCTGGTTGCGCACGAGTGCATCCTGGATCTGCGCGAGCTGACCAACAAGACCGGCGTCACCGCCGAGGACGTGGCCAAGCGCCTGATCGACTTCGGCTTCCACGCCCCGACCCTGTCCTTCCCGGTCGCCGGCACCCTGATGGTGGAGCCGACCGAGTCCGAGGACCTGGGCGAGATCGAGCGCTTCATCGAAGCCATGATCGCCATCCACGCCGAGATGCAGCAGGTGCTCGCCGGGGACTTCTCCATCGAGGAATCCCCGTTGCGCAACGCCCCGCACACCGTGGCAGCAGTGGTCAACACCGCCTGGGACCGCAAGTACACCGTCGAGCAGGCCGCCTTCCCGGTCCATGCCCTGCGCGTGGACAAGTACTTCCCGACCGTGGGACGCATCGACGGCGCGGGCGGAGACCGCAACCTGATCTGCTCCTGCCCGGCTCCCGAAGCCTTCGAAGACTAATCCAAGACCACTCGTTTCTTGCCTCACGAAAGGTAGCTTGATGAGCGACCCGAAGAAAACCTCCCTGCATGCCAAGCATGCGGAACTAGGCGCATCCTTCACCGACTTCGGTGGCTGGGACATGCCGCTGAAGTACGGTTCGGAACTGGCCGAACACAAGGCAGTGCGCGCCACCGCGGGCCTGTTCGACCTCTCCCACATGGGCGAGGTCTGGGTCGAGGGACCCGAGGCGGCGAAGTTCCTGAACTCCGCGCTGGCAGGCAACATGGCCGTGATGAAAGTGGGCCGCGCCAAGTACTCGGTCATCTGCAACGAAGCGGGCGGCATCATTGACGACCTGATCACCTACCGCCGCGGCGAGGAAAAATTCCTCGTGGTGCCCAATGCCGGCAACGCCCCGGTGGTTGCCGCGGCGCTGGCCGAACGCGCAGAGGGCTTCGACGTGGTTGTCACCGACGCCTCGGCGGACACCTCGCTGATCGCCGTGCAGGGCCCGGCCTCCGTGGCCATCCTGCACGAACTGGTCGACGAGGCAACCAAGGGCCTTGTCTCCGACATGAAGTACTACGCGGCGGACGACGCCACCGTGGCAGGCTTTGACGTGCTGTTGGCGCGCACCGGCTACACCGGCGAGGACGGCTTCGAGCTGTACCTGCCCAACGACCAGGCCCCGGCACTCTGGGATGCATTGATGAACGCGGGCGCCAACCACGGGCTGATCCCCGCGGGTCTGGCCTGCCGCGACTCGCTGCGCCTGGAAGCCGGCATGCCGCTGTACGGCAACGAGCTGTCCCTCGCCGGCAACCCGTTCGAGGCAAACCTCGGCCCCATCGTCTCCTTCAAGAAGGAAGAGGACTTCACGGGCCGCAAGGCGCTGGAGGCCATCAAGGCCGAGGGCGCCAAGAAGGTCCTGGTGGGCCTCAGGGGCCTGGGGCGTCGCGCCGGCCGCGGCGGCTACCCGGTTACGGTTGACGGCAGCCAGATCGGTGCTGTCACCTCCGGTCAGCCGTCCCCGACCCTGGGCTACCCGGTGGCCCTGGCCTACGTCGAACCTGCCTTCGCCGAGATCGGCACGAAGGTCGATGTCGACCTTCGCGGCAAGCCGGAGGCCTTTGAGGTCGTCGCGCTGCCGTTCTACACCCGAGCCAAGTAACGTTGTCGGTGGCGGGGGCGCACCGTGCCCCCGCCACCGACAAACAACCAGCATCACCACCAGTCATTCTTCGAGAGGAAACATCCACCATGAGCAAGGTTCTTGCCTCCCTCCGCTACTCCGCCGAGCACGAATGGGTCGATGGATCGACCCCGACCAAGGTCGGCATCACCCAGGTTGCCGCCGATGCACTGGGCGACGTCGTGTACGTCGACCTGCCAGAGGTCGGCGACGCCGTCACCGCCGGTGAGACCTGCGGCGAGGTCGAGTCGACCAAGTCGGTCTCCGACCTCTACGCACCGGTCACCGGCACCATCGTTGCCGTCAACCAGGACGCCATCGACAACCCGGCCATCCTGAACGAGGACCCCTACGGCGCCGGCTGGCTGTTCACCGTCGAGGTCACCGAGGAAGGCCCGCTGCTCTCGGCAGCGGACTACGCCTCCGCAAACGGCGGCGATGTAGCGTGACCGCAGTTTACGAATCCCTTGCCCCCGCGTCGCTGACGCAGGACATCGGAACGCTCGATCCGGAGATTGCGCAGCGCATCGACGCGGAGCTGGCCCGCCAGCAGCGCGGCCTGGAGATGATCGCCTCGGAGAACCACACGGCGCTGGCCGTGATGCAGGCGCAGGGCTCGGTGCTGACCAACAAGTACGCCGAGGGCTACCCGGGACGCCGCTACTACGGCGGCTGCGAGGAGGTCGACGTCGTCGAGACCCTGGCCATCGAGCGGGTCAAGGCGCTGTTCGGCGCGCAGTTCGCCAACGTGCAGCCGCACTCCGGCGCGCAGGCCAACGCCTCGGTGATGCACGCGCTGATCCGTCCGGGCGACACCATCATGGGGTTGAACCTGGCCCACGGCGGCCACCTGACCCACGGCATGAAGATCAACTTCTCCGGGCGCCTGTACAACATCGTCCCGTACGGTGTCGAGGAAGACACCCTGGTCATCGACATGGACAAGGTCGAGGCCCTGGCCCTGGAGCATAAGCCGAAGATGATCGTGGCCGGCTGGTCCGCCTACCCGCGGCAGCTGGACTTCGCCCGCTTCCGGGCGATCGCCGACAAGGTCGGTGCGTACCTGTTCGTGGACATGGCACACTTCGCCGGCCTGGTCGCCGCCGGGCTGCACCCCTCCCCGGTCCCGCACGCCCACGTGGTGTCCTCCACCACGCACAAGACCCTGGCCGGTCCGCGCGGCGGGATCATCCTGACCAATGATGCGGACATCGCCAAGAAGATCAACTCCGCGGTGTTCCCCGGACAGCAGGGCGGGCCGCTGGAGCACGTGATCGCCGGCAAGGCGGTCGCATTCAAGATCGCCGCCACCGCGGAGTTCGCCGAGCGCCAGGCACGCACCATCGCCGGGGCCAAGATCCTGGCCGAGCGCCTGGGCGCCCCGGACGTCGCGGCGGTCGGCATCAGCGTGCTCACCGGCGGCACCGACGTGCACCTGGTGCTGGTGGATTTGCGCAACTCGGAGCTGGACGGGCAGCAGGGCGAGGACCTGCTGGCCAAGGTGGAGATCACGGTGAACCGCAACGCGGTGCCGTTCGACCCGCGCCCGCCGATGGTCACCTCCGGGTTGCGCATCGGCACCCCGGCCCTGGCCACCCGCGGCTTCTCCGAGGCCGCCTTCGTGGAGGTCGCCGACATCATCGCGCAGACCCTCATCGCGGGCACCACGGAAAACAACCAGGACACGCTGTCGGCCCTGAAGGACCGCGTCACCGCCCTGGCCAACGCCCACCCGCTGTACCCGGAATTGGCAAAACTGGCCTAATCCCGGTTCGCCAACAACCTCGCTGCGAGCCCGGGATCCACAAGGTCCCGGGCTCGCGGTCTCTGCACCACCGACAGTGACGCGCCTCACCAACCCGCGTGTCGGCTCCCACCCCAGTAGCGTCTCTTGAAAGAAGTATTCTCGTGGCTATCAGCGTCTTTGATCTTTTCACCGTCGGCATCGGGCCCTCGTCCTCGCATACGGTGGGGCCCATGCGAGCGGCCCACGCCTTCGCCGCCAAGCTGGTGCGCGAGGAGCACCTCGCGAACACCGCCACCCTGCGTGTCGATGTCTACGGGTCGCTGGCCGCCACCGGCCGCGGACACGGAACATTCACAGCGATCATGCTCGGCCTCGAGGGCTACGAGCCCGAGGCCATCCTGCCCGAAGAAGTCGATGTGCGCCTGGAAGACATGGCCGCCACGGGCAAGCTGCAGCTGTGCAAGGCCGTGGGCGAGGGTGCAGGCAAGGAACTGGACTACAAGGTGGAGGACATGATCCAGCACCCGCTGACCATTCTGCCGCGGCACACCAACGGCATGAAGATGGCAGCCCTGGATGCGGACGGCAACGTCCTGGCCGAGGACACCTACTACTCGGTGGGCGGCGGCTTCATCGTGCGCGAGGGCGCCGAGGACAAGCTGGCGGAAAACTTCAAGGAAGCGGTCAACAAGCAGCCCTACCCGTTCACCACCGCCGCCAAGTTGCTCGAGCACTGCGCCACCACCGGGCTGTCAATCGCCGGGGTCATGGCAGCCAACGAGGAAGCGTACCGCTCCAAGGAAGAGATCAGGGAAGGGCTGCTGCACATCTGGCAGGTCATGGAGGACTGCAAGAACTCGGCCCTGGAGCGCGAGGGAGTACTTCCCGGTGGGCTGAAGGTCCGTCGTCGTGCCCCCGAATGGCACAAGCGCCTGGCCAAAGAGGACAAAGACCGCGATCCGGTGTTCTGGCAGGAATGGGTGAACCTTGTGGCGCTGGCCGTCAACGAGGAAAACGCCTCCGGTGGGCGCGTGGTCACCGCCCCGACCAACGGAGCCGCCGGAATCATCCCCGCGGTGATGTTCTACGCGACCCACTACGCACCCGGTGCCAAGTACTGGAACCAGGAGGAGCGCGAGGACGTCATCGTGCGCTTCATGCTCACCGCGGCCGCCATCGGGGTGCTCTACAAAGAACAGGCCTCGATCTCCGGTGCCGAGGTCGGCTGCCAGGGCGAGGTCGGCTCGGCCTCCTCGATGGCGGCCGGCGCGCTGGCCGAGATCCTGGGCGGCACCGTTGACCAGGTGGAAAATGCCGCGGAAATCGCCATGGAGCACAACCTGGGCCTGACCTGTGACCCGATCGGTGGACTCGTGCAGATCCCGTGCATCGAACGCAACGCGATCGCCGCCTCCAAGGCCATCAATGCGGCGAAGATGGCACTGATGGGCGATGGGCAGCACCACGTCACCCTCGACGAGGTCATCATCACCATGCGCGAAACCGGCAAGGACATGAGCTCGAAGTACAAGGAAACCGCGATGGGCGGCCTGGCCGTGAACGTCATCGAATGCTAGCGGCGTAGTTGGTTGCCCGTTGCGGCCCCGCGGGTGCCGTGGACCGGAATCCTCCGGGCCACGGCACCCGCGGGGCCGCCGTGCTTTCCCGGTGAGGGGGGGTGGGCTGATAGCGTTCGAACCATGCTTGAAATTCGACCCTTCACCCCCGCCGACGGCCCCGAAGCGCTTGCCGCGCGCACCGAACTGGACGCCGAGGACTTTGATTTCCTGCTCGGCTACTCCGCCCGGCGAGGCTTTGATTCCTACCTGGAACAATTGCGGGCGCACGAGGACGGAGTGGGCCTGCCTCCGGGCTGGGTCCGCTCGGCCCTGTGGGGCGCCTTCGTCGACGGGCAGCTGGTGGGCCGCACCTCCATCCGGTTCGAGCTCAACGAGAACCTGCGGGCCGTTGGGGGGAACATCGGCTACGCGGTGCGTCCCGCGCACCGGAGGCGCGGCTACGCCACCCAAATCCTGCGCCTGTCCCTGGCGCAACTGGCCCAGCGCAACATCGGCACGGCGCTGGTGACCTGCCGGGAGGACAACCTCGCCTCGGCCCGAACCATCGAGGCCAATGGGGGAGTGCTGGAAAACATCATCGAGGCCTCCGACGGGCCGACCAAGCGGTACTGGGTTCCCACCTCCGCGACGCCCCGGGGCTGAACCCGGGGCCGGGACCCGCATTGGCCGTTCGAAGCAGTGGTGGCCTAGGATGGGAAGGACGCCCCGATCCGGTGCGGCTTGCCCGGAAAACGGCGGCCGCCCAGGGATTTTCGGGCCCCGAGGACGGATGGAGGTGACCGCACGCATGGATGACGGACCTAGTCGATCTACCACGCCGCGCGAGCACCACCCGGGTGCTCGGGAACCCCTGACCCTCCAGCACTGATCCTCACCCCCCTCCGCCGGATGCCACGCACCGGTGCACCGGGGGCAATGGACCCCACGCACCCCTTGCGCGCACCGCGCCGGGGCTGCGGATCCCCGATGAACGGATCACGGCTGGAGGCCACCGCGGGCCGTCCCGAGGATTCCGGCGCTGCTGCGCGGTTGTGTTCTTGCGCAACACCCAGCCCACACCACCCATTCCTGGCACACGTCGCCGGCACGCGCCGGCGCGATGCATGCGTGTGTTTTCACCGGAGGGAACCGGATCATGATCAAGACGCCCACCAGCTCGTTTGATTTCAGCGCCGAACAACTGGCCAAGGCCCTGGCCGCCAACGACATTGCCGCGACCTCAAGGGTGTTCCACCCCCTGGGGACCGCCGAGGCGCTGGAACAGCTTGAACGCCTGAACACCTTTGACCGGGCGCTTGCCTACCGCACGCTGCCCAAGGACCGGGCCATGGAGGTCTTCGAGCGCCTTGACGCCTCGTTGCAAGCCGACCTGGTCGCGGGCCTGCAGGAAGCCGACGTTGCCGAGGTCTTTGCGGCGATGAGCCCCGATGACCGGGTGGCGCTGCTCGACGAGCTGCCGGCGTCGGTGGCGAACAGGTTGATCCTGGGACTGACCGAGAAGGAACGCGCGCTGACCAGCACCGTGCTGGGCTACCCGCAGGGCGCGGTCGGGCGCTACATGAGCCCGGAGTTCGTGATCACCCACCCGGAGATGAGTGCGGGGGAGACCCTGGGGCGGGTGCGTGCCCAGCTTGACGACGCCGAGTCGGTCTACACCATCCTCGTCACGGACGTGGGCCGGCACCTGGTGGGCGTGGTGTCGTTGCGCGATGTGCTGCGCGCCGAACCGACCGAACGCGTGCAGGACATCATGAAGAAGCCGATCAGCGTGGGGGCGACGCTCGACGCGGAGGAGGCTGCCCGATATTGCGCCGACGCCAAGGTCCTGGTGCTGCCGATCGTTGACGCCGAGGAACGCCTCGTGGGCATCCTGACGGTCGATGACGCGCTGCGGATCCTGGAGGACGCCGAATCCGAGGACGCGGCCCGTTCCGGTGGCTCCGAGCCGCTGCGCCGCCCCTACCTCGCGACCCCGGTGCGTGCCATCGTGCGGGCACGGGTGGTGTGGCTGCTGGTGCTGGCGCTCGGTGCGACGCTGACGGTCCAGGTCATCGGCGCGTTCGAGGCGACCCTCGAGGCGCAGGTGGTGCTCTCGCTGTTCATCCCGCTGTTGATCGGCACCGGCGGGAACACCGGCAACCAGGCGGCCACCACCATCACCCGCGCCCTGGCGCTGGGGGACGTGCGCCCGCGCGACGTGTTCAAGGTGTTTGTGCGCGAGGTGCGGGTCGGAGCCATGCTGGGGTTGCTGCTCGGATCCCTGGGCTTTGCGATCGCCGCGCTGGCCTTCACCGTGCCCATCGGGCTGGTCATCGGGCTCACGTTGCTGGGGGTGTGCACCATGGCCGCGAGCATCGGCGGGCTGATGCCGTTGCTGGGCAAGGCGGTGCGTGCTGATCCGGCGGTGTTCTCCAACCCGTTCATCTCCACCTTCGTGGATGCGGCCGGGCTGATCATCTACTTCCTCATCGCCACCAGCGTGCTGGGGCTCTAGGAAAAGCCCGGCAAACGGGCCCCGACGTGCCGGTTCATTCGGGCTCACGGACCGGGGCCGCGGGGCACGGATGAGATGATCGTACCGGCTGGACGCCCTTCCGGGCAGACCCTTTCGGCGGGACCTCCAGCGGTGCTACGGTGAGCAGACGGTTCGAATCGGCACGCGGGCTTCCCCGCGTGGGAAGGAGCTCCCCCATGGCATCACGCGCAGGTTCCACAGGAATCGACGCCTCGCTCTATCGTCGAGAGGGCCAATGGTGTACCGCCCTCGTAGATGTTTCGCTTGGAACAACCGCGGCCCAGGAAGCGGTCGATGCACTTCCCGAGGTCGTGGGCAAGCTGCTCGCTTCGCAGCAGGCCTCGGAGGCAGACATCGCCGCGCTGGCCGAAGCACTGGTGCCGGCGCAGGGCCATGCATCCCCGGTGGCCCGCTTCGTCGCGGTGAACAACGGCGAGGTCGTGGTCGATGAGCTCATCGACGGACTGAAGGTCGAGGCCGCGGACGTCGACTGCGGCCCGTTCCCCAACCTGGTCGCCCTGGCCCGGGCCCGCGGCGGGCAATTCCCCTACCTGGTGGCCGAGGCGAGCAAGGACGGCGGCGAGGTGCGGCTCTACCATTCCTCGGTCCAAGGTGTCGGAGAGAGCCGTGGCGTGACCGGGGACCCCGAGGAGGCACACCATGCCCGGAAGGTTCCGGGACGCTATGACGAACCCAAGAACCGCTCCAACACCGAGGAGATCTGGCGGCGCAACGCCGACGAGCTGGCCAAGCAGATCGACGAGCTGGCCCGCGAGAACTACGTGAAGCTGATCGTGCTGGCCGGGGACATCAAGGCCCGCGAGCTGGTGGCCAGCAAGCTCGGTTCGGCGAACAAGCCGATCACCAGCATCCTCGAGCAGCACACGCGCACCGGAGGCGCGGACCAGGCAGCCTTCGCCGCCGCCGTGCAGGGACAGGTCGACGAGGTCCTGGGCCGGGACGTGGAGGAACTGTCCAAGCGCGTGGCCAACCGCACCGGAAACGACCGGCCGGACTTGGCCCTGGGCTTCGAGGAGGTCGTGGCCGCGTTGCAGCAGGCGCAGGCCGACACGGTGCTGGTGGGCCAGTACCAGGACGACGAGACGCTCATGGCCCTGGATGCCGACCCGTGGCTGTGTGGCGAGGACTCGGAGGAACATTCCGAATCGGTCATCGGGTCCTGGCCGGCCCCCGAGGTGCTCCTGCGCGCCACCGCGTTGACCGATGCCACCATCCGCTATGTGCCCGAGGGCGTGCTGCCCGAGGGAGTGGGCATTGCCGCGCTGCTGCGGTGGCCCAACACCGCCGAACCGACGACCTGACAGCTGGGCGGCACGGACAAGAAATTGGGCCCGGTGGCGGGCGAACCGATCGGTTCGCCCGCCACCGGGCCTCTTTTTGCCGGGGGGTTCCCGCTACTTGGCCAGGGCCTCAAAGGCACGGATGTTGGAATCCATCCAGGACACGTAGTCGGTGTTCGGCGGCAAGGTCTCGGTGAAGTCGATGACCTCGACGTTGGCCGCGTCGGCCAGTGCGCGGATGCGTTCGGTCTGCGGGCTTTCGGTCTGGGTGTTGTAGGCCAGCACGTCGATGGCGCCGTTGTCGAACAACGCGCCCATTTCGTTGAATGCCTGCGGGGAGACCTCGCCGCCGCCCTCGATGGATTCGCTCAGGCCCTCGGGGGTCGCGTCTTCCATTCCCAGGTCCTCGAGCAGATGGAAGGGCACCGGTTCGGTCATCGCGAAATGCTTCCCGTCCAGGGACCCCTGCAGGTTCGCGACCTTGGTTTCCAGGTCCTTCAGGTCGGTCGTCAGCGATGCGGAATTGTCGGTGAAGGTCGTGGCGGCCTCGGGCTTCAGCACGGACAGGCGCTTGGCGATCTCGTCGGTGAGCAGGCGCATCGATTCGAGGTCGTACCAGACATGCTCGTTGTAGGCGGCATGGTCGTGGCCTTCGTGCTCCTCGGCGGCTGTCTCTTCGGCGGCGTGGTCGTGGCCTTCGTGCTCGTCGGTGGCTGCTTCGTGCTCGGCGTGTCCTTCCTCCTTGGCGATTGGCGAGGTGTCAACGGCGTTGATGACCGTGGAGTCGGAAAGCTTGAGGTCCTTGGCCAGCACGTCCATGAAGGCGTCGTATCCGCCGCCGTTGGCAACCACCAGCTGGGCCTTGGACATCGCGAGCTTGTCACGCGAGGTGGCCTCGTAGGAGTGGGGGTCCTGGGACGGGGAGTCGATGAGCGAGGTGGCCTGGACCGCGTCGCCGCCGATCCTTTCGACGAGGTCGGCGTACACGGTGGTGCTGGTGACAACCTGGAGCTTCTCGCTGCCGGGGGCCGGCTCGTCGCCGGAGGCGTTTCCGCCGCAGGCGGCAAGCGCGAGGGTTCCGGCAAGGGCCAGGGGAAACAGGGTGCGGGTGCGGAGATTCATGGGGCGGCAAGGTCCTTGTGTCAGGTGAAGGGATGATGCGTTCGGATTCCCAGCCTAACTTAAACAAGAACGATTCGCATTAAGCGTCGGGGTGCCGGCCCGCATCCACCGGGACTCCGGCCGGCCGGGGCGAATCCGGGGCAGCTGCCGACGGCTGCTGCACCAGGGCCCGCCGTCCGGTTGGCCGGGAGACGGCTTCGGCGGGCCCGGCGCCCGAACCCGTCGCCTTGACCACGGCCACTGCAATGGCGGTGGTGACCGGGATGGCCAGGACCAGGCCGATCGAGCCCACCAGGATCCGGATGACCTCCTCGGCCATCTGCCCGGTGGTGAGGGTGTCGACCAGGGGCCTGTCGTACAGGCTGACCAGCACCAGGATGGGCAGGGCCGCGCCCGCATAGGCGAAGGCGATGGTGTAGACGGTCGAGGCGATGTGGTCCCGGCCGATGCGCATCCCCGAAGCAAAAAGTTGCCCGGCGGTGGAGTGCGGGGCGATCTCCGCCAGCTCCCACACCGCGGAAGACTGGGTGATGGTCACGTCGTTGAGCACGCCCATGCCGGCGATGAGCAGGCCGCACAGCAGCAACCCGGACAGGCTCAGCTGCGGCACCACGGTGCTCAGCGTCAGCGCCGCGTCGTCGGTGGCCCCGGTCAGCGCCGCCGCATCGGTGGCCCAGACGGCAATCGCCGCGGTGACACCCAGCCCGAAAAGTGTCCCGAGCAGGGCCGTGGAGGTCCTGGCCGAGAAACCGTGGGCAAAATACAGGGCGGCAAACATGACGACGGTGGAGGTGGTCAGTCCGACCAGCATCGGGGACCTGCCTTCCAGCAGCGCCGGAATCATGAAGCCGACGATGAAGGCCAGCCCGCCAACGAGCCCGGCCAGCGCACGCAGCCCGCGCCATCGCGCGACCAGGCAGACGACCACCGCGTAGATGATTCCCAGCAGGGCCAGCGGGGTCGAGCGCACGAAGTCAACAAAGACGTAGGGAGCCGAGGAATCGGTGGTGTGCGACAGGTCGAGGTACTTGATCTTGTCCCCTGCCACCAGGGGCCGGGACTGGGTCGTCTCCGGGGGCACCTCCAGCACGAAGGACGCGCCACCGGCTTCGGGCGAAACGTAGGAAACATCGCACAGCAGTTCCTTGCCGCCGACCTCGTCCAGGCCCTGGGTGGAGGGGCAAGTTTCGCTCACGGTCCGGGTGACGGTCCCGATGGAGAGCTCCACGCCGTTCGCGGTGTCAAAGACATCGTTGAGGGGCGTTTTGGTGATGCCGCCGGCCGGCCAGAGCAGGATGGTTGCCACGAAGGCCAGCACCCCGACCGGGGCGAGCAGGATCCACAGGATGAGGTTGGCGCGGCGGCGCCTGGTCGGGTCGACGAGTACGTCGGCGTGGTGGTGTCCACCCATGAAAGTTCAGCTCCAGATCGGTTGGAAGGCCTTGTGTCCCCAAATATTGCCCAAGGGAACAGTGTAGCGATTCGTCAAGAACAACTGGCGCGTGTGCCCGCCGGCGGTGTCCGGGAAACCGGCCCCGGAACGGGACGTCGGATGGCGGCCGGGCCGCGGCATGCCCTGGTGCCGCTGGCTGGAATCGATCCCATGTCGAGAACCCGCGTGCGCGACGCCTGCTCCCGGCGCGCCGATGAAGACATCAGGCCGTGGGCCTTATGGATCATGTCCATCGGGATGACCGCGAATTGATGCTCGAGCTGGCGAAGCTTGCCGACGGGTTGATCCTCGATGCCGGACGCGGTCCCGGCCAATGGACCAATTACCTGCAGGAACACGGTGCCGAGGTCGTGGGCGTGGATCTTGCCCCGGCCTTCGTCGAGCGTTCCCGGCAACGGTTCCCCCGGGTGCCCATCACGGAGGGAAACCTCGAGGACCTCCGGCTGCCGGACGGATCGGTCGCCGGGATCCTGTCCTGGTACTCGATCATCCATGCCGATCCCGCGGACGTGGGCAAGATCCTGCGCGCTCGAGGATGCCGGCTTCGGTGTGAGTGGGATCCACGCCCGGACCGACCCGGGCCGGCGGCCCCATGGCGCGATTCCCGCCCGGAGGAACCTCGGCGACAACCAGCTTGGGCCGGGATCAGGGGCTCGGCCTTCCACCACATCACCCGGCCTCGTGCAGCGGTGCCCGGGATCCGTCCCGGTGCTCCGCGGTGTCCACGGGAACCGCGACGACCTGGACGTCGTCTTCCTGCGTGATCGTCCCCGGGCTGGTTGAACGCAGCTCGATCCACCCGATGCCGTACTTGTCCAGCAGCCGAAGGTACCCCTGGGTCATCTCCAGCAGGTGCGTTGCCGAGGCCTTGAACCATGAACGGGCGCCGGGCGGCGCATAGCAGTCCGGCGAGGCAAGGGTCGGATCCGGGTACAGCGCGTTGGCCGCGGCGTTTGAGGTGCGGTGCCGGGCCGCGTCGGCCGGGTCGAGCCTTCCGGTGGCGGCCAGCCCGTTCGCCAGCGCAAACACACCAGGAAACCGGCCATGCCGGTTCGGGGCGGTGCCCTGGTACCTGATGAATTCCATGCCCCGACACTACGGCAACCGCCCGCCGGCGTGCCGGGACCTACCGCTGCTTGAAGACGGTGTCCTGCCAGGCCTTGTGCACGTCGGTGTCGTGGGAGATCAGCACGTGCTTGACGTTGGTGTATTCCTCGAAGGAGTAGGAACCCATGTCCTTGCCGAAGCCCGAGGCCTTGTACCCGCCGTGCGGCATTTCCGAGACGATCGGGATGTGCTCGTTGATCCACACGCAGCCGGCCTGGATCTGGGCGGCGGCGCGCATGGCCAGGTTCACGTTGCTGGTCCAGGCCGAGGCGGCCAGCCCGTAGGGGGTGTCGTTGGCCAAGGCGATGCCCTGCTCGGCGGTCTCGAAGGGAAGGACTACCAGCACGGGGCCGAAGATCTCGTCCTGGACGATCTCGGAATCCTGCGCGGCACCGGTGATGAGCGTCGGGCGGTAGAACGCCCCGGGCAGCTCCGGGGCCAGCCCGCCGGCCAGCACGCTGGCACCGGATTGCCTGGCCCGCTCGACCATGGAGGCGACCTTGTCGCGGTGGGCGAAGGAGATCAGCGAGCCCATGTCGGTGTCCGGTTCGGTGGGATCGCCCACGACCATCGAGTCCATGAGTTCGGCCACCCGCGCGGTGAACTTCTCGAACAGCGAGGAATGCACATAGGCGCGGGTCGCGGCGGTGCAGTCCTGTCCGGAGTTGATGGTGGAACCGGCCACCGCGCCGTGGGCTGCGGCCTCGACGTCGGCGTCGGCAAAGACGACCAGCGGCGCCTTGCCGCCAAGTTCCAGGTGCACGCGCTTGCCGGTCTCCGCGGCCATTTCCATGACCCGCCGGCCCACGGCCGTGGAACCGGTGAAGGAACTCATGGCCACCTGCGGGTGGCGGACCAGGGCCTCGCCGACCTCGCGTCCGGAGCCCGTGACGATGTTGATGACCCCGTCGGGGATGCCGGCGGCGGTGGCTGCCTCGGCGAAGATGAGCGAGGTCGCCGGGGTCAGCTCGCTGGGCTTGAGCACGATGGTGTTGCCCGCCGCGATCGCCGGGAGGATCTTCCACGCTGCCATCTGCAGCGGGTAGTTCCACGGGGCGATGGAGCCGATCACGCCGATGGCCTCGCGGCGGATCATCGAGGTGGAGTTCCCGGCGTAGTCCCCGGCCGCCGCCCCCTGCAGGTTCCGTGCGGCCCCGGCAAAGAAGTTCACGTTGTCGAGGGTGCCGGGCACGTCGAACTCGGTGGACATCCGCATGGACTTGCCTGTCTGGGCGGTTTCCAGGGCGGCGAGTTGCCCGGCGCGGGAAGCCAGCTCGGTGGCGAATGCCAGCAGGAAGCCGGAACGGGCACCGGGGGTCAGCCTCGACCAGGAGGTGAAGGCGGCTGCGGCCGCTGCCACCGCGTCCTCGACATCCCGGGTGCCTGCATAGTCGATGACCGAATCGACCGCCCCGGTGGCGGGGTTGATGCGCTCGGCGGTGGGGCCGGAACCAACACGGTAGGAGCCGTTGATGTACTGGTTGCCCTGGCTGGTGGTGCTCATGGATTGCTCCCGGTGGTGTCCGTGGGGGTGAAGTAGATCTTGCGAAGCGGCGTGGTGACGGTCCAGGTGGTCTGCATTCCTGCACTCAGGCGCATGATGGTTCCGGGCACCAGGTCGGCGGTGCGGGCGGGGTGGCCCTCGAAGGGGGCAATGACCACGGTGCCGTGCCCGGCGGTGACGACGAAGATTTCCTCGTCCTCCACGTCGTACATGGATCCGGCGGCCATCTCCCAGATCCCGAATTCGGCCCCGGCCAAGGTGCCGAGTTCCACCACCGCGGTGGTGGTGGTTTCGTCGGCCGCCTGCCCGGGCGCCACCGGTTCGTGGTCCATGGGCACGCGGTTCACGCGCAATGCATGGCCGCCCAACAGGTGCGGGAAGTCGGGGATGCTCACGAGTCGAACCCCATTCCGAGGCCGTCCATGACCTTGAGGAACGGGCCGCGCTTGCCCTCGTTCCGGTCGGCCTTGACCAGCCCGTTGGTCATCAACTTGACGCCCATCCAGGCCACCGGTTCCGGGGGGAAGGGCAGCGGCTTCTTCTTCACCATTTCCAGTTCGGTCAGTTCGGTCTTGGAGCCCGAGAGCAGATCGAGCATGACCCGTGCCCCGAAGCGCGTGGCGCCCACGCCCAGACCGGTGTACCCGGCGCAATAGGCGACCCGTCCGTTGTGCGAGGTGTCGAAGAAGGCGAAGAAGCGGCTGCAGGTGTCGATGGCACCGCCCCAGGCGTGGGAGAACTTGATGCCCTCCAGCTGCGGGAAGGTGCCCACGAAGTGCGCGGCGAGCTTCCGGAAGGTCTCGTGGTGGGTGTCGTATTGGTGCTTGACGACCCGCCCGTAGTGGTAGACGGCGTCGTAGCCGCCAAAGAGGATGCGCCAGCCGCCGTTCGCATCCACCGTGGGGCGGGAGTAATGGAAGCGGTTGTTCATGTCGGCCAGGCCCATGCCGTCTTTCCAGCCGATGGCCGCACGCTGTTCGGCGGTCAGCGGCTCGGTCATCAAGGCGTAGTCGTACACCGGGATGGTGTGCATCCGGTGGCGCTTGAGCAGCGAGGGGAACACATTGGTGGCCAGGGCGACCCTGGCGGCGGTGATGTGCCCCGCTCCGGTGCGCACCCTGATCGAGTCGGGGGCGGAAGAAAGCTCCTCGCCCTTGGTGTGCTCGAAGATCTTCACGCCCAGCTCCAGGGCGACCCGGCGCAGGCCCCAGGCAAGCTTGGCCGGGTGCACCAGCACGGTGGTGTGCTTTTCCCAGTTTCCGCCCTCGAAGATCGGCGAGTTGATGTGGCTCCTCACCTCGTCGGCATCCATGAAGGGCACCTCGGGGTTGGCCGCTGCTTCCTCCTTGAGCCAGGACACCTGGTATTTTTCGGTGGCGACGTTCAGCACGCCGGTTGGAGCCAGGTCGCAGTCGATGTTGTACTTCCGGATGGTTTCCACGATGCCGGCGAGGTTTTCGGCACCGAGCTCGGTGAGCCGCTTGTTTTCCTTGGGCAGGTGCTTTTCGCCGTTGGATTCCCCGTGCACCAGCGATGCCTCGCAGAACCCTCCGTTGCGCCCGGAGGCGGCCCAGCCGATGGTCTCGGATTCGATCAGGGTGACATCGCGGGACGGGTCCGATTCCTTGGCCAGCAGCGCGGTCCACAGCCCGGAGTAGCCGCCGCCGACGACCAGCAGGTCGGTGGACATGCTGCCTTCCAACGCCGGAAGCGGGGCCGGGCGGTCGGGGTGCTGCAGCCAGTAGGGGGAGTAGTCGGTGCCGGACAGGGCCGCGTCGATGGTGGACCCGGGAATGGCCGCCTCGATGCGGTCAAAGGATACGGGGATGCCGTTGGAGGTGGCAGGAATGCTGCTCATGGAGGTTCCTTGCATGAATGAAGTGAACGTGGGTTCGTGCAGAAAATGCGTGCGGGGGAGACCTGGAAGGGAACCGGTGGCCCTAGACGCCTGCGGTGGCACGGGTAAAGACCGCGTGCCCGGAGGCCAGGGTGAGTTCCACCCCCACCCGGTGCAGGTCGCGGGACGGGATGGAGAACGGATCGGCATCCAGCAGCACCAGGTCGGCCCGGGCCCCGGGGCGAAGGTTTCCGCCGGCATGGTCCCGGTTCACCCAGGCGCTGCCGGCCGTGTAGCCGCGCATGGCCTCCAGCACCGTGATGGCCTGGTCTTCAACCAGCGGCGCGACCTCCGGGTGGTCGGGGTCGGTGCGGTTGACCGCGACATGGATGGCCGCGAACGGGTCGGGAGTGGAGACCGGCCAATCCGATCCCATGACCAGGTGCGCCCCGGCGTCGATCAGCGAACGGAAGGGGTACTGCCATCCGGTGCGCACCTCGCCCAGGATGGGGTTGGTCAGCTCCACCATTTGTTCATCGTTGCAGGCCCAGAGTGCCTGGGCATTGATGCTCAGGCCCAGGGACCCGAATCGGGGGACGTCGTCGGGGTGGATGACCTGCAGGTGGGCGAAGTGGTGGCGTCCGCCGGTGGTGCCGTTGGCCGCGCGGGCAGCCTCGAGTGCGTCCAGGCCCATCCGAGCGGCCCCGTCGCCGATGACGTGCAGGTGCAGGTCGAACCCGGCGGCGTCCAGCGCCACGGCCACTGCCGTGAGCACCTCGGCGGAGAGGTAGCGCAGCCCGGTGTCGCCCGGGGAGCCGGGGGCGCAATCGCAGGAGCGCAGGTAGGGATCGAGCATGGCGGCAGTCCGGTTCTCCGCGACCCCGTCGACCATGATCTTCGCGGTGGTGGTGCGGAATCCGGCGGCGGCGTTTTCCTTTCGGCGAGCCAGGAAATCCTTGACCAGGCTGGGAACGGAGGCGAGGGTGGTCTCGCGGGGAACCCAGAGCGCGCCGGCCGCCTGACCGGTGAGCAGGCCCTGGTCCTGCAGCTCGCGGTAGATCCCGGAGGCATCGCCGTATCCGGCGTAGTTGCCCAGGATCGCTTCCTGCCATCCGGTGATCCCGAAGGAGTGCAGGTACCGCTGGCCGGCCAGCAGACCCGCGCGCAGTGTCGCTGCCTCGGGGGCGGGGATCAGCGCGTTGACCAGGTCCATGGCGCCCTCGTGCAGGGTCCCGGTGGGGATTCCCTGCGGGTCTCGCTCGATGCGACCGTCGGCCGGGTCTGCAGTTTCCGCGGTGATCCCGGCCCGTTCAAGGGCCGCGGAATTGACCCAGGCGCCATGGTGGTCGCGATTGATCAGGTAGGTGGGAGTCGCGCCGGTGAGGGGGTCCAGCAATTCGGCGGTGGGGGTGCCGCCGGGGAAGTCGCTCATGGTCCAGCCGCCGCCGGTGAGCCAGCCGCCGGGGTGGGTGGCGGCAAAGGAGGCGATGGCTGCCAGGGTTTCGTCCGGGCCGTCGGCACCGGTGAGATCACAGGCCAGGGATTCCACGCCGCCCATCAGGGCATGGACGTGGGCGTCGGTGAAGCCGGGAGTCAGTGCACGGCCGGCCAGGGAAACCTCGTTCTTCGGGGCCGGAAGTGCCCGGCGGACCTGTGCCTCGGGGCCCACGGCCAGGACCCTGCCGTTGCGCACGGCGAGCGCGCTGCCGGCGGCCAAGACGTTGTGGCCATCGAAGATGGTGCCCGAGTGGAATAGCCAGGTCTCGCTCACGGATGCCCTTTCGGTGCGGAGGTTCGCAGGAGTTGCCTGCGACCCTTGAAGGAAGTGTCCCACTTCATAAAATCTCACCCATGGCCTAAAGTCAACACTGTTGACTTTAGTGCGAAACAAGAGGGAGCGACACCCGCCGATGGATAACGACAAGCCGGTGAACCAGGTACCTGCCCCGCGCCGCCGGGCCCAGGGACTCGGACGCGAGGTCATCCTCGAGGCCTGCCTGAAGCTTGCGGCCGGGACCGAACCCGATGCGCTCTCCTTCCGGAAGATCGGCAGGGAGCTCGGGTCCGATCCCACGGCGCTCTACCGCCACTTCGCCGACAAGGACGAGCTGCTGCTGGCGCTCGCCGACCGGGTGATCGCCATGGGCATGGACGGCTATGGCCCGGGCGCGGGCTGGGAGGACTCGGTGCGGGACTTGATGCTGCGGATCCGGGCGGGCTTCCTGCACTACCCCCAGGTCGCCACGCTTGCCGCATTGCGTGTGACGCGCCAGGAGGGCGAACGAGAATTCATCGAGGCGATGCTCGCGGCGCTGCGGCAGGCGGGATTCGGGCGGCAGGAGGCGGCACTGGTGTACCGGGCATGCGGGGACTTCGTGCTGGCCTGGACCGGTTTCAGTGCCGGCCTGCTGCTGTTGGGTGAAAAATCCGCGCAGGACGACGAGGCCTGGGTGCGCAGCTACGCCCGCGTGCCCGAGGGGAAGTATCCGCTGGCGACCGACTCGGTGGAGGTCATGGCCCGGGTCCAGGACGAGGAGAACTACCGGTTCGCGCTGGACCTATTGCTGGGCGGGATCGCCGCGCGGTTGGACGCCTGAGCGGAAACAGCGGCGGGGCTCCGGGGAAACATCCCCGGAGCCCCGCTTTCCGTGGAGGTGAACCCGCCGCTGCCCTACCGGTGCCGCCTTTCGCCGCCCGGGGCGCCGCGTGGGAGTGCCATTCGCATGCCGATCCCGCAAAGCATGACCAGCACCAGCTCGCCCGCTGCGATGCCGAGCATCGCGGCGGCACCTGCACCTGCACCGGCGGCAGCGACCGCGTCTTGGCCACCGTGCCGGTGCTCGTGGATGCCCAGTGCCATGAAGGTGTGCGCCAGTGCCATGAGCGCGGACATTGCCAAAAGCTCGAGAAGGGCAGCCGGATTGTTCCAGGCCCGGTGCGCGCACTTGAGGCACAGCAACACCATGGCACCCAGGATGGATCCCATCCACACCCCGTGGGGGAACGCAGCCACGACCAACACGTGCCCCATGCCCATGCCCACCGCCAGGGCGGCAACGACCCGCGCAAAGAGCTGCGGTCCCGGGGCACCACGGATGCCAGGTTGCACTGTCGCCGCGATCCGCGGTGCGGGCCGGAAGGTGGCGGCTGGATTCGTGGTCATGGCATGCCGACTAGGAGTGGCAGGACTTGCCGGCGGCCGGTGCCGGGACATCGAGCACCGGCGAACGGTCGAAGAAGCCCTCGGGGCGCAGCTTGAAGCCCACGGTGTCCACCGGCATGATGGGCCAGTCCTCCGGGCGCGGGAAGTGCGTGAGTCCGAAGGTGTGCCACAGGACGATGTCCTCGCCGTCGATGTTGCGGTCGGCCTTGACCCATTCTGGAAGCCCCGCGCCACCGGCATGCTGGTTCACGAAGTCGCCGGTCGGGTAGCGCTGGCCCTCGGTGGCCTGGGTGACCCACAGCGACTTGGAGGCAAAGGTGGCGCGGCGATGGATCGAGGATCCCTCGTCGGCCAGCAGGATGGGGTTGCCCTGCGGGTGCAGCTTGTAGCCCACCGGGTGGCCCAGGCGGTTTTTCGATTCCGGGTTGGAGACGACCCAGGTGCGGCCCTTGGAATTGTCGGCGTCGCGGATCGCCTCGGACTCGCGGGTGAAGACCGTGCGCTTGCGCGAGAACGCATTGCCCCGCAGGTTCTCCGGACCTGTCGGGACCCGAACCACGTCCTCCTCCTCGACGCGGCCCGGGCCTCCGTCGAGGGCGAAGTCCAGCCGTGCCCCGAAGAGGTGCTGGTGGTAGGGGGCGCCGAGTCCCGGTGCCAGCTCGGAGGCGTACGGGGTTGCCCCGTCGGGCAGGGCGCTGGTGAACACGATGCCCGTGGCCTTGGCCTCGAACTCGATGGTGCCATCAAGGTAGAGGTACCAGTAGAAGCCGTAGTCGTAGTTGCCGATGGTGGTGAAGAAGGAAATGACCAGGCGGCGGTTGCGTCGGGTGTAGTTGATGCCGCTCCATAGATCCGAGTGCTTGGCCAGGATCGAGTAGTCCTCCTCGTGCATGCAGATGCCGTTGCGGATGGTGCGGGCCTCGCCGCGGGCATTGGAGACCACGGGGGAGATGTAGTGGATTTCGCCCAGGCAGTCGCAGCCCAGCTCGAGCGAGTTCGCGAACTGGCCAACCAGGTATTCGCCGGTGTCGAAGTAGTTCTGCCAGCTGCGCACCGGGGACGGGTCGCCGTAGGGGACGACCATTTCGGCGATGGAGGCGCGGTTCAGAATGCGGCGTGGGGCACCCTTGTCTTCGAAGGAAATGTTGTGCAGCACCAGGCCCTCGCGCACGTCGAAGCCCACGTCCAGGCTCCATTTTTCCCATTCGACGTGGTTGCCGCCGGTGACGGTGAAGCTGGGGCCCTCGGGCTGGGTGATGGAGATCGGCTTCTGCGTGGTGCGCAGCTCTCCGGTGAGTTCCGGGTCGGTGTAGTTGCCGTGCTCGGTCGGGATCGGGACGACTCCCAGGTCGATGACCTGATCCACGCTTCGGTTTCCCACGTCCACGTAGCCGACCAATCCGTCGACGGGGTGGGCCCAGGCCGAGTCCTCGGGGTGGTCCTGCACGAATGCCAGTCCGCGCAGGATGCGGCGGCCGGATTCCTCCGGGTACTCGAACACGCCGGCCGACAGCGGGGCGACGCGCACCTTCTCCACGTCGAGGTTTCGCTTGGCCAGGGCCTCGAGCCAACGGGGGTCCCGCGCGAGCAGCTGCTCGACGACTTCGAACTCCTCCTCCAGCACCGGCAGCTCACCGCTGGTGGCGGTGTCCAGCTCGATGGCGCTTTCCACCTTGGCGTGGGTCACGGAGACCACAACGTCCTTGGGCGCGGCGCCGGCGACGTCGAGGATGAAGGCGCGGAAGCGGCGATCGACATCCTTGGTGTCGCGTCGGGGATCCTCGAGCCCCAAGTAGGCCACGCGGGCGGAGTCCGGGAAGTGGCCATTCTCGGCGAGTACGGTGCGCACCGTCGCGAATTCCTCTTCGGTGGCAAGCGCATAGGCGCCGAGGACGGTGTGTTGGTCGATGGCGTTGCTGAGGGTCATGGCGTTGCCCTTTCAATGGATTCGGGGAGAAAAGGCCTGGGGTGCCGGTGATATGCACCACGTTTTTATTCTCTAGCTGTAGAGAATAGCCATGTTTCACACCCGTGGCAAGGGGTTGCGGCGGATGCGGGGCGCGGCACCCTGGACTGCCGGGTGATCCGTAGGATGGGAGGCATGCCAAAGATTGTTGATCATGATGCACGTCGTCTCGAGTTGGTCGAGGTTACCTGGAGGGTCATTGCCCACCGCGGCTTTGACGGGGTGACATTGCGCGATGTTGCTGCCGAGGCCGGGTTTGCCAACGGGGCGTTGAAGCCGTATTTTCCCACGAGGGCGAGCCTGATTCGGGCGACATTCACCCACGTCTTTGGCCGCACCAATGCCCGGATCGAGGTCTCCGTTCGGGGGCTGGCCGGCTTGGCGGCCCTGCGCGCCTTCGCCATGGAGGTCTTGCCCCTGGACGGGAATCGGCTCGATGAAGCCAAAGTCGTGATCCCCTTCTGGCAGATTGCCATCCATGACTCCGAATTCGCTGCTCTCAACGATGAAGCCATGCTCCAGTGGCGCAACTGGATCAGGGGATGGATCGAGCAGGCGCGAAGCGAAGGCTTGCTGCGCGGGGATGTTCTCGATGAGATTGCAGCGGAATCGCTGCTGACCTTCCTGTTGGGAGCCCAAGTGGTGGCGGTGTTGGACCGGGGTTTCAACGATCCGGTACAACTGTGCGCCCAGTTGGACCAGCACCTCGGGTTGTTGAAGGCGGCCTGAGTGGGCATCCGGATTTAAAACCTACATTCAGAGAAAAAACGTGACTTTGGGTTTCTTTGCGCGTACATTGACTTGAATGTGACGCCGTTCACCTCTCATGGAACAGCTCGTGCCGAGGGACGCCGCCGAAATTGGGGAAAGGTCTCTCGCTCATGTACCAAGTGCAACACGTTGATTCCTTCGGAGCTTGGAAAGCGCTGGTCTCCAGTGCCTTTGTACCATTGCATTCCGAACCGGTGCGGGCAGGATCCTTTGCCGGCAGCATTGCCGGCAGCCAATTCGGTTCCGTGGGTGTGATGGAGGTTGAGGCCACGGCCCACGTGGTGCGCCGCACTGAGAACTTGCTGGCAGCCGGTGACCAACCCCAATTCAAGCTCAACTTGCAGATCAGCGGGCATGGAATCCTGCTGCAGGACGGGCGGGAAACCTTGCTTCGGCCCGGAGAATTGGCGATCTACGATACCCAACGCCCCTACACCTTGTTGTTTGAGGAGGAATTCAAGACCCTTGTCCTCATGTTTCCCCAGCAGCAGCTGGGGCTGCCCGCGACCCAAGTCCGGGAGATGACAGCCACGACCATCGGAACGGAGCATCCCTTGGGCCGGGCCATCACGCCCTTCCTGGGGCAACTGGCGGGCCTATTGCCGCACATGCAGGGCCCCGTCGGTCATCGACTGGCGACCAATGCCGTGGACTTGTTGAGCACATTGCTCGCGGCCGAACTTCACGAACATGACGGATCGGCCGTCGATGGGCACCACCGCCAGATCCGTTCGATACAGGCATACATCGATGAACACCTCTCCGATCCCGAGCTGTGCCCGGGATCCATTGCGGAAGCCCAATACGTGTCGTTGCGCAGCCTGCACAAGATTTTCGCCGAGTCGGGCCACACCGTCGCCGAATGGATCCGTACCCGAAGGTTGGAGCAGTGCAGGCGTGATTTGAGTGATCCCATACAGCACCATGTGCCTGTGGGAGCCGTCGGGGCGCGCTGGGGCTTGCCTGATGCAGCGCATTTCAGCAGGGTCTTCCGCGCCGCGTATGGCAATTCCCCTTCGGCATTCAGGGCCCAAAGCTAGTCTCGCGAGGCCACCCGGGTGGCGCGCAGCGGCAACCCTGCACGGTTTGCCAACCTGTGCACACGCAAAGCCAAGCGCCAAGCACGGGACGGCGGGCAAGCTGGTAGGAACGACGCTTCAAGGAGGAACTTCCCATGGCAGCATCCACCGATTCACACATAGCCGCGGCCCCTGGCCTCGGTAAACGCACCCTCGGGGTGCCCGCGCTGGTCTTCATGATCATCGCCGCCTCGGCACCACTGACGGTGGTCGCCGGGGGAGTCACCAGCAACTATGCGGTCACCGGCGTCCTGGGCATCCCGCTCTCGTTCATCGTGCTCGGCATCGTCCTGCTGGTCTTCGCCGTGGGGTACACGGCCATGAGCCAGCACGTGAGCAACGCCGGCGCGTTCTACGCCTACGTGGCCCGCGGCTTGGGCAAGCCCGCCGGCATCGGTGCCGCGTGGGTGGCGCTGGTCAGCTACAACGCGATGCAGATCGGCATTTACGGGATGTTCGGGTTCGCGCTCGCCGATTTCCTCGCCACCACGTTCGGGCTTTCAATCCCGTGGTGGGTGTGCGCCCTGGCCGGATGGGCAGTTGTGGGCCTCCTGGGCGTGAACAAGGTCGACCTCTCCGCCAAGGTGCTGGGCATCGTGGTGGCCTGCGAATTCCTCATCGTCATCGTCTATGACGTGCTGGCCTTCAAGATCGCTCCCGAAGGCATCTCCACCGAGTCGCTGGAATCCGCAAGCCTGTTCACCGCCGGTGCGGGAGCTGCCTTGGCCTTCAGCATCGCCGCGTTCATGGGCTTCGAATCAGGTGCCATCTACGGCGAGGAGGTCAAGGACCCCAAGAACACCCCGCGGCGGGCCACGTTGATCGCAATCGGCATCATCGCCGTCTTCTACGCCCTCTCCGCGTGGGCCATGGCCGTAGGCGAGGGGCACAGCGCGGTCATCGAAAATTCGGCCGCCGGTCCGGGTCTGGTCTTCGGCTTCCTCGCCGCCCACACCCCGGGGTGGTTCGTCACCCTCGGGAACATGCTCTTCATCACCAGCCTGCTCGCTGCGTTGGTTGCCTTCCACAACGTGGTGGCCCGCTACCTCTTCTCGTTGGGCCGCGAGGGCGTGCTGCCCGCGGCCATGGCCAAGACCAGCCCGCGCACCCACGCCCCCGTGGTCGGGTCGCTGACCCAGTCGGTGCTTGCGCTGCTGGTCCTGGTGGTCTTCGCCATCGCCGGAGCGGGAGCGGACATCATGTTCCCGGTGTTCACGCTGTTCACGTGGCTCACCAACACCGGTGCCTTCGGGCTGGTCATGCTCATGGCACTGACCAGCTTCGCGGTGATCGGCTACTTCCGCAGCGAACCGCACGGGCTGGGCAAGTGGACCACCCAGGTGGCGCCGCTGAGCGCCGGGATCGCGCTCGTTGTGCTCTTCGGGGCGATCGTGGCGAACTTCGACGTGCTGATCGGCCTGGATGGCGCCAGCGTCCTGGGTTGGCTGCTTCCGGCACTCGTGGTGGTTCCGGGCGTCCTCGGCCTGCTCTGGGCGTTCAGGTTGCGCTCCACCCAACCGGCGATCTACGCGGGCGTTGGGCACGGCGGCGACCTGGCCGAAGTCGAAACCGAAGCAGGCGTGACAACGCAGCGCTGAACCGAAAACCCTTCAACGACCACTTCCACAAGCCAGACTTCCGGCAATCCAAGAGACAAGAAAAGGGAACGATCCATGAGCATCGAAACCAACACCGTCGCCACCTACGCCACCGCGGACGAACTGCTTGCCGCCATCCAGCCGGCCAGCGGGGGCCGCGAAATCCTCGACCCCGCCACCGGCGAACTGGTGGGCCGCGCCCCGGAACACGAAATTGCGGACCTCGAGGCGGCCATCGCCATCGCCCATGAGGCGCAGCCGGCATGGGACGCGCTGGGCCACACCGCGCGCCGCGCCCTCATGAACCAGGCTGCCGACGCCATCGAGTCAAACGCCGAGGCGCTGGCGCACCTGCTCTCGCGCGAACAAGGCAAGCCGCTGAACGGGCCGAACGCCCGCTTCGAGGTCGGCGGCTCCGTGGCGTGGCTGCGCGCCGCCGCCGCCTTCGACCTTGAGGCAGAGGTCATCGTGGACGACGGAACCACCTACGCCGAGATGCACTACCGCCCCTTCGGCGTCGTCGGTGCGATCGGTCCGTGGAACTGGCCGATGATGATCTCGGTCTGGCAGCTGGCCCCGGCCCTGCGCATGGGCAACACCGTGGTGATGAAGCCCAGCGAATACACCCCGTTGAGCGTGCTGGCACTGGTCCACGTCATCAACCAGGTGCTGCCCGAGGGCGTCCTGCATGTCGTCGCCGGCGGCCGCGACGTGGGCCAGCTGCTGAGCACCCACAAGGACATCGACAAGATCATGTTCACCGGCTCGACGGCCACGGGCAAGGCCATCATCCGGTCCTCCGCGGACACCGTGAAGCGCCTGACCCTGGAGCTGGGCGGCAACGACGCGGGCATCGTGCTGCCCGATGTGGACCCGGGAAAAATCGCCGAGGACCTGTTCTGGGGAGCGTTCATCAACACGGGCCAGACCTGCGCCGCGCTCAAGCGGCTCTATGTGCACAAGGACATCTACGAAGAGGTCTGCGCGGCGTTGACCGAGGTCGCCAAGAACATGCCGATGGGCGTGGGACTGGACGAGAACAACGTGCTTGGCCCGCTGCAGAACAAGGCCCAGTACGACATCGTCGATTCCCTGGTCCGCAAGGCCACCGACTCCGGTGCCCGCGTGCTGATCGGTGCCGACCCGAGGACAGAGCAGCCGGGTTACTTCTACCCGAGCACGCTGATCGCCGACATCGCCACCGACAACGCGCTGGTGGTCCAGGAACAGTTCGGCCCGGTCCTGCCGATCGTCAAGGTCGATTCGATCGAGCAGGCGGTCCGGTTGGCCAACTCCCTGGACGTAGGGTTGGGTGCCTCGGTGTGGTCCGCGGACCGCGATGCGGCGCGCGAGGTTGCGGCACGGCTGCAGGCCGGCACCGTGTGGATCAACAGCCACGGCGGGGTGGATCCGCGGATTCCGTTCGGCGGTGCCAAGTCCTCGGGCTACGGGGTGGAATTCGGCGTTGACGGGCTCAAGGCCCTGGGCCAGCCGCAGGTGATCAACGGCTAGCTCGGTCCACCGAAGGGGTCGGGGCAGGTAGGCGCTTCAGCTGGCGGGAGCACTATTCCCCGACCCCTCTTGCGCGCGCACCACTACGATCGAGGCGGCGTTTGCCGGTGGCTAATCGACCTTGGCGCGCTGGGCCTTGGCCTGCTCGGCGATCACGTTTTCGGCGATGCCCTTGAGCTCCGGCGTGTAGGCGGTGAGGTGCCCGGCCTCCTGGGAGACCCACCACTTCCCGCACAGATGCGTGGACTTTCCCTCCTGACCGGTGGGCCACCAGTCCGCGGCCAGCAACGGCGTCTGGTACTGGGATTCCACGCGTTCGGCGATCTCCTGGGCGGCTGCCGGATCCTCGGTGTCCAGCCCCGCCGACAGCTCGGCCGGGCTGGGCTTGCCCGTTTCGGCGATCGCCGTGCAGCTTGCCGGCAGCGCCCCGCCGAACTCCATGCGCAGGATGCGTTCGTTGCCCGTGGTGCGCACAACCTCCTTGAGGTTCGTCGCCTCATCGGGAACCCATGAGGGAACGACCTTCTTTTCCTTGCCCGCGGCCCCGGTGGCGAATTCATGGCCGGCGCTCTTGTCGTACTTGGACTCGATGCCCAGGGCGCTGCACCCTGTGAGCGCCAAGGCCGCCAGGGCGGCAGCGGAGGCCAGGAAGATGGCCTTGGGGCGTGCGGACGTTGAGGGACGGGATGGCGCTGTCTGTGTCATGCCTTGAGCCTATGAAGCCGAAGGGCTGCCGCGCATCGGAGTCCGGGCGCAGGTTTCGGGCATCCGGCTAGGCCCTGGGGTGGAGAGGCCCAACCCCCTGAATGGACCAAGGTACCGATTCTCTCAGCCCTGGCGCAGGTCCAGGGCGTGTTCCTCGGCATGCTTCGGATCCAGCGCGAACGCCGCATCGCGCAGGACCGGTGCACCCGCGGCGTCGAAGGACACCTCGATCCCCGTGGCCGCAACGCCGTTGGCGTCCACCAGGTCGGCCAGGGCAGCGGAGCCGTTCCAACTGGTCATCACCACGTCGGACGCGACGTAGCGGGTTTCGATGTTGGCCACGAGATTCCTTTCGGATTGCTTCCACCCGCTGCCGAACATTCCGGTGAACACCAAGGCAGCGATGATCCCGAGGGCGGCAACACCGGATTCGATGCCCACATCCCTGCGCCGCGCGTAGGTCTGCTGCTGGGCCGGGTCCTTGCGGAACTTGCGCCAGCGAACCAGTGCGTGGATGCCCATGGGTATGGCAAACACGGCGATGATTCCGGCCACGGCGAGGTGGATCTGCGGGGTGGCGAAATCCACTGGCTGGTACATACCACCAGACCAACAAGGCATTTGCGCGTGCCGCATCGACCTTTAGGCGTATTACCGAGTCGTGGTGTGACTGGTCAACCAGCCTAAACCAGGGGAGCTAGGCACTGGGCTCGATGCTTGGGCGGAACCGTACCTGCCACATGGTGCTTGGATCGCCGCCCACGGCAGTGGCGGAGACTGATCCGGCCGGCAATTCCATGGTCGTTGTTGTGAACCCCGAAACGCCGCATGGGATCGTTCCTTCACCCAAGGCTGAATCTTCCTGGGAGATGGTGAAAGTTGCTTCCTTCTTGCCATTGCAGGCAAGGTCCACCGAATACCAGCCAGCGGGGATCTCGTTGGCCGTGTAGGCAGTTCCCAGAATTCCTCCGCCCCGTGGGAACTGGTTGATATCGGTCTTGCCATCGTCAAAGACCGCATCAAACCATTGTTGGTCCAGGCCGTGGACCGGTGGATCTTGCGCGGCGGAACATCCGGTCAGGGCCAAGCCGGTTATGCAGAAGGTAACTGTCATTGCATGCCTCGAAACTATTCGCATGGCCCAATCTAAGCAGGTGGGCGGTGCTTTACGGGGGTCTTGACGCTGATTCACCAATGCGGCAAAGGCCGGATGCGAAGAAAATGAGTTTCTTGCGCATCCGGCCTTTGCGGATTCTGCTGTTTGGTTCTGCTCAGTGCTCAGGCGTCGACGAATCCGTCGGCGACCGTGAGTGCCTCGTCCAAAACCGCAAGACCTGCACGCAGGTCCTCATCCGGGATGTTCAGCGGCGGAACCACATGGACGCGGTTGAAGTTCACGAACGGCAGCACGCCGCCGGACTTCAGCGCAGCTGTCACAGCTGCCATGGCCGGGGAGGACCCGCCGTAGGGTGCCATGGGTTCACGGGTTTCGCGGTTGGTGACCAGCTCGACGGCCCAGAAGCAGCCGGTGCCGCGCACATCGCCCACCGAGGGGTGCTTGGCCTTGAGCTCTTCCAAGGCGGGGCCGATGAT
Organism: Arthrobacter sp. AQ5-05; assembly: GCF_003287975.1. Classification (GTDB taxonomy): domain Bacteria; phylum Actinomycetota; class Actinomycetes; order Actinomycetales; family Micrococcaceae; genus Paeniglutamicibacter. The sequence continues at coordinate 35,270 of NZ_QMKQ01000003.1, forward strand.
GTCGGCGCCCAGGCGTGCGGCGTTTTCCACCATCGCCTCCTCCTTCATGGCGTTGATGGTTGCCACGACGGCGGCTGAGGCCAGCGGGTGGCCGGAGTAGGTCAGGCCGCCCGGGTAGACGCGGTCGCGGAAGGTCTCGAAGATCGCGTCACTGATGGCCACCCCGCCCAGCGGAACGTAACCGGAGTTCACGCCCTTTGCGAAGGTGAGCAGGTCCGGGGTCACGTCCCAGTGATTGATCGCGAACCACTTGCCGGCGCGGCCGAAGCCGGCCATGACCTCGTCGGCGATGAAGACGATGCCGTACCTGCGGGTCAGTTCGCGCACGCCTTCCATGTAGCCGGCCGGCGGCACGTAGATGCCGCAGCTGCCCGGGATCGATTCGAGGATCAACGCAGCGATGTTGCTTGGGCCCTCCAGGACGATGGTGTCTTCCAGGTGGCGCAGCGCGCGCTGGGTCTCTTCGGCCTGGGTGGTGGAGTTGAAGTAGGAGCGGTACGGGTAGGCCGGGAAGAAGTGCACGACCCCGTCGGTGGCGTTGTCCGAGGCCACGCGGCGCGGGTCGCCGGTGATGTTTACCGCCAGGTGCGTGCCGCCGTGGTAGCTGCGGTACGCCGAGAGGACCTTGTGCCTGCCGGTGTGCACGCGGGCCATGCGGATGGCATGCTCGTTGGCGTCCGCCCCGCCGTTGGTGAAGAAGATCCTGTTCAGGTCCCCCGGGGTCAGCTCCGCGATCAGGCGGGCGGCCTCGGAGCGGGCGTCGTTGACGTATTGCGGTGCAATGGTGCAGATGTCCGCCGCCTGCGCCTGGATGGCCGCGACGACCTTGGGATGCTGGTGGCCGATGTTGGTGTTGACCAGCTGGGAGGAGAGGTCAAGGAGCTTGTTGCCCTCCCCGTCCCAGATCCAGGAGCCCTCGGTCTTGATGATGGTCATCGGATCGAAGGGGCCCTGGGCCTGCCAGGAATGGAAGACATGCTTGCGGTCCAGGTCGTGGGCCACCTTGCCGGCGGCAATCTGCTCCGCGGTGATCTCGGTGTTCACGGAAGTGCTCATGGGAGTAGTCCCTTTCTGGATTCTGGGCTGGATGCTTAGGCGTTCTGCGGGAAGCCGAGGTTCAGGCCGCCGTGGCTCGGGTCGAGCCAGCGGGAGGTGACGACCTTGCCGCGCGTGAAGAAGTTGATGCCCTCGGCACCGTAGGCGTGGGTGTCGCCGAAGAGCGAGTTCTTCCAGCCGCCGAAGGAGTAGTAGGCCATCGGCACCGGGATGGGCACGTTGATGCCGACCATGCCGACCTGGATCTCGTTCTCGAAGCGGCGGGCGGCGCCGCCGTCGTTGGTGAAGATTGCGGTGCCGTTGCCGTACGGGTTGGCGTTGATGGTCTCGATGCCCTCGTCGAAGGATTCGACGCGGAGCACGGAAAGCACCGGGCCGAAGATTTCGTCGGTGTAGATGGACATGTCGGTGGTGACGTTGTCGAAGAGCGTCGGGTTCAGGAAGAAGCCCGCACCGTCGGCATCCGGGTTGACCAAGCGGCCGTCGAGCACCATCGTGGCGCCCGCCGCTTCGCCGGCGTCGATGTAGCCGGCGACCTTGTCGCGGTGTGCGGCGGTGACCAGCGGGCCCATGTCGCAGCCGCGGGTTCCGTCGCCCACGCGCAGGGTCTGGGTGCGCTCGGCGATCTTGGCGACGAGCTCGTCGGCGATCGAATCGATGGCGACGATCGCGGAGATGGCCATGCAGCGCTCGCCGGCGGCGCCGAATCCGGCGTTCACTGCCGCGTCGGCTGCCAGATCGAGGTCCGCATCCGGGAGGACCAGCATGTGGTTCTTGGCCCCGCCCAGGGCCTGGACGCGCTTGCCGTGTGCGGTGCCGGTGGCGTAGACGTACTGGGCGATCGGGGTGGATCCCACGAAGGAAACCGAGGAGACCCGCGGGTCGGTCAGCAGGACATCGACCGATTCCTTGTCGCCGTTGACCACGTTGAAGACGCCGTCCGGAAGTCCTGCTTCCTTCCAGAGTTCGGCCATCCAGATGGCGGCGGTCGGGTCCTTCTCGCTGGGCTTGAGCACCACGGTGTTGCCGGCGGCGATGGCGATGGGGAAGAACCACATCGGGACCATGGCCGGGAAGTTGAAGGGGGAGATGATGGCCGTCACGCCCAGCGGCTGGCGGATCGAGTGGACATCGATCTTGGTGGAGGCGTTCTCCGTGTAGCCGCCCTTGACCAGATGCGGGATGCCGCAGGCGTATTCGACGACTTCCTGGCCGCGGGAGATCTCGCCCATGGCGTCGTCCAGGACCTTGCCGTGCTCGGCGGTGATGATTGCGGCCAGTTCGCCCTTGCGCTTGTTCAGCAGCTCGCGGTAGTTGAACAGGATGTTGGCGCGGCGGGTCAGCGAGGTGTCGCGCCAGGCCGGGAACGCGGCGTGGGCCGCGGCGATGACCTCGGCGGTGGTGTCGGCACTGGCCAGGGCCACGCGGGAGGAGACCTCGCCGGTGGCGGGATTCATGACGTCTGCGTGGCGGGAGTCGGCGGGGGCTTCGAGGGTGGTGCCGTTGGACCAGTGTGCGAGGGTTTCCACGGAGGTGGGTGTCCTTTCAAGACGGGGGTTCTGTTGCCTCCATTGTGTCGTCCGGGACGCACCGGCAACACCGGCAACATGTAACCTCTTGACGCAAAGGCAATACACTCTGTTCATGAGTCCCTTGAACACCCGCCCGCAGCCGGCCGTGGCCGGGACGCTGAGCATCGCCCGGATCCTCGAGTTGCCTGCGGTTGCCGCGGGGGAGCCGGAGGTCTTGGGTGGCTCCGCATTGCTTCAGAGCCCGGTGCGCTGGGTGCACGTGGCAGAGACCCCCCAGCTGGCGGACCTGCTTTCCGGAGGGGAACTGGTGCTGACCACCGGCATGACCTTCGGGGAGACCGGCAGCGGGGTCGCCGATTTCCTGGAGCAGGTGCGCCGAGCAGGGGCCGCGGGGATCGTCGTCGAACTGGTTGCCTCGCCGGCCGTGGAACGTTCCCCGGCCATCGAGGCCTTGCGCCAGGTGGCAGCCCGCAACGACTTCCCGGTGGTGCTGCTGCACCGGAGGGTCAGGTTCGTTGAGATCACCGAGGTGGTGCACCGGATGCTGGTCTCGGACCAGCTTGCCGCCCTGGAACGCTCGCGGATGATCCACGAGGTCTTCACGGCACTGAGCCTGCAAAACGCCACCGAGGAGGGGATCGTGGCGCGCGCGGCGGAACTCATCGGCGCCCCCGTCGTCCTGGAGGATGTCGCCCACCTGGTTTTGGGCTTCGACCCCGGGCCGCAGCCGGATGCCGGGTTGCTGGCGCACTGGCCCGAGCGTTCGCGCCGGGTCGGCTACCTGGAATCCACCGGACGCGGCACGGGGGAGGAAAACTGGCTGCAGACACCGGTGGGGATCCAAGGCCAACGCTGGGGCCGGCTGGTGGTCCCCGGGGAACCGGGCAACGACTCGGACGCGGCCATGGTGCTCGAACGCGCCGGGCAGACCCTGTCCATCGCCCGGCTGGCCGGGCGGGACCAAAAGGAATTGCTGCACCAGGCCCGGGCCGGGCTGCTGCACGAATTGCGCCAGCCCCACGCCCTGGACGCCGAGCAGGTGCTGATCCGGGCGCAGGCGCTGGGGCTGGTCGAGTCCCCGCACTACGTCCCGGTGGTGTTCCGGCTCGATGACCGGCGCGGGCAGACGCCCACCGGAGTGCAGTTGCGCGAGCGTGCCCTGCTCGATGCCCTCAACGCCGTGGTGGATGCCACCAGGTCCACCGCGCTGGCCGCCAGCCTGCAAAGCGGGCAGGTCGGCATGGTGCTGGGCGTCGGGGCCAAGCAGCTCGAGGAACCGCTGCTGGAGCGGCTCTGCCGGCAACTGGCCCACAGCCAGCCCGCCGTTGACTGGTCGGTGGGCGTGGGCCGGGGGCGTCGCAGCGTGAAGGAGGCCGCGCACGGGCTGGAGGAAGCAATCCAGGTCGCCGAGACGGTGGCGACCTTCGACGCCCGGGCCAGGCCCTTCTACCGCTTCGCCGACGTGCGCCTGCGTGGCTTGCTGGCATTGATGCGCGAGGACGTGCGGCTCAAATCCTTCGCCGAGGCCGAGCTGGCCGGGATCCTCGACCCGCGCGACGAGCCCGCGCTCGAGCTGCTCGGCCTGTACCTGAAGCACGGTGGAAACAAGTCGGCGCTGGCCCGCACCGGGTTCCTGAGCCGGCCGGCGCTCTATGCGCGGCTGGAGAAGCTCGAGCACAAGCTCGGGGTCGGCCTGGATGATGCCGAGTCACGCACCTCCCTGCACGTGGCACTGCTCTGGCTCGGCCTGGGCGCGAAGTAGCCTGCCCGCCACGGACCACCGCCGGGTGCGTTCTCCCGTTCCGCCCGGGTGGTGTGGCGGGAAAAAGATCGGAGTGGTCCCTTCCTTGTGGAACGAGCGAGGCCGCCCGGGCCGCGACTTGCGCGGCGGCCCGGGCGGCCTTCTTCGCATCACCTACAGCGGGGATGCCTTTGGCCGGCGTCGTTGGAGGACGCCGGCCGGGTGGGTCCTAGTTGCTCGGCAGGGCGTGCTCTTCGACCTTGCTGCCCTCGGCGGCCTCGACGTTTTCGTCCGTCGGGTCCTGCGCCTGCGTGCCCAGGTGGCCGCGGGTGAGCTTGTTCATGATCAGCGCGATGGCGCCATCGCCGGTCACGTTGGTGGCCGTGCCGAAGCTGTCCAGCGCGATGTAAGCGGCGAACATGAGGCCGACCTCGACCTCTCCGAAGCCGAGCATCTGTGCCAGCAGGCCCGCGGCCGCGGCGATCGCGCCGCCGGGAACGCCCGGGGCGGCGATCATCATGACGCCGAGCATCAGGATGAAGGGCAGGTACGCGCCGAAGGAGACGTCCCCGCCGGTGAGCAGCAGCACCGCGATGGAGAAGCAGGTGATCTTGACCATCGAACCGGAGAGGTGGATGGTGGCGCACAGCGGCACCACGAAGCCGGCCACCGAGTTGGAGACGCCGTTCTTCTTGGTCGATTCGAGGGTCACCGGGATGGTGGCTGCCGAGGAGGAGGTGCCCAGGGCCGTGAAGTAGGCATCGCGCATGTTCCACAACGCCTTCAGCGGGTTCTGGCCCGACATGGCACCCGCCACCGAGTACTGGATGAGCAACACGACAAGGCACAGCGCGAACGAAACCACGGCAACGAGCAGGAACTTGGTGACAATGGTGACCGCCGAGCCGCTGGCCGAGAGATCCATGAAGATCCCGAAGATGAACAGCGGCAGCGCCGGAACGATGATGCGGCGGATAACCGACTCGATGATGGTGCGGAATTCGACCGCGCCGCGGAAGAGCACCTTGGAGTGGAACGCGGTCAGGCCCACACCGATCACGAAGGCGAGCACCAGTGCACTCATCACGCCGATGACCGGGGGAAGCACGATCTCCGTGGCCGAATCACCGGCGCTGCCAACCACCGTGAGGTACGGTTCGAAACCGGAACCCGATTCGTCGCCCAGTTCCTCCAGCCCGCCGCCGGACAGCGAGGAAGTGAACAGCCAGCGGCTCACGAAGTACGCGAGCAGCCCGGCGAAGATGGTCGATCCGTAGGCAATGGCCGCGGTGGCGCCAAGCCACTTTCCGGCACCCTTGCCCAGCTCGGCGATGGCCGGCATGACCAGGCCCAGGATGATCAGCGGCACGATGAAGCCGAGGAACCCGGAGAAGACCGAGTTGTAGGTCAGGAACGCCCCGCCGAGCCACTCGGGCATGATCGGGCCGGTCAGGATGCCCAGGACGATGGCTATGACAATCCAGCCGAGCAGGGGGATCGATTTCAGGAAATTCATGGGGTCCTCAAGGTGACGGAAACGAGTGCCGCGGGTATGCGAAACATGGTGGTGGCGCAGGTCACGCCTCAGTAATCGTAGGCGGTGCGGGCCATTACTCGAAATCCACGGGCCATGCCCGTCCCTCCCACGGAGGCGGGCCCCGCGGTGTCCGCCTGCAGTGGGCTACGGCGCGGGGCTCCCGCGGAGGCCTTTGCCGGGGAAGCCGCGCCGTACCCCAGGGGCGCAGCCGCCGCGCTAGGACCCGTAGGGGCGCCGACGATCGGGCAACGTCTCGGCCGACCAGGGAGCGATCCATTCCCCGGTGCCCTCGGAGGGGTCGATGATCCCGGACTCCAGCCAGGTGAAGTCCCCGGCAAGGACCTTGGTGGAGAGCTTCCTGTCGGTCTTGTCGCTGTTGGCCCACAGGTCGCGGAACAGGGTTTCGCAGCGGTGCTCGGATTGCTCGCAGAAGGCCAGGGCCAGCAGCTCGGCCGAGGCCGCGTTCGCCGGGTCCTGGGTGCGCATGAGTTCGACCCGGGATATGCAGGCAGCCATGGCGAAGAGCTCGGCGCCGAGGTCCACGATCCGGCCCAGGAATGCCTGGTGGCTTTCCATGCCGGCCTGCCAGGTGGCCATTCCGGCGAAGGTGTGCCGCGCCAGGCGCCGCGAGGCCCGCTCGATGAAGCGCAGGTACTTGGCCAGCCTCCCGTGGTCCGAATAGGAATTGGGCAGCAGCCCGGAACCGATCGCCAGGGTAGGCAGCCACTTGGCATAGAAACCGGAGGCTCCCATGGCTGCCTTGGCCTTCGCCTGCAGGTCCGCGTCCTTGTTGGCCAGGTCCCCGGCGGCCTTCAGATGGGCATCGACTGCCTCGCGGGCAATGAGCAGGTGCATGATTTCGGTGGAGCCCTCAAAGATCCGGTTGATGCGCAAGTCACGCAGCAGTTGTTCAACGGGGACCGAGCGTTCACCGCGGGCGTGCTGCGAGGCCGCGGTTTCGTAGCCACGCCCGCCACGGATCTGCAGCAGCTCGTCGGCAATCTTGTAGGAGACCTCGGAGGAGAAGAGCTTGGCCAGGGCGGCCTCGATGCGCACGTCCTTCATCCCGGCATCCGCCAGGGCTGCCGAGAGCTCGAAGACGGCTTCGAGGGCAAAGGTGCTGGCGGCGATGTAGGCGATCTTCTTGCCGACCGCCTCGTGTTCCCCGACCGGCTTGCCCCACTGGATGCGGGCGTTGGACCATTCGCGGGCGATCTTCAGGGACCATTTCCCGGCTCCGGCGCACATGGCCGGGATGGATAGGCGCCCGGTGTTTAGGGTGCTCAGGGCGATCTTGAGCCCGGCGCCTTCCTTGCCCAGGCGGTTTTCGACCGGGACCACCACGTCGTGGAAGCGGGTCACGCCGTTTTCGATGCCGCGCAGCCCCATGAAGGCATTGCGGTTCTCCACGATGATTCCGGGGGAGTCGGCCTCCACGACGAAGGCGCTGATTCCGCCACGGGACTTGCTGCCGTCGGGCAGCTGGTGGGGCGGGACCGCCGCCATGACCACGAGCAACTCGGCCACCACCCCGTTGGTGGTCCAGAGCTTGGCCCCGTTAAGGGTGTAGCTCGTGCCGTCCGCCGCAAGGGTCGCCGTGGTGCCCAGGCGTGCAGGGTCCGAGCCGACATCGTTTTCGGTCAGCAGGAATGCCGAGATGGACCCCGCCGCGCAGCGGGGAAGGAAGGCCCGCTTTTGCTCCTCGGTGCCGAACATCTTCACGGGCTCGGGAACGCCAATGGATTGGTGGGCCGAGAGCAGCGCACCGAGGCTGGGGTTCAGCGTGCCCACCAGCATCAGGGCCCTTCCGTAGTCGGCCAGGTCCAGGCCGAGTCCGCCGTATTCCACCGGGATCTTCATGCCGAATGCGCCGACCTCGCGCAGGGCCCTGATGATCTCGTCGGGGATCCGGGACTCGCGCTCGATGGCACCGGTGTCGAGGTCCTTGATGGCCTCGCGCAGCCGTGCCATGAATGCCGTGCCGCGCGCTGCGGCCTCCGGGTCGGGTTGCGGATGCGGGTGGATCAGGCCCCAGTCGAAGTCGCCCATGTATAGGCCCTTGGCGAAGCTGGGTCGCTCCCACCTTTGCTCGCGGGCGGCTTCGGCCACCTGGCGCGCAACCTTCTCATCGACGCGTTCACCGGAATGCTGTTCATCAATGCTCATGGCGCTTCCTTTGTCCAAAACAAAGGGCCTGACACGGGGACTTACAGGCCCTGGCGTATTGATGCCAGCCTAGCCGCGGCGCCGGGTTGCCGATAGGGGGTCTTGGCGCGGTGCGACGCGGGCCGCCAAGGAGCATGGGATCGCGGGCAGGTCGCGGGGGCAACGGAAGGGATTGGCGCACCGGCCCGCTCTGTGGCTAGCCCTCGTGCGGGTCGAGCCGTACGCAGCAGTGGTGCTCGTTCGTGGGTGGGTCGAAGCAGGCGCGGTACGGTGCGTTGGCGCCGTCGACCGCGGCCGTAAGCAGCTCGAAGTTCATGGTGCAAACGGTGGTGCGGTGGCTGTCCGAGAGCTGGTGGAACGGGCAGTCCAGGAGGCCGACGGAGCCGTCCCCGCGTACTTCGGGTCGGTATCCGTGGTCTGCCAGTGCCTGCGTCAGCGAGCTTGCATGTGCGCCAATAGACTGACCGGCTTCGCGTGCCACCTCGGCCAACACGGGTGCGACGGGCCGGTTCTGGGTGCTCGCCCGTTCGATGGCGCTGGCCATGATCATCGCAGCCAGCGCATATTCCCGGTGCGGAATGCTTGCGGATACGTCGATCCGAGTGGTCGCATACAGCTTTGCCGGCCGCCCCGACCCTGGCCCGCCCTTTCCGTTGAGCCGCCGAAACTCCACGGAAAGGAGACCTTGGTCTGCGAGCTTGTCCAGTTGGAAGGCCACGGTGTTGCGCGGGAGATCGAGAGCCGAAGCGCATTCGTCGCGGCCGACGGCAGCTTCACTGGTGCGCACGAATTCATAGACGGCCTTGCGTACCGGATCGGCCAAAGCCGCCACGGCATTGAGCCCTTGATCCTCTGCTTGAAACTTCATGATTCCACTCTAAATCTAAAGTTAGCAACTGTTGACTTAGAGCGGGCAGTGTTTCTAAAGTTAGACATCATCACTTTAGAAGAGAGGGTCGAGATCATGGCCACCCACACCGTGAACACCGCGGCTGAGAAAAGCGCCCAGCTTCATCACCAGGCGTTCCTCGTTTTGCGCACTGTCTTCACCGTCGCACCCATCGTCTTTGGACTCGACAAGTTCACCAATCTGCTCACCGACTGGACGCACTACCTGGCTCCCTTGGCCACCGACATCATCCCGGTCAGCCCTCAGGTCTTCATGTATGCGGTCGGCGTCGTCGAGATCATCGCCGGCATCCTCGTGGCGCTGCGCCCCAAGATCGGCTCCTTGGTCGTTTGCCTCTGGTTGCTGGGAATCATCGTGAACCTGATCATCCTGCCGGGGTTCTTCGACGTTGCCCTTCGTGACTTCGGCCTGCTGGTGGCCGCATTTGCCCTTAATCGTCTGGCCTTGGCGCGAGACGTTTAGGCAGATGGGCTCCCGGCGGCACTGCGACACCGGCTTGTGGCTGCCCGATGGACGAAGAAGACTCGTTCACCGGACAGCCACTTCTTTCTTTCCGCGGGGCGACAGTGCGGTTCACCGAAGCAAGCTGCAAGGCAGCCGTTGGCCGACCTGTTGCCCGATGCCGGGGTGAAATGCGACGATGGGCCAGGACACGTCAGCAGGAAGCCACCGGCACCCCAAGCAACATCAATCAGGCTTGCACCGTCAACGAAAAGGGCAAGAACCTTCATGAAGCGAATCGCGGCCACCGCCACCGTGCAAATCGACAACGAGCGGGTCCGCGTGACCGAGTGGCGATTCGCGCCCGGCACCGAAACCGGATGGCACATCCACCCGACCGACTACGTCGTCGTGCCCATGTGCACCGGCGGGCTGCTCCTTGAGACCCGCGACGGCACGGCCCGGAACCAGCTCACGGCCGGGGTGTCCTACACGCGCGTGGCCGGCAGCGAGCACAATGTCATCAACGATGCGGATACCGAATTCGTGTTCGTGGAAATCGAGCTCAAGTGAACTATGTCGAGATCGAGGATCCCGGCGCTTCGTGTTTCAATGGGCGCCGGTCGGCCCGGATGAATCCGAAGTCCATCTGTGCCTCCCGGTGTGTATCGGTCTGCGCACGCGTTGATTCCCTGCGTTCCACAGGTGGTGTTGCGTCCATCCGGATCATGTTCGCTGAGGCGTGGGTGTCGCGGTCCGCGGTGTAGCCGAAGAACCGGCACATGAAGGTCCGCCGGTCGACCGGGGTCTTGGTCTTGCGCCCGCACATGCACGTGGCCGGGGTGGCCATGTTCGGGGCGCTGGCCTACCTGCCGACATTCCTGCCGATGGTCACCGGGGCCAACGCCACCCAGGCGGGTTTGCTGATGATCCCGATGATGGGCGGGCTGCTGGTGACATCCATTGGTTCCGGTGCCTTTGTCAGCAAGACCGGGCGCTACAAGTGGTTCCCCGTGGTGGGAACGCTCGTGGTCGCCGGGGCGCTCGCCCTGCTCTCGACCATGGATGCAGACCTCCAGGTATGGATCATCTGTTGCTATCTCGCGCTGATGGGCGTCGGGCTCGGGCTGGGGATGCAGATCCTGGTGTTGATCGTGCAAAACACCTTTCCCAACTCGCAGGTGGGCATGGCCACGGCGGCCAACAACTACTTCCGGCAGATCGGTGCCTCGATCGGCACGGCCGTCGTTGGCAGCGTCTTTGTCACCAATCTGGGCAACCTGCTGACCGAACGGATGCCGGCCGCAGTTGCCGGGCCGCAGGGCGATTCCAACTCGTTCACCCCTGAGCTGGTGCGGTCCCTTCCCGAGGGGATTCGCCACATCATTGTCGGTGCCTACAGTGATGCGCTGACTCCGGTGTTCCTCTATATGGTGCCGTTGGTGATTGCCGCGGCCGTCGTGCTGGTGTTCCTGAGGGAAAAGCCGTTGGCCACCTCCATCGAGCGTGACGGGCACAAGAAGCCGGTCCCGGTTGCGGCCTCCGGGCCCGACCCCGGAAACGGTGAACCGGGAACCGCAACGGTTCCCGGTTCACCATCGAGCGGCGACGCCGCCACGGCACCGCCGCAAAACCCGGCACCTCGCCACCGGGCGACGGACCCTGGCGGCGGGTAGGCACGGCCCGCCGATGGAATCGGCCATCGGCGCCGGCGGACAACGCGAGGGAGGCCGGGTCGGTGAATAGCTCACCGGCCCGGCCTCCCTGTTGCCTTTCCGCGGTATCCCTAGAGGTGGTTTTCCGCCTCGGAGAGCACCGAGCGCAGGATCGACTCCATCGCATCGAATTCCGGAGGGCCCACGGTCAGCGGCGGGGCCAGCTGGATCACCGGGTCCCCGCGGTCATCGGCGCGGCAGTACAGCCCGGCGTCATAGAGCGCGGTGGACAGGAAGCCGCGCAGCAGGCGCTCGGATTCGTCGTCGTTGAACGTCTCCTTGGTCTTCTTGTCCTTGACCAGCTCGATGCCGTAGAAGTAGCCCGCCCCGCGCACGTCCCCGACAATCGGCAGGTCCTTGAGCTTCTCCAGGGTGGACTTGAAGATCGGGGCGTTGTCCTTGACCCGCTGGTTCAGGCCCTCGCGCTCGAAGATGTCCAGGTTCGCCATGGCCACCGCGGTGGACACCGGGTGTCCACCGAAGGTGTAGCCGTGGTAGAACGTGGTGTCCCCGTGCTTGAAGGGTTCGAAGAGCTTTTCGGAGGCGATCATGGCGCCCAGCGGCGAGTAGCCGCTGGTGATGCCCTTGGCGCAGGTGATGATGTCCGGGACGTAGCCGAAGTCGTCGCAGGCAAACATCGAGCCGATGCGGCCGAAGGCGCAGATGACCTCGTCCGAGACCAGCAGCACGTCGTACTCGTCGCAGATCTCCCGGACCCGCTGGAAGTAGCCCGGGGGTGGCGGGAAGCAGCCGCCGGAGTTTTGCACCGGTTCCAGGAAGACCGCGGCGACCGAGTCGGCGCCCTCGAACTCGATGGCCTCGCGGATGCGCTCGGCAGCCCAGAATCCGAAGTCCTTCTCGTTGTCCGCGAACTGCTCCGGCGCACGGTAGAAGTTGGTGTTCGGGACCCGGAACGTGCCCGGCACCAACGGCTCGAAGGGTGTCTTCATGCCCGGCAGGGAGGTGATGGCCAGGGCGCCCTGCGGAGTGCCGTGGTAGGCGAGCGCCCGGGAAATCACCTTGTACTTTCCGGGTTTGCCCTGCAGCTTGAAGTACTGCTTGGCGAGCTTGAATGCCGACTCGACCGCCTCGCCGCCGCCGGTCGTGAAGAAGACGCGGTTCAGGTCGCCCGGTGCGTAGTTGGCCAGGCGCTCGGCCAGGTCGATGGCCGGTTCGTGCGCGTAGGACCACAGCGGCATGAAGGCAAGCTTTTCGGCCTGCTTGGCTGCGGCCTCGGCCAGTTCGGCCCTGCCATGGCCCGCATTGACCACAAAGAGGCCCGCAAGCCCGTCAATGTAGCTGTTGCCCTTGTCGTCCCAGAGTGTGTGGCCCTTGCCGCGGGTGATGATCGGAACGCGGCCGCCCTCCTGCAGGACGGAGTGGCGTGCCATGTGCATCCACAAGTGGTCCCTGGCAGCGACCTGGCGGTCGGTGCCCAGGGGCGTGGTGCTTGCGGCGGTGCTGGCTGTGGTGCTGGAAATGCTCATCGGGTACCCCAGTTGTATTCCTGTTTGCGTAGCGAGAGATACATGAACGTTTCGGTTTCACGTACCCCCTCCACGGATCGAATTTCTGTGATGATACGAAGCAGGTCCTCATCATTGGCGCAGATGACTTCCGCAATGATGTCCGACGGCCCGGCCACCACAACGCAGTAGTCGACCTCGGGCAGGGCCGCGATCCTGTCGGCGGTGGCAATGATGTCGCCGGTGGATCGGATACCCAGAAGGGCCTGGCGCTTGAAGCCAAGCTGCAGCGGGTCGGTGACCGCCACTACCTGCATGACTTTGCTGTCGACGAGTTTTTGGACCCGCTGCCGCACGGCTGCCTCGCTGAGGCCCACGGCCTTGCCAATGGCAGCGTATGAACGCCGCCCGTCTTGCTGCAATTGCTCAATGATCGCCTTGGACGTTTCATCCATGACGAAGCCATTGGATGTGCCGTTGGGTGCGGATTGGGTCACTTCCTATCGACCTCCTGATCGAACGAATTGGGTGGCCAAGCTCGCGGATGAGGCTTCGGCCCCACCACGTGGGAATGAGCATAGCCCGAAGGAATCAGTTGTGGAAGGGGTGTTTTACGGCAGATTTCCGCGGTGCCTGAAATGCTACTCAACGAAAACTATTGTCAGCTCGGAAGATTCCTGACATGATCCATGTCAGGAGTTGAGCGTGACGAACGTCACGATTGCCCAGTGTTCATCAAGGGAAGATGCAACGCCAGTTGAAGGGGAACCAGATGATGTCCAACCAGAACCAACGTGAAATGCCTCGGGATCCGGCGGTACGGGCCCTGATCGGACAGGCGCAGCGCATGCAGCTGTCGCGCCGCAAGTTGTTGGCGGGAGCCGGCGGCCTGGGGTTGGCAGCCTTCCTGGCGGCCTGCGGCACCGGAGGCGGAGGAGGCAGCGCCACCAGCGCAGCCGCGGCCGTAACGGACATCTCCGAAAGCGACAAGAACGTCTTCTGGGCCAACTGGACCCTGTACCTGGACTACGACGACAAGACCAAGAAGTACCCAACGCTCGAGGAATTCACCAAGCGCACCGGGATCAAGGCGCATTACGCCGAGGACATCGACGGCAACGATTCCTACTACGGAAAGGTTCAGGCGCAACTGGCCGCTGGCCAGGACATCGGCCAGGACATCATGACGCTGACCGACTGGATGGCCGGCCGGGTCATCCGCCAGGGCTTCACCCAGGAACTGGACCACGCCAATATCCCGAACATGAAGAACCTGCTGCCGACCTTGAAAGACGTTGACTTCGATCCGGGCCGGAAGAACTCGCTGACCTGGCAAAGCGGTTACGCGGGCATCGCGTACAACAAGGCCAAGTACCCCAAGGGACTGCGCAATGTCTCCGACCTGTGGAACCCGGATCTCAAGGGCCGGATCACGGTGCTTGATGAAATGCGGGACACCATGGGCCTGTTGCTGCTCGACAACGGCGTGGAAATCTCCGGCAAATGGGGAGACACCGAATTCGCCGCGGCCACCGATGTGCTTTCCAAGCAAATCTCCAACGGCCAGATCCGCCAGGTGAAGGGCAACTCCTACAAGGAGGACTTCATCTCCGGGGACGCCATCGCCGGGATCGTCTGGAGCGGTGACATCACCCAGATGAACTTCGAGAACGACAACCAGTGGGAGTTTGTGCTTCCCGACGCGGGTGGAACCCTGTGGAGCGACAACCTCATGGTCCCGGTCGCCTCCCCGCGCAAGGCCAACGCCGAGAAGCTCATGGACTACTACTACGAACCGGAGGTCGCCGCCCAGGTGGCCGCCTACGTGAACTTCATTTCCCCGGTCCAGGGCGCCAAGGAAGCCATGGAAAAGATCGACCCGGAACTGATGAACAATCCGCTGATCTTCCCGTCCGAATCCGACCTGGCCAAGGCACACGTCTTCAGGTCGCTGACCGCCGAGGAAGAAACCAACTTCAACAGCCAGTTCCAAACCGCGATCGGAGCCTAATGTCCCGCCACGACCATCAGTTCTCTTCCCGTCGACGCATCGCGCGCGGGATTGCGGAAGCCCAGGCTTCACGCAGGGGCATGTTGGCCGGTGCCGGCGGGCTGGCATTGGCCGGCCTGCTGGCAGCCTGCGGGACCTCCGGTCCCAAGTCCTCCGCCGGCCCCAGCGCCGCAGTCGACCTGTCCGGCGGGCAAAAGCTCGTCAACTGGGCCAACTGGACGTTGTACCTGGACTACGACGACAAGACCAAGAAGTACCCGACCCTTGAACGGTTCATGAAGGAAAGCGGCATCAACGCAAAGTACGCGGAGGACATCGACTCCAACGACACCTACTACGGCAAGATCCAGGCCCAGCTGGCCGCCGGAAAGGACATCGGCCAGGACATCATCACCCCGAGCGACTGGATGTCCGAGCGGCTGATCCGCCAGGGCTACGTCCAGGAACTTGACCACGCCAACATCCCCAACATCAAGAACCTGCTGCCGGAACTGCGCGATGTCCGCTTCGATCCCGGACGCACGAAGTCCCTGACCTGGCAGTCCGGGTTCACCGGGCTGGCCTGGAACAAGGAGGCCTTCCCGAAGGGCCTGAAGAACGTCTCGGACCTGTGGGACCCGGCGCTCAAGGGCCGGGTCACGGTGCTGGACGAAATGCGCGACACCATGCCGATGCTGCTACTCGACGACGGCGTGGACATCCAGGGCGACTGGGGAGAGAACGAATACGGGAACTCGCTGGACGTCCTGGAAAAGAACATCGCCAACGGCCAGATCCGCCAGGTGAAGGGCAACTCCTACAAACAGGATTTCATTTCCGGGGATGCGATCGCCGGGCTGGTCTACTCCGGTGACATCACCCAGTTGAACTTCGAAGAGGGCGACAAATGGGAATTCGCGATGCCCGAGGCCAAGGGCCTGATTTGGAGCGACAACTTCATGGTCCCGATCGGTGCCACGCACAAGGCCAACGCCGAGAGGCTCATGGACTTCTACTACGACCCGGATGTCGCAGCCGAGGTAGCGGCCTACGTGAACTACGTCTGCCCCGTGGTCGGCGCACGTGAGGCCATGGAAAAGCTCGACCCTGAACTCGTGGACAACCCGCTGATCTTCCCGACCGAGGAATTCCTGTCCCTTTCCTCCACCGAGCGCGCGATGAGCGTGGAGGAAGAAACCCAGTTCCAGAACATGTTCCAGCAAGTGATTGGTGCCTGACAATGACAACCACGACTTCCCAGAAGGGCAAGGCCCAGCCCCTGACAACCTCCGGGGCGGACCTTCACCTGGGCAACGTCACCAAGCGGTTTGCCGACTTCACCGCGGTTGACGACCTGACCCTGACAGTGCCCAGCGGCACCTTCTTCGCTCTCTTGGGCCCCTCGGGCTGCGGCAAGACCACCACGTTGCGGATGATCGCCGGTCTTGAACAACCCACCAGCGGCAGCATCAGCATCGGCGGGCAGGACGTCACCAAGCTCGCTTCCTACCAACGCCAGGTCAACACGGTTTTCCAGTCCTACGCGCTCTTCCCGCACATGAGCGTGCTGGACAACGTGGCCTTCGGGCTCAAGCGCAAGGGCGTCAAGGACTCGGTGTCCCGGGCCAAGGCCGCACTGGAAATGGTGGAGCTCGAACACCTCGCGTCGCGCAAGCCGGTCCAGCTCTCCGGCGGGCAGCAGCAACGCGTGGCCCTGGCCCGGGCCCTGGTCAACCGCCCCGCGGTCCTGCTGCTCGACGAGCCCCTCGGTGCCCTGGACATGAAGCTGCGCCGGCAGATGCAGGTGGAGCTCAAATCCATCCAGACCGAGGTCGGCCTGACCTTCATCCACGTGACCCACGACCAGGAAGAAGCCATGACCATGGCCGACACCGTCGCGGTCATGAACAAGGGCAAGATTGAGCAGATGGGTGCCCCGCGCGACCTGTACGAACTGCCGAAGACCGCCTTCGTGGCCAACTTCCTGGGCAAGTCCAACCTCATGCACGGAACGGTGACCGAGGACCTCGGGGACGCCGTCGCCGTGAACGCCGCCGGGCACCGCCTGGTCATGCCCAAGGACCGGTCGGTGGCCCACAGGGGTGCCGCCGTCGTGGGGGTGCGCCCGGAAAAGATGCGGGTGCTGAACCTGCCCGACGAGTACTCGCCCAGCGCCAACATGCTCACCGGCACGGTGCTGGACGCCTCGTTCACCGGGGTCAGCACCGAATACCTGGTGGAGGTCCAAGGCATCGGAACCATCGGGACGTTCTCGCAGAACATGGGCCAGCCACCGGCACAACGCGGGGACACCGTGCGCATGACCTGGGAACCGGAATTCTCCTTTGGGCTTGACGGGGCCGAAGAGGCCTCCGCAGGGAGGGACGCGGTATGACCACCACCGGATCCCGCCCCCGGAACAAGAAGAAGCCGGCAACCGTGGACCTGCGCAGCGAGGAGGAACTTGCCGCCGAGCGGCGCAAGGGAAGGGTCGGGCTGTACCTGATCATTCCGGGCATGGCCGTCCTGGCACTGTTTTTCGCGGCCCCGGTGTTGGTCCTTTTGAGCATGTCGCTGTACGCCAAGCCCCCGGGCGCAGAAATCGGCGAGTTCGTCCCGGCCCTGGAATTCGGCAACTACGTCACCGTCATCGGAGCCTACTGGGACGTCTTCTTGCGCTCGTTCTTCTTCGCCCTGATCGCCACGGTCGCGGCCCTGCTCATCGGCTACCCCATGGCCTACCTGGTGGCGGTGCGGCTGCGCGGGCGCCAGCTGATGCAGGGGATCTTGCTGGTGCTGCTGATTGCACCGTTCTTCTCCAGCTTCATCCTGCGCACCCAGGCCTGGAAGCAGATCCTCTCCGACGAGGGCCCGGTGGTCACGGTGCTGCGGGCCATTGCGATCCTTCCTGCGGATGGACACCTCACCGCCACGGCCTTCGCCGTGGTGTGCGGGCTGACCTACAACTTCCTGCCGTTCATGATGCTGCCGATCTACGCCAACCTCGACCGCCTGGACACCAACCTGCTGGAGGCCTCGGGGGACCTGTATGCCAGCCCGTTGACCACCTTCTTCAAGGTGACGCTGCCGCTGTCGATGCCCGGTGTCTTTGCCGGCACGCTGCTCACGTTCATTCCAGCGGCGGGCGACTATGTCAACGCGGCACTGCTGGGCAACAACCGGGACACGGCCATGATCGGGCAGATCATTGATTCGCGCTTCTTCAAGGTGGTCGACTACCCCGGCGCCTCGGCACTGAGCTTCATCCTGATGATCCTGATCCTTGCCTTGGTCATGATCTACATCAAACGCTTTGGCACCAAGGAACTGTTCTAGGAAGGCTTGGAATGCGACAAAAATTTGGGCGCTGGTTCATCCCGGTCGCCGGAGGCCTGGCCTTCATCTATCTCTTGGTACCCATTGCGTACATCTTCGTGTTTTCGTTCAATGACGCCGGACGCACCAACCTCGAATGGCGCGGCTTCACGCTCGAGAACTGGAAGAATCCCTGCGGGGCACCGAATGTGTGCGAGTCGCTGGTCAACTCGCTGCAGATCGGGTTGGTCGCCACGATCTTCGCCACGGTGCTTGGCACCTGCGTGGCCCTGGGCCTGGTGCGCTACAAGTTCAAGTTCCGCAATACCGCGGACCTGTTGATCATCCTGCCGCTGGCCACCCCGGAGGTCGTGCTCGGTGCCTCGCTGCTGGCCCAGTTCCTGAACCTGGGATGGGAGCTTGGCTTCAGCACCATCGTGATTTCCCACGTGATCTTCTGCATGTCGTTTGTGGTGGTCACGGTCAGGGCTCGCGTGTCCTCGCTGGACCCCAGACTGGAAGAGGCGGCATCGGACCTGTATGCCAGCCCGTTCCTCACGTTCTGGAAGGTCACCTTCCCCTTGCTGCTTCCCGGGATCGTGGCCGCGGCGCTGCTGTCCTTCGCGATGAGTTTCGACGACTTCATCATCACGAACTTCAACTCCGGAAACTTCTCGACGTTCCCGAAGTTCATCTACGTCTCGGCCACCCGCGGCATTCCCGCGCAGGCCAACGTGATCGGGTCGGCCATGTTCATCTTGGCTCTGGTGGTCGTAGTCACTTCGCAAGTCATTGCCTACCGCCGTCGCAAGGCACTGGCCGCTCGCTAGAAGCGGCGGGGCCGCGCCGCGCGGTGTGCCCTTCACCAACGGTGAAAGGGCACACCGGAGCACGGAATCCTGAAGCGGGCATGGGCTATGCAAGGATAGTGCCCATGAGCGAACCTAAGTGGCTAAGCCCCGTTGAAAGAGACGCTTGGCTGGCCCTGGTGTCCGTCACGACGCTGCTGCCCGCCGCACTCGACAGCGAGTTGCAGGTCCAGGCCAAGATCACCCTCTTCGACTACAACGTGCTTGCCATGTTGTCGGAGGCCACCGAACGGATCCTGCCGATGAGCGAACTGGCCTCCCGGACCAGCGCCTCGCTCTCGCGGCTTTCGCACGTGGTCAAGAAGCTCGAAAGCCGGGGATGGGTTGAGCGGTCCAGGTCTCCGGAGGATGCCCGCGTGACCATCGCCAGGCTCACGGACGATGGGTGGGACAAGGTTGAGTCCCTTGCCCCCGAACATGTTGGTTCGGTGCGGAAGCTGATTTTCCAGGGTTTGGACGACCACGACGTGGCCGAGCTGGCACGCATCGGCCAGAAGCTCGTGGGTCGGCTGGACCCCGCGCACTGGATTCTGCGCTAGGAACGCCTCGGTTCCGGTGGTCCCGCCTCGGCGCCTATGATTCGGGCGTGAGGCAGATCGCATGCCGGGGACCCGAAAAGCCCTGTTGTCGATTTGGCTGCCGATGTGTTAATCGCCTAGAATGGTGAGGCGTTAAGTCGTGCATGCCCAAACGGGTTTGCACGGTTGCCCGTAAAACCGAATATCATGGTCAGCCGAGTAGGGAAAAGTACTCATTGGCCATGAGGTTCACCGTCTTTCACGCTAAAAAAGGCTCTTCGGTTGGTTCTCACCCAGCCTGGTTACCTTCTGCAGTAATAACGGTGTCACAACTGGTGGCGGGACTCTTATACGCAGATTCAGAGGCAGCAGTTTTCCGCTGTATCTGTCAACGAGTACCGCCAATATTTACTACAACTGAGGAGTGATCATGGCAGCTGTATGCCAGGTGACTGGTGCGGTTCCGAACTTCGGACACAGCATCTCCCACTCGCACCGCCGCAACAAGCGTCGGTTCGACCCGAATATCCAAAAGAAGCGCTACTGGGTTCCGTCCCTGCGTCGCAACGTTACCCTGACCCTTTCGGTCAAGGGCATCAAGCGCATTGACGTCCGCGGCATTGATGCCGTTGTAGCCGACCTGCTTGCGAAGGGTGTGAAGCTCTAGTGGCTAAGGATAAGGACGTACGTCCGATCATTAAGCTCAAGTCGACCGCCGGCACCGGGTTCACCTATGTGACCCGCAAGAACCGTCGTAACAACCCAGACCGCATGGTTCTGAAGAAGTACGACCCGGTAGTCCGCAAGCACGTCGAATTCCGAGAGGAGCGCTAAACATGGCCAAGAAGTCTATGATTGCTAAGAACGAGCAGCGCAAGGTCATTGTTGAGCGTTACGCCGAAAAGCGTGCAGCCCTCAAGAAGACCTTGGTTGATCCGAACGCAACCGATGAGGCACGCGAAGAGGCCCGCTTGGGCCTGCAGAAGCTGCCCCGCAATGCTTCGCCGGTACGCGTTCGTAACCGCGATTCCATTGACGGCCGCCCGCGCGGCACCCTCCAGAAGTTCGGTATCTCCCGTGTTCGCTTCCGCGAAATGGCACACCGTGGCGAGCTTCCGGGCATCACCAAGTCTTCCTGGTAAATTCCAGAAGCAGTCAAAGGCCCCAACCGAATCGGTTGGGGCCTTTGGCCACTTAACCAGCGCTTTCCCGATCCGGTCCCTTAAGGATCCGAACGGGAGTAGGCTCGCAGCATGGACATGCTTTCTATCGTGATCGTCGCGGGGATTCTCGTGCTGTGTCTGTTGTCAGTCGGAATCGGAATGCGCAGGACCCTGGACAAGCGAGCAGTCGACATTCAGCGGACTGATCCCGAGACCGCTCGCGCCCTGCGCGAAGCGCGACGCAACATCGATCAGGGCCGGGGCCTCTACCGCCGCTGATTGCCTCCGTCGCCCGCACCGGGCAGGGCGGGTGGCGCCGCCGACGGCCTGAACGGCCCACTGGCGGTTACCGCTTTCGTGCCGAGTCGAACAAGCGCCCGAACCACCCGGGACGATGCTCCTGCCGTGCCTGCTCTGCGGGTGCAGCGGCCACCGCGCGGGCGGTGCGACGTTCCCGCCAGGCGGCGACCTCGTCCTCGACCTCACGCAGCGCGGTGATCACCGGTGGGCCGCCCAACAGCTGGCGTCGGGCCTCGACGATCCGGGCGTTGAAATCTTCCAGCAATGCCCGCACCGCGGCGGGATCCACCATCCGGTCCAAGGTCTCTTCCAGTTCTTCGTCTTCCTTGCGCAGCAGCAGCGCCGGGGGACCGACACCGCTGATGTGTTCGCGCTGCATCAGCCCCTTGATCCACCAATCGGGATCCGCGGTGGATCCAAGGCCGGGTATCGGCTTGCCCGCATAGGCGAGGTTGTCGAAGTCGCCCCTGGCGAACGCGGCGTCCAGGGCGCTGTTGGCGACTTCCCAGACCTCGTCGTCGGCCTGGAAGCTGCGGACCTCGGCTGCCGGCTCCGACCCGTCGCCCAGCCTCCGCCCGGTCCTTTCGGCGTACTCATCGACGGGGAGCTGTTCTCCGTCGACATCGCGGGCCAAGCGGTAGCGGGCCGAGCGCAGTGCGGCCTCACGGTTCTCATCGAGGTTGCGTCGGGACATGTGCTGGGACCACCCTTCCGGGATGTTTCCTTAACCTTAACAACGCGCTGGTCCAGCATCAACAGGCGGGCACTGGCGGTTCCCGGGCGATGGGCCTCCAACGTCTCGCCCGATCTAAGCCCTGCTCTTGCTCGTTCGGTGGGCTGGGTCCCATGAAGGCACTTCGTGGCACCTCAACCGTTCTGTTCCTGATTACTGCCGCCATCGCCCTGAGCATCGACCCGCTCGAGGGATTGCCGGCGGCCGCCGCCGCGCTGCCATCGGGCATTGGCTATCTTCTATGCCGCAACCCAGCCAAGGACAGCAAGCTGGAGCGCGCAGGCAACGGCTGGCCGGGACGCGAGCCAACGAAAGCCGGGGGAGCACTGGCAGGCCAACCGCACGCATCGGGCACTGAGGTCGGGAAGACTGTAGCTTTGGACATCATGGACCAGTTCAAGACCACAGGCATCAACAAGACCCGAAGCTCCAGACAGGAAGACGAGTTGGTGGCACGTCGTCGAAATGGCGACGCCAGCGGCTTGCGCATCATGGTCACCGGAGCAAATGCAGGAATCGGATTCTGGACCAGTCTCCAATTGGCCCGACGCGGGGCCGAAGTCATCATGGCGTGCCGCGACAGCCGCAAGGCGGAAACCGCAGCCACGGCAATCCGTGCACGGGTCCCCGGGGCCCGGCTTCGCCTCACGACCCTCGATGTTGCCAGTCTCGGATCCGTCGCCGCAGCCGTTGCCGAACTTGAGCGGCTCGAGCACCTGGATGTGCTGATCGCCAACGCAGGCATGGTCCATGCCCCGTCCGCGCGGCAACGGAGCGTGGACGGGTTGGAACTGGTGGCAGCGACCAACTTCTTCGGGCACTTCGCGCTGGTCGCCGGGCTGCTGCCGGTCCTGGAACGGGCGCCGGCCGCCCGCCTGGTGACCCTGGGCTCGTTGTCCACCCTGTTGGTCCGCCCGCACCTGGACGATCCGCAATTGGAAGGCAACTATTCCTCTTGGCAGGCCTACGCCCAATCCAAGATCATGCTCCAATCCTTCGCTTTTGAACTCGACCGGCGGCTGCAGCGAACCACCTTCACGACCCGGGCGCTGAGCACCCATCCCGGCTATTCGCTCTCCGGGCGCACACCAAGGATCGCCGGCGTCAACGAGCCTGGTACGTTCAAACGTGTCGTGGATACGCTCCAAGCCCCCTTTACCCAGGGCAAGGACCACGGAGCCTGGCCGATAGTTCGGGCGGCCGTGGACCCCGACGCCTTCAGTGCTCCGGGACCGGTCTTTTACGGTCCTCGGGGGGTGGTCAAGGGCGGCCCGCGCAAGGCCACACCCGCGTCAATCACCACCGATCCGGAGGTCGCCGCAACCATTTGGAAGGCAGCCGAATCCGCCACCGGAATTTCCTTTTTGGGCTAGGAACCTGACCGCTTGCCGGAGAGCGGATGTCTGTGTCTGGGGTGCCTGAAACCGTTGGCCAGGAAGCCCCAAATGAACCTGGGAGCCGGTCTGCCGGATTGTGGCGACTTCGACCCCCAAGAGTGCTGTTCGTCTCTCTTTCGGAGTAAAACGGGCCGCTGAACGCGAAAAAACCTCCAAACTTCAAAAAATTCCCGGGAATTCGGCCCGTATCGGGCGTTTCGCGCAGGAACATTTGGTAAGTTCTCACACAGAAGTCCCCGCGAACGCGAGGCGACCCGGGCCGATTGCGTCCGGGAAGAGAAGTCCAGGAGGACATACTTTGGCTATGAACCGTAGTGAACTTGTTGCAGCTGTCGCCGAGAAGACCGGCAACTCCCAGGTAGCCGTCAACGGTGTTTTGGATGCAGTGTTCGACGTATTCGTTTCCCAGATTTCCAAGGGCGAGAAGGTCTCGATCCCGGGCTGGCTCGCAGTCGAGCGCACCGACCGTGCAGCACGCACCGGACGCAACCCGCAGACCGGCGAAGCCATCCAGATTCCGGCTGGCCACTCGGTCAAGCTGACCGCTGGCTCCAAGCTGAAGGCTGCCGTTACCGGCAAGTAGTCTGCGCCGCGCGCAACAGCTTTCAAGCCGCCCCCCGCTTGGTCCCCAGGACCGGATGCAGGGGGCGGCTTTGGCGTTAATGGGTACCATGGGCGTAATCAGAATTCTACGAGCCGTAGAATCGCGTAGAATGACTTGCTGGAACCATTAGGCACTACCTCTCAATCCCTTGGTGGAGGAAAACGGCATGAAGGATCACGGCCTGCGCATCTTGCGTGGCTGGATTGGTGCATTGATTTGCACCTGCCTTGCCGCTGCCTCCCACACCGCCGTGGACGGGGTCATGCCGCCGCCGGCCATCCTCGGGCTCCTGCTATGCATCAGCGCCGTCATTTGCACGGCCTTGGCTTCGGGCAAGAGCTCACTGATGCGCACCGGCCTGGCCGTGTTGCTGAGCCAGGGCGCCTACCATGGCGCATTTGTCCTGTTCGGCCACCAGCACCAGGGGGCCGGGCTCATCGGTGAAGCCGGGACCCATGCCGTGCACGCAGGACACGGCCTGGAACTGGGCCTTGATCCAACCGTGGCTGCCGCAACCGCCGCCGACTCGCCCGCGGGCTGGCTGATGACTGCCGCACACGTGGTTTCCGCAATCGTGACCATCGTGGCCATGCGCCGGGGTGAGATCGCAGCCCGCACATTTGCCGAGGCCATCTCCCTGTACGTACCGCGCCTGGTCCTCTTCGTGCGCGGGCTGCAGGCAAGTCGGGGCAAACAGCCATTGCTCGGGGTTGCCTATCGCATGCTGGTCCTGCGTGACGTGCTGCGTCCGGCCCTGCACCGCCGTGGTCCTCCGCGGGGACCTGCTTTCGCATACCCGTAAAGCAGCCCCCAACTTTCTGCGAGCCAACATCGCCGCGGAGAAAAGGACCACGTACACCATGAATGAAGCAATCCGAGCCCCACACGCCGCCACTCGAATCGGCGTACTCGTCGCCGCCGTGCTGTTGTGCCTGATGACCGTCTTCGGCGTATCAAGCGCCCAGGCACACGACGAACTTGTTTCCTCCACACCGGCCAGCGGAGAGGTGCTAAAGACGGCGCCCAAATCCCTGGTGCTGACCTTCAGCGGAGACATCAAGAAGATCGGCACGATCCTTGAACTCTCGGATGGCAAGGGAAACAGCGTCGATACCACCTTTGCGATCGACCGCCGGGAAGTCACCGTCACCCCGTCCACCACCTTGGCCAACGGAGACTACACCCTCATTGCCCGGGTGGTGTCCTCGGACGGGCACCCGATAGACAAGAAGATCGCCTTCGAGGTCAACGACCCGGCGGCCGTGGCCAGCAGCGCACCGGCAACCGCGAGCGCTCCGGCAGCGTCCGCTGCGCCGAGCGCCACGCAGTCGACACAGCCGAGCGCCGAGGCCAGCGACACCACCACACCGGTTGCCGGCATGCCCGCGGGCCTGGTCTGGGCCATCATCGGCGTTGCCGGGATCGGCATCATCGCCCTGGTGCTGCTGAAGGTCCGCCGCCAGACCAAGTAGCCGCCCGGCCACACCCCGCCAAGCCCGCCACAAGGGCACCGATGCCCGGGCACCAGCGCGTGCCGGGGCAACGGGAGACGCTTCGCGGCACGGTGGCGACACGACCTTCCCCCTGAACCGGCGTCGGCTTCCACCATCGGAAGCCGATGCCTTGCGGGCAACGCCCACGCTCAGTCTTGGCGTGCCCACAGCCCAGAATTTTGGAGAGTTTCCCATGAACTTCAATATCCTCACCCACCGCTTCACCGCACCCCTCGCTGCCGCATCCATGGCCGGCCTGCTGCTGAGCGGATGCGCAGTTTCCGGCGCATCCGATGCGGCCACCCGGAATGGAAACGCCACCGAAGCCGACTCGCTGCAGATTTCCGAATCCTGGATCAAGGCAGCCAGTGACGGGATGACCAGCGGATTTGCCGTGCTGGAAAACCCCACGGACCGTCCGGCAGCGCTCGTCAAGGTCGACTCGACCCTAGCCGGCAGCACCGAGCTGCACGACATGGAAGGCTCAGGCACCGCCATGAGCATGAAGGAGCTTGACGGTCCGCTGGAGATCCCCGCTCATTCAACCATCGAGCTTGCCCCGGGCGGCAAGCATGTGATGCTGATGGATCTGAAGCAGGAGCTCGAGGTCGGTCAAAGCCCGGCCCTGAGATTCACCTTCGGCGACGGCAGCACCCGCGAGGTCCCCTTCGAGATCAAGAGCTTCACCGGGGCCAAGGATTCCTATGCACCGGAGGCCGACGAATCGGGCCACGCAGGTCCCACGGAAGGGGACGAGCATGCCGGTCACTGACACGGCCCATGGGAAGGGCACCCGCGTCCCCTCGCGCCGCGGCCTGCTGCTCGGCTCGGCGGCAGCCGCTGTGGGTGCCGCGGCGGGATTCTCCGCCGCGGGCCTTCCACTCGGCGCGGCTGCCGCCGAGCCGGACAAGGCGCTGCACGGCTCGGACACCATTGCGTTTCACGGGCAGCACCAACCGGGAATCACCACCCCTGCCCCGGCATTTGCCACATTCCTGGCCCTGGACCTGATCCCGGAACCGGGGGCCCATGAGGCAGCAACGCGTGACGCGCTGGCCCGGACCTTGAAGATCATCAGTGACGACGCATCCCGCCTCATGGCCGGCCGTGGCATCCTTGCCGACACCGAACCGGAAATGGCGGCAAACCCGGCCAGACTCACCCTCACGGTGGGGCTGGGGCAGCACGCCGTGGCCATCCTGAACCCGGACCTGGTGCCCGGGTGGCTGAAGGACCTTCCCCGCTTCTCCGTTGACCGGCTGGAGAAGGCCTGGGGCCAAAGCGACGTGCTGGTGCAAGTCTGCGGGGACGACCAAATCTCGCTGCTGCACGCCCGCCGGGCCATCCAAAAGGACCTGCGCACCCTGGCCAAAACACGGTGGGTGCAGGACGGATTCCGACATTCGCGCGGCACCATGCCCGAGGGGGCCACCATGCGCAACCTGTTCGGGCAGAAGGACGGCACCGGGAACCCCGTCGATGCCATGCTTGAGCGAGCAGTGTTCGGCGACGAGGGGCTCGAGCCCTGGGTGGAGGGTGGAACCTCGCTGGTGCTGCGGCGCATCGAGATGGACCTGGAAGCCTGGGACGAGGTGGACCGCCCGGCCCGGGACTTCTCCCTGGGGCGCCGCCAGTCCGACGGCTCACCGCTGACCGGGGAGCACGAGTTCGACACCCCCGACCTGCGGGTGCGCGACGCCGCGGGGTTCCCGGTGATTTCGGCCGATTCGCATGTGGCCCGATCGCAGGCCCGCGAGGCGGACGAAAAAATCCTGCGCCGCGGCTACAACTACCTCGACGGCACCAAGGCGGGATTGCTCTTTGCCTCCTACCAATGCGACGTCGATCGCCAGTTCGTCCCCATCCAGCAACGCTTGGATGCGGCCGACCTGCTCAACGAGTGGACCACACCGATAGGGTCCGCGGTCTACGCGATCCTTCCGGGGTGCCGCGAAGGATCTTTCCTGGGCAAGGAACTGCTCGCCACCTGATCCCCGGGTGCCGGTCCCGAGGTGCCGGCAGGTGGCGTGAGCCACCTTGGCGCCTCGGGACCTGGCAATCGGTGGGAGAATGGATCGGCGAGGAAGCTGAGAGGACATTGTGAACAAGTCACGGAACACGCAGGCCACGGCCACCAAGGTCGAGGCATCGATGCCAGGCAAGAGGCTCTGGCTCCTGCTGACCCTTCCCGCACTCGTTGTCGGGGTGCTGGTGATCATTGCGGCCAGCTATTTTGCCGGTACCGCCCAGACCAGTGAGCTGGGGGACCCCGGGCCCTTCGTGCGTTGGGCGCTGCCCGCCGCCAAGGCGCTTCACCACTCCTCGATGGCCATCACGATCGCCGCCCTGGTTTTCGCCGCAACCATCCTGCCGCGTTCCACCCGGCCCAAGCGCCCGGAACCGGGCACGCACGACACCGACGGCGGCCAAACCCACCCCGTCTTTGCCCGCACCATGAACCTGGCCGCCGCTTCCGGAATGGTCTGGACTGTGTCTGCGGCCGCGGTGCTGGTCTTCACCTTCTGGGACCTGGTCGGCAAGCCGATGAGCGCCGACCCCAGCTACACCTCCGCCATGCTCGACTACGTCCTGAACATCTCCGTGGGCCGGGCCTGGGCCTGGATGATCGTGATTGCCGCGATCACCTCCTCCCTGGCCTTCGGCGTGCGCTCCCCGGCCTGGGTCGGGGCCACGACCGCCTTCTCCTTCGCCGGGATCCTGCCGATGTCGCTGATCGGCCACGCCGCCGGCGGAGACGACCACTGGGGTGCGGTCAACTCGATCATGTTGCACCTGGCCGGGGTGTGCCTGTGGTTCGGCGGCATCGTGGTGCTGGCCGCGCTGGCACCGCTGCTGGCAACCAAGGCCCCGGGACGCTTTACCGGCACCCGGCCGATCCTGGCCGGCACCGTGCTGCACCGATTCTCCGCGCTGGCCACCATCTCCATCATCCTGGTTGCCGGCTCCGGCGTCGTGAACGCGACCATCCGCATCACCGACTGGGACCAGTGGATGACCCCCTACGGATGGCTGGTGATCGCCAAGACCCTGGCCACCATCGCCCTGGGCGCGCTGGGCCTGGCCCACCGCCGCCGGGTCATCCCCGCGCTGGAAGCCGGAAAGCTTGCGGCAACCCGCGCGGCCTGGCTGGTCGTGGGAGCCGAAACCATCATCATGGCCACGGTCATGGCCCTGGCCACCGTGCTGGCCCGCACCGCGCCGCCCACCCCCGACACCGCCCCGGTGCTGCCCACCCCGGCACGACTGCTCACCGGGTACGAACTGCCCCCGGAGCTGACCAACTCCAGCTGGATGGAGGTCTGGCGCTTTGACTGGCTGTGGATCGCCATCGTGCTTTTCCTGGCGATCGCCTACCTGTGGGCCGTGGTGACGGTGCGCCGGCGCGGAGACAAATGGTCGATCCTGCTGACCATCTCCTGGCTCCTCGGACTGACGGCCCTGTTCTACTTCACCTCGGGCGCGCTGGCCGTCTACGGCAAGATCCTGTTCTCCGTGCACATGGTGGACCACATGGCCCTGACCATGGTGGCCCCGCTGCTCCTGGTGGTCGGATCGCCCGTCACCCTGGCGTTGAAGGCACTGGGCTCGCGCACCGACGGAACCCGTGGGCCCCGTGAATGGATCCTGGTGCTGGTGCACTCGAAGTTCTCTGCCGTCGTCACCAACCCGCTCTTTGCCGCGGCCAACTTCGCCGGTTCCATCATCATCTTCTACGAATCCTCGGCCTTCGGCTTCGCGCTGCGCAACCACATGGGCCACGAGCTGATGAACCTGCACTTCCTCATCACCGGGTACCTCTTTGCACTGTCCATGATCGGCACCGACCCCGTCCCGAAGCGGGCACCGTATCCGCTGCGCCTGGTGATCCTGCTGGCCACCATGGCCTTCCACGCCTTCTACGGCGTCTCCATCATGAGCTCCACCTCGCTCTACCAGGCCGACTGGTTCGGCAACATGGGCAGGACCTGGGGCGAGGGCGCGCTGGCCGACCAGCGGCTGGGTGCCGGGGCCATGTGGGGGATCGGGGAGATCCCGACGCTGCTGCTGGCGCTGGGCGTGATGGTGTCCTGGAACCGGGACGACACCAAGGAATCCAAGCGGAAGGACCGGCAGGCGGACCGCGACAACGACGCGGAACTGCACGCCTACAACGAGATGTTTGCCCAATTGAAGAAGCAGGACGAGGAGATTGTGCGCCGTGGCCGCTAGGACCAAGACGGGTGCCTTGCGCACCCTTGCCCTGACCCTTGCCCTGGGGCTGGCACTTGCCGGCTGCGCCGGGGCCCCGCAAGCCGTGGAACTGCCCGAGGGGCACGCGCCGCTGCCCGCTGACGCCTCCGCCGCAACGCCCAGTGCTGGGGCCGCGGAACTGAACGTCTCCGAACTCTCGGTGGCCTCGGGCATCTCCATGGCCGCACGGCTGGGATTCGACAAGGCCCGGGTGATATCCGGGACCGAACTCACCGACCTGAAGAAGGCCCCCGAGGACACCCTGGGCGGGGTTGCGGTGCTGCCCACCCAATGCGCGGATGTCATCGAGTCGCTGAACTGGTCCCCGGTGCAAATGGGTGCCGAGGGCGCGCGGACCGACTTCCTGACCGAGAAGATCCCAGCCACCGGATCGGTCGAGGTCGCGAAGATCACCGACAAATCGGCGCTGGAGGCCCACTACGCCACGGTCCTGGCGATGCTCACCGAATGCAAGAAAGTGACCCTGCACCAGGAAACCGAGACCGTTCCCTTCACCACCGAGAAGCCGGTGCTGAAGGACGGGGACGCGGATTCGGCAATCCTGTGGACCCGCGGCAGGCAGGGCCAGGGAATGCGCCAGCAGGCCCTGGTGTTGATCAAGGCCAAGGGGGATTACGTGGGAATGGTTTCGTTCATTGCCGCCGACGGCCTGAATGCACCGGAGTTCAGCCAAATGGCGGCCCAGGTGCTCGACGCCGCCCTGACCCAGGCCCGCTAGCCAAGCGTCCGGATCGTCGCATCATGTCATGATGTCTGCTCCGGTTGGCAAAAACGGGATAATTGAATACAGCACAACGTCAGCCGACAAGCCCAGGAGCAGATCCATGACAGCAACCCCCAGCACCGGAACCGAATCCGTACGCACCTCCTACAAGGTCCGTGCCTCAGAACTGGTTGGCCGCAACTGGCTGAACACCGGGGGGAAGCAGCTGGCCCTGGAAGACTTCCGCGGGAAGATCCTGATCCTGGATTTCTGGACTTTCTGCTGCATCAATTGCCTGCACGTGCTGGACGAGCTGCGCCCGCTCGAGGCCAAGTACTCCGATGTCCTGGTGACCGTGGGTGTGCACTCCCCGAAGTTCGAGTACGAGGCCGACCCGGTCGCGCTGGCCGCCGCCGTGGAACGCTACGAAATCGAGCACCCGGTGCTGGACGACCCGGAGCTGGTCACTTGGCAGGCCTACGCCGCCCGCGCCTGGCCCACCCTGGTGGTCGTGGACCCCGAGGGCTACATCGTGGCCCACCTCTCCGGCGAGGGCCACGCCGCCGGCCTGGAATCCCTGGTCGAGGAACTCATCGCCGAGCACGAGGCCAAGGGCACGCTGCACCGCGGCACCGGCCCCTACGTGGCGCCGCCCGCCCGTGAGGGCGACCTGCGCTTCCCGGGCAAGGCCGTGGCGCTTCAAAACGGGAACTTCCTCGTCGGGGACTCGGGCCACCACCGCATCGTGGAACTGGGCAACGACCTGTCCACCGTGGTGCGCACCTTCGGCTCCGGCGTGAAGGGCTTCGCCGACGGGGACGCGGAAACCGCGCAATTCAACGAGCCACAGGGCCTGGCGCTGCTCCCGGCCGAGCTCGCCGCCACGCTGGGCTACCACGCGGTCATCGCCGACACCGTGAACCACCGCCTGCGCGGGCTGAACCTGCAGACCGGGAACGTGACCACGCTGGCCGGCAACGGCATCCAGCGGCTGCTCGACGCCGACCAGGCCCGCGCCGCTGTCGACGAGAACAACGAGGAGGCCTGGATCAGCGAGTTGGGCAGCGACCCGCTGGGCACCTCGCTGTCCTCCCCGTGGGACGTGCTGTGGAGCCCCAAGACCGGCGCCGTGGTCATCGCGATGGCCGGAACCCACCAGATCTTTGCCTTCAATCCCGTGACCTTCGCCCTGTCGGTCTTCGCCGGCACCGGCCTGGAGGGCCTGGCCGACGGCGGCCCGGAGGCCAGCTGGTTCGCCCAGCCCTCGGGCCTGGCCCTGGACAAGGAAGGGAACATCTGGGTCGCCGACTCGGAGACCTCCGCGCTGCGCCGCCTGGTGCTGGCCGATGACGGTTCGGTTGCGACCGTGGAATCGGCCATCGGCGCCGGACTCTTCGACTTCGGCTTCCGCGACGGCGCCGCCGCCGAGGCACGCCTGCAGCACCCGCTGGGCGTCGCTGCGCTGCCGGACGGCTCGATCGCCGTCGCAGACACCTACAACGGCGCGGTGCGCCGCTACGACCCGGCCACCGCCACCGTCAGCACGCTGGCCCGCGGCCTGAACGAGCCCGCGGACGTGCAGCTGGATTCCTCGGTGGACGGCGAACCGGTGCTGCTGGTCGTGGAGACCAACAACCACCAGCTGGTGCGCCTGCCGCTTCCCGCCGAGGCACTTCTCGTCGACGAGGGTGCCTCCCAGACCCAGCGCCCCAAGACCAAGGTCGCGGCCGGGGAGCACGCACTGACCGTGCGCTTCTCCGCGCCCACCGGGCAGAAGCTCGATGACCGCTGGGGGGATCCGACCCAGCTGAAGATCTCATCGTCCCCGGAGGAACTGCTGCTCTCCGGCGGCGGAACCTCCACCGGGCTGACCCGGACCCTGGAACTGAACCCGGACATCGCCGAGGGCGTCCTGCACATCACCGCGCGTGCGGCCGCCTGCGACGGCGAGCCCGGCGGGGAGATCCCCATGCACGCCGCCTGCCACCTCTACCAGCAGGATTGGGGCATCCCGGTGCTGGTGGATGCCGAGGGCGAGACCGAGCTGGTCCTGGACCTGCGCGGCATGGACAACTAGGCGACACGACCACGCGCCGATGCGAGGCCCGTCCCCCGAATCCAGGGGACGGGCCTCGCTCGTGTTTGAACGCCGGGACCCGGCGTTAGGCATCTCACCCGTCGCCGAGGCACCCAAGGTGACTCCCGTCATGGCGGGAATATTTCGGTCCACGTATTGTTAGCAATGCTAAGTAACTAATGAGGTCGAAACCCAAGACGCCGGATAAGCGGCGCGATGAAGGAGGATCCGTGGCCAGCCCGGATCAAGTGAACGAAACCGATAACGCCCCGAACCCCGTAAGAATGGCCCCCACCCGGGTCAGCAATGCCACCAACACCGGCGACCTTGCCGCGGAACTGCGCGTGGCCGTGATGAAGACATCCCGCCGCCTGCGCCTTGAATCAAGCTCCGATACGCTGACCCCCGCCCAGTACTCCGTGCTCGCGGGCCTGCGGACCGAAGAACACACCATTGGGGAGCTGGCCGGCCGCGAACAGGTCGCCGCCCCGTCCATGACCCGAATCGTCAAGGGCCTGCTGGAAGCTGGCCTGGTCACCCGCACCAGCAGCGAGCACGATGGGCGCCTGGTGATGGTGGCACTGAGCCCGGAGGGGCGCCGGGCCTTCCACGCGGCCCGCAACCAGCGCACCGCCTGGCTGGCCGTGCGCCTGGAATCGCTCGATGCCAAGGACCGGGCAACCCTGGCGCGGGCCGCGGCCCTGCTGCAGGAAATGAGCGCCAAATGAGCAAGATGTTCAGTGCCCTGAAGATCCCGAACTACCGGCTCTGGACCGCCGGCGCCCTGGTCTCCAACATCGGCACCTGGATGCAGCGTGTCGCCCAGGACTGGCTGGTGCTCACCATCCTGACCAACCACGACGGAACCGCCACCGGCATCACCACCGGTCTGCAGTTCCTGCCCATCCTGTTCCTGGGCCCGTTCGCCGGAGTGCTCGCGGATCGCATGAACAAGCGCAAGCTGCTGCTGATCACCCAGTCGTCCATGGGCGTCTTCGCCACCATCCTGGGCGTGCTGGTGGCCACCGGCACCGCCGAGCTCTGGCACGTGTACCTGCTGGCCTTCGGCCTGGGCGTGGCTAGCGCCTTTGACGCCCCGGCACGCCAGGCCTTCGTCTCCGAGCTCGTCCCGGCACGCGAACTGCCCAACGCGGTTGCCCTGAACAGCGCCTCGTTCAACCTGGCCCGCCTGGCCGGCCCCGGCGTCGCCGGGCTGCTGATCGCCGCCTTCGGCACCGGACCGGCATTCCTCATCAACGCCGCAAGCTTCGGGGCAGTGATCTTCTCGCTGGCCAAGATGCGCAGCGAACAGTTCCAGCCCACCATGCTGGTGGCCCGCCAGAAGGGCCAGATCCGCGACGGGCTGGCCTATGTGCGCAAGCGCCCGGACCTGCTGCTGATCTTCGCGCTGGCCTTTGTCGTGGCCACCTTCGGGCTGAACTTCCAGCTCACCAACGCCATGATGGCCACCGACATCTTCCACGTGGGGGCAGGGGCCTTCGGCCTGCTGGGAACCATCATGGCCGTCGGCACGCTCGCCGGAGCCCTGTTGGCCGCGCGCCGCGGCAAGCCGCGGATGCGCTACCTGCTGGGCGGGGCCGTCGGATTCGGTGCCATGGCCCTGATCGCCAGCTTCATGCCCACCTTCTTCTGGTACGCGGTGATGATGGTTCCGGTGGGACTGGCCTCGCTGACGTTCCTGAACAGCGCCAACACCATGATCCAGCTCTCGGTCGACCCCGCCTACCGCGGGCGCGTTTTGGGCCTCTACATCATGGTGGTCCAGGGCGGAACTCCGCTGGGCGCCCCCCTGGTGGGCTGGCTCGGCACCGAGTTCGGTGCCCGCTGGTCGGTCGGCAGCGGCGCGGTGCTCTCCCTGGCGGCCGGTCTCATCGCCGTGGTCGTGGTGTTGCGCCGGGCGCGCCGCACCCCGAAGCCGGGCACCGGGACCCCGGCCCGGCACAAGGCCGCGACAAGATCCCGGTCCAAGGTCCGCGCCCTGGTTCCCTTGCTGGGCAGATAGGGGCATCGGGCCCGGGGCCGGGAATGCTACTCGCTGGAGACCGGGGTGACCCGGACCTTGGTGGTGCTGGCCTTGAGCACTGCGGTGAACCCGAAGCTGTCATCCACGGTCTGCTCGGTGTACCGCCCGGTGCGCAGGTCCTGTTCGGTGACGTCCAAACGTGCCTTCACCGTCAGGGGGCGCAGGGCCCAGGAACCGTCGTAGGCAACGATCTCGGGAGAAGGGTAGTCAACGATGCTCCAGTGGATGGAATCCGAACGCACCCTCGCCGACGTGGAATAACTCATCGGGCAGCCCGCCGGCATGAGGACCTGCTGCTGCGCACAGTCATCCAGGTACGCGGTGATCTGCTTGTTGACCTCGTCGAGCAGCTTCTTGGTGGGCTGCGTGCGGAGCTTCACCTCGGTGGCCTTCTTCGAGAACTCGGTGACCGCCAGGCCGCGGGAATCGGCGCGGAAATTCGGGGTGGCGAAGCTGGTGTCGATGACGGCCGGAACAAACACCGGGACCGTCGTCTTGCCCTTGACCAGCGGGGCGGGACGCGAATTCACGACCACCTCGTTGGTGGTGTTCGCGGAGATCGCCACGGTGGGCAGCGTCGTGGGGACAAAAGACCAGTTCTCGAAAAACAGCCAGCTGCGGCCCGCGCGTTCCAGCTGGTAGGTCGATTGCTGCTGCACCCCGTGGATGGAGTAGGTCGCCGTGACGGTTGCAAGGTCATCGGCGCCGGTGACCCGTTCGGGCTTGCCCACCGTGAAGTCCTTGATATCGGCGCTGGCGGCCTTCAGGCCCTCGCCGTCAAGCAGCAGGGCATTGCCCTTGGGAACCGTGGCCTGGAGCAGCCCCAGCGCCGCGGCGCCTTCGCCGCGGGTGAGATGCGCGTGCAGTTCCTTGACCTTCTGGGCGGGCCCGAAGGTGTTGTGGTTGACCAGGGCGATGGCAGCAAAGGCCAGGACGGCCAGCACCACAAGGGCCGCCGCCCATGTGGCGGCGACCCTTGTGGGAGATAAACGTTCGCTCATTGTGTTCAAGGCTACCGGGAATCCGGCGTGGTTCGCGCCGACCCTCCCTAGCGGCGGCGGCGCCGCTTGGTGCCGAACATGCCGCGAAACAGCTCTCTGCCGATCATGTTTGCGGCCTGCAAGGCCATGTCAAGCACGGGATTGTCGGGTTTCGGCGCGGGAACCGGGGTGCCTGGACCGCGCTTGGGCGGATTTTTTGTTGCCACTGGTGGGTCGGGCATGGCGTAATCCGTGGCACCGGGTTCCGGTGCGGAACGCGGGATCGAGGAGGGGCGGCCCAGGATCGATTCCTCGATTTCTCGGGCCGCGGCGTCGATGTCCGCCTGGCTTTGCCCCGGCCCCGGAACCCGCGCGGCGACCGATCCGCCCGTGGGGACCCGGGCAGCAGCCGGCGTCCGGGCACCCGCGGTGAGTTTCTCATACGCGGATTCGCGGTCCACGGCGGTGCCGTAGACCTGCATCAGGGCGGAGGTGCCAATGATCCCGGAAACGACCTCGGCGGAGGAAGGGCCCATGGTTGATTCCGGGCTCCACATCCGGGTCCAGGCCACAGGGGTCGGGGCGCCCTTCTCGTTCATCACGGTGACCACCGCTTCACCGGTACCGGCCTGCGTCAGCGCCGCGTCC
Source organism: Arthrobacter sp. AQ5-05 (assembly GCF_003287975.1). GTDB lineage: Bacteria > Actinomycetota > Actinomycetes > Actinomycetales > Micrococcaceae > Paeniglutamicibacter. The sequence goes on from NZ_QMKQ01000003.1 coordinate 70,940, forward strand.
AGGTCGTAGTCGCTGGTGGGGAACGTGGAGATGGTCGCCTTCAGCGCCTTGGCGTCATCCGGGGTGAAGGCGCGCAGCGCGTGTTGGACGCGGTTGGCGAGCTGCCCGAGCACGTCCGCGGGGACGTCCTTGGGTGTCTGGGTCACGAAGAACACCCCGACGCCCTTGGAGCGGATCAGCCGGACCGTGGCGGTGATCGAGGTCAGGAACGCCTTGGAAGCCCCGTTGAAGAGCAGGTGGGCCTCGTCGAGGAAGAACACCAGCTTCGGCTTTTCCGGGTTTCCGACCTCGGGCAGCTCCGAGAAGAGGTCGGCCAGCAGCCAGATCATGAAGGTGGAGAAGAGCACCGGCTTTTCCATCAGCGTGGGCAGTTCCAGGACACTGATGACCCCGCGGCCATCAGGTGCCTGCCGCAGCAACTCGGCGGTGTCGAACTCCGGTTCGCCGAAGAAGGACTCCATGCCCTGGGCCTGCAGGGTGACCAGCTCGCGCAGGATCACCCCGGCGGTGGCCTTGGAGACCCCGCCAAGTCCCTCCAGTTCGGTCTTGCCCTCGTCGCTGGTCAAATGAGTGATGACCGCGCGGAGATCCTTCAGGTCGTGGAGCTCGAGGTCCTTGGTGTCCGCGTAGTGGAAGATCAGCTGCAGGCAGGATTCCTGGGTCTCGTTCAAGTCCATGATCCGCGAGAGCAGCAGCGGGCCGAAGGAGGAGATCGTGGCCCGGATCGGGATCCCCTGCCCGTCCCCGCCCAAGGAGTAGTACTCCACGGGGAAGGACTTGGCTTCCCACGCCATGCCGACCGAGGCGGTTCGGGCGGCGAGTTTCTCGGTGGGTGTCCCGGGAGTGGACAACCCGGTGAGGTCCCCCTTGATGTCCGCCAGGAACACCGGGACCCCGTGGGAGGAGAGCTGCTCGGCCATCAATTGCAGGGTGATGGTCTTGCCCGTGCCGGTCGCGCCGGCCACCAGGCCGTGCCGGTTCATCATGCGCAGCGGCAAGCGGACCTGCGCCTCGGGGAAGAGCTGGTCATCGACCAGTGCAGCCCCCAGGATCACGGCCGGGCCCTCGAAGGCGTAACCGGCGGTTATGGTTTCCACGTGCTGGGATGTCGTCATCTTGGCCATGTCCATAGCCTACGGTCTGTAACGCGTCAGTGGTGGTGGGAGCTCCAATTCTTTTCCCGTAGCGGCGGCGGTCCCTAGAACGGGTTGAGCAGGCGGTGCACGAACTGCTTGGTGCGCTCGTTCCGCGGGTTGCGCAACACCACCTCGGGATGTCCGCGCTCGACGACCACGCCCTGGTCCATGAACACGACCTCGTCGGCGACCTCCCGGGCGAAGGCCAGCTCGTGGGTCACCAGCACCATGGTCCAGTCCTCGTCGGCGAGTTCCTTGATCACTTTCAGCACGTCTCCCACCAACTCCGGGTCCAGGGCCGAGGTCGGCTCGTCGAAGAGCAGCAGCGACGGCTTCAGCGCCAGCGCACGGACAATGCCCACGCGCTGCTGCTGGCCGCCGGAGAGCTGGTGTGGATACGCATCGCGTTTCTCGGCCAGCCCTACCCGCGCAAGCAGCGACTCGGCCTCGGCGATCGCCTCGGCGCGCTTGCGGCGCTGGACCTGGACGGGCCCCTCGATGACGTTTTCCAGCACCGTCATGTGCGGGAAGAGGTTGTAGTTCTGGAACACCATGGCGCTGCGGGTGCGCAGCACCTGCGCCTGCTTCTGCGTGGTGCCCGGGGCGAAGGCCACCGCCGGCCCGCCGTCGAAGGCCACCTCGCCGCCGTCGGGGATTTCCAGGCCGTTGAGGCAGCGCAGCACCGTGGTCTTGCCGGACCCGGACGGTCCGATCAGCGCCAGCACCTGCCCCTTGCCGATCAACAGGTCAATGGACTTGAGCACCTGGTGCTCGCCGAAGCTCTTTTGCAGGTCGGTGGCCCTCAGCAGGGGCCGGGCGTTGCCGTGGTCAGTGTGCGACATAGCGGTCAAACCTTCTTTCCAGTCGGGTCTGGCCGGCCGAAAGCACCAGGCAGAGCACCCAGTAGACCATTGCCGCCTCGATGTAGATGAGCATGAATTCCTGGCTGAAGGCCGCGATTTCCTGGGCCCTGCGGAACAGCTCGGTCACCAGGATCAACGAGGCCAGCGAGGTGTCCTTGACCAGCGAGATGAAGGTGTTGGACAACGGCGGCACCGAGACCCGTGCCGCCTGCGGCAGGATGACCCGGCGCAGCGTGGTGGTCCGTGACATGCCGATGGTGTAGCCGGCCTCCCACTGCCCCTTGGGGACCGAAAGGATCGCGGCACGGATGACTTCGGCCGCGTATCCGCCGACGTTCAGCGAAAAGGCGATGATTGCGCTGGGCCACGGGTTCAGCGTCAGCCCGATGGAGGGCAACCCGTAGAAGATCACGAACAGCTGGACCAACAGCGGGGTTCCGCGGATCACGGAGATGTAGGCCCGGGCCAGGAAGGAAACCACCGGGTTGCGGCTCAGCCGCATCAACGCCATCACCAGGGCGATGGCCAGCCCAATGGCAAAGCTTGCCAGGGACAGGGGAATGGTGCTGCTCAGCCCGCCCAAAACGATGGGCCAGAGTGAATCACCGAAGAGTTGCCAATCGATTTGCATGTGCCGGACTCCTTGGAAAGACGGGGTCGTGGACCGCTTGGCAGCGGCCCGCGGCCCCGCCGGGAACTACTTGGTGACGTCGGCCCCGAAATACTTCTCGGAGATCGTGGACAGGGTCCCGTCGCTCGAGAGCTCATCGAGCGCCTTGTCCACGGCCTTGACCAGGTCCTCGCTGCCCTGGCGGAAGGCCATGGCGCTGAGCGACTTCTCGGCGGTCTCGGCGGCGATCTTGATTCCGTCGTCCGGTTTGGTCTGCTGCGCGTCCAGGTAAGTGAGCTTGTCGTTGATGGTGGCATCCACGCGGCCCTGCTTCAGCAACGTGATCGCCTGCGCCCAGCCCTCGACTGCCTCGACGTTCGCCCCGGAGTCCTTGGCCAGCTGTTGCCAATTGCTGGTCAGGGACTGGGCGGTGGTCTTGCCCTTCAAATCCGCGAAGGAGGAAATGTCGGTATTGCCGGATTTGGTCACGATCACCCCGGTGCTCACGGTGTAGGGCTTGGAGAACTCGTACTTGGCCTCGCGCGCCGGGGTGATGGAGACCTGGTTGGCGATCACGTCGAAGCGCCCGGCTTCCAGCCCGGCAAAGATCGCGTCCCACTGGGTCTCCTCGAACTGCGGCTTCACACCCAGCTTCTGGGCCACGGCGGTGACAACCTCCACGTCGAAGCCGGTCAGCGCCCCGGTGCCTCCCTCGTGGAAGGAGAACGGCTTGTAGGTTCCCTCGGTGCCGATCTTCAGCACCCCGGCATCCTGGACCTGCTTGAGCGTCACGCCGGTCGCGGTGCCGCTGGCGGCAGGGGAACCCGATGGTTCGGTGGAGCCGCTGCAACCGCTGACCGACACGGCGAGCAATGCGGCGGTTGCCAGGGCGATGATGTGGCGCTTCATGGGAAACGGTCCTTTCGGTCACGGTCGTTCACCCGCCGACCGGCACCTGCCGTCTTGAAGGTAGCAAGGCGGGTATCTGATGCCGAACAAGTGAACCTTGCTCAGACGCTAACACGGAGGCCGGAATCGCATAAGCCTTTTGTTCCGAAGTGCGTCGCGACTTCGCCTCCTGGCCCGCAATCCGGGGTGGATCAGGGAGAACAGGTCAGGAAAGGAGCAGCGGAACGAGCATCATGGCAGGGACCGCCACGATGGTGGTGAGCAGGACGGTGTCCTTGGCCAGGACGATGCCGCGCTCGTAGCGCGAGGCGGTGACGAAGATGTTCTGGGCCGTGGGCAGCGCGGCCATGATGACCGAGACAAACACCGCGTAGCTGTCCAGACGGAACACCCACACGGCCAGCGCCCAGGCGACCACGGGCTGGAACACCAGCTTCATGCCGGTGGCCACCAGCGTGTCGGCCCTCCGGCCGCCGGCGGCCTCCAGGGGCTTGGAGCCCACCAGCGAAATGCCGAAGGCAATGAGCATGGCCGGGATCGAGGCCCCGGCGATCAGCTCGATGGGGTCGGCCAGCGGCTGGGGGAGCTTGATCTCGAACAACGCACACACCAGTCCGGCCAGCGAACCGACGATCATCGGGTTTTTCAGGGTCTGGACCATCATCGAAAACACCGTGGTGCGGTGCCGTGAGGTGCTGGCATCCAGGATGGCCAGGCAGACGGGGGAGTACAGGGCCAGCTGCCACAGGATCACCGGCGCCGCGTGCGCCATGTCGCCCAGCACGTACAAGGCAATGGGCAACCCGAGGTTGGCCGAGTTCACGGTGGAGGCACTCATGGCGCCGATGGTCGACTCGGTCAAGTCCCGCCGCAGCCACCAGCGGGTCACCAGCACGAAGGCGATGGCGGTGGCCAGCGAGGAAAGTGCTGCAACACCCAGGAACGGGCCAAGCACCGAGGCGGGGTCGGAGTCGGCCAGGGTGGTGAACAGCAGGGCGGGGCTGGCGACGAAGAAGGTCAGGCGGTTGAGCACATAGCGCGCGTCGTCCCCCAGCACACCGGTTCTCCCGACCAGGTACCCCACGGCAATGACGGTCCAGACCACGGCAAAACCAGAGAGTACTCCGCTCATGAGCTTTCAGGGCCCGCTTCCCGCTGTTGGTGGCCACGCACTGCGCGAATGCCTTAACGACGTGGGACCCGGCCACCGGCCGGGTCCCACGTCGTTTGCGAGCGGGCGACGGGAATCGAACCCGCGTGTCCAGCTTGGGAAGCTGGCGCTCTACCATTGAGCTACGCCCGCAGTGCTCCGGGGAGTCTATTGACCGCCCGGGCAAAAAACAGCATATCCCAAGGTGGGGTGCGAAAACCTAATCGGCGATCCCGGGCGCGTCAAAAAGCGGTGTCCGGGGCGGGGGCCGTCTTGGGCAGGAACGGACGGGACAGGGGCTCGGCCAGGCGGGCCGCCACGGGACCGAGGACCGCCAGCAGCAGAACGTAGGCGGTTGAGAGCGCGGCAAGCTCCCCGGTGATCGCCCCGGAGGCGACGGCCAGGCCTGCAATGACAATGGAGAATTCGCCGCGCGCAATCAACGCGAGACCGGCGCGGATGCGCCCGGGGACCCCGATTCCGACGCGCTTGGCGGCCCAGACGCCGGTGGCGACCTTGGTCAGCGAGGTGACCACGGCCAGCAGGATCGCCATGGGAAGCACCGCGGGAATCGTGGTGGGGTCGGTGTTCAACCCGAAGACCACGAAAAACGTGGCGGCGAACAGATCGCGCAGCGGCTCGAGGACCTTGGTCGCCGAGTGGGCGGTGGACCCGGAAATCGCGATGCCGAGCATGAATGCGCCCACCGCCGCGGAGACCTGCAGGGCCGAGGCGAGCCCCGACACCAGCAGGGCCGCACCGATGAGCTTGAGCAGGAAGTTTTCGCGGTCCGAGGAGTGGATAAGTCGGGAGATCTGCGGACCGAAGCGCAACGCCGCCAACAAGACCAGGGTGATGGTGCCCAACGCGATTCCCACGGCCCGCAACCCGCCCAGGAAGCTGAGCCCCGCCAGAGTCGCGGTGAGCACCGGCAGGTAGATGGCCATGGCCAGGTCCTCGAGCACCAGGATGGAGAGCACCACCGGTGTTTCCCTGTTGCCCAGCCGGCCCAGGTCCGAGAGGACCTTGGCAATGATGCCGGAGGAGGAGACATAGGTGACCCCGCCCAGGACCAGCGCCCCGGGAAAGCCCCAGCCCATGAGCAGGGCCAGTCCGGCGCCAGGGGTGAAATTCAGGACCAGGTCCACGACCCCGGCGAGCCAGGACCCCTTCAATCCGGTGACAAGTTCGCGGGCGGTGTATTCCAGCCCCAACATCAGCAGGAGCAGGATCACCCCGATCTCGCTGGCGATCTCCCCGAACTCGGTGATGCCCGCCAGATTGACCACCCCGCCGCTGCCAAAGAGCAACCCGCCGAGCAGGTACAACGGAACGGGGGACATGCCGACCCTGGCGGCCAGCCTCCCCAACAACCCAAGCCCCAAGAAAACGGCGCCAAGCTCAACCAATATCAGCGCAGTGCCGTCCATGCCCCGTGCACCTTTCCCTTATCCGTCGTTGATCAGGTGCGCTGCGTTTTCCAAACCTGCAGAGGTTCCGACAATGACCAGTACGTCCCCGGCGTTGAGCTCGAAGCCGGGGCTGGGGGAGGGGAAGACGCTGCCGCTGCGTGAGATCGCGACGACGGAGGCGCCCGTGCGGGTGCGCAGGTGCGTGTCACCGAGAGTCTGGTTCACGTACGGGCTTTCGTGGCTGAGCACGAATTGCTGCGTGTTGACCCCGGGCAGATCCCGGTGCTGGTCCGACAGCTGGGTGACCAGCTGCGGGGCACCGAGCATGGCGCCGATGGCCCCGGCCTCTTCGGTGCTCAACGGTATTGCCGCCGCACAGGCGTCCGGGTCCTCGCGCTGGGAAATGATCAGCTGCATGGTTCCGTCACGCAGGATCACCACGCCCACCCGGCGGCCGGACGCGAGGGTGATTTCGCGACGGACGCCGAGGCCGGGCAGCGACGTATCTTCAAAATTCATGCTCCCACTCTAGTCCGCGCTTCAGCCAAAATGCAGGAGCGCGGATCCGCGGGCGGGCGGGATGAACCCTGGGCCTACTTCGAGGGCTTCTTGAGGCTGCCGTCGAGGTTGAATTCCTGGCGGATGGTCTTGACCCCGGCGGCGTCGATCTCCAGGCAGAGCTCGTGGCCCGGGTTGATGACCAGCCCGGTGTCTTGCAGCGAGCGGATGATGGTGCCGCCCAGCAGCTGCACTCCGTAGGGCGCGACATCGATGTAGGCGCCCGGGATTCGGGCCAGGTGGGTGAACAGGGCGATGACAGGTTCGCCGGCGGCGTTCTGCAGCAGCATCGGCTGCGCGTTGGTGGTTTCGCCGGAGACCGCCTCGCGGCTGAGGAAATACACTTCCGAGTTCATGAAGCTGGCGATGACCTGTCCGTTCAGCGCCGGATCATTCTGAGCGGCACGGATCATCATCTCCAGGTGGGTGGCCGGCTCGTTGCCGACGGTCGTCGGTTCGATGCCCAAGGCCGCCTGGATGTCCTCGGCGTTGGTGCTGGTCTTGGCTTGCTCGTTCTCTTCGCTCATGTCCCCAAGCATGTCGACTAAGCGACCGGCGGCGCAACCCGATGTCTGGTTGGAGGGCCAACCGTTCTAGAGTGGAGGGACAAAATTGTTTCTGTTGCAAGGAAGCCTGATGCCCGAATTCCAGTACGAAGACCTCTTGCCCATCGGGGCGGACGAGACCACCTACCGCCAGATTTCCACCGAAGGCGTACGCACCATCGAGGGTCCGGGCGGCCGGACGTACCTCGAGGTCGACCCCGAGGCGCTCGAACTGCTGGCCTCCACCGCACTGCACGACATCTCGCACTACCTGCGTCCGGCGCACCTGCAGCAGCTTCGCAACATCCTCGATGACGAGGAAGCCAGCCCGAACGACAAGTTCGTCGCCCTGGACCTCTTGAAGAACGCGAACATCGCCGCCGGCGGCATCCTGCCCATGTGCCAGGACACCGGAACGGCAATCGTCATGGGCAAGCGCGGCCAGCAGGTGCTGACCCAGGGCCCGGATGAGAAGGACCTTTCCAAGGGCATCTACAACGCCTACACCACGCTGAACCTGCGCTACTCGCAGCTGGCCCCGCTGACCACCTGGGAAGAAAAGTCCACGGGCAACAACCTGCCGGCGCAGATCGAGCTGTACGCTGACACCACCCCGGGGCATGAGAACCAGTACAAGTTCCTCTTCATGGCCAAGGGCGGCGGCTCGGCGAACAAGTCCTTCCTGTACCAGGAGACCAAGGCCATCCTGAACCCGAACGCGATGCTGCGCTTCCTTGATGAGAAGCTGCGCTCGCTGGGCACCGCCGCGTGCCCCCCGTACCACCTGTCCATCGTCATCGGCGGAACCTCCGCAGAATTCGCGCTGAAGACCGCCAAGTACGGTTCGGCCAAGTACCTGGACAACCTGCCGACCACCGGTGCGATCACGGGCCGCGGTTTCCGCGACACCGAGCTGGAGGAGCAGGTCCTGGAGCTGACCCGCAACTTCGGCATCGGCGCCCAATTCGGCGGCAAGTACTTCTGCCACGACGTGCGCGTGGTGCGCCTGCCCCGCCACGGCGCCTCGCTGCCGGTCGCCATTGCCGTCTCGTGCTCGGCCGACCGCCAGATGCTGGCCAAGATCACCCCCGAGGGCGTGTTCGTGGAGCAGCTGGAAACCGATCCGGCCCGCTTCATGCCCGACGAGGACCACCCGGCCATCGCCGCGCACGACAACGAGACCGACGGGGTCACCGGCACCGGCGGCTCCTCGGTGGTGAAGATCGATCTGAACCAGCCCATGGAGCAGATCCTGGCCGAGCTGACCAAGCACCCGGTCAAGACCCGCCTGTCGCTGTCCGGACCGCTGGTGGTGGCCCGCGACATCGCGCACGCCAAGATCAAGGAACGCCTGGACGCCGGCGAAGACATGCCGCAGTATCTCAAGGACCACCCGGTCTACTACGCGGGCCCGGCCAAGACCCCCGAAGGCATGGCCTCGGGTTCCTTCGGCCCGACCACCGCCGGACGCATGGACTCCTACGTCGACCAGTTCCAGGCAGCCGGCGGCTCCATGGTGATGCTGGCCAAGGGCAACCGCTCCAAGGCGGTCACCGATGCCTGCAACACCCACGGCGGTTTCTACCTGGGCTCCATCGGCGGCCCGGCCGCCCGCCTGGCCCTGGATTGCATCAAGAAGGTCGAGGTCCTCGAGTACGAGGAGCTCGGCATGGAGGCAATCTGGAAGATCGAGGTCGAGGACTTCCCGGCCTTCATCGTCGTCGATGACAAGGGCAACGACTTCTTCTCCGAATCCTCCAAGCCGACGTTCACGGGCCTGCCGATCCGCAGCAAGTAGGCATCACGCATCGAACCCTCCGGGGTTCCACGGCACCTAGGCGGGGGTGCGGGCATCGCTGCCCGCACCCCCGCCGACGTCTTAAGGCCTTGCCTGTCCTTCGGATATCAGCCCCGGACGGTGAGCACGATCAGCAGCACGTTCAGCGACACCAGGAGCACGGAGATCAGGATCCCGGCCCCGGTCGTGAACCAGCGGTTGGCGTGCTCGCCCATGACGGCCTTGCGGGCAGTGAGGTTCACCAGCGGGATCAGCGCGAAGGGGATGCCGAAGGACAGGGCGACCTGGCTGATGATCAGCGCGAAGGTCGGCTCCACGCCGGAGGCCAGCAGGGCCAGGGCCGGGGCGAGGGTGATCAGGCGCCGGGCCAACAGGGAAATGCGCCGGTGCAGCAGCCCCGCCATGATCTCGGCACCGGCGTAGGCGCCCACCGCGGTGGAGGCCAGGCCGGAGGCCAGCAGGCCCACGGCGAAGAGCGTGGCGACCACGGGCCCCAGGGCAACCTCGAGCGCGGCGTGCGCCCCCTGAAGTGATTCGGTGCCCTCGACCCCGGCCAGGTTCACCGCCGCCAGCAGCAGCATTGCGACGTTGACCGACCCGGCGATGAGCATGGCGATCGAGACGTCCCAGCGCGTGGCCTTCAACAGCCGGGGGATGGAGCGGAGCAGCGGCTTGGAGCCGAAGCGGTCCCGCGCCAACGAGGAGTGGGCGTAGATCGCGTGCGGCATGATCGTGGCACCGAGGATGGACACGGCCAGCAGCACCGAGTTGGTGTCGGCGAAGCGGGGGACCAGCCCGCCGGCCAACCCGGCCGCCTCGGGCGGTGCGATGAACACCCCGGCGCAGAACCCCACGGCAATGACCAGCAGCAGGCCGATCACGATGCGTTCGAAGACCCAGGGGCCGCGGCGGGACTGGACCAGCAGAAGCCCCATGGAGACGACCCCGGTGATCAGGCCCCCGGCCAGCAGCGGCAAATCGAAGAGCAGGTAGAGGGCCACGGCCCCGCCGATGACCTCGGCGACATCGGTGGCCATGGCCACGGCCTCGGCCTGGAGCCAGTAGGCGATCCGGCCCGCCCGGCTGCCGAAGCGTTCGCGCAGCACCTCGGGCAGCGACTTTCCGGTCACCACTCCGAGTTTCGCCGAAAGGTACTGCACCAGCCATGCCATGATGTTGCCGCTGAGCACCACCCACACCAGCAGGTACCCGTATTGCGCCCCGGCGCTCATGTTGGCCGCGACGTTGCCCGGGTCCAGGTAGGCAACCCCGGCCACCAGGGCCGGGCCCAGCAGCCAGAGCAGGCGGCGGGTCGCCGGCAGGTGCGTGCCGGGGGTCGTGGATTGCCCCGTTGTTGCCGGGGCCTCGGGGGTGTCTTTCGCCATGGCTAAAGAATAGCTCGTTTTAGGCATGGCTAAAATACCTGGGTGGTTGGTGCGTGCCCGGCCTTGGCCGCCGCGGCAGGGACGGTTCACCCGGCGAAGCCTCGCCGGAAGGGAACGGGAAAGCCCCGTGGCGTGCTAGCGGGCGAAGTCGTAGCCGATCGACCAGTCGCGGTACGGCGGCAGGAACCGCAGCACCAGCAGGGACTCGCGCTGCTTCTTGATCTCGGCGGCCGTCCGCGGCTTGACCTTGGACGCCTTGACCAGGGACGCGTGGAATGCCTCGAAGGTGCCGGCCTTGGACTTTGCCATGGCCTTGGCCTGATCCACGCCGATGTAGCGCAGGTGCCACGGCTCGTACTTGTATCCGGTCACCTTTTCTCCGTCGGCCGGGTAGCGGACGATGAAGCCGAAGTCCGCGGCGTTGGCGGCCAGCCACTTCCCGCCGGCGGTGTCGCCAAAGCATGCCTTGAGGTTGCAATATCCGCTGGACAGGCCGATGTCCGCGGCCAGCCCGATCTGGTGTTCGCTGGTTCCGGCCGGTGCCGACAACCGCGTGGCGTAGTCGGTCCCGTAGCGGGCCTTGTACCCGTTGAACAAGGACAGCTGGCGGTCATAGGAGCGGTAGGCGCTGAGCACGGCCAGCGACTGGGAATCCTTGCGCGCCGCCTTGAGCATCGTCTCCAGTGCGGTGGCGGCATCCTTGCGCAATTCGTGCCCGCTGCCGGCCACGCCGCGCAGGTCCTTGGGCTTGTAGTTCACCGGATCCAGGGGGTGGTCCCGGCTCACCAGCGCGAGGTAGGACCCCTGGTCCTTGGTCAGCTCCTTGGTCGTCGGTGGTTTCGGCTGCTTTTCGACATGCACCTGCGCCGCAGCGGGTGCCGCGGGTGCGGCCTGTGCGGCGAGGGGGACTGCCAGCACCAGGCTGGCACCCAGCAACAGGGCGGGAATGCCGGCACGAAACAAAGACACGATGTCCCTTCGGGGAATGAAGCAAGATGGATCCCCTTCAGGATAGCCGCTGGGTTGGTGGTTCGCCCATGCCGGAGGGTGCACAGCACCCGGCCCACGACCCGATGCGGCACGGGTCGGCCGGCCCGGTGAGGTCACCAATGCCCGGTCCGCGTGCCCAATGGGATATTTTGGGTAGCGTGCTGATTTCTGATGGTGATATTCGACGCGAGCTGGCCTCCGAACGTATTAAGTTGGACCCCTACGACCCGGAGATGATCCAGCCGGCGAGCGTGGATGTGAGGCTTGATAGGTTCTTCCGGCTTTTCGACAACCACAAGTACGCCCACATCGACCCGGCCGCGGACCAGCCCGAGCTGACGCGCCTGGTGGAAGTCGCTCCCGACGAGGCCTTCATCCTGCACCCGGGAGAATTCGTGCTGGGCTCGACGTACGAAACCGTTACGCTGCCCACCGACATCGCCGCCCGGCTGGAGGGCAAGAGCTCACTGGGTCGCCTGGGCCTGTTGACCCACTCGACCGCCGGATTCATCGACCCGGGTTTCTCCGGGCACGTGACCCTGGAACTGTCGAACATGGCGACCCTGCCCATCAAGCTGTGGCCGGGATCGAAGATCGGGCAGCTGTGCTTCTTCAAGCTGTCCTCGCCGGCCGAGCACCCCTACGGGTCCGGTGCCTACGGGAACCGCTACCAGGGCCAGCGCGGACCCACCGCATCGCGCAGCCACCTGAACTTCCACCGCACGACGCTGGAAAACTAGCCACAACCATCTTGTGTTCGTGTGCGTGCGCAGGTCCGGGGGAACCGGGCCTGCGCACATGCTTAAGCGCCAGACCGGGACCGAACGTCCCTACAGCTGCAACTTCATGCCCTCGTGGCTCGCCTTGAATCCGAGCTCCGCGTAGAAGCGGTGCGCCTCGGCCCGGCTCTTGTCTGTCGTCAACTGCACCAACGAGCACCCCTGGGACCGCGCGTACCCGATGCACCACTGGAGGAATTTCTTCCCCAGTCCGCGCCCGCGGTAGTCCGCATGGGTGCGCACCGCCTCGAGCTGCACGCGCCGGGCCCCGCGGCGGGACAAACCAGGGATCAGCGAGAGCTGCAGCATGGCGATGACCTGCCCGGCAGCCCCGCACACCAGCAATCGGTGTGCCGGGTCCCGCTCGATGGCCTCGAAGGCCGCCAGGTACGGCGCCCAATCTTCTGTGGGTGCGTCCCGTGTTGCGCCACGTTGGTCATCGGCCAGCAGCTCCAGGAGCGTGGGCAGGTCGGCCCGCGCCGCGTCGCGAACTTCGATCTCCAACCCGGGGAGCTCCAAATAGGCCAGGTGCCTCATCGGCCGGTCCTTCCATGACCGCGTTCGATCAGCCCCATCGAGGCGACCATCTCGCGTTCCTCCGCCAGCTCGCTGACCGAGGCCGAGATCCGGGCACGCACCTCGGCTCCCGGCTCCAGCCCCTGCTGGATCTGCCAGGCACCGTCGCGCGAGTGCACGGGGAAGGAACTGACCAAGCCCCGGGGCACCCCGTAGGATCCGTCCGAGACCACCCCCGCCGACGTCCACGAATCGGTGGTTCCCGAGACCCAGTCGTGGACGTGGTCGATGGCGGCGGCCGCGGCCGAGGCCGAGGCCGCCGAGGAGGAGCCGCGCACGGCAATGATCTCCGCCCCGCGCTTGGCAACCCGGGGAATGAAGGTCTCCGCCAACCAGGACTCGAGACTGCAGGTGCCGCCCAGCGCCTCGGTCAGTGCCTGGGGCAGCGGGCGGCGGGTGCCCTCGGGGCCCTGGACCCAGCCGTGGGAGATGTCCGGGACCTGGGAGGCCGAGTGGTTGCCCCAGATGATGACGTTGCCGATGCCCGCCACGGGGACATCCAGGGTGCGCGCCAGCTGCGCCAGCGCCCGGTTGTGGTCCAGGCGGGTCATGGCGGAGAAGCGTTCGGGTGGAACGTCCGGGGCATGGGCCGCGGCGATCAACGCGTTGGTGTTGGCGGGGTTTCCCACCACCAGCACGCGCACGTCCTTAGCCGCATGGGCGTTGATGGCAGCACCCTGCGGGCCGAAGACCGCACCGTTGGCGGCCAGCAGGTCCCCGCGTTCCATCCCGGCCCCGCGCGGCCGGGAACCGACAAGCAGGGCCACGTTGGCGCCCTCGAAGCCGCGGGAAGGATCGCTCGTCACTTCCACCGAGGCCAGCGATCCGAACGCACAGTCCTGCAGTTCCAGGGCGGTGCCCTCGGCCGATTTCATGCCGGCGGGGATTTCCAGCAGCTGCAATCTCACCGGTGTGCCGGGGCCGAACATGGCTCCGGAAGCGATGCGGAACAGCAACGCATAGCCGATCTGCCCTCCGGCTCCGGTCACGGTGACGGTCACGGGGGTTGGTGTGCTCATGGTTTCATGCAACCACCATTGCGGGGCAAAAGCCACGGACCGCGAGGCAACCTACGTGGATGTGCGCGGGCCCCGAACCGGGATCAACAGCAGCAGCCCCAGCAGCAGCACCACCAGGATGCCCAGGATGCCGTAGCGCTGGGCCTCGGCCACATGCGGGGTGGCCAGGGCGATGGAGGCGGCAAAGAGCGCCGGGGCGAGGAAGCTGACGGCGCGGCCAGTGGTGGCATAGAGCCCGAACAGCTCGCCCTCCTGCCCGGCCGGGGCCAGCCGGGCCAGGAAGGCGCGGCTGGAGGCCTGGGCGGGACCGACGAACAGGCACAGCAGCAACCCGAAGATCCAGAAGCCCGAGGCCTCGGGGGAGAAGAACACGCCCAGGCCCGCAACAAGCAGCCCGACCAGGGAGATGACGATGACCCGCTTGGGCCCGATCCTGTCATCGAGCATGCCGCCGACCATGGCCCCGGCCGCGGCGACCACGTTGCCGACGATCGCGAAGATGATCACCTGCTGCAGCGGGAAGCCGAAGGTGCCCGCGGCAATGATCCCGCCGAAGGTGAACACCGCCGCCAGCCCGTCGCGGAAGACCGCGCTGGCGAACAGGAAGTAGACCGTGTGGCGATCCGCGTGCGCCAGGGCCACGACCCGGCGCCACAATTCCTTGTAGGACTGCAAGATGGTGAAGCGCGGACCCCCCGGATCCCCGGGGATCTCGGGCACGGCAAAGAGCACCGGCAGGCCGAAGCCCATGAACCACACGGCGGAGAACACCGCGACCAGGCGCAGGTTCAGTGAGTTGGCATCCGATGCCCCGGCCCAGTCGAAGATCGGGGTCACCAGGGTGAACAGCACGATCGCCAGTGCGAGGATGCCGCCGAGGTAGCCCATGCCCCAGCCGAAGCCGGAAACCTTGCCGATGGTGGAAGGGGTCGAAATCTGCGGCAGCATCGCGTTGTAGTTCACCGCGGCGAACTCCGAGAAGACCGAGGCCAACGCAATCAGGGTCACCCCGAGGACCAGGAAGCGCGGTTCGGGGAAAACAAAGAAGCAGGCGGCCGTGAGGAGGGCCACGATCACGGTGTTTACGCCCAGCCAGAATCGCCTCCGGCCCCCGGCATCCGAACGCAGCCCGGTGACCGGGGCCAGCAGCGCGATGGCCACCCCGGCGATCGCGAGGCCGTTGCCCAGGACCACCGAATTGGCGTCCTTGTTGCCGAAAAGGTCGCTGGTCAAATAGACGGTGAAGACGAAGGTCGTCATCACCGCGTTGATCGCGGCGGAACCCCAATCCCAGGAGGCCCATGCCAATACGGGTTTGGTGATTATCTTCCGCCGGTTGGTCGATGTCGAGGGTGCCGCAGGAATCTCGCTCATGGGTGCATCGTAACTCCCCGAAACAAACAACGGGGGATCACCGGTCAATTTCGTGTTCGTGCCGGAGAAATATTCTTTGTAAACCGGCGTCTTTAACAATCGGTAAACGCGTATTATTCCGCAAAATTTCATCATCTGAATCCCGTGCCAACAACGGATCAACACCGGTCGGCTGTTAGGCTGGGAGCTGCCTTTTGACCGTTTTTGTTGCCAGGGCACTGGCCTGCCGACCATGGGAGATAAGTGTGCTCCTTGTCCTGATTGCGCTTTTTGTTGTGGCGGCAATTGCGCCATTGATTTTTCGGCTGCTGGGCCGTTCAACCTTTTATGTTTTGGCGGCGGTTCCCGCCTTGGCCTTCGTCTGGCTCGTGGCCAACTTTCCCTCGTTCCTGGGTGCCGACCAGGCCGCTGCGAGCGGCGAGCCCAACGCCCCGCCCTCCGAGCTCTACAGCTGGATCGGACCGCTGAACGCGCATCTTGATTTCCGGATGGATGCCCTGGCCGCGGTGCTGTGCCTGCTGGTGCTCGGGGTCGGGTCCCTGGTGCTGTTTTACTGCGCACGCTACTTCAAGAACGAGGACCCGCACACCGGCGCGTTCGGCGCCCAGCTGCTGGCCTTTGCCGCCTCGATGTTTGGCCTGGTCACGGCCGACGACATGATCATGCTCTTCATCTTCTGGGAACTGACCACGATCCTGTCCTTCCTGTTGATCGGGTTCAACCGCACCAGAATGAGCGCGCGCCGTTCGGCACTGACCGCGCTGATGGTCACCACCTTTGGCGGCCTGACGATGCTCGCCGGGCTGGTCATGCTCGGCAACGCCGCCGGCACCTACCGCATCTCCGAGATCCTGGCCATGGCTCCGGAACTCACCGCCCTGGGAACCTACATCGACGTGGCCATCGCCCTGGTGCTCATCGGCGCGATCTCCAAATCCGCGCTGGTGCCCTTCCACTTCTGGCTTCCCGGCGCCATGGCCGCACCCACGCCTGTCTCGGCGTACCTGCACGCAGCTGCCATGGTCAAGGCCGGCATCTACCTGGTGGCACGTCTGTCCCCGGGATTCAACGAAACCGCATTCTGGCAACCCCTGCTGCTCTGGCTGGGACTGGCGACCCTGCTGATCGGCGGTTGGCGCGCGCTGAAGCAACACGACCTCAAATTGCTTCTGGCTTACGGCACGGTCTCCCAGCTCGGCTTCCTGATGCTGGTCATGGGCATGGGAAACCCCAACGCGGCACTCGCGGGCCTGGCCATGATGCTGGCCCACGGGTTCTTCAAGGCAACACTGTTCCTGGTCGTGGGAATCATCGACCACAAATCCGGCACCCGCGACCTGCACCAGCTGTCCGGGCTCTACAGGTCCTCACCGGTTCTCTTCGCCATCGCCGCCATCGCCGCCGCCTCGATGGCCGGGTTCCCGCCGCTCTACGGCTTCGTGGCCAAGGAAGCGGTCTACGAAGCGCTGCTTGAACACGCCCAGGGCAACGGCGCCACCGGTGTGGTGCTGCTGGTGGGCGTCCTGCTCGGCGCCATGATGACATTCGCCTACTCCGCACGTTTTTTGTGGGGCGGATTCGCCTCCAAGCGGGGCATGGAACCGACCCCGTTCCCGCGCGTCCCGGCACTGTTCCTGGCCCCGCTGGTGGTCCTCACCGGCGCCACAGTCGTGTTCGCCTGGATCCCGCAGGTGCTCGAGGGCGCCATCGCGCCCAACCTGGCACTGTTCGAATCCACCGAGACCCCCATCCACCTGGGCCTCTGGCACGGCTTGACCCCCGCGCTGGGGTTGAGCATCTTGACCATGGCCGTGGGCACGGGAATCTTCCTGGCACGGGAGAGGGTCTTCCACCTGCAGTCCCGGGTCCCGGCGCTGCTGGATGCCGAACGCGACTACAAGCTCCTGGTCACCGGCGTGGACAACCTGGCGATCTGGCTCACCGGACGCACCCAGCGCGGTTCGCTGTCCTTCTACCTCGTGGTGATCCTCATCGTGGCGCTGCTGCTGCCGGCCGGCACCGCGATCTGGCTCAGCACCCCGGCACCGGGGAACTTCATCGCCTTCGACCACCCCGCCCAGCTGGTCATCGGGCTCATCATGATCCTCGGCGCCCTGGGCGCGCTGCAGGCCAACCGCCGCTTCCTGGCGGTGCTGATGGTCTCGGTCAGCGGCTACGGCATGGCGGCGATCTTCGCGCTGCAGGGTGCACCGGACTTGGCCGTGACCCAGCTTTTGGTCGAAACCATCGTGCTGGTCGCCTTCGTGCTGGCGCTGCGCGCCCTGCCGGTGGAACTGTGGGCCAAGAATCCCACCGGGCACCGGCTGGGCCGGGCGCTGATCGGCATCGGGTTCGGCGCCTCCATGATCTACATCGCCGCGACCTCGATGGCCTCGCGCGTCGCGGAACCGATCTCCCTGGCCTACCCGGAGCTGGCCTACACCGGCGGGGCGGGCAAGAACATCGTCAACGTCACCCTGGTGGACATGCGCGCCTGGGACACCTTCGGGGAGATCACGGTGCTGGCCGCCGCCGCCACCGGCGTGGCCTCGCTGATCTTCGTGCGCGGGCGCGGGGACAAGCGGGTGCGCGCCTCGAACGTGCCGCGCGGATCGGTCGACCACGGCTCCGAGGCCATCGGCGGGGCCAGCCCCAGCCGCGCCGGGCTCGCCGTGGCCAGGACCTTTGCGATTTCCAAGAAGGATTCCTGGTTGGTCGCCGGGCACACCCTGGCCCCGGAGCGCCGTTCGATCACCTTCGAGGTGGTGACCCGGCTGCTCTTCCACACCATCCTGCTGGCCTCGGTGTACCTGTTGCTGGCCGGCCACAACACCCCCGGCGGCGGCTTTGCCGGCGGGCTGCTGGCCGGGTTGGCGCTGACCATCCGCTACCTGGCCGGCGGCCGCGTGGAACTGGCCGAGGCCACCCCGGTGAGCCCGGGCACGCTGATGGGCACCGGGCTGGGCCTGGCCGCCCTGACCGCCGCAGCGCCGCTGCTCCTGGGCGCCCAGATGTTCACCTCCGCGGCCATCGAATTCACCTGGCCGATCTTCGGTGAACAGAAGTTCGTGACCTCCACGGTCTTCGACATCGGGGTGTACCTGGTGGTGGTCGGGCTGGTCATCGACGTGCTGCGCTCCCTGGGTTCGGAGATCGATGACCGTTCCGAGGGCCGCAGCCCCACCGACTTGCATGACATGGTTTCCGACGCGGATACGGGAGTTGGACGATGAGCACCAATATCACCTTGCTGGTCGTGATGGGGGTGCTCTTCGCCGTGGGCATCTACCTCCTGCTCGAGCGCTCGCTGACCCGCGTGCTGCTGGGCATCGTGGTGCTGGGCAACGGGGTGAACCTGTTGATCCTCACCGCCGGCGGACGGCGCGGGCAGGCACCGCTGTACCAGGATGGGCTGGCCGCGGAGGCCTACACCGACCCGCTGCCGCAGGCGCTGATCCTCACGGCCATCGTGATCACCTTCGCGGTGACAGCGTTCATGCTGGGCATCATCTACCGCTCCTGGGTCATCTCCCGGGCCGACGTGGTCGCCGACGACGACGAGGACCTTCGCGTCTCGCAGCAATCGACCTTCGACTTCGAGGAAGACTCCCCGGTCCCCGAGGACACCACCGAATTCGAGGGCGAGGACTCCGCGCCCGCAGGGAACCACCCAGAGAAGGGGCCGCGCGCATGATCGATGCACCACTGACCGCCGTTTCATTCGCCCCGCTGGCCGTGGCCCTGCCGATCTTCGGTGCCGCGCTGGCCTTCATCCTGCGCCGCAAACGCCGCACCCAGCGACTGGTGACCATCGGGGTGCTGGTCATCACGCTGTGCCTGGAAGCCTGGATGCTGGCCACGGTCTGGGGCGGGGGGACCTACTCGGTGACCCTCGGCGGCTGGGCCCCGCCGTTTGGCATCTCCATGGTGGTGGACGGGTTCTCGGCCTTCATGCTGGTGGTCTCCTCCATCGTCTCCCTGGCCGTGCTGCTGTACGCCACCAGCCAGGGCATGGCCGACGGGGACGAGGACGGGCCCGTCTCGATCTTCCACCCCGCCTACCTGATCCTGGTTGCCGGGGTCTCCAACGCCTTTTTGGCTGGAGACTTGTTCAACCTCTACGTGGGCTTCGAGATCCTGCTGACGGCCTCCTACGTGCTGCTGACCCTGGGCGGGACCACTGCGCGGATCCGCGCCGGCACCACCTACGTGGTGGTCTCCGTCGCCTCCTCGATACTCTTCCTGATCGCCATCGGCATGATCTACGCGGCCGCCGGCACCGTGAACCTGGCGGATCTGGCCGTGAAGCTGCCGGACATCTCCGAAGGCACGCAGACCGTGCTGCACGTGATGCTGCTGGTCGCCTTCGGGATCAAGGCAGCGGTCTTCCCGCTGTCCTTCTGGCTCCCTGACTCCTACCCGACCGCCCCGGCCCCGGTGACCGCGGTGTTCGCCGGGCTGCTGACCAAGGTCGGGGTCTATGCGATCATCCGCACCGAGACGCTGCTGTTCCCCGGGAACCGGCTCTCCGAACCGCTGATGGTCGTCGCCGGACTGACCATGCTGGTGGGCATCCTGGGTGCGGTGGCGCAGACCGACATCAAGCGCATGCTCTCCTTCACCCTCACCAGCCACATCGGCTTTTTGATCTTCGGGGTGGCCGTGGGCAACCAGCTGGGGTTGGGGGCCACCGTCTACTACGTGGCCCACCACATCGTGGTGCAGACCTCGCTCTTCCTGGTCGCCGGGCTCATCGAGCGCCGGGCCGGGACCTCGAACATCGAGCGGCTCGGCTCGCTGGCCAAGCTCTCCCCGCTGCTGTCCCTGCTCTTCTTCATCCCGGCGATGAATCTGGGCGGCATCCCGCCGTTCTCCGGCTTCCTGGGCAAGCTCGGGCTGGTGCAGGGAGGCGCCGAACTGGGTTCGCCCGTGGCCTGGGTGCTGGTGGGAGTCTCCCTGTTGACCTCGCTGCTGACGCTGCTGGCCATCGCGCGTGTGTGGAACAAGGCGTTCTGGCGCAAGGCCGAGGACGCCACGGATCCGGACCCGCTGCTGCTGGTGGGCGTGGAAGCGGCGCGCGGGGCGACCTACGACATCGTGGCCGACGAGCCGGCCAGCCGCTATTCGGACCGCGGCAACACGGCGCTGCTGCCCAACGGCATGCTGGCCATGACCGCGGCCCTGGTGCTGGTGGGCGTGGCGCTGACGGTGTTCGCCGGGCCGCTGTTCGAATTCAGCGACCAGGTCGCCGGCCAGCTGCTGGAGCGGAACAACTACATCGAGGCGGTCCTCGGAACCGGGCAGGGGGTACGGTAAATGCCCATGGAACAACGGCTGAAAGACGCCACCGACGAGTCCGGGGCACGCCAACGCGCCACCCTGCGCCAGGAGCTGCCGCTGCTGGCGGGCATGATGCTGGTCTGGGGTGCGCTCTGGCAGGACTTCGCCATCGGCAACCTTGTCTTCGGGCTGCTGATCTCGCTGGTGTTGGTGCGGGTCTTCCGGCTGCCGCCGGTGATCCTCTCCGGGCGCTTCAATGTTTGGCGCGCCGCGGTGTTCGCCGGGGCGTTCCTGCGGGATGTGACCCTGGCCAGCTTCGAGGTCCTGTACCTGGCGGTGTTCCGCGGCCCGCGCACCACAAGCGCGATCATCACCGTCACGCTGCGCACGGAATCGGACTTGCTGGTCACCTTCGTGGGCCACGTGCTGACGCTGGTCCCCGGCTCCTACGTCGTGGAGGTGGACCGGCGGACCTCGACCCTCTACCTGCATGTGCTCAACGTCAACGACGAGGCCGGGGTGGAGAAGGCCCGGGCCGCGGTGATGATGATCGAGGAACGGTTGATCCGCATGATGGGAACCAAGGAAGAACTGGCCGGGTTGAATGCCGAGAAGTCGGCCCCGGGCAAGGAACACGGAGAAACACCATGAACATCGTCCTGTGGATCTGCGGGATCACGCTCTCGATCGCCGGCGCCCTGGCCATGGTCAGGCTGGCCAAGGGGCCCTCGATCCTTGAACGCGTCATCGCCACCGATGTGTTGCTGCTGATCGTCTCCGCGGCGCTGTGCGTCGACATGACGGTCAACAAGCAC
Source organism: Arthrobacter sp. AQ5-05 (assembly GCF_003287975.1). Taxonomy (GTDB): domain Bacteria; phylum Actinomycetota; class Actinomycetes; order Actinomycetales; family Micrococcaceae; genus Paeniglutamicibacter. The sequence continues at coordinate 92,139 of NZ_QMKQ01000003.1, forward strand.
ACCGACAATCTCATCTTCGTGCTGCTGGCCTGCCTGGTCGGGTTCGTCGGCTCGGTGACTGTCTCGCGCTTCGTCACGGACCGGAGGAACGCCTGATGCTTGACACCGTCATCGACATCGTGGCCGGGACGTTCATGATCGTCGGCTGCCTGATGTCCCTGGCCGCGGGCATCGGCATGCTGCGCTTCCCGGACCTGCTCTCGCGCCTGCACGCGGCAACCAAGCCGCAGGTGCTGGGGCTGTTCCTGCTGCTGGCTGCGCTCGGGCTGGAACTGCGGTCCTGGGCGGTGCTTCCGGTCCTGGCCCTGGCCTGGCTGCTGCAGTTGCTCACCGCCCCGGTCTCGGCGCACATGGTGGGACGGGCCGGCTACCGGACCCGGCACCTGAAGCGCGAGACCCTCATCGCGGACGAACTGGCAGCGGTGGTCGAGGCCGCCGAGCAGCGTGAGGAGGCCGAACACGGCCGGAACGGCAACCGGGACCGCGCCGACTTCATCGACTAGTTCATCGACATCGACCGGGTCATCACTCATTCGCCCACCGCCGCCAACCGGTGCCGGGCACACCCAAGTGATCCGGCCGAACGCATCCGGCCGGATCACTTGGGTGCGGAAGCTCAGGCCTTCTTGGAGAACTTCGCGATGGCCCGCTGGGTGCCGCGGTCGGTGAGCACCTGGATCAACGCGGCGGTGACGGCCGAAAGCACGGCGAACCCGATGGCCTGTCGCATCGACGCCTCGGCCTGGGCTTCCTTGTTGCCGTGCTTGGGCGGCTGCTGGCCGGTGAAGCCGATCCAGGCCTTGTCGACGATCTTCCCTCCCAGGAAACCCGCGGCGATGGAAATTGCTGGACCGATCAGTTTCATCAGGCTATTCATGGGGACTCCCAAATGTTGCGGCAAAGGTACTTGGCCCAGCCTAGCTGAGGTAGCATCATAGAACTGAAACAATCACGACAGGGGAGCGTCGTGCGGGGCAACCCGCACCCAGGCGCTGAGAGTGCGGATAACCGCAGACCCTCGAACCTGCCCCGGCTAGTACCGGCGAAGGAAGTCGAGTTCTCAGGGGTGCGCGCGGAATTTGCGGGCAATCCCTCCCCTCCTTGAATCCAAGGAGGATCAACACCATGGGCATCACCCACCAGCCCGCCGGGCACAAAACGGCAACCACATCCTGGCGAGTCGTCGACATCGTCATCGCGGCCGTCATCGCCGTGTCCTCGGGCGTCATCTTCTGGGCGTGGAACAGCACCCACCACCTGCTTGACGTCCTGTTCCTGGCCTTCCCGCCCTCGGCCGCACTGGTCTCGGGCATGTGGCTCTTCCCAGCGGTGCTCGGCGCACTGATCATCCGCAAGCCCGGCGCGGCGCTCTTCTGCGAACTGGTCGCCGCGATGGTCTCCGCGCTCATGGGCTCGGAATTCGGGCTGACGGTCCTGGCCTCGGGCCTGATCCAGGGCCTGGGCGCCGAAGTGGTCTTCGCCGCGTTCCGCTACCGCACCTTCAACCTGCCCGTGGCACTGCTGGCCGGGGCCGGGGCAGGACTATTCGGAAGCGTCAACGACACCTTCATCTTCCGCTGGTTCCCCGAATACACCACCGGCATGCTCTTGGCCTACATCGCCTTCATGACCATCTCGGGCATCGTCATTGCCGGGCTGCTCTCCTTCCTGGGAACCCGCGCGCTGGCCAAGACCGGTGCACTGGGAGCGCTTGCCAGCCGCAAGGCCGCCACCGAACCCATCCTCGGCTGATGGACACGGGCATGGCCATGTCTTCAGCCTCGATGCTGCACCGCGAAAACGACACCGCGGCCACCTTGCAACACCGCAGCGGCGCGGTGTCCGTCAGCGCCAGGAACTGGGGGTGGCGGCACGCCGACCGCGCCCACGCGGCGCTCTCTGGCCTGGACCTGGAGATCAGGGCCGGGGAACGGGTGCTGCTGGCAGGGCCCTCGGGCGCCGGGAAATCCACGCTGCTCTACGCGTTGGCCGGCGTTCTCGACGAGGACGACGAAACCTATTCCTCCGGCGAACTGCTGCTGGACGGGGCACCGGCGACCCAGGGCCGCGGACTGGTCGGGCTCATGCAACAGGACCCCGAGACCCAGGTCGTCCAGGCCCGGGTCGGGGACGACGTGGCCTTCGGAGCGGAGAACCTTTCGATTCCGCCCGCGCAGATCCAGCGACGGATCATCGAGGCACTCGACGCCGTGGGACTCGATGTCCCGCTGGACCACCCCACCTCCGCGCTCTCGGGCGGGCAGAAACAGCGCCTGGCCCTGGCCGGGATCCTGGCCATGGGCCCGGGACTGGTGCTGCTGGACGAGCCCACGGCAAACCTGGACCCCGACGGGGTGCTGGAGGTCCGCGACGCGGTGCTGGCCGCACTGGATTCCACCGGTGCGACCCTGTTGATCGTCGAACACCGGCTCGAGGCGTGGGCGCAGCACATGGACCGGGTCATCGTGCTGGAACCCGGTGGCGGCATCGCCCACGACGGCACACCCGGCGAGCTCTTTGCCCCCGGCCCGGTCCGCGGGAAACTGATTGCCGCCGGGGTGTGGGTGCCCGGGTACACCCCGGCATTCGACCCGCTGCCGCCCCCCGAACAACCCGGCGCGTTGCTGCTGGAAGCCACCGACCTTGCCGTCACGCGCAAGCGCGGCGCGAGACCGGCCGCCTCCGGCCTGGCCCTGCGCCTTGGCGCGGGCGAGGCCTGGTGCGTGCGCGGGGCCAACGGCTCGGGCAAGTCGACCTTCGCCCTGACCCTCGGCGGACTGCTGCCGCCGGGATCCGGCACGGTGCTGGCCACCGGCGAACTGGCGGCCGGCGCCGAGGCCCGGCCGTACCACTGGCGCGCCACCGAATTGGTGGGACGGATCGGCTCGGTCTTCCAGGAGCCCGAGCACCAATTCGTCACCAACACCGTGGCCGAGGAACTGGCCTACGGACCGCGGCACGCGGTCAAGCCAGGAACCCGGGAACCGCTGTTCACCGAGCAGGAGATCTCCTCGCGCGTCGAATCGCTGCTGTCCCGGCTGCGGCTGGGACACCTGGCGGAGGCGAACCCCTTCACCCTCTCGGGCGGGGAAAAGCGCCGGCTCTCGGTCGCCACGGTGCTGGCCGCGGGCCCGCAGGTCCTCATCCTTGACGAGCCGACCTTCGGACAGGACGCCAACACCTGGCGCGAATTGGCCCTGCTGCTGCGCGAGGAACTGGCCCGCGGAACCGCGATCATTGCAGTGACCCACGACGCCGACTTCGCCCGCGCCCTGGGCGCGCACGAATTCGTCCTGGCGTCTCCGGCCACCGCTGACGGCACCGCACCCACCGATGCACGGCCCGGATTGCTCGAGGCCGACGTGCGCGGAGGGACAAGCTTCCTGGGCAGGGCCAACCCGCTGGCCAAGCTGGCCGCTGTCGCGCTGGCCACGATCCCGCTTGTCGCGTCCATGGACTGGGTCAGCAGCGGAATCGTGGTGGCCGCGACGATCCTGGCGCTGCCGCTGGCCGGGCTATCGATCCCGCGCTTCCTGGCCCGCGGCTGGCCGCTGCTGCTCGCCGCGCTCTTCGGGGCCTGGGGCACCGCGCTGGTGGGCAACGACTCCGGGGCGGTGCTGCTGGATCTTGGCCTCTTCACCATCACCCAGGGCTCGCTTGCCGCCGGTGCGGCCACCGGGATGCGCGCCTTCGCGGTGGCGATCCCGGCGGTGCTGGTGCTGTTCACCACCGACCCGACCGACCTGGCCAATGCGCTGGCGCAAAAGGCGCGGCTGCCGCACCGCTTTGTGCTCGGCGCGCTGGCGGGCATGCGGCTGCTGGGTCTGTTGATCGAGGAATGGACCACGCTGGGCATGGCCCGGCGGGCCCGGGGCGTGGGCAGCCGCGGCTCGGCTGCCGCCCGGCTGCGGGCGAACCTGGGGCAGGTCTTCGGGCTGTTGGTCCAGGCCATCCGGCGGGCCTCGCGGCTGGCGGTGACCATGGAAGCCAAGGGCTTCGGCACCGCCGAACGGACCTGGCTGCGCGCCTCGAGCTATGGCCGGCGGGATGCGGGGATCGTTGCCGCCGGGCTGCTGCTGGGCGTCGCCGCAACGTGGGCCGCGCTGGCCCTGGGCACCTGGAACCTGGTCTGGAGCTAGGCGCAGAAGCACGGAAGGTCCCGGATCTCTGGCATCAATGGGCCAGGGATCCGGGGCCTTCCCGTTTCCGGTACGTGCCCCGGGCTACCGGGTGAAGCCCAGGGACGCGATGGCCGGCAGGGTGCCGGCGGCAAGGTTTTGCAGTACGTAGCGCTCGTGCTCCGGCATCGGGTCGGGCAGGTCATCGAGGTCGAACCACTGCATGGCGGCGCACTTTTCCGGTTCCATGATGCGGGCCTCGCCCCGCCACACCGTGGTGGCGAAGAAGAAATCCACGCGCTGGGCACGCGGCGAATCCCCGCCGTTGGTGCGGTGCAGGGTGGACAGCGGGACGAGGTCCGCCGGGTCCATCAGGACCCCGGTCTCCTCGGCGGCTTCGCGCACCGCCGCGGCGAGCACCGACTCGCCCGCCTCCACATGCCCGGCCGCGGCGCAGGCCCAGTGGCCGTCCATGAACCCGGTGTTCTGCCGCAATTGCAGCAGCACCTGCGAGTCGCGGCGAAACACCACGTAGGCGGCCGGAACCACTTGGAACAGCTCGTGCACGATGGAACCTCGAATCCGTTGCTTCGCCCCCGGCAGCGGGGGATTGCCGATGGGCAGCTTATTGGATGGCGTCGACCATGGCCGTGAGCTCGGCGTGCAGCTGCCCGTCGCGGGCGATGGCGGTGCCGTCGATGGAGTTCACCGGGGTGAGCAGACGGACGCTGGAGACCAGCCACACGCCCTCGGCATCCAGCAGGTTTTCCGGGGTCAGCGGCCCGTAGCCCAGCTCCCACCCGGCCTGGCGGGCGGCGGCGAAGATGGCGCCCTGGGTGGTTCCCGGCAGGATGCCGGTTTCCAGGGTCGGGGTGATCAGCCGCTTGGTGTCCCCGTCGCGGTGCGCGATCAGCACCGTGGAGGTGGGGCCCTCCAGCACGATTCCGTCGCTGGAGGTGAAGATGACGTCTTCGGCGCCCATCTTCTTGGCGTGCCGCAGCGCCGCCATGTTCACCGCGTAGGACAGGGTCTTGGCGCCCATCAACAGCCAGGGGGCGCGCTCGGCCACCCTCGAGTCGTAGCCGCGGTCCAGGAAGATCACCGAGATCCCGCTCTGGCGCTGCCGGCGACCCAGCTCGGGGGCGGGGGAGACCGTGACCCAGGAGGTGCCGTGGCCGGTGCCCTCGGTGCCGCGGGTGGCCACGAGCTTCACCACCGCTTCCTCGGCCGGGGTTGCGGCATCGAATGCCGCCACGGCGGTGGCGATCGCCGCACGCCACGCTTCCTCATGCGGAACCAACAGGTCGCAGGTCGAGGCCGAGACGCGTAGCCGTGCCAGGTGGGCGTCGAGCTTGCGCACGATCCCGTCGGTGTACAGCGCGGATTCGAAGATCCCGTCCCCGCGGGTCACGCCCTGGTCAAGGACCGAGAGCTGGGCGGTGGCGGCATCGGCGACGCGGCCGGCGGGAAAATCGGGATCGAGGAACACAAGAGCAGTCATGGATACCAGATTACCGCCGGGCACGCGGTTCCCTGGTGTTCCACGCACTGGCGGTAGTCTGGGACAAGGGCCGGGAACCACACTCTGGCAAGGAGGGATCCATGAACGAGGGCAACGACGCGCTGACGGTTGGCGCCGCCTTGTGGTCAGTGGCGGTGGGGATCGAGCTGACCATCCGCATCACCATGGTGGGCATCGTGCCTGGCAACCGCCGCCCCACCACCGCGATGGCGTGGCTGCTGGCGATCTTCTTCATCCCCGTGGTGGGCCTGCTGCTCTACCTGCTCTTTGCCAACATCAAGCTCTCGAGGCGCCGGATCGACCGGCAGCGAAACGTCAACGAATCGATCCTCGAAGCCACCCAGCACATGATCGGTGGAAACCGCTCGCCCGAGGCCCCGGACTGGGTGCTCTCGGCGGCCGAGCTGAACCGGACCCTGGGGGCGCTGCCGCTGCAGTCCGGGAACGCGGTGGAATTCATCACCGGGTACCGCGAATCCCTCGATGAGATGCGCCTGGAAATCGACAAGGCCCGTCGCTACGTGCACGTGCAGTTCTACATCATCGGCGAGGACGATGTATACGTCGGCCCGATCCTCGAGGCCCTGGAACGCGCGGTCGCCCGCGGGGTCAAGGTGCGGGTGCTCTTCGACCACCTGGGATCGCTGCGCGTGAAGGGCTACTTCGGGCTGGTTCGGCGGATGAGTGCGGCCGGGATCAACTGGCGGCGGATGCTTCCGCTGGCACCCTTCCAGCGGCGGTGGCGGCGCCCGGATCTGCGCAACCACCGCAAGATCGTGGTGGTGGACGGGCAGGTCGCCTTCACCGGTTCGCAGAACCTCATCGAGCCCGGATACAAGCGATCGTCCGCGCACAAGATCGGCCGCGAATGGGTCGAGCTGATGGCCAAGGTCCGCGGTCCGCTGGTGACCAGCCTGGACGTGGTCTTTGCCACCGACTGGTCGCAGGAATCCGACGAGGACCTGCTCCACGACCTGGCCGCGGTCGAGGATGCCATGCGCGAGGCGCCCGACGCGGGGGAGGACATCGGCCAGCTGGTGCCCAGTGGGCCGGGATTCGAGGCGGAGAACAACCTGCGGCTGTTCAACACGCTGATTTATTCGGCGACAGAGCGGCTTTCGATCACCAGCCCCTACTTCGTCCCGGACGATTCGCTGCTCTATGCGATCACCACCGCCGCCCAGCGGGGGGTGGCGGTGGAGCTGTTCGTCTGCGAGAAGGGCGACCAGGCACTGGTGCAGCATGCCCAGCAGTCCTACTACGAGGCGCTGCTGCGCGCCGGGGTGCGGATCTACCGGTACAAGGCGCCCACGGTGCTGCATTCAAAGTGCATGGCAGTGGACGACGAGGTGGTGGTCATGGGCTCCTCCAACATGGACATGCGTTCCTTCTCGCTGAACCTCGAGATCACCCTGATGCTCCTGGGCTCCGACCTGGTCAACGAGCTGATGAAGGTGCAGGACGGTTACCGGGCCAACTCCACCGAGCTGACCCTGGAACAATGGTCCAAACGCACCCCGGTGAGCCGTTGGATCGACAACGTCGCCCGGCTCTCGGCCACCCTGCAATAGGCGCCGGCACCCCGGACGGCGAACCGCCGGGCCTTGGTGCGGTGGCGCAGCGGGTCAAGGCACTGCCGTGCGCAGGACCAGTTCGAGCACCGGTTCCGGGTCCGGCCCCTTCAGCACCAAGCGGCCAGCATCGGGGGTGTGGCGACTCGAAGCAGAAGTCCGGGCCGGAGAGCACTCGGAGGACTGCCCGTCCGCATCCAACGCAGGACAGACAAGCCAAGCAGGATTCAAGAAGCGCTCCCCGTTGACTCCACCTAGAGTAAATGGCGTAACGCAGACGATTGAGAGGAACCAGCCATGAGCACGACCTTCAGCAAAGAGGAAAAGGCAGCGATGCGGGCCGCCGCAGCCGAGGCCAAGGCATCAAAGGCCGCGGCCGACCTGGAAGCGGCATGCCTTGCCGCGATCGGGGAGATGACCGGCACGGACCATGAACTGGCCGAGACCCTGCACGAGCTGGTCAAGAAGCACACTTCCCTGGGGGCGAAGACCTGGTACGGCATGCCCGCCTACATCAATGCGGAGGGCAAGGTGGTGGTGTTCTTCCAGAGCGCCGCCAAGTTCAAGGTGCGCTATGCAACGATCGGGTTCCAGCCGGATGCCAACCTCGACGAAGGCAACTTCTGGCCAAGCTCCTACGCCGTGACCAAACTGGCCGACGAGGACAAGAAGCAATTGGTTCAGCTGCTGAAGAAGGCCGTCGGCCAGGCATAGTCCCCATGGGCTGCCGCCGGTCCGCCACGGCACAACACCGCGGGCCGGCGTGCCTGTTAGCTGCCCGGGAAGGTTGTGCCCAGGGCCGAGAGCACGCCGAAGGCCTTGGTGCGGACCTCGTCCCATTCCTCCTCGGGGGAGGAATCCGCGGTGATCGCCCCGCCCACGCCCAGGGACAGGTCCCACGACCCGGCTTCGGCCCCGGGCAACCGGCTCATCACCAGGGTGCGGATCACCACCGACAGGTCCGCGGACCCGCTGGCGGAGAAGTACCCGACGGCCCCGGAATACAGGCCGCGGGCCGCCCCGTCCTCCAGGGAATCAAGGATGGCCATGGTGGAGACCTTTGGCGCCCCGGTCATGGAACCGGCGGGGAACGCTGCGGCGATGGCCTCGGCGCGCGGGGCGCCCGGGCGCAGCTTCGCATCGATGGTCGAGACCATCTGGTGCACCGTCGCATAGCTTTCAATGGCACAGAGCCGCGGCACCGATAGCGTGCCGGGCACTGCGAAGTGCGAGAGGTCGTTGCGCAGCAAGTCCACGATCATGATGTTCTCGGCACGGTCCTTGGGCGAGGATACCAGGTCCCGGTGAAGCTGCCGGTCGGCCTCCGGTGTTTGACCGCGCGGCCGGGTGCCCTTGATGGGCTCGGCCCGCATCCAGCCGTTGGCGCCGATGGACATGAACCGCTCGGGGGAGGTGCTGGCCGCTGCCATGTTCCCGAAGCGCAGGTAGTGGGCGAAGGGCGCGGGATTGGCCGCGCGCAGGCGCAGGTAGTTTTCCCATGGGTCGCACGGCACACCCGGGGCGGCCAGCGCCGTGGTCAGGCAGACCTCGTAGCTGTTGCCCTGGCGGATCTGCTCCTGGGCCGCACGGACCTTGTCCAGGTAGCCGTCGCGCTCGTCGCGCACCGTGAACCCGGGTGCCGGCTGCAGGGCCGCGGGAACCGCCGGCGACTTCACGGCTCCGGGCAACACCTTGCCGACCCGGGCATGGAATCCGGCCGCGTCGCTGGTGGCCAGCAGGTGCACGGTGGAGGTGTGGTGGTCAACGACCACGACTTGGGAGGGCCTGAGCAGGGCCGCGTCGGCCGGCCCGCCGGGAACCCGTGCCGCGGCCACGTTGTCGCTGCCGCCGGTCTCCCGCTTGAGCTCGTAGCCCAGGTAACCCAGCCAGCCGGGAAGGAAGGGCAGGCCGGTCTGGTCCGGCTGGAAGCTTCCGGCTTCCCAGACCCGGGAGAGCCAATCGAAGAAGCCGCCGGTGAGCCGTGCGGTGGCGGTTCCCTCGGTGAGGATCCCGATCCCGCCGCGTTGTTCGTAGATGGCGCACTCATCGGTGTTGGCCGCGGCCATGATGGAATAGCGGTTGCGTTGGCGCGGGTCGATGAAGCCGAGGTTGCTCGATTCGAGCAGCACGGCATGCTCGTCCCCGGAATAGAGCGCCGCGAAGAGCGCAGCGGCATCCGGGGCGGCATCCATCGCCAGGTGGACCGGTTCCAGCGCCGCGGACTCGGCGCGCTCGGGAGCGAGCACGCGGTGGCAGGCCGGCAATGCCCGCAGCACCCGCAACACGTGCCCCGGGGCACTGCCGTCGGCCCGGTTCTCCACGGTGACATCGGCGTGGTCCTGCACCGAATCGGCGGCCAGATAGGCATCCTCCTGGGCGGCCCAGGCGTCCCAATGCGCGGCGAAGACCTCCCCGTCGCGTTCCAGGGCACGGGTCTTGCGGGTGTCGTCGGGCACCTGGACCCAGAGGAGGGCATCGAGCAGCGGGCGGGCTGCGGCACAGCCGGCCCCGACACCCTCGATGATGATGACCGGGGCGGGATCCAATGCTGCCCGGGTGCCGGTGGCGCTCGAGCCCCAGTCCCAGGTGTCCCAGCCGGCGGCCCGGCCCTGGGCCAGCGGGGTCAGGACCTGCTCGACGTAGGCTGCGGTGCCGGCGGCCAAGCCGTCCCATCCGGGGTAGATGTCCTCGAGGTGGAAGACGGAGACCTCGCGGTGGCGGCGCAGGACGGTGGCCAGCTCCGCGGCAAGGGTGCTCTTCCCGGCGCCGGAGCGGCCGTCGATGCCAAGGAGCAGAACGGGGCTAGTTGCCACGTTGGGGCATGATGTGGGCGCGCACGTAGTCGAGCACTCCCGGGATGGCGGCATTGACCATTTGCCAGCACAGGCGGAAATCCGCCGAGTCGCCGAACCATGGATCGTAGATGCCCTGGTCCTCGAGCGGGGTCGCGGACAGGGCGGTGTCGAAGGAGCGCATCATGCGCAGTTCGGGTCGTGGAGCCGAGGCGTCGGTGGGCAGCAGCTTCGCCAGCGCCGCGTAGTGGTCCTGGTCCATGGCCAGCAGCAGGTCCACCCCGGGCAACGAATCCGGGTCAAGGACGCGGGCGACGTGTTCCTCGGCATCGATGCCGTGGGACTGCAGGACGGCCGCGGCCCGCGGGTCGATGCCGTGGCCTGCCTCGCCGTCGCTGGTGCCGGCGGACTCCACCGAGACGTCAGTGATCCCGGCATCGTTAAGTGCCGTGCGAAGCATGTACTCGGCCATGGGGGAGCGGCAGATGTTGCCCGTGCACACTGTCATTATCCGAAACATGGTTTTAGTCTAGGGCCCTTACGCACCTAGTGACAGGCCTAAACACGCTTCCACCCGATGGTTATCGGATTGTGCCCTTCCTCCGTGCCTGCCGACCGCGGTGCGGTGCGAGGCGTCAGTGGATGAAGACCAGCAGGGCGGCGACGAAAATGAACAGGGTGCCGAAGGTCAGGTTCAGGATCTTTTGCCCGCGCTCGGTGGCGGTGAAGCGGCTGAAGCTCTTGGCCGAGGCGGCAAAGAACAGCCACATCACCACGATGTCCACGGCCACGATGGTTCCGATGAAGACCAGGTACTGGGGCACTGCCGGGGCATCGAGGCGGATGAACTGCGGGGTGAAGGCCAGAAAGAACACGATGGCCTTGGGGTTGAGCAGGTTGACCCACAGTCCGCGGCGGAACATCGAAAGGGAAGATTCGCGCCCGCGCAGGTCGATTTCCTCGCTTCCCTGCGGCTTGGCCAGGATCAGCCGCACGCCCAGGTACACCAGGTAGGCGGCACCGGCGTAGCGGATGCCGGTGAAGACCAACGGGGAACGGGACACCAGCAGCCCCACGCCGGCGGCCACCACGATCACATGGATGAGCAGGGCGGCCTGCTGGCCCAGGATGCCCCACATGGATCGGCGGAATCCGGAGTTCAGCGAGTTGGTCATGGTGTTGATGGCCCCGGCGCCGGGGGTGAAGCTGATCAACGTGGAAGCGCCGAGCAGCGAGAGCCAAAGGGAAAGAGTCACCGGACAAGTTTAGGGGAGCGCGGGCCCGCGCCCGTACTCGCCCGTCCCGGCATCCCGGCAGGTGAGACGGCCGGCGAACGCTATTCCCAGGCCGGCACCCGGTGCGAGGAGGCAACCTGCGCATACCAGCGGGCCGAGGCCTTGGGGATGCGGGCCTGGGTGTCGTAGTCGACCCGGACGATCCCGAAGCGCTTGTCGTAGCCAAAGGCCCACTCGAAGTTGTCCAGCAGCGACCACACCAGGTACCCGCGCACCTCGGCCCCGTGTTCCATGGCCCGGTGCACGGCCCGCAGGTGCGCATCGATGAACGCCAGCCGCCCGGCACTGTCATCGACGAACCCGCTCTCGTCGGGATCATCGTCGTAGGCGGCGCCGTTCTCCGTGATGACCATGGGGATCCCGGCCGGCCCCGTGTATTCCTCCTGCAGGCGCAGCAGCAACCGTTCGAGCCCCTCTGGTTGGACCTCCCAGCCCATGGCGGTGCGCGGCAGGGGCCGGTCGATGTTTTGCACCCGCTCGCTGCCCACCGCGGGGCTCCGGCGCGGGAGTCCGCGCTCGGAGGTGGACACCAGCGACTGCTCGGATGCCTGCGGATCCCGGGGCGCGGCAACCAGCACCCCGTTGTAGTAGTTCACGCCCAGCACGTCGATGGGCGCGGCAATGGTTTCCAGGTCGTTGTCCCGGATGTGCCCGGCCAGGCCGGCGGCGGCCATGTCCTCAAGGACGTCTTCGGGGTATTGGCCGCGGAAGATCGGGTCAAGGAAGACCCTGTTGAAGGAGCCATCGATGCGCCGGGCTGCATCCACGTCCCGGGGGTTGGCCGGGTCGGCGGGATCGGCGACGGTGAAATTCAGCGTGATGCCCAGCCGGTGCTCCCTGCCCGCGGACTCCCGCATTGCCTCGGTGGCCAGTCCGTGGCCCAGCAACAGGTGGTGCGCGGCGGCCACCGCCTCGGCGGGGTCGGTGTGCCCGGGGGCATGCTCGCCGCCGGCATGGGAGAGGAAGGACGAACACCATGGCTCGTTCAGCGTCGTCCAGTCCGTGACCCGGTCCTTCAGGTGCTCGAACACCTCCAGCGCGTAGTCGGCAAAGCGGTATGCGGTGTCGCGGTTCGCCCAGCCGCCGCGCTCGCCCAGGGCCTGCGGCAGGTCCCAGTGGTAGAGCGTGAGCCACGGGGAGATCCCGTTGCCCAGCAGCTCGTCGACCAGCCGCGAGTAGAAGTCCAGTCCCCTGGGGTTCAGCTCCCGGTCCCCGGGCTTGATGCGCGCCCAGGAGGTGGAGAACCTGTAGGTGTCCAGGCCCAGCTCCGACATGAGCGCCACGTCCTGGGGCATCCGGTGGTAGTGGTCGGCGGAAACCGATCCGTCGTGGCCGGAAAACACCGCGCCGTCGACCCGGCAAAACGCATCCCAAATGGAGTCCTCCCGGCCGTCCTCGTGGCTTGCGCCCTCGATCTGGAAGGCGGCGGTTGCCGACCCGAAGCGGAATCCGGGGGGAAATTCCAGGGTGCGCGTGGAATCGAATCCGGCGGCAAGGGGGTGGGGCGTGCCCGTGGTGGGTAGTTCGGTCATGGCGGGGACTGGTCCTCAACGATCATGAACGCACCAGCGTTCGGCCGACGGTTGCCACGAGCCTAGTGCGGATCCCCGCTGCGGGCCAGGCCAGCGGTGGCGGCTACGCGTGTTCCGCGTCGTGCCTGGCCTTGTCCACGCCGGCCGTCGCGTCGGCCATGAAGCGGGACACCAGCTTCACTTCCTGATCGGTGTAGGTGGAAATGACCTCCATCATGCTCGCCGCCAGGGGTGCGAACATGGCGCGCCCGTCGGCCTGCGCCTTGGGGGTGAGCTTGACGCGGACCACACGGCGGTCCTTGTCGATGCGCAGGCGCTCGATGTGTCCGATGCGCTCGAGACGGTCCAGCATGGCGCTGGTGGCCGGTGAACTGAGTTGCAGGGTCCGAGAGAGGTCCCCCGGGGTCGGCGGGGTCCCTGCGCGTTCGAAGCGCATGATGGCGGCCAGCGCATTCATGTCCGTGCGGTGGGTCTTGTGCCGGGTGCCGGTGGACTCGACGTAGCGGTCCGATGCCTGCCCGAACTGCTGAAGCAGCAGGACGAGTTCGAAGGCGGCGGCGGGATCCATGGGGACCATTCTATGCCGAGGCTTGAAATGGTTCCATCATGGAAATACTATTTGATACAGGCATAGCGGAATGCGGGCCTAGAATCGACCGCACAACGAGGAGTTGGATCGTGGGAAATCAGGTCAAGGACGCAGTGGCGGGCACCGGCAGGCGGGGAAATAGGCGCCGGCCGGGCACCGGCAAGGCCGTCTTGCGCGCGGCGCTGGCCATCGTGCTCGTCGCGATCTGGCTCGGCGTCGCCGGAGTGGGCGGGCCGACCTTCGGCAAGCTCGGCGACGTGCAGACCAACGACCAGGCGGCGTTCCTGCCGACCAGCGCCGAGGCGACCCGGGCCCTGGAATGGCAGGCCAAGTTCCGCACCTCTGACGCCATTCCGGCCGTGGTGGTGATCGCCGGAGACTCGGCCCTTGACCAAGCAGCCATCAAGGAAGTGGTTGCATCGCTCACGGACCTGAAGGACCTTGACGGCGACATCGTCGGGCCCTTCGCTTCCGAAGACGGACTAGCCGCGCAGCTGCTCGTCCCGCTGGACGGCAACGTGGAAGTCGACGAAGCCGTCGGCTCCCTGCGGGCGGAACTCGCCGATCGGATCCCCGAGGGGACCCGCGCCTACGTCACCGGCCCCGCCGGGTTCAGCGCCGATCTGGTCGAGGCCTTCGGTGGCATCGACGGTGTGCTGCTCGGCGTGGCGCTCGGTGCCGTGTTCCTGATCCTGCTGCTGGTCTATCGCTCAGTCCTGTTGCCGGTCACCGTGTTGTTCACTTCGGTCGCCGCTCTCTGCGCGGCCATCCTGGCCGTGTACTTCATGGCCAAGGAAGGTTGGATCCGGCTGGACGGGCAAAGCCAGGGCATCCTCTCGATCCTTGTCATCGGCGCTGCAACCGACTACTCGCTGTTGCTGGTCGCCAGGCACAAGGAGGCGCTCGCCGGAGGGCAAGGCCGCTGGGAGGCCGCGGCCACCGCATGGAAGCGGTCCGTGGAACCCATCCTGGCCTCCGGCGGCACCGTGACCGCGGGCCTGCTGTGCCTGCTCTTCTCGGACCTGAACTCCAACAAGGCGCTGGGGCCCATCGGGGCCAGCGGCATCATCTTCTCCATCATCGCCGCCCTGACGTTTCTGCCGGCTGCCCTGGCGCTGCTGGGAAGGGCTGCCTACTGGCCGTTCCCGCCGAAGCCGCAGGCCCCGCTTGGGCCCGAGGAGCTTCCCGCGGGATTGTGGGGTCGCGTCGCGGGATTCGTCGGCCGCCACCCCCGGCCGATCTGGGTGCTCACCGCGCTGCTGCTGGCTGCCGGGGCCCTGGGCATGACCCAGCTCAAGGCCTCCGGTGTGCCGCAAAGCGAACTGGTCCTGGGCCAGACCGATTCCCGGGACGGGCAGATCGCGCTCGGCGAGCATTTCCCCGGCGGAACCGGCAGCCCGCTGTTCGCCGTCGTCGACGAAGCAAGGGCGGCCGACCTGGTGCCCCTGGTCGAGGACGTCGACGGGGTGGCTTCGGCCTACCTCCAGGCCGCGGACGGGGGACCGGCGCTGGCCCGGGCCGGTGGTGAACCTCAGGTCGTCGAGGGACGCTCCCTGATGTCGATCACGCTTGGTGACGCCGCCGACTCGGACGCCGCCAAGTCGACGCTGCTCGACCTGCGGAGGCTGCTGCACCACGAAGACCCCGGGTCGCTGGTGGGTGGAACCACCGCCACGCTCAGCGACACGGCGACCACCGCCCAGGCGGACCTGGTCAAGATCATTCCGCTGGTCCTGGGTGCCATCCTGGTCATCTTGATGTTGCTGCTGCGCTCGATCCTCGCACCGGTGCTCCTGGTGGCGACCACCCTGCTTTCCTACGGGACGGCGATGGGGGTTTCCGCCTGGGTCTTCAACGGCATCTTCAACTTCGTCGGGGCCGACCCGTCCGTTCCGCTATTCGGGTTCGTGTTCCTGGTGGCGTTGGGCGTGGACTACAACATCTTCCTGATGACCCGGGTCCGGGAGGAATCCCTGAAGCATGGCACGCGTGCGGGCGTCCTGCGAGGCCTGGCCGTCACCGGAGGCGTCATCACCTCGGCGGGCGTGGTGCTGGCGGCCACATTTGCCGCGCTGGGCATCATCCCCATCATGTTCCTTCTGCAGCTCGGATTCATCGTCGCCTTCGGCGTGCTGCTTGACACCCTGGTGGTCAGGTCGCTGCTGGTGCCGGCCCTGATCCATGATCTCGGCAGGAAGGCGTGGTGGCCGAGCAAGCTGGGACGCGCAAGGTAACGGATCTCTCGTTCGGTGAGGCCCCGGGTGCTGATAAGCTGGGTACTTGTAGATCGGTAAGGTGCGAGCACTCTGCTTGCAGTCCGAGGGTCTATGCGTCGACAGATTAGATTTCCCGATCCGCCGTATGCCTTGCTTCCTTTCAGGGGAGCGAACGCGGCCGGTCAATGTGCGCTTAGCGCCATCTTGGCTCTCTCTTTCTTCGGCGACCACGCGCGCCGAAACCGTCGTGCGAAGCTTTGAGAGAAAGTACCACGTGAGTCCTTCATTCACTTCCCTTGGCGTGCCCGCAATCTTCTCCGAGGTCCTCGCGGCCCAGGGAATCGAATCGGCATTCCCCATTCAGGAAGCCACGCTGCCCACCACCCTCAACGGCGGAGACGTCCTGGGTCGCGGCCAGACCGGCTCGGGCAAGACCCTGGCCTTCTCCCTTCCGGTGGTTGCCCGCCTGGCCGCCAACCCCAAGCCACGCAAGGCCCGCTTCCCGCGCGCCCTGATCATGGCACCCACCCGCGAACTGGCCACCCAGATCGCCAAGGTCGTAGAGCCGCTGGCCAAGGCCGTGGACCTGCGCACCGCCGTCGTCTTCGGCGGCGTCTCGCAGGTGCGCCAGGAAAAGGACCTCAACGCCGGCGTTGACATCCTCATTGCCTGCCCGGGCCGCCTCGAGGACCTGCTCAAGCAGCGCGTCGCCGATCTCTCCCGCGTGGAAATCTCCGTGCTGGACGAGGCCGACCACATGGCCGATCTCGGCTTCCTGCCGGTCGTCAAGCGCATCCTGGACCAGGCCCCGCGCGGCATCCAGCACATGCTCTTCTCCGCCACGCTGGACAACGGCGTGGACAAGCTGGTCCAGCGCTACCTGGAGAACCCGACCGTGCACTCGGTCGATGCACCTTCGGCTTCGGTGAACACCATGGAGCACCACGTGTTCCTGGTGTCCAACGACGACAAGAAGGAACTGGTGCGCACCCTGGCTTCCGGCTCCGGACGCCGCATCATGTTCATGCGCACCAAGCACCACGCCAAGAAGATGGCCGTCTGGCTGTCCAAGTGCGGGATCCCCACCGTGGACCTGCACGGCAACCTGAGCCAGAACGCCCGCGACCGCAACCTTGCCGCCTTCTCGGCCGGCGATGCCCGCGTGCTGGTGGCCACCGACGTTGCCGCCCGCGGCGTGCACGTCGACGGTGTCGAGCTCGTGGTCCACATCGACCCGCCGGCAGAGCATAAGGCCTACCTGCACCGCTCGGGCCGCACCGCCCGTGCCGGTTCCAGCGGAACCGTCGTCACCATCGCCACCCCGGACCAGCAGAGCGACGTCAAGTCGCTGCTGAAGGCCGCGGGCATCAAGGTGCCGATGGTCAAGGTCACCCCGAACGCCCAGGTCGTCTCCGACGTTGTCGGCGAGCGGGCCGAGCCCGTTGCCTATGTTGCCCCGCAGCTGCGCAGCACCGCCAGCGTCCGCAAGGACACCCTGAACGATTCCGACGCAGCAGGCGGCCGTGGCCGTCGCCGCGGCGGACGCGGCACCGCCAAGAGCGCCGGTGGCGAGGCACCTCGCACCCGCGACGAAAACCGCGGTGAGCGTCGCACCGAGAGCCGCGGCGGCAACGCCTCGGCAGGACGTGGCGGTGAGCGTCGCACCGAGAACCGCACGGAGAACCGTGGCGAAGGCCGCGGCTACGCCGCTGCCGGCGGTCGTGGTGGAGAACGCCGCAATGACAGCCGCGGTGCCTCGGCTTCGCGTGGCGGCGAACGTCGCACCGAGAACCGCGCCGACAACCGCGCCGACCGTCGTGTCGACGTGCGCCAGGACGACCGCGACGTAGCCCGTCGCAGCCCCGTTCCGAACCGCGGTTCGGCAGCTGCACGCAACAACTCCGGCCAGCGCCAGGGTTCGGGTGCCGGCTCCCGCCCGCGCGGCGGCAACACCATCGCCGAAGCACTGGGTGCCTCCAAGGTTGAAGCCGCAGCCGGTGCAGGTCGTGGACGAGGTCCGCGCCGCGCCTCGGCTCCGGCCTCGAACGGCCGCAACTTCTAGGATCGTTCCGGCCACCGCTGGTGGCCAGCCTGATCCGACAGGTGGGCCCGGGAATGCAACAATCGTTGCAATCCAGGGCCCACCTGTGTATTTAAGGGACCTCGGCGAGGCTTGCGGAATCATCCCTTTGGTTGAATCCGGGCTGGCCCGGGGCCCCGGGAGATCATCCTATGGATGCCCGGGGCGGGAGGGAAGAACCAATAATCTGGGGAAATGACACCGCGGCAAGCGCTCGAATCATTCGATCCGCAGGGAAACCGCGCAGCTGGCCACGACCTGACGACATTGGAGACCCACCTTGATTGAATCGCTGCAGCAGTTCACCGCCGAATTCCCGCCAGCACTTCAGTGGGTCGCCGTGATGCTGGCCGCGGCCATCCCCTTCATCGAGTCCTACTTCGGCTCGGCGCTCGGAGTGGTCATCGGGATCCACCCGGTGATTGCCGTGGGGGCCGCTGTCATTGGAAACGTCGCCTCGATGCTCCTGCTGGTCAACGGGGCCCACCTGGTGCGCCGGAAGGTTGCCAAGGAGAATGCCTCCCCGTCGGTGAAATACGCCAAGTTGCGTTCGGCCTTCGACAAGTACGGCATCGCCGGCGTCAGCCTGTTGGGGCAGACCATCCTGCCAAGCCAGATCACCTCGGCAGCACTGGTGTCCTTCGGCGCCGCCAAGGAAAAAGTGATCTTCTGGCAGGTCATTTCCATCATGCTGTGGGGAACCGTGTTCGCGGTGCTCGCCTCACTTGGGGTCAACACGGTGCTGGGCCGTTGATAGGCGCCCAGCTGCCTGAATGACAGCAAACTACTCAACAGTGAACGACCCGGCCCGGCTTCCAAGCCAGGCCGGGCCGTCTAGCTTTAACGCCGATGCCACAAGGGTCGAACCGTGGAGCGCCCTGGCCGGCAACGTAGCGAATGAAAGGTGGACTTGAGCAGCGAAGGTCAGGAAACTCTTGATTTTTATTTGCAGTATCACACTTACTGATCATGTGTGATATATTTTTATCATGAACAACCAGAAGGTCCAGCAGGTGCAGTTGGGAGAAGTCTGCGCAGTGCGATCGGGATTTACCAGTCGCACTCGTCTGGAAACGGCTGCACTTGACGGCACGCTGACTGTGCAGCAGGGCGACATCAACGCGGACGGGCAATACGCTAGCGAAACTGCACTGCGCACGATGACCCCGGCCGCATCCAAGCAGCACTACGTGGATCAGGGTGAACTGGTATTTCGTTCCCGTGGCCCGTTTTGGGGTGCATGCGCAATCACTGGCATCGACGAACCTGTGTTGGCTGTCGCGCCGCTGTTCATTCTCCATCCCGATCCCGACGTTTTGGATCATGGCTACCTGGCATGGTTCCTTGGACGCCCCTTGGCTCGCCACTATTTCGATAGTGAAGCGCAAGGCACCGGCGTGAAGATGGTGACAAAGCCTGCCCTCGAAGCCCTCCAAATAAGTCTTCCGTCCCTCGATATTCAGCATCGAATTGCTGCCGTCGCAGCCTTGTCCGCCGAGGAAACTCGCATACGCGATCGGGTCGCAAGTCTTCGACAGGCCGTTGTTGGGCACCACCTCGACCGGCTTGCCCTCCACTCAATATCAGCACTCGACTCCGAGGAGATCCGATGAACAACAACGTCACGCAAGACCGCATCAACAGGGCAGCCTGGGCGGCCTGCGATACCTTCCGCGGGGTCGTCGATGCAACCCAGTACAAGGACTACATCCTGGTGATGTTATTCCTGAAGTACATCTCGGACATCTGGAACGACCACAAGGAATCGTACGAGCAGGAGTACGAAGGCGATGAGCGCAAGATCGCGACCAAGCTAGGCCGGGAGCGCTTCCCGCTCCCGGAAGGTGCGAGCTTCTATACCTTGTACGAGCAGCGCAATGCTGAGGATATCGGTGACCAGATCAACCGGGCGCTCGAATCGATTGAAGACGCCAACCGCGCCAAGCTCGACGGGGTCTTCCGCAACATCGACTTCAATTCGGAAGCAAACCTGGGCCAGACCAAGGAGCGCAACCGGCGCCTCAAGCACCTTCTCGTGGATTTCAACAAGCCGGAATTGGATCTGCGCCCTTCGCGGGTCAGCGACGACATCATTGGCGAAACCTATATCTACCTGATCTCGCGATTCGCGTCCGACGCCGGCAAGAAAGCCGGGGAGTTCTATACCCCGCGTTCGGTCTCCGAGCTGTTGGCGAAGCTCGCTAAGCCGGAGCCCGGCGACACGATTTTTGACCCGGCTTGCGGATCCGGGTCCCTGCTGATCCAGGCCGCGGCCGAGGTCGGCACCAACAACTATGCGCTGTATGGTCAGGAAGTCAACGGTGCCACGTGGGCCCTGGCTCGCATGAACATGTTCATGCATGCCAACGATTCAGCGCGCATCGAATGGGGCAACACCCTCACGGCACCGACACTGCTCGAGAACGACCGTCTGCGGCAGTACGACGTCGTGGTTGCCAACCCACCGTTTTCGCTGGATAAATGGGGTGCCGAGGACGCCGAAGCTGATGAGCACAAGCGTTTCTGGCGCGGCGTTCCGCCGAAGAGTAAGGGCGACTATGCGTTTATCACCCACATGATCGAGGTTGCCAAGCGGCAGTCCGGGCGCGTTGCCGTGATCGTGCCGCACGGTGTGCTGTTTCGTGGTGCTTCCGAAGGACGTATCCGCAAGGCGCTGATCGAGGAGAACCTTCTCGATGCCGTAATCGGCCTGCCGGCAAACCTGTTCACCACCACGAGCATTCCCGTCGCAATTCTCATCTTTGACCGATCGCGTGAGGCCGGCGGAGCCAACTCCGGACGAACCGATGTCCTCTTCCTCGATGCCAGCAGTGAGTTCACTGCGGTGAAATCGCAGAACCTGCTGGAAGAATCCCACATCGCCAAGATCCTTGGCGTCTACAACGGGCGTTCAGAGATCGAACGCTACTCGCATTTGGCGAGCCACGAAGAAATAGTTGGTAATGACTACAACCTGAACATCCCGAGGTACGTGGACACGTTCGAACCCGAGGAAGAAGTCGATGTCGCCGCTGTCCAGCGCGAGATCAACAAGCTTGAGACCGAACTTGTGACCGTGCGAGCACGCATGGCAGGTTATCTGAAGGAGCTGGGCCTCGATGACTGATTCGATCGGGGAAGTAATCCTCTATACGACTGATGACGGTCTGGCACATGTGCAGCTGCATGCCATAGGGGGCACTGCTTGGCTTGCCCAGCGAGAGATCGCGGAACTGTTCCAGGTTTCCCCGCAGGCCATCACCCAGCATATTGCGGCTGTCTACTCCGAGGGAGAACTCTTGGAAGCGGCAACTTGTAACGATTACTTACAAGTTCGATCTGAGGGCGGGCGCGATGTGCGCCGTTCTGTGAAGCGCTATAGCCTCGACGTGATCTTGGCTGTGGGCTTTCGTGTGCGTTCGCCACGCGGCACCCAGTTTCGCCGGTGGGCGACGACGGTACTTGCGGAGTACCTGGTCAAGGGCTTTGCTATGGATGATGCCAAGCTCAAGGGTGCCGAACAATGGAACTATTTTGATGAGTGGCTCGAGCGCATCCGGGACATTCGGGCCTCGGAGAAGCGCTTCTACCAAAAGGTACGCGATCTCTACATGACGGCGGTCGACTACGATCCCACAACGGACGAGGCCAAGTTGTTCTTCGCCAAGGTGCAGAACAAGATGCTCTGGGCCGTGACCGGAAAAACTGCCGCCGAACTTGTCAAGGATCGTAGCGACGCGGATGCACCCAACATGGGACTCACTAATTGGGAGGGATCCATTGTGCGCAAGGGCGATGTTGCGACGGGCAAGAACTACCTGTCGCAGGGCGAAGTGGATGAGCTCAACCGCGTTGTCACCATGTATCTTGACTACGCCGAGGACCAAGCCAAACGACGTCAGACCGTGACGATGGAGCAGTGGAGCGAAAAACTCGATGCGTTCTTGGAATTCAATGGACGTGAACTCCTCACGAACGCTGGAAGCGTCAGCGCTGCCGTCGCAAAGAAACTAGCTGCCGAGCGCTATGACGAGTTCGACGCCAAACGTAAGGCAACCGCTGCCATCGCGGCGGATGAAGCGGACATTGCGGAGCTCGAGCGACTGGTGTCGCCACGAAAGGACGATTGACATGAAGAGTTTTCCCGTGAATTGGTCAGTCCACGAGCTTGCCGAGCTCGTGACCATAAAATCTGGCAGCACGCCATCCAAAGCACGCCCTGACTTCTGGGGCGGAGACACACCCTGGATTACCGCCCGGGATATGAAGACGCCGCATATTTCCAGCACGACTGCATCCCTGACATCAATCGGAGCGGAGAAGGCTCGTGTCATGCCTGCGGGGACAGTGTTTGTACTTACGCGAGGGATGACTCTATTTAGAGATTTGCCTGTCGTTCGCAATACGAAACCAGCTGCCTTCAATCAAGACGTGAAAGCACTAATTAGCAACCCGAATTTAGATGCTAATTTCCTTGCTTGTACCCTTATAGCAAGGAAATCTGAGCTTTTGCAAACTGTGACCCAGGCTGGCCACGGTACGGGAAGACTTGATACAGAGAAGCTGGAAACATTTCCGCTTCCGTTGCCACCGCTCAATGAACAGCGAAAAATCGCAGCTGTCATTGCTACTTGGGACGAAGCAATTGAGCAGACAAATGCGTTAAAGGACGCCCTGTTGCGCCAGCGCGATTGGTTACGAAATACAGCGCTAACTGGAAGAAAACAGGAATCTGCATGGAAGCACGTTCCCCTGAGTGAAGTGATGACCGAACACAAGTTAAGAAGTAGCGGTACAGAGGAAGTTTTCTCAGTGTCGGTTCATAGGGGGCTTATCAATCAGGTTGAGCATCTAGGTAGATCCTTTGCCGCAGCAAAGACGTCTCATTACAACCTCGTCCAGCCAGGAGATGTTGTATATACCAAGAGTCCGACAGGCGGTTTTCCGTTCGGAATTATTAAGCAAAGCACAATTTCACATGACGTTATTGTTTCGCCGCTTTATGGCGTCTACGCCCCGGCTACCGAAGCGATTGGGGCGATTTTGAATGCTGTTTTCGAATCGCCAAGGCTGGCACGGAACTACTTGGCTCCGCTCGTTCAGAAGGGAGCAAAGAATACTATATCGATCACTAATGGCCGTTTTCTTGAAGGATTGGTGAAGCTGCCGACGGACCCGGAAATGCAAACGCGACTTGCAGAAACCTTCAAGGTATCATTCAAGGAAATCGGTATGCTCGATGTGCAGATTGAGCTCCTCCGGACTCAGAAAAGTGCGATCATGCAGAAGCTTCTTACTGGCGACATCCGAGTCGCCGTCGGCGAGGAGCCCAATGATGGCTGAGCAGGCATACGATCCGAGCGAAATCTTCCAATCCCAGATGCCTGCCCTTCAGGTATTCACGGGACTGGGGTATATTGCGCTCTCACCAACCGAAGCGCTTGCCTTGCGAGGTGGCCGCCGGCGCAATCCATTACTTGAAAGCGTGCTTGCCGAACAACTTGTTCGGCTCAACAAAATCACCTTCCGTGGCAGCGAATACCCACTTGACCCGGCAGATGCGCACGAAGCAATCCGCAAGCTCTTTCCCGAGCCCGAACAGCAGAAGGGCTTGAAAGCTAGCAACCAAGAGGTCTATGACAGTCTGGTGCTCGGCGCAACCATCGCAAAAACGATTGACGGTGACACCAAGAGCCACCAAGTGAAGTACATCGACTGGGAGATCCCGTCGAATAACGTCTTCCACGTCACCACCGAATACGTGGTTGAACGTACTGGCAGTATGAAAACCCGCCGACTGGACGTCGTTGCCTTTGTCAACGGCATCCCGTTTGTTGCCGTT
The DNA here is from genome assembly GCF_003287975.1 of Arthrobacter sp. AQ5-05. GTDB lineage: Bacteria > Actinomycetota > Actinomycetes > Actinomycetales > Micrococcaceae > Paeniglutamicibacter. The sequence continues at coordinate 115,696 of NZ_QMKQ01000003.1, forward strand.
GAATGCAAGCGGCCGTCCGAGGAAATCAAGAAGGCCGACCACCAGCTGATCAGGTACCAGAAGCGCGAGAACATTCCGGAGTTTTTCCATTTCGCCCAGCTCCTGATTGCCACCAACCGACGCGAGGCAACTTATGCGACGGTCGGAACTCCCTCCAAGTTCTGGAGCCCGTGGCGCGAGGAGGACGATCATGAAAAGATCGTTGCAGTAGTCGCCAACACCCCGCTGGGGCGCGGCACTGTCGAGACGCTTTTTCGTGGCACGGAAGAAGCCGAAGCGGCAACGGCCTATTTTGACGCCCAACAAGCGGGAGGCGCCCGGGCTGTCAGCGAGCAAGACAGCTTGCTCCATTCCCTGTGCCGACCCGAGCGTTTGCTCGAACTCATCCGGACCTTCACGGTGTATGACAACGGCACACGGAAAATCGCGCGGCACCAGCAGTACTTCGCGGTAAAGCGTGCCATTGAACGTGTCACATCAGGCGTCGAAGGCGAGCACCGGCCCGGGGGCGTTGTGTGGCACACCCAAGGCTCCGGCAAATCACTCACCATGGTGATGTTCGCCAAGGCCCTCGAATTCGAGCCCGGCATACGCAACCCACGGATCATCCTGGTGACCGATCGGGATGATCTTGATCTGCAGATCCGAGACACCTTTCGGGCCTGCCAGTTGGACCCGGTTCGCGCTCGAACCGGAAAGCACCTGGCAGAGCTCATCCACGCACGGGCCCCATTGGTCACCACCATTGTCAACAAGTTCGAAAACGCCTCTAAGCTGCTGTCGCAAAGCGGGGCGAGCAATGGCGCCTCCAACATCGACAAGGACCCCAACCTGTTCGTGTTGGTCGACGAGAGCCACCGAAGCCACTCAACCCATCTGGGCCAATTCGGTGCGCTGTCCAAACGGATGCACCAGGTGCTGCCGATGGCCAGCTACATCGGTTTCACCGGTACGCCGCTGCTGAAAAAGGAGAAGAACACTTTCCGGACCTTTGGTGGACCCATCCATACCTACACCATCGCGGATGCCGTGCGGGATGAAGCCGTGGTGCCGCTGCTCTATGAAGGTCGCATGGTCGAGCAGCAAATATCGGAAAACATCATTGACCGGTGGTTTGAGAAGATCTGCCAGGGGCTCACCGCTGAACAGCAAGCCGATCTGAAGCGCAAATTCTCGCGTGCCGACGTGCTCGCCGGTGCCGGGCAGGTCATCCGGGCCAAGGCCTTCGACATTTCCGAGCATTACCGCCAGTATTGGCAAGGCACAGGATTTAAGGCCCAGCTGGTTGCTTCCAACAAAGCTGCAGCCATTCGTTTCAAACAGGTACTGGACGAGATTGGCCATGTCACGAGCGAGGTCATGATTTCTGCGCCGGGCGAGAGCGAAGATGAGACCGCTGACTCCGTGGACCGTGAATCGCTCGACGTGGTTCAGAAGTTCTGGGACGCCGCCATGGAACGCTACGGCGGGGTCGCTGCCTACAACAGGGATGTCGTCAAGGCATTCAAGTCCAGTGGTGGTCCGGAAATCCTGATTGTTGTTTCCAAGCTGCTGACGGGATTCGATGCACCCCGGAACACCGTGCTGTATCTGTGCCGCTCCCTGCGTGAGCACACATTGCTGCAGGCGATAGCCCGGGTGAACCGACTTTTTGACGCCGAGGACGGCGAGGATGCAGTGGTTCGTTCCAAGGAATTCGGTTACATTATCGACTACGAGGGACTACTGGGTGAGCTCGACGCCGCACTGACCACGTATTCGTCCCTTGAAGGCTTTGAGCTTGAAGAGTTGCTGGATGCCGTCATCGACGTCCGTGAGCAGATCCGTTTGCTCCCGGAGCGCTGGAATGCGGTCTGGTCGCTGTTCCAAGGTATCCGCCATGATGACATGGAGGCACTCGAGCAGGTCCTGGCCGACAAGGCCCTCCGCGACGAATTCTATGACTGCCTGTTGGACTTCACGCGTACGTTGCACATTGCGCTCTCCAGCGACAAGGTTGAGGAAGTGATTCCAGCCGATCGCCTGGAACGCTACAAGGCCGATTGGAATCGGTTCGTGAACCTGCGTCGATCTGTCCAATGGCGCTATCTTGAAACCGTTGACCTGAGGGATTACGAACCCAAGATCAAAAGACTTCTGGACGACCATTTGCAGGCTATGCCCGCTGAGGTCTTGATACCCGAGCTGAATCTCAATGATCCTGCCTCACTACAGGCAGTCGTGGACGAGACGGGTGCGGGAGCTGCGGCGAAGGCGGATCGAATTGCCGCTGCGACCAGGAAACGCATTACCGAGCGCATGAGTGAGGATCCCGCGCTATATGCGCGTTTTGCCGCGCTGCTCCAAGAAGCTATCAATGAGTATCGCGCCCGGAGGCTCTCCGAGATTGAGTACCTCAATAGCATTCTGTCCCTGACCGAGCGCGTGGCCAGCGGCGACCGAGGCCGGGCGCTGCCCGACGCGGTAGCGCATGACGACGACGCGGCCTCGTTCTTCGAGGCAATTGCGGATCGTTTCATGGACGAGAAAGGCCAGGGCGCGGACTCGGGGGAGAACCAAGCGGCGGCCGTTGCCGTCGGCCTTGTGGATATCGTGCGTAGCCACATGATCGTTGGCTTTTGGCAAAACGAACCAGCACGGATGGGGCTGCTCAACGCCATCGATGACTACCTCTGGGATGTCGTTCCTACGATGAATGGTGCCAGTCTCTCTGCCGAGGACGAGGAAGCAATCCGTGAAAGTGTCGTCCGAATCGCCAAGGCACGGTTTCCATGAGCCATGTTGTTGAGTATGGGTCCAAAAGCATTGGCTTTGTCCTGGAGCGGCGGGAACGAACGACCCTGGAAATCACTGTCAGTCCTGACGGAACCGTCGGAGTGATCGCCCCTGTGGACTCAACCGACGCCGAAATCAATTCACGCGTGCTGAAACGGGCCAGGTGGATTCTCAAGCAACAGAGTTTCTTTGCCCAGTTTCTGCCGCGCACACCACCTCGGGTCTGGGCACCGGGGGAAACCCATCTTTATCTCGGGAGGCAGTATCGACTGCGCATCGGAGAAGCCGAAGGCCCTGCCAGGGTGCGACTGATTCGCGGGTTCATTCTTGTTGACGGAATCGACTTCTCCGATCGGACCTCCATCGAAGCATTGGTAACGACGTGGTACCGCGAGCATGCAGCGGCCCAGTTCAAAAACAGGATTGAAGTTTGCCGGGCGAAGTTTCAGGGACCCGAGTTTTTTGCCCCGGCATCAGTGCAAATCCGGCGCATGAATTCACGGTGGGGCTCGATGTCGCCAGCGGGGATGCTGAGTCTGAACCCGGAGCTGGTGAAGGCCCCCGTGGAGTGCATCGACTACGTCATCACGCATGAACTCTGCCACCTCCGCGTTCCGCACCATGGACCGGAATTCATCGAACTTCTCTGCACTGTCATGCCCGATTGGGAATCGCGGAAGCTGCGGATGGAACGCATGCTGTCGTGACTTCCAGTGAACGGGACAACTACATTCCTGGTTTTCCGATCGAAGGCACCCTTGCCGCCAGTGGGCCGCCTCACAGTTCGGTGCGGACTGCAAGGCCCTTGCGGGCCGTTCCCTGTTGGCGAACAAGGCTCACGGGAAATTCCAAGAACCGCGGAACCATACGGTTCTTTTGGTCGCAATGTTTCGTTTTGGCACTCCGAACCCCAAAGTTGAGCCATGCTCGCTCAACTTTGAATTGACATCGGTTTTGCGGTGGGTAAACTTGAGTCCAGAACGCTCAACCGATGTGAATCGCGCTGGCGTTGGAATATTTTCCCAAGGTAATGAAGGAGCATCCCCATGTCACGTGCCGTAGGTATCGACCTCGGAACCACCAACTCCGTTGTATCCGTCCTCGAAGGTGGCGAGCCCACCGTCATCGCCAACGCCGAAGGCAACCGCACCACCCCGTCGGTTGTGGCCTTCGCCAAGAGCGGCGAGGTCCTGGTTGGCGACATCGCCAAGCGCCAGGCCGTGAACAACATCGATCGCACCATCGCCTCGGTCAAGCGCCACATGGGCACCGACTGGTCGGTCGCCATCGACGACAAGAAGTACACCGCGCAGGAAATCTCCGCACGTACGCTGATGAAGCTCAAGACCGACGCCGAGTCGTACCTGGGCGAGAAGGTCACCGACGCGGTCATCACCGTTCCGGCCTACTTCAACGATGCCGAGCGCCAGGCCACCAAGGAGGCCGGCGAGATCGCGGGCCTCAACGTCCTGCGCATTGTCAACGAGCCGACCGCAGCCGCCCTGGCCTACGGCCTGGACAAGGGCAAGGAAGACGAGCTCATCCTGGTCTTCGACCTCGGCGGCGGAACCTTCGACGTCTCCCTGCTGGAAGTCGGCAAGGACGAAGACGACTTCTCCACCATCCAGGTGCGCTCCACCTCGGGCGACAACCGCCTCGGCGGCGACGACTGGGACCAGCGCGTCGTTGACTGGCTGCTGGCCCAGGCCAAGCAGAAGGGCGCAGACCTGTCCAAGGACAAGATCGCCCTGCAGCGCCTGAAGGAAGCAGCCGAGCAGGCCAAGAAGGAACTCTCCTCGGCCACCTCCACCAACATCTCCCTGCAGTACCTCTCGGTCACCGCCGACGGCCCGGTCCACCTCGACGAGCACCTCTCGCGCGCCAAGTTCCAGGAACTGACCAACGACCTGCTCGAGCGCACCCGCAAGCCGTTCAAGGACGTCATCGCCGAAGCCGGAGTGAAGGTCTCCGAGATCGCACACGTGATCCTCGTCGGCGGCTCCACCCGCATGCCCGCCGTTGTCGAACTGGTCAAGGAACTGGCCGGCAAGGACGCCAACAAGGGCGTCAACCCGGACGAGGTCGTCGCCGTTGGCGCCGCACTGCAGGCCGGCGTGCTGAAGGGCGAGCGCAAGGACGTTCTGCTCATCGACGTCACCCCGCTGTCCCTGGGCATCGAAACCAAGGGTGGTGTGATGACCAAGCTGATCGAGCGCAACACCGCGATCCCGACCAAGCGTTCGGAGACCTTCACCACCGCCGAGGACAACCAGCCGTCGGTTTCCATCCAGGTCTTCCAGGGCGAGCGCGAGTTCACCCGCGACAACAAGGCCCTGGGCACCTTCGAGCTGACCGGCATCGCGCCGGCCCCGCGCGGCATCCCGCAGGTCGAGGTCACCTTCGACATCGACGCCAACGGCATCGTGCACGTCTCGGCCAAGGACAAGGGAACCGGCGTCGAGCAGTCGATGACCATCACCGGCGGCACCGCGCTGTCCAAGGACGACATCGATCGCATGGTTCGCGAAGCCGAGGAGCACGCCTCCGAGGACAAGGCCCGCCGCGAGGCCGCCGAAGTCCGCAACGCCGCCGAGCAGGCAGCGTACTCGGTCGACAAGCTGATCAAGGACAACTCCGAAAAGCTGCCCGAAGAGGTCAAGACCGAGGTCCAGGCCGACGTCGACGCGCTGAAGGCCGCCCTTGAGAAGCAGGACAACGACGACGAGGTCAAGACCGCGTTCGAGAAGCTGCAGGCTTCGCAGACCAAACTGGGCGAGGCCATCTACTCGCAGGCACAGTCCGAGGGTGCAGCCGCCGACGCCGCCGAGGCCCCGAACGCCGAAGAGGACATCGTCGACGCCGAGGTCATCGACGAAGACGAAAAGAAGTAAGGGGCGCATCAACCATGTCAGAGGAAAACCACGACGAGGGCATCTCCAAGGACGAGGTGACTCCCGTTGACGAGGCCCACGACTCGGGCGACGCGTTGAGTCAGGCCGAGGCCATCCTCAACGAGGCCGCAGCCGACGCCGAGGCGCCGGAGGCAAGCGACAAGGAAGCCGAATTGCGCGACGACCTGTTGCGCCTGCAGGCCGAGTATGTCAACTACCGCAAGCGCGTCGAGCGCGACCGCGACGTGGCACGGGACGTCGCCGTGCAGTCGGTGTTCGTCAACCTGCTGCCGGTGCTTGACGACATCGACGCGGCCCGCGCCCACGGCGACCTGGCCGAAGGCCCCTTCGCCTCGATCGCCAACAAGCTCGACGCGGTGCTCGAGGGCCTCGGCCTGGAGCGCATCGCCGATGCCGGGGTGCTCTTCGACCCGAACATCCACGAGGCGCTGATCCAGCAGCCGCACGCGGAGATCCCGGCGGACCACGTGGCCCAGGTGCTGCGCACCGGGTTCAAGAAGGGCGAGCGCATCCTGCGCGCAGCCCAGGTGATTGTTTCCCTCGGGGAGTAAGCACCACCGGCAACGACTGCAGCAATGCACGAATTGCACCACCGTATGCGGCGGATCGCTTCGCTTCCCCTTCGGGGGAACCGGCGATCCGCCGCACACTTGGTGAAGCACCACCCACAGATTTCTGGTCCGCCGCGAATACCCGGCGGGCCGTCCACAGCGAATTTCACCACCAAAGGAGGCGCCTGATGGCAAGTCAGGACTGGGTCGAAAAGGATTTCTACGCCATTCTTGGCGTCTCCAAGGACGCCAGCGACGCGGACATCAAGAAGGCGTACCGGAAGCTTGCCCGCAAGCACCACCCGGACACCAACGCCGGGGACCCCGCGTCCGAGCGCAAGTTCAAGGACATCACCGAGGCGCACTCGGTGCTCTCGGATCCCGAGGACCGCCAGCAATACGACGCCATCCGGGCCATGGGCTCCGGGGCGCGCTTCAGCGCCGGGGGACAGGGCGGGGCACCGGGCAACGGCGGATTCGAGGACGTCTTTTCCAACCTCTTCGGCGGCGGTGGCGGCGGCGGAGGAAGCCGGCGCGGCGGCCAGGTGCCGCCGGAATTCGCCGACCTGTTTGGCAGCGGCGGCGGCTTCGGGGGCTTCGGCCAGCAGGCGCCGCGCAAGGGCGCGGACCGCACCGCAAGCACCACCATTTCCTTCGCCGGCTCCATAAAGGGAACCACCATCGGCCTGCGCGAGGCCAACGGCGAGGTCATCGACGTGCGGATTCCCGCGGGGATCAAGGACGGGCAGTCGGTTCGCGTGCGTGGCAAGGGCTCGCCCGGTTCCGCCGGCGCCGGAGACCTGATCGTCAAGGTCACCGTCGGCCCGCACCCGGTCTTCATCCGTGAAGAGAACAACATCCGCATCCACGTCCCGGTCACCTTCGACGAGGCGGCACTGGGTGGCCAGATCGAGGTGCCGACTCTGACCGGGGAAAGCGTCAAGATGAAGGTCCCCGCGGGATCGGCAACCGGCCGCACGCTGCGGCTCAAGGGCCGCGGCGTCAAGACCACCAAGGCCACCGGCGACCTGCTGGTCACCTTGGACGTGGTCGTCCCGCAAAACCTCTCCAAGGAAGCCAAGGCGGCCGTCGAGGCCTTCGCCGAGGCAACCAAGGGTGAGAACCCGCGCGAGTCCCTGGTCTCCCGCGCAAAACTCTAAACACCTCCGGGCCCCGCGCCGCTTGACCGGCGACACGGGGCCCTTGGCCCCACCGGGATATTGGCTACGGTGGATGAAACCGGATGAAAGGCAGGGATCATGGGCAATGACCGACTAAGGCCGATCTTCGTCATTTCAATTGCAGCCGAATTGGCCGACATGCACCCGCAGACGCTGCGCCAATACGACCGCCTCGGCCTGGTATCACCCTCCCGCCAGGGCGGCAAGCAACGCCGGTACTCCGAGCACGACGTTGAACTGCTCCGCGAGATCCAGCGCCTGTCCAAGGACGGGGTCTCGCTTGAAGGCATCAGGCGCATCATGGCCCTGGAAAACCAGGTCGCAGCCCTGCGCATGCGGATCGGCGAACTGAGCAACGAGGTCTTCGCCCTGCGCAGCGCCCGCCAAGCCGTGGGCCTGGGACGCGTCTTTGCCGCCGGGAGCACCGGGGACGTGGTCTCCCTGGCCCGCGGACAACGTCCGCGCGGCCGCAGCCAAGCCGTGGTGGTATGGAAACCGCGCGGCAGGTAGCCACGGGCGATGCCGGGCGAGAGCTGCGCCATGCCGGCGCGTGAGAGCTACGCCGGGCTCTCCGCCGCGGCCCGGCGTCGCTTCGAGGCGTTGTGCAAGATCCGCGGACGGCTGCGCACCACCCACCGCCAGGCCCTCGACGGGACCGCCCATGCGCTGCGCCCCGGAGCCATGGAACCGGCCATTCCCGAACGCCACCTGCTGTACCTGGATTTGTCCGGCCGCGAGCCGCTGGCCGCGGTCGCCGTGGGCGACCTGGACACCGCCACGCACGTGACCTTCCAGCTTTCCGGAACCGGGATCAGGGCGCGCAACGCGTTGTGGGGCAGCGTCCGGGAAGCCGGACAGCTCTACCTGGAACAACGAAAGGTCGGGATCGCCAAACCCGCGGTGGTCGCATGGCTGGGATACCCCGCCCCGAACCTGGCCAGCGCCCTGCTGGACAATGCCGCCCGGCGGGGCCTGGCGCGGCTCGGGCAGGACCTGGGCACCTTCGCCCGCTTGAGGCCCGACGCCCCGCACCTGGCACTCGAAGCCCACTCCTACGCCGCCACGCTTGCTGCCCAGGTTCTCGATCCGGCATCCGGGTACGCGGTGCACGCCCAGGCGCTGGCGACCATCGGCTCCGCCGGGATTCCCCGGCAGCTGTCCCGCGCCCCGGGTCGGCTGAACGTGCCGCCACACAACATCTACGAGGCCATCGCCCCTGGCGACCGATTGGCGTGGTTCGGCCGCGCGCTCTCGGGCCGCAAGCTGCTTTCGGGCCACGGGTTCAGCGTCGGTGCCATCCCGGAGCTGGGACTGCATGCGGCCACCGGGCACACCACCTCCCAGCATCTGCCGGGGAATCCGGACTCGCCCCGGGGCTACCGGGACCCCGACACGCTGTGCCTGCGCAACCTGGCGTTGATCACCACCGGGCAGCAGCCCCTGGCTTAAGCACGGCGGTCGGTGCCGGACCGAAGCCCGACACCGCCCGCCGCAACACGACCGGCTACGGCGCCTTGCGGTAGGCCAGATCGAAGATCATCCGGCCTGCCTTGAGCGCCTTGCCCTCGAAACTGGTCAGCGTGCGGCCCTCGAAGCGGGGAGCCCAGCCCCCGCGCTCGTCGATGAATTCGGGATCCTTCTCGTCCTTCTCCAGGCCCAGGCGGCGGACCTTGGTGAGGTTGCTGTCCTCGCCGGCCAGCTCGCCGGGGTGCAGGCTGGTGAAGGCGTCGGCCGCATCAAAGACCTCGCGCATTTGCTCGGCGTAGTTGGACCAGTCGGTGGCGAGGCGGACCACGCCGCCGGGGACCAGTACGCGCTCAAGCTTCTTCACGAACGAATCCTTGATCAGGCGGCGCTTGTGGTGGCGGATCTTGTGCCACGGGTCGGAGAAGAAGATCCAGACCTCGTCGGCCGAGGCCGCCGGGAGCATCGAGTCCAGGACCTCCGGTGCGTTGGCCTGGACCGCGCGCACATTGGACAGCTCGTTGTTTTCCACCCGCACCATGAGCGCTGCCAGCCCGGGGCGGTAGACCTCGACGGCCAGGAAGTCCTTGTCGCGGTGCTCGGAGGCGGCAACGGACATGGCTTCGCCCAGGCCCGAGCCGATCTCGACGATCAGCGGGGCCTTGCGGCCGTAGATGGCCTCCTGGTCGAACTGGTAGCCCTCGGCCACGGAGGTGTCGGTCTGCTCGCGCGGCGGCTCGATGATGTACTTTTGGGCGGTGCGTTCCCAGGCGTCGGCACGGCGGCCCTGCAGGCGGTTGCCACGGCGGACAAACGAGACTGGTTCGGTTCGGTAAAAGGCGAGGTCTTCGACGGCGCGGCCGCTGACCGGCATCTTGCGCTCTGGGGGAATGCTCATGGGCTTAAGGGTAGCGAACTTCACCGGGTGGCTTTGGCTCCCTTGGCACCGGAGGCTTTTGCCGGTTGCGGGGCGCGGGCGTAGCTCTCCCCGGCCTCGAGTCCCGAATCACCCATGAGCTCGGTGACGGTGACAAAGGTATAGCCCTTGGCGCGCAGGCCGGAAAGGATCTTGGGGACCGCCGCCACGGTGCTGGAATGGATATCATGCATCAACACGATAGACCCCGGTGTGGTCTGGGAAACCGCGGCGGCGACGACCTTTGCGGTGTTGCGGTGCCTCCAGTCCAGGGTGTCGACGTCCCACAGGATCACCGGGGTGCTCGCGAGCCGGTCGCTGATGGAGTTGTGTGCGCCGAAGGGAGGGCGCATCAAGGTGGCCGACTGGTCGACGGCCTTGGTGATCGCTGCATTGGTGCGGTCAATCTCACGTTGGATCTGGGCCGAGGACAGCGAAGTGAGCGAGCGGTGGTTCCACGTGTGGTTCCCGATTTCGTGGCCCTCGGCCACCATGCGGGCCAATATCTCGGGCCGCAGCTTGGCATTGGGGCCGGTGACGAAGAACGTGGAGGGCGCGTTGCCCTTGCGCAGGGTGTCGAGCAGTTTCCCGGTCTTCGGGCCCGGTCCGTCGTCGAAGGTCAAGGCCACGCACTTTGTCGCAGTGCAGTCGACGGCACGTTGCGGTGGCCGGTTGCGGCCGGCCCCTTCGGGTTCGGTGCCGGAATCGGGAGCGGATTCCGGAGTTGTCGCCGCGGCACTGCCGTCGGGTGCCTGGCTGGCCCGGTCCTGCAGCAGGCCCAGCTGGACCCGGGGGCTCGGAGACGTTGCGGCGGTGCGGGCCAGAGCCCCGAATTCTGAGAGCAACGAAGCAACATGCTCGGCATCGACCTTCACGACGATTGGGCCGGCCGAGTCGGGGCCGACGCTGTTGTCGTCGAATTCCACCAGGGCGTTTCCGTACGCGTCGAAATTCACGGAGTCCAGCCAGGCATCATCGAGGTCCATCAGGCTCCCAACGAAAACCCTGGGATCGGCGGTTGCGGCCTGGGCGATGAACTCCTTGAACTGTGCCCAGTCCTCATCGCTGCCAAACAAGTCCCTGGTTCCCAGCGCAGCGGGCGAGCCCTGGTCGAACCACTGTGTCAAGTACCGGGTCCCGGCACCAGCGCCGGTGGACTCGTAGGTGTTGACCCGGATGCCCAGGACCCGGGTGGAAACGGCCGTAAGATGGCTGCGCATGTTCAGCTCCGCCACGGGCAGTTCCCCCGTAGCCACGTCGGGAACATTCGTGGACTTGAACGCGTCGACCTGCTCCGTGACGAGTTCTGCCTGGGAGCGTGTCACCGCGGGAACGGAAGGAACCTCGAAATGCTTGGTGAAGATACGGCGGTGCTCATCGGTCGCAGTCACCGCATCCAGATCAGGGACCAAAAACAGGGGAAGGGAATCGGAGTTTCGGCCCTCTGAATTGGATGACGCGTTTGCGAACTCTTGGATCGAATCCTGCGGGGACCTGGGGGATCCTGGTGCCGGTGCGCAACCTGCCAGAAGTCCGATCGTGAGGAGTCCAGAAACAAGCAGGGAAGATTTTCGAGCAAACGCATACGGCATCCAATAATCTTGCCTGTTTGCCTCACACTTATCGAATCCTTGGGGCCGTCGGAGCGAATCGTTAGGAAGCGTTATCAAGCAATTGGGGGACGACTCAGGGTATTACCCCATGGCGCGGGACAGGATCATGGGCGAAGGTGGATGCATGCGAAACACTCTCTCCGTGGTCCTGAACGTCATTTGGCTTGTTTTCGGCGGTATCTGGCTGGCGGCGGGATACATGCTGGCCGGCATCATTTGCTGCCTGCTCATTGTCACCATCCCCTTCGGCATCGCTTCCTTCCGGATTGCCCTTTATGCGCTGTGGCCCTTTGGGCGCACGGTGGTGGACCGAGGCCGGGTAGGAACCTTTTCAACCATTGGAAATGTCATCTGGGTGCTGGTGGCCGGCATCTGGATCGCCATTGGCCATGTGCTGACCGCGATCCCGATGTTCGTGAGCATCGTGGGCATCCCGCTGGGCATCGCCAACCTCAAGATGATCCCGATTTCCCTCATGCCCCTGGGCAAGGAAATCGTTCCCAGCACCCAGTACATCCCCACGTACCGGTAGGACCGCCGACGGTGTGGATCCGGGGCAACATCAGTGGGCCGAATGAAGCCCATGAGTGAGTCGTGGAAAACTTCCGCACCCGTTTTTGTCGCTGCCCCCTTGAATCATGCCGAAGGCCTTTCTAGCCTTTGGGGGTGGGAACCAGTTCCACACAACAACCGGATGGGACAAGCACATGAAAGATCTGATCAACTGCCTGTGGTTTGACGGCCAGGGGCTGGACGCCGCCCGGTTCTACACCGGGATCTTTCCGAATTCCGGGATCGTCTCCCACCTCGACATGGACCCGCAGGGCAACCCGTCCAGCGAACCGTTGACGGTGGAATTCAACCTCAATGGCCGATCCTTCGTGGCCCTCAACGGAGGCCCGCTTTTCAAGTTCAACGAGTCGATTTCCTTCCAAATCATGTGCGAGGACCAGGCCGAGGTTGATTACTACTGGGACAAGCTCACCGCCGGCGGAGAGGAAAGCCGGTGCGGATGGCTCAAGGACCGTTTCGGGGTGTCCTGGCAGGTGGTCCCGGTGCGGATGGTGGAGCTGCTCGGCCATCCGGATCCGGAGGTTACGCGTCGGGTGACGGAGGCGTTCATGCCCATGCGGAAGTTGGACATCGCCGTGCTTGAGGCCGCCGCCCGGGGATGAAGCGGTCCACACATCCCTGATGAGAAGGTTCCCGGCGACGTCGGCGGTTCAAGGATCCGCCAGTTGTCGACCTCCGGTCGAAGGCCCGTGGCTTTTCGGAGTCCTGCCCGGCATCGTCTCGCCATGCGGCGCAGGGTTTTCGTCGTGTCGCTGGTCCTGCAGGACGTGCAGCGCCGGGGAGTGCCCCATACGTCCCGGTGGAAGCACCAGCGGTTGTTGCGGCGCGGACCTTGGTAAAAAGTCGTGGGCAACAGGAGACGGGTGGACGTTGCGTTGGTAGTGTAAGCACCAGCCGGGCGGACACGTCCACCCGCACAGCAACCACAAGGGGGACCAATGACCCAGCTCGATCCAGCCTACGCGGGGACGTGGCGATTCGATCCAGGGCACACTCGCATCGGCTTCAATGCGCGCCACGCGATGGTGACGAAGGTGCGGGGCGCCTTCAACGATGTGGAGGGAACCGTCCACATCGATGCCGAAGACATGGGCAAGTGCAGCGTGGAAATGACCGTGAAGGTCGCCAGCGTCGACACCCGCAATGCCGACCGCGACCAGCACCTGCGGACCAACGACTTCTTCGATGCACCCAAGTACCCGAACATCGTTTTCCGCTCCACGCGGATAGACCAGGTGGACGAGAACAGCTTCATCGTCAACGGCGAACTGACGATCAAGGAGACCACGCGCGAGATTGCGGTACCCCTCGAATTCACCGGCGTCGAGACCGATCCATTCGGCAACCTACGCGCCGGCTTCGAGGGCAGCCGACGTATCGACCGCCGCGAGTACGGCGTGAGTTGGAACAAGGCGCTTGATTCCGGGGGAGTCCTGGTATCAGAACGGATACTGCTTGAGTTCGAGATCTCCGCCATCAAGGATGCCAAGGGCGGGGCCGGAGCGGCCTAGAGAATTGCGAACCTCACGGCATTGGCTCGCAACCGTGCTTCACCTGTACGCCGAAGCACCGGTGACCCATGCCCGGGTCCCCGGTGTCTTGGATTTCACTGGGAATATTCCTCACCGGAACATAGTTGAGTGAAGTAGACTCAAGTTTGAGTGAATGCCCAACTACGGAAGGACGAGCGTGGACACGAAACTAACAACCAAGAGCCAGGAGGCGCTCGCCGCGTCGGGAATGAACGCCTCCACCGCGGGGAATCCCCAAGTGGAACCCGCCCACCTGCTCAAGGCGCTGGTCGACCAGCGTGAATCGGTCGCGGTCGCCCTGTTGAAGGCCGCCGGTGTCGATCCGGACCAGGTCTCGGTGCAGGCCAGCGCCGCCATCAAGGCCCTGCCAAGTTCCTCGGGAAGCAACGTGGCACAGGCGCAGTATTCCCGCGGCATCCTGCAGGTCATCACCGCCGCCCAGCAGGCCGCTGCGTCCATGGGGGACAGCTTTGTCTCCACCGAGCACCTGTTGCTTGGGCTCAGTGAGGACACCGGGGCCGCCGGCAAGGCGCTGCGTGAAAGCGGGGCCACCCGCCAAGCCCTGGACAGTGCGCTGCCCGGCATCAGGGGCGACCGCAAGGTCAACAACCCCGACCCGGAAAACACTTTCCAGGCCCTGGAAAAATTCGGCACCGACATGACGGCCATCGCCCGTTCGGGCAAGCTCGACCCGGTGATCGGGCGCGACGCCGAGATCCGCCGTGTCGTCCAGGTGCTCTCCCGGCGCACCAAGAACAACCCGGTGCTCATCGGGGAACCCGGTGTGGGCAAGACCGCAGTGGTCGAGGGCCTGGCCCAGCGCATGGTCGCCGGGGACGTTCCCGAGTCCCTGCGCGGCAAGACACTGATCGCCCTGGACCTGGGCTCGATGATCGCCGGGGCCAAGTACCGCGGCGAGTTCGAAGAGCGGCTCAAGGCCGTCTTGGAGGAAATCAAGTCCTCCAACGGGCAGATCGTCACCTTCATCGATGAGATCCACACCGTCGTGGGCGCAGGAGCCTCCGAGGGAGCAATGGATGCGGGCAACATGCTCAAGCCCATGCTGGCCCGCGGCGAGCTTCGCCTGATCGGTGCCACGACGCTCGATGAATACCGCCAGAACATCGAGAAGGACCCGGCTCTCGAACGCCGCTTCGCCCAGGTCTACGTGGGGGAGCCGAGCGTGGATGACACCATCGCGATCCTGCGCGGGCTCAAGCAGCGCTACGAGGCCCACCACAAGGTTACGATCGCCGACTCCGCGCTGGTCGCGGCAGCCACGCTGTCCAACCGCTACATCGCCGGACGCCAGCTCCCGGACAAGGCCATCGACCTGGTAGACGAGGCCGCCAGCCGGCTGCGCATGGAAATCGACTCCGCACCGGAGGAAATCGATGCGCTGCGCCGTTCGGTGGACCGGCTGACCATGGAGGAGCTTGCCCTCGCCGGGGAGACCGACCCGGCCTCCCGCGAACGCCTCGGGGCGCTGCGCGCCGACATGGCCGACAGGAAGGAGGAGCTCGATGCGCTGAACGCCCGTTGGGAGGCCGAGAAGGCCGGACTGAACCGGGTCGGAGACCTGAAGGTCAGGCTGGACGAGGCGCGCTCGAGTGCCGAGAAGCTGCAGCGCGAGGGCGATTTGGAAAGCGCCTCGCGGCTGCTCTACGGGGAGATCCCCGCGCTGGAAAAGGAGATGAAGGACGCCGCGGCGGCCGAAGCCACCGCCGGAGCGCAGGAATCGATGGTCGCCGAGGAAGTCACCGCCGATGACATCGCCGAGGTCATCTCGGCCTGGACCGGCATCCCGGCCGGGCGCATGCTGCAGGGCGAGAGCCAGAAACTGCTCGAGATGGAGGAGTTTCTGGGCCACCGGCTGATCGGCCAGCGGAAGGCCGTTGCCTCGGTCTCCGATGCGGTGCGCCGTGCCCGGGCCGGGATCTCGGATCCCGACCGCCCCACCGGCTCGTTCCTGTTCCTGGGCCCCACCGGCGTGGGCAAGACCGAGCTGGCCAAGGCGCTGGCCGACTTCCTCTTCGACGACGAGCGCGCGATGGTGCGCATCGACATGTCCGAGTACGGGGAGAAGCACTCCGTGGCCCGGCTGGTCGGTGCCCCTCCGGGCTACGTCGGCTACGAGGAGGGCGGACAGCTCACCGAGGCGGTGCGCCGCCGCCCCTACTCGGTGGTGCTGCTCGACGAGGTGGAAAAGGCCCACCCGGAGGTCTTCGACATCCTGCTGCAGGTGCTCGACGACGGGCGGCTGACCGACGGGCAGGGACGCACTGTCGACTTCCGCAACGTCATCCTGATCATGACCTCTAATCTGGGTTCACAGTTCATGGTCGACCAGACACTGGGAGACGAGACCAAGCGCGAGGCCGTGATGAACCTGGTCAACGCCTCGTTCAAGCCCGAGTTCCTGAACCGGCTGGACGATGTGATCATGTTCGACGCGCTCTCGCTGGACGAGCTCGGCTCGATCGTCGCCCTGCAGGTCGACGCGCTGGCCAAGCGCCTGGCGGGACGCCGACTGGTGCTGGAGGTCGACGACGATGCACGCAACTGGCTGGCCTTCACCGGCTTCGACCCGGCCTTCGGCGCCCGGCCGCTGCGCCGCCTGGTGCAGCGCGAGATCGGGGACCGGTTGGCCCGCCAATTGCTGCTCGGGACCATCCTGGACGGCGACACCGTCGTGGTGGGTGTCGGCGAGGGCGGCGACGGACTGTCCCTCACCTCCCGCCGCGACTAACCGCACCCGGGGAACGGCCGGCGCCCGAAGCGAGAAGACCGCTTCGGGCGCCGGCCGCGTCGTGCCCGGCCGACTTCGGCGAATGGGTTGGCAGGCGGTGTCAGGTGTTCAGTGCCGCGGAATCGGAGGGCAGCATCGAGACCCGAACACTGCCCTCGTTCAGGGCAAGGAAGCAGGCGACCAGCCTGTCGCCGTTCTTCCAGGTGGCTTCGGACGGGCGCGAGAAATGGTACGACCAACCCGTATCCAGGGGGCTGGAGGGATCCAGTGCAACGGACTTGCACAGTTCCTCGGACTGGGAGAGGATTCCTGCCGGTCCGGGGAACTGGTCTCCATCCATGGTGAAGGTGCCGATGAGCTGTGCGTTGTGTGCGGTCAGGCAGGTCACCACCGTGGAGGCTTCCAGCGGGCCGTTGAATCCCTGGAGGCAATCGCCAACCCGCAACTGGTCCGCCGGTACGTTGGCGGCAATGACCCCGTCGATGCCGGGGGATGCGTTTCGTGTCACTTCGGCGACCGGCGCCGCGGCGTCGTCCTGGCCAAAAAACCTGTTGGCTCCGTAGATGACAATCAGCATGATTCCCAGTGCCCCGAGCAAGGCCCAAAGTGCCGGGGCGCGCCACCACGAACGCGTCTGTGACATGGCACTTAGAGCTGGAAGCGCGGCTCTTGGCTCTGGCGGTGGCGGATCAGGCAAGCAAGCTCCCGGGCAGGTGGCAGTCGACTTGGTGGACAAAATAATACTCTACCGGCGGAACGGTGGTTCCGGGCAGGCACTCGCCGCGGAATCATGTTAACCTTGAAATACGAAAGAATTAGTCACATATTCTGGGGCCTCCGCCTGACACGGGTGGACCACCTCCAGATCTACTGAAAAAAGGGGGTCACGCCATGGGGCGCGGCCGTCAGAAGGCAAAAGCGACACGACAGGCCAGGGACATGAAATATTTCTCCCCGGCCACTGATTTGTCCGCCTTGGAACGCGAGCTTGGGAAGAGTCGTGGTCACAGCACCACGACACCAAGCCCTGTCGACGTACCCTTCGAATCCGATTATTCGGATTACGAAGACAAGTACGCAGACGATGACGACGAGGACGACCAACGGCGCATCAGCTGATGCGCCGACTCCCTGAAGTGACCCCAGAGCAATCTGTGGTTATCGGTTCTCCAATACGTGAACACGGCAGCCGTGGCCACTACGCCCCAGCGGCGCTAGTGACCGCGGCCTTTGCCATGCCCGGGAAACCGCGGTAGGTCCACATGCTGCACGAAGGCGAACTAGGCATCCGGATGGCGCATCGTGCCGCCATCCGTTCCATTGAACGCGTGGTGCGGGAGACCGCACCGCTGCAGGATCCGCAGCTCGCGGCCGCCGGCATCCGCAGGATGCTCGAGGCGGGCTCGGTGCTGGTGCTCACCGGCGCCGGGGTCTCGACCGACTCCGGAATCCCCGACTACCGGGGGCCCAAGGGGTCACTGCTTCGCCACCGGCCCATGACCTACCAGGAGTTCCAGCACGAGCCCAGCGCCCGCCACCGGTATTGGGCGCGCAGCTTCGTGGGATGGCGGCACATGGCCCAGGCCTCGCCCAACCCCATCCACCAACGCCTGGCCCAATGGGAGGCACAGGGCAAGATCAGCGGCATCGTGACGCAAAACGTCGACGGACTGCATGTTGCCGCCGGCTCGCTGAACGTCATTCCCCTGCACGGGGACCTGCAGCAGGTCAGCTGCCTGAACTGCGGGGCCCTGGAGGACCGCAGGCACCTCGATGCAAGGCTGCACGAGGCGAACCCGGGGTACCTTGAACACGTCGACCTGGATCCCTCGCTGGTGAACCCGGACGGCGACGTGTCGCTGGATGACGCGCATGTGGCCGAGTTCCACATGGTCGGCTGCCTGGTGTGCGGTTCGCAGGCCTTGAAGCCCAACGTGGTCTATTTCGGGGAAAACGTCCCGGCCGAACGCAAGGTCCGGCTCAAGGCGATGGAGGCACGCTCCGCCTCGCTGCTGGTGATCGGTTCCTCCCTGGCGGTCATGAGCGGCTACAAGCTGCTGCTGGACGCACGCAACGCCGGCAAGCCGGTCGGGCTGCTCAACGGCGGTCCCACGCGGGGAGATGCCAAGGCAGATTTCCGGTGGCGCAGCAACATCGCCGAGGCACTTGCGCTCCTGGAGGAACCGGTTGGCCGGGCCGTGCGCCGGCCCATGTAGGGCTTTCGCATCCGTGATCGGCCGTCGCCGCAGGCCTGGCGTCGTCGCCGAAGCCGGCAGGGGGGCTGGGCCGGCTCGATCCCTTCGGGCGTCGGGGTTTCCCCCTGCCGCAGGAGGCGGCACAACCACGGGAGCCCGTCTCCCGGCCACGAACCTTAACGAGCGAGGGACCGCACCCATCGGGTGCGGTCCCTCGGCCTTGGGGCCTTGTGGCAGTCAGCCGGCGAAGGTGCCGCGCATCAGCACAGCACCGCCGTCGACGCCCTTGGCGCCCTGGACATAATCCAGGCCTGCGGTCTTGGCCTCGTCGGTGATGGTTCCGACCTTGCCCATGACCCAGGAGGTCATGCCGCGGGCGTTGAGGCGGGCCAGTGCAGCGTCGGCCACCGAGGCGTCAACGATGGCAACCATGCCCACGCCGAGGTTCAACGTGCGTTCCAGGTCCGGCTGCGGCACGGAACCAAGCTCGGCCATCACCTTGAACACGGCCGGAAGTTCCCAGCTGTTGCGCTCCACCGTGGCCATCAGGCCCTGGGGCAGCACCCGGGCCAGGTTGGCTGCCAGGCCGCCGCCGGTGACGTGGCTGAAGCCGTGGATGTCGATGGCACCGTCCACGTTGAATGCACGGATCAAATCCAGGCAGTCCATGGTGTAGATGCGGGTCGGTTCGAGCAGCTCTTCGCCCAGGGTGCGGCCGAACTCCGGCACGTGGCGGTCAAGCGCCCAGCCGGCGTGGGCCACGACGCTGCGGACCAGCGAGTAGCCGTTGGAGTGGATGCCCGAGGCGGCCATCCCGATGACGACGTCGCCGTCCTTCACGCGCTCCGGTCCCAGCAGGCCGTCGGCCTCGACGATGCCGGTGGCGGCACCGGCGACATCGTATTCGTGCTCGCCCAGCAGGCCCGGATGCTCGGCGGTTTCCCCGCCGACCAATGCGGTGCCGGCAATGGTGCAGCCCTCGGCGATGCCGCGGACGATGTCCGCGATGCGTTCGGGGACGACCTTGCCGCAGGCAATGTAGTCGGTCATGAACAGCGGCTCGGCGCCGACCACGACGATGTCATCGACGACCATGCCGACCAGGTCCTGGCCGATGGTGTGGTGGATGTCCATGGCCTGGGCGATGGCGACCTTGGTGCCGACGCCGTCGGTGGAGGTTGCCAGCAGCGGCTTCTTGTAGGAAAGGAACTTCGAGGCGTCGTAGAGGCCCGCGAATCCGCCCACACCGCCCAGGACGTTGGCGTTGTGGGTGGCCTTGATGGCGCCCTTCATCAATTCAACGGCGCGGTCACCGGCCTCTACATCGACACCGGCCGAAGCGTAGGTGATTCCGGAATTCTCAGGGGTGGCGCTTGTCATCTCTGATGGTCCTTTACTTAGTTGCGCGGTGTTTTGTCTTCGGCGGTGAGAGCCGACTCGAACTCTGCATCCGGGCCCGGCTCACATCCCGCCTGGTTGCTACGTTCAAGCAAGTTCTTGCCGATGCGGTCGGAACCCGGCAAGGCGATCGGGTAGTCCCCGGTGAAGCAGGCGGTGCACAGGCGTTCGCGCTTCTGCTCGGTGGCATTGATCATGCCGTCCTCGGAAATGTAGGCCAAGGAGTCGGCGCCGATCGACTTGCTGATTTCCTCCACGGCGGCGCCGTTGGCAATCAGCTCGGCCCGGGTAGCGAAGTCGATGCCGTAGAAGCAGGGCCACTTCACCGGGGGAGAGGAGATCTTCACGTGGATCTCGGCAGCGCCGGCTTCGCGCAGCATGCGAACCACGGCGCGTTGGGTGTTGCCGCGCACGATCGAGTCATCGACCACAACCACGCGCTTGCCCTTGATCACCGGTTCCAGGGCATTGAGCTTGAGCTTGATGCCCAGCTGGCGCAGCGTCTGGGACGGCTGGATGAAGGTTCGTCCAACGTAGGCGTTCTTGACGAAGCCGTGGGCAAAGGGGATGCCGGACTGCTCGGCATAGCCGATGGCTGCCGGGGTGCCGGATTCGGGGACCGGAATGACGATGTCGGCCTCGGCGGCGTTTTCGCGGGCCAACTGGCGGCCCATCTCCACGCGGGATTCGTACACCGAGCGGCCGTTGATGGAGGCATCCGGGCGGGCCAGGTAGACGTACTCGAAGACGCAGGCCGCGGGGGTTGCAACACCGAAGCGCTGTGAGCGCACGCCCTCTTCGTCAATGGCAATGAATTCGCCCGGTTCGATCTCGCGGATGAAGCTGGCGCCCACGGTGGCCAGTGCGGCCTGCTCGGAAGCCACGACCCAGCCGCGTTCCAGGCGCCCAAGCACCAGCGGGCGAACGCCGTAGGTGTCGCGTGCCGCGTACAGGGTGTGTTCGTCCATGAAGACGAAGCAGAAGGCGCCGCGCAGCTTGGGCAGCAACGACAGGGCGGTCTCTTCGAGCGATTCACCTTCGGCGCCGTTGAGCAGCGCGGTCACCAATGCGGTGTCGGTGGTGTTGCCCTGGGCGATTTCGCCGCGGACCTTTTCCCCGGACCCTTCCTGCTCGTCCTTGACCATTTCCAGCAGCTCTGCCGAGTTGGTCAGGTTCCCGTTGTGGGCCAGGGCAACCGTGCCCGCGGAGGTGGGGCCGAGCGTCGGCTGGGCGTTGGCCCAGTGGCTGGCGCCCGTGGTCGAGTAACGGCAGTGGCCAATGGCCAGATGCCCCTGCATCGAATTGAGGGTGTTCTCGTCGAACACCTGGGAGACCAGACCCATGTCCTTGTAGACATTGATCCGGGCCCCGTCGCTAGTGGCCAATCCGGCCGATTCCTGCCCGCGATGCTGCAGCGCATAGAGACCGTAATAGGTCAGCTTCGCTACTTCCTCGCCGGGAGCCCACACGCCAAAGACGCCGCACTCATCCTGCGGGCCCTTCTCGTTGGGTAAAAGATCATGATTTAGGTTTCCGTCACCACGCGCCATAGCAATTATTCTCTCACGAGCCGGATGCCCGTTTGGGCGTGAAGTCTCCCACAAGCCGGCTTCTAGCGGTGTTCTGGGTCACCCATCGGCACGGCAAGCGCGCGACGTGCCTTTTTGCGTGTGATGCGATCCACAACCAGAAAGACGATGCCGGCGAGCAATACGCCGAAGAATGCGAAGCCGACCGACAAGAAGCCCGCCACCGCGGCGCGGGAGAACTCGGTGGACTCCACGCCGGTGAAGGCGGAAACAAACGCGATGATGACGCCCAACAGGGCGCCGATGCCCACGAACGGCCAGAACCTGGGTGCAGCGTAGACCTCGACCTCGATGTCGCCGGGGGCCTTGTCTGCGGGGGTGGGATTGCTGGGGTGCTGGCTGGATTCCATACCCTCTAGGGTACTAAACCAGCGGCAGCTCGGCCGACAGGTCCGCCCGCAGCCCGGAGGCGGTGACCTTGCCCGTGGCCAGCGCGGCTTCCCAGCCGATCTTGCCCGAGACCAGCGCGAGCCAAAGCGCCCCGGGCAACTCGATCACGTTCGGGGGAGTGCCGCGGGTGTGCCGGGGACCAGGAATGCACTGGGTCACCCCGAACGGCGGGACCCGCACCTCCACGGAGTTGCCCTCGGCCCGGCTGGCCAGTTCCTCCAGGGTGTAGCGCACCGCCATGGCAATGAGCGGGCGCGGCAGCGCGTCCGCCTGGGCTTCGTCGGTGTCGATCCAGCGGCGGAAGGCACGGTTGCCCTCGGCCGGATCGATGCGTCGCTTGATGGCCATGGTTTCTCAGGAATCCAGCAGGTCCATGACGGGGGAGGCCAGGCGCAGCGCGCCCACCGGGATTCCGCCGCCGAGCACCGGGCGGGTCAGCTTGGCCAGGGTGTCGGTGAGCTGGTCGGTGGAAATGGCGCCGGCGTTGGCCAGCAGCGTGAGTCCCAGCAGGTCGCTTCCGCGGCCCGAACCGTCGCTCATCTTCACCGCCACCGCGGTCCCGCACGGTGCCGCCAGCAGCAGCACGCCCTCGGCGCCGAGCTTGGCAATGACGCCCAGGTCCTCCATCACCACGGAGTTGGGCTTGCCGTGGCCCTGGACGGCCCACGGGTAGTCGAGCATCGCGGTGGCAATCGTCGCCGCCCGCGCATCGGCATGCTTGTTGCCGGGGGCCTGGGCCAGCTTCGAGGCGGCCCGGGCCAGCCCGGCCAGGGAGATCACCGGAACCGGTGCGCCGCACCCGTCCACGCCCAGATGCGAGATGGTTTCCCCGGCGTACTCCTCGATGACCTCGATGACCCTTTGCTGCAGCGGGTGGTCGGGAGAGAGGTAGGTCTTGGTGTCCCAGCCGTTTTCGGTGCAGGCCCAGAGGAACGCGGAGTGCTTTCCGGAGCAGTTGAAACTGATCGCGGACTTGCCAAGCCCCGCCCGGATCCGCTCGGTGCGGGTTTCCTCGTGCGACGGCCAGGCGGCCGGGCACAACAGGTCGGCTTCCGACAGGCCGGCCTTGGCCAGCATGGATTCGACCACGTCGGTGTGTTCGGTGCTGCCGTCGTGGCTGGCACAGGCCAATGCCACCTGCGCGCCGCGCAACGGGACCCCGGACTGCATGGAGGCCAGGGCCTGGAACGGCTTGAGCGCCGAGCGCGGATACACCAGGGCGTTGGGGTTTCCCAGGGCATCGAGCACCTCGCCCGCGGCATCGACGACCACCGCGGTTCCGCGGTGGCGGGATTCAATGAAGCCGTTGCGTTCGAGCACAACGAGGTCCACGGTGTCGGAAGCAAGCAAGGTTTCAGCCATGTGACCTAGTTTACGGTCTGCACCGGCTCAAGCAGCGCAACGACGAAGTCCGCGCCGGGCCGCATGGGACGCATGTCCCAGGTGGAAAAGAGCGTGTCGATCCGCAGCCCCGCCGCAGCCGCATCCTCGGTGAAGCTCTCCAGCGCGTAGCCCTTGAGCGGGGAGAATCCGACGACGAGCCGGCCTTCCGGTGCCAGGTGGGCAGCCAGTGCGCCCAGCACGCTTCCTGCGGTGCCCGGGGCGACGAAGGCCAGGACGTTTCCCGGGGAGATCACCAGGTCGAAGCTCTCGCGGGTTCCCGCCTCGTCGCGCACATCCAGCGTTGCGAGGTTTCCCTCCAGCCAGCGCGAGCCGGGAAAATCGGCGCGGGCCGCGGCGAGCAGCTCGGCATCCAGGTCCACCCCGGTGACCTGGTGGCCGCGTGCGGCCAGCTCGCCGCCGACCCGGCCGGTCCCGCAACCGGCATCCAGCACCCGCGAGCCGCGGGAAAGCATCGCATCGGCGAACCGCGCCTCGGCGTCAAGGTCTGCTCCCGACTCGCGCAACTCGGCGAACCTGCCGATGTAGTTCCGGGCCTGGGCGGGGTCCCGGCGCGCCTGCTGCTGCCACTTGGTTTCCTGATCCATGTACACGAGCATAGGCGGGGCCATGGGCCTCCGGAGGCAAAGCCGGCGGCAATGCGTCGGGATCGCGACCCGGTGCGGGACCGGCCGCGCCAGACCCGGTAGGCTTAAGCCTCGTGAAGGTACTGGTTATTGGCCCCGGCGGCCGCGAACATGCACTGATCCGCGCTTTGGCTGCGGATCCCTACGTCTCCGACCTGCATTGCGCACCCGGCAATGCCGGGATTTCGCGTGATGTCACCACCCACCAAATCGACGCCCAGGACCCCGCCGCGGTGGTGGCCCTGGCCCGCGAGCTGGGTTCGGAACTGGTAGTGGTCGGCCCCGAGGCACCGCTGGCGGCAGGTGTGGCGGACGCATTGCTGGCCGCAGGCATCCCCGTTTTCGGTCCCACCAAGGCGGCGGCGCAGCTGGAAGCCTCCAAGGCCTTCGCCAAGACCGTCATGGCCGCGGCCGGGGTACCCACCGCGATGGCCAAGGTCGCCACCAACGCCGATGAGGCAGCCGAGGCGCTCGATGCCTTCGGCGCCCCCTACGTCGTCAAGGACGACGGGCTGGCCGCGGGCAAGGGCGTGGTGGTCACCTCCGACCGCGACGAGGCCCTGGCCCACGCCGAAACCTGCTTCGAGGCCGGCGGCACCGTGGTCATCGAGGAATTCCTCGACGGACCCGAGGTCTCCCTCTTCGTGATCTGCGACGGCACCCACGCCGTCCCGCTGGCTCCGGCCCAGGACTTCAAGCGCATCTTTGATGGCGACCAAGGCCCGAACACCGGCGGCATGGGCGCCTACTCGCCGCTGCCGTGGCTGCCCGCCGGCTTCGTCGACGAGGTCATGGACCGCGTTGCCTACCCGACGCTGCGCGACATGGAATCCCGCGGCACACCCTTCACCGGGGTGCTCTACTGCGGCCTGGCCATCACCTCGCGCGGGATCCGCGTGATCGAATTCAACGCGCGCTTCGGCGACCCGGAAACCCAGGCCGTGCTCGCACGCCTGAAGACCCCGCTCGGTGCCCTGCTCATGGCCGCGGCCACGGGCGGGCTCGACGACGCCGAGCAACTGCACTGGCGCCCCGAAACCGCCGTCGGGGTGGTCATGGCCGCCGAAAACTACCCGGAGGACCCCATCAAGGGTGCCGCCATCCGCGGACTGGATGCGGCCGAGGCCATCGAGGACGTCTCGGTCCTGCATGCCGGAACCACGTCCAACGAGGCAGGTGAGGTCATTGTCGCCGGTGGCCGCGTGCTCGCGGTCGTGGGCCTGGGTGCCGACCTGCATGCGGCCCGCGACAAGGCCTACGCCGGGGTCGCGGCCATCTCCTGGGACGGTGCCCAGCACCGCACCGACATCGCGTTGAAGGCCGCCAACGGCCAGATCAGCGTCGCGGAAGGAAGCAACTAAATGTCAGGCCTGCAAACCGAAACCCTGGAACTTCCGGGCTGGACCCACTTCTACTCGGGCAAGGTCCGCGACCTCTACGTCCCTGCCGGCTCCTCCTTCGAGGAGACCGACCGCGTGCTGGTGGTCGCTTCCGACCGGATCAGCGCCTTCGACTACGTGCTGGAATCCGAGATCCCCGACAAGGGCAAGGTGCTCACGCAGCTGAGCCTGTGGTGGTTTGAACAGCTGAGCGAAATCCCGAACCACGTGATCTCCACCGACGTCCCCGAGGCCGTCGCCGGGCGGGCCATGGTCTGCAAGAAGCTGGAGATGTTCCCGATCGAATGCATCGCCCGCGGCTACCTGACCGGCTCCGGCCTGGCCGAGTACAAGGACCGCCGGACAGTGTGTGCGCTGCCGCTGAAGGCAGGCATGGTCGATGGCTCCAAGCTGGAGCCGGCGATCTTCACCCCCTCGGCCAAGGCCGCGGTCGGCGAGCACGACGAGAACATCACGTTCGAGGAAACCGCGGCACGCATCGGTGGCCAGCAGGCCGCGGACCTGCGCGACGCCACGCTGGCCCTGTACATGCGAGCCGAACAGATCGCCCGCACCCGCGGCATCATCCTGGCCGACACCAAGGTCGAGTTCGGCATCGATCCGTCCAACGGCGAGATCACCCTGGGAGACGAGGTGCTGACCCCGGATTCCTCGCGTTTCTGGGACGCCGAGACCTACGCACCGGGCCAGGCCCAGCCCTCGTTCGACAAGCAGTTCGTGCGCGACTGGCTCACCTCCGATGCCTCCGGCTGGGACAAGGCCTCGGGCGCCGAACCCCCGGCGTTGCCGGCGGATATCATCGAGCGCACCCGCGGACGGTACATCGAGGCCTACGAGCGCCTGACCGGGCTCACCTTCACGGCCTAGCCACGTCGGGCCGTTGATTGGCAGGGGGCCTGGAACCGCAACTTCGGATGCGGTTCCAGGCCCCCTGCTGCGTCACGCGCCGCAGCTTGGCCTAACCGGTGCCGGCCGCGGCGCCGCTGCGCACCAGGACGTTGGTGCGCAGCCGGGTGAACCCTTCGGCCTCGCGGTCCCGGGTATCCGCATCGTCCCTGACGAGCACCACCGTGCGCGCAGGGTTGGTGCTCGAGACCTCGACGATCTCGCCGGTGGCACCCGCGCCGCCGCACCCGGCGATCCAGTCGGGATCGTTTCCCGCGGGCTGGACCAGGATGCAGGCGGTGGTCTTGCCGGTGGTGGTACCGGCGAAATACCTGGCCTCCCCGTGGGCGGACAGCAGTCGGATGCTTGCCGCATCGAAGTCCTCCATCATCGTGTGATGCCCTGCGGCAACACATCGCCAGGGCCCGCAGCACGGTCAAGCGCCGCCACCCCGGCATATCCGGAACAGCCCGCGAACACCAGTGCCACGCCCAGCAATCCCGCCGCGGCCGGAACCCGGTTCCTTCGCATGCCAACCCCTGGACTCGTCGTTGCCGGCAACGCCACCGCGAAAGCCGCGCCGATGGCGCCGAGGGCGGGTCAGACCAGCGAGTCCTTCCAGGCCTTGTGCAGGGCGGCGAAGCGGCCCGCGGAGCCGATCAGCTCGGCCGGGGACCCGTCCTCGACGATCTTCCCGTCGTGGACCACCAGCACCCTGTCGGCGATCTGCACGGTGGACAGGCGGTGTGCAATGATCAGCGCGGTGCGGTTTCCCAGCAGCGTCTGCAGCCCGCGCTGCACTGCCCGCTCGGAGGGGATGTCCAACGAGCTGGTGGCCTCGTCGAGGATCAGCACCGCCGGGTCCGCCAGGAACGCCCGGGCGAAGGAAATCAGCTGGCGCTGCCCGGCCGAGACCCGCCCGCCGCGCTTGTTCACGTCGGTGTCGTAGGCTTCCGGCAGTGCGGTGATGAACTCGTGGGCCCCCACCGCGCGGGCGGCCAGGATGATCTCCTCGATGCTGGCCCCGGGCTTGCCCAGGGCGATGTTCTCGGCGACCGTGCCGGAGAACAGGAACGACTCCTGGGTCACCATGACCACGTGCCGGCGCAGGTCGTCGTTCGCGATCCGGTCGATGGGCACCGAATCCAGGGTCAGGGTGCCGGAGCGCAGGTCGTAGAACCGTGCAATCAGCTTGGCCAGCGTGGACTTCCCCGCGCCGGTCTGCCCGACCACTGCCACGGTTTGCCCCGCCGGGATGTCCAGGTCGAAGCTGTCCATGATGACCGGGCCGTCGCCGTAGCCGAAGACCGCGTCCTCGAACTTCAGTGCACCGGCAACCTCGCCCAGCGGCTGCGGCCTGGCCGGTTCCACGACGGTGGGCGACTCCTCGAGCAACCCGGAGACCTTTTCCAGGGCCGCCGTCGCGGCCTGCAGCGAGGAATAGAACATGGCGATGTTCTCCACCGGCTGGAACACCCGCTTGGTGGCCAGCAGCAGGGCCACCAGCACACCCACGGCCAGGGTGCCGTCCAGGATGCGGAAGCCGCCCCAGGCCAGCACGGCGGCCACCGACAGGTTCCCGACGAGCACCAGGCCCGGCTGCAGCACCCCGAAGAGGTTGATGGAGCGGATGGAGTTGTCGCGGTATTCCCCGGCGACGGAGGCGTAGTTCGCGTCGTTGGCCTTCTCCTTGCGGAAGGCCTTGACCGCGCGGATGCCAGTCATGGTTTCCACGAAGGTGCCGATCAGCCGCGCGGAGACCACGCGGGATTCGCGGTAGACGACCTCGGACCGGCGCTGGTACCAGCCAAAGAGCAGCGAGATGGGGATCGCGGCGATCATCACCACGATCCCGGAACGCCAGTCCAGCACGAAGATCGAGATCAGCGTGAAGGTCACGAAGACGCAGGCGGAGACCAGCTCGGAGATGCCCTGGTCCAGCAGTTCGCGCAGCGTCTCAAGGTCCGAGGTCTGCCGGGAAATGATGCGCCCGGAGGTGTACTTCTCGTGGAACTCCAGGCTCAGTCGCTGGGTGTGCCGAAAGACGCGCAGGCGCAAATCCAGCAGCATCGCCTGGGAGATCTTGGCGGTGCACAGCACGTACCAGCCCAACAGCGAGCCGGCCGTGATGGCGGAGAACACGTAGGCGCCGCCAGTGATGCCCAGGGCGGCGAGGTTGCCGCCGGTGACCTGCGGCAGGCCCCAGTCGATGGCCCAGGCGATGATGATGGGGAAGGACGCGCGGGCGGCATTGGAGATGACCACCAGCACCACGGTGAGCACCAGCATCGGCTTCTGCCTGGATGCCAGGGTGGCCAGCAGCCGCCAGGAGCGGGCGCGCACGCGCTGGCGTTCGGCCGCGCTCAGGGTGATGGCGTCCTCGTTGGACACTCCGGTGTTCGTGCTCATGCCCGTGGCCCGCCTTCCAGCACGTTGGTGTCTTCGTCTTCGAGGCTGGCGATCACAAAGCGGTAGTGCTCGTTGCGTGCCAGCAGTTCCGAGTGCGTGCCGACGTCGTCGATCGCCCCGTCCTTGAGCAGCGCCACCCGGTCGGCCAGGGCCACCGTGGAGGGCCGGTGGGCGACGATCAGCGTGGTGGTCCCGGCCAGCGTGATGCGCAGTTTCTGCGTGACGGCTTCCTCGGTGCGCACATCCAGTGCCGAGAGCGGGTCGTCGAGCACCAGCACGCGCGGGCGGGCGGCGATGGCCCGGGCCAGGGCGATGCGTTGGCGCTGGCCGCCGGACAGCGAGAGCCCTTCCTCGCCGATGACGGTGTCCAGCCCCTCGGGCAGGGTGCGGGCGAACCCGGCCTGCGCGGTGTCGATCGCCTCGTTGAGCAGCGCCGTCAGCTGGTCCTCGGGGAGTTCGGGGGCGCCGAGCAGCACGTTCTCGCGTATCGAGGAGGAGAACAGGATGGTGTCCTCGAAGGCGACGGCCACCGCGCGGCGCAGCTGGATCAGGTCCCAGTCGCGCACGTCGATCCCGTCGATCAGCACCCGCCCGCCGGTGACCTCGTGGAGCCGCGGGATCAGCGCCAGCAGCGTGGACTTGCCGGTGCCGGTCATGCCGACCAGGGCCATGGTCTCCCCGGGGGCGACAGCCAGGTTGATGCCGCGCAGTGTCGGGGCGCCGGTTCCGGCCGCGTCGGGGAAACTGAAGTGCACGTTGCGCAGCTCCAGCTCGCCGCGCCCGTTCGCCGGGCTGCGCGGGGCCAGCGGGGAAGTGATGGTGTTGGGCGTGTCCATGACCTCGAAGTGGCGGTCCAGGGCGGTCTTGGTGGTCAGCGTCATGCCCAGCAACATGCCCATGCCTTCGACCGGTCCGGCCAGCACGGTGGCGGTGGCGAAGTAGGCGACCAGGGCGCCGACGCTCAACTCTCCCTGGGCGGTCAGCCAGAGCCCGGCGACCAGGCCCAGGCCCAGGGTCGTCTCGGGGATCGCGACGACATAGAGCAGGAAGCTGGCCAGGGTCCTGGCCTTGACGACCTCGGTGTCGCGCAATTGCTTGGCCCGGGAATTGAAGCCGTCGTACATGTGACGGCCGCGGCCGAAGGCCTTGATGACGCGGATGCCGTGGACCGATTCCTCCACCGCGGTGGCCAGGTCGCCGGCCTGGTCCTGGCTCAGCCGGCTGGCCGCGCGGTAGGTGTTGCGGAAGTAGAAGGCCTTGATGCTGATGGGGACGGCCCCGGCGAGGTAGATGCTGCCCAGCACCCAGCTGGAAGTGAACATCAGGGTCAGCCCGGTGACCACGGTGACGGTGGAGACGACCAGCATCAGCGCGCCGAAGGCCAGCCAGCGGCGCAGCAGGCTCAAGTCCGACATGGAGCGCGAGAGCAGTTGCCCGGAGCCCCAGCGCTCGTGGAAGGCGACGGGAAGCTGCTGGAGGTGCTCGTAGAAGCGCACCCGCATCTGGGTTTCGAGGCGGGCAGCCGGGGTGATCACGAATTGCCGGCGCAGAAACACCAACAGCGCCTCGAGGGCGCCCAGTCCCGCGACAAGGCCCACGGCCAGCCAAACCTCGGAGTCCCTGCCCTCGGGGTGCAGCACGTTGTTCACCAGCCACGCCAGCACCTGGGGGATGGTCAGGGCGACGATGCCTGCGGCCAGCGCACAGAGGAAGCCGAAGAAGAGCCGCGGCAGGATGGGCTTGACGAAGGGAACGAGCCGGGCGAAGGTCCGGCCCAGCGTGGGTGTGCCCGCCGCGGGGGCGTGTCCTTGTTGTACTGCCACCGGTGTCCGACCTCAATCCCCGAGCGCCAATTCGCTACTGGGAATACCCTACAGTGTGGGGTTGGGATTGTTCAATCAGAGCCGGCGGGCTAGTTCCGGGCGGTCAAGGTCAGCAATATTGCTTCCGGAGGACAGGCGATCCGCACCGGCGCGAAGCGCGAGGTTCCGATGCCCGCCGACACATTCAGCGGCGCGCTCTTGCCCGCGTGCTCCCATTGGGTCAGCCCGCTGGCGCGCCAGGTCGGCAGGTCGCAATTGGTCACCAAGGCACCGTATCCCGGGATGCAGACCTGTCCGCCGTGGGTGTGCCCGGCCAGGATCAGGTCGGTGCCCGCGTCGGTGAACGTGTCCAGCACCCGTTGGTACGGGGCGTGGGTCAGGGCGATACGCAGGTGGGGGGCGGCGCCGGAGGACACCGAGCCGGCCGGCCAACCGGCGAAACGTTCCAGGTGCAGGTGCGGGTCGTCGACCCCGGTGAAATCCAGGCGCGTGCCGTTCACGGCCATGGAGTGGTTCCGGTTGGTCAGGTTGACCCAGCCGGCGGCACCGAAGGCGCTGTGCATCTGCTGCCACGGCAATTGGTACTTGGGGGAATTGCGCGGCGCATCCGTGCGCTTGCGCAGGTAGCGCAACGGGTTTTTCAGGCGCGGCCCGAAGTAGCAGTTCGATCCCGGAACGAAGGCCCCGGGGAACGCCATCAGCGGGCCCAGTGCCTCGAGCAGGGATCCCAGGCCGTCCATGTGGCCCAGGTTGTCACCGGTGTTGATGACCAGGTCGGGTTGCAGCTCCGCCAGCGAGTGCAGCCAGCGACGCTTGAGTTCCTGGTTGGGCACCATGTGGATGTCCGACAGGTGCAGCAGCCGGATCGGGGCCGACCCCGGTGGAAGCAGCGCGAGGGATTCTTCCCGGAGGACGAAACGCGTCGTCTGGCCCAGTCCGTAGCCAAAGAGAACACCGGCCGAAGCGGTTGCCGCAGCAGCCGCCAAAGCGGCCCCACGCACAGTGCGTGAGACCGCTTCGGCCAGCGAGGATGGGTTCGCCATGGAACTAGTCACCATTCGTCTTCTTGGGAGGAGTCGGCGTCTTGCCGCTGTTTCCCTTCGGCTTGGCACTCTCGGTTGCCTTCGGCGTTTCAGTGGCCTTGGGCTTTTCCGTGGTGTCCTTGGGAGCGGACGTCTCGGTCGTTGCCGACTTCGAATCGTCCTTTTCTTCCTTCTTCGGTTCAGGCTTGGGTGCTGCCTTGGCGCTGCCGAGCGACTTGGCAGGGTACAGGGTGCCTACCTGCTTCATGTAGGCCGTCCACAATGGCGCGGCCCAGGTGCCCGAGTCGGTCCAACGGCGGGCAACACCGTTGACAACCTTGCCCTGAGTCTGCATCTTCTTGTCTTTGTCATAGCGGCCAACCCAGGCCGCCGTGGACATGCCGGTGGTGTATCCAACGAACCAGGTGGAGTTGGCATCATTATTGGTACCGGTCTTGCCGGCAATCTGGTAGCCGATCTGGCCCTTGGTGGCCTTCTTGCCGATCTTCTTCATGGTGCCGTTCATGTCGGCAGCCACCTGCGGGTCCATCACTTGTTCACAGGACACGGGCTTGACCTTGTACTCATTGCCCTTCGCATCCGTGACGGAGGTCAGCGCGCGGTTCTCACAGAATTCGCCCTTGTTGGCCCAGGTGGCAAACGCGGTGGCCTGGGCCAGCGGGGTAACCTGCGCAGAACCAATGACGAAGGATGGGTTCGCCGGGTTTACCGGCTGGCCGTAGGTGCTTACCTCTCGGGTCTTGGGATCAACGTTCTCTCCGTAATCAATAATGCCCAAGCGGGTTGCGGCATTGGCGATGTCACACAGGTCGATCTTCGAGGCCTCGGTAATGGTCGCGGTATTCACCGAATTGAGGAGCCCGTAGTCAACGGTCATTGATGAGGGCCAGTTGACAGCGTTTCGTGGAGCCCAACCCTTGGCACCACCACCCGAAGTTGCATATCCGCTAGGAAGGCACGAAGCCTTCCACTTGAAACTACTCGAGTATTTCTTCACCGGTGTGCTGAGCTTTTCCCACATGTTGTGACCGGATTCGAGCCAGGCCATCGTGGTGTACGGCTTGAACGTGGAGCCGGCCTGGAAACCACCTGCACCACCCATTGCCGCTTCAACGGCAAAGTTGTACATGGTGATGGGCCCCTTGTCCTTGTCGGTCGGGGCATACGTCTTGTTCTGGCCCATGGCCAGGATATTGCCGGTGCCCGGTTCAACGGTCACGATCGCTGAGCCCATGTTCGACTTGTCGTCGGCCGGGATCATGCGCTCGGTCTGCTTGACGGCTTCCTTCTGCAACCGCATATCCAAGGTGGTCTTGATGTTCATGCCACCTCGGTACAACAGGTTCTCGCGGTCTTTCTTGGTCTTGCCGAATGCGGAATCGGAGGTGATCAATCGCGTCACGTAGTCACAGAAGTAGGCAGCCCCGTCCGCGGCAATGCAACCGGACTTCAGTTCCTTCGGCTTGATCGCCAGCTTTGTCTTGACGGCCTTGTCGTAGGCCTTCTTGTCAATGGCACCGGTGCGCAGCATGGCAGCCAGCACGGTGTTGCGACGCTTGAGGCTCCGCTCGGGGTACTTTTCGGGGTTGTAGGCGTTGGGGAGCTGAACCATGCCGGCAAGCATGGCGGACTGCTGCAGGTTCAGGTCCTTGGCATCCACCGAGTAGAAACGCTGTGCGGCGGCCTGGACCCCGTAGTTGCGTCCAGAGAACAACACGAGGTTCAGGTAACCCTCAAGGATTTCGTCCTTGGTCATTTCCTTCTCGATGGAGATGGCCAGCTTGGCTTCGCGGGCCTTGTCCGCGATGTCCTTCGTGCCGGAGATCGTCATCTCGGAGCGATCGACTCCGTTGACGACGTCGGCGTTCACCAGCAGGTTGTTGACGTATTGCTGCGTCAGCGTCGAAGCGCCCTGCTGGGAGGAGGAGGTGAAGTTGTTGACGGCGGCGCGGGCAATGCCTCGGACATCGACGCCGTTGTGCTCGTAGAAGCGCTCGTCCTCGATGGAGACGATGGCCTTCTGCATGACCTTGGAAATATCCTTGAGCTTCACCGGCTGCCGGTTTTCCGAGTAGAACGTGGCGATGGTCGAACCATCGGACGCCAAGACCTTGGAAGGCTGGGCAATCGGCTCTCCCTTGAAGCTGGCCGGCAAGGCGTCAAACACTTCCGCACCTGCGGTTGCGCCGCTGCCGGCAAGGGAAGCGACAGGAACCATGAGTCCTGCCGCGAGTACGCCACATAAAGCGCTCACCCCAAAGAAGGCAACGATCTTGCCGAGGGTGGTAGCCGTATCAAAAAAAGGGGACTTTTTAGCTGCCATGCCCACTAGTTTACAAGGACGCGCTAACGTATCGGTTATGACCAAATGGGAGTACGCCACTTT
Organism: Arthrobacter sp. AQ5-05; assembly: GCF_003287975.1. Lineage (GTDB taxonomy): Bacteria > Actinomycetota > Actinomycetes > Actinomycetales > Micrococcaceae > Paeniglutamicibacter. The sequence continues at coordinate 149,507 of NZ_QMKQ01000003.1, forward strand.
GCCGCTCATTATTCACGCCACAAAGCAGATCCTGGATCAGTGGGGAGACGACGGCTGGGAGCTTGTTGCCGTCGTTCCCGGACCCAATGGAAATGCACCGGTCGCTTACCTCAAGCGCCCCAAGGCCTAATCACAGAAACGAGAAATACCCATGCAACAAGAGACTTCTTCAGCAGTAGAGGCACGCCTGGCCGAGCTCGGCCATGCCCTCCCCGCCGTCGTCGCACCGGTGGCCGCATACGTGCCGGCAACCATCACCGGCAACCTGGTCTACACCTCGGGTCAGCTGCCGTTTATTAACGGGGAACTCACAGCCACAGGAAAGGTCGGAGCCGCGGTAACGGCCGAGGTCGCTGCGGGCCAGGCACAGGCCTGCGCGCTGAACGCACTGGCAGCCATCAAGGACGTCATCGGGGACCTGGATCGCATTGTCCGCGTGGTCAAGGTCGTTGGCTTCGTCGCTTCCGACCCGTCCTTCACCGGCCAGCCGGCCGTCATCAACGGTGCCTCCGAATTCCTCGGTGCCGTGCTCGGTGACAAGGGTGTGCACGCCCGTTCGGCGGTCGGCGTTGCCGCACTGCCGTTGGACGCCCCGGTCGAGGTTGAACTGATTGTCGAATTTGCCTAACCAGCACGACAACAGCGGCCCCGTGAACGAGATTCCCGCGGTGAAACCACGCAATCCGTCCACGGGGCTGCTGCGCCGGCTTTTTGACTTGCCGCCGACGCAATATGACGCTGCGGAAAATTGGGTTTCCTACGGAAGCCGCACGCCCCGGGCTGTGCGGCGGGCGTCGTCGGTGGTGCTGATCCGCGACTCCCCGAAAGGTGTCGAAACTTACCTCGGATATCGTCCCGGTGGTTCTCCGCTCGGGAGTGTCGCCTTTCCCGGTGGCAGCCTGGAAGCCGACGACGAACAGGACATTCCCTGGTACGGGCCGACCCTCACCGAGTGGTCAAAACGCCTGGGCATCCTTGACCAGCGAATGGTGCGGGCGCACATCGTGTGTGCCATTCGCGAGCTCTTCGAGGAAACCGGTGTGCTATTGGCGGGCACCGACGAGCTCTCCGTGGTCGAAAACTGCGACAGCGAGGATTGGATGGCCGTGCGCGAGGCGGTTGCGGGCCAGGACAAGTCGCTTTCGGACGTGCTGGCCAAGCGAGGGCTGGGCCTGCGGACCGATCTGTTGCGGCCGCTGTCGCACTGGATCTCCCCGAACTTCGCGCTGCGGCGCTTTGACACCCGCTACTTCGCCGCGGCACTGCCGGTGCGCCAGGAACCGTCGCTCTTGCGCGGCAAGGGGATCTGGGCCACCTGGCAGGTGGCCTCCGAGGTCATCGCCCAACGCAACACCACCGCGCTGGGCGACGAAGTGGGGGCACCGGACACCAAGGGCCTGCCCCTGAGCATGGTCACCACCCCGGCCGTGGAAGTATTCCTGGAAAAGATGGCCTCCACCCGAGGCACTGTCGCCTACCTGTCGGTGCGGCGGGAACTGAAAAGCTACCATCCCGAACTCGTCCAGGTGGGCGGGAAATTCTATCTGGATGTCACCACCACGACGGCGGCCGAGGGCGGCGGACTGGGACGCGGCCGCTGAGCCCCAACCCCTTCCGGCCGGTGGCCCCTGTTCCTGGATCGGCGGCCGAAGCTTAAACGGGTGTGGCGGGGTTCCCCTTCGAAGGGGACCCCCGCCACACCCGTTGGTGCACTGTTGCGTATTTAGCGTGAACGCTGGCGCAAACGCTGGATGTCCAGGATCACGACCGCGCGTGCTTCAAGACGCAACCAACCACGCTGCACGAACTCGGCCAGGGCCTTGTTCACGGTTTCGCGCGAGGCGCCCACCAGCTGGGCCAGTTCTTCCTGCGTCAGTTCGTGGGCAACCAGGATGCCGTCCGTTGCCGGACGACCGAAGCGGTCGGCCAGATCCAGAAGCGCCTTGGCGACACGTCCAGGAACATCGGAGAAGACCAGGTCGGCCAGCGACTCGTTGGTGCGGCGCAGGCGCGAAGCCAAAGCCTGCAACAACTGGACCGAAACCTCCGGGCTGGTCAGGATGACCTTGCGCAGGTTCTCGTGACGCAGGCCGGCAAGGCGGGTCTCGGAGACCGCCGTTGCCGTGGCGTTGCGTGGGCTCGGATCGAACAGTGCCATCTCGCCGAACAACTCGCCCGGGCCGAGGACCGCAATGAGGTTTTCACGTCCATCGGAAGAGGTGCGGCCCAGCTTGATCTTGCCCGAAACGATGAAGTAGAGCTGGTCGCCCTGGTCGCCCTCGCGGAATACCGAAGCACCACGGGACAGATCCACTTCAGTTAGTTCTTCAGTCAATGCAGAGAACACCTCGTCGCCCAATGAAGCGAAGAGGGGTGCTCGGCGCAGTACCTCGATGTCCATAAAATCTCCTGTCAACTGTCGTTAGCGCTCACCTAATTGTGCCGTACGGTTGGCCCATGTGACAGCTTCCACACGCCACATAAGGCCAAATGTGGTTAGAATCGCGGGGAACCGAGGCCGTCCCAGACTAGACTCGGGGCAGCGGATAGTGTTTGGGGCCTTGGTTTGGGCCGTGTGGCACGGTATGAAGAGTGGGAGTCCAAACTGAATGTGGGGATTGACATGGTTGGACCTGTTGCTCATCATTTCCTTGATCAGCTTTTTGGCCTCTGGCCTGCGTAAAGGCTTCTTTGTCACGCTCGGCGCAATCATTGGTTTCCTTGCCGGCGGCATTGCGGCGTTCTACGGAATCCCACTGGTTTCCACCTGGGTGACCAACCCCGGATGGCGAATCTTCTGGATCGTGGCCTCAGGGTTGATCTTCATCCTCATTGGCCAGGGAATCGGCATGGCCATCGGAGCGAGAATCCGCTTATGGCTGAACTTCCCGGTCCTAAAGTCCTTTGACAGGCTCCTTGGAGGCCTGGCCAACACCGTCATGGCTGCCCTGGTCATCTCCGCCATTGCCCTTTCGGCCGCCACCATGGGCGTGCCGTGGGTGTCCCAGCAGGTCGCCGACTCGCGGGTTTTGACGGGGATCCAGAACCTGACCCCGAAGCCAATCACCAACTTCGTCACCCAGGCCCGCGCGCAGGTCATGGGCCAGACCATCCCCGAACTCCTTGAGCCCTTCGCGCCGAAGGTCCCGATCGCCGTGCCCGAGGTTGAATCGCTGGGTGCCGGTGTCGACGCGGCCGCAGGTTCGGTGGTCAAGATCATTGGCACCGCCTACGCCTGCGGCGTGAACCAATCCGGTTCCGGCTTCGTATTCGCTTCGGACCGCGTACTGACCAACGCGCACGTGGTGGCCGGGATCAGTGAACCGTCGGTCACCACGCAGGACGGACGAGTGCTCTCGGGCAGCGTCGTGTACTTCGACTCCGTGGCCGACATCGCCGTGCTGGCGGTGCCGGACCTTGGGCTGGATCCGCTGGAGTTCGGCAAGGATCTGGGGCGCGGGGACACTGCGGCATTCCTGGGCTTCCCCGGCGGCGGTTCCTTCCGCGCCATGGGTGCGGTCGTCGAATCGCTGAGCACCATTTCGATCCAGAACATCTACGGAGCCGAACCCACGCCGCTGCGCATCTACCAGTTGGCAGGCGATGTCGAGCAGGGCAACTCCGGCGGGCCGCTGCTCGATTCCTCCGGCAGGGTCGTGGGCATGGTCTTCGCCAAGGCCAAGGGGAGCGCCGAGGTCGGGTACGCATTGGCGCTTGACGAGATCAACGCGGCACTGGCCAAGTCCGCTTCCTCCCGCGAACCGGTGCCCACCGGCGCCTGCTCCCCGCACTAGGGCCCTGCCCAGCGGGTGCGGGGCCTGGAAGCACCGGAGGCATCAGAGCCAGTGGAGTTCGGCCCCGTGCTGTCCGGTGCGGGCCAGCGGGACCCGGTCCAGGGCGAGGGTGAAGAAGTTGGCGTCGGAGCCCTGCTGCGAGCGGTTTGCCGCGTCCATGAAGAACGCCTCGTTGGAGATCCAGCGGCAGCCCAGCGTCGCGATGGTTTCGGCGAAGCGTGCCCGTTGGGCCTGGCCCAGGTAGGCGAGCACCGCCGAGTGCATGACCACCGGCACCGCGTGCTTCGGCGCCGCATCCACCAGTTCGGAGATTCGTTCGTTCAGGTCCCCTGACAGCAGCAGCGGGGCGCCGGCCGCGGCCTGCAAGGCACCGGATGCCAGCGCGGCCAGCGTGCCCAGGGCCGCATCCAGCCGCTCCAGGCGTTCGTCTTGCCCGGGCCAGACCAGGGCCCGCAGCCACGCCACGGTGTCCGGATCGGTGCCGTCGAGCGGATTCAGATCCACCCCGGCCCGCCAGGCGATCTCGGGGAGCCGACGCGGGATCGGGGGATTGCCGGTGGTCGAACAGCGCAGCAACGGGGACCCGTTACCCAGCGGCGCGGCCCCGTCGTAGGAATACGAGTAGAGGTCCGGCAGCAGGCACAGGCCCGCGGAGGGACCAACCTCGATCAGCGCCAGGGGCCGCCGTTCCTGCGCCGCCACCATTGCCAGGGCCGGCAGCAATGTGGCGCAGCGACCCGCCTCGTTGGTCTGGGTGGCATGGTCCAGGACGATCGCCCGGATTGCCGGCCAGTGCGCCCCGAGGTACTTTTGCAGCTGCGGAAACGTTTCGTCCGGGCATCCGTGGAAACGCGCCGCGGCGAAGACCAGATTCGGTTGCCGCCTGGGCTCGGGCAATTCGGAAACGAGGGCCAACAGCTCCGGGGTGTTTGCCACACCCGTCGCCCACTGGACGTAGAGCTCGCTGTGGCCGGGGAACCAGCGGCGTGCGTAGTCCCGGTAGAGGGAAGCAGTGGCTTCGGTTGCCTGGGTGCTCACGTTCCTGCCTCACGTCGCCGGGTCGAATGGGTGTCCGCGATGCCGCAGTTGCGTCCAGCGTGGGCGCTGGGCACCCCGCAGCCGGGGCGCATCAGCGGGTGCCGCCGGCCAGCCGGTGCGACTCGGCCAGAAGCTCGGCGAGTCCCACCGGATCGACGCGTTCGAGCCTGACCGGCACCGGCAACGGCGGGCGCCCATGGTGCGGCGTCCGGAAGTGGATGTCCGGTTCCATGGCCGCGTGCGCCTCGCGCTCGCCGGACTTCACGGTGAGCACGCCCTCCACCCGGATGCGGGCCAGAAGTGTCTTGCCGAACCAGGCGAACCAGGCAAACCAGGCGGGCCGCTGCCAGCCCGGTCTCTCGGTGACGCCGGGAAGGGCCAGGCATGGCCTGCGGACATCGTCCTCGGTGCTCATGGCCACACTCTACCGAGCCGGCCGGCTCCCGCACAGGCGTCCGTGGCCCCGGCTTACCGGGAGGCGAGGTGGATCAGTTGCTGCACACCCAGAACATACCCGTTGACTCCCGCCCCCACGATGATGGAAGCGGCAACGGGGGAGATGTAGGAATGGTGGCGGAAGGCCTCGCGCTTGTGGACGTTGGAGATGTGCACCTCGATGGCCGGCAGCTGCACCCCGGAAATGGCGTCGGCCAGCGCAATGGAGGTGTGGGTGAAGGCGCCGGGGTTGATCACGATGCCGCAGAAGGTCCCGCGCGCGGCGTGGATCGCGTCGATCAGCACGCCCTCGTGGTTCGACTGCAGGAACTCGACCTCGTAGCCGGCCTTGGCGGCGGCGGCGCGGCACAGCTCCTCGACGTCCGCCAGGGTCTCGTGCCCGTAGATCTCCGGTTCCCGGGTGCCCAGGAGATTCAGGTTCGGGCCGTTGAGGACCAGGATGCGCGCAGGGGTGTTTTCACTCATGCCTCCAGCTTAGGCAGTCGGGGCGGGGCGGGCCGTGGCGGCAAGCCGGGGTTTGCGTTAAAAGACGCGGCGGGCGGGGAAGGCCGTGTGCCTTTCCCGCCCGCCGGCGGCTTGCGCGGTGCTACTTCCGCATCGAATCGGCGATCTGCGTCATCACGGTGCTGTCGGCCAGCGTGGTGGAGTCCCCGACCTCGCGGCCCTCGGCGACGTCCTTGAGCAGGCGGCGCATGATCTTGCCCGAGCGGGTCTTGGGCAGCTCGGGGACCACCAGGATGTGGCGCGGCTTGGCGATCGGGCCGATGTCCTTGCCGACGTGGGCCCGCAGCGTCGCGACCACGTCCTCGCCCTCGGCCGGTTCGATCTGCAGGATCACGAAGGCGACCACTGCCTCGCCGGTGGTCTCGTCCTTCGCCCCGACGACCGCGGCCTCGGCCACGTACGGGTGGGCGACCAGCGAGGACTCGATCTCGGTGGTGGACAGCCGGTGCCCGGAGACGTTCATGACGTCGTCCACGCGGCCCAGCAGCCAGATGTCCCCGTCCTCGTCCTTCTTGGCGCCGTCGCCGGCGAAGTACATGCCCTCGAAGCGGGACCAGTAGGTTTCCTTGTACCGGTCCATGTCGCCCCAGATGCCACGCAGCATGGCCGGCCACGGGTCCCGGATGACCAGGAAACCGCCTTCGCCGTTGCCCACGGAAACACCCATCTCGTCGACCACGTCCACGGTGATGCCCGGGACCGGGGTCTGGGCGGAGCCCGGCTTGGTCGCGGTGACCCCGGGCAGCGGGGCGATCATGTGCGCGCCGGTCTCGGTCTGCCACCAGGTGTCCACGATCGGGGTCGGGTGCTCCTTCTTTTCCCCGTTCGGGCCGTTGTTGGATCCGATGACCTCGCGGTACCACATCCACGCCTCGGGGTTGATGGGTTCGCCCACCGAGCCGAGCAGGCGCAGCGAGGACAGGTCGTAGGAGTCGGGGATCTGCCGGCCCCACTTCATGAACGTGCGGATGGCGGTGGGTGCGGTGTACAGGATGGTCACCCCGTACTTTTCCACGATCTCCCACCAGCGGCCCTGGTGCGGGGAATCGGGGGTGCCCTCGTACATGACCTGGGTGGCGCCGTTGACCAGCGGTGCATAGGTGACGTAGGTGTGGCCGGTGACCCAGCCGATGTCGGCGGTGCACCAGAAGACGTCGGTTTCCGGGTGCAGGTCGAAGGTGTCGCGGTGCGTGGCGGCGGCCTGGACCAGGTAGCCGCCGGTGGTGTGGATGATGCCCTTGGGCTTGCCGGTGGTGCCGGAGGTGTAGAGCACGAAGAGCGGGTGCTCGGATTCATGTCCCACGGCGGTGTGCTCCGTGGAGGCGGAGTCCACGGTCTCGGACCACCACTTGTCCAGCTTCTCGTTCCAGGTGACGTCCTGGCCGTTGCGCTTGACCACCAGCACGTTTTGCACGGTGTGGCCGGGGGCGGCCAGGGCCTCGTCGACGGCGGGCTTCAGGGCCGAGGGCTTGCCGCGGCGCCAGGTGCCGTCGGCGGTGACCACGAGCTTGGCCTCGGCATCGTCGACGCGGGAGCGCAGCGCGTCGGCGGAGAAGCCGCCGAAGACCACGGAGTGGATCGCGCCGATGCGGGCACAGGCCAGCATCGTGATGACGGCCTCGGGAATCATCGGCAGGTAGACCGCGACGCGGTCGCCCTTGGCCACGCCAAGGGACTCGAAGGCGTTGGCGGCCTGCTTCACGGCCGTCGTGAGCTGGGAGTAGGTGTAGGAGCGGGTGTCGCCCGGTTCGCCCTCGAAGTGGATGGCGACGCGGTCGCCGAGCCCGTTTTCGACGTGGCGGTCCAGGGCGTTGTAGGCGGCGTTGACCTTGCCGTCGGCAAACCACTTGGCCACCGGAGCGCCCGACCAGTCAAGGACCTCGGTGAAGTCGGTGTCCCAGGTCAAGACCTTGCGGGCCGTCTCGGCCCAGTAGCCCAGGCGGTCGGCGTTGGCTGCCTCGTACTGTTCCGGCTTGCCGATGGCATTGGCCACGAACTCGGCGCTCGGGGCGAAGGCGCGGGTCTCATGCGAGAGGTTGTCCAGCGTGGGGGTGTGGGTGTCCGACACGGTTTTGGTCCTTCCAACAACTAAAGTGGGGTCTGGTGATTCAGATTACAGCCGCGGGGCTTCCCCGAGTGCGACCCGTCACAAGTATGACGGTGGAGGGGTGGTGATTGTGCGTTGAGCGGCAATTATCCACGCCCAGCGGTCGTAGGGTTCCGGGCTCCCGGGCCCCGGAACCCCGCCCGGGAACGACTCCGGTCCGCTGTCGTGCGGGACCGGGACGGGGCCTTGGCCAACGACGGCGAAACACGGGCGGTATTCGCGGTGCGCCCAATCGCGCGCGTTGGCCGGCGGCACGGATAGGGTTGTATCCAGCGCTGCCTTCAAGGCGCAAGCGGTCCAAGCACACACCCAACGGGTACGCGCCGACCGGGCGCCGAGGCAGGGCCAAGGAAGCAACACGAACAAGAAGCGGGGTCTTCACATGGACAAGGTGCATACCAAGGCAGAGGGTTCGACGCCCGGGCGCACGCCCAGGGCGGTTTTGGGGCCGCTGACGATGCGCGACGGGTTCGTCATCCTCGGCGGGCTGCTGGTGCTGGTGGGTTCGCTCATCCCGATCCCGTGGACCAAGACCGTCTCGGTGAACATGTGGATCTTCCCGGGCATGCCCTTCCACCTGCTGGTCTCCCTGCTGCTGCCGCTGCTGGTCGCCGCCGGGTTCACCTGGCGACGGCTCACCGGACGCACCCGGGTGCGCATCGGGTCGCTGAGCCTGGATCAGGCCGGATCGGTCGTGTCCCTGTTTGCCGCCGCCTACTTCTTCAACTCCTACGTGGCGTCCATGTCCCCGGCCTACCTGATCGGGCTCATCGGGGCGTTGGCAATGATCACCGGCACGACGCTGGCCAGCTATCTCGGGGCCTTCCGCCGCGACTTCGTTCCCGGCGGCGAAACCGTGCTGGGTTCCAACGTCCTGGCACCGGCACCCCCGGCCGCGAAACCGTCAGCCGCCGCTGCGTCGACCGAGCCGGAAAGCTTCGGCGCCAGCAGCTCCGGTTCCCCGGAAACCCCGGCAACCTCGACGGGCCACGCCGCGAACCGCCCGGGCATGCCGGTGACGGGCAAGGACGAGGCACGCCGCGAGGCCGGCCCCGTTGCGGTTCCGGCAAGAGCCGCCAGCGCCACCGCCGCTTCCACGGCCGCTGCTGCTGCAGCCAGCCCGGCCGCGGCCGCCTCGTCCGAAGCCTCCGCCCCGGCTTCGGCCGTGCCCACCGGCGCCACGGCCGGCCCAGCGAACAAGACCGACCACACGCCGCTCAAGCAGGACTCCGACCAGGCCCCGGCCTCCGGATCCAACGCGTCCGACAACGACGCACCGGAGCCGGGCAAGGACACAGCATTGGCATCGGCCAAGGAGGCCTCCACCGTCGACGGTTCCCGGGCCGAGGCGTCGGTGGCCGAACCGGAATCGGGCGCCGCCGAGCCCGCGAAAACGGGCGAGGCTGCCGATGCCGCACGGGCCACGGAAAACGACTCCAAGCCGTCGACCGGCAACAACGGGGACCCGGACGCCGCGGCGGAGCCCGGCACGGGTGCCGGCACCGCAGCCGCCATGAAGGACTCCAAGCCTGAAACCGGGGCCGGCGCAGCCACGCCTGTCACCGGCGCGGCCGAAGCGGCGTCGACCGAAGCGGCGTCGGCCCGAAAGCCGGAGCCGGCTGCCCCGGGCCCCATCGATGGCGGCAAGGACGGCGACGGGCCCGGCCGGAGCCTGGTCGAGGACGCCGGAACGGACACCGCCGACCACCCGGAGAAGGCGAACGAAGCCGCAGCGGACGCGAAACCCGCCGAGGTATCCGGTGTCCCGGCCGTCGGGAACCCGAACCCTGCAACCATGGCCGTCCCGCGGACCGGCGACATCAAGGCCACCGCCGCGCTCTCGCGTACCGAGATCGACGCGCACCGCGCCGCCGTCGAGCATGCCAAGGTCGAGGCGGAGTCCTCCTTCGGGGCCCGGGCCGAGGTTGCCGCCGCCGATCCGGAGCCCGCCAGTTTCTGGTTCGCCCTGAACCACTCGCGCCCGGTCTTCCACCCGGTCAACGGCACCATGCTCGCGACGCTGAACCCCGGGAAATGGATCCTGTGCCTGGAAGACCGCGGCACCGAATACCTGATCAACCTCGCCGAGGGCCGCCCCGCGGTGCTGCGCGACCTCGACGACCTGCAATTCCCGGACAAGTAGGCATGGCTCGCGAAGAGACGGCGCTGGGGCGCAAGCGCCGGGCGCGGAAGATCAACCGGATCCTGGCCGAAACCTACCCGTACGCTGTCGCGGAACTGGACTTCACCAACGCCTTCGAGCTGCTGGTGGCCACGGTGCTCTCGGCCCAGACCACCGACGTGCGGGTCAACGCGATCACGCCCGCGCTCTTTGCCGCCTACCCCGATCCGCTGGCCATGAGCCAGGCCGAGCCCGCCGCGCTGCAGGAGCTGATCCGTTCCACCGGGTTCTTCCGCGCCAAGGCGAACTCGTTGCTGGCCCTGTCCACCCGGATCGTCGACGAATACGACGGCGTGGTGCCCGGTCGGCTCGAGGACCTCATCACGCTGGCCGGGGTGGGGCGCAAGACCGCCAACGTGGTGCTCGGCAACGCGTTCGGGATCCCGGGGATCACCGTGGACACCCACTTCATCCGCCTCGCCCGGCGCTTTGGCTGGACCGAAGAATCGGACCCGGTGAAGATCGAGCACGAGGTCGGTGCGCTCTTCGAGCCGAAGGACTGGACCATGCTCAGCCACCGGGTGGTCTTCCACGGCCGGCGCATCTGCCTGGCCCGCAAGCCGGCCTGCGGCGCCTGCCCGCTGACCACGCTCTGCCCCGCCTACGGGGAGGGCGAGACCGACGAGGCCAAGGCAGCCAAGCTGCTCAAGTACGAACTGGCGCCGGGGCGCGAGGAACTGCTGGAAAAGATGCGCGCCGGGGCCACCCGCCGCGAGCTGCGCGCGCAAGGATACGGACTTCAAGCATGAGCGTTCGCACGGAATTGCTGGAGATGATCGCGGCCAAGGCGCACCTGGTGGGCAACGGCGCCCTGGATGCGACGAAGATGCCCGAGACCTGGGTGTTCAACCCGCTGGACCCCGAATCGGCCAGGCACGCGGCGGTGCTGATCCTCTTCGGGCGGCTCGACGACGTGCCGGCCACCAGCGCGGTGAAGTCGGTGCACGAGGATTTGGATGTGCTCTTCGTGACCCGGGCGGATACGCTGCGCAAGCACGCCGGGCAGGTCGCCTTCCCCGGCGGCAAGGTCGACCCGGAGGACGAGGACGCAATCGCCGCGGCCCTGCGCGAGGCCGGCGAGGAGACCGGGCTCGACCCGGACGGGGTGGAGATCCTGGGCGTGCTGCCCGACGCGGAGCTGCCCATCACCAACTTCATCGTCACCCCGGTCATCGGCTGGTGGCACGCACCCTCTGAGGTGTTCGTGGTGGACACCGCGGAGTCCTCCACGGTCTTCCGCGCGCCGGTGGCCGACCTGCTGGATCCGGCGCACCGGGTCTCCTCGGTCATCGAGCGCGACGGGCAGCGCTTTTCCGCGCCGGCCTTCGACGTGGACGGCGGCTTCATCTGGGGCTTCACGGGGATCCTGCTGGATAGGATCTTCAACGACCTGGGCTGGACAGTGCCCTGGGACGAGGGCCGCGAGGTGTCGATCCACGTCGGCGGGCGCCGGGTCCCCTGAGGCAAGCGGCGCTACTTGGCCTGGTCGTAGGAATCGACGATGACGGCGGTGACCGGGAAGTCCACCGGGATCTTCCCGAAGAGCAGCTCGGAGGCCGACCTGGCCGACTCGTGCACCAGCTCAACCACGGCCCGGGCCTGGGCCGCCGGGACGTGCAGCATGATCTCGTCGTGCAGGAAGAACACCAACTCGCCGGTGTCCACCCCGGCCGCCTGGCCCGCGTTCATCCGTCGGCGCAGCTCGCCCATCCAGCACAGCGCCCACTCCGCGGCGGTGCCCTGGACGATGAAGTTGCGGGTGAACCTGCCGCGTGAGCGGCCCTCGGCCTCCACCGCGCGCTGCTCGGCCTCCGTGGAGGCGCGCGACCTGGACTTCAGCCAGCCTTCGGGTGCCTCGGGGGTTCCGCGGCCCAGGAACGTCGCCACGCCGGCCCCGGCCTCGCCCTGCGCAGCGGCCCATTCGACCAGCCCCACGGCCTTGGGGTAGGTGGCCTTGAGCTGGGGCATCAGCCGGCCGGATTCGCCGCTGGTGGCCCCGTACATCGCCCCGAGCATCGCGACCTTGGCGTGCGCCCGGTCCCCGCCGAAACCTGCATCGGCAATCCCCTGGTACAGGTCCCGGGCCGTTGCGGCCGCCGCGAGCGCGGTGTCGCGCGAGAGCGCGGCCAGGATCCGCGGCTCCAGCTGCGCGGCATCTGCGACCACCAGCACCTTGCCGGGATCGGCGCGCACGGCCGAGCGGACCTGGTGCGGGATCTGCAGCGCCCCGCCGCCGTGGGACGCCCAGCGACCGGTGACCACCCCGCCGACGATGTATTCGGGGCGGAAGCGCCCCTCATGCACCCAGCGGTCCACCCAGGCGTAGCCGTTGGCGGTGGCCAGCCGGGCGATCTTCTTGTACGCCAGCAGCGGCTCGATGACCGGGTGCTTGATTTCCGTCAGCTCCCAGGCCCGCGTGTTGGTCACCGCGATGCCCGCCCGGTTCATGGCCTTGAGCAGCTCGGCCGGGGAGTCGGGGTTCAGCGTGGGGGCATCGAGCAGGGCGCGCAGTTGTGCGGCCAGCTCCTCCATGCGTTCCGGACGCACCCCGGCCGGAACGCGCTCACCCAGGGCCTGAAGCAGCAGCCGGTGGTGCTCGGCCACGTCCCAGGGCACCCCCGCATGGGTCATTTCCGCGGCGATCAGCGCCCCGGCGGACTCGGCCGCCAGCAGCAGGCCCAGCCGGGCCCCGCGCTCCGTGTCCGGCACCGCGGCACGCTGGGCCAGGAACTCGGCGAGCACGTTTTCCAGCGCGCCGGTGCGGTCCTTCGGCTCGGAGAACAGCTCGCCCTGGTTCTCCGGCACCCGCGCAGGCGGCAAGAGATGCGCCGGGGCGGCGTTGGCCGGATCCGTTTCGCGGCCGATGGCCGAGAGGTATTCCCCGGGCAGCGCATAGGGCGCGTTGCGCAGGATGGAGCGGACCAGCCGCACATCGTGGGCGCGTTCGATGCGCACCTGCGCGGCCAGCAGCCCCGGGTACCAGGCGTGCACCGAATCGAAGACCCAGCGCGGCCTGCGCGTGGCCTCCAGCTCCGCGACCACCGTTGGAAGCTGGTTGCCGTAGACCTGCACGGGAGGGATGAGCGCGGTGCCTTCCGCGTCGACCAATTGGACCACGGCGGTGGCGGAACCGGCTTCGGGTTCGGGCTGGGAGATGGAGTGGGTGGCCACTACCGCAAATTGCTGCACGGTTCATTCTCGCAGTTCCTTGCGTGCACGTACCGGTCCGCCCCTCCGCCGTCGCGCTTTCCCGCACATGACCGATCGGCGCCCGCGGGTGATTGTCCGTTCCCCGGCCACCGGGAGCTTCACCGGGGGAGAGCCGAGGGTCCACGCTGGATGGCATGAATGAACAGACACGATTTGTGGCCCGGCTGCCCGGGGTGGGCCCGCGAAACCTGCAGCTTCCGGCGCTGCGGGCGGCCCGTGCGCAGGCACGGCCCCCATCGCCGGCCCCATCGCCGATGCCCGGCCTTGCCCCGGCGGCGGAACGTGTGGGCCCCACGGGGCCGGAGCCTTGGTCCGCCGCGCCCGCCGAGGTTCCGGCACGCGTCCTGCCCGCCACGGCGCCCTCGACCCCCGAGGTGCCCGTGGACCCCGCCGCGGCGGTGAACCTCAACTTGCCGGTGCTCCCTGCCGGGAACCGGCCGGCGGAACTTGCCCGCTGCATCCTGTTCAGCCGGGACGTCGAGCTGGCCCAGGTGCTGGCAGCGGTCGCCGTGGGAGCCGGGGTGCAATTGCTGCCGTGCCGGGACGCCGCACGGGCGGCAGACCACCGCGACGAGGTGATCCTGGTGGGGCAGGACTGCGTCGCGGAAATCGATGCCCGGCTCTCCGCCGCCACGCTGGTGCTCACCGGCCGGGAGGAACACCAGGACGTGCTGTGGCGTGCGGCCGCCACCTGCCCCGGGGCCCGGGTGGCGGTGCTGCCGCAGGCTGCCGCATGGCTGGGCGAATACCTCGGCGAGCTGGGACTGCATTCTGGGCGGGCCCACACCACCATCGTTGCAGGGGCCGTCGGCGGGGCAGGGACCTCCACCTTTGCCGCCCTGCTGGCAGCGACTGCCACGCTGGACGGGCACCGGACGTTGCTGCTGGATGCCGACCCGCACTCGACCGGTCTCTGGCCGGTGCTGCGGGCCCGGGAACCGGACGGCCTGGGCTGGGAGGACCTGCAGCACGCCCGCGGCCAGCTTTCCCCGGGCCAGCTCGCCGAAATCCTCCCGCTGTCGGCGGGCACCGCGGTGCTCTCCTGGGCGCGGAACCCGGGCTGTTTCACGCCCTCCGAGGCCCTGCTCACCGAGGTGCTGGCCGCTTCCCGGCGCATCTACGAACGCATCGTGATCGACGCCGGACACCTCACCGGGGTTCCCGCGTCCATGGCCGCACTGGCCAACACCCGGCTGCTGCTGCTTTCCGCACGGCCCGGGAGCGGCGCGGCGGGAACCGCGGCGCGGCTGGGGGAGCACGCGGCGAACTGGCGGCTGGTCCTCACCGGGAAGCTGGCCTCCGGGACGGACACCCGCGCCCTGGCCCTGCGGACCGGCGTGGAGCTGGGCGGGTACTTCGCCCCGGCCCGCCGCATCGAACGATGTGCAGCGGACGGGGCGCTGATGAATGCACTGGCGCACCGCCCGCTGCGCCGCGCCGTCGCCAGGCTCGGCGGCCAACCCGATACTGCTCCGGGGCAGGCGGCATGAGCACCCCGGAACCGGCGGGAAATCCGGCAGCCACCGGCACACCGGCACGAACCCCTGCCCGTGGAAGGCGACGCTGGGCGGCCGCGGCACCCGCGCAGGCCCCGGGCGCCGACCCGAGGGTGCTCGAAGAGATCCGCAGCCGGGCCCTGGACACGGCCGGCGGGCTCACCGAGATCGACCTGGCCGCCGCGGTGCGCGCCTCGGGCAGCGTGATGGGAGCCGCATCCAGCACCGAGATGCTGCGCAGCCTGAGCGATGACATCCACGGGCTCGGGGTGCTCGAACGCCTCGCCCAGGTCCCGGGCACCACCGACATCCTCATCGACGCCACCGGCCGGGTATGGGTCGACGGCAGCGCCGGGCTGCACGCCTCCGAGCTGGAGTTCACCGACCCCTCGGCGATCCGCGCGCTGGCCGTGCGCCTGGCCGCCGCCGGGGGACGGCGGCTGGACGACGCCGCGCCCTTCGTCGATGTCTCGCTGGGCAACTACCGCATCCACGCGGTGCTGCCCCCGATTTCCACCGGCGGCCCGCTGCTGTCCATCCGCATCAAGTCCAACAGCAACCAGAAGCTGGACACCCTGGTCGCCGACCCGCACTGGCTCGCGGCCCTGGAGGCCATCGTCGCGGCGAAACTGAACTTCCTGGTCTCCGGCGGCACCGGGGCCGGCAAGACCACCCTGCTGGCCGCGATGCTGGCCCGGGTGCCGGGAAACCAGCGGATCATCGTGGTCGAGGACTCCGGAGAGCTCGCCCCTTCCCACCCGCACCTGATCGGGCTGCAGGCGCGCGGCGGCAATGTCGAGGGCGCAGGCGAAATCGGGTTGCAGGCCCTGGTGCGCCAGGCGCTGCGCATGCGCCCGGACCGGCTGGTGGTCGGGGAATGCCGGGGCGCGGAGGTGCGCGAGTTCCTCGGTGCCATGAACACCGGGCACGAGGGGGCCGCCGGCACGCTGCACGCCAACTCCGTGGCTGCGGTTCCCGCACGCCTCGCGGCGATGGGCGCACTGGCGGCGATGGACGCCGCGGCCACCGCGCTGCAGGCGGCCAGCGCCCTGGACGTGCTCATCCACGTGCGGCGCGACCCTGCCACCGGGGCCAGGGGGCCGGTCCAGCTGGGCCGGCTGGTCCTGGCCGACGCCGGGACGCTGGCGGTGCACCTGATCCACGAACCGGGCTCCGATTCCGCCGACCCCGGTGCCCTGGCGTGGTTCCGCTCCCGCCTTGAAGCCGCCGGGGAAACGAGCCCCTGGTGAGTGCGGCCCTCGCCGCCCTGGCCGTGTTGCTGGCGGGTGCCGCCCCTTGGCTGTGGCTCGGCGGCGGGAACGCCGGGGGCCGGCGGCTGCCGAGACCGCCCGGTCGCCCGGGGAACCAGGCACACGAGGCCCCCGCCAACCGGCCATCGCGTCGCACCCGCCGCGATCGCACCGACCATGCGTCCGACACCGAGGAATACGCGAAGTTCCTGCGCCAGCTCGCCGCGCTGCTGCGTGCCGGAACCGCCCCTGCCGCCGCCTTCGGGCTGCTGGCCGAGCTCTGGGCCCGGGGCTCCACCCGCACCGCCAACGACTTGTGCTCCGGGGCAAGCCGCGCCTTGGCCCAGGTGCACACCGGCGGAACGCTGCAGCAGGGCCTGGCGGCCCACGCCGCCACCCACCCGGGCAACCGGCGGCTGTGGACGCGGCTGGCCTGGTGCCTGGCGATCTGCGAGGAATCCGGTGCGGCGCTCGCCGAGTTGCTCGACACCCTTGCCGAGGACGCGGAATCCGCCGCCGACATGCACCGGGCCCTGCACTCCGCGCTCGCCGGACCGCGTGCCACCAGCAGGCTGCTGACCTTCCTGCCCGGAATCGGGCTGGGCCTGGGCCAGCTGCTGGGCATCAACCCGCTGTCGGTCCTCACCACGCATCCCGCCGGGCGCATCGCGCTGGTGGCCGGTGCCTGCCTGTGGCTGGGCAACCGCTTCTGGTGCGGCAGGATGCTGCGGGCCATCGGCAACAAGGTGCCCTCGTGACTCCCGCACTGGTCGCGGTGCTCCTGGCCGGTGCCGCGGTGTGGATCTTCAGCGGTGCCGGATCCTTGCCGCGGGGCCCGTCCAGGGACCGGTCCCCGTCCGCTCTCCCGCAGCGCAAGGGCATGCAGGCCGCGGCCGGTGCCGATGCCGGTCCCCATGCCGGATCCGGCGCAGAAGGCCCTGCGGAACCGCTGCCGCTGGTGCTGGAAATGTGCGCCACGCTGCTCGAATCCGGGCTGCCGATCCGCTCGGTGCTGCGAATCATCGGCACCAACGTCCCGGGGTATGCCTCGTTGCTGCTGGTCTCCCGCGCCCTGGACCTGAACGTCGGATGGGAGCGGGCCTGGGGACAGGGTGCCGGGCCGGCACGCGAACTGGAGCAGTCGCTGCGCCTGACCCGGCTCTCCGGCGCCCCGGCCGCTGCCCTGCTGCGTTCGGCCGCGGCCTCCGCCCGCAAGCGCGGTGTCCGGGAGGCCGAGGCCCGCGGCGCCGAGTTCGGCATCAAGCTGGTGATCCCGCTGGGGCTCTGCGCGCTGCCGGCCTTCATCTGCCTCGGCGTGGTGCCCGTGGTGATCTCCCTGCTCCCGCGCTTCTAGCCTCCCCGCACTTTCCGGCACCGGCCGGCGGCCCACGCACCTGCCACCCAAGCCGCCCCCCGCCGGTTATCCCCAGCCCGACCCAGCCCCAGCCGGGGGCCGGGGGCCGTCGCCCACACTCGAAGCGGGAGCCACACGCCACGCTCCGTGGCGGCACGCGGACCAACCCGCAGTTCCAGGAGCAACCAGACAACGACCGAACAAAGGACAAGACCATGGACAACCACATGACCGACGCTGCACCCGGACACATCGACCTGCATCGGGGCACCGAGCCGACCCCTGCGGCGCTGGCCGACGAGGATGGCAGCACCACCGCCGAATTCGCCATCGTCACCCTGGCCGCGGTGGCCTTCGCCGGGCTGCTGGTGAGCATCCTTTCCAGCGGGGACGTGCGCGGATTGCTGATGGGCCTGATCCGCCAGGCCCTGTCCTTCTAGCCGGAGGCAGGCGCGCCATGGCCAGGCATTCGCAAGCCGGTTCCGCCACCGCCGAGGTGGCGGTGCTGCTGCCCGCGGTGGCCATCTTGCTGGCCGTGGTCGCCGGGGCCGGCGCCGTGGGCGGGCAGCAGGTCCGCATCCAGCAGGCCGCCAGTGCCGCGGCCCGGGAACTGGCCCGCGGGACCTCGACGCCGGAGGCCGTCGGCACCGCCCACCGTATTGCCGGGGAGCGGATCAGCGTGAGCACCGGTGAATCCGGCGGATACGGGCACGTGGTCATCCGGGCCGCGGTGGACCTGCCGCTGCTCGGGGATATCGAATTGCGGGCCGAAGCCAGCGCGCGCACGGAGCAGCAGCCATGAGCCCGGCCCCAAGTGCCCACACGCACCCGGCCACGGACATGCCTCCAGCCACGGCCCCGTGCCCGGCCACGGCCCCGGGACCGGCCACGGCCCCGGGACCGGCCACGGCCCGTCGCCAACGCGGCAGTGGCACAGTGCTGATGCTCGCGGTGGTATGCGTGGCTGCGCTGGGGCTGGTGGCGGTGCTGATGTTCACCGCAGTCTCCAACGCCGGCGCCAAGGCAGGCTCGGCGGCGGACCTGGCGGCACTGGCTGCCGCGGATGCCGCCCGCCAGCTGTTGCCTGGGGACCCGTGCGCCGTCGCCGCTGCAACCGCCACCGCGAATGGTGCAACCCTGGCCGGTTGCACGCGGCAGGGCCCGGGCGGTCAGATCGTGACGGTGCGTGTCCAGGTGCCGGTGTCTACGTTGGGCTGGCTGCCGCCGCTGACCCGGGCACATTCGGTGGCCCGGGCCGGGCCACCGCCGCAACCCTGGCGCGGCGATTGATCGCCGCGGCGGGCACCGCGGGCGCCCGGGCCGGCTATCCCGGGGGGAGCGGACCGGCCGCCCGTTGCGCCTCGGACAGGATCGCCGAAAGCAGGCGCACGGCCCCGGCCTTGTCCAGCGGATTGTTCTTGTTCCCGCACTTGGGTGATTGCACGCAAGAGGGGCAGCCGGTGGCGCATTCGCAGGCGGCAATCGCATCCCGGGTGGCAGCCAGCCAGGTGCGCGCCGCCTCGAAGCCGCGCTCGGCGAAACCGGCACCGCCCGGGTGCCCGTCGTACACGAAAATCGTCGGCATCCCGGTGTCCATGTGCAGCGCCGTGGACACCCCGCCGATGTCCCACCTGTCGCTGGAGGCCACCAGCGGCAGCAGCCCGATGGCCGCGTGTTCGGCCGCATGCAGCGACCCGGGGAATTCCTCCGGGGTGATTCCGGCGGCCAGCAGCCGGGTCTCGGGGATGGTGAACCACACGGACTTGGTGTGCAGGTCCCGGGCCTCCAGCTCCAGCGGCTCCTCGGAGAGGATCTCGTTGCTCGTCAACGACTTGCGCTGGAAGGACACCACCTGGGTGGTCACCACCACGTCGCCGAAGTTCGCGGTGATCGGTCCCCACTCCACCGAGCGGTCGCAAGTGACGACCTCGACCGTGGTGATGTCCCGGGCCTGGGTGTAGAAATCCGGGTTGGCGCGGGTGACCATGACGCAGTGGTCGGTTTCGTTCAGCTCGTCGACGACGTAGGTGGCGCCCTGGTGCACGTAGATGGCCCCGTCGTGCGCCTGGTAGTGCGTCTGCGGGGAGTCCATGGTGCCCAGCAGCGCGCCGGTGTCGGATTCGATGATGCTCACCGGCCCGCCGCCGTCGCCGCGCAGCTTCACCATGGAGGCTGCGTGCTCGGGGTGCGTCCAGAACCAGCCGGCCGGGCGGCGGCGCAGGAACCCGCGCTCCACCAGCGAGTCCAGCAGCCCGTGGGCGCTGGGCCCGAAGGCCGCCAGGTCCTCGGTGCGCAGCGGCAGTTCCTCGGCTGCGGCGCACAGGTGCCCGGAGAGCACATAGGGGTTTTCCGGGTCAAAGACGGTGGCCTCGACCCCGGCCTCGAAGATCGCCTCGGGATGGTTGACCAGGTAGGTGTCCAGCGGGTCGTCGCTGGCCACCAACACCGCCAGCGAGTCCTGTCCGGCGCGCCCGGCCCGCCCGATCTGCTGGAAGAACGAGGCGCGTGTCCCGGGCCAGCCGGCCACCAGCACCGCGTCGAGCCCGGCCACGTCGATGCCCAGTTCCAGCGCCGAGGTGGACGCGACCCCCAGCAGGGTTCCGTCGCGCAGCGCATTCTCCAGCTCCCGGCGCTCGGCGGGAAGGTAGCCGGAGCGGTAGGCCGCCACCCGCTCGGGCAGCGAGGGATGGACCTGGTCCACCATCGAGCGGGTGATCGTGGCTATGGTTTCGGCCCCGCGCCGGGACTTGATGAACGCCAGGGTCCGCACGTGGGAGCAGACCAGATTCGCCAGCAGGTTCGAGGTCTCGGCGATGACGGTGCGCCGGGTAGGTGCGCCGTTCTCCCCGTGCAACTCGGTCAGTGGCGGCTCCCACAGCGCAATGGTCACCGGGCCCTTGGGGGAGAAGTCATTGGTGACCTCGGTGGCCGGGGCGCCGATGAGCCTGGAGAAGGAGGCAGCCGGGTCGGCACTGGTTGCCGAGGCCCCGATGAACACCGGGTTGGCCCCGTAGTGCGCGCAGATCCGGCGCAGGCGACGCAGCAGGTTGGCGATGTTGGAGCCGAAGACCCCGCGGTATGAGTGGGCTTCGTCGATGATCACGAATTTCAGCCGGCGCAGCACCCGCGCCCACCAGGTGTGGTTGGGCAGGATCCCGAAGTGCAGCATATCGGGGTTGGAGAGGATGAAGTTCGAGTGGTCGCGGATCCAGCGCCGGGCCGAGACCTCGGTGTCCCCGTCGTAGCCGGCAGCCCGCACGGTGGGCAGGCGGTAGCCCTCGATCGCCTTGAGCTGGTCGGCGGCCAGGGCCTTGGTGGGTGCCAGGTAGAGCACCGTGGCATCGTTGGGGACCAAGCTGGCCTGGTTCTGCAGGGCCGAGGTGTGGATCGCGTTCAGGGCCGGAAGCTGGTAGGCCAGTGACTTGCCCGAGGCGGTGCCGGTGGCCACGATTGTGTTGCTGCCCTCGTGGGCGAGGTTTGCGGCCTGCACCTGGTGCAGCCACGGGGCGGCCACACCCGTGCGTTCGAAGGCGGTTCGCACTTCGGGGTGCACCCAATCGGGCCAGGGGCCGGGCAGCGCGTCCCTGGCCTCGATGATCCGGGAATGGAGCAGCGCCTGGGGAGTTGGCCCGTGGCCCAGCAAGGCGATCTGTTCCGAATAAGCGTTCACCGCTTCATTGTGGCATCACCGGGCACCGGCCCGTGGCCAAGTGAAAAAGAAAGTGGTGGGCCTCGCATCCGCGAGACCCGCCACTTCGATGTGCCGAAGGCCGCTTAGGCTTCCTGCTTGCCTTCAAAAAGTACGACGTTGCCCAGATTGGTCCAGCCCAGGGACTGGTACAGCTGCTGCCCGTCGATACTGGCGATCAGCAGGCCTTCCTCGACGTCGTGTTCCAGGGCCAGGGAGACCAGGGCGCGCATGGTCAGGCTGCCCAGACCGCGGCGGCGGAATTCCGGGGCCGTGATGATGCGGTCAAAGATGGCGTAGCCGTTGACGGCGGAAACGTGGCCGCTGGCCGCAACGACTTCCGGATCCTCGACCGGGTGGATGGACACGTAGGCGTGCGTCTGGTCGCGTTCGATCTGGAAGGCGAAGCCATCGGCCGGACGCGGTTCCTCGACATCGTGGCCGCCCATCGCCGTGACCATCAGGACCTCGTCGGAATTGAGCACGTTGAGCCCTGCCGCCCGGGCGGCATCGATCAGGGTCGAGGTTTCATCGGCGAATGCCGTCAAGCGACGCTTGGGATGCTTGTGGAGCGTCTCCGCGACGGCCACCAATTCCTCGTTGGAGGGCTCGTAAATGACGTATTCCCAGTCACCCGAGGTGTCATGGCGCAGGGCTGCATGGACGCGGCCCTCGTGCCTGCTCTCGTAGCCCCGTGCACCGGCCCAGCCAGATACCCATGTACCGATTAGTTCATCGCTTGCAGTAGATCCCATGTTCCGACCCTACCCCGTGTACTGCCTACCTGGCGTCCATTTAGGGGAACTGTTGCAAGCTTGAAACACTGCGTTAACCAGGTGATCACTGCCACCTCACGTGCACCGCACGGGTTTTAGGCCATACCCTTAAGAGCGTGTCGCAGAACCGAATTGTCTTGTATTACGCCTTTGTCCGCATTGCCGATCCCGAGGCCGTGCGCCTATGGCAGCGTGCCCTTCTGGAGAGGTGGGGCCTGCGTGGCCGCATCATCATCTCCAAGGACGGCATCAACGGAACGGTCGGGGGTGGAATCAAGGAAGTCAAGAAGTATGTGAAGGCCACCCGGGAGTATCCGGCGTTCAAGAAGATGGACATCAAGTGGTCGGAAGGCTCGGCCGAGGACTTCCCCCGGATCTCGGTCAAGGTCCGTGACGAAGTGGTTTCCTTTGGCGCCCCCGGCGAGCTGGAAGTCGATGAAAACGGCGTGGTGGGCGGCGGTGTCCACCTCAAGCCCGAGGCACTGCACGAGCTGGTGGAGACGAAGAAGGCTGCCGGCCAGGAGGTCTTGTTCTTCGACGGCCGCAATGCCTTCGAGGCGCAGATCGGCAAATTCAAGAACGCGATCGTGCCCGATGTTGAAACCACCCACGACTTCATCGCAGAGATCGAGTCGGGCAAGTACGACGGGATGAAGGACCAGCCGATCGTCACCTATTGCACCGGCGGCATCCGTTGCGAGGTGCTCTCGGCGCTCATGGTCAAGCGCGGTTTCACCGAGGTCTACCAGATGCAGGGCGGCATCGTCCGCTACGGGGAAACCTTCGGCGACACGGGGCTGTGGGAAGGATCACTGTATGTCTTCGACAAGCGCATGCACATGGAATTCAGCGATGACGCCGTGACCATCGGCAAATGCGTGTGCTGCGAGGCCCCGACGAACAAGTTCGAGAACTGTTCGAACCTCTCCTGCAGGAACCTGCGACTCTTCTGCGCCGAATGCGCCGCGACCGACGAACTGCGCCAGTGCCCCGATTGCGTCGCGGAGGCCAAGGGCCTCCTCAACGCCTGAGACGGTATTCCCCATCGGGGCAGGGGATCACCATGCCTTGGGATGTAACTTTCTTGAAGACCAGGAAATAGGCGGTCCACTCCCGGCCAGTGCCGTGGCGGTGGACCGCCTTTTCGTATCCGCCCGCTGGGCGTCGGCGGGTTGGCGTTTGATCCGTGGCTCGAAACCCAGCAGGGCAGCAGCGCTTAGAACAGGCGCGGTTCAGGGGTGCGCCAGTAGGTGTTGCGCCTCGGTTTTTGTTCGGGGTCCATGAACTTGGGCAGGATGACGGAGAAGAGCCCGTCGGTGTCGCGGACGACCTTGAAGAGCCCGGCGTGGAAGCCGTGGTGGGCGTCAGGGCAGCAGGGTGCCCCGAGGTGGATGGCGGTCCTGCCGCCGTCGGCGTAGAAATCAAAGTGATGGATCTCGAGGTGTTCGGGCGGAACCGTGCAGCCGGGCATGATGCATCCACCGTAGAGGGCAATGATGGCCTCGCGCATGTAGTCGGGGAAGAATCGTTCCTCCTGGCCGAGGTCCAGGATCCGGGATTTTCCGTTGAGGGTCATGGGCACGGCTCCGCCGTTGCACAAGGCCTGGCGCAATTCCGCCGGGGTCAGTTTTTGGCCATGGCTGGTGATGCCGTGGGTCGTGGCCAGTTCGCGGAGTTCGTCCAGGGTCGCGATGATGAAAGTCGTCGGGGAGGGGATGCCAATGGTTTTCTTCCCGGTGCGTGGTTGGCCGGCCGACCTGATGAGGTTGACCAATCCCTGCAGATGCCGTTGCGGCGGGGTCAGTCCGTCGCCGCCGGCCGTGGAGGCGTTCATCGTTCCTGTATCGAATCGCCCGCCGCCGGGGCCGCCGTTGGCTCCGTTTCCGGCGAAGAGGGTGCCTGGAATACCCAGGCCCTCGGGGTCCAGGGAGAGGGCACGGATGGCTGCCGGGTCGGTGAGCGGGGCTCCGGTGGCGGGGTCGGTGAGGAAATCGGGGAACCCGGAGCCGGTGTCGGCCTCGTTGGGGGTGCCCGGCTGGCCGTTGGAACCGTTGGTTCCGGCGTCGTTTGCCGTGGTGGGGGCGCATGTACCCGTGCCCGTTGTCACGGTGGTGGCCAGGGCCTGGGCGAGCAACCCGTCGCGGTCCCCGGCCTTGGTCCTGGGGTTGTCGGTGCTGGCGCACAGGGCCAGCAGGGCCTCGGTGTCCCGCGGCATGGTGCGCAGCAGGAACTCGCCGATACCGCCGGTGGTGCCGCGGTAGAACAGTCCGGTCTTGGCCCGCAAGACCTCCTCCGGCACCTCGGGCTCGCCCTGCTCGAGGGCGGTTTGGATCCCGGCCAGCAGCTTCGCAGTGGTGCGCGGGTCCTCCGTGCGGACGGATTCGGCGACCTGCTCCTCAAGCGTCCCGGCCAGGGTGGCGGCGTCGGGGTGCCGGTCGATCTGCGGGACGAGGGACTCGAGCTTGCGGGCTGCGGCCCCGATCTGGCCGGGGTCGGCGGTCCCGTGGGCAAGGTCCCCTGCCAGCACCGGGAACCTCGGTGGGGTTGGAGTCCCGTTGAGGTCGGTCCCGGGCAGCAGCCGATCTGTCGAACGCATCCGTTCGCGTGCCACGAAGAAGCTGATGTGCAGCAGGCCGGTGAGCATCGCGGTGGTGTCCTTGAAGACCGGTCGCCCGGTGGGGACCGTGGCTGGGTCCTCGGGCAAGGGCAACAACCCCTCCACATAGGGGACCGGGTCGTCATGGATTGCGGTGATCCTGGTGAAGGTCTCCTGCGGGAGCTCGTGGGCCAGGGTTCGGCGTGCGGTGTCGGCCGCCAGCAGCTGGGTGTGGACGGCGTTGCGGTGCGAGTCCTCGGCAAGCTGGGTGAACAGCACTGCCTGCACGGGAGACTTGGTGCGTGATGCAATGCTGCGGCCCAGGTCCCTGACCAGTGCCTGGGCCTCGAACAGGGCGCGCAGTTCATCGTCCGGCGACACGTGGTGTCCCGGGGCACCGCGGGTGCCCGCGGTGAGGCTGATGAACCGGTCCGTCTCCATGTCCACCAGCATGCGCCGAACCGGGGTGCCGCGGGGGCGGAAGAAGGAATCTGTGGATAACTATTTGCCCTAATGGGTAGTGGCATGCCTGAGGCTGGCAGCCAGACGAGACCCACATGGACCGGGCGTGACTCGTAACCGTGCAGAGCTCTCTGGAGGCAGTGTCTTTCTGCGGGCTTGACCGCCCGGCCCGTGGGGGCCAGCCCGGATGCGGGCGGTGCTTTGCGATGCCACGGACCTGCTCGTCCCGAACCCGCTCACGAATCGGCAATCGCTGTCCACGGGCAGGGCCAGACGCAGCATCTAGGTGGCGTGCAGCGCGTCGGGGACGGTGGCGTATACGGCCTGGAACTCGTCGCCGACAGTGGCTTCCCAGTCCTCAAATACAGCGACTGGCTGGCGACGTCGGTGGAGGTGGACTCGATGGTGCGTTGGCTGGCCTCGCGGTCTTCAAGCGAGCGCGAACCGACGATGTCCATGATCACCGGCACGACGGCTGGGGTGGGGCCCATGACCCGGGTACAGAACCAATATCGTTCCAAAACAGGTAATTTGCCTATATCTTGGGGATCATGGGGTGACGGATTCGGCCGGCCACATGCCGGCAGCGCCGTCCCCCGGGGTGAGCATTTCGCGTTCGGTGTGGAAAACCCGCAGGCCGCGGGCCTCGTAGTTGGCGATGGCGGCCGGGCCGTCCAGGGTGCAGGTGTGCACCCAGACCCGGGAAACCGGGCCGAAGCCTTCGAAGCGTGCATCCAGGTTCCACGCCCGGGAAATGCCCTCGGTCAGCAACGCGCCGCCCAGGCCCCGGCCGATGCAATGGGGGAACAGGCCGAAATACATGATCTCGACCTCGGTCGTCGCGCCCTCGGTGCGTCCAGCCAGCTCGATGTAGCCGCCCGGTGCCCCGTCGACGTAGAGCACATGGGTCTCGGTGCCAGGGGTCCGCAACAGCGATTCCCACTCGGTGCGGGCCAGGGAGAGGCGGTCGACCCAGTTCCACTCGCTGCCCACGCCCCGGTAGAGGAACCTGCTGAACTCCGGGGTGATCGCCTCGACCCGTTCGAGCCTCGCCCCGGCCGGCAGTGCCCGCTTGGAGGGGAGGAGCTCGTCGCGGGAAAGCTGCTGCAGGTGCGTGGTGGTGACTTCAATCATGGTTTCCATCATAGGCAAGGTGGTGCCCGGTTTTGGCGACGTCGATAGACTGTGAAGCGTGACTTCCACCATTGATTTTGCCCAGGTTCCCGATGCCCCCCGCAGTGACGATGTCGCGCTCCTGGACCGGTTTGCCGCCGACTTGCGGGCGGCTGGCTACGGGCACGAGTCCATCACCGAATTCCTGGGCGAGGACGCCCACGAGGCGCTGATGCGCGATGCGCTCGTCCCTGCACTGCGCCGCATCTCCTCGACGCCGGAGCCCAGCGCGCTCGGGACCATGCTCGGGCTGTTCATGCTGGGAACCGATGCCGGGCATGACGGGGTCGTCGCCGCGTTCGAAGCCACGGGAATCGACGGGCTGCTGCGGCTCGATGCCATCGAACCGTCCGACGAAGGCAAGGGGCGGTGGCGGGCGAAGATCGACCTGCGCCCGCACGCCTCGGATGCCGACGCCGAGCTTTGGGTCGCCAGCGACCTCGGCGCCCACCAGCGCCCGGGGGTGCTGCGCCACGACCACGTGCTGGGCATCGGGCAGGCTTCGTTGACCCTGGCCCAGACCACCATCCGCCCGCAGGTGGACACCGCCCTGGATTTGGGCACCGGCTGCGGGATCCAGGCCTTCCACCTGCTGTCCCACGCCCGCAAGGTCGTCGCCACCGACATCTCGGCCCGAGCCCTGGGCTTCACCCGCTTCAACCTGTTGCTGAACCACCGGGCGCTGGGCATCGACCCGGGGAACCTCGCCGCACGCGTCGAGCTGCGCCTGGGTTCCCTGCTCGAGCCGGTGGAGGGCGAGCGCTTCGACCTGGTGGTTTCCAACCCGCCATTCGTCATCACCCCGCGCCCAGAGGGCCAGGACGACGCCGAACGCTTCACCTACCGCGATGGCGGGATGCCCGGGGACACCCTGGTGGCAACCCTGGTGCGTTCGATCCCCGGGATCCTGAACCCCGGGGGCAGCGCACAGATGCTCGCCAATTGGGAAATCACCGCCGCGGCATCCGAGGGGGAGCAACCGGAGTGGAGCGACGGCCCGCGCTCCTGGCTCACCACAGACACAGAGGCGTGGTTCATCCAACGCGAAGCTGTCAGCCCCACGCAGTACGCCGAGACCTGGCTGCGCGATGCCTCGCAGGGGCGGGACCCGAAGGAATTCGCACTGCAGTACGGCGCGTACCTGGATGACTTCGCCTCGCGAAATGTCGCAGCCATCGGGTTCGGCATGGTGTGGCTGCGCCGCCCGGCGGCCGGGAACCCCGGAATCGGGCGGCTCTTCGAGTCCATCGGCTACCCCATCGAGCAACCCGTTGGCCCGTATCTGGCCCGCGATATCGCCGTGGCGGACGAGCTTGAGTCACGGGACGTGGGTGCGCTGCACCTGGTGGTGGCCGAGGACGTCACCGAGGAACGCCACCAGCGTCCGGGTGCCGAGCATCCCGGGGTGATCTTGTTACGCCAAGGTGCCGGATTGCGGCGGACCGAAATACTTGACACCGCACTGGCCGGATTCGTTTCCGCCTGCGACGGGGATCTGGATGTATCGTCCCTAGTCGGTGCGCTGGAGTCGCTGATTGCCCCGGGCGAACCGGAGTTTTCCGCAAGGCTTTATGAAGGGGTTGTTCGGCTAATTAAGCGTGGCTTCCTTTTGGAGATGCGAAACAACCGCTAAAGTTTTTTTATATGAGCCAGAACACTTCCCCGGGACCGGGTGCCAGCAGCCCTGGCCTGTCACCGGCACCGCCCCAGCCGGTGTCCATCAGCGACCCGCAAGCCATCAGGGCCCTCGCCCACGAGGCGCGGTTGACGGTGCTCGAGGAACTCTTTGCCTCGCAGTCCACGCGCACCGCCACCGAGCTGGCCACGCGCTGCGAACTGACCCCCAGCGCCATGAGCTACCACCTGCGCGCATTGGAGAAATACGGCTACGTGGTCCGCGCCGCCAGCGAGGGCGACGGACGTGAACGCCGGTGGAAGGCGGCCGGCAGCCAGCTCGTGCTCGGATCGCTCTCGGATTCGACCTCCGCGAAGAACGCCTACCTGAATGTGCAGCTCAACGCGTTCCGCGAACGGCTCTCCGCGGAGATCGCACGCCGTGACAAAGAACGCAAGGAAGGCAAGACACCGGAGCCGGACCGCGCCCCGGTGCTGACCACCGGGGTGGTCTTCCTCTCGGATTCCCAGCGCAAGGATTTCATCGCCAAGGTCTACGACCTGCTCTATGAATACGAGGCCCTGGCCGAACCCGAGGCCCGCGGCGTGGACGGGGATCGGCTCTACTACATGCTTTCCTTCCTGCCCGAAATCCGCGACGGCCAAGTCCGCTGACACCACGCAGCACGGGCGGGAAAACGGGGTCCCGGAGTCCCTGCTTGCCTTGGGGCGCAAAATTACGGCTAACCTAGAGCAGGGAATGTGCTGTGCGCCCACTTTGGTGCACCACTGGTTGCTAATAGGAGTGCTGTGCCCGCCAAGGCCAAGGAAAAGACCGGAATGAAACTCGTGATCGTGGAGTCCCCGGCTAAAAGCAAGTCGATCGCCAAGTACCTGGGCGACGGCTTTGAAGTCGATGCCTCGGTGGGGCACATCCGCGATCTGGCGCAACCCGCCGATCTACCCGCGGAGATGAAGAAGGGCCCCTACGGCAAGTTCGCCGTGGACGTCGAGAACGACTTCGACCCCTACTACGTCGTGTACCCGGACAAGAAGAAGCGGGTCGCCGAACTCAAGGCCAAGCTCAAGGGCGCCGACGCGCTCTATCTCGCAACCGATGCGGACCGCGAAGGCGAAGCCATCGCGTGGCACCTGCTCGAGGTGCTCAAGCCCAAGGTCCCGGTGTACCGCATGGCGTTCACCGAGATCACCCAAGAGGGCATCAACCGTGCCATGGAGAACATCCGGGAGCTGGACACCGACCTGGTCAACGCCCAGGAAACCCGCCGCGTGCTCGACCGCCTCTACGGCTACGAGATCTCCCCGGTGCTCTGGCGCAAGGTGGCCCGCGGCCTGTCCGCCGGACGCGTGCAGTCGGTGGCAACCCGCCTGGTCGTCGAACGCGAACGCGAACGCATGGCCTTCCGCAGCGCCTCCTACTGGGACCTGACCGGCACCTTCGCCACGTCCAACGGCGAATCCTTCGGCGCGAAGCTCTCCTCCGTCGACGGGGCACGCGTGGCCACGGGCCGCGACTTCACCGACCGCGGCGAGCTGAAGACCCCCAAGACCGGCTCAGTCGCGCACCTGGACGAGGCCAAGGCACAGGCATTGGCCGCCGGTTTGGCCGATGCGGACTTTGCCGTCACCAACGTCGATGAGAAGCCCTACACCCGCCGCCCGGCCGCACCGTTCACCACCTCGACGCTGCAGCAGGAAGCCAGCCGCAAGCTGCGCTGGAGCTCGAAGTCCACCATGCAGGTCGCCCAGCGCCTGTATGAAAACGGCTACATCACCTACATGCGTACCGACTCGGTGTTCCTGTCCAACGAGGCGGTCAACGCCGCACGCAAGCAGGCTGCCGAACTCTACGGATCCGAATCCGTGCCGGCTGCCCCGCGGTTGTACAAGGCCAAGTCCGGTTCCGCGCAGGAGGCCCACGAGGCCATCCGCCCGGCCGGCGACTCCTTCCGCCGCCCCGCCACCGTGCGTGCCCAGCTCTCGGCCGACGAGTTCAAGCTCTACGAGCTGATCTGGAAGCGCACCGTCGCCTCGCAGATGGCCGACGCCAAGGGCTTCACCGCCACCATCAAGCTGGCCGGCGAATCCACCACCGGGCAGGTCGCGGAATTCTCCGCCTCCGGCACCGTGATCACCTTCCGCGGGTTCATGGCAGCCTACGAGGAGGGCCGCGACGCCGCCCGCGAGGCCGAGGCCGCGGAGGCGGCCGAGGAGGCACGCCTGCCGCAGCTGAAGGTCGACGATGCGCTGGCAGGCACCGGCATCGACGCCATCGGGCACACCACGAGCCCGCCGGCACGCTACACCGAGGCCTCGATCGTCGCGGAGCTGGAGGCCCGGGAGATCGGGCGCCCCTCGACCTTCGCCCCGACCATCTCCACCATCATGGACCGCGGATACGTCACCAAGCGCGGAGGCGCCCTGGTGCCCAGCTGGATCGCGTTCTCCGTGATCCGCCTGCTGGAGGAGCACTTCGGCAAGTACGTCGACTACGACTTCACCGCGCGCCTGGAAGACGACCTGGACGAGATCGCCCACGGCCAGAAGGGCCGCACCGCCTGGCTGAAGGACTTCTACTTCGGCTCGCCGGAGACCGGGCAGGTCGGACTGGAATCGGTGGTCAACAACCTCGGTGACATCGACGCCCGCGCCATCAATTCCATCGAGATCGCCCCGGGCATCGTGCTGCGCGTGGGCAAGTTCGGCCCGTACCTGGAAAAGCCGCTGCCGGCCGACGCCCCCGAGGGCACCGACCCGCAGCGCGCCAACGTGCCCGAGGACCTGGCCCCCGACGAGCTAACCGCCGAGAAGGCCATCGAGCTCATGGAGACCCAGGGCCCGAGCGAGCGCGTGCTGGGCACCGACCCGGAGACCGGGCGCACCATCGTGGCCAAGGACGGGCGCTACGGCGCCTACGTCACCGAGGTCATCGTGGAGCCCACGGCCGAGGAACTGGCCGCCATGCCGGTGGAGTACTACAAGAACGGCAAGCCGAAGCCGCCGAAGAAGCCGGTCAAGGCCAAGCCGCGCACCGGTTCGCTGTTCAGCACGATGACCGTGGAAACCGTCACGCTCGAGGAGGCGCTGCGGCTGATCTCGCTGCCGCGCGTGCTGGGCGTGGACGCCGAGGGTGTGGAGATCACCGTGCAGAACGGCCGCTTCGGGCCCTACCTGAAGAAGGGCACCGACTCGCGCTCCATCGGCTCCGAGGAGGAGATCTTCACGATCACCCTCGAGGAGGCGCTGGCGATCTACTCGACGCCCAAGGTCCGTGGCGCCCGTGCCGCGGTGCCGCCGCTGGCCGAGTTCGGCGTTGACCCGGTCTCGGAGAAGAACATCGTGGTCAAGGAGGGACGCTTCGGTGCCTACATCACCGACGGGGTCACCAACATCACGATCCCTCGCGACACCACCCTGGAGGAGCTGACCCGGGAGAAGGCCATCGAGCTGCTGGCCGACAAGCGGGCCCGCGGTCCGGTCAAGCGCACCTCCGCGGCCAAGGCGCCGGCGAAGAAGGCACCCGCCAAGAAGGCCCCGGCCAAAAAGCCGGCGGCCAAGAAGACCGGCAACTAGCCGCACGCGGCAAGGGGCCACACACATGAGGATGACACCATGAGGCTGGGCGTACTGGATATCGGGTCGAACACGGTTCACCTGTTGCTGGTCGACGCATATCCGGGCGCCCGGCCGGTGCCCTTCGCCTCGCACAAGCGCCCGCTCTCGCTGGTCGCCTACCTGGACGAGCACGGGGCGATCACCCAGGCCGGCCAGGACGAGCTGCTGGACTTCGTGCACGAGGCCGCGCAATTCGCGATCAACCACCACGCGGAGGACCTGTTGGCCTTCTGCACCTCGGCGATCCGCGAATCGGCCAACGGC
This sequence comes from Arthrobacter sp. AQ5-05, assembly GCF_003287975.1. GTDB lineage: Bacteria > Actinomycetota > Actinomycetes > Actinomycetales > Micrococcaceae > Paeniglutamicibacter. The sequence continues at coordinate 181,107 of NZ_QMKQ01000003.1, forward strand.
GAGCAGGTCCTGGCCCGGGTCGTGGCCGAGACCGGCGTGAAGCTGACCGAGCTGACCGGTGAGCAGGAGGCCGGGATGACGTACTACGCGGTGCGCCGCTGGTTCGGCTGGAGCTCGGATTCGCTGCTGAACCTGGACATGGGCGGCGGCTCCTTCGAGCTCGCCCTGGGCCAAGACGAGTTCCCCACCGTGGCCCATTCGGTGCCCCTGGGGGCCGGACGGCTGACCCGCGACTGGCTGGAGGCGGACCCGCCCTCGATCAAGGACGTCAAGGCGCTGCGCCACCACGTGCGCGAGGTGCTGGCCGAGCCGGTGGCCGAGCTGCGCCAGTTCGGCAAGCCGACGATGGTCACCGGAACCTCGAAGACCTTCAGGTCGCTGGCGCGGATCACCGGGGCCGCCCCGTCCGCGGAAGGGCCCTACGTCAAGCGGGTGCTGCGCGCCGAATCGCTGAAGGTCTGGACCAACCGGCTGACGGCGATGAACTGGGAGGAGCGCTCCGAGCTTCCGGGCGTCTCGGCGATCCGCGCCCCGCAGCTGCTGGCGGGTGCCATCGTGGCGCTGGAGGCGATGAACGCGATGAAGGTCAAGAGCTTGCGGATCTGTCCGTGGGCACTGCGCGAGGGACTGATGCTGCGCAGGTTCGACCACGTCCTGTTTGACTCCACCGCTCCGCTCAGTAGTAGCGTGGGTGTCGGAGAGGTGGCACTGGGACAATCCTCGGTATTGTCGATGTCCCAGGGCAGCAACGTTCTGTAGCGAAAGACAAGGGGCACAGGATCCATGGTCGAGTCAGGCACGGGCGCCAAGGCCCCGATCCCGGTGGCGCTTTCCAGCGCATCGGTCTACCCGCTGAACGTCCACGACGCCTTCGCGGTGTCCAACGACCTGGGCTACGACGGCGTCGAGGTGCTGGTCACGGGCAACCAGGTTTCGCAGGACGCGATGGCGCTGAACCGGCTGGCCGAACGCTACGAGCAGCCGGTCATGGCCATCCACGCCCCCACGCTGCTGCTGACCCAGCAGGTCTGGGGCACCGCCTGGAACAAGATCGAATCCGCCGCCGCGATGGCCGTGGAGGTCGGCTGCGACGTGGTGGTGGCCCACCCGCCCTTCCGCTGGCAGGGCACCTACGCCACCGAGTTCGCCACCGGCATCCGCCGCATCATGGAGGAGTACGGGGTGAAGATCGCGGTGGAGAACATGTACCCGTGGCGGGCCCGGGGCCGCGAGGCCAAGATGTACCTGCCGCACTGGAACCCGGTCCCCGAACCCTACGAGTTCGTCACCTGGGACTTCTCGCACTCGGCGATCGCCGACATGGACTCGGCCGTGGCCTTCCGCGACCTGGGCCAGCGGCTGACGCACGTGCACCTGTGCGACGGGCTGAACAACGGCAAGGACGAGCACCTGGTGCCCGGCCGTGGAACCCAGCCGGTCATCGAGGCCATCGAGTACCTGCGCGACTCGGACTGGGACGGGGTGGTGGCCGTGGAGGTCTCCACGCGCAAGGCCAAGGGCGCCGGGGAGCGCGAGGCCTGGCTCGGCGAGACCCTCGAGTTCGCCCGCCGGCACCTGGCCCCGGCCAACGAGGGCGCCGCCTCGGGGACCCACTCGATCTAGCCGCGCACGCCGGCAAACCGGCCGGGCCGGGCGCCGGACGTGGAACAATGGGCACATGACTTCCGTGCTTTCGACTTCCGCCCTGGCCGCCAACAGACTTGCCTTCCTGGGCACCGGTTCCATGAACGGGGCGGTGCTGCGCGGAATCATTGCCACCGGCTACAGCCCCCAGGCGATCGTCGCGACACTGCGCAGCAATGCCAAGGCCCACGACCTGCGTGCCGAGACCGGCGTCACGGTCCTGGTCGGGGAACACGACCCGGAAGCCAACCGCAACGCCGCCAGGGACGCCGACATCGTCTTCTTGGGGGTCAAGCCCGTTGGCATCGCCGCGCTGTGCGACGAGATCAGGGACGTGCTCAAGCCCACCGCCGTGGTCGTCTCGGTGGCCGCGGCGATCACGATCGAGATGATCGCCGCGCACCTTGCCCCGGGCCAGCCCGTGGTGCGGTCCATGCCCAACACCCCGCTGAAGGTGGGCGCCGGTGCCGTGGGCCTCAGCGCCGGGGCGACAGTTTCGGAAGCCGCGCTGGCCGCGGTCGTTGACCTGTTTGCCGGCTCCGGGGTGGTGCACGTGGTGCCCGAGTCCCAGCAGGATGCCGTCTCGGCCGTCAGCGGTTCCGGGCCGGCCTACGTGTTCTACCTGGTCGAGGCCATGGCCGCGGCCGGGGTCAAGCTGGGCCTGGATGCGGCGCTGGCCACCGACCTGGCCCGTGCCACCGTTGCCGGGGCCGGGAAGATGCTTGCCGACCCGCAGGTGGACCCCTCCGCCCTGCGCCAGGGCGTGACCAGCCCCAACGGCACCACCGAGCAGGCCATCGCCACCTTCGACAAGGAGGGCCTGCCGGGAATCATTGCCCGCGGGGCCGCCGCCGCCGCCGCCCGCGCCGCGGCGATCAGCCGGGAACTGGCCTAGGACAAACAAGAGTTCCCCCTGCCGCTGCTTCCTCACGCAGCGGCAGGGGGAACTTTCTGCTTCCCGGGCGGCCCGGGGCCGGTGCGGCCCGGTGCGTCGGTGGCCTAGGGCCGGGCGGCGAAGCGTTCGAGCAGATCCACGTGCCCGGAGACGATCAGCACGTCGCGCCGGGTGACCTTGGTGTCGGGCTGGGCGTAGGTGAAGTCCTCGCCGGGGGACTTCACGCCCACCACGGTGATCCCGTACTTGGAGCGCACCTGGGACTCGGCCAGTGTGAAGCCCTGGGTTTCCTTGGGCGGGTACATCTTCACGATCGCAAATCCGTCGTCGAACTCGATGAAGTCCAGCATCCGCCCGCCCACCAGGTGCGCGGCGCGGACCCCGGCGTCGGCCTCCGGGTAGATCACGTGGTTGGCGCCGATGCGGGTGAGGATCTTGCCGTGCGAGGGCGTGATGGCCTTGACCCACAGGTGCTCGATGCCCAGGTCCACCAGGTTCACGGTGATCAGCACGGAGGACTCGATCGAGGTGCCCACGCCCACGACGGCGGAGGTGAACTCCTGGGCGCCAAGCTGGCGCAGCGCATCGATGTTGGTCGCGTCGGCCTCCACCACGTGGGTGAGCACCGAGGCCCACTTCTGCACGAGTTCCTGGTTGCGTTCGATGGCCAGCACCTCGCGGCCCTGCTTGACCAGTTGCTCGGCCACGGAGGCGCCAAAACGGCCCAGCCCGATGACCAGCACCGGGGCGTTGTGGTCCGTGTTCTTCTCAGCCAATGATGGGCCTCTCTTCGGGGAAGTGGTAGAGCTGGTTGCGTTGGCGCAGGGTCAGCGCCGCCGCAAGGGTAATCGTACCGATTCGGCCGGCAAACATCAGCGCGGAGAGCACGTACTTGCCCGCCGGCGGCAGCTCGGCCGACAAATTGGTGCTCAGCCCCACGGTCGCGAAGGCCGAGATCGACTCGAACAGCGCCCGGGACAGCGAGGTGCCGCTGATCACCAGCAGCGAGGCGGTCGCCAGCATCACCAGGGTGGCGCCCAGGACGATGACCGAGATGGCCACGCGCATGGTGCCCTCGGGGATGCGGCGGCCGAAGGCGCGCACGTCGGTGTCGCCGCGGGCCTCGGCAAAGATCGCCAGGAACATCACCGCGATGGTGGTGACCTTGATGCCGCCGGCCGTGGAGGCGGAGCCGCCGCCGGCGAACATCAGCGCATTGGACAGCAGCATCGTCACCTGGTTCATCTCTCCCTGGTCCACCAGGTTGAACCCGCCGGAGCGGGTCATCACCGAGGCGAAGACCGAGTGGATGACCTTGTCGCCGTCGGACATGTATCCGATGGTGTCCGGGTTGGTCCATTCGGCCGCCGCCCACAGCAGCGCTCCGCCCGCCAACAGGATGCCGGTGACCAACAGGGTCAGCTTCGCGTGCAGCGACCACTTGCGGGTGTTGAACCTGTGCGCCAGCAGCACCATCAGCACCGGGAAGCCCAGCGAGCCCAAGAAGACCCCGAGCATCAGCGGGACCAGGATCCACAGGTCCGTCTCGTAGGGGACCAGCCCGTCCGAGTGCGGCGTGAACCCGGCGTTGTTGAAGGAAGAAACGGAGTAGAAGATCCCGTGCCACACGGCCTCGCCCACCGGTTCACCCAGGATCAGGAAGCGCGGGACCAGCATCAGGGCCAGCGCGATCTCGATGGCGACCGAGGTGGTGATCACGATGCGCAGCAGCGAACCGACCTCGCCCAGGGTGGAGGCGGCGGAGGTGTTCATGGAGTTCTGCGCCATCAGCTTCCCGCGCACGCCCAGCCGCTTGGACACCGCCAGGGAGAGCACCGAGGCCAGGGTCAGGATGCCCAAGCCGCCGACAAACACCGCGATGATCATCACCAGCTGGCCGAAGAAGGACCAGTGGGTGGCGGTGGAGACGACGGTCAGCCCGGTGACGCAGACCGCGGAGACCGCGGTGAACAGGGCGTCGTAGAAGGGAGTGGGTTCGCCGGCGGCCGAGGACACCGGCAGCGCCAGCAGGGAGGTGAACAGCGAGATCACAATGACGAAGGTGAACAGGGCCAGGCGGGCGGGGGAGCGGACGGTGAAATCCGAGGCCATCGCCCGCCACTGGCCCACGCGCGTGCGCCATCTGGCCGGTGCGCCGGATTCGGCGCCGGCCCGTCGTGCTGGTTCGGAAAAGGGAGGCGTTCCCATGTGTATAGCTCGGCTCCAAGACTTGGACATCTTCGGTGCGGAAGCCCTGCCCCGCAAGCTCCCACAATAAACCATGCCGCCACGGGTTCCGCCGGGGAACGGCGCGACGCGCGGCCCCGGCGTGGGAAGGGCCGGTGTGCCGCGGGTGTCTTGGCGCATACCGAGCTCGCCGATCGCGTAGCCTGAGTGTGTGTTTGCCGTAAATGCGCCCGTGCCCCCGACCCAGGTGATCTGGAGCGAGCAGATGATGGCCTACCGCTTCAGCGAGACCCATCCGATGCACCCGATCCGGCTCGAACTCACCGCCCGCCTCTGTGCGGACCTGGGCCTCTTCGACCGTGCCAACCTCACGCTGGTCCAGCCCGAAGTCGCCACCGACGAGCAGCTGGCCGTGGTGCACGATGTCGACTACATCGCAGCCGTCCACCGGGTCAGTGCCCATCCGGAGGTGCCCGACGAGGCCCGCGGGCTGGGCACCGAGGACAACCCCGCCTACGCCGGGATCCACGAGGCCAGTGCCCGGTTGGCCGGCGGATCGCTGGCCGCGGCCGAAGCGATCCTGGGACAGAAGGCCTTGCACGTGGTGAACTTCGGCGGCGGCATGCACCACGCCGCCGCGGGCAAGGCCAGCGGCTTCTGCATCTACAACGACGCCGCCCTGGCGATCCAGCGGTTGCTCGACGGCGGGGTGAAAAAGGTCCTGTACATCGACGTGGACGCGCACCACGGCGACGGAACCCAGTCCATCTTCTGGAACGACCCGCGGGTCATGACCATATCGATCCACGAATCCGGGATGTCGCTGTTCCCGGGCACCGGGTACGCCAACGAGATCGGGGGGCCCGACGCGCAGGGCACCGCGGTGAACGTGGCGGTACCCGCGCGCACCACCGATGCCGCCTGGCTGCGCGCCTTCCACGCGGTCGTCCCGCAGCTGGCAGCCGCCTTCGCCCCGGAGGTCATCGTCTCGCAGCACGGCTGCGACGGGCATCGCGACGACGACCTGTCCAACCTGCGCCTGACCATCGACGCCCAGCGGCAAAACGCGCTGGATATTGCCGAGCTGGCGGCCCGGCACTGCGAGGGCCGCTGGATCGCCACCGGCGGAGGTGGCTACAACACCGCCTCGGTGGTTCCGCGGGCCTGGAGCCACCTGGTGGCCATCGCCTCGGGCAGGCCGGTGCCGCTGGCCACTCCGGTGCCGCGCCACTGGCGCGACTACGTGCTCGAGCGCTACGGGGTCAGCACCCCCGAGTCCATGGGCGACAACGCCGAGCTGTGGTGGCGTTCCTGGGAGGTCGGCTACGACCCGGCGGACCCGGTGGACCGCACCATCATGGCCACCCGCAAGGAGATCTTCCCGCTTTTCGGGCTGGACCCCTGGTTCGATTAGGGCAGCCCAAGATGCCAACGCACGTATATGCAGATAGGGTTATGCGGTGGCTCATGATGATATTTTCTCCGCGCTGGCAGACCCCACCCGGCGCCGGTTGCTCGAGGCCCTGCGCGAGGATTCGTGCTCGGTCGGTTCCCTGGTCGAGGCGTTGGGTGTTTCCCAGCCGACCGTCTCCAAGCATCTGAAGGTGTTGCGCGAGGCCGGGCTGGTCTCGATGCGCGCCGACGGGCAGCGCCGCTACTACGCCCTGGAGCCCGTGACGTTCCTGGAACTGGAGACCTGGCTGCACCGCTACCTGCCTCCGCCCCCGGCGCTGTCGCTGGTCCCGGAGCAGGCTGCCGGATCGCACGAGGTCGCCAGCCAGGCGACGGTGGCAGCCGCGCAGCTGGGCCGCACCGTCGGCCGCGGCCTGGAACAGGTCACCGGCCGCGCCCAGGATTTCCTCGAGCGGTTCCCCAAACCGAAATTCGGCAGAAAGCGCTAGCCGGGCCACCAATGGCTGCGCGGCATCCTACCGCGACAGGCAAAAACGTTACGCGGGCGTGGTTCCATGATTACGCCCGGGTTGTGCCCTCGGGTGCTGCCCGTGTCATTCTCTAATCCGGGGCAGCGTTGCCAGTCATGGCGGTCGCGTGCCCTCGTGCCTGCCCCAAGTGATGAGGAGATAAGACTTGGACCAGCATCTTGCGACCATTCGCGACGAAGTTTTCCGTCGCAATCCCGGTGAAGCGGAATTCCACCAGGCGGTGACCGAGGTTTTCGAAAGCCTCGAAGCGGTCTCCCGCAAGCGCCCCGAATACGCCGAAGCGGCCATCCTGCAGCGCTTGTGCGAGCCGGAGCGCCAGATCATCTTCCGTGTCCCGTGGACCGACGACGAAGGACGCGTACAGATCAACCGCGGTTTCCGTGTGGAATTCAACTCCGCGCTGGGCCCGTACAAGGGCGGCCTGCGCTTCCACCCCTCGGTATACCTGGGCATCGTGAAGTTCCTGGGCTTCGAGCAGATCTTCAAGAACTCGCTCACCGGCATGCCCATCGGCGGCGGCAAGGGCGGTTCCGACTTCGACCCGCGCGGCAAGACCGACGCCGAGGTCATGCGCTTCTGCCAGTCCTTCATGACCGAGCTCTACCGCCACATCGGCGAGTACACCGACGTACCCGCCGGCGACATCGGAGTGGGCGGCCGTGAAATCGGCTACCTCTTTGGCCAGTACAAGCGCATCACCAACCGCTACGAGTCCGGTGTGCTCACCGGCAAGGGCATCAGCTGGGGAGGCTCACTGGTTCGTCCCGAGGCCACCGGCTTTGGTGCAGTGATCTTCACCCAGGAAATGCTCAAGACCCGCGGCACGAGCTTTGACGGCCAGCGTGTCGTCGTTTCCGGTTCGGGCAACGTCGCCATCAACGCCATCGACAAGGCCCAGAGCCTCGGAGCCCGCGTCTTGACGGCGTCGGATTCCTCCGGCTACATCCTCGATGAGCGCGGCATCGACATCGAGTTGCTTCGCCAGATCAAGGAAGTCGAACGCGGACGCATCAGCGAGTACGCCGAGCGCGCCAAGTCCAAGAAGGTGCACTATGTCGAGGGCGGCAACGTCTGGGACGTGGATGCCACCGTGGCGCTGCCCTGCGCCACGCAGAACGAGCTGGACGCCAAGCACGCCAAGCGCTTGATTTCCGCGGGTGTCCTGGCGGTGGCCGAGGGCGCCAACATGCCTTGCACCGCCGCGGCAACCTCGCTCTTCCAGGACGCCGGGGTGCTCTTCGCCCCGGGCAAGGCGGCCAACGCCGGCGGCGTGGCCACCTCGGCACTGGAAATGCAGCAGAACGCCAGCCGCGACTCGTGGAGCTTCGCGCACACCGAGGCCCGCCTGACCGAGATCATGGTCGGCATCCACGACCGCTGCGCCTCGACCGCCGACGAGTACGGGGTTCCGGGCAACTACGTGGCCGGCGCCAACATCGCAGGCTTCGTGAAGGTCGCAGACGCAATGCTGGCCCAGGGCCTGATCTAGCAAGATCCGCAGCGGCCGCCGCACCAGGGACCAAGGCCGGGGACCGGCAAGCATGAACCCAGGGGGGGTCGGCTTGTCGACCCCGGCTTTTGCGTGTTTGAGACGCTATGTTTCGCCGGGTCTCGGTGCCGGGTTTGTGGTTTTCGACGACCCGGGGGTACATTTTCAACCATGACTAATCGTTGGTATGCGTATTTTGTGTCGGCTCTGGAGGGGCCTAAGACGCGATAATTTCGCATACCCACCTTCAGAGCCGACAAGGGCCGCAAGCTATTGCTTGCCGGCCCTTCGCTATTTCCAAGATAGCGGCCCTGGAGGAATACGGAGACGTGTCAGCGGGGGCCGCATTGAAACCGATGGGCCCCGCCAAGACGCGCAGGGCCGAAACCGAAAGGCCCCCAACCATGAGCATCGCAGCCGCCACCGAGACACAGCAACGCGCCAACACCAATGAACGCGTGCTGGGAATCACCGAACTTCCCACCCCCGCCGAGCTGGTCGCCGAACTTCCCGTGGGAGATGCCCAGGGTTACCGGATCATGCGTGCCCGTCAGGAAGTCCGCGCCGTGCTCTCAGGGCTCGATGAGCGCCTGCTGGTCATTATTGGCCCCTGCTCGATCCACGACCCGGTTGCGGGGCTTGAATACGCCGCCAAGCTCGCCGCAGCGGCCAAGGAACACGAAGGCGAGCTGCTGGTGGTGATGCGCAGCTACTTCGAAAAGCCGCGGACCACGGTGGGCTGGAAGGGCCTGGTCAACGACCCGCACCTCGATGGCAGCCACGACATGGCCGCGGGACTTCGATCCGCGCGCGAGTTCATGCTCGCAGCCAGCAGCCTGGGACTGCCGCTGGCCACCGAATTCCTGGAACCGCTCAGCGCCCAGTACCTAGCCGACGTGATCAGCTGGGGAGCCATCGGCGCCCGCACGACCGAAAGCCAGACCCACCGCCAGCTGGTCTCGGGACTCTCGATGCCCGTGGGGTTCAAGAACGGCACAGACGGATCGGTACAGGTCGCGATCGACGCCTGCCAGGCCGCCGGTGCCCCGCAGTCGTTCATGGGAATCAGCGACGAGGGTCGCACCGCCATCGTGCAGACTGCGGGAAACCAGGATGCCCACCTGATCCTGCGTGGTGGCGCGGATGGACCCAACTTCGCCGTGGAACCGGTGGCCAAGGCCTCGGCAGCCATGGAAAGCGCCGGCATGAATCCGAGGGTGATCGTCGATGCATCCCACGCAAACTCGGGCAAGTCCCACGTACGCCAGGGCGAGGTCATTGCGGAGCTGGCTGCCCGGATTGCCGCAGGTGACCAAAAGATTGCCGGAATCATGGCCGAAAGCTTCCTGGTCCCCGGCGCCCAGAAGCACGATCCGGACACCGTGGCAGCGGGCTCCGACGTGCTCTCGGGACTGGCCTACGGCCAGTCCGTCACCGATGCCTGCATGGGTTGGGACACCAGCGCGGAACTGCTCCAGGCCTTGGCATCCGCGGTGCGTGCTGCACGCTAGCTGTCGTGCACGCCTGTCTGCCCCGAGTCGCGACTATGGCCTACGCATTGTTGCACGTCGCGCAGTTCACATTGGCCCCGCGAGCCACTAAAGTGTGACATAAGAACATAGGGTATCTTGGGGTGTTGGCGTGGGCAAGGAACACTCCCTAGTTTGCGCCAAGGCATGACTGCTATGTGAATATTGTCAGGAGAATCAGGGAATGGTCGAATCGCAAAACTTTGCCAACGCGCGTTTCATGACGGTGGCCGAGGTTGCCGAGGTGATGCGCGTGTCAAAGATGACCGTCTACCGCCTCGTTCACGCCGGTGATTTGCCGGCCGTTCGATTCGGTCGTTCCTATCGCGTACCCGAAAATGCGGTGCAGGAATACCTGCGCGCGGCCGGGTTCGGGCGGGACTCTAGCACCGGCTAGCGCCGACGGTTTTCACGAGTGGTCAGAATCCGCTCTGGAAGCAGGTAATCTGTTAAGGAACGTTTAACGTCCCGTTGGCTATTCTGGTGCTTTGGTGCCGAAGAAGTAGTAGTCGGCAATCGAATCAGTTTGTGAGGAACCATTATGGGCTCTGTTATTAAGAAGCGCCGCAAGCGTATGGCCAAGAAGAAGCACCGTAAATTGCTTCGTAAGACCCGCCACCAGCGTCGTAATAAGAAGTAAATGCCGGCTCCGGGCTTGCCCGGAATCGAGCATGTGAAAAGGTGCGTTTCCCCTTCGGGGAAACGCACCTTTTTGCATGTCACGGAAGTTGCCGCGGACCCGGCGGATGCGGCCTTAAGGGCGTCGGCGAAGTGCTCCAACGCTGCGCCACAAGCCCCAGAGCGCGCCTGAGACCCCCGCAGCCTTCAGGCCAAAGGTTGCGGCCCTGCGCCCGGTGCGAAAATCGTAAACGGGCCAGTTCCGCTCCTTGGCGTGGCGGCGAAGCCTGCCGTCCGGATTGATCGCCACGGGGTGGCCAACCACCTCCAGTAGCGGGATGTCGTTGTGGGAGTCGCTGTACCCCCAGCATTCGGCCAGGTCCAGGCCCTTTTCCTGGGCAAGGTCCTGGACCGCGACGGCCTTCGCTGCTCCGTGCAGGATCTCGCCGACCAGGCGTCCCGTGTAGACACCTTCGACATGTTCCACGCTGGTTCCAAGCGCTCCGTCGAGTCCCAGTCGCCGGGCCATGACCGTGGCGACCTCCAGCGGTGTGGCGGTGACAAGCCAGACCTGGCGCCCTGCGTGCATGTGCTGGTCGGCGATGGCCCGGGTGCCGGGCCAGATTTTCGACTCAATGAACTCGTCATAAATTTCATCCCCGAGCGCAACCATGTCCGCGACGGAGAACCCCGACGCCAGCAAAAGCGCGCGGTCGCGGATGGCATGGATGTCACCGAGGTTCTCGCCCCGGGTCACGAACCGCAGCTGGTGAAGGGCAAACCATGCTACCTCGCGCAAGGTAAAAGCCCGGCGTTGGTACATTTTCCGGGCAACCGCATACAGCGATGCACCACGCATCATGGTGTTGTCAACGTCAAAAAAGGCGGCCGTGGTGCTGGATATCACCGGCTCCTGCCCAAGGTGGGACACGGGGAAAGGGTTGGAGGGCATCCGCCCAGTGTATTGCAAACTTCTTTCACTGGAGCTGTAGCGTTGGATCATGAGCAGTGTGCAGACCCCGCGAGAGATCAAGTTGTTGGTTCGTTCCGGATGCCATTTGTGCCTCGCCGCGACGAAGACCCTCGATGAGGTCACCGGCAGGCTGGGATACACGTGGCAGAGCGTTGACATCGACCAAGACCCGGAACTCCTGGCACAGCACTCGGAAGAAGTCCCGGTGCTGTTGGTGGACGGACGGGTACGGGATTTCTGGGTGATAGACGCCCAGCGACTTGAGTCCTTGTTGGCCGGATAGCGTCGGGGTTGGCAGCAGGCCGTCCAAGTGAAAGCCCGTGGCCGTGAAGCGGCCCCGCAAGGACCGGTTGGTACGTCATGAAGTCATCCAAGGAATCGAGCCAGAACACCATGCCCACTGAGCACCACCCCGCAGGCAGCGACGTGAACGCTTCCGCTGCAGGCTACCGGATCGCCGAGGACCTCGAGCCCGGCATGGAGCAAGGTCAGCCGCCGACCGGTTCGCTGGGCAGGATCCTTCCCGAGGCGACCCTGGCGCGATTGACGCAGTACCTGCGGGCGTTGAACGCGATGCAGGCCCGCGGCGCGGAACGCACCTCCTCGGGCATCCTGGCCGCAGAGGCGGGGGTCAATCCCGCCATCCTCCGCAAGGACCTGTCCCTGCTGGGTTCGTACGGGACCCGCGGGGTGGGCTACGTGGTGACCGAACTGACAGAACACATTTCCAAGGCCATGGGCCTGATGCGGCATTGGCGTGTTGCCATCATCGGTGCCGGCAACCTGGGTCGGGCGCTATCGGGGTACGGGGGATTCAGGAGCCGAGGCTTCGAGGTTGTGGCCCTGCTGGATTCGGCACCCGAGGTCATCGGCACCGCGGTGGGGGACCTGCAGGTCCAAGACGTCGCCGACCTGGACCGGATTCTCGAAGCCACCGATGCCAACATCGCTGTGCTCTCCGTTCCCGGCGCCGCCGCCCAGGACCTGTGCGACAAGCTGGTGGGCCGTGGCGTGCGCAGCATCCTGAGTTTTGCCCCGGTGGTCCTGCAGGTACCGTCCGGCGTGAACCTGCGCAAGGTCGATCTGGCCACCGAACTCCAGATCCTGGCCTACCACGCGCAGAGCCTGGGTTCCTAGTCTCCAGGTGCCGCTCGCCGAACGGCTCCGGTGCCAACAAAAATGGTCCGTGGGAGCCAGCCGCCACCGGCTGATTCCCACGGACCATTCGCTGCGAATTAGCGATTCTTTAGCGGTATCCCGCGGCCCGTGCCGCACGGCGGGCGGCAATGTACTGGCTTGAGGGACGCAACCAGGCAAAGACAACGCCAACGACGCCGAGTACGACCGACAGCAGGATCAGTAGTCCGCTTCCGAGGCTCAAGAGCGAGAGTGCGGCAAGGACGGTGGCGAAGATGCGTGCCACGTTGCTTCCCCTGCGGACCATGAACGCAATCAACACGTAGGCGCCCAGGAAGATCAGGGCAAAGACAACCACGGTCGACTGGATTGCCGGAAGCATCCCCACGACGTCGTCGAGGGTCAGCCCGGATGCCTTTAGCTGCTCGTCCATGCCCGGCATGGCACCGAGCTCGCTGCTCAGCGTTGCCGAGTTCAGGTTGAAGATCGAGGTGACCAAGCCGATGGCAAAGACCACGCCGGCTGCCAGGATGGCCCAGAACGACGTGTCCAGTTCCTTGGGGCGGTGCGTTGGCATCTGGGGTGCCGCAAAGTTGCCCTGCGGCGGCACCGGGAAGCCGCCCGGGTAGGGCTGCTGGCCGTAGGGTGACGGAGGCTGCTGGCCATAGGGCTTGTCGGCGGGCGGCTGCTGGCCGTATGGGTTGGGGTTCTGCCCGTAGGGGTTGGGCTGCTGGGCGCCATACTGCGGCGGCTGGCCATGTGGAGTATGGCCGGCGGCGTTCGGATCCTGCGGTGCACGCTGCCCGTACTGCGGCGGGTTCGGTTCGCCTGACGGCGGCTTCGGGTTCTGGGGATCATTTTCAGGGGTAGACATAACCTGCTCCTTTTGGTGGAAAACTACGGCTTACCCCTCACGATATAGGGTGCGGTTTCCATTTTGACCCTCCCTAAGGATGGTTTTTCGTGGCGTTTGAACGATTTGTCCAACGAGGTGGCAAAGCCTGGGGCACTTGCGGTGCCGATTGCGGCCAGACTTGTACGAGTTGTAGAAATTGAAGCTGTTTCCCCGCGCTTTCCGGTAGGTACAAGGGCAAAGTCACGTTTCCGGTTTAGGTATCGGAACAAAATTTTGAGACACTTAACCCATGTCGACTGCTACCGTTCACCTTCTGCGTCATGGCGAAGTGCATAACCCGGACAGGGTTCTCTACGGTCGGCTACCGGAGTTCCACCTTTCCGATCTTGGTCACCAAATGGCCGACCGCGCTGCGGAGTACTTCATCGCGCAGCGAAATGCGGGAGCCAACATCACGCATTTGGTCTCCTCCCCGCTTGTGCGGGCGCAGGAAACGGCCGAACCGACTTCCAAGGCGCTGGGCCTGGAAATTGTGACCGATGATCGGATCATCGAAGCCGCGAACCGCTTCGAGGGACTGTCGCAAATCAAGAACCGGCTGAAGGAACCAAAGTACTGGTCCTACGTCGTTAATCCTTTTCGTCCATCCTGGGGGGAGCCCTACCGGGACCAGGTGGCACGAATGATGACCGCCATTGTCGAACACCGCGATCGAGCGGTTGAACTTGGCGGCCGTGGAGCCGAAGTCATTTTGGTCAGCCACCAGCTGCCGATCTGGGTTACGCGCCGCTCTGCCGAGGGCAAGGCCCTGTGGCATGATCCGCGGAAACGCGAGTGCACTCTCACCTCCGTGACTAGCCTGGACTTTGAAGGTGAAAGTCTGGTCGCAGTCCGTTATGCAGAACCTAGCGTGGACCTCTTGGCCAACGCTGCGAACATCCCTGGAGCTTGAGATCATGACCGATCCCATCTCGGCCCAAGCACAGCGCTTGGGCCGACGTACATTCTTGCGCGCAGCCTTGATTGGTGCTGCCGTGCTGCCGCTGGCCGCATGCGTTGGCGACGAGGATCCCCTGGCCAAGCAAGCCCGCGAGGGCAACAACAAGAATTACATCGCCGGTGACGGCTCCGTGCAGGAATACGGTCCGGAGTCGCGTACGGCCCCGGTGGAGATCCAGGCCGTTGCCTACGACGGAACCAAGATCGATTCGGCCGACTGGACCGACCAGGCGACCGTCCTGAACTTCTGGTACGCGGCTTGTGCCCCGTGCCGCATCGAGGCCCCGCACATGGTTGAGCTCAGCAAGGAGTTCAAGGGCAAGGTCGAATTCATTGGGATCAACGTGCGCGACGAGAAGGAAGCCGCCGAGGCATTCGAGCGCACCTTCGGCATCGAGTACCCCTCGATCCAGGACACCCAGGGTGCGATCCAACTGGCGATGACTAAATACGTCCCGCTCAAGGCCGTGCCCACCACGCTGGTGCTGGACAAACAGGGCCGGGTCTCGGCGCGCATCCTCGGAGTCGCCGAGAAACCAACGCTCAAGGCACTGATCAATACGGCTCTGACCGAGTCGTTGTGATCAACACCGTGCTGGCCGGCGCCTTGATGCTGCCGGCCCAAGGTAACCAGTTTGCCGAGATCGTCCAGGACGGATCGCTGATTCTCGCTGTTCCCGTGGCCATCTTGGCGGGCCTTGTTTCATTCCTGTCGCCTTGCGTACTGCCACTGGTACCGGGGTACCTGGGTTACGTCACCGGCCTTTCCGGCGCCGATCTCGCCGAGCAGAAACGCGGCCGCATGGTCGCCGGAATCGGCCTGTTCATCCTCGGATTCACGGTTGTCTTCATGCTCGCCGGTGTGCTCTTTTCACAGATCGCCGGATGGATGGTCTACAAGGGTGCGTGGGTCACGCAGCTCCTGGGCCTCGTGGTGATCTTCATGGGCATAGTCTTCATGGGGAAGTTCTCCTTCATGCAGCGAGAGGCCAAGATACACCGCAAGCCACCGGCGGGTCTCTGGGGGGCCCCTGTCCTGGGTCTGACCTTCGGATTGGGATGGGCGCCATGCATCGGCCCGACGCTGGCTGCTGTGTTGGCGATGAGCTCCGGCGTGGATCCGAATCCGGGCAAGGGCGCACTGCTGACTTTCTTCTACTGCATGGGATTGGGACTGCCGTTCCTCTTCATCGCCATGGCAATACGCCGCGGCATGGGAGCCATGCAATTCTTCCGTCGACACCAGTTGGCGATCATGCGCTTCGGCGGCGGCATGTTGATTCTTCTGGGAATCCTGATGGCCACCGGCCTGTGGGGTACCTGGGTTACGCAATTGCAGGATTGGTTCACCAATGAGATCAGGTTGCCCATCTAATGGCGAAAAATGACATGAAAAAAGACGTAGCGGTCCCGGCCCTTGGGTTCGTTGGCATGCTGCGCTGGGCATGGACCCAGCTGACCAGCATGAAAACGGCGCTCTTCCTGCTGCTGCTGCTGGCAGTGGCTGCGGTGCCCGGGTCGCTCTTCCCCCAGCGTTCGGTGAATCCGGAGCAGGTAACCATCTACCTGACCAACAAGCCAACCGCCGGCGAATGGCTGGACCGCTTCCAGCTTTTCGACGTGTACTCCTCGGTGTGGTTCTCGGCCATCTACATGCTGCTGTTCGTCTCGCTGATCGGTTGCATCCTGCCGCGTGTGAAAAAGCATGCCAAGGCGCTGCGCACACCACCTCCGCGCACTCCCTCGAGACTGAACCGGTTGCCGCAAAACGGCACCATCGAGATCCAGTCCGCGGCGGAGTCCGGCCTCAGCGACGCGGAAATCGCCAGGCAGGCCGCCGCGCTCTTGAAAAAACGCGGTTACCGGTCAGAGGCCCGTACCGAGGGCCCGACCCCGTCGGTGGGCGCCGAGCGCGGGTACATCCGTGAAATCGGCAACCTGCTGTTCCACATTTCCCTGGTGGGGCTCCTGGCCTCGGTGGGCATCGGCGGCGCCTTCGGGTACAACGGGCAACGCGTCCTGGTCGAGGGCGAGACGTTCGTGAACTCGCTGGTTTCCTACGATTCGTTCAAGCCCGGAACCTTCTTCAAGGAAGATTCCCTGGATCCGTACTCGGTGAAGCTCGACAAGTTCAACATCACCTTCGACCGCGAATCCACGACCCACTTCGGCCAGCCGATCGATTTCACCGCCGAGGTCGAGACCCGCCGCAGCCCGGATGCCGAACCCCAGAAGGAAACGATCCGGGTCAATCATCCGCTGCGCATCGATGGCGCGGACATGTACCTGGTCGGCAACGGCTATGCACCGGTGGTCACCGTTCGTGACGGCGCAGGAAACGTTGCGTTCAGCGGACCGGTGGTGTCGGTCCCCCAGGACGGCATGTACACCTCGCTGATGGTGATCAAGGCTCCCGACGCCAAGCCGGATCAGTTGGGCTTCCAGGGCTTCCTGCTGCCCACCGCGATGACGGACGAGACGGGGTTCGCGATTTCCGGGGACCCCAACGCCATCAATCCGCAATTGCAGCTGAACTCGTACTACGGAAACCTGGGACTGGACGACGGCAATCCGCAAAACGTCTACGTTCTTGAAACCGACGCCCTGAAGGAACTGAACAACCGAAACCTCGACGCCGGGGGCATCGTGCTGTCGGCAGGACAGACCTACAAGCTGCCGGACGGCAAGGGAAGCATTTCCTTTGACGGTCTCAAGCGCTTTATCGGCGTGGACATCGCCTACGACCCGAGCAAGCGCCCCGTGGCGATCTTTGCAGCGCTTTCGCTGCTGGGACTGGGCATCTCACTGTTCACTGCACGACGCCGTGCCTGGGTGAAGGTCAAGACCTCGGTTGACGGATCGGGCCGTGAAGAGCGGATAATCGAATACGGATTGCTGGCCCGCGGTGAAGACCACGGACTTGAATCCGAAGCCAAGGAGCTGCGCAAGCTTCTTGAGCAGCAGTGGCCCGCCGTTGAGCGAGCCGGAGTCTAGGAGACCGAATGGAAAACAACATGCCCACGATCAACGTGGCCTTGGGTCAGTACAGCGACCTGTTCATGTTGCTTGCCGCAATTGTCTACGCATCGGCCTTCGTGGCGTTCGCGTGGGATCTTGCGAAGTCAAGCAAGCTCATCCAGGAAATCGACGCCGCGACGCTTGCTTCGGAAAAGAAGGCCCTTGTCGCGGCCGGCGCCGTGGGAACACCACCCCCAGGCGGCGCGGAAAACGAGCTGGTCAATGACTCCATGACCTACACGGCCACCTCAGCCAAGCGCATGGCGGCCAAGGTTGCGGTCTCCCTGACCTGGCTGGGCGTGCTGTTGCAGGGCTTTGCCGTGGTCGCCCGCGGCATTGCTGCCGGCCGGGTCCCGTGGGGCAACATGTATGAGTTCCTGTCCACCGGTTCCTTCCTGGTGGCCCTCGTGTTCTCGCTCGTGCTGCTGAAGAAGGACCTGCGCTTCATGGGCACCTTCGTTATCGGCCTTGTCACCGTGATGCTGTGTGGCGCCACCATGGGCTTCCCGACACCGGTCGCACACCTGGTGCCGGCCCTGCAGAGCTACTGGCTGATCATTCATGTGTCCATTGCCGTGCTGGCCTCGTCGTTGTTCACCATCACCTTCGCGATGAACGTGCTCCAGCTGGTCCAGCACGCACGGATGGATGCGCTGGCCGCGGGCAAACCGGACAAGATGCCGTTCATGCGGCTGGTCCCCGGTGCCGCCCCCTTGGAAAACTTCGCCTACCGCATCAACGCGGTGGCCTTCGTGATGTGGACCTTCACCGTAATGGCCGGGGCCATCTGGGCCGAGGCCGCCTGGGGCCGCTACTGGGGTTGGGACACCAAGGAGGTCTGGAGCTTCGTGATCTGGGTTGTCTACGCGGGTTACCTGCACGCCCGGGCAACAGGAGGCTGGACGGGTGCACGCTCGGCATGGCTGAGCATCATCGGCTACCTCTGCATCGTCTTCAACTTCACCGTTGTGAACATCTACTTCAACGGCCTGCACTCCTACGCGGGTTTGTAGAGACACCACGCTGCACCCGGTGGCCCCGTACCCGCATTTGCGGGTACGGGGCCACCGCCGCGTTAACCGGCCCGTCGAGGGCCCGCTGGCAGCCTTGGGCCAAACAGCAGCAGTCGCCTTTCGGGCCGCTTTCTGGCATAGCCCCTTCCCGGGTTGTGGTCCGCTCTTGGTCTGTTGGGGCGTCGGTGGGAACCAGAAGCCCAGCGAAGATGCGACGCCTTTCCCGGGGAGTTTTCTTCCCTGCGTGGGAACACACCTGTTCACCACGTAGACAGAAGTACACTCTGGACACCACAATTCACAGGAGGAGCCGGGGCCGATCGCGGCACGACACGGAACCCGTTCCGCCCTGCTGGACGAATTCGCCTATGGCCTGCAGATCCGTACCGGGGTGCCGGGAGCGCTGAGCATTTTCACCGGTGCCCGGGGCCTGGGCACGAAAGCCATGCCCGGCGAAGCGGAGGGATTCGCACGCTCCCATGGGTGGTGGTCTCGGAGACGGAGCCCCGGGTTCCGGGGCCGGATTGGCGAAGTGACGCGCGCAGCGGCGGAAGCGCCGGGGCAAGGGACGGCCGGCCGGTGCATCACCGGCATCGGTGCTGAAGGGTTCACGATCACCTCGCAACTGCCGCCTGCACTGCAACAGGGATGGAGGCAACAGGGGGAGATGCCGCGGAGATTGATGGATGTCTGGCAAACCTGGCTGGCCATCACCATGGATGAGATCCATGGCGCCAACCGCGATGAGTTCGTGCG
Source organism: Arthrobacter sp. AQ5-05 (assembly GCF_003287975.1). Lineage (GTDB taxonomy): Bacteria > Actinomycetota > Actinomycetes > Actinomycetales > Micrococcaceae > Paeniglutamicibacter. The sequence continues at coordinate 200,164 of NZ_QMKQ01000003.1, forward strand.
GCTGGCTGCCTTTGTGCAGCGTTTTATTCGCGAGGGGCTTCCGGTGGCACTGCTGTTTGCCGGCCCGCCGGCAGAAGTCTCCGACCTGATCAACGAGGGTGTCGCGACATCCCTGCGGCGCGCGGACCATATGGACCTGCAAGCCGCAGCCATCCAAGATGTTGAAGCATCGTTCCTGGAGGTATTCGCAGGAGTAGAGTACGCAGCCAAACCGGATCTTATTCGCAAGGCTGTTGAATCCACCGGCGCCACGGGGATGCGAAAATATGATCGGCAACCTCCGGGCCCGGTTCATCGGCACGGGACTTGTCCAACCAGCAGGGCGTGGGCTGCTCGAATTCCCCATCCCGGGAGTCCGGGTGCATCTGCGAGGGGCCCAAGACCGAACGTCCCCGGGCGTCGTCCTTTCTGCCGAAGAGCACAACGGCCAGGACTTCGAGGTGCAAGGCAACGAGCATGACGGCTACTGGGTGCACTGCGGTGGCGTTTTCGTGTCGTCCTTCAGCTGCACCGTCGATCCAGGGGTACACGGACCGATCCGGGATGCCGCACTGGAAGAACTCGAAGATCCGATGACTGGGCCCTGGAACCCCGCGACGGCAAGGCCACCGCAGAAGGAAACCAGTTTGCATCCGGCATCCGGGCGAAGCGGGAGAAGGCAGTGGTATTCAATGGTGATCGACCTCACGTTCAAATGTGCATGAATATCGTGCGTTTTGGCTCGAATAGCACGAATGGTCCGTCGATTTCTGCTGAAAAATGCCGTGATCCCGGTGAAATTCACTGCATTTACCGCTCGATTAGGCTGGTGGGCAAAGCGCTGTTATTGTTGTATCTACCGACGCGGGGTGGAGCAGTTCGGTAGCTCGCCGGGCTCATAACCCGGAGGTCACAGGTTCAAATCCTGTCCCCGCCACAAAGAAGAAGCTCTTGTTCCAGACCCGGGACAAGAGCTTCTTGCATTTCCGGGGCACCCGGGCCTATGGCTAGTGCAATGCCCCGCATCTCACAGCGCTTGCCTGCGAGCATGGCCCCGTGCTTCCGGCTCCGCCTTGAAGCCCGGCGGCAACGCGGAAGCCCGGGTGGTGACCGCCGAAAACGGAGCGGTGCTCCGGGGCAAAGCAAGAATCTCTTGCTCGAAATCAATTCTTGATGCTAGGCTCGGCAATTGCCGATCATTGAAAGCGATCGACTTAATCAAGATCCCGCTCTTGGGAAACAACCTGATCTGAAAGGAAAGAACCATGTTGAATCTGCAGATGACTCAATCAAATGCTCTTTCCATGCGCCTATTCAAGCGCCAGTACAAGCAAGAACCAGGCCCTCGGCTGCCCCGCTCATAGACTTCTGCACGCCAGCAGCAAGACAAGCCCCGCAACCACACACCGGTTCGGGGTTACTTTTTTGGATCCGATCATTTCCCCGAACCTTTCTAAATTTGCCGTGAATTTCCACGGCAAAGAAAACAACACCAGAAAGCGAAATCGTGGAGACCATCAACAGCCGGCTCAAGAACTGGGCATCCATCCTGGATGAGAAGACCCGTGAGCAGGCAATCACCGCCTCGAAGATGGCATTCATCTTCCCCCACCTGGCCTTGATGCCCGATGCCCACCTTGGCAAGGGAGCAACCGTCGGGTCCGTCATCCCCACTCTGGGAGCCATCATTCCCGCAGCGGTCGGGGTGGACATCGGCTGCGGCATGATCGCGGTGAAGACCCAGTACTGCGCTCGCCAGCTGCCCAAGGACCGCAAGCCGCTGCGTGAGGACATCGAGCGCGCGATTCCACTCTCGGCGGGCAAGTACAACCGCAAGGTCGTAGCCACAGCGGTGCCACGCATTGCCGAGCTCAGGGACCTCGCGGAGCGGGCGGGCTTCGATCCGGCAAGCTATGCGGGAAACTGGGAACTGCAGCTGGGGTCGCTCGGCTCGGGAAACCATTTCATTGAAGTCTCCCTGGACGAAGACGACAACGTGTGGCTGTTCCTGCACTCAGGCTCCCGCGGAGTAGGGAACCGGATCGCCACCAAGCACATCAAAGTCGCCCAGCAGGTCGCCAAGAAGTACTGGATCGAACTTCCCGACCCGGATCTTGCTTACCTGGTGGAGGGGACCGAGGAATTCGCTGCCTACATCCGGGAACTCCGGTGGGCGCAGCATTTCGCACTGCTCAACCGCGAGGAAATGATGGACCGGGTCATCCGCCAGTTCAGCGAATGGGTTGGGGGAGACGTGCGGGAAATTGAGCGGATCAACTGCCACCACAACTTCACCGAGAAGGAAACGCACTTCGGCAAGTCGGTGTGGCTCTCACGCAAGGGGGCCATCCGCGCCCGCCAGGGGGACCCGGGGCTGATCCCCGGGTCCATGGGCACTGCATCCTACGTGGTGATCGGCAAGGGCAACGCCGTGGCGCTGGATTCATCGCCGCACGGTGCCGGCCGGGAATACTCGCGTTCGGCAGCCCGAAAGACCTTCAGTGTGGAGCAGTTGCGTGAAGCGATGAAGGGGATCGAGTACCGCGACACCGACGCCTTCATCGATGAGATCCCTGGTGCCTACAAGCCGATTGACCAGGTCATGGAGGATGCTGACGACCTGGTGGACGTGAGGCACAAGCTGCGCCAGATCATCAACGTCAAGGGCGATTAAGCAGATGGGTGGTGGCCCAAGGGAATCCTTGGACCACCACCCCGGAGTTTCGGGATCGAGCGAGCGATTACGGCGTGTGCCGCGGTGTTTCCTCGGTGGGGTTTCCACCTTCGTCGCGGGGTTTGCCTTCTTCGCGTAGCTTGCGTTCGCGGGCTTCGAGTTCGGCTTCCTTGCGGCGCAGTTCGTCCTCGCGGGCCTTGTTGCGGCGCTGCGTTTCCAGGTTGCGGAGGAATTCGGGGTCGTCGTCCGGTGCGCCGGTGGCGGGCCTCTTGGCCTGGGTGGGCTGCGCGTAGGTGCTGGAGGACGGGCGGCCCAACCAGAACCACAGTCCTGCTCCGATCAGTGGAAGCAGGACGATTGCCGCTATCCAACCTGTCTTGGGCAGCGAACGCACATCACTCGGACGCGTACGCACGCATTCGATCAAGGCATAGATGGTTACTGCGAGTGCAACCAACGCCATAAAAATAAAGTTCCTGACCATGCCTACAGTCTAGTGAATTTATCTGTGTTCTGGCTGCGTATAGACTGGAGGGGTGCAGTTCTTCAAGTACACCGTGATCCGGTTAGCCCTTTTCTTCGTAGTTTTCCTTCCACTGGTCTTCCTTTTGCAGTGGCCGCTGTACACGGCCGGCCTCATCGCGCTGGTGATCGCCTTTGCGCTGAGCTACCTGTTCCTGAACAAGATGCGATTGGCGGCGAACGCCGAGGTGCAGAAGATGTTCAATGCAAGGGGCCCCAAGAAGACCAGGCACGATTTGGAGGACGAGGAAGCCGAAGACCGCTTCCTCGACAACGGACAGTAATTTTCGCATCCATGCGGCAGAGGGGCTGCGCATTGCACGCGTCGGTGTGCAGAGCGCGGCCCCTCGGGATTTATGGGGAGCCCGGGCGTTGGTCAGGAACGTTGTCCCGCGTTCCTTTCGAGTTCGGCTGCCAGCAGTTCCCTGGCGTGGGCCAAGTGCCCATCGAGTGCACTGGCCGCGCCTTCCGGATCCCCGGCCGCAATCCGTTCCAGGATGGTGGCGTGCTCCCTGGCGATCTGGGCGGAATCGAGCAATTCCAGCGATTGCACACGAGTCATGCAGAGCCGGACTTCGCCCAGGAGCGAGCGATACATTGCGCTGGTCCGCTTGTTGCCCATCGCGTCAACCAAGGCGGTGTGGAAGTCCATGTCCGGGTCGATGATTGCCGTCGCCGGCTGTGAAAGACGGGCCTCGATCTCGGCATTCGCGCTGAGCGCGGCTTGCGGGACGGTGGCGGTCTTGGCCAGGCGCCGAACCACCTCGGATTCCAGGAACGCCCGCGCGAAATAGATGTCCCGGACCGAATCGGCGCCCAACGTCTTCACCCGTGCCGTCTTGTGGACTCCGCGCTCCAGCAGGGAATCCGCGACCAGTCGCTCGATGGCGGCCTTGGCCGTTGGCCGGGCGACGTCGTATGCCCCCGCCAGCTCCGCCTCGGTCAGTGCGGTTCCCTGTGCGAGGTCGCCCGCATAGATTCGTCGGCGCAGATCCTCGACGATGGCATCAATGATGGAAAGCGCTGAGACGCGTTGGCTCATGAAGATGGGATCCTTCGGATGGAGGGCAACAGGGACAACAATCGTGACAGATTTTTTCGGGGACAGCTTGATACACAAGTGTACTTGTAAGACAATCGTAGGGTCGGTGGCTTGCGCACCCAAGGCCCGCTGCACGCCCGACGGAGTATTCTCACTTGATGGAACGGAAGAGCCCCACCTTGATTCCCACACTGCGCAATGCGCTGGGCAATGACAACCAGCTCACCCAGCGCGCCATCGACCTGCACGCCTACGCCAACGATGCCTCGCACTTCCTGCTGACACCGCAGGCCGTGGCAATCCCGAACAATGCGGCCGAGGTCGGCGCCCTGCTCAAGGCCAGTGCCGAGCTCAACCTGCCGCTGACGTTCCGCTCGGGCGGGACCTCGCTCTCGGGGCAAGGGGTGACCGACTCGCTGCTGGTCGACGTGCGGAAGAACTTCAAGGACATCGAGGTCCTGGACAACGGCATGCGCGTGCGGGTCCAGCCCGGAGTCACGGTGCGTGCCCTGAACGCACGGCTGGCGCTCCATGGACGCAAGTTCGGTCCGGATCCAGCCTCCGAGGTGGCCTGCACCATTGGCGGCGTGGTGGCCAACAACTCATCCGGGATGCACTGCGGAACCGTGGACAACGTCTACCGCACCCTGGAGTCGCTGGTCATCGTGCTCACCAGCGGAACCGTCATCGACACCGGCACCCCCGATGCCAACGCGCGGCTCCGGGCCCTGGAGCCAGCGCTCTTTGACGGACTTGAGCGACTCACCCGACGGGTGCGGTCCAACCCCGACTCCGTGGCAAGAATCAAGCAGCAGTTCTCCATGAAGAACACCATGGGATACGGGCTGAACTCGTTCCTGGACTACGAGGATCCCGCCCAGGTCCTGGCCCACCTGATCGTCGGTTCCGAGGGAACACTCGGGTTCGTGGCCGAGGCGACGTTCAGGACCGTGCCCACCTACAAGCACGTGACCACGTCCCTGCTGGTTTTCGACGACCTCTATACCGCGAACGAGTCCCTCGAGGCACTGGTGGGCTCGGGGGCAGCCACCGTGGAACTCATGGATTCGCTCTCGTTGAAGGTCGGGCAGGAGCTGCCCGGGAGCCCGGCGATCGTCACCGACCTGAATGTGCAGTCGCATGCCGCGTTCCTGGTCGAATACACCGCAACAAGTGCCGAGGAACTTGCCGAACGCCAAGCGACGGGCATGGCGCTGGCGAACTCGCTCGAGCTCAGCGCCCCGGCGAGGTTCAGCCCCGACGCCAAGACCCGCGCCGAGTTGTGGCAGCTGCGCAAGGGCCTCTACGCCTCGGTGGCGGGGGCCCGCACCCAGGGAACCACTGCCCTGCTGGAAGACGTCGTCGTGCCGGTTCCGGCCCTGGCCAGGACCTGTGCCGAGCTCTCGGTGCTCTTCGAGCGGTACGGATACGAAAACTCGGTCATTTTCGGCCATGCCAAGGACGGCAACGTCCATTTCATGCTCACCGACGGTTTCCACACCAAGGACCAGGTCGAGCGCTACTCGGCCTTCACCGAGGACATGGTCGACCTGGTGCTCGGCGAGGGCGGCTCGCTCAAGGCCGAACACGGCACCGGCCGGATGATGGCCCCCTATGTGCGCCGCCAATACGGCGACGAGCTCTACTCCGTCATGCGCGAGCTCAAGACCTTGCTTGACCCGGCGGGCCTGCTGAACCCCGGGGTCATCCTGGACGAGGACCCGCGGGCCCACCTGCGCCACATCAAGGTCACCCCCGCAGTGGATCCGGAGGTGGACCGTTGCGTGGCCTGTGGCTACTGCGAGCCCGTCTGCCCCTCGCGGAACCTCACGCTGACCCCGCGCCAGCGCATTGTCACGCTGCGCGCCATCGAGACCGCCCGGCAGGCAGGCGACGAAAAGCTGGTGGCCGAGCTCGAGAAGGACTACACCTACGAATCGGTGGACACCTGCGCGGTCGACGGCATGTGCCAGACCGCCTGCCCGGTGGATATCAACACCGGGACCCTGGTGAAAAAACTGCGCGCCAAGGAAGCCGGCAAGCTCGAGGACGCGGTCTGGAACGGGGCCGCAAAACACTGGTCGGCCGTGACCCGCGGTGCCGGCAAGGCGCTGACCATGGCCGCGAAGATCCCGGCTCCGCTGGTGCTCGGCGCCAACAAGGCGGGCCGAGCGGTGCTGGGGGACGACACGCTGCCGTTGTACTCCGCCGAACTTCCCGCAGGCGGTACCCGGCGCGCCCGCCCGGCACCGGCCGGTGAACCGGTCGCGGTGTACTTCCCGGCCTGCGTGAACACCATGTTCGGGCCGGCCGACCCGGCCCAGCCGGGGATCCAGGAAAGCTTCAGTGCCCTTGCCGAACGCACGGGCGTTGAACTGCTGGTGCCCAAGGGCATCGATTCGCTGTGCTGCGGCACCCCGTGGTCCTCCAAGGGCATGGAAACCGGGCACGCGAGCATGGGCGAAAGCACCGTGGCGGCCCTGCGGGCGGCAAGCCGCAACGGCGAACTGCCGATCCTGTGCGATGCCTCCTCCTGCACCGAGGGCCTGCTCCACAGCATCGAGGGCGAACAGGTCCCGGTCGGAGGCAAGCCGCTGCGGATCATCGACGTGGTCGATTACACCGCGCAGCACATCCTGCCGCTGCTGCCCGAGGGCAAGAAGGTAGCTTCGCTGGCGCTGCACCCGACCTGTTCCTCCGTGCGCATGGGGCTGAACCCCGCGCTGCAGGCGGTCGCCTCGGCCGTGGCCGACACCGTGCAGGTCCCGGAGAGCTGGGGCTGCTGCGCCTTTGCGGGCGACCGCGGGATGCTGCACCCGGAGCTGACCGAATCGGCCACCGAGGCGCAGGCCGCCGAGGTCAGTGGCTTCGGCGCCACCGCGCACGCCTCGTGCAACCGTACCTGCGAGCTGGGCATGACCCGGGCGACGGAACAGCCCTACGAGCACGTGCTGGAATTGTTGGAGCGCGCCACCCGGCCCTAGGGTGGCGCCGCGCCGGGACGGAAGGTTCCCGGCCTCCGGCCACCTGGGGGGAACCCTGCCGGAGGAAGGCAAACAGCTGGTCAGGATGCGGATGGCCGGCCGGAAGGTGCGCGCCGGGATGTGGCTGCCCAACGGGGTGCTCGTGCTGAGCACGGGGATCCTGGGCGCGGGATGGTGGCCTGCACTGCCGGAGCCGGCGGCCGGGCAAAGCATCAATTCACGATCATCGCCGATCCTGGATGCGGCATGGTTCCTCGGGTTCCCGCGGACCGCGCTGCCGGGGCTGAAGCTGGTCCTGCGGCTCTCCCAGCGCTCGGGGGCGTTGCACGGCACCAGCCGCCGGAAGGGCGCCGAAACCACCAGCGCCGTGGTCATGAACGCGGCCTGCGGCTACCTGGTTCCGATCGGTGTCTCGGTGCTGTTCGCCCATGCCGTGCCGGATTCCCAGCCGTGGCCCGGGATGGGTTTTCGACCGTGGAGGCAGTGCTTTTCGGGATGATGGCGGCACGCATGGTCGGCCCGGCACCGGGGCGGCAACCCGTGGCCGCCCGCTGATAGCCTCGCATGCATGCGTGAGACGGATATTCCCGAAAGGCCCGGGCTGGAGAAGGACACGGGCGGCACCGAATTTGCCCGGTGGTACTGGACCAAGGAAGAACTTGTCGCCTTTGCACGCACGCACCGGCTGCCGGCCGCGGGCGGCAAACAGGAGATCGCCGCCCGGGTCGCCGCGTTCCTCGACGGGACGGATGCGCCCCCGCCCGCGGCCCGCAGGAAAGCAGGCAAGCAGCTGGTTCCGCCGCTCTCGGCTGCCACCGTGGTGCCCGAGGGCCAGCGCTGCAGCCAGGTGCTGCGGGCCTGGCTGCACGGGGAACTGGGACCGGGTTTCCATTTTGATGCTGCAATGCGCGGGTTCTTTGCCGCTGCGGACGGAACCACGACGCTGGGCGATGCGCTTGCACATTGGGCTGCAACCCGCGGCGGGGACCCCGGGGAAGTTGCCCCGCAATTCGAACTGAACCGCTTCTCGCGCCAATGGCACCGGCGGAATCCCGGTGGCACGCGGGGGCAGATGCTGGCCGCATGGATGTTGCACCGGTCCCTCCCGGTGGACCTGCGCGGGGAATTCTCGGGGTCGGAGAGCGCCCGAAGCAGGGGCTAGGATGGGCCCAACACACGCCGGGCGGGTCACCTGACCTGGTCCGGGCCCGGCACCTGCGACATCCGATGGGAACGAACCTTGATGGACACCCTGCAACAAAGGTACGGGCGAACCCCTCCGGCCCTCGACGGGTATGCGATCGCCAAGGGCTGGTTCAGCACCGTCGGGTTGTGGCTCGGAAGCACGCTGGCACTGGCGATATTTGCCGATGTGGCCAGTGCGGGGGAAACCGACATGGCTGACCTCGACAACGTCGCGATATGGTCGATAATTGCCGCCTGCAGCGTCCTCGTGGCCATGTTCGCCGGGCTTCCCCTGGCGTTGCTGTTTGACCGGTTGCTGCGCAGGGTCCATATGCCGTGGGTCCATGCAGTGGCGTTCCTGTGCTTTTTCGCGCTGCTTCCGGGTATCCCGTTGTGGATGACAGCCGGAAGCGACGCCGGTGTAGCTCTCTGGTTCTGCCTCTTGCTGGGTGCCTGCGCGGGAATCGGCCGCACACTGGCCTTCCGGCGACATGGCGAATTCCGGCGGCCAACCACCTGGGCCTGAGCCTTCCGCACCCGGAGACCGATCCGGGCACAGGTCCAGCCGTCGGCCCCATGGCGTATGCCGGGGTTGAACCGCCCGCAGTGCGCTAGGCCAGCGCCCTGTCCATCACGGTGGCCACGGTGAACAACGCGGCGTAGGCAAGGTTGATGATGCCGGTCTGCTTGAGCACCGGGATCAGGGCGCCGGGCTCGTGCTTGCGCAACACGGTCCAGCAAGGAGCCAGGCCCGGCAGCGCGGTGAGCAGGATCAGCCACATCCACGGATGGGTGGACACCAGCACCAGCGGCAGCAGGATCGCAACGGCGAGCATCATCACGTAGCTGATGCGTGCCGTCTCATCGCCCAGCCGCACGGCCAGGGTCATCTTGCCGACTTCCTTGTCGGTGGGGATGTCGCGGATGTTGTTGGCCATCAGCAGTGCGGTGGCGATGAGTCCGGTGCCCACGGCCCCGATGTATGCCGGAAGAGTGAGCTGGTGGGCCTGGGTGTAAGCGGTGCCCAGGGTGGCCACGAGACCGAAGAAGATGAAGACGAACACCTCGCCGAGCCCCCTGTAGCCATAGGGGTTCTTGCCGCCGGTGTAGCCCCACGCCGCGACGATGGCCGCGACGCCAACGAGCAGCAGCGGCCAGGATCCGGTGTACACCACGAGGAAGGCACCGACGATACCGGCCAGCCCGAAGCAGGCGAAGGCCGCGTTGCGGACCGTGGTCGGTTCGGCCAGGCCCGAGCCGGTCAGCCGCAGCGGGCCCACGCGCACATCGTCGGTGCCGCGGATCCCGTCGGAGTAGTCGTTGGAGTAGTTCACCCCGACCTGCAGCAACAGGCCCACGACCAGGGCCAGGACGGCTTCGAGCAAGGCGAGCTTCCCTGTGGTGTCCACGGCGGCCGCTGTTCCGATGACCACCGGGGCAATCACAATGGGCAGGGTGCGCAGGCGTGCCCCCGCTACCCACTGGGCAATCGTAGCCACCATCAATCCTCTCGCTGCTTGGATAAAACATGCAGCACTCATTCTCCCTTGCCCGGGGGCAAGGGAGAAATTCCGGACCCGTCGCCGCGGGTGCCTAGAGCGAAACGATCAGCAGCGTGGCGGCAAAGACAATGCCCGAGGCGATCAGCACGATCGTGGTGTAGCCCAGGATGTCACGCATCTTCAATCCCGCGATGGCCAGCAGCGGCAGCGCCCAGAAGGGCTGGATCATGTTGGTCCACTGGTCGCCGTAGGCCACCGCCATGATGGGGATGGCCGGGTCCACGCCGAGTTCGGCGGCCGCGGTGAGCATGATCGGCGCCTGCACGGCAAACTGCCCGCCGCCGGAGGGGACGAAGAAGTTCACCAGCCCGGCCGAGAGGAAAGCCAGCATGCCGAAGGTCTGCGGCGTGGAGATCGACACGAATACGTCCGAGAGCACCAGGATCAGGCCGGTGCCGGTCATGATGCCCAGGATCCCGGCGTAAAGCGGGAACTGCAGCAGGATCTCGCCGACGTTCGAGGCCGCATGCTTGGTCAGCGCCATCAGCTCGAAGGGGCTGCGCACCAGCAACAGGATCAGCGCCAGGAAAGACCAGTTGACAATGTCCAGGGTCAGGGAGCCGCCGGTGGAGAAGTGGATGACCAGATAGGCCAGCAGCATCACACCCAGCAGCAACGTGGGCAGTCGGCTGGCGTCGAGGCGATCCGCGGGGGTCGCGACCTCGTCGTCAACGGCCACGAGTTCCTCGCGGGCGTCCTGGACCAATTCCACGATCTTGTCGTTCCCGCGCGGAGCCACCAGGTACAGGGACGCGGCAACCAGGATGATGGTGGCCACCGTGGCGATCATGTTCCAGGAGGAGAAGGTGGTCTCCGAGATCGAGAGCGGCCCGCCGAGCTGCTTGGCGATGAACGAGCCGGGAGTGGCTGCGGTCAGCGGCCCGGAGCCGGAGTAGCCCATGTGCCAGACCACGAACCCGGAGAATCCCGCGGCCACGAGCATGGGGAAGTGGAAGCGGATGCCGCGTTCGCGTCCCTGGGCGGCGACTTCCCTGGCCAGCAGGCCGCCGACCACAAGTCCCAGGCCCCACGTGATCAGGGAGGCCACGGCGGCCACGAGGAACACGAACACGTAGCCCTGGAGCGGGTTCTTGGGGATGCGCCCCAGGAACCGCAGGAGCCTTCTCACGGGCCGGGTGTTGGCCAGGATGAATCCGAGCATCAGCACCAGGGCCATTTGGGTGATGAAGGCCAACAGCCCGGCCAGCCCGTCGCCCCAGCTTTGCACGATGAGCAGCGGGCTGGAACCGGTGATCAGCAGCGCGAGGATGGCGACGATGAAGGTCAGGGCGATGGCGAAGACCAAGGCCGAGGGGATGAATCGTTCGACTACGTTGTTGATGGGCCGCATGGCCCGTGAGATCGCTGTTCCACCTTGCGGTGTGGCGGTTTTGCTCATGAACTAACACCTCTTTGTGCAGGTCCGACAGGGGGCCTGGCCACGAAACACGCGTTGACCAGTGATGTTGCCCACGTTACGCCAGGGGTGTTGGTTTGGGTGCCGGCAGCCGGCCGGGCGGGGGTCGTGTCGTCAGGCCCGACCCGAGCCGACCGAGCCCGGCCGGAGGTCAGTCCGAGGGGGAAGCCATTCGGGATGCGAGCAGCATCCGGTCGACCTTGCCGTTGGGCAGCAGCGGCAACGACTCCAGGTTGAGCATCCGCCGGGGCACCGCCGCGGCGCCGAGTGCTTGGCGCACCGCGGCGGCCAGAGCCTCAGGGTGGGCGTGCCCCGCGAAGGCGGCACCGATCTGCTGGCCCCACTGTGCATCGGCCACCGGAACCACTGCCACCGCCGAAACTCCGGGCACGGATTCCAGGACGTGCTGGACCTCGGCGGCGGAGACCTTCACCCCGCCGGTGATGATCACGTCGTCAGCGCGTCCGGTCACCGACAGCACGCCGTCGGTGTAGCTGCCCAGGTCTTCTGTCGCGTACCAGCGCACGCCGGATTCATCGACGCTGAAGTGCCTGGCCGTCAGCCCGGGGTTGCCGAGGTAGCCGGAGGCGATGGTGGGCCCGCCCAGCCAGATCCGGCCGTCGACGGTCTTCACTTCGACCCCGGGAAGTGCGCGGGCATTGTAGACGCAGCCACCGGCGGTCTCGCTGGACCCGTAGGTCAGGTGGAGCTTCAGCGAGTGCTTCGCCGCCTCCTCCCGCACGGCCCGCGGCGCGCGTGCCCCGCCGAGCAGGATTGCGTCGAAGCGCCGCAGCGAGGCCAGGGTTTCATCCGTCGGCTCGGTGAGCAGGCGCTGCAGCTGCGTGGGAACCAGGGAGACCAGCCGCCTGGAATCGGTCAGGGCGGAGGCTGCCTCGTTGAACCCGGCGGCGTCGAAGCTGGCCTCCAGGTCCATGGCCCAGGGGCGGGTGCCGGCGTAGAGGCTGCGGGTGAGCACCGCAAGCCCGGCAACATAGTGCAGGGGCAGGGCCAGCAGCCACTGGCCCTCGAAACCCAGGTATTCGGCCGTGGCCATGGACGAGGTGGCCAAGGCCTCCACGGACAGCGCGGTGCGCTTCGGGGTTCCGGTGGAACCCGAGGTGCGCACCACCGCCGCGATTTCCTTCAGGCCCTCCAGCTCCGCCTCGTCCACGGGGTTCACCAGGTAGTCGTTGGTGGTGGTGCCGGGCAGGATTTCCACCGCGGGACCGTCCTCGTTGAGTGAGGCGGACAGGGCAACGAGCGCGGAATCCGGATTCATGAGCCTGGGGGTCCTAGAAGTAGTACGGGTGGCCGGACCAGTCGGGGTCGCGCTTTTGCAAGAAGGCGTCCCGTCCCTCGACGGCCTCGTCGGTCATGTAGGCCATGCGGGTGGCCTCGCCGGCGAAGACCTGCTGGCCGGCCAGCCCGTCGTCGGCCAGGTTGAAGGCGAACTTGAGCATGCGGATGGCCTGCGGGGACTGACGTGCGATGTCGGCCGCGTATTCGAGGGCGACTTCCTCGAGGCGGGCGTGGTCGACGGCCTCGTTGACCGCTCCCATGGCGACCATGTCCTCCGCGGAGTGTTCGCGGGCCAGGAAGAAGATCGAGCGGGCGTTTTTCTGGCCGACCTGGCGTGCCAGCAGGGCCGAGCCGTAGCCGGCGTCGAAGGAACCGACGGTGGCGTCGGTCTGCTTGAACTTGCCGTGCTCGCGGGAGGCGATGGTCAGGTCCGAGACCACGTGCAGCGAGTGGCCTCCGCCCGCGGCCCAGCCGTTGACCACGGCGATGACGACCTTGGGCATGGTGCGCATCAGTCGCTGGACCTCGAGGATGTGCAGGCGTCCGGCACGTGCCGGGTCGATCGAGTCGGCCGTCTCGCCCTCGGCATAGCGGTAGCCGTCGCGGCCGCGGATGCGCTGGTCCCCGCCGGAGCAGAACGAATGCCCGCCGTCCTTGGCCGAGGGGCCGTTGCCGGTGAGCAACACCGTTGCCACGTCCGAGCTCATGCGGGCGTGGTCCATGATGCGGTAGAGCTCGTCGACCGTGCCGGGACGGAACGCGTTGCGCACCTCCGGGCGGTTGAAGGCGATGCGCACGGTCGGCAGGTCTCGGACGATGATGCCGTCGGCGTCGCGCTCGACCTGCCGGTGGTAGGTCATGTCTTCAAGGTCGAAGCCTTCGACAACGCGCCACTGCACGGGGTCAAAGATGTCGGAAACCTTGGCGGGAAACTGGGGGGTGGATTCAACGGTGCTCACAATCATGAATGCTATCCGTTGGGCAGCCCCGGGGGCGAAAGGGCGGTGGTGCAAGGGGCTTTGGGGGATCCGCTGCACGCCGGCAAGGCCGTTGCGTCGAGGTGGTGGCCGCTGACCGGAAACCAACTGTTCAACAATTAATGTTGGGATTTTCCTTGACAGTGTGACCTTCATCAAAGCGCGCTCCCACTTGCACACTTGTGTTAACTGGGATGGTGTGCATCACGTTGGGTCGTTGTGCTCCACTCCACATTCGACTTCATGTTGTGATGAAAAATGCGGTAAGTTGGCCATTTGCACCCCCACGTAAATGTGTGATCGGGCGCCCTGAAACGGGTCGCGCCGGGTGTACTCCCCGTTTTTACCCATGCGGGTTGATTGAGTCACCAAAGGAGTTTCACGTTGGAACCACACAACGTACTAGAGCACCAGCACCCCGCGCCCACCAAGGGCGCGGAGCTGTCTGCCGAAGGCTACAAGAAGACGCTGACCCGTCGCCACGTCCAGATGATCGCCATGGGCGGCGCCATCGGCGTGGGACTGTTCATGGGTGCCGGTGGCCGTCTGGCCTCGACCGGCCCGGCCCTGATCTTCTCCTACGCACTGGCCGGCTTGATTGCCTACTTCCTGATGCGCGCCCTGGGCGAGCTGATCATGTACCGCCAATCTTCGGGTTCCTTCGTTTCCTACGCCGGAGAGCTCTTTGGCTCCAAGGGTGCGTACCTTTCCGGCTGGATGTACGTACTGAACTGGGTCATGACCGGGATTGCCGAGCTGATCGCCATCGGCCTGTACTTCACCTATTTCTTCCCCGGCGTCCCGGTGGAAGCCGCGGCGCTCTGCGCGCTTGGCCTGCTGGTGGCTGTCAACCTCTTCAGTGCCAAGGCCTTTGCCGAGTTCGAGTTCTGGGCATCCTTCCTCAAGGTCGCCGCGATCGTCATCTTCCTGCTGATCGGCATCTACCTGGTGGCAACCAACGCCCAGGTCGGTGACGGGCACGCCGCGGTGGGCAACTTGTTCGCCAGTGAAGGTGGCATGTTCCCGCGCGGCGTCCTGATCTCCATCCTGGTCCTGAACGCAGTGATCTTTGCCTACAACGGTATCGAGCTTGTCGGCATCACCGCCGGCGAGATGGAGGACCCGGTCAAGGAAGTTCCCGCAGCCATCCGTGCGGTCGTCGTGCGTATCGTTGTCTTCTATGTCGGCTCGGTAACCCTGCTTGCAATGATCCTTCCGTGGAACCAATTCAAGGCCGGCGAAAGCCCGTTCGTGACGGTCTTTGACCAGCTGGGCTGGGGCTGGATCAGCGGCGTGATGAACTTCGTTGTCATCACCGCAGCGCTCAGTTCCTGCAACTCCGGCTTGTACTCGATTGGCCGCGTCTTCCGGGCCATGGCCAACAACGGCCACGCGCCCCAGTGGCTCACCAAGATGAACAAGCGCTACGTTCCCTACGCCGCCATCTGGGCGATTGCCGGCGTCTACTTTGTTGGTGTCATGCTGAACATCTGGCTCGGCGGAACCTACGCGTTTGACCTTGCCTTGAACACCGCATCCATCGGCGTGCTGTTCACCTGGGCCGCAATCTTTGGCTGCCAGATCATGTTGCGCAGGAAAAAGGGCAGGATTTCCAAGCTCCCGATGTCCGGTTCCCCGTACACCAGCTGGGCAGGGTTGGTGGCGCTTGCCATCATCACGGTGCTGATTGGCTTTGACACCATGGTCGGCAAAGACGGCGAGGTCTTCCACCTGGGCCTCTACACCATCGGCTGCATTCCGCTGATCGCCGTGGGCCTGTGGATCGGCTGGCGCAAGGTGCGCAACAACAAGCCGAAGT
Source organism: Arthrobacter sp. AQ5-05 (assembly GCF_003287975.1). Lineage (GTDB taxonomy): Bacteria > Actinomycetota > Actinomycetes > Actinomycetales > Micrococcaceae > Paeniglutamicibacter. Next base: position 215,624 of record NZ_QMKQ01000003.1, read on the forward strand.
CCGAGCTGTACGCCTAACCGAAAGGTTTCAGGCCGGAGGCTGGCGGCAGAAATGCGGCGGGTGGGATGGAGCGCGGGAATCGTCCCGTGCTCCACCCCTCCCGCCGTTGTCCTCGAGTGCCGCCGTGCATATCGAGGCCGGGGATGCGATCCGGCCTACGATCGGCCCGCGGCGGTCTCCGGCTCGGCCAGGATGCCGGTGTCGTGCGCGTCCGGCACCTCGGTTCCGCGCAGCGAGGCCCCTGCCGTCTCCGGCATGAACCGGGTGGCCACCAGTCCGATGACGCAGGCGATCATCATGTAGAGCGCCGGGAAGAGCAGGAAGCCCGTCCCGTCGATGACTGCCTCGTTGACCATCGCCGCAGTGCCGCCGAAGATCGCGGTGGCAACGTTGTAGGTCACCGCGAAGCCGGCAAAGCGCACGTGCGAGGGGAACATCGCCGGGAACGTCGCGGTGATGGTGGCCAGTTGGGGAACATACAGCAGGCCCAGGATGGCGAACCCGAGGATCGCCAGCGGGAAGCTTCGGCCCATCAGCCAGAACAGCGGCAAGGCGAGCACGAACAGGCCGATCAGGGACGCGAACCACATGGGTTTCCTGCCCACCTTGTCCGAGAGCGACCCGGCAAAGGGGATGACTGCCATCATGGCGACCTCGCCCGCCAGGATAACCATCAAGGACGCCTTGGAATCCAGGCCCAACTGCCCCTCGAGGTAGGTGGGCATGTAGCTCAGCAGCGTGTAGTTCACGACGTTCAGCGCGATCACCAGGCCGCCCATGACCAGCATGGGGCGCCAGTAGACGCGGATCAGTTCACGCAGCGAGCTCTTTTCCTGGACCTCGCCGCGTTCCTCGAGCTCCTGGAAGACCGGGGTGTCTTCAAGCTTGTTTCGCAGGTACAGGCCGATCAGCCCCATGGGCAAGGCCAGCATGAACGGCACTCGCCAGCCCCAGGCCATCATGGCATCCTCGCTCAACGCCACCTGGAAGCCGAGCATTACCGCGGTGCCCAGCGCGAAGCCGCCCAGCGTCCCGAATTCCAGGAACGAGCCGAAGAAGCCACGTTTCTTGTCCGGGGAGTATTCGGCCATGAAGGTGGCGGCCCCGCCGTATTCGCCGCCCGTGGAGAAGCCCTGCACCATGCGCAGGAGCACCAGCAGCACCGGCGCCAGCACACCGACCTGATCAAAGGTCGGCATCACGCCGATCAGGAATGTCGCAAGGGACATCATCAAAATGGTCAGGGCGAGGATGTGCTTGCGGCCCATTCTGTCGCCCAGCGGACCCCAGACGAGTCCTCCCAGCGGCCTGACGAGGAATGAAAGGGCAAAGGTCCCCAGCGCCATGAGGGTTCCACCCTCGGTGGGGAAAAAGTGGAAGGCGATGTATGAAACCGCCACGGCGTACACGCCGTAGTCGAACCATTCCGTCAGGTTGCCCATGGCCGATGCGGCCGTGGCCTTGCGTATTTCGCGGCGGCCGGCGGTGGTGGAAAGGTCCGGGCCGATGTCCTGGGTCAAGTCCAGCGGTGTGCGTAATTGGTTGGGTTGGCTGTTATCCGGTTGCATCGCTGCTCCGTTGCTATTCAGCTTTCCGTCGACCGGATGCCCGTCCGATTCCATGTCACGGTCCTGGACGGTGACGGTCCACGATCCGGGGTTGCCCCGGAGTCGGTCAAGTGGACGACAGTACGCCAGCACTTTGCTTGCGTCAAGGTCCGCGGTTTTGTGTCAGGACGAGATTGACCGCACGTGTGCCATGATGGGATTCTAGGTGTGAATCAATTAGTGAACGAATGGTCGGTTATTCGATCGTTCCCGCTCAGGGAGCGGCAACCGGGGCCAAAACACGGTGCACGAACTGTTACTTCCGCGGGGCAACCCACGGGACGGGACTGGGCATGGACCGAATGACAAAGGAGTTGTAATGACCGAGGCATTCTTGGTGGGCGGGGCCCGCACCCCGGTGGGACGTTACGGCGGAGCGCTGTCCAGCGTGCGCCCCGATGACCTGGCGGCCGTCGCCATCCGTGCCGCCGTCGAGCGCGCCGGCATCGACCCGGCAGACGTCGACGAGGTCATCTTCGGCAACGCCAACGGTGCCGGCGAGGAAAACCGCAACGTCGCCCGCATGGCCTGGCTGCTGGCCGGCTTCGAGGATTCCGTCCCGGGCATCACGGTGAACCGCCTTTGCGCCTCGGGCATGAGTGCCATCACCATGGCCAGCCACATGATCAAGGCCGGTGCCGCCGACATCATCGTCGCCGGCGGCGTGGAGTCCATGTCCCGGGCCCCCTGGGTCATGGAGAAGCCGGACAAGGCCTTCTCCAAGCCGGGTGCCAGCTACGACACCTCCATCGGCTGGCGCTTCCCGAACCCCGAGTTCCTCTCCGGAGAGCTGTCCCGCGAGGGCAAGGCCACCTTCTCGATGCCCGAAACGGCCGAGGAAGTCGCCCGGGTCTTCAACACCTCCCGCGAAGACTGCGACGCCTTTGCCGTGCGCTCAAACGAACGCGCGCTTGCCGCCATCGAGGCCGGGCACTTCAAGGACGAGATCGTCCCGGTCACCGTGAAGTCCCGCAAGGGCGAGACCATCGTGGACACCGACGAGGGCCCTCGCCCCGGCACCACCCTGGAAGTCCTTTCCAAGCTGCGCCCCGTGGTCAAGGGCGGCACCGTGGTCACCGCCGGCAACGCCTCGACCCTCAACGACGGCGCCTCGGCGATCATCGTCGCCTCCGCGGCGGCCATCAAGAAGTACGGACTGGTTCCGCGCGCCCGCATCATCGACGGCGCCTCCGCGGGAGTGGCCCCGGAAATCATGGGCGTCGGCCCGGTTCCGGCCACCCGCAAGGTCATGGAGCGCTCCGGCCGCAAGATCGAGGACCTCGCGGCCGTCGAGCTGAACGAGGCCTTCGCCTCGCAGTCGCTGGCCTCCATGCGCGAACTGGGCATCGACCCGGAGATCGTGAACCGGGACGGCGGAGCCATCGCGCTGGGCCACCCGCTGGGTTCCTCGGGCTCCCGTATCGTGATCACGCTGCTGGGCCGCCTGGAACGCGAAGCCAAGGAAGACGGGTCCAAGCTGGGCCTGGCCACCATGTGCGTCGGCGTCGGCCAGGGCGCCGCGCTGCTCATCGAGGGGGTCTAGGGGTGGCGGCGCGCATGGAACCTTCCGGTTTCACGACCCTGAAGCTCACCGAGTTCGACGACAGGCTTTATCTCCAGCTTGACCGCCCGGAGGTCAGGAACGCCATCGACCAGCTGATGGTCGACGAGCTGCATGCGGTGTGCGCCTACCTGGAACGCACCCCGAAGATCCTGGTGCTCTCCGGCACCCCCGCGGACCCGGAAACCGGCACCAAGGGCATCTTCGCCTCCGGTGCCGACATCGCGCAGCTGCGCGAACGGCGCCGCGACGACGCCTTGGCAGGGATCAACTCGGGGATCTTCGACAGGCTCGCCAAGCTGCCGATGCCGGTCATCGCCGCCCTCGACGGGTTCGCGCTGGGCGGCGGTGCGGAACTGGCATTCGCCGCGGACTTCCGCATCGGCACCCCGGAGCTGCGCATGGGCAACCCGGAGACCGGCCTGGGCATCATGGCCGCCGCGGGTGCCACCTGGCGCCTGAAGGAACTCGTGGGCGAACCCGTCGCCAAGGAGATCCTGCTGGCCGGCAGGGTGCTCAAAGGCGATGAATGCCTGCGCGTCGGCCTGATCACCGAGCTCGTCGAGGGCAAGGACCTGCTGGAGGCAGCCTCCGCGCTGGCCGACCGCATCGGCAGGCAGGACGCGCTGGCCGTGCGCATCACCAAGTCCGTGTTCCACGCCCCGCGCGAGGCCCACCCCGTCATCGACACCCTGGCCCAGGGGATGCTCTTTGAATCCCAGGCCAAATTCGACCGCATGCAGGAATTCCTGGACAGGAAGAAGAAGTAATGACAACCCTTCCCAACTCACTCCCCGCCAAGGTCGGTGTGCTCGGCGGCGGACGCATGGGTGCCGGCATCGCCCACGCGTTCCTGATCAACGGATGCGACGTGCTGGTTGTCGAGCGCGACGAGGCTTCGGCAATCGCGGCGCGCGAACGCGTCGAATCGGCGGCAGCGAAGTCGATCGAGCGCGGTGCCACCGATGCGAACCTTGGCGAGATGGCTTCGCGCCTGCACGTCTCGGTTGACTACGCCGACTTCGGCGACCGCGGACTGGTGGTCGAGGCCGTCCCGGAAATCTGGGACCTGAAGGTCTCCTCGCTGCAGAAGGTCGAGGAAAACCTCGCGCCCGACGCGATCCTGGCCTCCAACACCTCCTCGCTGTCGATGAGCGGGCTGGCCGCCGAGCTGCAGCGCCCGGAGAACTTCCTGGGCCTGCACTTCTTCAACCCGGTCCCGGCCTCCACGCTCATCGAAGTGGTCATCGCCAAGCAGAGCTCCGAGGCACTGATCGAGCGCTCCCGCGGCTGGGTCGCCGGGCTGGGGAAGACCGCGGTCGTCGTCAACGACGCCCCCGGCTTCGCATCGTCCCGCCTGGGCGTGGCCATTGCGCTGGAGGCCATGCGCATGGTCGAGGAAGGCGTGGCCAGCGCGCAGGACATCGACAACGCGATGGTCCTTGGCTACAAGCACCCGACCGGTCCGCTGAAGACCACCGACATCGTGGGCCTGGATGTGCGCCTGGGGATCGCCGAGTACCTGCACGAGACCCTGGGCGACCGCTTCGCCCCGCCGCAGATCCTGCGCGACCTGGTCGAGGCCGGACACCTGGGCCGCAAGACCGGCAAGGGCTTCTACGACTGGAACCAAGCCACGTAGCTCGTTGTGCCGCAAAGGCCGGTGCCCGGAGGTGTTCCACCCGCTTCCGGCACCGGCCTTCGCGTATCCGTCAGCCGGGCCATGCGGGAAACCGGGAGAGATCTTCGGTAGCGTGGAGCAAGGCCCGCACGGCGGGCCACCACGATCTCGGCCGGGGGAGGGGACGCACCGCAGATGCATGTACCGACCATGCGCATCGAGGTGGTGCCCGAGGAAGCACGGGCCTTCGAACGTCGCTTCATCGACCACCTGTGCACCGCCCTCACGGAGGTTCCCGGGCGTGCCTCGGCGGAGCTGGAATACCCCCGGGGCGAGGACACGCGCCACGCGGTGGTGCCGGAGTTCGGCTCCGGGCGGGCAGCCGGCGCCTTCGGCTACCCGGAGGTCTCGGCAACGGTGTTTTTTGAAGGCTCGTGGGAGCAGGATGGAGCGTGGATGCCGTGAACAATTCGATGGACCAGCCGACGTGGGAAGGCGCCGTGAACGCGCGCCTGGTGCTGGGGAAGATCTACCGCATGGGACGCAGCGAGTGGCTGACCAGCATCGGTTGGCAGCAGGCCTACGCCGACGGGGTGCGCACCGTGATCGACCTGCGCAATCCCGGCGAACGGGCCCGCCGGCACACCGATCCCGACGTCGACGAGGCGGCCAAGGCGGGGATCGCGATCATCAATTCCCCCACCGAGGAGCCCGGCCACCCGGAGTTCGAGGCGCTCGCCGTGCCCTACATGAACCACCCGCGCATGTATCCGGAGAATCTCGCGTTCTTCCCCGAACGGATTGCCGAGGTGTTCCACCAAATTGCCGCGGCCGAGGGCAGGATCGTGCTTCATTGCTCGGCGGGACGGGACCGCACCGGGCTGATCGTCTCGATGCTGCTCGAATTGGTGGACCGAGAGGATCTGCTCGAACCCCAATACGAGGCCTCCCTGAGGGGGATCAACGACTGGCACCGGATCAGCGCCTACAAGCACCCCCACGAGTCCTACATCGAGGAACACGACCTCCTCGGGCCGCTGCACGAACGGCTTCAGGCGCTGGGCGAGTTCGTCGCCTCGCTGCGCGTCGAGGACTTCCTGCGGGAACACGGGCTCAGCGAGGCGGAGCTGGAAGAGGTCAAAAAACGGCTCAGCTGAATTTCCCGGCATCCGGCGTCGGTGCGCCGTACGCTGAAAACAAGACACCGATTGGAGCCCCTGGCCCTGGTTGGCCGGCCGGTCACGCTCGAACCGCTGGAGAATTCCCGCCACGACGAATTGGTGGCGGCCGTGCGCGACGGCGGGGTCCGGAAGCTCTGCTACGCGGCGGTGCCGGCGCCGGAGGAGATGGGTGTGGAGATCGAGCGCAGGCTTCGGCTGCAGGAGGCCGGGTCGATGCTGCCCTTCGTCGCCCGGCGCAATGCCGATTCGGTGGTGCTGGGCACGACCACCTACATGGACATCGACGCAGGTCTGCCCCGGGTGGAGCTCGGCTCGACGTGGAACCGGGCCTCGGCGCGCGGGACCGGCACGAACGTCGATGCCAAGCTCCTGCTGCCCACCCATGCCTTCGAGGTCCTGGGCTGCCCGGCCGTGGAGTTCCGCACACATTGGATGAACATGGCCTCCCGCGCCGCGATCGAGCGCCTGGGTGCCAAGCTTGCCGGGGTGCGGCGCGCGCACCGGCGCACGGCCGACGGTTCGCTGCGCGACACCTGGGGGTATTCGGTCATCGCCTCCGAATGGCCGCAGGTCCGTGCCGGACTCGAGAACCGCCTGGCCAGGCACCTGGATTCCGCCCGGTAGCGGCCGCTGTCCCGGCACGGTGTTGGTGCAGCAGGACCGGATGTTCACTCGGGGTGCAGCTCCGAGGAAATCACGCTGACGTCGTATTCCACCTCGGGATCGGTCCACACCTCCACGAAGGTTGAGGTGTTGTCCGCGGTCCCGCCTCCGCCCTCGGCGGCACGGCACGGTTCCAAGTCATAGCGGGCCACCACGAAGCCACGGACGTCGAAGGACCGGATGCCCAATGGAGCCTCGGTCTCGCAACCCACCAGCAGCCACAGCAGCGCGCCCGAACGCTGGTACGGCAGAATGATTCTTGAATCGCCCCGTCCGTGAAAGTGCATCAAGACCTTTTCGGTGCCGGCAAGGGAACCGGGCAGCGGGCTCTGGCCCCGGGCAATGAGATCGGCATGGGACGGTGGCTTAATGCCGGTGCCATCAGGGCTCGGCGCGGGAACGATGCGAATGACCTTGGTTTCCGGAATGAACGAGGGCCCGTGATCCGGTGGGATTGCCGAGGGAGAGGGCAACGATTCGTCCACGAGCATGGTGCATCCGGCGAGCAGGAGGACCAGGCAAGTCGCTGTCGCCAGGGTGGGACCCGGATGCCGTCCGGGGCGGAAGCTCCGTGTCGGACAGGAAACGGCGGGGAGATCGTGCAGGTCGGTTCCGCCACCCGCCATCCGGGCACCCTGGGCCCCGCCGGGAGAGCGCCGTTTCATCGCTGGGGCCCGTCGGAGTGGATGCGTGGCTCCGAGGAAATGACGCTCAGGTCGTACTCCACCTCCGGACCGGTCCAGATCTCCACCAGCGTCGAGGTGCCGTCCTCGGTCCCCCCGCCGCCCTCGGCTGCACGGCAAGGCTCCAAATCGTAGCGGGCCACCACGACGCCGTAGAGGTTCAGCGACCGGATGGTCAAGGGCGCCTCGTTCCGGCAGCCGACCAGGATCCACAGCAGCGCGCCGGATCGCTGGGCCGGCAGCACGATCCTGGCTTCGCCCTTGCCGTGGAAGCGCATCAGGACCTTTTCGCTGCCGGGCAGGGCCCCGGGCAGCGGGCTCTTGCCTTGGTCAATGAGCTCGGCATGGGTCGGGCGCTTGTTGCCCACTCCGTGCTCGTGCGGGGAAGGGATGACGGGGAAGACCTGGGTTTCGGGGATGAAGGACGGCCCGGTAACCGGTGGGCCGGGCTCGTCAGACGGCGGGGGCTCTACATTGAGCGGGGTGCACCCGGCGGCCAGGCAAGCCAAGCCAAGCCGGGCCGCCAGGGCCAGCGGATGACGCGCGGCCCGGGTACGGCGGGTCGGGCCCGATGCGTGCGAGAAATCCTTCATGGCCGTTCCTCACCGCAGGAATTTTCGCGGCCAGCGGGTCCCGGGACGGTCATCGGCGTTCGCGAGCTTTCCGGAGACCAACGTGAAGTGCATCGGGGAGCCGTTCGGGATGGTGAGGATGCCCCTGGTTTCCGTGGTGTCCAGGGGCCCGGCCACCAGGTCTGTGGCCGGGCATTGCTCCGGCGTGTACATGAGCGTGGTGCGGCCGGCGGCATCGAATGCCAGCAGCGACAGCGGAACCGGACGCCTGCAGCGCACCGCGATCCACAGGTACACGCCCCGGGCCCGGGCCGGGAGGGCGAAGGGGAAGCCGCGGCTCCGCTCGAGGCTGAGCACCACCTGCTCGGAGCCCGGGGCGGCACCGGCCAGCGGGTGTTCGCCGGAGAGCAACAGTGCCTCGATGCTGCGTGATGCCTGTTGTGGATCCGGGGCGGCCGAGAAGGTGGGGGTGGCGACGGCCGGCGGAAGCATGGCAACAGGTGGCCGGGGTGAGGGGCGGGACGACGGCTCGGTGGTGGCCATGTCCACGTCATCGACCACCGAGGTGCACCCCGAAAGGCCGGAGGCCATGGTGATGGCAAGCATGAGATCAATCGCCCGGTGCTTCATGTCCGAAGGGTAGAAGCGTGCCGTGGACAGCGCCAGATCGGCCCGGTCCACAAACGGAGACCCATTTGTGTGGGGACACCCAGTAGCAGGGGGTTCACGTGCTTCGCCGAAAAGCGGTGTGTCCCACGCGGCCTGCGGGAGGCCGCGAATTTGCGGCCTCCCGCAGGAGTTGGATCCCGTGCCCGGCCAGCGGGTTGGCCAGGGTTCCGGCGTAGATCAGTCCGCCGGACTGGTCGGTGAGATCGAGCATCCGGGCGTTGTTGCGCAGCTGCAGCCGGTTGAGGCAGGAGAGCTTGAAGTCCGGTGCGAAGAGTTCCAGTGCATCGAACGCTTCGGCGGTTTCCGGGCTGCGGTTCCGGTAGGCCAGCAACCGGCCTGTGGCGGTTTCCCAGAAGACATCCTCGCTGCAGATCCCCTCGCGGGCCAGCAGTGGTGCGAGGAACCGCAGGAAGCAGTCGACGATGTCGGTGAAGATCACCAGCCGGCGCTCGGCATCCGGGACCGCGGCGCGGATCCGCTCCACCGCGACGGGCAGCAGCTGCCGGTTTCCGAGCACCGCGATCTCCTCGGCCAGGTCCTTGTGCAGCACCTTCACCGGCACCGAATCCTCCAGCACCAGGATGACGTTCTCCCCGTGAGGCATGAACGCCAGGTCGTAGCGGCACAGGGCGTGCACCAGCGGAACGAGGTAGGCGTCGAAGTAGCGGGCCAGCCAGTCTTCCGCGTTCAGCCCCGAACGGCGGATGTGCGCCGCGGCCAGCGAGGCACCGGCCGCATCAAGGTGCAGCAGCGAGGCCATGGTGGCCAGTTGCTGCCCGGGCGCGATCCGCTTCGCGGGGGATTCGCGCCAGAGCGCCGCCAGCATCTTGTGCTGCGGGGCAGCCGGGCCCGCCGCCTCGAAGAGCGGGCTGGAGTAGCCGACCGCGGCGACCTCCCGCAGCAGCCCCGTGTTGCCGCGGCGCAGTTCCTCGTCGTTTTCGAAGATCGAGGCGAGCCACGCGTTGATGGCCGGGGTGTTCTCCATGTAGGCGGCCGAGAGCCCGCGCATGAAGCCCATGTTCAGCACCGACAACGCGGTCTTGACGTAGTGCCGGTCCGGCGTACTGCGGTTGAAGAAGGTGCGGATGGATTGCTGGGGCTGGTACAGATCCTCCCCGGCACCCAGATGCACCAGGTGGCCGGTGGCCACGTCGGCGGCGAATGCCACCGCGAGCTTGTGCTCCCACTGCCAGGGATGGACCGGGATGAAAACGAAGTCGGCCGGATCCAGAATGCTGGAGCCGCAGGCCTCGGCAATCCGTGCCCGGAAGCGGGCCAGCTGCCGGGTCCCCAGTTCGCCCTGCAGCAGGGACTCGGCATCCAGTCCCGGCACGGCGCTGTAGCGGGCCCGGGTTGCATGGGCGGCGACCCAGTGCAGGGTCAGGGTCGATCCGGTTTCCGGGGCGTAGTCGAGGTAGTCGGTGGCGCCCAGGCCCAGCCGGCCGTTGTTGGCCACGAAGCAGGGGTGCCCCTCGGTCATCGCTGCCTCGGTGCGCTGGAAGTCGGTGACGGCGTCCCCGGTCCCGGCGGCCAGCTCTGCCGCGCTCGCCGTGGAGTGCAGCTGCTTGTAGCAGTGCCCGGCCAGGGTGCTGGTGATTTCCTCGAGGTACACCGGCAACTGGGCCTCGGACAGTCCCAGGGTATTTTGGAAGGCCAGCACGAAGCCGGCCGCGTCCGGGGCCGCAGGCTCCCCCTTGACGGAAACCCGCAGCGAGTCCGGGTCGATGACCCAGTGCTCCAGGGCGTGAACGGTCGCGGAAAAGCGGTATTCGTGGTCACCGGTGCCCACCGACCAGCCGCCGTCCGCGGGAACCGGGGCCAGCAGCCGTTCGTGGGCGAACTCGGCGATGGCCTTGGCCAGCAGGTGCCGGTTGGCGTTCTCCCAGCGTTCGGGGGACAGGTGCGCGGCGGCACCGAAGGGGCCGCCGGTCGCGGAGGCGAACTCCGCCCGGGTGCAGAAGGAAAGCAGGGCGGTCTTGGCCCCGGTGACGTCCCCGGCCGGCAGCTCGATCCGGCCGGCGGGGCGGAAACCCAGCCGGGAGTTCAGCGAGTGGATGGCCGTGTTCGCGGCGTCGGGTTCGACCACGATGCGCAGCACCGCCGGGTCCGCGAAAAGGTGGGCCACCGCGGCCTCCATGGCCGCTGCGCTGAATCCCGGCAGCGGCTTGCCCCTACCGGGGCCGGCGAGCAGCAGGTGCATGCCCTTGTCCCCGTGCCGGTGGGCGTAGCGGCCGGCAAGCACCGAGTGCTCCGGGGCGTAGTGCTCGAGCAGGAACGCCGGCTCCGGCTCGCCCGCACCGCGCGGGGCGGGCAGCAGGCCCAGCAGCACGTGGTGGTGGGCCGAGGCATCGAGCTGTGCGTAGGCCGCGCGGACCTGGGTGACGGTGGTGCCGAACATGCCCCAGTAGCGGGCCCGGTCGGTGTTCACCCACCCGTGCAGCAGCCCGGCGTCTGTCGCCGGGTTCAAGCGGCGGAAGGTGAAGTCGCCGGCTTCGGGCCTGCGGCGGGCCGGGGCGATGACAATGGAGGGCGTGGAAATCATGCGTGGGCTCCTTCGAGCGTGGGGGAGGGCGGTGTGGGGGCGTTGGCGGGGCTGCCGAAGGACTGGAACCCGATGCGTTTTTCCACCGCGTAGTGCTCGTACCCCAGGATCCGGTTGATGATCACCGAGTTGCGGTAGGCGCCCATGCCCAAATCGGGGGCGGTGAAGCCGTGGGTGTGCAGCTCGGCGTTCTGCACCAGCACGTCGGCGTCGTCGCTGATCGCGTAGTGCCGGTCCACATCCAACCTGCCGTCGGGCAGCCGGTTGATGTGTGTCCCGAGGCCGGCCAGGAAGTCCGGCTCGTGGTAGGCGTAGCCGGTGGCCAGCACCAGGGTGTCGGTGGCCGCGGAGAATTCCCCGCCGTCGTCCTGGTTGCGCAGGCGCAGCTCCAGGGCGCCGTCGCGGTGTTCGATTCCCTGCAGGGAGGTGGCGGCGCGGAGGGTGACCGGAACGTGCCCCGAAACCTGGCGGCGGTAGAGCATCTCGTGGATCTCGTCGACCAGATCCGCGTTGATGCCCTTGTACAGGCCCTTCTGGTTGGCGGACAGCGTATCGCGGGTGCCCTGCGGCAGCCCGTGGAAGTGGTCGATGTATTCCGGGGAGGTCATTTCCAGGGTGAGCTTGGTGTACTCGAGCGGGAAGAAGCGCGCGGAGCGGGTCACCCACTGCAGGTGCTGTTCCGGGCCCAGGGTTCCGAGCAGGTCGGCGAAGACCTCCGCGGCGCTCTGCCCGCTGCCCACCACGGCGATGCGGGAGCCGGCGGCGATCGCTGCCCGGGCGGGGCGGTAGCCGCTGCTGTGCACCGCGGCCCCGGTTCCCAGCACGCCTTCGGGGACGGCGGCGGGCACGTGCGGGATGGTGCCGGTGCCCAGCACCAGGTGCCGGGTGCGCACGGTGTGCACTCCGTCGCGGGTGTGCACGTCAAGCTCGTAGAGACCGTTGGCATAGCGGGCGGCGGCCACGTGCGCACCGAAGCGGACGGCGGGAAGTCGGGCGGCTGCCCAGCGCAGGTAGTTGTTGTACTCCTCGCGCAGCGGGTAGAAGTTTTCGCGGATGTAGAACGGGTAGAGGCGTCCGGTGTCCTTCAGGTGGTTCAGGAAGGACAGGGGGTGGGCGGGGTCGGCCATGGTGACCAGGTCGGCCATGAAGGGAACCTGCAGGTGGGCTCCCTCGAGCATCATGCCCGGATGCCAGGCGAATTCCTCGGCGCGCTCAAGCACCAGCACCTCGAGCCCCGGTGCGGTGTCCGCCAGCGCGGCGAAGCCGAGGTTGAAGGGGCCGGCACCGATGCCCACGGCATCCCAGATGCGGTCGTGAAGCGGCGCGCTCATGCGGCAGCCATCCCGGTGCGCATCGAGCAGATGGCCCGGCCGTGGGACACCACGGCATCGAGGATTCCCGCGACGTCCCCGGGCGTGGTGTTCGGGTTCAGCAGCGTCAGTTTCAGGTGGCGCACCCCGTCGATGGTCGTGGCGGCGACCATGGCCGCCCCGGAGTCGTAGAGTGCGGTGCGGATGGCGTTGGCCAGCGGCTCGGTCGCGGTGTTGGTGGCGGATCCGGGGTCCGGCGGCACGTAGCGGAAGACCACGGTGCTCAGTTGCACCTCTGCTGCCAGCTCGAGCTCGGGGTGCTCTTGAACCATCGCTGCGGCGGCGGTCGCGAGGTCCATGACCGAATCGAACAGCTGCCCGATCGTCTCGGTGCCGAGCGCGCGCAGCGTCACCCAGAGCTTGAGGGCGTCGAAGCGGCGGGTGGTGGCCAGGGACTTGTCGACCTGGTTGGGGGTGCGACCGGCCTCGGCTGCGGGATTCAGGTACTCGGCGTGGTGCGAGACCAGGGCGAGGGCGGCCCGGTTGCGGACCAGGATTGCGCTGGAACCGATGGGCTGGAAGAAGGACTTGTGGAAGTCGACGGTCACCGAATCGGCTGCCTCGATCCCGGAGAGCATCCCGCGATGGCGCGCCGAGGCCAGCAGCCCGCAACCGTAGGCGGCATCGACGTGGAACCAGGCCTCGTGCTCGGCGGCCAATGAGCCGATGGCCCCCAGCGGGTCGATGGAGCCGAAGTCGGTGGTCCCCGCGGTGGCCACGATGGCCATGGCGTGCAGCCCGGCCGCGCGGTCCTTTTCCAGTGCGTGCCGGAGGGCGGAGACATCCATCCGGTGGAGCGCGTCGCATTCGATGGCAACGACCGCCTCGGCGCCCAGCCCCAGCAGGGACGCGGAGGTGGAGATGCTGAAGTGGCTGTTGGCGGAGGCGTAGATGCGCAGTCCGGCGAGGCGTTCGGGGAGCGACCCAGGGGTCCCTGCCACCGCGGTGTTGCGGGCCAGCAGCATGGCCTGGAGGTTCGAGGCGGTGCCGCCGCTGGTGAACACGCCGTCGGCTTCCGGACCCAGCCCGGCCAAGCCGGCTGCCCAGTCGATGAGCCGCTGTTCGATGAGGGTGGCGCCGGCGCTTTGGTCCCAGGTGTCCATCGAGGTGTTCACCGTGGTGACCAGGGCCTCGGCGGCAATCGCGGGCAGGGCGACCGGGCAGTTCAGGTGCGCCGCGTAGCGCGGATGGTGGAAGTAGACCGCATCTCGCAGGTACAGCTCGGTCGCTTCCTCCAAGGCCGCGGCTGTGCTGCCCAGCGGTGTGCGCAGGTCCACGGCGTCGAGCCGGGCGCGCAAGGCTTCCGGGCGGGGCCCGGTGGTGGGCCCCGTGGCGGCGGCGATCGATCGGGCAGCGAGCCGGGCTGCGGAGGCGAATTCCTCGGCCATTCTTTCGGCGGTTTCGCTGGTGAGCAATTGCCCGGCAGCAAGATCTGCAGCGGAGGACAGGGGTTGCGCCAATTGACGTTGGGGCGTCATGGGGCTCCTTCAATATCGGGGACTGCCACGATGCGAGATGGATAGGTTATGCTTACCTAACTCGTGACCAGATATTAAAGACATGGAAACGGGAGCTAATGCAACTTAAGTTCAACGAACAACCAAAAAACCGATGTCGGACGGCGTGAAGTGGCCGCCGGGTTTCTGGGTGCCCGGAAACGACCGGAGGCCGCCGATTGCCGGGTGTAACAATTCGCAAGGAACCAAGGAAGAGGCCGGGTGTGGACCGGGCCTGGCGGCGCTGGAAAACGGCACCTTCAAGGGTTGTGCGCGTCCACCATGAATGGAGCCGCGCCCGGAGCCCGGGTGCGATCTTGGGGGGTCTTTAGTCCTCGTGCGTACCGGTGTAGGCGACCACGCTGAGCACCATGTCGGATTCACCCTCGAAGCGGATCTGGATCTGCCCGGCTTCCTGGGTTTCCTGCAGGCCGGTACGCATGCCGCTGGGACCCTCGGAACCGCATGAGCCCATGATGCTGCCGCCTGTTTCCCGTCCATGGCCGTCAATAATCGAGAAGGCGTGCGGTACGGACCTTGAACAGGTCAGTTCAACGCTTATGCGGTCGCTGGTGAGATTGCGGGGCAGTTCAAAGTCCATGCTGGATGAGAAGCGTTCGGCCAGCACCACGTGCTCGCTGCCCGGTTTGCCATCGTCGAGCGGGTGCAGGCCCTGCTGGATCTGCTGGGCGGCCATGGACGGGGGCAGCTGCGAGATTCGTTTTTTCAGTCCGTCCGCGGAATACGGCTGCAGGGGCACTGGTGTTTCGGGCACCTGGAGGGGCAGCGGGTGGGCATCGTGGCTTCCGCCGATCGAGGAGGAAGGCTCCGGGGCATCGTTGTTCCCGTCGATCGGCATGCAGGCCGTCAACAACAGCCCCAGACCGGCCAGAGTCGCAACCACCATCGAAAAACGATTCATGACCTGACCCTATACGCATGCTTCGGCGTGTTGGCGGTCTGGTGGGTTCGATCCCCCATCATTCGGGATTCACTGCCCGTCAGCGTGCGTGAAGGTCACGACGCTGAGTTCCATCCCGGATTCCCGGTCAAAGGCGAGTTGCACCTGGCCCAGCTGGGGGTTGCCCCTGATGCCGATCCCAAAGCCGTTGGGCCCGCCGGGCGAACATTCCGATGACGAGCCGCCCCCCAGCGGGGCCCCGTCGATGTCGAAGAGCATGACCTCGAAGCCGATGCTCCTTGAGCAGGCCACCTCGATGAGGACCCTGTCGCCCGTGTTTTCCCGGGGCAGTGCAAAACGGCTGCTTGCGGTCAATTGCTCCGCCAGAAGCACCCGTTCGCTGCCCGGGACTCCATGGTCGATGGGGTGTGACCCCTGTTGGATCTGGGGTGCGGCCATCGAGCGCGGCAGCTTGGCGATCCGCTGGTCGAGGTCGATGGCGCTGTATTCCTGCAGCGGCAGATCCTCACGCGGCGCTTCGACGGGCGGCACGTAGGTGTCGCCGGTGGAACCCGTGGATTCGTCGGGTGGCGGGATGGAGGCGTTCGTGTCAATCGGCACGCAGGCCGTCAACACGAGGGCAAGGCCGGCCAATGCTGCGATCAATCCCGAAAAACGCTTCATGGCCTCACCTTATCTGCGCCACCCGGTACCCGCTCGCTTCGGCAACCCATCCTTGCAATGTGTCGGATTCCGTCGGGACGTTCCTACGCCAAGAACGAAGAGGCCTTGCCCCTGGACCGGGCACGATGTTGGCTCGAGACATGACACAAATACTGTTGCTGGGTGGGACCGGGTGGCTGGGACAAACGCTTTCCCGCCAGGCTCTGGATCGCGGACACGCGGTGACCGCGCTGGCCCGCGGCACCAAGCCATTTGTCCCCGGGGTCAGCGCCGTGATCGCCGATCGCCAAGCACCTGCCGCCTACGGGCAGGTGGCGGGCCGGGCCTGGGACCTGGTCATCGAGCTCACCGACAGGCCGCGATTCGCCCGGGAGGCGGTGCAGCACCTGGGCGGAGCCGCCGGGAACTGGGTCTTCGTATCCTCGTGTTCGGCCTATGCCCTGCAGTCCGAGCCCGGCGCCGACGAAACCGCCGGGACCGCCGAACCACTGCCCGAGGCTGAAGACGGGGAGGGCGCGGATTTCGGGCGGGCCAAGTCCGCATGCGAGGCACTAAGCATGCACGAGCGCAACGGGAGGGCGCTGGTGGTCCGTCCCGGGTTGATTGGCGGGCCCGGGGACCCGAGTGGACGCAGCACCTACTGGCCGCTGCGTTTTGCCCAGCGCCGGGATCCGGTCCTGGTCCCCGCGGTGCCCAACGGGAACGCCCCTGTGCAAATCATCGACGTGCGCGACCTCGCCGCCTTCATCCTCGACGCGGGACTGGCCGGGGAGCGCGGATACGTCAACGCCGTCGGCGCGTTGCACACCTTGGGGCAGACGCTGGAGATGGCCCGGGAAGCAGCCGCAACCGTGGCGGCCTCGACCGGACACCCGGCGCCCACACACCAACTGGTTGGCTACGACGTTTCCAGGATGGCCGAGGACCGGGTGAATCCGTGGGCAGGTCCCACATCGCTGCCGCTTCTCCTGCCGCAGGAGGACGGATATGCAGGGTTTGCCCGCCGCTCGGATGCCCGTGCCCTGCGGCTGGGGCTGTATCGGCGGAGCCTGCGCCAGACGATTGAAGAGATCATCCGTGGCGGAGGGGGAATCGACGTGGATTCGCTGCGCTCCGGGCTCACTGCGGCGGAAGAGCAGATGCTCATGGGCCGCTGGGAATCAGGACCCGGCCTGGTGGCCCGCGGCGCGGACGGTTGACCTCCGGCGACCGCGGGCCGGAGGATTGGATGGTCCGATTGCCACGAACGGACACGACGTGCTTGTGGTTCTCGCCTTCGCCTAACCGCGCCACGGGCCCCCCATGACTTCCACCCCGAAGTCGGGGCGCGAACGAGGCCATGGTGAAGTCTTGGCGCATCCATCGTCGAATCGAGAACAACCATGCAGCACCACAACCCCATCGTCATTGACCGCCTCGGCTATTCATGGCCCAACGGCGGCACCGTCTTCGATGGCCTCTCCACCAGGTTCTCCAGCGGAACCACCGGGCTGATCGGGCCCAACGGCTCGGGCAAGTCAACGCTTCTGCGGTTGATCGCCGGAGAACTGGAAGCCGTTCGGGGTGCAATCCACGCGGACTCGCAACCCGCCTACCTGGCACAAGACATCGTCCTGGACACCCACCGCAGCGTGGCCGGCCTGATGGGAATCGCCGCCAAGTTGGCGGCGCTGCGGCGCGTCCTGGCGAACACCACCGAGGACCTGGAACTCGACATGGAAACCATCGGGGACGACTGGGACCTGGAGAAGCGTTCGTCGGCGCTGTTGAACGGTTACCTGGAGGTGCCGGTCGCCCCGGAATTCCTGTCGCGGACCGTGGGCACCCTCTCGGGCGGCGAAACCATGGCGGTGGGCCTGGCGGGAGTCGGAATCCGCGGCGGCGGGATCATGCTGCTGGACGAGCAGACGAACAACCTGGACCGGACCGCCCGCCACCGCTTGTACGACATGGTGCAGCGCTATCCCGGAACCATGGTGGTCTCCACCCACGACAAGACGCTGCTGCGGCTCCTGGACTCGTTGGCGGAACTGCGGCCGGTGAATGTGCGCGCATGGCGCGCCGAGAAGTTCGACCTGGTGCGCTTCGGGGACTGGGAATCCAGGGCCGAAGCCAGGGGCCATGAGGGGGACAGTGCCGAGCGCCGTCTGAGCGATGCCCGCCGCAAGCTGGCCATCGAGAAGCGCCAGCGCCGCGAAGCCGAGACCAGGATCGCCAGGCGCTCCAGGCAGGGTCGGAAGGCCGCCGGGTCGATGCCGAAGATCCTGGCCAACTCGCTGCGCAACCAGGCCGAGGTGGCCGCCGCCAAAAACCGAGGCATCATGAAGTCGCATGAAGCGGATGCTGCCGCGGAACCGGCTGCCGCACGTGAGGCGGTGCCGGTTGACCTGCGTATCGCGATCGATCTTCCGGAGACCCGAGTTCCCGCGGGACGCGGCATCGTCGAGATGCCGGTTGCCGGGATCTCCCGCGGGGTGGTGCTCGAACATGACGAGCCCCTGGCGGAGGACTCGGTGCTCGCGATACGGGGGCCCGAACGCATTGGGCTGGCCGGTGGCAACGGTGTCGGTAAATCGACGTTGCTGGGCCGGCTCGAGGCCGGGGCCAAGGTGCCGACGGGTTTCCTGCGCCAGCGGCTTGGCATCGCGGGAACCGACGGCTGGGCGGGCCTCCATGACGGATTGAGCATGTTGGAGAGCCTGCGTCTCGCGGCGCCGGGTGTGGAGCCGGGGACCTTACGGGAGAAACTCGCGGCATTCCACTTCCGTGGCAGCCGGGTCGATGAACCGGTGTCCAGGCTATCCGGTGGTGAAAGGTTCAGGGTTGCCTTGGCGATGATCCTGTTGGCCGACCCAGCTCCCCAGCTCCTGTTGCTTGACGAGCCCACGAACAACCTGGACATGGCCACGATCGAGCAGTTGCTCTCGGCGCTTGAGTCGTTTGGGGGTGCCATGGTGGTGGCCAGCCACGACGACGATTTCCTCGCCGCGCTGGCCACGGACCGTGAATGGGAGATGCAACGGGCGGTTACGTCGCCGGACGCATGACGCCCTTGGTGTGCGGCACATGCTCCGGTGCATGGGCAACCGCCCGGGCGCCGACCTCGGCCAGCGCAATGATGCTGAAGGCATTGAGCCCGTGAAGCGCCCCGACCCATGCAGCATCGAAGGCGACGAAGGCGAGCGTGATCTGCACCGCCACGGCCAGAAGGAGCCACAAGGCCCATTTCAGGCCTGCGTGGGCCAGCAACGCGATGACCACCAGCGCCAGCACAAGCACCGGCACGGCGTACATCCCGATCATGCCGTGCAGCATCGCGGCCAATGGGGGCTCAGCCGGAACCGTTCCGTTTTCCAGGTCGGGGATCAGCCCGAACATCGACCAGGCGATCAGCGCCGCCTGGATCACGACGGCGGCGGCAATGATGTGTGCAACAACCTTGTATGCGGTACGCAACTTGAAGGTCCTTTCCGGGAATTTCTCAAGGTACCGAAAATGATGGCCAGCGCTGGCCACGTGGCCGCATTCCCATGCCAAAGGTGCGAGTGTTGTCGTGTCGTGTGCGCGGCCCAAGCGTTTTGTTGGCTAAGAATAGCCCCGGAAAGCGCCCGATTTCCAGCACAGCGGATGTACCAATTCGACCCGGGGGTGCGGGTGCGAAGCCGAAACACTGGATGCCTACCAAACCTCGGCGATGAGTTCGGCCAACAACTCTTCTGGGTCGACATCCAGTCCGCGCGACTGGAACCAGACGCAGATGTTTTGGCAGTCGCGTTGCAGCAGCCAGACACCGCGCTCATTGCCCGCAAGGTCGACAAATTGCGGCAAATCGATGACCACAAGGCGGTCCCCGGCGGCGAGCACGTTGTAGGGGGAGAGGTCCCCATGGGCAAACCCCAGCCGTGCAAAGACCTTCATGGCATCCACGAGTTGCTCCCAGTAGCGGTCCAGTCGCTCGGGGTCGGGACGCACATGTTGCAGTCGCGGTGCCGCGGCGCCCGGGGCTTCAGGGTCCTCGATGAACTCCATCAGGATTTCCGTGCCCATGATCTGTACCGGATAGGGAACCGGGGCGCCTGCCTCGAAACAGAGCCGGAGGTATTGCCACTCGGAATTGGCCCAGCGAGAGGCCTCAACGATTCGACCGTAGGTGCTGCCGTTTTTCAAGGCCCGGGCATCGCGTGAACGCTTGACGTTGCGCCCCTCGGTGTAGGTCGAGGACCGGGTAAAGGACCTCTGCTCCGGTGACCGGTAGCGCTTGGCAGCCAACAGCACGTGCTGGTCCGAGGTGGCGCGCTCGATCAGGAAGACGTCGGCTTCCTTGCCGGTCTTGAGCACGCCGAGCTCGGTGTCGATGGCACCGGCATCCTCGATGACGAATTCGGGGTACGGCAGGGGCCCGCGCATGAGCTTCTCGGTGGCCGGCCAGGTAGACCAGCGCTGGGATTCCGAGAGCTGGTCGTCAAGATAGTTCCAGTCATCCGCACGATCGGTGTGCCTGGCGTTGGCGCCGGCGGATCGCCGTTCAAAGGTGTCTGGAAAGTTGTTTTCTACGTAATTCTGCATTGCTGGAGTAACTCCTGTGGGAAGGAAAACATGGATCCGGGGTCACGGCTGGGACACTCATTGGTTTCCTCCTCAGGTAGTTACTGTCGCTGTCGGTTCAAGGACACCACAACTCATTGACACATGTCAATCACTTGGAGCTGTGGGTTTGTGGCGGGTGTGGGTGCCATGGTCGAGCATCGCGATAAGCATCTTGGCTGCATCAGGATGGGGTGCACCGGGATACGGCCAACGTGGGCCGCGAAAGCCTGAACGACATCATTGGCCAGCTGGAGCCAAGCGGGTTCGAGTTTGAGGTGATTTTCTGGCCGCTCTGGGCCGCTTTGGGCCGGCCTTGGCTTGCTCACCACGGCGCAGATCTTCAGGCCCGGTCTCGAAATGCAAAAAGACACGGCAGGGCTGATTTAGTGGCTCGTGACGAGCCCGAGGAACCCACCGAGTTCCAATGTCATTTGGGGGAGTTGCTTGAAGGGAGGTCGATGACGCTGGTGGAACTGGGCGAGCGGGTGGGTATCGGCGTGGTGAATCTGTCGATCCTCAAGAACAACCGTGCCAGGGCGATGCGCTTCTCCACCCTGCAGGCGATTTGCAGGGCCCTGGACTGCGAGGCCGGGGAGCTGCTCAGCTACGCTCCGGCGTGGTGGCAAGCCGACGGTCGCCTGCCGACCTTGAGCCGGTGGCGTTGCGGCACTACTTCTTGATGTCGATGATCAGGTTGGTGATCCGCAGCGTGCACAGGCGCTCGCCGGCTTCGTTCTCGATGAGGACCTGGTGGCTGGCCAGGCGCCGTCCCAGGCTGATGGGGGTTGCGGTGATCGTGACGGTCCCTTCGCGGGCGCCCTTGTGGTGGGTGGCCGAGACGTCCACTCCCACCGCGGACTTGCCCATGGTCGAGGCGTGCTTCACCGCGGCCCATGAGCCAACTGCCTCGCCCACGGCCAGCGAGGCACCGCCGTGCAGCAGCCCGAATGACTGGCGGTTTCCCTCCACCGGCATGGTCGCCACGACCCGCTGCACCGATTCCTCGATGATCTTGATGCCCATCTTGATATCAAGCTCGCCCAGGGCAATTTGCCAGACGCCGTCGATGGAGGTTTCCGGGGTGGGCGCGGTAGGGCGCTCTGCGCTCATGCTGCATGTCTCCTGAGTGTCGAGGCTGTGTGACGCCCGAGGCTCGTGGCGTTCTTCCCCATACTGTACTGTGGTTGCTAATACTGACCGATCGTTCAGGAAGGATTTCGTCGATGACGACAACTCCCATTGCTCCACTGGTTCCCAGCTTCGTCCAAAACTCCTGGTGGACCCCCTCCGATCCGGACGGCGGGACCCCCGTGCTGGATGCCAACACCGGCGAGCTCCTGGCCACGGTCAACAGCGACGGCCTGGACCTTGCAGCCGTCGTCGAGTACGGCCGCACCGTCGGCCAGCGCGAACTGGGCAAGCTGTCCCTGCACGAACGCGCCCTCAAGCTCAAGGAACTGGCGCAGTTCCTCAACGAACGCCGCGAGGAGCTCTACGAGATCTCCTACCGCACCGGCGCCACCAAGATCGACTCGATGGTGGACATCGACGGCGGCATCGGCGTGCTGTTCACCTTCTCCTCCAAGGGCCGGCGCGAACTGCCCAACTCCAACGTCATCCTCGACGGACCCATGGAAGTGCTCTCGCGCGACGGATCCTTCGCCGGCGAGCACATCTACACCCGCATCCCCGGTGTTGCCGCACAGATCAACGCGTTCAACTTCCCGGTCTGGGGCATGCTCGAGAAGTTCGCACCCGCCTTCATCGCCGGGGTGCCGACGATCGCCAAGCCAGCCACCCCCACCGGCTATGTCGCCGAGGCGATGGTGCGCCTGATGGTCGAATCCGGCATCCTGCCCGCCGGTTCCATCCAGCTGATCTCCGGCTCCGCACGGACCCTGCTGGATGTGCTGGACTACCGCGACATGCTGTCCTTCACCGGATCCGCCTCCACCGCCTCGGCGCTGAAGGCCCACAAGAACGTCATCGACGGCGGCGTGCGCTTCACCGCGGAGACCGACTCACTCAACGCGGCCATCCTGAGCCCGGACGCGGTGACCGGCACCCCCGAGTTCGAGGCCTTCGTCAAGGCCGTCACCACGGAGATGACCTCCAAGGCCGGGCAGAAGTGCACCGCCATCCGCCGCAACATCGTCCCGGCCGCGCTGGTCGACGACGTGGTCAAGGCCGTGGGCCAGCGCCTCGATGCGCGTGTGGTCATCGGCGACCCGCGCGCCGAGGGCGTGACCATGGGAGCCCTGGCTTCCCTGGAACAGCTGCGCGACGTGCGCGGCGCCGTCGAGGAAATGATCGCCGCCGGCGGCGAGATCGCCTACGGAACCCTTGACGCACCTGTGGTTCGCACCATGGGCGGCGAGGAAAAGACCGTCGATGCCGGGGCCTTCATGTCCCCGCTGATCCTCACCTGGGACGACGTGGAAAACCAGGCCGTGCACAGCCGCGAGGCCTTCGGCCCGGTCTCCTCGGTGATCGGCTACACCGACCTGGACGACGCCATCCACCTGGCGGCCATGGGCGCCGGTTCGCTGGTGGCCACGGTCTGCACCAACGATGCTGACACCGCACGGATACTGACCACCGGCATCGCCTCGCACCACGGGCGCGTGCACATGCTCAACCGCGAAACCGCACGCTCCTCCACCGGCCACGGCTCCCCGGTCCCGCACCTGGTCCACGGCGGCCCGGGCCGCGCCGGAGGCGGCGAGGAGCTCGGCGGCATCCGCTCGGTCAAGCACCACATGCAGCGCACCGCCATCCAGGGCTCGCCCAATATGCTCACCGCCGTCACCGGCGTCTGGCACACCGGGGCCGACCGCGTCATTGCGGGGGACCCGGAATTCGGCGCCGTCGCCGGTGCCATCCACCCGTTCCGCAAGTCGCTGGCCGAGCTGAAGATCGGCGACGCCTACGCCTCACCGCTGCGCAAGGTGTCCCTCGAGGAGATCACCGCCTTCGCCAACGAAACCGGTGACACCTTCTACGCGCACACCGACCGCGCCGCGGCCGAGGCCAACCCGTTCTTCCCCGGCATCGTCGCCCACGGGTACCTGCTGGTCTCCTGGGCGGCCGGGCTCTTCGTCCAGCCCGCCCCGGGGCCGGTGCTGGCCAACTACGGCCTGGAGAACCTGCGCTTCATCACCCCGGTGCCGGACGGGGACTCGATCCGCGTCACCCTGACCGCCAAGAAGATCACCCCGCGCGTCACCGACGATTACGGCGAGGTCGCCTGGGATGCGGTCATCAACAACCAGGACGGCGAGATCGTGGCCACCTACGATGTGCTGACCCTGGTGGAGAAGGAAGACACCACCTACGCCAACTGGGACAAGTAGCACCACGCCGCGCGCCCGCGCCGGCACTTCCATTGGCCGGCCGCCTGATTCCCTTCAAGGGTGCAGGCGGCCGGCCATTGCCGTTTGCCGGTGGCCTGCACCGCGGGCGGGGCGCGTGGTGGGCCGCGCCCCGGATGTGAGAAGGTAGCGGGCAGGGGAATGAACCCCCTTCCGCATGGCCCCCGGCGCCGGTTCGCCCCGCGTGCGTACACGAGGAACGAGGAATCGATGAATGCACCGGTCATCCAGGATGCCAACGCCTGGACCGAACGCGAACAACTTGAATTCTTCGGTTCGCCGGAGTTCGCCGGGATCCTGGCCGAGGTGGTTCGGCCCATGGGGCTGGCGGATGCCAGGATCACCGTGGCCGAGTTGCACCACCGGCCCGGGGCGGGGGTCTCAGGGGTCTTCGAGGCCACCAACGGATCCACCACCCTGTACCTGGGAGCAACGGCCGAAAGGCTTGGGACGGTTCCCGAGGGGACCGTGCACCTGGACAGCGGGCGGGGAAGCGTCATCGTCTGGCTTCACCCGGCCGACCCGCTGCTGCCCGGACTTCCCCTGGCAACCACCCCGACGCTGGTCGAGGAGCACTGGGGAGGGGGCCGGGTGATTGAGGAACTGCGAACCCTGGCCTATCGACCGCTGCGCCGGGCAGTGATGCTGGCCCGATTCGGCGACGGGCAGCAATTGTTTCTCAAGGTGCTGCGCAAGGACGCCGAGCTCCTGCATGGGAAGCACCTGGCGCTGCTGGCCGCCGGAATCCCGGTACCGATACCGGCGGGGCCGCCGATCGACGGGGTCCTGGCATTTCACCGGGCCCACGGAGTGCCCCTGGCCGAGGACCTTATGCACGCCCCGGAGCTGCCGCTGGCGCCGCAACACATCATCGGGCTGCTCGACGCGTTGCCGCAGACCCTCCTGGACGTCCCGGCGCGACCGGCTTGGTCCGACCGCCTGGGCTGGTATGGGCATGCCGCGCAAACCGCCGTCCCCGACCAGGCCGGAAAGATCGGGGAGCTGCTCACACGCCTGGTCCGCATCCTGGAAACCGCGCACCGCGGTGAGCTGGTGCCCAGCCACGGGGACTTCTACGAGGCGAACATCTTCGTCGAGAACGGAACCATCACCGGGCTGCTCGACATCGATTCGGCCGGTCCCGGGTACCTGGTCGACGACCTGGCCTGTTTCCTGGGGCACCTGGCGGTCCTGCCGGACCTGGACGCGCGCTATGGGCGCGTCAACGGCTACTTCGAGCTATATGCCACGGCCTTCGAGGCGGAACTCGGGAACCGCGGGATCTGCGCCAAGGGGCTGTACGCCCGGGCGGCGTGCGTGGTCCTGTCGCTCGTGGCAGGGGCCCGTGACGAGGCGAATCCCGACTGGCATGCAGTGGCCCTGGCCCGGTTGGTGTTGGTGGAACAGTTGCTGGTCCGCGCCGAATAAGCCCACGGTGGCGAAGATGAGAGCGTTCTCATCGGGCTCTCCTCTTCGGCTCACATTCATTGGCCATGCTGGAAGCAGATCAAGAGCAAGACAATGAACGAGAGGTTCGCAGCCATGAAGAAGTCACGTACGTTTTGGTCCATCACCGGTGCGCTGGGCGTAGTCGCCATCGGAGCGGGCGTTGCAGTCGCCCAGCCGATCGCCCCGGCCAACGAGACCGTGGTCATGCAGGAAAGCGCTGCGCAGCACGGATTCTCCTCCGTGGAGCGGGTCGCTGAAAAGGCCGATGCCTCGGCCGCGGTGGCCGACTCGGCACAGTCTGCAACATCCGCAGTCTCGGCCAAATCCGCAGTTTCCCCGGTGTCGGCGAAGTCGGCCGCCTCGCCGGTTTCGGCGAAGTCTGCGTTTTCGCCGGTTTCGGCGAAGTCGGCCGCCTCGCCGGTGTCGGCGGTGTCCCCGATGTCGCCGCAGTCCGCTCCCTCGGCGGCCAGCGCCGCCTAGCGGACAGAAGCCAAGACACGCGGCGGGTGCCGGTTCCATTTCAAGAGCCGGCACCGGCCGCCGACCACGCCGACGGGAACCACACCTACTGGGTGGATATCACCTGCAAGTAGGCAAGCAAGGAAGCGTTCCGGCCGGGTGCCCATTTCGGGCATCCGGCCGGAACGCGTCAGGCACGCAAACCGTGCCGGCCCGACCCGCGGGACCCGCGGGGCCCGCGGGGCGCAACCTCGCCGGCCGCCCGGGCCCGGTGCCGGACTCCCGGCTAGCCCGGTTCCTCGAAGCGGTAGCCCATGCCACGTACCGTGGTGAACCATTCGGCTCCCAGCTTGTTGCGCAGGTAGCGCACGTATACGTCCACGACGTTGGAACCGGGGTCGAAGTCATAGCCCCAGACCCGGGAGAGCAGCTGCTCGCGGCTGAGGACCTGCCCGGGGTTGCGCATGAAGGCCTCGGCCAACCCGAATTCCCTGGCCGAGAGGTCGATCTCGCGCCCGTGCAGACGGGTGCGGCGGCTGCCTGCATCAAGCTCCAACGGCCCCACGCGGATCACCTGGTCCTCGGGCGCCGCCGCCTGCGGACGTAGCCTCAGCCGCACCCTGGCCAGGAGCTCCTCGAAGCGGAAGGGCTTGGCCATGTAGTCGTCCGCCCCGCCTTCGAGCCCGGCAACGGTGTCGTCGATGCTTGAGCGCGCGGTCAGGATGATGACCGGGGTATCGACATTGGTGGAGCGGATCCGCGAGAGCACCGAGAACCCGTCCTCGTCGGGCAAGCCGAGGTCGAGGATGATCAACTCGAAGTCCCCGGTCTGGGCCAGGTAGCCGCCCTCCTTGCCGGTGTCGGCGACGGTCGGCTGGAAGCCGGAGGACTTCAGTCCCTTGGCAACGAAGGAGCTGATGCGTTCCTCGTCCTCAATGATCAGTATCCGGCTCATCTACTTCTCTTTCCAGGCTGGTGGGGATTTCAATGACAAAGGTCGAGCCGACGCCCACGTCGGAGCTGACCCCGACGGACCCGTGATGCGCCTCGGCGATGGCCGAGACGATATTCAGGCCCAGGCCCGAACCCTCGGTGCGCTTGGAGTTGCGGCCCCGCCCGAAGCGCTCGAAGATCCTGGATTGGTCCTCGGCCGCGATGCCGACCCCCTCGTCGCGCACCCAGATGCGCAGCACCGATTCCCTGTTGGTGCCATGGGTGATATTGGTTCCCATGGTGATCGTGGACCCGTCGGCGGAGAACTTCACCGCGTTGGAACACAGCTGCAGCATGGCCTGGGTGATCCGCTGGGGATCGACGTTGGCGGTGGCCTCCACGCGGTGCCCGATCCGCCAGAACCGCTCGCCCAGCGGGCGGGCCCGGTCCAGCAGCTCGTCCAGCAGCGTGCCGATGTTCGTGGGCACGGGTTGGACGAAGTCGACGCTGTTGGAGGTGGCCAGGGTGACCAGGTCATTGATCAGCAGGGACATCCGGTCCAACTCGGCCAGGGCGATGTCCCGCGACTGGTCCACGTCCACCGGATCCGACCGGTCCATGAGTTCGAGATGCCCCTGGATGATGGTCACCGGGGTGCGCAGTTCGTGGCCCACGTCGTCAAGCAGCTGCCGCTGGGAGACCATGGCGTTTTCCACGCGGTCCAGCATGGCGTTGACGGTGATCGTCAACTCGGCCAGGTCGTCGCGCCCGACGACCTCGATGCGCTGGGACAAATCGGATTCGGAGATCTTCCGGGCCGTGTCGCGCAGCAGCGCCACCGGGCGCAGGAACCTGCCCACCAGCAGCCATCCGGCGGTTCCCGCGGCCAGCAGGATGACCATCCCCACCACCATGTACATCACGAAGCCGCGGTTCAGTGCCTGCTTCTCGGCCGCGTAGTCGTAGGCGAAGACCAGGTGTGCCGGGGTCCGGGGCTGTGTGACCGTTAGCGGGATGCTGACCGCGCGATAGGTGGACTGGCTGGTCGGCACGGTCTGCAGCATGATCTTCTCGTCCGGGGCCTCGTGCGCCGCCCAGGCGACGAATCCCGGGTCGTTTTCCAGGCGGGTCTGCACGACCTCGGGGGCCGTCCAACGCACCTTCTGGTTGACCAGGCTCAGCATCCCCTCGTGCCGTGCCGGCAGGGTTTGCTGCATCGCGGTGTACAGCAGCACCTCGGCCGTGAGCGGTTCGGCGGCGGTCGCCAGGTCCGAACTGTGTGCGGCCAGCACCTGGAACTCCTGGACGCTGCGCTTGAGCGAGTCGTCGATGCGGGCGTCCATGGTCTTGACCTGCAAGAGGTAGACCACGGTTCCGGTGACGGCGAAGGCCAGGGTCATCAACCCGAGCATCCCGGCCAGCACCCGGGTGCGGACGGCGAACCCTCGGCGGGCAAAACGGGTGCCTTCGGGCGCGGAGGCAAGTTGTTGGGCGAGCTCGGGAATCCTAATCATCATCGTCCCCGTCGTCGTCATCTCGATCGTCGTCGTCGTCATCGTCATAGGCCTTGGACGGCGGCAGCGGCTTGACCGGCGCCGACTTGCCGGGCAGGACCGTGGGCTTCTTGGACGGGGGGCTGGTCGAAGGCCTGGTCGATGTTGAAACCGATGGCGTTGGCGTGGGCACGGCCGAGGGGCCGGGTGTCGCGGATGTCGGTGACGGGGTGGCGGGCGCGGTGCCTTGCTCGATCGTGATCCCCGGGCCCAGGTTCACCGCCGGCGGAGCCGAAAGTTCCAGGGCAACCACGTAGGCGCCGAAACCCAGTGCCAAGAGCGCCGCCAGCGTGGCCACGATCTTGCCGATCTTTCCCAATCCCATGACCCCAAGTATGGCCGAGATTGATGAGACCCAAATGAGAGCGAGCCCATGTCGGCGTCGTTTCCCGCAAGAGTGCCCCGACAACCGGCCTGCCCGGGCACCGCAGGGGAGGCCGCCGCCCGGCTCCGGCTCATTGACAGGGGCCCGGGGAAGGTCGACCCTGAGGACTGGGACGGCACGGGAAATCGTGGCGGTGGGCGCACGGGGTTGGTTCAGGGGCAGGGCTACGCGAGGGGAACCACAATGAGCAGCTTCGGAGGCATCGAACGAGTCCGGCGAGTTTGGCTGGATGCAGTGCAGGCGGGACCTTCCCTGCTGCAGGGACACCGGATCGCCAGGAACATCCCGAGGCTCCAGGGGGCGGCGGGACCCAACCGGGGCCTGGTCGATGCGGCCGGAAGCGGCGGGCTGCTGCTGCGGTTGCTGGTCATCGGGGATTCCAACGTTGCCGGGACCGGGGCTCCCACGCACTCCGTGGCGCTGACCGGACAGCTGGCGGTGGGTCTCTCTGCGCGGCGGCACCGCCCGGTGGCGTGGGAGGCCGATGGAGCCAATGGCGCCACCATGGAACGCATCCGGTTCGAAGTGCTCGGACTCATCCAGGAACACGACCCCGACATCGTCGTTCTGGTCGCCGGGGCCAACGATGCGATGGCCGGACGGAGCCCCGCGCGTTGGGGCAGTGACCTGCGGGCGGTGCTGGGGGCCTTCCTGGACCCGGGCAGGGAACGGGAAATCGTCGTGGCGGGGGTTCCGCCGTTTCGGTACTTCCCGGCACTTCCGGCACCGCTGAACGAGTTCCTGGAACGCCGGGCCAGCCGCCTGGACGCCGTCTCGGCAGCGGTGTGCGCGGAATTGGGACTGGACTTCGTGTCATTTGCCGATGACCCGCCGCTCGGGGATGCCTTCTTCGCCACCGACCGCTTTCATTCCTCGGTGGCCGGTTACGGGCATTGGGCGGGGTACCTGCTCGATGCCTTGCCGGATCGCGATTCGAACACCGGCTGAGGTGGCCGGCCGCGCAGCAACGCACAGGTGCCTGCCGTTTCCCCGGAGGCGGGGATGCGGCAGGCACCTGTGGTTTTTCGGTCGTGTGGCCGGGTCAGTAGGCCTTGACGCGCTGTTCCACGATCAGGTGGACGAGGGCGAACTGGCCCTTTTCATCGATCGCCTCCAGCGCGGCCTCGAGGGCCGCGGGAACATCGGCGTCGTTCTCGACGCGGATGCCGAAGCCGCCGAAGGCCTGGGCCATCAACGCGAAGTCCGGGTTCTTCAGCTGGGTGCCCGAGATCCGCTGCGGGTAGTGGCGTTCCTGGTGGGTGCGGATGGTTCCGTACTCCTGGTTGTCCATCACGATGACCAGCGGGGTGGCGCCGTACTGTGCCGCGGTGGCCAGTTCCTGGCCGTTCATCAGGAACTCGCCGTCACCGGCGATGGTCACCACGCGGCGGCCCGGGAAGTTCAGCGAGGCCGCGATGGCGGAGGGCACGGAGTACCCCATGGACCCGTTGCGTGCCGAAATCATCGAGGCGTATTCCTCGGTAGGGAAGTAGCGGTGCGCCCAGTTGGTGTGCTCGCCGGCGCCCAGGGTGATGATGGCGTCCTTGGGCAGGGACGGGACCAGGTTGGCCATGAGCGTGTCCATGCGTGCCGGCCCCGCCGAGGGAGTGGCCGGGGGCAGGGCGGCGAATTTTTCCTGTTCGCCGCGCATGCGTTCGGTGAAGGACCTCCATTCGGGCTTGCCGGAGAACTCCATCATGACCAGGTCCCTGACAAAGACATCGGGCTTGGACACGATCTGGTGGGAAACCGGGCCGGAGCGGCCGCGCAGGGACGGGTCGATGGTGACCAGGAAGTTCTTTTTGGACCAGTCCTGGCGCACCAGGAAGCCGTCGGTGATGACATCGCCCGGGACGGTGCCGACGAAGATCAGCAGGTCGGTTTCCTCGAGCAGGTCGTAGGTGGGCTTCGGGCGGCCGTAGCCGATGGGACCGACGTAGGAGGGCGAGCTGAAGGGGATGTTGCCTTCGCAGCGCCATTCGACGGCTGCCGGCAGGTGGTGTTCCTCGAGCCAGGTGGCGAGCTGGCTTGTTCCTTCATGCGTCCAGTCGTTGCCGCCCAAGACGAACAGGGGCTTGGAGGATTGCTGGAGTGCGTTCTTGAGCTCCTTCCAGTCCGTCACGGTCATGCCGCCGCTGGCCACCGGGATCACCGGGTGCAGGCCGGGGTCGACCATTTCCCGGATGACGTCCTCGGGCAATCCGACGACCACGGGGCCGGGGCGTCCGCTCATGGCGGCGAACATGGCTTCGGCCACGATTTCCGAGGCCCGCTCCGCGTGGTCCAGGACCATCACGCGCTTGGCTCCGGTGTCGAACCAGGCCTTGATGTCGAATTCCTGGAAGGCTTCGCGGTCGCGGTGGGCGAAGGGAATCAGGCCCACGAACAGGACCAGCGGCGTCGAGTCCTGCCATGCGGTATGCAGCCCGACGTGCGCGTTGGCGGCACCCGGTCCGCGGGTCACCATGGCGATGCCCGGGCGCTGGTGCATCTTGCCGTCGGCCTCGGCCATGTAGACGGCACCGCCTTCGTGGCGGCAGACGATGGTCTCGATGGGGGAGTGGTGAAGCCCGTCCAAGACGTCCAGGTAGCTCTCCCCGGGAATCACGTACGTGCGTTCCACGCCGTGGGCCACCAGGGTGTCAACGATGATGTGTCCGGCCGACTTCTTGGTCGGCACCTGGACCTCGGCGGGTTCTTGCAGTGCTTGGGTGCTCATGCGTCATTGCTCCTTGCTGTCACCACGGCGAACGGGGACAAGTGTTGCACGGCGGTCACGTCATTGTGCCGCGTCGGGTCGAACTAAATCTGAAGTTTCAGCAAATGTACATGATGCTCGTGCCTGACCCTAAGTATGATGCGAAATGCTTCTGTCATATTGGGTCGTTGATCACAATGTCTTGTCTTTTGCCCAAGCACCGGCAGCAAACCTTGCCGTCCAGCCCGGGGCGGAGGCCGGGTGGGCAGGATCTTGGCACCTTCGGACCTAGGGTGGCACCATGACTGACGGTAGGAATTCCGCTTCGGGACCATGCCTGCGCCCGTGGACCGACTCCGGACAAGACATCGCGGCAATCCTTGATGCCTTCGACAGCGATGACATGGCGGCACAGGCCGGGGAACCGATCAACTCGGATGCGGCGGCCGGGCGTTGGCTGGCCCAGTGGCTCGAGGCGGGGAACCAGGGTGCCGTGGCCTTCGCCATCGACGTGGCGGGCAGGGCCGTCGGGCACGTGATGGCAGGCGCCATCGACCGCCGCCACGACACGGCGTGGGTGTCGTACTGGGTCGCTCCCGAAGCCCGCGGTGCGGGGCTGGCATCGCGGGCGACCGCCGCCCTGGCCGAGCACTGCTTCGGGTCCCTGGGGCTTTTCCGGCTCGAACTGGCCTACCGGGTGAACAATCCGGGCTCTGCGGGCGTGGCCAGGAACGCCGGGTTCCGCGTCGAGGGCCTGGAACGGGCAAAGCTGCGCTACCTGGATGTAGACGGGAACCCGGTGCGGTACGACGTGCAGACCTGCGCCCGGCTGTCCAGCGACGGCCCCGCCCTGGTTCCGCCGCTGCCGCTCGCCCCTGCGGGTACCGCGTAAACCGGGGATCGACGTTGGACGGCAAATGGCCCGGAACCAACTGGTTCCGGGCCATTTGCCGTGACGGAAAAACGCGCCTGTGTCTATGCGGTGTATGGGCTTGGCGGGTACTTCGCGCCAGGCGTCGCGTCGGCTTCCATCGAGGCCTGGGTGGGCAGGTTGCGCCAGGCGAACCAGCCGTAGAGTCCGGCCAGGGCCTGGAAGACGGTGACGCCGAGCAGGGCCAGTGCGGGGTTGGTGTCAAAAAGCAGGGCGACATAGACGATGGCCGACGCGGTACTGGCCAGCCAGGCCCAGCGGTAACCGCACGCGATGCCGAGAAGGGACACGATCAGCGCGGCCTCGGCCGCGAAGGAGAACCACAAGGCGGAGGTTCCCTCGGTGAAGATGAACCCGGAAGTCAGCATGCGGCCCATGCGCAGGGCCGTGAACACCAGCACCAGCAGCAGGCCGATCAGCAAGGACTTGACGCTGAACCCGCGCTGGATGACCTTGCGTCCGAACTTCCCGGAGATCTCGAACTTGGAGAAGCGCCACAGGCCGAAGGCCGCCGCCAGCAGGGCCGGCACGGCGTAGGCGAGCAGGGACGCCTCGAATTGCAGGGCGATGACCAGCGGGCCGGCGAAGATGGCCAGGATCTGTGCCCACCAGCCCAGGTCGTTGCGCCGGGCGAGCAGCACCATGGCGATGCAGCTGAGCAATGCCGAGAGGGCAAAGAGGGCCACCTGGGTTCCGGAATCCGTTCCGGGGGCCTGGGTGAAAAGATTGTAAAAAAGTTCGTCCACGAAGAATGCTGCCTATTCACAAAGAAAATCGGTGGGGGCGGTGCGGTGCCTCAGCTATTGATCGTAGCGCGACTTGAGTTGGTGATCCCTATTGGCTGTTCTGGTGCAATCCATCGAACATCATGGTGATGGCGTGCTCCTCGACCTGTTCGGCCGTGACGTTTCCATCTTCCCTGAACCATTCGACCAGGGAGTTGATGGTGCCGAAGAGCAGCCGGGTGGTGGTGCGAGGGTCGATGTCGCTGCGCAGCGAGCCTTCCCGCTGCGCCTCGACCACCAGGTCCGAGACCTTGCGGTCCACGGCGCGGCGGCGCTGGAGTGCGTCGCGCTCGATCTCGGTGTTCCCGCGCAGCCGCAGCAGCAGCGTCACGTATTGCTGGCGCTTGACCAGGACCCGGATCGTGGAGCGGAGGAAGAACTTCAGGCGCTCCTCGGCGGTGCCCACGCTGGCACGTTCGTCCTCGGCGATGGCCTCGAGCGGCACCAATGCCTCATCGAGGGCCAGACGCAGCAAGTCGCCCTTGGAGGGGACATGGTGGTAGATCGCGGACTTGCTGATGCCCAGGTTCTCGGCGAGCTTGCCCATGGAGGTGGCGTCGTAGCCGTGCTTGTTGAACACCTCCACGGCGATCGAGAGGACGGATTCCTGGTCGTATCCGGGGCGACCGCGCTTGGTCGGTGAGGAGTTCGTAACGCTGGCAGTCATGATTCCTCATTCTCTCACGAACGGTCGGTCCGTAAATCCGGGCCTGGATGCCGCTTGGAGGGGCGGGCGGTGGTGTATCCATCGCCCGCCCCTCCAGGCGGCGGGGGCCGGCCTACTTCTTCTCGCGCAGGTCGTAGATGCGGCGCAGCTTGCCCGAGGAACGGGCCAGGGAACCGGGGTCCACGACGTCGATGGCGCAGGACGAACCGACATGGATCTTGATCTGCTTGGCGAGTTCCTTGCCGGCAGCCTCGGCGCGGTCAGAGGTGCAGTCCTCGCGGCGCTCGATCTTCACCGCGAGCTGGTCCATGCGCCCGGGGCGGGTGATCTCCAGCTGGAAGTGCGGGGAAAGGCCGGGCACCCGCAACGCGATTTCCTCGATTTGGGACGGGAAGAGGTTGACCCCGCGCAGGATGATCATGTCATCGCTCCGCCCGGTGATCCGTCCCATGCGGCGGTGCCCCGGCCGTGCGGTTCCCGGCAGCAGGCGGGTGAGGTCGTGGGTGCGGTAGCGGATGATCGGCAGCGCCTGCTTGGTCAGCGAGGTGAACACCAGCTCGCCGTGCTCGCCGTCGCCCAGGACCCGGGTCTCGTCGAAGGCGTCAATGATCTCCGGGCGGAAGTGGTCCTCCCAGATGTGGCTGCCGTCCTTGGTCTGGTTGGACTCGCCGGCCACGCCCGGGCCCATGACCTCGGACAGGCCGTAGATGTCGCAGGCGTCGATGTCGAACATGACCTCGAGCTCGTGGCGCATTTCCTCGGTCCATGGCTCGGCACCCAGGACCGCGGTCTTCAGCGAGGTCTTGCGCGGGTCGATTCCGGCCCGCTGCATGGCATCGCCGATGGTCAGCAGGTAGGTGGGGGTGCACAGGATTGCGTCGGGCTCGAAGTCCTGGATCAGCGTGATCTGCTTTTCGGTCTGGCCGCCGGACATCGGGATCACGGTGGTGCCCAGGCGCTCGGCCGCGGCGTGGGCACCGAGTCCGCCGGTGAACAGGCCGTAGCCGTAGGCGTTGTGGACCTTCCATCCCGGTTTGACGCCCGAGAGGCGCAAGCAGCGCGCGCCCATCTTGGCCCAGTCGTCCAGGTCCTTCTGGGTGTAGCCGACCACGGTGGCCCGGCCGGTGGTGCCGGAGGATGCGTGGATGCGGGCGACCTCGTGCTGCGGAACGGCGAACATGCCAAACGGGTAGGTCTTGCGCAGGTCTTCCTTTTCCGTGAACGGGAACTTGGCCAGATCCGCCAGTTCCTTCAGGTCGCTCGGGTGCACGCCGGCGGCATCGTACTTTTCCCGGTATAGGGGAACCCTGTCGTACGCGTAGGCCAGGGTGTCCTGCAGGCGCGTGAGCTGGATCGATTCGATCTGATCGCGGCTTATGGTTTCTTCCGGGTCCAACGGGTTGGGCAGTTCGATCCGGGTGGAGGTCTGGGTCATGTCGTGGCCTTACAAGCGATGGGGTTTTGGGAGGGGTAAAGGTTTGGCCCTAGGCGGGCTTGGGGATGGTGCGGGAACGGCCGCGGAACTCGGCCAGCACCTCGTCCTCGGAATCGGGGACGGACTGGAAGATCTGGATGTCGTAGATTCCGCTGCGCCCGGATTGCTGGCGGCGGTTGGCCACGGCGGTCAGCGTCCGGCCGGGGATGCCTGGCTTGAGGAAATTGATGTCCACGCCCGCTGCCACGGTCATGGTGTCGGCCGAGCCGGTGTGCGGGTTGCAGGAGAGCGCGAAGGCGGTGTCGGCGAAGGCGAAGATCATGCCTCCGTGGGCGATGCCGAATCCGTTGAGCATTTCCTTGCGCAGTTTCATGGTGATCGTGGCATGCCCGACGTCGACCTTGAGCACCTCGATGCCCATCCACTCGGATGCGTAGTCGTTCTTCAGCAGGGGATGTGCCAGGGGTGCATCGACGCCGGTGTCGCTCATGAAGGGGCCTCTCAGTTATTTACCGAACGATCATTAGGTAATCCTGAAATGTGAGATAAGTCAAGACGGGTGGGCAGGAATCCCGAGTTTTCGGGCGACATCCATTCGTCATCAAGGACCCAACCGAGCCAAGCGTCCAGCGAGGAGCGCCGGGTCGGGCCCGAATGCATCTGCGGGACGAAAGCCCCTACACGCCACGACGCACCAGGCCCAGACTGAAGGCAGGAGCAAGTACGTGGCATCAAAGGAGTTGAAGTCCGATGCGTAGATTCAGGCGTTGGGAAGATTGGGTCGTGGTGGTCGTTGGGATCGTAATGGCCTTGACGCCCATCTGGTCGGAGGGCATGGGCAATTCGGTGTCGATGCTGATCATCTCCGGGGTGCTGTTGCTGGCTGTCGGGGTGGTCAACCTGGCCGGGCCAAACCTGTTCGGGATCGAGATCGGGCAGGTCCTGGCTTCCATTCTGGCCATCATCCTGCCATGGCTGGGCCACTTCAACGGGACAAATGTCCCGGCGCTCACCGCATGGATCGGTGGGGGATTGGCCTTGCTGGCAACCTTCCTGGCCATGAAGCCCAGCATTGACGTTTCGGAAAAGCTGCACCACCAAGAGGGTTAGGCGCGGCCTGGGCCGCCTGTGCATCCGCCGGCACAACCGTGCGTCGGCGGATGCCTGCGTCTTAGGCATTGTTTCCGCGCGGTTCGGGGCCCAGGTGCCAGGTGCGCAGCGGGGAGAGAAGGAGGGGTAGGGCAGACAGCCCTGCCAGCAGCGCCCAAGCCCACAGCACCGGTTGGATCCCGAAGGCGGACGCCGCAATGCCTCCAGCGATGCTGGCCACCGGCATGATCCCCAGTGTGAAGAAGCGGTTGCCCGCCATGACGGCGCCAAGCCGCGATTCCTCGCACAGCCGCGGGATGACCCCGGCGCCGGCCACGGTCGCCAGCACCAGCATGAATGCCCACAAAAATGACTGTGCGGCCACCCAGGCCAGGGCGGGGCCCGGCAGGATTTCGGCCAGGGCCAGCGCCGCAACGGCCGGCACGCAGCCCAAGGATGCCGCGATCTTCAGTCTTCCGATGCCCAGGAACCCGAGCAGCCGCGGGGCAACAAGCGAGGCAACCAGGCCGCCGCTTGCCGAGACGGTCCCGACCAGGGCGAAGGTTGCGGCGGAAAACCCCAGTGATGAGATCACGAAGACGGCGAGGACCGAGTTGCCCAGCATTGCCGCGGCATTGAGCAACAGGTTCGACAGCAGCAGCGCGCGCATTGTGCGATGGCCAACGGCCATCGACAGCCCCTGGGCGATCGAGCGCCAAAACCGTGGCCTTGGCCCGGCCGCCGGGAGCGAGGGGTGGCCGGAGGCTCGGGGCAGCAGGAGCGCAGAGCACAGGTAGCCGACGCCGCCCAGGACCAAGGCCAGCGGGGCGGCGAGGATCTTCAACCCCGCGGTCGCCATTGCGGGGGTGCCGATCGAGGCCAGGCTGGAGACCCGCTGGAGCCTGGCATAGGCGCCACCCAGTTCGTTGGTCCCCACAAGGGACGGGACCAGCGCCCCGCTGGCCGAGGTGAAGAAGACATCGGCGATGCCCAGCAGTGCGGCGGCCACCAGCAAATGCCACATGTCCAAGGAACCCCGCAGGAAGAGCAGCGGGATCGACAGGATGAGTGCGGCCCGGGCGAGGTCTGCCGCGCGCATGGCCCGGAGCTTGGGGAGTCGGTCGACCAGGGCGCCGATCGGCAGTCCCAGGACCAGGAAGGCCCCGAGTCCCAGGGCGTTGAGCAGGCCGACCTCCGCCGTGCCCGCGCCGAGGCTTGCCACGGCGATCACCGGCAGCAGGGTCCGGGTGGCGTTGTCGGCCAAGGATTCGAAGGCGGTGGATGCCAAGAGCCGCCGGAAGGCCGCCGGGTTTCCCTGCCGTTTCGCCGTCGTTCGTGCTGGTGCCGGATCCACTGCTGAGCGCCTCTCGATCATGTCAGGTGAGTCCTGACAGAATGTCAGGTTTAGCCTGACAGTACAACCCCGTTGATCGCGTAGTGTTGGGATGTGAGTGATACAGGGGCAACGATGGATCCGGCCGACCGGATGGCGGATACCGGCCAGTGCAGCTTTTGCGGGCGTTCCCGGGAAGCCTGCGGCAAGCTTGCCTATGGGCCGGGCGTCGCCATTTGTTCCGACTGCACGGAAAACTGCGCTTCGCTGCATGCCGGCGGGGTCGCCTCCGAGCCCTGGCGTGAAATGACCCAGCAGCAGGTGCTGGAGCTGTTGCCCCGGATTTCCGCGGTGGCCGCGCAGGTCGAGCAGCGCTTGGCCGCGTGGGTGGGCGTCGCCCGGGACAAGGGCGCCAGCTGGGCGCGCGTGGGCGAGGCCCTGGCCATGACACGGCAATCGGCCTGGGAACGGTTCAAGCAGCCCGGCAGCCATCGGGCCAAGGGCCACGAACCGCCGACGGCGGATACCCGGGGCTGAACGCCGGCGAACCGCACCGACCGGGCCAGGGGGTTCCGTTGGGATCGGGCCATGGATGCAAGCATGCCCTCGGCCCTGGTCTTGGCCATCGTGTTTGCGCTGGTGGCCCTGTACGCCCTGTACTTCGTCATCCGCGCCGCGGTGCGCGACGGCATTTGGCTGGCCCGCGCCAAGGAAACCGCCAAGGACCCCCGGAGCGGTCCCGGGCGGCGTGCGAAGACGCCGGCTAGCCTTCCTCCGGCCCCGGGTTGCCCTGCAGGATCCGTGCGTAGAGGTCGCGGATGAACGGTTCCTTGGCCCGGTTGTAGTCCATCACCAGCCCGGCACCGCCGCCGCGGTCATTGATCCGCTCGGCGGACGCCCGCTTGATGCGCGCATAGGCATCCAGGTCGGCCGGATGCGTGCACAGCCACCGGCGGAACGCGACCATGCGTGCGGTCTCGGGGCAGCCCGGGGCAAAGACATGGATGTTGGCTGCCGACAGCCCGGAGCCGGGCCCGGAAACCAGCAGCCGGTGGCCGTACCAATTGCGCTCACGGAGGCGGAAGACGAATCCCGCCGCCTCAAGCCGGGGCACATAGTGCTCCTCGACCCCGGGATCCTCGACGGTCAACACCACGTCAATGACCGGCTTGGCCCACAGCCCCGGCACCGAAGTGGAACCCAGATGCTCGATGGCCAGCGCCCGGGAACCCAGGGCATCGCGCAGGCGCCCGGCAAGCCCGGCAAAATCCTGCGGCCAGGATGCCGACGGCGGAACAACGCGTACGGGGGCCGGGACCGGTTCGCCGTGGATCCACTCCACGGAACCGTCATCCGGCACGGGGTTGCGCAGCAGCGGCAGGTGGGGCAACACGCAGAGGTGGCGGCGGCGAGAAGGCCGGCGGGGATCGGCCGGGGAGGCGCTGGCGTGGAACCCGGCGGCCCGGTAGAAGCCGATGGCGTCGTCCTCGGTGCGCGCGACGACCATAGCCGCCGCGTCCGCCTGGATCCGCCGCACCAGTGCGCCGGCCACCCCCTGGTGCCGCAGCCCCGGGGCCACGGCGAGGTATTCGAGTTCGACCGCGAAACCATCGATGCGCCGATACACGGCCAGCGCTGCGGGTTCCCCCGCCGCATCGTGCACCAGCAGCAGCTGATGGTCCTTGATCCCTTCGATCAGGGCGTCGAGGTCAGCGCCGGTGGCGTCGGAGGCTGCGGTGAGCAGCGCCCGGAACGCGGGGTTTGCCGCGAACCCCGCGTTCCGGTCGCTGCTGATCCGGGGTGTGCTCATGCGCCTTCGCGGTTTAGGCCCAGGGTATCCAGGGCGAAGGCGTAGTCCCAGGCGCGGGTCTTCCAGCCCTCGTAGCGCCCCGAGGCCCCGCCGTGGCCGCCGTCCATCTCGATCTTCATGACGATCGGGGCACTTCCGGTGGTTTCCTCGCGCAGCTTCGCCACCCACTTGGCCGGCTCCACGTACAGCACGCGGGTGTCGTTCAGCGAGGTGACGGCCGCGATCCTCGGGTAGGGCAGGGCCGCGACGTTCTCGTACGGGCTGTAGGACTTCATGTAGTCGTAGACCTCCTTGTCCTCGATGGGGTTTCCCCATTCCTCCCACTCCAGGGCCGAGAGTGGCAACTCCGGATCCAGGATGGAGGTCAGCGCGTCCACGAAGGGCACCTGGGCGATAATGCCGGCGTAGAGCTGCGGGGCGAGGTTCGCCACCGCGCCCATGAGCAGCCCTCCGGCCGATCCGCCCAGGGCCACGATGCGGGCGGGATCGGCCCAGCCGGTGTCCAACAGGTGCTTGGTGGCATCCACGAAGTCGGTGAAGGTGTTCTTCTTGGTCAGTTTCTTCCCGTCCAGGTACCATTGGCGGCCCAGTTCGCCGCCGCCGCGCACGTGGGCGATCACGAACACGACGCCGCGGTCCAGCAGCGAGAGCCGCGGGATGCCGAAGCCCGGGTCCATGGACATCTCGTAGCTGCCGTAGCCGTAGACGAGCACCGGATTGGGGGACTCGTTGGTGATCTCCTTGCGGCGCAGGATGGTCAGCGGGATCCTGGTGCCGTCTGCCGCGGTGGCCCATTCGCGGGTGGCCAGGTAGTTGGCCGGGTCGTAGTTGTTGACCCGGGTCTGCTTGCGCAGGGACAGGGTGCCGTCGGCCAGCATGTAGTCGTAGACGCGGGCCGGGGTGAAGTCCGAGGTGTAGGACAGCCGGATCATCGGTGCCTCGAGCTCAGCGTTGGCCAGCGAGCAGGTGTACAGCTCCTCGTCG
Organism: Arthrobacter sp. AQ5-05; assembly: GCF_003287975.1. Classification (GTDB taxonomy): domain Bacteria; phylum Actinomycetota; class Actinomycetes; order Actinomycetales; family Micrococcaceae; genus Paeniglutamicibacter. The sequence goes on from NZ_QMKQ01000003.1 coordinate 255,643, forward strand.
AACTCCGGTTCCACGGCCGGGAGCTGGGATTCGGTGCCCAGGCCTGCCAGCGGAAGGACCTGGATGCGTTCGGTGGTGTCCTTGCGCACGGAAATGACCAGGTGGGTGGCCGTGGCGGCGGTGCCCTCGACCTTGACGGTGTCGCGGTGCTCGAGCACCGTGTCCCAGCGCTGCTGGGCGTAGGGCAGGGCGAGCTGGTCGGCGCGCAGCAGCGAGACCATGTTGTTCAGTGCCTTGCGGTCGTGGGTGATGACGTAGGCGCGCCGTCCCTGAAGGGTGACGGGGTCGGCGGTGTGCAGGATGCGGTGCTCGCGGGAGACCAGCATGACCGGGACCGCCCGCTCGTCGGCCAAATCCAGGGTGAGGGTCTCGGAGTACTCGGAGTTGCCGATGGAGATCAGCAGCTCGGTGCGGTCCGCGGAGAGGTCGAAGCCCAGCCACATGCCCGGGTCGTCTTCCTGGAAGATGACCACGTCGGTTTCCGGGTCGGTGCCCAGGGTGTGGGCCTTGATCTGGTGGGGACGCCAGGACTCGTCGACCACGGTGTAGAAGACCCGGGTTCCGTCGGGGGAGAACGCCAGCCCGTAGAACACGTTTTCGATGGTGTCCGGGAGCAGCGCCCCGGTGGACAGGTCCTTCAGGCGCAGGGTGAAGCGCTCGTCCCCGGCGTTGTCCTGGGCATAGGCCAGCAGGGTGCCGTCCTCGCTGACGGCCATCCCGCCCAGGGAGAAGAAGGGCTTGCCCTCGGCCTCCCTGTTCCCGTCCAGCAGCACCTGTTCGCCGGCGATCGGCACACCCGCCTCGATGGCCGGGGGCGTCCAGTCCGCGGCCAGGTCCCCGGTGTCGGTGGCTGCCACGCGACAGTGGATGGCGTATTGGCAGCCTTCGGCCGTGCGGGTGAAGTACCACCATCCGCGCTTGCGGGCGGGGACCGAGAGGTCCGTTTCCACGGTGCGCGCCTTGATCTCGTTGAAGATGGCCTCACGCAGCGGGCCCTGGTTGGCGGTGACCGCCTCGGCGTAGGCGTTCTCATCCTGAAGGTGTGCCCGGACCGCGGGGTTGTCCTTGTCCCGCAACCACTCGTAGTCGTCGGTGAAGGCATCCCCGTGGTGGGTGCGAACGGTGGGGACCTTGGGGGTCTGCGGGGCGGGGAGTGCGTGCTCGGCGTGGCTCATGCTTCCATTCAATCCGACTTGCCGCCCGTTGGGCCCATGGCTTCGCCCAACGCGGACAAATCCGCTTCCCGCCCGGCACCGTGGAAAACGGCCACCGGGGCCCACGGATCGCCACCGGGTGCGGGTGCGGGCGGATCAGCGTCGCGGGGACAACGTCCGGGTGTATTGGACCTGGCCGTTGGCATTGATCAGCTTCACTGTGAAGGCCGAGCCGTCGCCTGGGATCTCCACGTGGCCGAAGTACTGGTGCTCTCCCGAGCGCGGGGAGGCCATGGTGCGGCCGGCCTGCTGGAAGTCGACCCGCGGGCCGAAGGTGCCATCCAGGGCGTTGGGCCCGAAGGAGCCGGCGTTGATGGGCCCGGCCACGAACTCCCAGAACTCGTTGAAGTCGGAGAACGCGGCGCGTTCGGGGGAGTAGTGGTGGGCGGCGCAATAGTGCACGTCCCCGGTCAGGAACACCACGTTCTTGATGTCGTGCTTCTTGATTGCCGCCAGCAGGCGGGCCAGTTCGAGCTCGCGGCCCAGCGGGGTGCCATGCTCGGCGTTGGAGATCGACTCCTGCGCCTTCCCGTCGGGCACGATGAGCCCCAGCGGCAGGTCGTTGCCGATGACCTTCCAGGTCGCGTTCGAGGCGCGCAGCGAGCGGATCAGCCACTGCAGTTGTTCCTCGCCCAGCAGGGAAGTCTCCCTGGTTTCCAACCCGGGCGTGTTCCGGCCCTTGTACGAGCGCATGTCCAAGGCGAACACCTCAAGGTGCGGCCCGCGACGGATCCGGCGGTAGATGCGGGCCGGTTCGAAGCCGGTGCCCGGGCGCAGCGCGCGCTTCTCGGCGATCGGCATGTACTCCTGCCAGGCCCGGCGTCCGCGGGCCGCCAGGACGTCCACCTCGCGCACGGTGTAGCGCGGATCGTCGATGATTTCGCCGGGGTACCAGTTGTTCACCGTCTCGTGGTCGTCCCATTGCGCGATCACCGGGACCTGGGCGTACATGGCGCGCAGGTTGGTGTCCATCATGTTGTAGCGGTGTCGGCCGCGGTATTCGTTGAGGGTCTCGGCGACCTTGGCGACCTCCTCGGTGATGACGTTGCGCCAGATGTTTCCGTCCGGTTCGGTCATCTGCGCGGCGATGGGCCCGTCCGCGTAGATGGTGTCGCCCGAGTGCAGGAAGAAATCGGGCTTCGTTGCGGCCATGGCCGCGTAGCCGCGCATCCCGCCGATCTCCTCGTTGATGCCGTAGCCCTGCCCGGCGGTGTCGGCGGTCCAGACGAAGCTCTGCGCCGCTGATTCGCGGTTGCGCCCGTTGCCGGGGGCCGGAGCGGTGCTGAAGGAACCGGTGCCGCTTTCGCTGCGCCGGCCGGATTCGTCCTCGAAGTACAGCTCCATGGCGAATCGGGTGCCCGCGGGCAAACCGCGCGCATTGATCTTGGCCGTGAAGTCGGTGCCGGCGTGCGCCTGGGAACCGGCAAGCTTCACGGTGCGGGCGAAGCGCCCCGCCAGCGGATGGCCCGCCTCGTCGGTGGCACGCAAGGTGGCGTGCCGGCGCCCCGGTCCGGAGGCGCGCGACCACAGGACGGCGGAATCCGTGGAGACATCCCCGGTGGAGATGCCCGAGGGCAGGGTCAGCCGGCGGACAGCCAGCGGCACGCCGGCCGGGCGCTGCGCCGCGAGGGCGGAAGGAGCAGCGGGGGAGGTTGCGGCCAGGGCGGAGAGCGCCGCGGCGCCCTTCAGCAGCGAGCGGCGATTCGGGAGCGGGGAGATATCCATGGACCCCAGCCAACAACACCCCGGAAACCGGAGCCTTGCGCCGCGGTTAACGTCCGCCCAACCTTTGCCGGAACGGCCCGTTGCCGTGCCGTGCGGAGCCAATACGTCGGCCACCTGCCACCCGGTGGCAGGATGGCTTCGTGGGCACAGCGCATGGAACCGGCGGGCAGCAAGCCACCAAGGACATCTGGAAGTCGGTGCTGGCCTATGCTCCGGGCAACCTCGAATACGACCGTGCGCTTTCGCGCCACCCCGGGTACCAGGCGGCAGTGGCCGTGGACGGGGAAATCCTGGGGGCCTTCAGCGCGGGGTACGCACGGATCGACCCCGAAGAGGCGATGACCGACGGGCACCTGTTCCGGGTGGCCTCGCACTCCAAGACCTTCACCGCCACCGCCGTGATGCTGCTGCGCGGGGAAGGCAAAATGACCCTCGAGGACACCCTGGGCCAATGGCTGGCCCCGCTGGCCGGCAGCCCGGTGGAACACGTGAGAGTGCGCGAACTGCTCTCCCATTCCGCGGGGGTCACCCGCGACGGGGCGGAGGCCGACTTCTGGGCCCTGGGCCGGGCGTTCCCCGGGGCCGAGGAACTGCTGCAGGTGCTGCAACCGGGAAGGTGATCGAACGCAACGAACACTTCAAGTGCTCGAACATCGGGTACGGGCTGCTCGGCCTGCTCGTCGAGGCGGCAGGAGGACTTCCCTTCGCCGACTTCGTGGATGCGCGCATCCTGGCACCCCTGCAGCTGCGCGACACCGGCGCGGACCTCGACGAACGGGCGGGGGAACTCGCGACCGGGTACGGGACGCTCGCGCTCGCCGGAGACCACGGTGCCCTGACGGGACGCACCCGGATCGAACACATCCACACCCGGTCGCCGGGAGCCGCCACGGGCTTCCACTCCACGACCTCGGACATGCCCAGGTACTTCTCCTCCCACCTCGTGGGACCCGGCACCGGTGTGCCGGACGATGACTCCAAGCGCCTGATGCAGCGCGAGGCCGAGGACTCCGGGGCGCCGGGGCGCGGCTACGGGCTGGGATTGATCATCCAGGACGTTGCCGGCCACGGGAGTTTCGGCCGCAGCGGCGGCTACCCCGGGCACATCACCCGCACCTGGGCGGTTCCCAAGACCAAGGTGGTGCTCAGCGTGCCGACCAACGCCATCGACGGGCCGGCCACCGAATACGGCGAACGGCTCTTTGCCCTCGCGGCGCTCGCCGGGAAACCCACGCCCGATTCCTGCGCAGGGGTGGATGAAGAGGTCTTGCTGCGCTTCACCGGCAGGTTTGCCTCCCTGTGGGGCGTGGTGGACATCGCGGCGCTCGGCGGGAAGCTGTACCGGATCAATCCGGCGGCCCCCGTGGCCGTCGAGACCACCGTTCCGCTGGAATTCGTGGACGAGGCCACCCTCAGGTCCCTCGATCCCAACGGATTCTCCGGGTACGGGGAAGTGATCCGCTTCGAGGTCGACGTGGCGGGAGCATTGACGATGCGCGGACCCGGGGGCATGCTCTTTGAACGTCCGACGGGCTTCCACGCTCCCGCGGTGCTTCGGGTCCCGGCCGGCTGTGAGCCGGGCATGGAACCCGGCGCAGTGTCACGGTCGGGCAACAATGCCGGGGCAAACCGGCATTCTTCCCGCGTGGATGGTGCCGTCGGCGACCATCAGCATCTAGGCTATGACCCGTGTTAGCGCCCTCGCACCACGGAGGCGGAACCTGCAACCAAGGAGATGAACGACTTTTGAAGACGTCCAGAACGACTCGAGGTCCCAGGACCTGGCCCAGGGCGGTGATTGCCGCCGCCATGGGCATGTTCCTGGTGTTCGGCGGAGCCGGGGCCGCCATGGCGGCCCCGACCGACAACGGTGTCGAAGGCAAGACCTTCGTCATCGGCACAGACACCACCTTCGCTCCCTTTGAGTTCCGCGAGAACGGGGAGCTGACCGGAATCGACATGGACCTGGTCCGCGCGATCGGCGAGGCCGAAGGGTTCGAGGTCGAGATCCGTTCCCTTGGGTTCAACGCCGCATTGCAGGCGCTGACCTCCAACCAGGTCGACGGAGTGATCGCCGGCATGTCGATCACCGACGAACGCAAGCAGGTATACGACTTCTCGGAACCCTACTTCGAGTCCGGCATCCAGATGGCGGTCGCCAAGAACGACGACACCATCAAGGGCTATGAGGACCTCAAGGGCAAGACAGTGGTCGCCAAGACCGGGTCCGAGGGCGAGGCCTACGCCAAGTCGATTGCCGGGCAGTACGGTTTCACCGTCAAGTCCCTGGACCAGTCGGCAACCATGTACGAGTCCGTCAAGTCCGGTTCCGCCGTGGCCGTCTTCGACGACTACCCCGTGCTCGCCTACGGCGTGGCCCAGAACAACGGGCTGAAGACCGTCACCGACAAGGTCCCCGGAGGGTCCTACGGATTCGCCGTGAACAAGGGCAAGAACACCGCCCTGCTGGCCGCCTTCAACGACGGGTTGGCCAAGCTGAAGGCCGACGGCGATTACCAAGAGATCCTGGACAAGTACCTGGCCAATCCGACCGCCGCCCAACCCACGACCTTCCTGGACCTGCTGGCCAAGTCCTTCCCGGCACTGATGAGCGGCCTGAAGAACACGCTGCTGGTGACGATCATTTCCTTCGCCGTGGCCATGGCGATCGGCCTCTTGGCCGGGTTCATGAAGATCTCCCACAACATCGTGTTGCGCGGAATCGCCACGACCTTCGTCAACATCTTCCGCGGCACCCCGCTGCTGCTGTGGGCCTTCATGTTCTACTTCGGCCTCCCGCAGCTGACCGGGCAGCCGATCAACATCTGGGTTGCCGGCGTGCTGACGCTGTCGTTGAACTCCGGCGCCTACGTCGCGGAGATCGTGCGCGGCGGCATCCAGTCGGTGGACCCCGGACAGCTTGAGGCCTCACGTTCGCTGGGCCTGGGCTACGGCAAGTCCATGCAGAAGGTCGTGGTCCCGCAGGCGTTCAAGATGATGACTCCTTCCCTGATCAACCAGCTGATCATCATGCTGAAGGATTCCTCGCTGCTGTTGGCCATCGGTTTCGCCGAGCTCCTGTACCAGGGCCAGCAGATCTACGCGGCGAACTTCCGCGTCACCGAGACCCTGCTGATCGTGGGCGTCATCTACTTCGTGGCCGTCATGGCCCTGACCAAACTGGCAAACTACGCCGATCGGAGGTTCAACAAGTGAGTGCATCACCGGTTGAAACACAAAAGCCAGCCAAGATCACCGTCAAGGGACTGCGCAAGTCCTTCGGCGCCAACGAGGTGCTCAAGGGCATCGACGTCGAAATCGGTGAGGGCGAGGTGGTATGCGTGATCGGTCCCTCGGGCTCGGGCAAGTCCACGCTGCTGCGCTGCCTGAACAAGCTCGAGGAGATCTCCGCGGGCCAGGTGGTGGTTGACGGCTTCGACGTCACCGACCCAAAGATCGACATCAACGAGGTCCGCCGCCACGTGGGCATGGTCTTCCAGCACTTCAACCTCTTCCCGCACATGTCGGTGGCCGAGAACATCATGCTCGCCCCGGTGGAACTGAAGAAGGCAACCAAGGTCGAGGCCCGGGCCCAGGCCATGAAGCTGCTTGACCGCGTGGGCCTGAAGGAAAAGGCGGACGCCCGCCCGGCGTCGCTTTCCGGCGGCCAGAAGCAGCGTGTGGCCATCGCCCGCGCGCTGGCCATGAACCCCGGCATCATGCTCTTTGACGAGGCCACCAGCGCCCTTGACCCGGAAATGGTCGGCGAGGTGCTCCAGGTCATCCGCGACCTGGCGGCCGAGGGCATGACCATGGTCCTGGTGACCCACGAGATGGGCTTCGCCAAGGAAATCGGGGACCGGGTGATCTTCATGGACGCAGGAGTGGTCTGCGAGTCGGGCCGGCCGGACGAACTGTTCGGCAACCCGCAGCAGGAGCGCACCAAGGAGTTCCTCTCCAAGGTCCTCTAAGCGGGCGTCCGCGCAGGAAGCGGCACCGCACCCTGGCCCAAGGCCGGGGTGCGGTGCCACCGCCGTTTGGCCTCCGGAGCCCGCCCGTGAACCAAAGCTAGTCCCGGCAGGCCGATTCCCGCACTTTGCACGGCATGGTTGGGGCATCCAGGGTGGATGGCTTGGGAAGGCATGGACCATGGGGCTTTTTGGAACTGCTGGACGGGCCGCGGTCGCCGGTTCGGTCGTGGGCCGCGTCCAGCGCAAGCAACAGCAGCGGTTTGCCGCCAAGGATGCTGCGGCGGCAGGCGTGCCGGCCGTGCCAACGCAGGCTCCGGCAGCCGCGGCGTTGCACGAGGCGGCACCCGTCGAATCGGAGACATCCCCGGTCGGCCTGACCGACCAAAAACTGGCCCCGCTCAAACAGCTCGGGGAACTGCTGGACGCGGGTGTGCCCACCGACGAGGAATTCCAGGGCAAAAAGGCCAGGATCCTGGCCCTGCAGCAGGACCGGGGAATGGCCCGGAGGGCTGTTCGCCTGCTGCACGGATGGGAGGGGGGGTTCCGCATCGTGTGGCGCCGCCCCTTCGTGCCTCAGGGGCAGTCGCGACGTTGGGCGCTCAACCCTTGCCGCCGGGGTGCCGGCCCGTTCCGTAGGCGATGCCGGGCTTGGGGTTGCCCACGAGCTGGCTGACCGTGACGAAGTGGTAGCCCTGGGCGCCAAGGTCCGCCAGGATCTTGGGCATGGCCTCGAGGGTGGACTTGTGGATGTCATGCATCAGGACGATGGAGCCGGGCACGATCTTCTCTGCCGCCTTGGTGGTCTTCTTGGTGTCACGGGTCTTCCAGTCCAAGGTGTCCACGCTCCACAGGGCCACCGGCACGTCCAGCGACTTTTTCAGGCCCTTGGGGATCACCCCGTAGGGCGGCCGCACCAGTGTCGGCGCGGCACCGGTGGCCTTCTTGATGGCCTCCTCCGTCTTGCGCAGCTCGCGCTGCCCGGCAGCCAGGGACAGCTCGGTGAGGTCTTGGTGCGAGTAGGTGTGGTTGCCGATCTCGTGCCCCGCGGCCACCTCGTCCCTGGCGATGCCGGGATGTTTTTCGACGTTCTTCCCAATGAGGAAGAACGTGGCCTTGGCGTTGTGCTCGTCCAGGAGCTTCAACAGTGCTTCGGTGTACGTTCCCGGGCCGTCGTCGAAGGTCAGGGCCACGCACTTGACCTTGCGGCAATCCGGCGCCGCGGGTGCGGGTGGCTTGGCGGCGGCCGGTGAATCGGCAGCGGTGCTTGGCTCGGCCCCCTGGCCCAACCGGTATCCGCTCCAGTGCTCGCTCAGCGGTGCTCCGCAACCGGCCAGGAAAAAGAGCAGCACCACGGAGGTGAGGAAGCGAAATGCGGTGGAGCGGGAAGCCATGATGACCATGTTGCCGGTTTAACCTGCGAAGTTCCTCAACCGGTGCAGTGTTACGCCAGACGCGTGGCGGACCCGGGCCACGGCAGCAGCGCTGCGTGTAGCCGGAGTGGCAACGAATGTCACTTAAGTTGAAGGTTCAAGTAAGTTCGTGGCAGGGTTGTCTCCGGGACAAGGGCCGAAGGAATCGGCCCGCCGCACCCGCCCGCCAGCAGGCGGCCGGGTGCATTGAATCTACGTAAGGATTTCCTGATGGATGCTGCAACAAAGACCCCGGCCCTGGCCGCCACCGCACAAACCATGCTGCGCGTGGTGATTGGTTTCCTCTTTGCCGCCCACGGGTGGCAGAAGTACTTCCAATACACCCTCGACGGCACCACCGCGGCATTTGGCCAGATGGGCGTGCCGGCCGCCGGCCTGGTGGCCCCGGTGGTGGCAACGCTGGAGATCGCCGGAGGCATCGCCCTGGTGCTCGGCGTGCTCACCCGCGTCTTTGCCGTGCTGCTGACCGTGAACATGCTTGGCGCGCTGGTGTTGGTGCACGCGCCGGCCGGCGTGTTCGTCGAGGCAGGGGGCTTCGAGCTGGTGCTCGCCCTGGCGGCAGGTGCCGCGGCCATCGCGCTGCTGGGCCCGGGCCGGTTCTCCGTGGACAGGTTCATTCCGGCCCGCATCGCCGCATAGTCTCCGGGGCGCATGCGAGGACCCCCGTGGGCCCAGTTCAATTCCGGTTTCGTCCACGGGGGTCCTTGCCTGGGGGATGGCTACTTGGCGTCGATGGGGATCAAAAGATCCTTGACGGCCGGGTCGGTGCGCAGGAACTCCTGCACCGCCGGATCCTGGAATGCCGCCACCAGGCTCTTCACATTTTCGGTGTCGGCGAATTCGGTGCCGATGGTCAGCTGCCCGGCAAACTCGTCCGGGGCCGCCGGGGCGAAGATCTGCTGCCTCAGCGGAACCTTGGCCGAGACGTAGTACTCGGTGTAGCCGACCGCGGCATCAAGGTCGGGCAGCGAGCGCGACTGGGCGGCGAAGTCCAGCAGCTTGAACTTGATGCCCTTGGGGTTTTCCGCGATGTCCTTTTGCGTGGCCTTCCACTTGTCCATCGAGGGGTCGAGCTTGATCAGCCCGGCGCGTTCCAGCAGCCACAGGCCCTGTGCTTCGTTGGCGGGGTCGGAGTACAGGGAAATGGTGGCCCCATCAGGGATCTCGTCGACAGACTTGTACTTCTCGCTCCAGATCCCGAATCCCCAGCGGAAGACCGGGGTGGCCGCGGCGAGCTTGAAGTCGGGATTGGCCTCCAGCACCTGGGAGAGCCAGAGCTTGTGCTGGTAGATGGTTCCGGCGACCTCGCCGGTGGACACCGCCCGGTTCAGCGTCGTCGAATCGGCCAGCCCCTTGAAGGCCACGTTGATGCCGTACTTGGGTGCAACATTTTCGGCCACGAAGTTCACCAGGGCTTGCTCGGCGTGGTTGCCCTCGGCGGTGACCACGGTCAACGTGGCCCCGGCAACGGTGTTCGGCGACTGGGTGTCCGCGTTGGAGCCGATGATCGCGCCCGCCGTGATGGCTGCGGCCAAAGCGATGGCGGCCAGGGTCCAGGGCCACTTCTTGTGCTTTTGGATGGTGAAGCCGTGGGATTCGCTCACTGGCTTGGTCTCGGGATCTGTGATGGTCATGGGGGAACTGCCTTTCGGGCGCGGGAGTGAACAAGCGATTGCTGGTCGGGAGCAGGAGGATTGCCCGGGCCCGGGCCCGGGCCTGGGCCCGGGGGCGGGGGCGGCGCGGTGCCGGGTTCGCTAGGCCCGGCGGCGCAGGTGCGGCGTGGTGGCTCTGACCAGGGCGTCTCCGCCGACTTGGACGATGGTGACCATCGCGATCAGCAGGAGCACGGTGGCCAGCATGACCGTCTGGTCGAAGCGCTGGTAGCCGTAGGTGACGGCGACGTAGCCGATGCCGCCGGCGCCGATGGTCCCGGCGATGGCCGAGTACTCGATCATCGCGATGGTATTGATGGTCAGCCCGCCCAGGATCGCCGGGACGGCCTCGCCCAGCTGCGCGGTGCGGATGATCTGCAGCGGGGATCCGCCCGAGGCCCGGGCGGCGGCGGTGACCGAGCGCGGGACATCGCGCAAACAGTTCTCCACGAGCCGGGCGAAGAACGGGATGCCGGCCAGCGACATGGGAACCACGGCGGCGGCAATGCCGATGTTGGTGCCGGTGACAAAGCGGGTGAATGGGACGATCGCGGCCATCAGCACCAGGAACGGCAGGGACCGGCCGATGTTCACGATCCAGCTGAGCACCGAATAGGTGCCGCGGTGCTCGAAGAGCCCTCCGGGAGCCATGTTGTGCAGGGCGACGGCGATCGGGGTTCCCAGGGAAACGACGACCAGCATCACGATGCCCACCATGGCCAGGGTCTCGCCCAGGGCCGGGACCAGCAACGCCGGAAGTTCCGGCAGGGGAGTGTCGGCCAGGGCGCGGATCTGCACCGCGGCGGAAATGTTCAGGCCCATTGGAGTTCCTCCGTGGCTCGGGTTGCGGGTGTGGAAGGATGCGGGTCGGCGGCGCGGGGGACCGCACGCAGCCCGTAACGGGCGAAGGCCGCGGCTGCCAGACGCTCGGGGGAGCGGAGCCCGACGGTGGCGTTGCCGGTGCTGGTCCCGCCGATGGACTGGATGGTGGCGGCCAGCAGGGCTGCCGGCTCGCCGAGGTCTGTCGAGATCCGTTGCAGCCAGTCCGCCGGGACGGAGCGCGAATCGTAGGTCACGTGCCAGGCCCGTGACCCGGCCGCCGGATCGGCCGAAGACAGCTGCGGCTGCAGGGCCCGGCCAAGGATCGAGTCGTGGTCGGTGAGCAGATCCACCAGGGAACCCTGCTCGGCGATGCGTCCGTGCTCCAGCCGGGCCGCGGAGTCGGCCACGTGCAGCACGGTGTCCATTTCATGGGTGATGAACACGACCGCCAAATCCAGGTCATCGCGCAGCTGGCGCAGCAGTGCGACGACCGAGCGGGTGGTTTCCGGGTCCAGGCCGGAGGTCGCCTCGTCGGAGAGGAGCACCGAGGGACGCAGCGCCAGGGCGCGGGCGATGCCCACGCGCTGGAGCTGTCCGCCGGACAGCTCGAATGGGTAGTGGTTGGCGCGGTGCGACAGCCCGACGCGTTCGAGCAGCTCGGCAACCCGCGCCGCGGTCTCCGCCGGGGTCACCCCCAGATACTGGAGCGGCAGGGCAATGTTCTGCGCCGCGGTGCGGCGCGAGAGCAGGCTGGCGGATTGGAAGATGGTGCCGATACGTCGCCGGGCGACCCGCAGCCTGCGTTCGGGGAGGCGTGCGAGGTCCTCGCCGTTGACGATGACCTGCCCGGAGGTGGGGCGTTCGAGCAGGTTGATGCACTGGGCCAGGGTCGACTTGCCGGCGCCCGAGGGGCCCACGACGGCCAGGATCTGGCCGGTGGCGACCTCGATGTCGAGGCCGTCGAGCACCGTGACGGCGCTGTCCCCGTGTCCGTAGACCTTGGTGAGGTTCTTCAGGCTGATCATGCGTTCGGCTCTCCGTGCTGGCGTGGCACCGTGGGGTGCCATCGGGTTTTCGGGCTCCGGCCCGGCGGTCGGCGCCGGGGGATGAACCATTGTGTGCCGGAGGAAAAGGGCCGTGCCACGGGTCGTTCACACGATGGAACCCAGCGACTTCTTGCGTCATCTGCGGGACCTGTTTCCGGGCCCTTGCCGTGTCGGGGAGACGGCGGCGGCACCCATCCCGACTTTCTCCGTCATGTTCGGGCGACGCCGGGCCCGGGCATGGTAACGGTCGACGCGACGGCGGCCAGGCCGGGTCGGTGATTGACGAAAAGGCGGTCGTCCGCATATCCTGAACGAACGGTCAGTAAATAATTCTTTGTCACAGTGAGGTGAGCACTATGGCTGCACAGCAAGAAAGCGGCGGATCGCTATCCGCGGTACTTTCTCCTGAGGAGCAAGCAGGGCAGGATCGGTTCAACCAGATCATTGCCGACGATTCGCGCATCGAACCGCGCGACTGGATGCCCGAGGCATACCGCAAGACCCTGACGCGGCAGATGTCGCAGCACGCGCACTCCGAGATCATCGGCATGCAGCCCGAGGCCAACTGGATCACCCGGGCTCCGTCGCTGAAGCGAAAGGCCATCCTGATGGCCAAGGTGCAGGACGAAGCCGGCCACGGACTCTACCTGTACTCCGGCACCGAGACCCTGGGAACCCCGCGCGATGTGCTCAACGAGCAGCTGATGACGGGCAAGGCCAAGTACTCCTCGATCTTCAACTACCCGGCACGCTCCTGGGCGGACATGGGCGCGATTGGCTGGCTGGTCGACGGCGCAGCCATCGCCAACCAGGTCCCGCTGTGCCGCGCCTCCTACGGCCCCTACGGCCGGGCCATGGTGCGCATCTGCAAGGAGGAATCCTTTCACCAGCGCCAGGGTTTCGAGATCCTGCTGGAGCTGGCCAACGGCACGCAGGCGCAGAAGAAGATGGCGCAGGATGCCATCAACCGCTTCTACGCCCCGTCACTGATGATGTTCGGACCCCCGGATTCCGATTCCCCGAACTCGGGGCAGTCCACCGCGTGGAAGATCAAGCGGTTCTCCAACGACGAATTGCGCCAGCGCTTCGTGGGCATGATCGCCGAGCAGGTCAAGGTCCTGGGCCTGACCCTTCCTGACCCGGAGTTGCGCTTCGACGCGGAAACCGGGACCTGGATCCACATGGAACTGGACTGGGTCGAGTTCAAGGCAGTCATCGCCGGCAACGGGCCCTGCAACGCGCAGCGCCTGCAGCGCCGCCGCGATGCCCACAACGAAGGCGCCTGGGTGCGCGAAGCTGCCGCGGCATACGCGGCAAAGATGGCTCGAAAGACCGAGGTTGCATAGATCATGACCGAAACACACGGCACCTGGCCGCTCTGGGAAGTTTTCGTCCGTTCCTCCCGAGGGCTCTCGCACGTCCACGCAGGATCCCTGCACGCACCGGACGCGGAGATGGCGTTGAAGAACGCCCGGGACCTGTACACCCGCCGCAACGAAGGCATTTCGCTGTGGGTCGTGGCCAGCACCGACATCATCGCCTCCGACCCCGACGCCAAGGGCATGTACTTCGAGTCCCCCCAGGGCAAGGACTACCGCCACGCAACGTACTACACCAAGAGTGAGGGCGTGAAGCACCTGTGAGCGCACACGACATCGACCATTCGCTGGATTCCTTCGGCGACGCCACGGCCTCTGCCACCCGCGTCACACCGGGCAACGCCCTGCGCCCCGAGGACATCGCGATCCAGCAGGAGAAGCCGACCGACCTGGTCGCGCAGTACGCGGTTCGCCTGGGTGACGACGCATTGATCCTGGCGCAGCGCCTCTCGCACTGGATCTCCCGCGGACCGGAACTCGAGGAAGACATCGCCTTGGGGAACATCGCCCTGGACCAGCTGGGCCACGCCCGCTCTTTCCTCACCTACGCCGGCAAGGCCTGGGACAAGACCGAGGACGATTTGGCCTACTGGCGCGAGGAAGAAGACTTCCGCTCGCTGCACATCGTCGAACAGCCCAACGGCGACTTCGGCGTGACCATCATGCGCCAGCTGATCATCTCCATCTACCAGCACCTGCTCTACACCGAGCTGCTGCAGTCCTCCGACCCGACGATTGCGGCGATTTCCGCCAAGGCCGTCAAGGAGGTCGACTACCACCGCGACCACGCCATCGCCTGGACCCTGCGCCTGGGCATGGGTACCGAGGAATCGGCCCGCCGCATGCGCCACGCCCTGGCTGTGCTCTGGCCCTACGTGGGGGAGATCTTCGAGGACGAGGAACTGCATACCGCGCTCGGCGACGTCGCCGTGGCGCCCTCGACCCTGCGCGCCGCCTGGGACGAGGATTTCGCCTCCGTCTTGTCCGATGCCGGGCTCGAGGTACCAACCGTTCCGTACGCAATGGCACGGGGCCGGCGCGGCGAGCACTCCGAGCACCTTGGCTTCATCCTGGCCGAGATGCAGGTGCTGGCCCGCAAGCACCCCGGCGCCACCTGGTAAGCAAAGGACACAAGACATGATTGCCACCATCGCCGAGCTCCGTGAGATCGCCTCGCGCGTCACCGACCCCGAGATCCCTGTGCTCACCATCGCGGATCTGGGGATCCTGCGGGATGTGGAAATGGAGGATGGCACAGTGGTTGTCACCATCACGCCCACCTACTCCGGATGCCCGGCGATGGACGCAATCACCGAGGACCTCGGAATCGTCTTCAAGGAATCCGGATACGACAATGTCCGGGTCAACCTCGTCCTGTCCCCGGCCTGGAGCACCGACTGGATGACCGAGTCGGGCAAGACCAAGCTGGAGGCCTACGGCATTGCCCCGCCCACGGGCACCGGCCACCGCGGCCCGGTGACCTTGGGGCTGGCCGTGAAGTGCCCGCAGTGCCATTCGCTCAATACCAAGGAACTTTCCCGCTTTGGTTCCACCGCCTGCAAGTCCATGTACCAATGCAAGGACTGCCTGGAACCCTTCGACTACTTCAAGGTGCTCTCATGACAGACACGACTGCCTCCCTGCCCACCGACGGGGGCATTGATCCCGAGGTCCCGGGCCGCCGCCGGACCACGTTCCACACCCTCACCGTTGCCGAGGTCCGCAGGCTCACCGCCGACGCCATCGAGGTGACCTTCGCTGTCCCCGCCGAGCTGGCCGGACAGTACGACTACCTGCCGGGCCAGTACGTGGCCCTGCGCAAGGAGCTCGAGGACCTCGACGGCAACATGGTCGAGTTGCGCCGCAGCTACTCGATCTGTGCCGAGCCCACGGACGGCGAAATCCACGTGGCCATCAAGCGCGACATCGGCGGCATCTTCTCCACCTGGGCCAACGAGTCGCTGGTCGCCGGGGACACCATGGATGTCATGAGCCCCACCGGCGGCTTCATCTCCAAGCACAAGATGACCGGGATGAACGACCCCGAGTCCATTGACGTGGAAAACGAGGACACCTTCGTGGCGGTGGCCGCCGGCTCGGGCATCACCCCGGTCATGGCAATCGCCCGCACGGTGCTGGCAGCCAACAAGAAGGTCCACTTCGATTTGGTCTATGCGAACAAGGCCGCCATGGACGTGATGTTCCTGGAGGAACTGGCCGACCTCAAGGACCGCTACCCGGCGCGCTTTGCGCTGCACCACGTGCTGAGCCGCGAACAGCGCATCTCCCCGCTGCTCTCGGGCCGCATCGACGCAGAGAAGCTGAACAAGCTGCTGGGCGCGGTCATCCGCACCGACCAAGTCGACGAATGGTTCCTCTGCGGCCCCTTCGAGCTGGTCCAGCTGGTGCGCGACAACCTCGCCGCCCAGGGCGTTCCGGCAGAAAAGGTCCGCTTCGAGCTGTTCACCACCGGCGAGCCGCACCGCCCCGAGGGCAACATCGGCCGCCCGGTCGTCATCGACGAATCCGACGAGACCTACTCGATCGGCTTCAAGCTCGACGGCCTGCAGGGAGAGGTCAAGAGCCCGGTCAAGGCCCGCGAGACGGTCCTGAACGCGGCCCTGCGGGTCCGCCCGGATGTCCCGTTCGCCTGCGCCGGCGGAGTGTGCGGCACCTGCCGCGCCAAGGTCATCGAGGGGGCGGTGAACATGGACGAGAACTACGCCCTGGAACCGGACGAGGTCGAGAAGGGCTACGTGCTCACCTGCCAGTCGCGCCCCACCACCGAACGTGTGCTGGTCGACTACGACGCCTAGGAACAAACAACACCGGCAAGGATCCATCCGCGAAAGCGGGTGGATCCTTGCCATAGCACCCGAGAAACCCCCAGTGAACGGACCCACGATGATTGAACTGAACATCACCGACGGCGTTGCAGAGATCGTGCTCAACGCCCCGGAAAAGATGAACTCGCTGAACGATGCGGCCCTGGGGGAACTGGAAGCCGCCTATGACAAGGCAGCCGAGGGCGTGGAAACCGGGCAGGTGCGCGCGCTGCTGCTGCGCGGCGAGGGCCGCGGCTTCTGCGCCGGGCGCGACATCTCCGGGGTGGTCCCCGCGGACGACGACGTCATGGGCTACCTCGGTGGCAAGGTGCAACCCCTGCTGGCCAAGATGTCTTCCTTCCCGGCACCCACCTTCGCCGCGGTGCAGGGTGCCTGCCTGGGTGTCGGGCTGGGCCTGGCCATCGCCACCGACGTGGTCTACGTGGCCGAAAACGCGAAGATCGGTTCCCCCTTCGCCAACCTGGGCGCGACCCTGGACTCGGGAGGACACTGGCTGTTCACCGAGCGCCTGGGCACGCACCGCACGTTGGACTTGATCTACACCGCGGAGCTGATCAGCGGTGCCGACGCCGTGGCTTCGGGGCTCTTCTCCCGTGCCATGCCCGCCGACGAGCTGCTGGAAACCACGCGCGGGATCGTGGCAAAGGTCGCCACCGGCGCCACCGAGGCGTTCCGCGCCTCGAAGGAACTGGTCGCCGAGATCCGCGACGCCCGCCTGGGTCTGTGGGAATCGATGGCCAACGAGAACCAGGCGCAGGCCGACCTGTGTGACACCGAGGACTACGCCGAGGGGTTCGCGGCGTTCCAGGAAAAGCGCAAGCCGGTCTTCAAGGGCTAGGTTTCCCGGCTGTACCCCGAACGGCGTCCCCGCACTGCGTGGGGCGCCGTTCGTGTATGCGGGCAGTGGTTCCCCGCCGGGGTTACTGTGGCATTCCGGGTTCGGCCAGGTCGCGGCGCGGCTTCGGGCATCGCAGTGCCTTCCGGTTTCGAGCTGTCGGCCTGCCTGATCCAGGGCAGCTTCAACCATGGACTCGGTGTGGCATCGGATCTGGGTTTGGAGTGTCAGGCCAAGGTACTTGAGCCACGCGCCGGGGCACTCCGTGGTGCACTCGTGAACGAAGCTCCTCTGGTTTCCTATGGGCGTTTCGTTAGTATCGTGGCAACGTCGCTATTGGCCCGAAGGTGCTCCAGCGCATCGGGGGACAACAGCCGCACCAGGTAGACGATTCGGCGGCGTTCGTCCTCTGAACCCTGGAGAATGTTCTCGTGGTGGGCCACTCGAATGCAAGTTGGCGGCCGCACGCGTTCCGCCGCCCGACTTCGAGGTGGCTACGGTCGTGAAGGAAAGCGGCGCTGAGTCAGGCGTCCCATTCGGATAGGTCGAGGGCGCGTGTGCGAGTGCCTCCTGCCGATGCGAAGTAGGGTTGATGCGCAAGCCCTTGATGACCGCTGTTTCATGTTACTCGGGCCATGAATTGGAAACTCCGGTATTTCGCCTCGGCGGACCCGGAGTTTTTCTTTTCGTGCAACTTGCCGGCTTAGAGCAGGTGGGCTCGGCCTGCGTGTTCAATGGCGCTGGTTGCTGGGCGCAGGGGTGGCACCGGAACTGGCGAGAGTAGTCCGGGGACTTCACTGTTTCCCGTATCAACTGCATGTCAAAAATCCTTTACATCGACTCGTCTTCAATTTATGCTCAGGAGTCAAAGATCTTTGACATTGGAGGGTTCGGGACGTGGCCGATGAAGAGCGTATTTCCTGGGTGACTGTGGTTTCCTGCGGACTTGGCATGCTGGCCTTCGTCGGTCTGGTGTTGATGCGCCTGATCGGGGGGACGGCTGTGGCGGAGCAGAACTATTCAATGCCGATGATTGCCTGCATGGCTGTCATGATGGTGCCGATCCTGGCCGCCAAGATTTGGACGGGAACGCGGAACCAGGACAAGGAAGACGGCCCCGACGAGCGGGACCGGGAGATTGCCCGTCACGGCGACCAGGCCAGGTACCAGGTGCTGCTGGCGACATGTGTTCCGTTGCTGTCGATGGCGTTCAGCGGCGCCGAACATTTCTGGATCGCAGCGGCTGTCTTTGCCGGTCTCGGTACCTCGTTCATCGTCGGAGCCGGGGTGCAGATTGGCGGATACCGGCGCGGCGTGCCCGCATGGTGAACCGTGGCCGGCTCGGCAATTCCATCCGCGGGCTCAGGGCTACCGCCGGCGGTATGACGCAGGCCGAGCTCGGGGCCATGGTCGGGGTGACGCGCCAGACCATCATTGCCATTGAGCAGGGGAAGTACTCACCGTCACTGGAAACGGCGTTCCTGATTGCCGGAGCCCTGAAGCACCCGCTCACTGAGGTGTTCACGTACGAATACGCGACCCCGTTGGGCGCCGGGAACTAGGTTTCCTTGCGGTTTCCTCCACGCGGCAGCACAAGCAGTGGGACCGCAGCGAAGGCCGTTATTCCCACCCAGATCCATATGGCGTTCTGCAGGCCCAGCGCGTCCCCGGCCAGGCCCCCAACGATTCCCAGGACCGGCACCGGCCCCATGGTGAACACCAGCCGGAATCCTTGCTGTCGTCCCATCATCTCGTCCGGGGTGAACTTGGCCAGCAAGCCGTAGGCTGTGGCGTTGTAGGAAACCATCAGCGCGTTGTAAAGAACCGAATGGCACACCACCAAGGCGATGGCTGCACCCGGGGCGGACGCGGCCAAGGGGAGAAGGGCAACGGCAAACGGCAGGCTGAGGATCGACAGCGCCAAGACCCGGTTCTCGCCCAGCCTCCTGACGAGCGCGGGAACGGCAAGGGAGCCGAGCAGTCCGCCGACGGCGATGGTGGAGATGACCAGCCCGATGACCTGGGGGCTGAACCCCAGGACCTTGACGAAATAGAGGGTCTCCAACGCCGAGCCGAAGGCCAGGCCCATGTTGGTGATCGCGGATGAGGAGACCAGGGCACGAATGCTTCGGTGCTTGAGGGTGAAGCGCAGGCCTTCGCCGAAGGACTCCCTGAATCCGACCCTTGTGGCGGGATCCTCCGGGGGCCCGATGGATCCGGATTTCTTCCCGAAGCCCCACAGCAGGGTTGCTGCGGCCAGGAGGTTTGCAGCCCCTGCCACGATGAGGGTGAACGGCGCCGACATGACGGCGACAAGTACGCCGGCGAATCCCGGGGAGATGACCCCCACCGAGGTGTCCACGGTTTCCTTGCGGGCGTAGGCGCTGGAAACCAAATCGCGTCCCACGATGCCGGGGATCGCCGATCCGGCACCCATGCCCCACAGCATGCCTGCCACTCCGACCAGGAACGACACGATCACCAGCTGCTGGTAGGTCAGCACGCCGGCGGACCAGGCCAGCGGCACCGAGAAAATCGCCAACCCGGAGGCCAGCTGTGCCCACATCATGGTCTTCACCCGGTTGACGCGGTCGAGCATGATGCCCGCGGGGATGGCCAGAAGCAGGAAGGCCACCGACTCGGAGGCGTTGAGGAAGCCGATCTGGGTGGCGTTGGCACCGAGGGCATAGATGGCGACCAGGTCGTTGGCAACGTTCAGGATACCCGAGGCGACGGCGCCAAACGCGATGGACAGCAACAAGGTCGGGAACCCGGGGCGGTGTCGGAGCAGGTGGACGGGCGCGGCCGCCGGTGGAGCGGTGCCAGGCGTTTTGTCCACCGTTTCCTCGTCCATGAAGTCCCCGCTCGTCCGCCCCGGATCATGCCATTGGGAAGAGTCTATGGGTGCTGCGGCACTTAGCGCGTGTCGACGTCCTCGAAGACCAGGAACGTCTGGGTGTCCAGGACTCCGGGCATGGCCTGGATCTGCTCAAAGATCACCCGGCGCAAGTCCACGTTGTCCCGGGCGCGGACCAAGAGGATCACGTCGAAGTTCCCGCCGACCAGGCCGATGTGGTGGACCTCGGGCATCGCGGCGAGGCGCTCGCGCAGCTCGCGCCAGGAGTGTTGGCGCAATTTCAGGGTGACGTAGGCGCTGGCCCGCAGGCCGGCGCGGAGCGGATCGATGACCGCGGTGTAGCGCGTGATGACCCCTTCGTCCTGGAGCCGGTTGATCCGGGAATAGGCGTGCGCGCGCGAGACGTGCACCTTTTGCGCGACGGTGGTCACCGACTGCCGACCGTCCTTGGTGAGTTCCTCCAGGATCCGTCGATCCACCTCATCGAGCCGAACCGAGGGAGTCTCCATCAAATGCCTCTTTCCGCTTTGTCCAAAAACCGCCATGTAGTGACGGTCACACTTTCAATCTGTCTCCAAGAGTAGCGATCCTATGCGCACTTTTCCAGAATATTGCAAGAAGCTGGATACATTTCAGTCCAAATACCCATACTTAAGGCAAGAACTGATGCTTGGGCGGACATGGCCCAATGCCCGCGTCCCGCAAAAACCAGAAAGGCGTGAACCGTGACGACCACCGAACCACGCGATGCAATCGAGCAGGTGAGCAGCAAATTCGGGATCACCCCCGAGGACTACATGCTCCCGGCGCGCACCGAAATCCACATGCTCGACATCAATGGGAAGCTGCACCCCTCGGGGCAGCAAGGGGCCGAACCCGGCCACGAATATCCGTTGCCGAGCCCCAAGGCCCTGGTGGACGCCTACGAGCAACTGGTCATCGGCCGCCGCGTCAACGACCAGAATTCCGCACTGGTGCGCCAGGGACGCATGGCCGTCTATCCTTCCAGCCACGGGCAGGAGGCCTGCCAGGTGGCAGCAGCCCTGTGCCTGGGCGAAGACGACTGGATGTTCCCCACCTACCGCGACACCGTCGCGGTGATGGCCAAGGGCGTGGCACCCATGGAGGTGATGGCCGGGTTCCGCGGGGACTGGCACAGCGGGTACGACCCGAAGCAGTACAAGGTCTCGATCCAATCCACGCCGTTGACCACCCAGCTGCTGCACGCGGTGGGCGTGGCCCATGCGGCCAAGCTTCGCGGCGAGGACACCGTGGTGCTGGCCATGTGCGGCGACGGCGCCACCAGCGAGGGCGACTTCCACGAGGCACTGAACTTCGCGGCGGTCTTCAACCTGCCGGTGATCTTCTTCGTGCAGAACAACCAGTACGCGATCTCGGTGCCGCTGTCCCAGCAGTCTGTTGCCCCTTCCCTGGCCCACAAGGCCGTTGGCTACGGCATGGCCGGCGAGCGCGTGGACGGCAACGACCTGGTGGCCCTTTTGGCCGTGCTGGGCCGTGCGGTCCGCCTGGCCCGCGAGGGCAACGGCCCGCTGCTGGTCGAGGCCCACACCTACCGGATGCAGGCACACACCAACGCCGATGACGCCACCCGCTACCGCGAGGATTCCGAGGTCCAGGGCTGGATCGCCAAGGACCCGGTCACCCGCATGCGCACCTACCTGGCCGATGCCGGACTGCTGCCCCAGGACACCGAGGAGCGGATCGCGGCCCATGCCGAGGCCGTCGCCAAGAACCTGCGCGACGGCATGAACTCCGAGAACGTTCCGGACCCGGCCGACCTGTTCGCCCACGTCTATTCGACACCCACCACCCAGATGGCCGAGCAGGCAGCGATGCTCGCCGACGAACTCGCCCGCGAGGAGGACGCAAAATGAGCCCCACGGTAACCACTTCTTCGGCGGCCAACGGCAACGTTTCGGCCGCCACCGCCGCTGCCGCGGCACGCACCGCCGACGCCGGCACGCAGCCGGTCACGTTTGCCAAGGCCCTGAACACCGCGCTGGCCGACTCCATGGCCCTTGAGGAATCGGTCCTGGTCTTCGGCGAGGACGTCGGGGTCCTGGGCGGGGTCTTCCGCATCACCGACGGACTGACCAAGCGCTTCGGCACCGGACGCTGCTTCGACACCCCGCTGGCGGAGTCCGGCATCGTGGGCATGGCCATCGGCATGGCGATGAACGGGATGCGCCCGGTCATCGAGATGCAGTTCGACGCCTTCGCCTACCCGGCCTTCGAGCAGATCGCCTCGCACGTGGCCAAGATGCACAACCGCACCAAGGGCAAGATGCCCCTGCCGATGGTCATCCGGATCCCGTATGCCGGCGGCATCGGGGGAGTGGAGCACCACTGCGACTCCTCCGAGTCCTACTACGCCCACACCCCGGGGCTGAAGGTCTTCACCCCGGCGACGGTGCGCGACGCGTACCTGATGCTGCGCGAGGCCATCGACTCCCCGGACCCGGTCATCTTCATGGAACCCAAGAAGCTGTACTGGACCAAGGAGCAGGTGGACTTGGAGGCGCTGCGGCTCTCGCACGAGACCGACGCCGTGCCGCCGACCGAGGGCCGGGCTGCCATCGCACGCTCCGGCACCGACGCGACGCTGATCGCCTACGGCCCCTCGGTGTCCACCGCCATGGCCGCGGCCGAGGCGGCAGCCTTGGAGGGCCGCAGCCTCGAGGTCATCGACGTGCGCACCATTGTTCCGCTGGATGACGCGACGATTTGCGCGTCGGTCCGCAAGACCGGGCGCGCCGTGGTCATTGCCGAGGCCCCGGGCTTCGCCTCGGTCTCCAGCGAGATCGTCGCCCGGATCCAGGAGCGGTGCTTCCACTCGCTGGCCGCTCCGGTGCTGCGCGTGACAGGGTTCGACACCCCGTACCCGGCACCGAAACTCGAGAAGTACTACCTGCCGTCCGTCGACCGCATCCTGGATGCCGTGGATGCACTGCAATGGGAGGAAGGGGCATGAGCGTGAAAACCTTTTTGTTGCCGGACCTCGGTGAGGGATTGACCGAGGCCGAGCTGGTCAAGTGGCTGGTTGCCGTGGGCGACACCATCGTCATCGACCAGCCGATCGCCGAGGTGGAAACCGCCAAGTCGATGGTGGAGGTGCCAAGCCCCTACGCCGGGACCGTGCACGAGCTGCACGGAGCCGAGGGCCAGATGATGCTCGTTGACGCTCCGCTGTTCTCCGTGCTGGAGGAAGGCGCGGTGGCCCCGGCAGCGCCCGCCGCGGAACCCAAGTCCGGCATCCCGGAGCGTGAGGTCGCCCAAAGCTACCGCGAGGAGGAGCGGGCCGGAGCCAAGGCCCCGGCGAGCGAAGGCTCGGGCAACGTGCTGATCGGCTACGGAACCCCGGAGGGCCTCTCGGCCAAGGCACGCAAGCGCCGCCCGCGCCCCGGAGCCGGCACCGCACCTGCCACCGCCATCGGGGTGACCGCCGCTGCCGCGCCGCGCCGCGCACCGCTGGTGATCTCCCCGTTGGTGCGCAAGCTGGCCAGGGACCACGGCATCGACATCGCCACGCTCAACGGCAGCGGTGCCGGCGGGCTGGTGCTGCGTTCGGACGTCGAGGCGGCTGCCACCGCAACGCCAGCGCCGGCGGCACGGACCGCGGCACCGTTCGCCGAACCGGCACGCGTGGCTGTTCCCGCGGCGGCCGCGGCGTCCGCAGTCGAAGGCGGCATCGATGCGCGCTCGGGCCTGGGGATTTCCTCCAGGACCCCGATCAACGGCGTGCGCAAGACCATCGCCCAGGCCATGAGCCGCTCGCGCAGCGAGATCCCCGAGGCCACGGTGTGGGTGGACGTGGACGCCACCAACCTGTTGCAGATGCGTTCTGCCATGAAATCCACCAACCCGGAAAACACCCCGGGACTGCTGGCCTTCATTGCGCGCTTCGTGGTTGCCGGGCTGCAAAAGTACCCGGCGCTGAACACCCGCATCGAGTACAACGCGCAGGGCGAAGCCGAGATCATCGGCTTCGACGGCATCAACCTGGGCATTGCCGCGCAGACCGAACGGGGCCTGATGGTCCCGTCCATCCGCAACGCCCAGCAGCTCAGCGCCCGCGGCCTCAATGCCGAACTTGCACGACTGACGGAGGTCACCCGTGCTGGCAAGGCCACGGTCGCCGAGCTCACCAGCGGCACCTTCACCCTGAACAACTACGGGGTTTTCGGTGTCGACGGGTCCGCAGCGATCATCAACTACCCGGAGGTCGCGATCCTGGGCGTCGGGCGGATCATCGACAAGCCGTGGGTCGTGGACGGGGAACTCGCGGTCCGCAAGCTCACCGAGCTGACACTGGCGTTCGACCACCGGGTCTGTGACGGCGCCACGGCCGCGGGCTTCCTGCGCTTCGTGGCCGACGCGATGGAGAACCCGGCCTCGGTGCTGGCGGACCTGTAACGGATTTCCGCATCGCGGCCATGCGGGTGCCCGCGGCGACAGGTTCCTCGTGGACCCTCGCCGAGGGCACCTGCGCATCCGCTGCCGGGGGATACATGGGATACGGCCGCCGGTGCAGTATTCGGGTCGCCAGCGCCAACCGCTTCGGCCGGACCCTGGACCAGCTTCCCACCACCCCTATTGAAAGCCGCGGCGACCAACTATCCTGATGCCATGGAAAAGCTACCTGCTGAATACGAGCATTACCTTGTAGGCAAGGACGAACTCCACATCGAAACTGTCCTGCCGATCTTCCGGGAGTCCATGGCCGAGGGCAAGTACGGGGTGCACATCCGCGGGCTCGGCGGCCATTCCGAACAGGCCTTCGTTGACGAGACCGTCCCCTTCGGGAAGATCAAGATCACCGTTCCCTAGCACCTCCCGTTCCGCGGTGGTGCAACTCGATTCCCCGGCATGCCCATGCGGTCTCCGGGGAATTGGTTTTGCCTGGACGGATTTTCATGCAGAATGTGGATATCGCCAAAACACCGGCACCGCCCGGCACCGAGGAATTGGGGACCCGCTATGAAGCAGCCCTTGGTACCCAGAGTGGAACAGCTTGCCCCGCATTGCTGGCGGCTGCTCAACCACGGATTTTCCATGAACACCGGCCTGATCGTGGGCCAGGACCGCGCCGCTGTCATCGACACCGGCTCCGGGCCGCGGGAAGCGGCGGGCCTGTATGCGGCCATCCGAAAGATCACCGACCTCCCCTTGCTTGTGGTCAACACCCATGCCCATGGCGACCATGTCTTTGGCAACAGCTACTTTGCCGCAAAGGGCGTGGAAGGCTTTCACGCCACGGCCGCGGCAATAGAGCACCTGCGCCGCAGCGGAGAGGCCGAGCGTCAGCTGGTGCGCTTCCTGGAACCGGAGATGGCCCTGCGCAAGGGAGACCACTCGGGCATCATCGTGCCAGGCAACGTCGTCGCGGAAACCGGGGGCACGCTGGACCTCGGCGGCTTCACCGCGCAGCTCTTTGGTCTGGGCCCCGGGCACACCGGTGGGGACCTGCTCGTGCGCTGCGGCAAGGTGCTGTTCACCGGCGACCTGGTCGAGGAGGGCGGGCCGCCGAACTTCGAGGACTCGGACCCCTATCACTGGGCGGAGTTGCTGGGCCGGCTCGTGCGCGAATGCGACGCCGACGTGGTGGTGGTTCCCGGGCACGGACACCCGGTGGACCTGGAATTCGTGCGCCGACAGCACCGCGAGATGCTGGCTGCGATCCTGGAGGGGGAATCCATCGTGCGCTCCTGGCCGACCGGAAGCTTCGACCCCACCGCCCACCAATTGGAAGTGCTGCCCTACGGCCCCGAACAGTCCACGGTCTTCCTGCAAAGGCTGAGCAAAACCATGCCATAGCCGGTTCAGTAGGATGAACACATGAGTGAGCAACCCTTTAGCCTGCGTAGTATCGCGGTGAAAGTGTACTCACCTTCCCTGCTGTACGGACTGGGGCTCGGTGCCGTCACGCCCATCATCGCCCTGTCCGCCCTGGAACGCGGTGCCAACCTGGCCACGGCCGCACTGGTCGTCACCTTGGTCGGCGTCGGATCCCTGATCTCCAACGTCCCCGCCGCGGTGCTGACCACGAAGGTCGGCGAACGCCTTGCCATGGTCTTCGCTGCGGGGTGGGCAGCCCTGGGCATGGTGCTGGGCATCGTGCCCTCGAATCTGGGCCTCTTTGCCGTGGGCGTGATGATGCTGGGCATGGCCGGGGCCGTGTTCAACCTGGCCCGGCAGACCTATCTGGCCGAGGCCGTCCCGCTGGAATTCAGGGCCAGGGCCATGTCGACCCTGGGCGGGGTGATGCGCATCGGGGTGTTCATCGGGCCCTTTGCCGCCACGCTGGCCATGAAGTGGCTGGGCATCGCCGGGGCCTACTGGGTGGGCATGGTGGCGATGGCCATTGCCACGGTCGTGTGCCTGTGGATCCCGGACCTCGAGACCCGGGCTCCGGTGGAAGCAGGCCAAAGCCGTGCCGGCGGATCGATGCTTTCCATTGCCAAGGACCAGTGGAGGATCCTGCTGGGGATCGGGTTGGGCATCGTTTGCATCTCCGCGGTGCGCTCCACCCGCCAGGTCGTGCTTCCCCTGTGGGGCGAAAACATCGGGCTGGACGCCGCAACGATCTCGCTGGTCTACGGGTTCTCCGGGGCCATCGACATGTTGATCTTCTACCCCGCGGGCAAGGTCATGGACAAGCGCGGGCGGGCCTGGGTCGCGGTGCCCTGCATGGCGGTGATGTCACTGGCCCTGTTCCTGCTGCCGCTGACCCATTCCATGCCCACGATGCTGGCCGTGGCCATGGTGCTGGGATTCGGCAACGGCATCGGTTCGGGAATCGTGATGACCCTGGGTGCCGACTACTCGCCGGTGGCCGGGCGGCCCAAGTTCCTGGGGCTGTGGCGGTTGATGTCCGACACCGGTGCGATGGCCGGGCCGGTGCTGCTCTCGGTCCTGGTGGCCGTGGCGACGCTGGGTGCCGGGGTGATGGCGATCGGCGGGATCTCGCTGCTGGGAGCCGGGATCTTCGGCTACTGCATACCCCGGACCAACCGGCGGCGGATGGGTGCCCCGTAGCGGGCAAAAAGCTCGTGGACGAACCATCCCGTGGCCATGGCGGTGCCCAGGACCAATGCCAGACCCGCGGCCAGAAAGACGAACAGGGGGCCGTTCTGCACGGTACCGATTGCCGGGTGGTCCATGGCCAGCGCGAGTCCCAGTGCCGCTGCCGCCGCCACGGCGCCCGCCACCGCCAACGCGCGCAAGAGCCGCTCGGGGACCGACCGGGATCCGGCGGCTGTGGTGCGGGGCCCCGGTCCGCGCCCGTGGGCGTGGCGCAGGAACAGCCCGGCCAGCACGCTCCACCAGGCAACCACCAGGTAGGCGGCAATCACGTCGCTGGGGCGGTGCCAGCCCAGCACCAGCGTCGAGGCCCCGGCAACCGCGGCGTAGGCCCAGCCCAGCAGGGCCACCGGCGGCCGGTGCGCCACGGGGACGACAATGAAGATCGCTGCCATGGCCGCGGCGGCGAAGGCCGTGTGCCCCGAGGGGAACGAATTCATCGAGGCACCCGAGATGTTCAAATCCGGCCGCACCAACACCACGTGCTTGAGCAATTGGGTGGATCCGGCGGCGCCCAGCAACAGGGCCCCGGCCACCGCGGGGCGCAGGAAATCGCGCCTGCGGACCAGGGCGAAGAGGATGAAGCCGCCGGCCAGCAGCGCCGAGGCCGCCGGCATGTGGTCCAGGAAGGCCAGTGCGGGCCCCCGGGTCTTGTCCGCAGCCAGGAACGCCTCGCCACCCAGCAGGGCAGCCTCATCGATCCATTGCCCGAGCTTGGTCCGGACGAAGAAGCTGTAGCAGGCCAAAAAGAGGGCAGCCAGCAGCACCAGTGCGCCGTACCAGGGGAGCAGTGAGCTGCCCTTCGTTAGGCGGGGTGGGGGCTTGGAGGAAGAACTCATTGCCAACAGGGTTTCACACAATCCTTACCGGCGGCCCGGAACGTGGGCTTTCTCCCATGGATTCGCCAAGGCCCGCGCACAGGGGGGAGGACACTACGCGCTAGGGCGTGTCTCCTTATGCTGATTCCACGATTGCAGCGCTCCAGATGAGCACTGCATGCAGCACGACCGCGGAGCGGTAGGTCAACGCGAGCTTGTCGTAGCGCGTGGCCAGTGACCTCCATTGC